>NZ_JBVJNK010000003.1:346570-959549 GCF_055583745.1 Streptomyces sp. NPDC104381
GACGACTGGCAGAAGGACAAGGAGAAGGACTCCGGTTCCGGCAGCAACGACGACCGTGAGAAGCCGGACTCGTGGAAGCACGAGAAGCCGGAGGGCGGTGTCCACGCCGGTGGCGGTGCGCTGGCCGGCCTGTCGTCGGACGACTGGCAGAAGGACAAGGAGAAGGACTCCGGTTCCGGCAGCAACGACGACCGTGAGAAGCCGGACTCGTGGAAGCACGAGAAGCCGGAGGGTGGCGTGCACGCCGGTGGCGGTGCGCTGGCCGGCCTGTCGTCCGACGACTGGCAGAAGGACAAGGAGTCCGGCTCCGACTCCGGCTCCGGCGACAGCGAGAAGACCTGGAAGCACGAGAAGCCCGAGGGCGGCGTCCACACCGGCGGTGGCGCGATGGCGCTCTCCGGCAGCGGCCTGGCCGCCGGCTCGGTGCTGATGCTCGGTGGCCTGGGTGCCGCCGCGTACAAGCTGCGCCGCCGCAACGCCTCGGGTACCGCGGCCGCCTGACGGGCGCCCCGTACTGAATGAATCCTGTCGTGGCCGCCGCCCTCACCGGGGCGGTGGCCGCGCCGATTTCCCCGTACCGCCGGCCCGTGCCTCCCGAACGACGGGCCGCCCGTACCGCAGGCCCGCCCCTCCCGTACGCGAAAGGCAGCATGCGCATGGCCGCCCCGCAGCCGTCGTCCGAAAAAGACCCCGCCTCCCCTGCCCTCGGCCGTTCCCTGCTGTGGCCCGTCGCGGCGGTGGGGCTGGGCTTCCTCCTCGTCTACAACTCCTTCGACGCGTCCGCCGGAGTGCCCCCGGCTCCCGCCGTGGTCTCCCTCCCCGCCGCCTCGGCATCCGCCTCACCGGCCCCCTCGGCATCGGCCACCAAGGCCCCGCCGGGACTGCCCCCGTCGAATCCCAGGCGGATCTCGATCAAGTCGATCGCGGTCGACGCGCCCTTCACGCCGCTGTCGATCGGCCCCTCCGGGCAGCTGGACGCGCCGCCCGCGAACGACGCGAACCTCGCGGGCTGGTTCAAGAACGGCGCCACTCCCGGCGAGCGCGGCACCTCGGTGGTGGCCGGGCACGTCGACACCAAGACCGGCCCCGCCGTGTTCCTGCTGCTCAGCACGCTCAAGGCGGGCAACACCGTCGACATCACCCGCGAGGACGGCGTGGTCGCCACCTTCAAGGTCGATTCGGTCGAGACCTTCAGCAAGGACGACTTCCCGAACGATCGGGTGTACGCCGACACCGGTTCCGCCCAGCTGCGTCTGATCACCTGCGGCGGCGTGTACGACAAGAAGAAGAAGGACTACGAGGACAACGTGGTTGTCTTCGCCCACCTGGCCTCCGCCAAGAACTCCTGAGCGCTTCCGGCGCTTGACCCTGACGCATGGGTGAGGGCTTAGCGTCTGCGTGCTCCGGCCACCCGGGCCCGGAGCGCGCAGACGAGGAGTCCGCCGATGACCGCACGCCCGACCCTGCCCCGGCTCTCCCGTGAGGTACGGCTCGCGGCCGTCCCCGAGGGCCTGCCGCGTCCCGAGCACTTCCACGTCGTGGAGCAGCCGCTCCCGGTGCCGGGGGAGGGGGAGGTGCTCGTACGCAACACGTACTTCCAGGTCTTCCCCGCCCTGCGCATCCTCGTCTCCGGCGGGGCGGAGGGCGCGCCCTTCCCCGGGCTGGCCCCCGGTGACACGCTGTTCGGCCCGTCCGTCGGTGAGGTGGTGGCCCGGCCGGGCACCGCCGGACCGCCCGTGGGCGCGCTGGTCTCGCACTTCCTCGGCTGGCGGGAGTACGCGGTGGTGCCGGCCACGGAGTGCGTCCTGCTCGACGACGGCGCTCTGCCCGACCCGGCGGCCCACCTCTCCCAGGGCTCCCTGGCGTACACGGCGCTCACCCGGGTCGCCGGACTCCAGCCGGGGGAGACCGTGTTCGTCTCGGGCGGAGCGGGAGGGATCGGCTCCGTGGCAGGCCGGATCGCCCGGCTGCTCGGGGCCGGACGGGTCATCGGAAGCACCGGCTCGCCGGCCAAGGCCGAGCGGATGACGGACGGCCTCGGGTACGACGCCGTCGTGCTGAGGGACCCCGAACACTCCTTCTCCGACCGGCTGGCGGAGGCGGCCCCCGAGGGTATTGATGTCTTTGTCGACATGGTCGGGGGCGAGCAGCTGCGCGCGGCCGTACGGGCGGCGCGGCCCGGCGCCCGGTTCGTCCTGATCGGGACGCTGGCGGGCCAGCTCTCGGGGAAGGGCGGGGGCGCCACGGCACCGGTCGAGATCGACACCTTCCAGCTGGTGGTCAAGCGCATCACGATGCGGGGGATCTCCGGCCTCGACCACCCGGAGGCCCATGGCGAGTGGACCCGGGCGTTCGGGGCGTGGCTGCGCTCCGGGGAGATCACCTTCCCGCACGTACGGATCCCGGGCATACGCAACGCCCCTGCCGCGTTGCACGAGTTGATGGACGGGCAGCACCTCGGCACGGTGGTGGTCGAGCTGTAGCACCGGGACGGCACACAGCGGGGGGTGGGGATGCGGATCGGTGACGCCGCGGCGGCCGCGGGCACGACGCCGAGAGCGCTTCGGTTCTACGAGGAGCGAGGGCTGCTGCCCCCGCCGGCGCGCAGCGCCACGGGACAGCGGCAGTACGGCGCGCGCGATGTGGCGCGGGTCGGGTTCATCCGCGAGCTGCTGTCCCTCGGACTCACCGTGGAGGACCTGAGCCGGTGCGCGGACCGTCTCGATCTGCTGATGGACAGCCCGCCCCCGAGATGCGGCGGCGGGGACGGGGGCCCGGGGAGCGAAGGGGTGGCCTCGCGGAGACTGGCGGTGCTCGACGCGGAGATCGCGCGTCTGACCCGGCTGCGCGAGCAACTCGCCGCCCGGGTCGGGACGGTGGGCCGGCCGGTCGGCTGAGGGCGCCGGCAATCTCCGGCCGGGACGTCCCGTACGCACCTAAAATGCCACGGTGACGACGACGCCGGCAGACACCTGGACTCCGCGGAGGCTCCCGCGCCGTGACACGGTCATGGCCCTCCGCCCGGTCTCCGAGCTCGCGCCGCTCATCGGACACGAGGACCGCCGTACGAGGTACCGGGGGCTGTCCCTTCTCGCCGAGCGGGCGGCGCGGCCCCGGCTCCCGGCGGGCGAGGCGGCCGAACTGGCGGCACTGCTGCCGCGTGACGTCCCCGGGCCGCCGGACGAGTCGCTCCTGCTGGCCGGGCTCTACGGGCGCCTCGGAATCCACCTCCCGCCCGGAGCGATCCCCGCCTGGCGTGCCGCCGCGTCCCCGGCCCGCGTGCGGATCGCCTGGCTGCGGGCCGAACTCCTCACGGACCCCTCGGCGCTGCGGCACGAGCGGCCGGGGGAGACGCTCCACCGGGCGGTGCGCGCCATCGACGCCGGGGACGCCCACCGCCCGGACCGGCTCGTGGCCGAGGTCCTGGGCGCCCGTGACCCCGTCCTCCGGACGGAGGCGGTACGGCTGATACGACAGGGCCTGCACGCCGGACTGCTGGCACCCGGGCCCGCGAGGGACCAGCTGGCCGGGCTGCTCGGCACCGGCCCGGACGACACGGCCGCCGCGGCCGCCGCGCTGGAGGAACTGGCCGAGCCCTGGGCGGCGACGGACCCCCTGCCGGCCACCCGGTTCGCCCCGTACCTCGGCCCCACGCACGGCGCGCCCGTGTCCGCCCTCGCGCTCACCGCGGCCGCCCGGCACGGGCACGGGCCCCTGCTGACGCGCACGGCGGCCGACTCCGCCGCGCCCCCGGACGTACGGCGCCAGGCCCTCGAACTCCTCGGGGACCTGGCGGAACGCGGTGACATCGGCGCGCTCCTGGACATCGCCGCCCAGGACCCGCTGCTTCTCGGCGGGCCCGCCCTGAGCTGTCTGCAAGGGCTCCACCGGCGGGGGCACTTCCCCGACGTGTCCCAGGCGCCGGCCGTTGTCGCGCTGGCGCTGGCCGACCACTCGATCGACCCCCGCACGGTCGCCACGGTCCTCTACACCTGCCGCCGGGCGGTCCTGGACCTGCTCACCGGGACACCCGCGGACGACCCGTGCGGGCCCCGCCGCCTCGCCCTGCTCGTCGCCCTGGCCGGGCAGGGGACGGGCGACCTCCCGATCGGGGCGGCGGTCACCCGTATGCTCCCGTCGGCGCGGCTACCGGCGCCCTGCCTCGAAGCGATCCGTGAACTCCGCCACGAGGAAGCCGAGGAGGCCGTGCTGGCGCTGCTGCCCCGCGCTCCCGCCGCCGTCCTCGACACGCTCGAAGCCATCGGCGGACAGCGCACCGTCGCGGCGCTGACCGAAGCGCTCGGCCCGGACACCGACGGCCGTGCAACCGCCCCCTTCCTCCGCCCGGTGCGGCACCGTGCGCTCGAACTCCTCTGGCAGCTCACCACCGATCCGGAGGTCCGGCGCACGCTCCTGGCCCGCGTCGATCCCGCCGCCCTGCCCCCGGCCGTCGCGGCGGACCTCGGAGCCCCCGACGAGCGGGAACTGGCCCTGCTGACCGAGGGACCGGAGCCCGCCGACCCGGTCGCCGCGCTCCGCACGCTCACGGCCCACGGCAGCGCCGCTACCCTGCCCGCCGTCACGGGGCTGCTCCTGCGCGTCGTGAGCGAACTGGCGGCATCGTGGGAGACGGTCGAAACGGGCGCGCTCCCGGAACCGGCCCGCGCCGAGGAACCCGTCGTCCCCCAGGAGATCGTGGACGCCGTACGCGGCCTGGGCGGCCGGCTGCACGAGCGGCGCAGGATCAGACCGTCCTGCCTGGTCGGCGCCCGTGACGCCCGGGAGGCGGGCGACGCGCTGCTGGCCGGGATCGTGCTGGACCTGCTGGACCGGCCCGGCCTGCCGCCCCGGGAAGGGGCCGTCCTGCTCGAAGTCCTGCGGCGCGCGCCGTCGGCCCGTACCCGCCCCCGTGTGCACCGGCTGCTGCGCCATCGCGATCCGCAGGTGCGCAAGCAGGCCATCGCGCTGCTGGCCGCGGGCACCACGGGCGAGGACGCGCAGGCCCTGTCGGCCACCCTGATCGCACTGACGCGGGCCGAGGACATCCGGACCGTACGGCAGGCGCTGCTCGCCCTCGGCCATGCCGAGGCCCGCTGGGCCTGCACGGCGATCGCGGCCCTCCTGGACCACCCCACCATGAACATCAGGAAGACCGCAGCGTCGGTCCTGGCACGCGCCGGGACCCAGGCCGCCGTACCCGGACTCCTGCGCTCGCTCGGCCGCGACGACAACCCGGGGCTGCGCACCGCGCTCGTCGCCGCACTGCGCGCGGTGCTGGGCGACGCCTGGACGGCCACGCTCCTCGCCGCCGCCGCACGGGCCGGGGACCCCCGCCGACGCGCGCTGCTGCTGCGGGCCCTCGACGGCGCCCTCGCCTCCCGTACGGTCCTCGCCCTGGCCGAGCAGGGTTCCCCGGTCGTGCCGGACCTGCTCGCCCTGGTGGCCGCCGGCCGGATCCGCCTCGCGGCGGGGAGCGCCGCGGACGATCTCGCGGAGCTCTTCGCGGAGTACGGGATCACCCACTCCGCCCACCCGCGGGACGGGGACGCGGACTCCCGGGCCGCCGAACTCGCCGAGCACGGCTGGAGCGCCCCGGTCGCCCTGCGCCTCGCCGAGAGCCATGACGCGGTGCGGGCCCGCCGCACGGCGGAGCTGCGGCCGATGCTGGCGCACTGGCTGGACCTGGCCACGGCGGTCCCTGAGGAGGCCCGGGACCGGGTCCTCGCCCTCGTCGTACGGCTCTGCCCCACGCCGTGGCCGCCCGCCGAGCTGGACCTCTTCGCCGGGTACGCCCAGGTGCTGACGGAGGGGCTCGCGGGGGAGCGGGGACACCGGGCAGGACTCCTCTCCGTACTCCGGGCCGCGGCGCCCCGGCTGTCCGGCCCCGAGCGCATGGAACTCGCCGACGCCGTACGGTCCTTGTCGCCCCCGCAGCCCATGGAGGCGCTGCGGTTGCTCCGGGCCTGTGACGCCGTACCGGTCAGGGAGGACCTGGACCGTGCGCTCGCCGCCGCCCGCGTCGAGGCCGATGTCCGGGAGGCCGAAACCGCCGTACTGCGTGAGGCGTTCCCCCTGCCGCAGCCGCCCGCACCCGACAGCGCGGGCGAGGCATGGCGGTCGGCGCTGCGCGCGGCCCTCCGCACCCGGCGCGTCCTGGAGGAGTTCCGGGACCGCGTCCCCGGTCCGCCGGACGCCGGGCAGCGGCTCGCCGGGCTCGTGGCCGCCTACCCGGAGGCCGGTGACGACGAGGTGCGTGCCCTGCTCGTCGGATGGATGACGGAGCTGAGGCCGCTCGGTGTGCCCGCGTGGACGCCCGCCGGGCCGGTCGCCCCGGCTTCGGAAGTCGTACGCGCCGGTGACCCCGGCCGGCCGCGTTCCACCGCGCGGCGCACCCGGCTGCTGGAGCTGCTGGAGGGCCCCGACGCCCGCCGCGGATCCGAAGCGGCCCGGCAGCTCCTGGGCCGGCCCGAGCCGGACACGGCACGCGCGGTCCTCGACGCGTACCTGCGCGGACGCGTCGACCTGCCGCCCGGGGACCGCCTGGTCCGCACCCTGGCCACCGTCGATCCCGCGGAGCTGGGCGCCGGGGACCTGCTGCCCGCCAGGATCGTCCTGCTCGCCCGGCGGCTCGGCCCCTGGGACCTCGTACCGCTGATCCCGCTCCTGCTCGCATGGTGGGAGCACGGTCCCGCCGCCGTCCGTACGGACGCCGGTCACGCCCTGCGCTCCGCGCCCGCCGATCTGCTGGCGGAACACCTCCGTGCCCGGCTGGAGGCGGGGGCCTGGGGTCTCCTGGACCTGCTGGAGGGCCTGCGGCTGCTGGCCACCCCGGAGCTCAGGAGGATGCGGGAACGGCTGCGCGCCGAGGGGCGCGACGACCTCGCCGAACGGCTCCTGCTGGACGAGGGGCCCGGCTCCGTCGCGCCTCCGCCGGCCCCCGCCGGGGCGGACCGCCGCCCGGACCGCGCCGAACTGCTGCGCCTGGCCCGTACCGGAGGGCCGGAGCAGATACGCAGGGCCCTCTCCCGCCTCACCGAGGAGCACGGCGGACGGTCCCCGGACAAGGACCCCGGTCTGCGGGAACTCATCGGCGAGCTGCTGCACCACCCCAGGCCCAAGGTCAGGCTGCACGCCCACCGCACCTCACGCGCCCTGCTGGACCGGCCCTCCCATCTGCTGCACACGGCCGCCCTGCTGGAGGACCCGCAGCCGGACATCAGGCGCATGGCGATCAGGACGCTCTGCCACGCCGGCTGGGAGCCCGCAGTCCCCGCGCTGGTCGCCCTGCTCGGCCACTCGCACCCACCGGTCCGCAAGGAGGCCGCCGAAGGGCTCCTGTTGATGGGCGCAGCCGCGGTCCCCGCCCTGCGGCACGCCGTTGGCCAGGCCCGCCCCGACAGGCGCGCCCGCTACACGGGCGTCCTGGAGCGGCTCACCGGTTCCGGCGACGACGCGCCGCCCGTGCCCTGATCCCTCAGTGGGCGCTCTCCCGCTCGGCCACGGCGACCTGGTGCAGGGTGCGGCCGGTGCGGGCCGACCGGGCGTGGTACGGGTCGGGGGTGCCCGGCCGGTCGTGCACGGCCTGCCGGTCGTTGGCCTTGATCAGCAGCCAGGCCTCGGGCCCCCGGACCCCCTCCTCGTCGTCGATGTGGAAGCGGGTGAGCGCGAACTCCCCGTGCAGCTTGGCCCCGTCGAGCCGGAACGTGGCGTGCCCGTCCTCCAGGGAGTCGGCGAACGGGACGGGATCGCCCGCGAGGTCGTGACTGGTGGGGGTGTAGGTGCCCTGGTCCCAGACGATCACGGTGCCGCTGCCCTGTTCGTCCCTGGGGATGACACCCTCGAACTCGCGGTACTCCAGGGGATGGTCGTCCGTCGGCACGGCCAGCCGTTTGTCGCTCGGATTGTCCGACGGGCCGCGCGGCACGGCCCAGGACTTCAGGACGCCGTCGACCTCGAGACGGAAGTCGAAATGCATACGCCGGGCGTCGTGGATCTGCACCACGAAACGCCGTGTGCTTTCGCTGTCCACGCCTGATCCTTCCGCCGGATGCGTCGGACGGTGCGCGGCTGCCCGGTCGAAGGCCGTGCGGGCCCCGCTCGGTCCATGCCTCCACTGTGCCGCCGCCGACCGCACGCCGCACGGCGGGGGCAGGCCGGAGGCGGTGCGGCGACGGCTCCCACCCGCGACGACTTCTCGCCGAGGCCGCGACGACTTCCCCTCCCGAGGCCGCGACGACTTCTCGCCGAGGCCATCCGGTCTGGACCAGATCCTTGACGGGCCTCGGGCCACTGCCTTAAATCAAGTGTTGAAAGATACGCCCGGGACGAGCGCGTCGCGTGTTCATCTCTCGGTGCTTGTCTGTCATGCGCATGACTGTCATCCCCCCACCAGAAATGAAGTGATGACTGTGCCTTCCCCCCATCGCGCGGAGCGCCGCCTCTCCAGGAAGCGCCGCACCACGCTGTACGCCGCCCTCTCCCTGCTCTGCTGCTCCGTGGTCATGACCGCGCTGCCCGCCGGAGCCTCGGCCGCACCCGACCCCCACACGGCTGCGTCCTCCACCGGTTCCCGGGCCGCGCAGGCCGTCGCCTTCGAGGACAACTTCGACGGTGCCGCCGGATCCGCCGTCGACGGCGGCAAGTGGCTGACGGAGACCGGCGACAACGTCGACAACCACGAACGGCAGTACTACACGGCGGGCAACAGCAACGCCGCCCTCGACGGCCAGGGCAACCTCGTCATCACCGCCCGCAAGGAGAACCCCGGCAACTACCAGTGCTGGTACGGGACCTGCGAGTACACCTCCTCCCGTCTCAACACCTCCGGCAAGTTCACCGCGACGTACGGGCACATCGAGAGCAGGATGAAGATCCCGCGCGGGCAGGGCATATGGCCCGCCTTCTGGATGCTCGGCGCCGACATCGGCAGCGTCGGATGGCCCAACAGCGGTGAGATCGACATCATGGAGAACGTCGGCTTCGAACCCGGCACCGTCCACGGCACCCTGCACGGCCCCGGCTACTCCGGATCCGGCGGCATCGGCGCCGGCTACACCCTCCCGGGCGGGGCCGCGTTCGCCGACGACTTCCACACCTTCGCCGTGGACTGGGCCCCCGACTCCATCACCTGGTCCGTCGACGGCACCGTCTACCAGCAGAGGACACCCGCGGACCTCAACGGCAACGACTGGGTGTTCGACAAGCCGTTCTTCGTCATCCTCAACCTCGCCGTCGGCGGCTACTGGCCGGGCGACCCGGACGGCAGCACCAGCTTCCCGCAGGAGCTCGTCGTCGACTACGTCCGTGTGACCACGGGCGACTGAGCGCGGACGCGGACCGGCGGAGGACACCCCCGCCGGTCCGCGCACCGACGTAGCATGATCCGTATGGAGCAGCGCACACTCGGCAGGACCGGCCGTGACGTATCGGTCGTAGGACAGGGCACCTGGCAGCTCGGCGGGGACTGGGGCGAGGTGCGGGAGGCCGAGGCCTTCGGCGTCCTGGACGCCGCCGTCGAGTCCGGTGTCACCTTCTTCGACACCGCCGACGTCTACGGCGACGGCCGCAGCGAACAGCTCATCGGCCGCTATCTGAAGGACCGCCCGGACGCGGACGTCTTCGTCGCCACCAAGATGGGCAGGCGCGCGGAACAGCTTCCGGAGAACTACGTCCTGGACAACTTCCGCACCTGGAACGACCGTTCGCGCGCCAACCTCGGCGTCGACACCCTCGACCTCGTACAGCTGCACTGCCCGCCCACGGCCGTCTACTCCTCCGACGCCGTGTACGACGCCCTGGACACGCTCGTCGACGAGCAGCGGATCGCCGCGTACGCGGTGAGCGTCGAAACGTGCGCCGAGGCGCTCACGGCCATCGCCAGGCCCGGAGTCGCGAGCGTCCAGATCATCCTCAACCCGTTCCGCCTGAAGCCCCTCGACGAGGTCCTCCCGGCCGCCGCGGAGGCCGGGGTCGGCATCGTCGCGCGGGTGCCGCTCGCCTCCGGACTGCTGTCCGGCAAGTACACCGCCGACACCGTGTTCGCTCCCGAGGACCACCGCACCTACAACCGCCACGGTGAGGCGTTCGACCAGGGAGAGACGTTCTCCGGCATCGACTACGCGACCGGTGTGGCCGCCGCCGCGGAGTTCGCCGCGCTTGCTCCCGAGGGCGCCACCCCGGCGCAGACCGCGCTGCGCTGGATCATCCAGCAGCCCGGTGTCACCAGCGTCATCCCCGGGGCACGGTCCGTGGAGCAGGCCCGCGCCAACGCCTCGGCCGCCGCTCTTCCGCCCCTGCCGCAGAGCACCCTCGACGCGGTGCGCGACCTGTACGACCGGCGGATCCGCGCGGAGGTCCACGCGCGCTGGTGAGCCGCCCGCTCAGTCGTCGTCGCCGTCACCGGCCGGGTCCACCGCGGCCCCGGCCGGAGCGGGCGACTCGATACCGGCCGTCGGCGTGGAACCGGGATCAGGGGTGTCCGCCGCCCCGGTGTCCGGCGCGAAGAGGATCGTCCCCAGATAGACCGCCGCGAGGAACGCGACCGTCCCCGCCACGGCGCTCGCGACGCGCGGACGCCGGCGGATGGCCTCACTCGTGCTGATCCGGCGGGTCGTGGCCGACCTCGCGGCGGATCTGGAGGCCCGGGGCGCGGGAGCCGCCCGTCTGCGTCCGGTGGCCTGCGGCAGCCGGTACGTCGACGGGCCCCCGCCCGCGGGGGCCCCGGGAGCCGGCGCGGGAGCGGCCGGGGCGGCGGACCGTGGAGCGGCGGCCGAGTGGTGCGGCAGCGGCTCGGGCCGCCCACGCCAGGCGTCCGTACGGAACCAGTCGGAGACCTGCTGCGCGCTCGGCCGGTCCTCCGGCTTCTTCGCCAGCAGACCCAGAAGGTACGAGTCGAAGGCGGGGGAGACGTCCACCCCTCGCTGCCTGACCGGCACCGGAGGCGTGTCCACGTGCTGGTAGAGCGTCGCGGTCGCGGTGTCCGAGCGGAACGGCGGCTGCCCGACCAGCAGTTGGTAGATGACACAGCCCAGGGAGTACATGTCCGAGGCGGAGTCCGCCGTACGGCCCAGGGCCCGCTCGGGCGCCAGATACAGGCTCGTACCCACGATGTGGCCGGCCGTGGTCAGCGCCGTCGAGGGGTCGTCGACGAACTGGGCGATGCCGAAGTCCCCGATCTTCACGGACCCGTCGGCGTCGAGCATCAGGTTGCCCGGCTTGATGTCCCGGTGGACGATGCCCTGCCGGTGGGCCGCGGCCAGACCGGCGGCGGCCTGGCCGGCGATGTGGGCCACCTGCTCGGGATGGACCGTCTCCTGAGCCTCCAGCAGATCCCCGAGACTCCGGCCCTCGACCAGCTCCATCACCAGGTAGAAGCGGTCCTCCCAGGAGCCGAAGTCGAACACCGCCACCAGGTGAGGGTGGCTCAGACGCGCGGCCGTCTGCGCCTCCAGGCGGAAACGCGCGGTCGACGAGGCGTCGGCCTGGTCGCCCAGCAGCAGCTTCACCGCCACGGCCCGCCCCAGGACCTCGTCCTCGGCGCGCCACACCTCGCCCATACCGCCACGGCCGATGGGGGATATCAGCCGGTACCGTCCAGCAACCAGCACCTGTGCACACCAATCTCGAATTATGGCCCGCTCCGACTGCCGCGGCGGCGACCTCGTCGGGCTCATCGCCTCGGTACGGTGCGTCGGGATGCGCGGCCTGATCAGGATATCCGTCCCCCGGACCTCCGCTCGCCCGGCCGGAGTCCGGGACGCCGGATCCGGCCAATCGGCCTGCCCGACCGGCCTGTTCTCACCCGGCGCCGAGCCAGTCGAGCACGGCGGCGGCGGTGAACTCCGCCTGCCCGCCCGGGAACAGCAGCTCCGCCTTCCCGAACGCCGCGGCGTCCACCGGCACCCGGGTCTCGGGGATCGCGACACAGCGCATCCCCGCCGCGTGCGCCGCCCGCACCCCCGGCACCGCGTCCTCCAGGACCACGCACGAGTCCGGCGCCACACCCAGCCGCCGGGCCGCCTCCAGGAAGACGTCGGGCTCCGGCTTGCCGTGGGCCACCTCCTCGGCGGAGACGTACAGGGGGAGGTACGCGTCCAGTCCCGTGACCGCGAGCGTCGCCGCGATCGCGGCCCTGGAGGACCCCGACGCCACCGCCATCGGCACCCCGGCCCCGTGCAGTCGTGCGACCAGCGTCCGCATCTCCGGGAAGGCGGTGGTGGACGTCCCGGCGAGCTCCAGGTACAGGGCGTTCTTGCCGGCCAGCAGCTCGTCGACCGGCGCCTCGATCCCGTACTCCTCCCGCAGGGCGGTGAGGGTCTCACGGGTGCCGATCCCGATGAAGCGCGCGTGCTCCTCCCAGCCGAAGTCCCGCACGCCGTACCGGGCGAGGAGCCGGCGCCCCGCCTCGTAGTAGTTCGGCTCGCTGTCGACGAGGGTGCCGTCGAGATCGAGGAGGACGGGCGGTACGGGGCGGCGCGGGGTGCTCATGGCCCCCAGCATGCCCGACGGCCGTCAGCCGCCCGCGGCCCGCCCCACCGCCTCGACCAGGGGCAGGACCCGGTGCGCCACCCGCTCGCGCAGGGCGACATCGGTCCGGGTCCTGACCACGCCGGGGAGCTGGATCAGCTGCTGGATCACGTCCTCCAGATGCCCGTTGTCGCGGGCCACGACGCGCGTCAGGAGGTCGCCGCCCCCGGTCGTGGAGAACGCCTCGATGATCTCCGGGACGGCGACGAGGGCGTCACCCACCTCGTCCAGATGCCCCTGGGTGACCTCCAGGTGGACGAAGGCGAGCACCGGATGGCCGAGGGCCGCGGGGGAGAGGGCGGGGCCCGTGCCCGTGATCACTCCGTCCCGCTCCAGACGGTCCATCCTGGCCTGGAGGGTGCCGCGGGCCACGCCGAGAATGCGCGCGTACTCACGCACACTGGTGCGCGGCTGCTCGATGAGCAGCCGGAGGATGCGGGTGTCGAGGGCGTCCACCGCCATGTCGGGCTGTTCTCCTCCTGGCTCGGTGACCGGTCGCCCGACTGTACCCAGGGCCGGCGGTCGCGCCCGGCACCGGTGACCCGGCGGATCGTTTGACGGGACCGTACGGGCGTGGTTGCGTGGAATGGCAAACGGGGGGTAAAGGGGCAAGCCGGACTGCGACCGAAAGCGGTTGACCATGGCTCTCACGCCGCCGTTGGACATGGCTCTCACGTCGCCGGTGAACTCGCACAACGAGTGGGATCCGCTGGAGGAGATCATCGTCGGGCGCCTCGACGGCGCGACGATCCCCTCCGGTCACCCGGTCGTCGCGTGCAACATCCCGCCCTGGGCGGCCCGGCTCCAGGGCCTGGCCGCGGGCTTCCGCTATCCGCGCCGGCTGGTCGAGTCGGCCCAGCACGAGCTCGACCGGTTCGTCGACCTGCTGCGCTCCCTCGGGATCACCGTCACCCGCCCGGACGCGGTCGACCACAGGCAGCGCTTCGCCACCCCCGGCTGGTCGTCCCGTGGATTCTGCAACACCTGCCCGCGCGACAGCATGCTCGTGATCGGCGACGAGATCATCGAGACGCCGATGGCCTGGCCGTGCCGGTACTTCGAGACCCACTCCTACCGCACGCTCCTCAAGGACTACTTCCGGCGCGGCGCGCGCTGGACGGCGGCACCGAGACCCCAGCTGACCGACGAGCTGTTCGACCCGGACTTCCGTACGCCCGGGGAGGGGGACCCGATGCGCTACATCCTCACCGAGTTCGAGCCGGTGTTCGACGCGGCGGATTTCGTACGGGCCGGACGCGACCTGTTCGTCACGCGCAGCAACGTGACCAACCGGATGGGCATCGACTGGGTACGCCGCCATCTCGGGCCCGGCTACCGCGTCCACGAGATCGAGAGCCGCTGCCGGACGCCCATGCACATCGACACGACGTTCCTCGTGCTCGCTCCCGGAAAGGCGCTGGTGAACCCCGAGTACATCGACGTCGACCGGCTGCCCGACGTACTGAGCTCCTGGGACATCCTGGTGGCCCCGGAGCCCGACCGGATCGACGACCGGCTGCTCAAGGTCACCTCGCTCTGCGGCAAGTGGCTCAGCATGAACATCCTCATGGTCGACGACAAGCGGGTGATCGCGGAGCGGCGTCACACCGGCATGCTGCGTGCCCTGGAGAAGTGGGGTTTCGAGCCGATCCCCTGCGATCTGCTGCACTACGCGCCGTTCGGCGGCTCGTTCCACTGCGCGACGCTCGACGTCCGGCGGCGCGGAACGCTCGAATCCTATTTCGACTGACCGGCCGCCGCCCCGCCCCGGCGGAGCGGCGGCCGTCGCCGCTACCCGGTCCTGGACGGGGTCAGCCGCAGCACGGTGCCCTCGCCGTCCGCGGCCAGGACGAGCGAGCCGTCCGGCGCGGCGGCGATCCCCGCGAACCGGCGGGCGAGGCCCGGCAGTCCGTGGGCGAACAGGGCGGGTTCGGCCTCCGGCGGCAGGAGGACGGCGTCCGGCGACGGGCCGACCGGCAGGTCCTCGGCCTCGGTCCAGCTCGCCGACGTGGTGAGGGAGACCGCACGCACCCTGCGGTGCCCGGTCTCCACCGTGTACAGCGTGTCGCCCAGGACCGTCAGCCCCTGAGGCGCGCCGAGCCCGTCGGCCACGACGGCCGCCGCACCGTCCTCCTCCAGCCTCAGCACGGCGCCCGCCCGCTCGTCGCTGACGTAGCACCGCCCCGCCGCGTCGAAGGCCACGTCGACCGGGCGGCGGAGCCCCTCCGCGAGCACGGTGACCTCGTCGTCGCCGTCGACGGCCAGCACCCTCCCGCCGCCGGACTCGGCGACCACGAGCGAGCCGGACGGGCTCACCGCGATGCCCAGCGGCCGGTCCAGCCCGCCCGCCCGGGCCCGCATCGATCCGTTCCCCGGGTCGTAGGTCCGTACGTCCCCGAACTGCGAGGTGAGGTGCAGGAGTTCGCCGTCCGCCACGATGCCGTGGACGAACGGCGCCAGGACGTGGACCGCGGGTTCTCCCGTCCCGGCGCCGTCGTCGTCGGCCCGGGTGCCCCCACCGGTGGCCGGCGGGCTCGCCACCCGGTAGTGGTCGGCCGCGTACACCGTGCCGCCCGGACCGACCGTGACGCCGTACGGGCCGTCGAAGCCGCGCGGCACGATCACCCGGGTCCGTCCGTCGGGGCGCATCTCGGTGATGCCGCCACTGGCGTAGCTGGAGACGAACATCCGGTTCTCGGCGTCGAACGCCGCGTTGTCGAGTCCCACCACACCGCTGGTGATCAGGGTCCTCGCCCCGGTGCCGTGCAGATCGAGGCGCGTCACCCGGCCCTCCGGTCCGAGCGACAGGACGTGCAGGACACCGCCCTGGTCGAAGCGGACCGCGACCGGGCGGTCCACCTCGTCCGCGACCATCTCGGGGTCACCGCCGTCCGGCGGGATGCGCCAGACCTGCCCGCTGATCATGTGCGGGTAGTAGAGGTACCCGTCGGGCCCGCGCTGCATCGCGTTGCCCATGGCGAGCCCCTCGGTGAGCACGGCCGGCTCACCTCCGTCGGGGAAGAGCTCCAGCAGACGGCCGTCCGGCTTCATCTCGTTGACGAACAGCCGGTCCCCGACGCAGGTGATGCCGTTGGGGTTCTTCACCTCGTCGCAGACCAGGGAGTACTCGCCCTGCGGGGTGCGCCGCCAGACGCGCCCCGGGACCAGGTCGGCGATGTACATCGAGCCGTCCGCGCCGAACGCGAGGTCGTCCGGCGACAGGACCGGACCGCCCGCCGGTACGACGACGTCGAGTTCACCCCTCGCCAGATCGACCGCGCTGATCCGGCCGCCCAGGAACTCGGCGACGTACAGCCGCCCGTCCGGGCCGAACGCGATGCCGTTGGACCCCCACAGCGGGTTGGCGGGGTTGAGTCTCCGGGCGGTCGGGTGGGGGTCCCGCCGCCCGGTCCCGTCGAACCTGCCGGGGTATCCGGCCGCCTGCTCCTCCGTCCCGCGCACCCCCGTCACTCCGCCTCGACCAGGACGTCGTCCATGCCGTCGCCCTCGCGCCACTCCCTGAGCAACGCGTGGAAGGCGACCGGACCGTCGCCGAAGGACTCGCTGCGCGCCCGCGGCCTGCCCTCGTTGTTGTAGTACCCGGGCGTGCACTCCGCCTGGAACGCGTGCAGGCTCGGGGCCTTCCGGCGGATCGTGGCCACCCACTCCTCCTGTGCCTCGACCGTGGGCTCCACGCGCCGGGACCTGCGCCGCTCCGACTCGGCGACGACCTCCGCGACATGCGTGGCCTGCTCGTCGAGGATGTGGACGTAATTGACGGAGCTGGCGTTCTGCAGCGGGCCGAGCTGGAAGAAGTTCGGGAAGCCGTGGCTGTAGAACCCGTGGAGCGTCTTCGGGCCCTCGGCCGCCCAGGACTGCAGCAGGGTCACGCCGTCGCGCCCGTACACCGGGAGCCTCCCCGACATCACACCGGAGACGCCCACCTCGAACCCGGTGGCGAAGATGATGCAGTCGACCTCGTACTCGACGCCGCCGACCACCACCGCGTCCTCGGTGATCCGCTCGACTCCGTGGCTGTCCGCGGTGTCCACGAGCGTGACGCCGGGGCGGTTGAAGGTCTGCAGATAGTGGTCGCTGAACGTGGGCCGCTTGCACATGTAGCGGTACCAGGGCTTGAGCTTCTCCGCGGTCTCCTCGTCCGCCACGAGGGCGTCCACGCGGGCCCGTATCTCGTTCATCTTCTGGAAGTCGGCGATCTCGTACGCCCGTTCACGCTCCTCGGCCGGCACGTCCGCGTACGTGTCGGTCGGGATGAGCTTCTCCTGCAGGCGGGCGGTGCTGGTCCAGGCGTCGTCCACCAGGTCCTCGTCGACCTTCTTGCCGGTCACGACCTCGAGGAAGTTCTCCATCCGCCGACGCTGCCAGCCCGGCCGGAGCGACGCGGCCCACTCCGGGTCGGTGGGCCGGTTGTCCCGGACGTCGACCGAGGAGGGCGTGCGCTGGAACACGTAGAGCTGCCGTGCGTCGGCTCCGAGGTGCGGGACGACCTGGATGGCCGTGGCGCCCGTACCGATCAGGGCCACGCGCTTGTCGGCCAGGCCCGTCAGGCCGCCGTCCTGGTCGCCTCCGGTGTACGCGTAGTCCCACCGGCTGGTGTGGAAGGTGTGGCCCGCGAAGGTCTCGATGCCCGGGATGCCGGGCAGCTTCGCCTGGCTGAGCGTGCCGCTGGACACCACGACGTAACGCGCCCTGACGCGGTCCCCGCGGTCGGTGGTGACCGTCCACTCCGACGCGTCGTCGTCCCAGCGCAGTTCGGTGGCCTCGGTCTGGAAGCAGGCGTCGTCGTAGAGGCCGAAGTGACGCGCGATGGCCCGCGCGTGCTCGCGGATCTCCTCGCCCGGCGCGTACTTCCACTTCGGGACGTAGCCGACCTCCTCCAGCAGGGGCATGTAGGTGTAGGCGTCGATGTCGCAGTGGATGCCCGGGTACCGGTTCCAGTACCAGGTACCGCCGAAGTCACCGCCCTTCTCGATCACCCGGATCGACCGTACGCCCGCCTGCCGCAGCCGCGCGGCGGCGAGGAGACCGCCGAACCCGCCGCCCACGATCACCGCGTCGACCCGGTCCAGCAGGGGTTCCCGCCGGAAGTGCGGGTCGGCGTGCGGGTCGGCGTCGTAGTAGCCGAACTCACCGGTGGCGCCGCGGTACTGGGCGCTGCCGTCGGGGCGGATGCGCCGGTCTCGTTCCGCGCGGTACTTCAGGCGCAGCGCCTCCGGGTCGAAGTCAGGACGCGGGCCGGGGCCGGTGGGTGAGGTGTGGGGGGAGGGCATACGGGGCCTCGTTCCTCTGGGCGGATCAGGGGGCGGGTCATGGCCGGTGTCGTCGTGCGGCCGCCGGTGCGCCGGGTGCTCGGGCGGCCGCCTCGGACGGACGCGGATGTCCGCGTCCGGGGTGCGCGCAGGCAAGTGGCCTTGTCCCGCAGGGGACTTGTGGTGCGCGCGCTTCGATCTGAAGTGCATAGTACACATCATGTGGCAGATACATATCGCGACCCCGGCCGCACGCGGGGGAGGGGGTTCAGACCGCGGACCAGCCGTTGTCGACGGGAAGGACCGCCCCGTTGATGTTGCTCGCCGCGTCGGACGCCAGGAAGACGATCGCCGCCGCCTGCTCCTCCGCCCGGGCCGGCGATCCGACGTTGCCCATGTAGGGGGCGAGGGCGGCCGGACCGTGGGCGCCGCGGTCCGCGTCGACCCGGATGTTGGTGAGGGTGCCGCCGGGGGCGATGGCGTTGGAGCGGATGCCCTTGTCGCGGTACATGACGGCCAGGGACTTGGTCAGGCCCGCGATGCCGTGCTTGGAGGCCGTGTACGCGGCGCCCGCCGCGCTTCCCCGCAGGGAGGCCTCGGAGGCGGTGAAGACGACGGCCCCCTTGCCGGCGGCCAGCATGGAGGGCAGCACGGCCCGCGTGAGGCGGAACGGGGCCGTGAGGTTGATGCCGATGACGCGCTCCCACTCGTCGTCCCCGGTGTCCGCGGCCGCCGACATGCTGTCCATGACCCCGGCGTTGTTGACCAGGACGTCCACGCCGCCGAACTCCTCCACCGCCGTCGCCGCGACCCGGTCCACGACCGCCTGGTCGCGCAGATCGCCGATCACGGGCACCGCGGTCCCGCCGGCCCGCTCCACCTCCTCGGCGACGGCCCGGGCGGCCGCGTCGTCGACATCCGCCATCACGATGCGCGCGCCTTCCCGTGCGAACAGCAGGGCGGTGGCCCGGCCGATGCCCGATCCGGCGCCGGTGACGATGACGCTGCGGCCCGGGCCGCTGGTGGTGACGCTCACGTGATGCTCCTCGTGTCCGGTGGTGGGGGAGGCACGCTACCTTTAATGGCGTGCAGTGCCAAAATGGCAAGGTGCGCCAGAAAAGATATCGCTACGATGGGCGCAGCCGGAAGGAAGGTGGCCGAAAACCGTGGAAACCGCGCACGTCAACGGGGTGCACGACGCGCCTCCGGCCGCCTCGGGAGCCGGGGCCGGAGCGGGTGCCGCAGACACCGGAGCCCGCCTCGGGCGCCCGCCGCTGACCGAGCGCCGCAAGGCGGCGACACGGCTGGAGATCGCCCGCGAGGCCGTACGTCTCTTCGCCGACCGGGGCGTGGCGGCGACCACCGCCGAGGAGATCGCCGCCGCCGCCGGGATCTCCCAGCGGACCCTGTGGCGCTACACCTCGTCGAAGGAACTGTGCGTCCGCCCCCTGCTGACGTACGCGCTCGACTTCGTCATCGCCCTCATGAGGTCGTGGCCACGCGACCGGCCGCTGGCGGAGGCCGTCGTGGGGACCCCGTCCACGCAGGCGGACGGCACGGTGGACGGGGCGGGGGACACGGACGCGGAGGCGCTGCGCGATCTGGTCCTGCTCACCCGGACCGAGCCGGGGCTGCGCGCGGTATGGCTCCAGGTCCACCACGACGCGGAGCCCGCCTTCGCCGAGGTCATCGCCGAGCGCGCCGGGTACGGGCCGGACGACCTCGAACCGAGGGTGCAGGCGACCCTGCTCAACGGCGCCCTCCGCGTCGCGGTCGAGCAGTGGGCCTGGGGCACGGATCCCCGGCCGCTTCCGCTGTCCCGCACCATCCACCGTGCGCTGGCCATCGCCCGGTCGGGCCTCTCCGACTGACCCGGCGCTCCGGCTGCCTCCTTTTCCGGGCGGGCGCCCGGGACGTGTCCGCTCGCGCGGCCGGTCGTTGACCAGGGCATGAACCTGCGGCCCATGTCCCTCGTGCTCGTCGCCCTGCTGGGCGCGGCCGGCTGTGTCTCCGTACCGGCCCAGGCGGAGAGGCCCGCGCCCTCCGCCTCCGCACGTCCCGGAAACGCCCCCGCCGCCCAGGCGTCCACGGCGCCCGCCGCGCCCCCGGCCGTCCATGACGCCCTGGGGAAGACGGAGGAGCGGCCCGGGAAGCGGAAGCGGGAGAAGGGGACGCCGGAACCGGCCCGGGATGCCGGGGCGGCCGCCCCACCGGCCCGCCAGGAGGCGCGGAACCAGCCGCCGCGCGTGTCACCCGCCCGCCCCCAGCCGCCGCGCCGCGCGGCCACGCCCCGCAGGGCGCGGCCCCGGCAGACGTACGACATGCGCACCGTCTGCGCGACCGGCCGCGGTGTGGCGTCGGCCGAGATCATGGACCTGTGCCGCACGACGTACGGCCGCTGACGGCACGTCACGCGACCGGAGCGGGCGCGTCGGGGCGCTCCGGGCCGTCAGACGACTGCGTGGTCCGTCACGCGGACGACGAGACGGCCGGGTCCGCCGCTGCCCACGGCCGCCGGTCCGGCGCGCCGGTCGGCGGGGCGCAGGACGACGTTCTCCGGGTAGAGCCGGCCGAGCAGTGCCAGCACGGCGATGTCCGCCTGGTCGGTGGCGTCCAGGACGACCTCGCCCTCCTGCGCCCGGGCCAGCCCGGGGGCGTCCAGTACGGCCCGTACGTCAGCGGTCCGGGCGGCGCCGGAGAGCGGCGGCGCGCCCTCGGCGGGCTTCTCGCGGTGGGCGAAACGGTGACCCCGCAGGGCCTGGCCGAGGTCGGCACGGGCGGTGATGCCGTCGTGGGCCACCTCGATGCGAGCGGTGCGGGTCCCGTCGACGGTCGGACCGGCGACGATCCGGCCGGTGAGCCGTACAGGAGCGCCGGGCGCGGGTGGCAGGTCCTCGACGTGTGTACGGGGTGCGGCGTAGTAGTCCTTCGTCTCGACGACGTACGTGGCGGTCCCTTCCGTCTCCGGGCGGGGCCGCCAGGTCAGCAGATGCCGGGGCGCGGTGAAGGGCCGCCCGTCGACGACGGCGGGCAGGACGGTGCCGCCGCCGTGGTCGAAGCCGTAGCCGGCGGGGCCCGATCCGCCGGTGACGGCATGACGGGCGAAGTCCACGATGCTGGTGTGCCGGATGCGGCGGACCAGGAGTTCGGTGAGGAAGCGGTCGCGGGCGGGCTCGGTGTGCCGCAGGCCGGCCGGGGTGACCAGGAGAGGGACGTCCTGCCAGTTCGTGAAGGGCAGCAGGGCGTCCCGCAGCAGCACCACCTGGTGAAGCCACTCGTTGTAGAGCTGCATCGTGACGGGCCCGCCGCGGCGGCCCATGAGCAGTTCGGCCGCCGGAGGGGTCAGCAGATGGCCGTAGCAGTGACTCCGGACGACCAGGCGGCCTGCGGGGAGCGGCATCGGCTCCCTGAGCAGCCGGTCGAGGGAAGCGGTCGCCCACGACGCGATCTCCCGGCCGACGGCGTCGGCCTGCGCACCCAGTTCACGGGTGGTCGAGGTGCTGTCGGGGCCGACGGCCAGGGGCAGGGAGGCCTCGCGGGTGCCGAGGCCGAGTGTCGCGCGGATCTGGCTCTCCAGTACCTCACTGTCGGCGCGGCGCAGGGCGGCGCCGTCGATGACGCCCTGGAGCAACGGCTCGGTCCCGGCGAGGAACTGGCGTGCCGTCATGGCTCCGGCCGCCGGGAAGGTGTTCCACCGTGAGCCGCCGAGGGCGGTCGAGGCGTCCCAGGACGGGGTCGGGGCCGGGGCCGGGGTTCGGTCGGGATGCATGGGTCCTCCGGTGTGTCGGCGCTATCTGGATCGTTTGTTACAGATTGCGGGCATGAAGAGATCAGTCGAGGGCGCCCAGCGCGACCTCCACGACGGGTTCGAGGGCGTCGGCGTCCGGCGTGATCTTCGCGGACACGAGCAGTCCGTTGAGGACGGCGACGAGGAAGGCGGCGAGGGTGCGGGGGTCGTGTCGCGCGGAGATCTCGCCCCGCTCCGCCGCCTTGCTCAGCAGGTCGGTGAGCGCCTCCCGGCTCGCCTCCTGCATGTCACGTACCGTCCGCCGGGTGGCCGGGTCCTCGGGCAGGCGCTCGCAGGCGGCATTGACCGCCAGGCAGCCTCGCCCGCCGTGCCGGGTGGCGATGCGGACGCGCTCGATCAGCAGGGCGCGGATCGCGGAGCGCGCGTCCGCCCCCTCCTCCAGGCTGCGCAGGGCGGCGGCGGCCAGTGTGGTGCGGTAGTGCTCCAGGGCGGCCCGGTACAGGCCGTCCTTGTCGCCGAAGGCGGCGTACAGCGAACCCTGGCCGATCCCGAGGTGTCCCGTCAGATCGCGCACCGATGTGGCCTCGTAGCCGCGCGTCCAGAACAGCTCCATCGCGCGGCTCACCGCCGCCTCGGTGTCGAAAGCCCGGGTCCTCGCCATGGGTGAACCGTAACCTATCTGGATCGGTCGCTCAAGAAACATGTGAGGCGGCCCCGGCGTCCGGGTGGCAGCCTGGCGGCGCCGGGCGTGACCTCGCCGGCGCCGCGCGGAGGCCGAGGCGGCCCCTGCGGAGCGGGGATCCCGTCGGAGTCGAGTGGTCCGTTGGCTCTGCCGCCCGCCGACAGCGTGGCGCCGGAATGGGCCAATGGCCCAATGGAACGGGTTCCGTTTGAACCACCAGCCCACCAGGTGCTGAGATAGACCTGTCAATGGCGCTGCGGGTCCCCCCTGGGATCCTCGCGGCGCCTTTCTCATGTCTGCGCCGGTCTCACCGGCGAAAGGGGCGGGGCAACGTGTTGAAGAGGGCGTTCGTCGCACCGGATCCGGGGCGGATGCGGCTGCGGTTCGCGTCGAGGGCCGTGCTCGGCATCGGGCTCGCCGTCGCGCTGTGCGGGGCGGCCGGCCACTCGCTGGCCGCGGCCGTCACCGGTGGCCTGGCCGCGCTGCTCGCCCTGTTCACGGTGACCGACCCGACGGTGCGCGGGCAGGCGATCACGACCGCGCTGCTCCCCGTGGTCGGTCTCCCCGTCCTCACGCTCGCCGCGCTGCTGCACGACGTACCCGTCGCCCGCGACCTGGCGTTCCTCGCCGTCGTGGGAGCGGGGGTGTACGCGAGGCGCTGGGGGCCCCGCGGGCACTCGCTGGGCGTGTTCGCCTTCATGTCGTACTTCTCCGCCCAGTTCCTGCACACCGTGCCCGGCCAGCTGCCCGAGCTGTCCATGGCCGTGCTGCTGTCGCTCGTCGTCTCGTCGGTGGTGCGGTTCGGGGTGTGGTGCTACGAGCGCCGGTTCGGCGCCCCCGTGGCAGTCGCCCTCCCCGCCGAGGCGTCGGGGCTCGGGCGCATCACGACGCGGCAGGCCGTGCAGGCGACATCGGGGGCCGCCTTCGCGCTCGCGGTGGGCCAGCTGCTCTCCGACCAGCGCTGGTACTGGGCGGTCGGCGCCACCTGGTGGGTCTTCGTGGCCACCACCTCGCGCGGCGAGACCGTCGTACGCGGATTCAGGCGGTTCCTCGGGACGGTGATCGGGATCGGGCTGGGCTTCGCGGTGGCCGTGCCGCTGCACCACGAGCCGGTCGTGGCCGCCGTGGTCGTGGCGGTCAGCGTGTTCGGGATCTTCTACACCGCCGCCGTCTCCTACACCTGGATGATGCTGGCCGTGACCGTCATGGCGAGCATGCTGTACGGGCTGCTCGGCGTTCTCGACACGGGTCTGCTCCTGTTGCGGGTGACCGAGACGGCGGCAGGGGCGCTCGGCGCCGTACTGGCGGTGCTGTTCGTGCTGCCGGTCACCACGCACTCGGTGACCGAGGCATGGGTGGAGCGGGCGCTTCGATGCGTGCACACCTGCACGGCGGAGGCCGCCGCCCGGCTCGCCGGGAGGGAGGACGCCGACGCACCCGCGCGCGTCGCCGAGCTGGAGGCCATCCTGGGCCGGGTGCGCCTGTCACTTGCGCCGCTGGTGCACCCGCTCAACCCGCTGAAGGCCCGCAAGCGCCGGGCCCGCCAGGTGCTCGCCCTGCTCGACGACTGCGTACGCGAGGTACGAGGCCTGGCCTCCGTGGCCGCCGACCCGGAGGCCTCGCACGACGTACGGCTCGCCGCGGCCTGCTGGCGGGTGGAGGCCGCCGTGGAGGCCCTCACCGACGCGCCGGCCGCCGGGCGGCACGTCCGGCCCGACGCCGTACCGGCCACGGAGCCGACGGGCGCCGGACAGGTACTGGCCCACCTCCACGCGCTGGAGCGGGCCCTGCTCGAACTCGCCGTGCCGCTGCGCAGGCCGGGCCGCGTTCCGGCCGGCGCCTGACGCCGCACCCTCCTCCGGTCCGGTTCTTTCTGGTCCGGACCAGAAAAGCGTCGCCTGCTACCGTCGCCCGGGAAGATCGTGCCGGATGTGAAGAGGGGTAGCGCGATGGGCGCCGACCACGCAAAGCGGGCATTCATAGGGTCGTTCACCTCGGCGGGCGGCCAGGGCATCAGCGTCGCCGCCGTCGACCGGGACACCGGGGCACTGACCGTGCTCGCGTCCACCGACGCCCTGGCCGACCCGTCCTTCCTCGCGGCCGGCCGGGCCCCGGGAACGGGCGCCCCCGTGCTGTACGCCGTCAGCGAGGTCTCCGACGGGGCCGTGGCCGCGTTCTCCACCGATGACGACGGCACCCCGCGGCTGATCGGCGAGGTGCGGCCCGTCGACGGGAACAGCCCAACCCACCTGGCCCTGGCCGCCGGCCACCTCCTGACGGCCAACTACGGTTCCGGCAGCGTCACCGCGCTGCCCCTGGCCGACGACGGCTCACCCGGCCCGGCGGCCGGGGTCCTGCGGCACGAGGGCCGGGGCCCCGACGCCGGCCGCCAGTCGGGCCCGCACGCGCACCAGGTGCTGGCCGACCCCTCGGGGGAGTGGGTGCTGAGCGTGGACCTCGGCACGGACTCCGTACACGTCTGCGCCCTCGACCCGGACACCGGCTCGCTGCGGCTGCACGCCGAGACCGCGCTGCGGCCCGGGACCGGCCCGCGCCACCTCGCCTTTCACCCGTCCGGGGGACAGGTGTACGTACTGAACGAGCTGGAGCCCACGGTCACCGTGTGCCGCTGGGACGCGGCGGGCGGGCTGCTCGAACCGCTCGGGGAGACACCGGTGCTGCCGCACGACCACGACGAGGCCGCCGGCGTACGCACCTACCCCTCGGAGGTGGTGGTCTCGCACGACGGCCGCTTCCTGTGGACCGCCAACCGCGGGCACGACAGCATCTCGGTCCTCACGCTCGACGGGACCGGTGAGAAGCCCGTCCTGGCCGCCGCCGTGGGCTGCGGAGGACGCTGGCCGCGCGATCTGACCCTCGACCCCACCGGGCAGTGGCTGTACGCCGCCAACGAGCACTCCGGGAACGTCAGCTGGTTCGCCGTGGACGCGGAGACGGGGATCCCGGCGCACGCGGGCTCCATCGAGGTTCCGGCCGCCTCCTGCGTGGTCTTCGGCTGACGGCGCCACACGGCGACGGGAAACGGCGCGGACCGGTGAGCACCGGTCCGCGCCGTGTCGTTCGTGCCGCGCCGTCCCGCGCCCGTGTCGTGGCGTGGGCGCGGCGCCGTTCGTCAGTGCGCCTGGGCGCCCTGCGGGGTCGCCGGGGTGATGCCCAGCGTCGTCGCGTACAGGGAGAGCACGAGCTTCCCGATGGCCGGGTACGCGCCGAGCGGCTCGGCGGTCGAGCAGCCGGCCTCCTTCGCGGCGGCGTCCAGCAGTCCGGCGTCGATCTCCGGGCCCACCAGGTACGGCGCCAGCGCGAGCTGGGCGGAACCGGAGGTCTGCAGCTGCGCGGCGATCGAGGCGACCGAACCCTCCACGTCCAGGGCCGCGGCCATCACCGGCACGGCGAGCCGGGCGGCCAGCAGCATGCCGGTGATCCCGGCGGCCTGCACGGCCTCCTCGCCACCCACCGTGGCCAGCACGATGCCGTCGGCCGCCGTCGCCACGGTGAACAGCCGCGCACGGTCCGCGCGCGCCAGACCGGCCTCCGAGAGGCGCACGTGCAGCGCCTCGGCGAGCAGCGGGTGCGGACCCAGTACGTCGGTCAGCTCGGCCTGCGTACCGCTGTCCATGACGGCCTGCCGTATACGCCGGATGAGGGCGCTGTCCGGGCCCGCGAGCAGCGGTACCACGACCGCGGACGGGCCCGAGGGCTCGGCGACCTCACGGCCCGCGGCGGTGGCCTGCTCGTAGCGCGCGGTGCGCTCGGCGGCGGCCTGGGTGAGTACGGAGGCCAGCGTGGGATATTCGGCGTCGTCGCCGTCGAGATAGCCGATCTGCGCGTTCAGGCCGGGCAGCTCGGAACGGGCGATGCTGATCACTTCCTCGGCCAGGCTGCGCGAGGCCGGGGAAGGGGTACCGGGAAGGGCGAGAACGAGCGCGGCGGCGCCCTCAGGTGCGACCACGGGCTCCGGGCGGCGGTGCCGTCCGGACTGGCGAGGTCGCGGCATTCGTACAGGCAGGCCGGAAGCGGGCCCAGTGGGGGTGCTCATGGCGCCGCATGCTACTGGTTTTGGGTGCCCCTCCGTTCGGGGAGGGGGCCGTCAGGCGTTATCTGTCCGTATATGTCTGTTGAGCGGCATAGAGGGCGGCTGACCTGCTCTGTCCGGACAGACGGTTGCTCGGATTGCCTACGTTACTCCCGGTACGAACAGCAGGGCCGGGTGGGGTGGCAGCCGCAGCCCTCCTTCGGCCAGAGCCCGGGCGATCCTCAGCGCGCCGTGCAGCGGATCACCCTCCGCCGGGACCACCCGGGCTTGCGAGACCTGCTGGGCCAGCTCCCCGCGCAGCGGCCCGAGAAGAGGCTCACCCATGCGGAACAGCCCACCGGTCAGAGCGACTTCACAGCCCTCGGGGCGGGAGTCCGCCGGGCCCGGGCAGACCGCGGCCGCCGCCTCGGCGATGTGCGCCGCCGCGTCCCGCAGGATCCCCGCGGCGACCTCGTCCCCGGGTGCGCAGGAGGCGACCTCGGGCGCGAAGGAGGCGAGCAGCGCGGGACGGTCCGTACGCGGATAGAGCAGGCCCGGAAGACCGGCGGCCGGCCCGAAGACGGCCTCGAGCCTTTCCAGCAGCGCGGGCGAACCACCACGGCGGCCGTCGTGGGCCCGCATCGCCGCGTCCAGCCCCGCCCGGCCGATCCAGGCACCTCCGCCGCTGTCGCCCAGCAGATGACCCCAGCCGTCCGCCCTGCGCCACGTCGTGAGGTCGGTGCCGAGCGCGATCATTCCGGTGCCGCCCGCGACGACCGCCCCGGGCCGCTGCCCCAGCGCCCCGGCGTACGCGGTCACCGCGTCGGCGGCCAGCGCCAGCCGCCGTACCCCCAGCGCCTCCGCGAGCGCGCCGGGCAGCCGGGCGCGCAGCTGGTCGCCGAGCGTCGCCATGCCGGCCGCCCCGATCGCCACGGCACCGACGGCCGCGCCGGCCCCCGCCTCGTCCAGCAGCCGGTCGACGGCCGGCAGCAGCTGCTCCAGGAGATGCCCGGCGTCGATGCCGTCCGCACCCGTCCGTACGGGCTCGGCGCAGACCGTGGTGAACGCCGGGCGCTCCGTGTCCCGGGGGCCGAGCGCCACGCGCAGCCCCGACCCGCCGGAGTCGACGCCGAGGACGAACGCCTCACCCACCGGACCGGGACCCGTCATGCCGGTCACCGGCCGGTCCGGTCACCGGAATCCACGGGCACCGCTGTCCCCGGACGAACACCTGAACGCCTCATGGCTGGACCCCGGAAGAGTGGAGGACTGAAGACGACCGGCACCCTATCGTCCGGCTCCGTCCCGTGGGGGACCGCATGATCACCCGGGGCCCTGTAGGCCGGTAGAGTGACGGCTGTGGCAGCGCGACCGTTGAGTGAACTTGTGGAGCCCGGCTGGGCCGAGGCGTTGGCCCCCGTGGCCGGCCGGGTCGCCGCGATGGGGGACTTCCTCCGCGCGGAGATCGGAGCGGGCCGCACCTATCTGCCGGCGGGACAGAACGTGCTGCGCGCCTTCCAGCAGCCGTTCGACGAGGTACGGGTCCTGATCGTGGGCCAGGACCCCTATCCGACCCCGGGCATGGCGATCGGACTCAGTTTCGCGGTGGCGCCCGACGTACGGCGTCTGCCGGGCAGCCTGGAGAACATCTTCCGGGAACTGCACTCCGACCTCGGCCACCCCCGGCCTTCCAACGGGGACCTGACGCCCTGGACGCGGCAAGGGGTCCTCCTCCTCAACAAGGCGCTGACCACGGCCCCGGGGAAGCCCGCCGCCCACCGCGGCAAGGGCTGGGAAGAGGTCACCGAGCAGGCGATCCGCGCCCTGGCCGCGCGCGGCAAGCCGATGGTCTCGGTCCTGTGGGGACGCGACGCGCGCAACGTGCGGCCGCTCCTCGGCGACCTGCCCGCCGTCGAGTCGGCCCACCCTTCCCCGATGTCGGCGGACCGCGGCTTCTTCGGCTCGCGCCCGTTCAGCCGTACCAACGAGTTCCTCGAACGTGCGGGGGAGAAGCCGGTGGACTGGCGTCTGCCCTGACGCCTGGAGCCCGGCCGGGTGGCACTCCCCGGTGCGGATGGGCCGGACGCGGGACACCGCGTGGGCGGCTGCCCGCCGCCGGGCGGCGCGGCTGTTAGCGTCCCACTCCGCCGGGCCGGCCGGTCCGGTCCAGCGGCGGAGGAGTGGTGCCCCATGCGTGTTCTCCTGGTCGGCGCGGGTGGCGTGGGCACGGCGATCACCAGGATCGCGGCCCGCCGGCCCTTCTTCGAGTACATGGCGGTCGCCGACCGCGACCGTGCCCGGGCGGAGAGCGCCGTCACGGCCCTCGGGGAGAGCGGATCCCGTTTCGGTGTGGCCCGGCTCGACGCCTCGGATCCGGCGGCGGTGCGCGCGGCCCTCGCCGAGCACCGCTGCGACGTCCTGCTCAACGCCACCGACCCCCGCTTCGTCATGCCCCTGTTCGAGGCGGCGCTCGCCCACGGCGCGCACTACCTCGACATGGCGATGTCCCTGTCCCGGCCGCACCCGTCCCGGCCGTACGAGAAGTGCGGGGTCAAGCTCGGCGACGCCCAGTTCGAGCGGGCGGAGGAGTGGGAGGCCTCCGGGCGTCTCGCACTGGTCGGGATGGGGGTGGAACCCGGGCTCTCGGACGTGTTCGCCCGGTACGCCTCCGACGAACTGTTCGACGAGATCGAGGAGATCGGGATCCGCGACGGCGCCGATCTGACGGTGGAGGGCTACGACTTCGCTCCGTCCTTCAGCATCTGGACGACCATCGAGGAGTGCCTGAACCCGCCGGTCGTCTACGAGGAGGACCGGGGCTGGTTCACCACCGCCCCCTTCAGCGAGCCCGAGGTCTTCGACTTCCCCGAGGGCATCGGGCCCATCGAGTGCGTCAACGTGGAGCACGAGGAGGTGCTGCTCGTGCCGCGCCGGCTCAAGGCCGGCCGCGTCACGTTCAAGTACGGCCTGGGCGACGAGTTCATCGGGGTGCTGCGCGCACTCCACACGCTGGGCCTCGACCGCACGGACCCCGTGTCCGTGAAGAGCGACGCGGGCACCGTCAAGGTCTCACCGCGTGACGTGGTCGCCGCCTGTCTGCCCGACCCGGCGGGCCTCGGCGACCGTATGCACGGCAGGACGTGCGCGGGCACCTGGGTGAAGGGCACCAAAGACGGGCGGTCCAGGGAGGTCTACCTCTACCACGTGGTCGACAACCAGTGGTCGATGCGCGAGTACGGCTCGCAGGCCGTGGTCTGGCAGACCGCGATCAACCCCGTCGCGGCGCTCGAACTCGTCGCGAACGGCGTCTGGGGCGGTAGCGGAGTGCTGGGGCCCGAGGCCATGCCGCCGCGGCCCTTCCTCGACCTGCTGTCCGAGTACGGCGCACCGTGGGGCCTGCGCGAAGGGTGACGGCCGGGGTGCGGCCTCGGCGGACGCCTCACCTGACATGCGGACCATGGCGCGCCTCCCTACCATTTGGAACGACATATTCCGCCTTCCTTCAGGCCTGTGACCCGAGCGAGGGAGCATGGCAGAGGACACCGCCGGATCAGCACCGCCGGCAAGCTTGAAACCGAACGCGATCGGTTTCGTCGACGCGCTGGTCATCGGACTGAACGCCACGTCCCCGGCCTACTCGGTGGCGGCCGTCATCGGCCCGATCGTGGCGCTCGTCGGCGTCTACGCGCCCGGAGTGCTCTTCGCCTCCTTCGTGCCGATGCTCCTCATCGCGTCGGCCTTCTACTACCTCAACAAGGTCGACCAGGACTGCGGGACGACGTTCTCCTGGGTGACGCGCGCGATGGGCCCCTGGAGCGGCTGGCTCGGCGGCTGGGCCATCGCGATGACCGGCGTGCTCGTGGTCGGATCACTGGCCGATGTCGCCGTCAGCTTCGGCCTGCTCGCCGTCGGCCTCGACAGCTGGGCCGACAACACCTTCGTCCGCCAGCTGCTCACCGTGCTCCTGATCATCGTGATGACGGGGCTGTGCGTCATCGGGACCGAACTGTCGGCCAAGGTGCAGAACGTCCTGATCCTGGCTCAGGTGGCCTTCCTCCTGGTGTTCGTGATCGTCGCGCTCTACCGGGTCTACGCGGGCACGACGTCCTTCGACTCCATCAGACCCTCGGCCGAGTGGCTCAACCCCTTCGGGCAGGGCGGTGCGGCGCTCACGGGCGGCCTGCTGCTGGGCGTGTTCATCTACTGGGGCTGGGAATCAGCGGTCAACCTCACCGAGGAGGTCGAGGACTCCGCGAGCGCGCCGGGAAAGGCCGGCGTGTGGTCGACCGTCCTCCTGCTGGTGACCTACCTGTCCGTCGGCTTCGCGGTCGTCGCCTTCGCCGGAACGGCCTACCTGGCCGACAACGCGGGGGAGGAGGAGTTCATCTTCGCCCTGCTCGCCGGCGACGTCATGGGCGGCTGGGACTGGATCGTGCTGCTCGCGGTCGCGACGTCGGCGCTCGCCTCCACCCAGACCACCATCATCCCGGCGTCGCGCACCGCGCTGTCCATGGCCCGGCGGAAGGCGCTGCCCGCCCACTTCGCCCACATCAGCCCGCGCTTCCGGACCCCCGACGTGAGCACGTGGTGGGTGGCCGCCATCGCCATCGCCTGGTACCTCGTCGTCAGCCAGATCAGTGAGAACGCCCTCTTCGACTCCCTGACGGCGCTGTCCCTGCTCATCGCCTTCTACTACGCGCTCACCGGCGTGGCCTGTGCGATCTACTACCGCCGTCATCTGACCGAGAGCGTGCGCAACTTCCTCCTCATCGGCCTCGGCCCGGTGGTCGGAGCCGGTCTGCTGACCTGGCTGCTCGTCCGGTCGGTCATGGACATGTCCGACCCGGCGAACTCCTACAGCGGCACCTCCTGGTTCGGTCTCGGACCCCCGCTCGTCATCGGCATCTGCATCACCCTCATCGGGGTGGTGCTCATGGTGGTGCTGAGGTTCGTGTCGCCGTCCTTCTGGGCCGAACGACGGGGTGTGGTCGACCCCGGACTCGTACACGGCAAGGAGCCCTGACATGTCCGTGATCCTCGGGTACGACGAGTCGCCGGGCGCCGAGCGCGCGCTGCGCACGGCGATCGAGGTGGCCGCCGCGTACGGCGAGCAGCTCGTCCTGGTCTACGGGGCCGCGCCGCCCGGTCCCACCGGCGAGGAGTACCGCGCCCACTACGAGGCCATCCGCCAGGCCGGGCGTGCGGGGCTGGAGCACGCGGTCGCCGCCGCCGAGGAGGCCGGCGTACCGACCACGGTCGAGGTCATCGACCTGAAGCCGGCGGAGGCGCTGATCGAAGCAGCCTCCCGCCACGGCGGGCGGGTCATCGTGGTGGGCAGCTGGGGCGAGAGCCCGATGCGGGGGGCGCTGCTGGGCTCCACCCCGCACAAGCTGCTGCACCTGTCGACCGTGCCGGTGCTCTGCGTGCCCACCGACTGACGGAGCCGGCCTCCGGGGAAGCGGGCGGCGGACGGCGGCCGGTCAGCCGATCACCGCCGCTCGTACGCACAGGACGTCCGGCAGATGCGAGACGAGCTGCTGCCAGCTGTCGCCGTCGTCCGCGCTCGCGTACACCTCGCCGTTGCGATTGCCGAAGTAGACGCCCGCCGGGTCCGCGTCGTCCGTGCAGAGCGCGTCACGCAGCACCGTGCCGTAGTGATCGCCGTCCGGAAGGCCCCGGGTGAGGGGCTCCCACGTCTCACCCGCGTCCCGGGTGCGGTAGACCCGGCAGCGGTGACCTGCCGGGACACGGTCGGCGTCCGCGTTGATCGGGAACACGTAGAACGTGTCCGCGCGATGCGGGTGCGCGGCGGCCGCGAAGCCGAAGTCGGAGGGCAGGCCGGCTCCGATGTCCTTCCAGCGCTTCCCGCCGTCGTCGCTGCGGAAGACGCCCCAGTGGTTCTGCAGATACAGCCGGTCGGGATCCACCGCGTCCCGGGTGACCTTGTGCACGCACTGGCCGAACTCGGGGTCCGGGTCCGGCAGGAAGACGGCGGACACCCCCTTGTTGGAGGGAGCCCAGCGCTCACCGCCGTCCTCGGTGCGGAACACTCCTGCGGTGGACACGGCGACCGTCACCGCCCGGGCGTCCCGGGGGTCGGTCAGGATGGTGTGCAGGCCCTCGCCGCCTCCGCCGGGCACCCACCGGGACCGGGTCGGGTGCTCCCAGAGCGGGCGCACCAGCTCGAAGGACTCGCCGCGGTCGTCCGACCGGAACAGCGCGGCCGGCTCGGTGCCCGCGTAGACCACGTCGGGGGCCTCGGGCCCGGCGGGGTGCAGCTGCCAGACCCGCTCCAGCGAGGCGTCGGTGAACTGCGGGAACTTCACGGCGGGTCGCTTCGGCTCCACCCAGCTCGCGCCCATGTCGTCGGAGTGGAACACCGAGGGGCCCCAGTGGGCGCTGTCCCCGCCGACCAGGAGCCGGGGCGTCCGGCCGCGCGTGTCGATCGCGATCGAGTAGATCGCCTGGGCGTTGAAGTGCGGATCGCCGAACTCCCACGCCCCGCCGCGTCTGTGGCCGAGGAAGAGCCCTTTACGGGTGCCCACGGTGAGCAGTACTTCGGACATGCCAGAACCTCCCGAAACGCCGTTGTGTCGGTGAGGCCCAGTCTGCACCCGGCCACTGACAGCGGCCGGGAGGCGCGGTGACGCCGCAGGTCACCGCCGTCGTACAGGGCGGGCGGCGGCCCTCGGTGGACGGGCCGTCCGCACCCCGGGAGTCGTGGTCCTTCCCTCAGCGCGCCGGCGGGGCCGTGCTGCTGCGCACCACCAGACTCGTCGCCAGGTCGACCCGGGTGGTCGCGGGCTGCCTGCCCCGGCCCAGGTCGAGCACCAGACGGGCCGCGGTCTCGGCCATCTCGATGAGCGGCTGGCGCACCGTGGTCAGCGGAGGACCGATCCAGCGGGTGAGCGGCAGGTCGTCGAAGCCGATCACGCTGAGGTCCTCAGGGATCCGGAGTCCCAGCTCGCGCGCGGCCTCGTAGACGCCCAGTGCCTGGAGGTCGTTCCCCGCGAAGATGGCGGTGGGCGGCTCAGGCAGGCGCAGCAGCTCCAGGGCCGCCGTGTAGCCGTCCTCGTGGTTGAACTCGCCCTCCCGGACGAGCGCGGGGTCCATCGGGACACCCGAGGTCTCCAGGGCGGCGCGGTAGCCGTCCAGCCTGGCGCGGCTGCACATCATGCGGGTCGGTCCGCCGATGACACCGATCCGGCGGTGCCCCAGGCCCGTCAGATGGCGGGTGGCGGCGAGGCCGCCCTGCCAGTTGGCCGCCCCGACCGAAGGGATGTCGTCACCGGGGTCGCCCGCCGGATCGACCACGACGAACGGGATGGAGCGGCTGGTCAGTTGGGCGCGCTGGCCGGCGTCGAGGTCCGAGAGCACCAGGATCACTCCGGCCGGGCGGCGGGCCAGAACGCCGTCCACCCACGTCTGTCCCGGGGTGAGCCGGCCGGCGCTCTCCGAGAGGACCAGGCTCAGTCCCTCCTCCCTGGCGACGTTCTCCACGCCCCGGACGACCTCCATCGCCCAGGCGCTGTCCAGCTCGTGGAAGACCAGGTCGATGAGCTGGGACTGCTGGGAGGCGCCGCGCCTACGGCGGTAGCCGTGCCGCAGCAACAGCTCCTCCACCTTCGAACGCGTACTCGGGGCGACGTCGGCGCGCCCGTTCAGCACTTTCGAAACTGTCGGAGCCGAAACTCCGGCCGCTCGGGCGATCTCTGCCAGCGTGGCGGTGCTCTCCGACGACTCGTCGACGGACGCCTTCTCCTGTTGGGGCTGGACCTTTGCAGGGCTCATGCACGAATCGTAGCTCCCCCGCAGCCCTGTATCCGCGTCTGGGCAAGGTTCGTAAATCCTTGCTCCTACCCTCTTGACGGGTCCGAAACACGACCGTACCGTTCCGGCAACATTCGAAAGCCACGCCGAAACATTCGACAGAGGGTGCGGTCATGCGGTCGGGGATATTCACTCAGGGCACACGTACGACGAGATGGGCCGCGGCGGGTGCGGCCATGGCCATGGCCGGTCTGCTGGCCGGCTGTGGTTCCGGGGGCGGCGGGAGTGACAGCGGGACCATCACCGCCTACGTCTACGGGGACGACGCGGTCAAGGTCCAGCAGGCGGCGGTCGACACGTTCAACAAGACCTCCAAGGTCAAGGTGAAGCTGGTGTCGGTCCCCGGCACCGACTACGTGAACAAGCTCCGCAGCGCCATGGGCTCGCCCAGCGCCCCGGACGTCTTCTTCAACTGGGGCGGCGGCTCCATCAAGCCGTACGTCGACTCGAAGGACCTGGTCGACCTGACGTCGACGGTCAAGAACGACGCCACGCTGAAGGACGGATTCCTCCCCTCGATCATGACGGCAGGCGGTCTCGAAGGGAAGGTCTACGGGGTGCCCATGCGCGGCATGCAGCCCGTGATGCTCTTCTACAACAAGACGCTCTTCGCCGAGCACAAGATCGAGCCGCCCAAGACCTGGGAGGACCTCCAGGAGGCCATCAAGACCTTCAAGGCCGCGGGGATCACCCCCTTCGCGCTCGGCGGCTCCGACAAGTGGCCCGAACTGATGTGGATGGAGTACCTCCTGGACCGCATCGGCGGCCCCGAGGTCTTCAAGAAGATCCAGGACGGCGACACGACGGGCTGGGGCGACCCGGCGGTGCTCAAGACGGCGCAGACCGTCAAGGAGCTCGTCGACGGGGGCGCCTTCGGCAAGAACTTCAACTCCGTCGACTACGGCAACGGCGGAGCCCCCACCCTGCTCAACAAGGGCAAGGCCGCCATGCACCTCATGGGCTCGTGGGAGTACTCGACCCAGCTCGGCAAGGCGCCGGAGTTCGCGAAGAAGGACCTCGGATGGGCCGCCTTCCCGACGGTGACCGGCGGCGTGGGTGACCCCGCCAACGTGGTGGGCAACCCCACCAACTACTGGTCCGTCAACGCCCGGACCAAGCACAAGGACACCGCCATCGCGTTCCTGAAGACGATGGCGTCGAAGACCTACGCGCAGGCCCTCGTCGACAACGGCGACGTCCCCACCACGGCCGACGCCGCCGAGATGCTGAAGGGCTCCCCGAACCCGCAGTTCGCGACGGACAGCTACGAAATGGTGCAGAAGGCCCCGAGCTTCACCCTCTCGTGGGACCAGGCACTCGAAGCCCAGTACGCCACGCCGCTGCTCACCGAGATCAGCAAGCTGTTCGCCGGCAAGACGACCCCCGAACAGTTCGTCGAAGCAATGAAGGCCGCGAAGTAACCATGTCCCACCACACTCCGGTCGCGAAGAGGCGCGGAGACGGGAAGGCGGCCGTCGGCGACGTCGGCCGCCCGCCGGTCGCCTGGGCCGTCCCCGGCATCCTCTTCTTCGCCGTCTTCGCGATCGTCCCCCTGGCGATCGCCGTCTATCTCTCCTTCTGCGAGTGGGACGGGCTCGACTCCCCGACCCTGACCGGCCTGGACAACTGGACCAGGCTGTTCAAGGACTCGGAGTTCGGCCAGGCCGCCTGGCTGAGCCTCCTCCTCACCACGATCAGCTGGGTCTTCCAGACCCCGGTGGCCCTGCTGCTGGGCGTATGGGCCGCGGGCCGCCAGCGCAGCCGCGCCTTCCTGTCCGCGATCTTCTTCATCCCGCTGCTGCTCTCCACCACCGCCATCGCGATGCTGTTCCACGCCCTGCTGGACCCCAACTTCGGGGTGATCCAGACGATCGGGCCCTGGATCGGCATCGATCCCAACGTCATGGGGACGTCCACCGGCGCGCTGCTCGTGGTGGCCTTCGTCGGCGGCTGGCAGTTCATGCCCTTCCACACCCTGATCTACCAGGGCGGCGCCCGGCAGATCCCGGAGGTCCTCTACCAGGCCGCCTCCATCGACGGCGCCGGGATGGTGCGGCAGTTCTTCCACATCACGCTGCCGCAGCTGCGCCACACGATGACGACCTCCTCGGTCCTGATGATCGTCGGCTCGCTGACGTACTTCGACACCGTGCTCATCATGACCAAGGGCGGCCCCGGAACGGACACGACGATCCTGCCCTACCTGATGTACCGGACCGGCTTCCAGACGTACGACCTCGGCTACGCGGCGGCCATCGCCACGGCGCTCGTGGTCGTGGCCACCAGTATCTCGCTGATCATGGTCCGCCTCAGTGGCTTCGGGTCCATGCGGTCCACCCGGGAAGGTATGTGACGCGATGTCGATCGACACCCGCCCCGCCACTCCGCAGCACCGCGCGGCACCCACCGCGCCGCGCCGCGGACGCCCCGCCCGCCGGCGCCGGCCCCTGGGCAACCCGGTGGCCGGCATCGGCTCCCTGATCTGGCTCCTCATCGTCCTCGTACCGCTCTACACCCTGGTCTCCGCGTCGCTGATGCGCCAGGACGAGGCGCTCAACGGCGATCCGCTCGCGATCCCCACGGATCCGACGCTCGACAACTACCACACCGTGCTGGACAGCGGGTTCCTCACGCTGATCGGCAACACCGCGATCGTCGCGGTGGCCACGGTCGCCATCGTGCTGGTGCTCTCCGTCCCGGTGGCGTACGTGGCGGTACGCACCCGCAGCCGCCTCTCGTCGCTCGCCTTCCGGACGTTCCTGCTCGGAGTGGCGATCCCGGCGCAGGCGGTGATCGTGCCCCTCTACCTGATGATCGGGAAGATGGGCCTGTACGACACCCTGTGGGCGATCATCCTGCCCACCGCCGCCTTCGCGATGCCCGTCGCGGTGCTGGTGCTCAGCGGCACGATGCGCGACGTCTCCGAGGAGATGTACGAGGCCATGGCGCTCGACGGCGCCTCGCCCCTGCGCATGCTGTGGCAGCTGGCCGTACCGCTGTCCAGGGCCGGGATCAGCACCGTCGCCATCTTCTCCGCGCTCCAGGCGTGGAACGGCTTCCTCTTCCCGCTGATCCTGACCCAGTCGGAGGAGCAACGCGTCCTGACGCTCGGGCTGTTCAACTTCATGAGCCAGTTCGGAGTGAACATCCCCGCGGTACTGGCGGCCATCGTCCTCTCCGTCATACCCATCTTCGCCGTGTACCTCGTGGCCCGGCGGGCGTTGATCAACGGACTGATGGGGGTGGGCGGCAAGTAGGACACCCACGCCGCCCCGGACCACCGCACTCATGAGAGGAACCCCTGCCGCCATGGCGATCCACCCCGTCCCGCAGGCCCGTCAGGCCGATCCGCCCCCCGTCGCCGACGGCCCGTGGCGCGACCCCTCGCTCAGCCCCGAGGCGAGGGTGGCCGACCTGGCGTCCCGGATGACGCTCGAGGAGAAGACCGCCCAGCTCTACGGAATCTGGGTGGGTGCCGACGCGGAGGGCGACGGAGTCGCGCCGCACCAGAACGACATGGTCGACCCGGTCGACTTCGAGGAGATCACCACCCGCGGACTCGGCCAGCTCACCCGGCCGTTCGGCACCGCCCCGGTGGACCCGGGCGTCGGCGCCGTGTCGCTGGCCACTGCCCAGGCCAGGATCGCCGGGTCGAGCCGTTTCGGGATCCCCGCGCTCGCCCACGAGGAGTGCCTGGCCGGGTTCACCGCCTGGGGCGCCACCGCCTACCCGGTGCCGCTCGCCTGGGGCGCGGCCTGGGACCCCGAGCTGGTCGCCGAGATGGCCCACCGGATCGGCGGTGACATGCGGTCGGTCGGCGTCCACCAGGGCCTGGCCCCGGTCCTGGACGTGGTGCGGGACCTGCGCTGGGGCCGGGTGGAGGAGACCATCGGCGAGGACCCCTACCTGGTCGCGACCATCGGGACGGCGTACGTCCGGGGCCTGGAGTCCTCCGGGATCGTCGCCACCCTCAAGCACTTCGCGGGCTACTCCGCCTCGGCCGGCGCCCGTAACCTCGCCCCGGTCCGGGCGGGCGCGCGGGAGATGGCCGACGTGATCCTGCCGCCGTTCGAGATGGCGGTCCGCGAGGGCGGCGCCCGTTCGGTGATGCACTCGTACGCCGAGATCGACGGGGTGCCCACGGCCGCCGACCCGACCCTGCTCACCGGACTCCTCAGGGACACCTGGGAGTTCGGCGGCACGGTCGTCGCCGACTACTTCGGCATCGGCTTCCTGGAGACCCTGCACAGGGTGGCCGAGGGCCGCGGTGACGCCGCCCGTCTCGCCCTCACCGCGGGCGTCGACGTGGAGCTGCCCACCGTGCGCAGCTACGGGGACGCGCTGGTCGCCGCCGTACGGGACGGGCTGGTGGCCGAGGAACTGGTGGACCGCGCCCTGCGCAGGGTGCTGCTCCAGAAGTGCGAGCTCGGCCTGCTCGACCCGGACCGGCCGCTCCTGCCCCCCGTACTCAGCGGCGTGGACCCGGAGCGGGCGCGCGGCACGGTGGACCTCGACCCGCCGCGGAACCGCGCCCTGGCCCGGCTGCTCGCCGAGCGGTCCTGCGTCCTGCTGGCCAACCCGGAGGGCGCCCTGCCGCTGGCGGGCACCGGGCGGATCGCGGTCGTCGGACCCCGCGCCGACGACCCGCTGGCCATGCTCGGCTGCTACTCCTTCCCCAGCCATGTCGGGGTCCAGCACCCCGGGACCGCCATGGGCATCGACGTACCGACCGTCCTGGAGGCACTGCGCGAGGAGTTCCCCGGCGCGGGCGTCGACCACGCGCGGGGCTGCGAGGTCGACGGAACGGACGCCTCCGGCATCGAGGAGGCCACCGCGCTGGCGGCCGGGGCCGACGTCTGCGTGGCCGTGCTCGGCGACCGGGCCGGACTCTTCGGCCGCGGCACGTCCGGCGAGGGCTGCGACGCGACCGACCTGGCGCTCCCGGGTCTCCAGGGCGAGCTCCTGGACGCGCTGCTCGCGACCGGCACCCCGGTCGTCCTGGTGCTGCTGACGGGACGGACGTACGCGCTCGGAGGCCGGGCGGACCGGCTGGCCGGCTGTGTGCAGGCGTTCTTCCCCGGCGAGGAGGGCGGCCCGGCGCTCGCCGGAGTGCTCTCCGGGCGGGTCAACCCCTCCGGGCGCCTGCCGCTGGGGGTGCCCAGGGACCCCGGCGGCCAGCCGTGGACGTATCTGCAGCCGCCGCTGGGCCGGGTCAGCGACGTCAGCAATCTGGACCCCACCCCGCTCTACCCCTTCGGCCACGGGCTCTCGTACACCTCCTTCACCTGGGAGGCCGGCCCCGAGGTGCCGGCGGAGCTTCCCACCGACGGCGAGACCGATCTCGCGGTGACCGTCCACAACACCGGGGACCGCGACGGGGCCGAGGTGGTCCAGCTGTACGTCCACGACCCGGTCGCCCAGACCACACGCCCCGACGTACGGCTGATCGGATACGCCAGGGTGCCGCTGGCCGCGGGGGAGTCCCGGAAGGTCAGTTTCCGGTTCCACCCCGACCTGGTCTCCTTCACCGGGACCGGCGGGCGCCGGATCGTCGAACCCGGCGGCCTGGAGCTGCGGTTCGCCACCTCCAGCGACGCCGCCGACGTCAAGCACACCGTACGGCTGCGCCTCACCGGGCCGGAGCGGACCGTCGACCACCGGCGCCACCTGGTGTGCGCCACCTCGGTCGACTCGCTGGTCGCACAGCAGTGACGTGCGGGGGCCCGGCCCCCGCACGCCCGCCCCGCGCACCCTTCCCCGGGTGCGCGGGGAGCGATGTCGAAACTTTCGAAGACCCCTCCGCGCCCGGGCGCCGGCCTCGCGTCCCCGCGCCTTACGGAAAGGTATCTGTCATGCCCAAGACAATGCGTTCGCTCGCGGTGGGCTCCGCGGCCGCCGTGCTCCTGGTCTCCGCGTTCACGCTCCCCGGTGCTTCCGCCGCCGGCAACGACACCGCCCGGCACGGCGGAAAGGGCCACAGCACCGCCCCGCGGAGCCTCGGCAACCTCGGCCGCGAGGCCGGACTGCGCATCGGCACGGCCGTCGACACCACCGCCCTGGCCGAGGACGCGCCCTACCGGGCCGAGGTCGCGGGGGAGTTCTCCTCCGTCACCGCGGAGAACGTCATGAAGTGGGAAGCGGTCGAACCGCGGCGCGGCACCTACGACTGGGCCGCCGCCGACCGGCTCGTCGGCTTCGCGAAGAAGCACGGGCAACTGGTCCGCGGCCACACCCTGGTCTGGCACAACCAGCTGCCCGCCTGGCTGGACGAGGACGACTTCACCACCGCCGAACTGCGCGAGGTGCTGCACCGTCACATCACCGACCAGGTCACCCACTTCAAGGGCAGGATCTGGCAGTGGGACGTCGTCAACGAGGCCTTCGACGACGACGGCTCGCTGCGGGACAGCATCTGGCTGAGGAAGCTCGGCCCCGGCTACATCGCGGACGCCTTCCGCTGGGCCCATCAGGCCGACCCCGAGGCGCGCCTCTTCATCAACGACTACAACATCGAGGGCGTCAACGCGAAGAGCACCGCCCTGTACGAACTGGTCCGCACGCTGCGCAAGCAGCACGTGCCCGTCCACGGCGTGGGCATCCAGGGCCATCTGGCCGTCCAGTACAGCGCACCGCACGACATCGCCGACAACATGCTGCGCTTCGACCGCCTCGGCCTCGGGACCGCGATCACCGAGGCGGACGTCCGGATCCCCCTGCCGGCCGACAGCACGGAGTACGAGGCCCAGGCCGAGGGGTACGGCGTCCTGCTGCGCGGCTGCCTCCTCACCCCCGGCTGCGACGACTTCACCGTCTGGGGCTTCACCGACACCTACTCCTGGGTCCCGGACACCTTCCCGGGCGAGGGTGCGGCCAACCTCTTCGACGAGGACCTCGCCCCCAAACCCGCCTACGGCACGCTGCGCCAGACCCTGACGATCGCCGGGGGCCGGCACTGATGGCCTCGCTCGACTGGGCCGCCCTGGGCGGCTACTTCCTCGTGATGCTGCTCATCGGCCTCTGGTCGCACCGCCGCATCGGCAACGTGAGCGACTACTTCACCGGAGGCGGCCGGATGCCCTGGTGGCTGTCCGGCATCTCCCACCACATGTCCGGGTACAGCGCCGCCGTGTTCGTCGCGTACGCCGCCATCGCCTACAGCTACGGCATCACCGTCTACGTCTGGGCCTTCCTGCCGCTCGCCTTCGGCACCGCCGTGGGGGCCTGGCTGTTCGCCCCGCGCTGGCAGCGGCTGCGGAAGCGCTACGCCGTCGCCTCGCCCCTGGAGTACCTGGCCAAGCGCTACAACGTGCCCACCCAGCAGGCGCTCGCCTGGAGCGGCGCGCTGCTCAAGGTGTTCGACGTGGCCGCCAAATGGGCCTCCGTGGCCGTGCTGCTCAACGTGTTCACCGGCATGTCGATGACCACCGGCATCCTCATCACCGGCATCGTGACCCTGCTGTACTGCACGGTCGGCGGCCTCTGGGCCGACGCGCTCACCGACTTCGGGCAGTTCATCATCCAGGGAGCCGCCGCGCTCGCCATGCTCTGGGTCGTGCTGGACCGGCTCGGCGACGGCCTCGCGGGCCTGGGCACCATCTGGGACAAGCTGCCCGACGGGCACGGCCGGCCACTCGTCGGTCCGTACACCGCGACCTTCCTCGGCGCGTACGTCGTCGTGAAGCTCTTCGAGTACAACGGCGGCATGTGGAACCTGGCCCAGCGCTACATGGCCACGGACTCCCCGAAGGCCGCCCGCCGTTCGGCCGGGCTCTCCGCCCTGCTGTACGTGATCTGGCCCGCCGTCCTGCTCTTCCCGCCCGTCGCCGCGGCCGTGCTGCTGCCGGGCATCGCGGACCCGGAGAAGGTCTACGCGCTGATGGCGGAGTCGTACCTGCCGGCGGGGCTGGTGGGGCTGACGCTGGCCGGGATGTTCTCGCACACCATGGCGATGGCCTCCTCCGACGCCAACGCGGTCTCTGCGGTCGTCACCCGCGACATCATCCCCGCCGTCGTACGCCGCGCCCGTGAGCTGTCCCCCGCCACCGGGCTGCTCGTCGCCCGGGTGTGCACCGTCGTCTTCATCGGCGTCAGCATGATCGTCGCGATCGAGGCGGACCACTTCGGCGGAGTGCTGGGCATCATCGTCGGACTGGTCGCGGCGGTGATGGGCCCCATCTCCATCCCGATGCTGCTCGGACTGCTGCCCGCCTTCCGCCGGTTCGGACCCCGCGCGGCGCTGTCCTCCTGGGCGCTGGGCCTGCTCGGCTACCTCCTGGTGAAGTTCGTGCTGGACAGCACCGACCAGACGCTCGTGATCGTCACACCGCTCGTCACCTCGCTCGTGGTGTACATCGTCGTCGGACTGATCAGCCCCGAGCCCGACGACACCGCCGACGCGATCGTCGCCGCGCTCTCGCCCGGCCCGGACGAGGACGGCGCACCGGCCCCCGCCGCCCCGCGAACCGCCGCCGCCCCCGGCGCCACCGACTGACGCAGAGGTACCCGCACCGCACCTCTGCCAAGGGCTCACGCCCATCCAATTTGTCATGCGTGTGAACAAAATGGAGAGCGACATGGACAACCACACCAGCCGCAGAACGGTCCTCGGGGCCGGTCTCGGGTTCACGGCACTGGCGGCGACGCCCCTCGGATCGCTGATGGGGCTGACCGGTGAGGCGGCGGCGACACCCGCCGGCCCGGGCCACTCCCCGGCGGTCCGGCCCACCGACCCAGGGGCGTACATCTCCTTCACGCCACGCTCCGGCGCCTTCCCCCTGGTCAGGGCGGGCAAGGCGGCCCCGATCGTGGTCAGCGACAAGGATCACGACGGTGTCGTCCGGGTGGCCGGCGACCTCCAGGACGACATCGAGCGCGTCACCGGCGTCCGCCCCGCGCTCTCCCGGAACGCGACCCCCCGTGGCCGCGAGATCGTCCTCGTCGGCACCATCGGCCGCAGCCCGCTCATCGACGGCCTGATCGCCGCGGGCCGGCTCAAGGTCGCGGACATCGCGGGCAGATGGGAGACCAGCCTGCAGACCGTGGTGGAGAAGCCGCTGCCCGGAGTGGACCGTGCGTTCGTCATCGCCGGCAGCGACCAGCGCGGCACGATCTTCGGCGCGTACGACGTCTCCCGGGGCATCGGGGTCTCGCCCTGGTACTGGTGGGACGACGTCGTCCCCGTCCACCGCGACGCGCTGTACGTCCTGCCCGGCCGGCACAGCCAGGGCACCCCCGCCGTGAAGTACCGCGGATTCTTCATCAACGACGAGAACCCGGCGCTCGGCACCTGGGCACCCGCCTTCTTCGGCCCCGGCAAGGCACCCGGCTTCGAGGGCGGGTTCAACGCCGCCTTCTACGCCAAGGTCTTCGAGGTGATGCTGCGGCTGAAGGCCAACTACCTCTGGCCGGCGGTCTGGGGCCGTGCCTTCGCCGAGGACGACCCGGAGAACCACGCCACCGCGAAGGCCTACGGGGTCGTGATGGGCACCTCGCACGAGGCGCCCATGATGCGGGGCATCGAGGAGTGGAACCGGCACGCCGTCGCCGCCGTCCGCGACAGCGCGGGAAACATCACCAAGCCGGGCCACGACCCGTACGGCGGCACCGGCGAGTGGTCGTTCCGCCGCAACGCCGAGGCCATCAAGGCCTACTGGCGGGAGGGCGTACGCCGCATGAAGCGGGAGGACTTCGAGGGCGTGGTCACCCTCGGCATGCGCGGCAACGGCGACGTCAGCCTGCCGGACGGCGACGGCATCGAGCTGATGACGGAGATCATCGCCACCCAGCGCGCGATCCTCGCCGAGGAGCTCGGCTCGGAGGACGGGGTCCCCCAGGTGTGGACCCTCTACAAGGAGGTCCAGCACTACTGGGACCGCGGGCTGCGGGTCCCGGACGACATCACCGTCGTCCTCACCGACGACAACTGGGCCAACGTACGCAAGCTGCCGGACCTGAAGAACGACCCGCGAGGCGGCGGTTACGGCCTCTACTACCACTTCGACTACGTCGGCGTGGGCCGGAACTACAAGTGGGTCGACACGACCTCGCTCCCCAACATGTGGGACCAGCTCCACCAGAGCGCCGCCTACGGCAACCACGGCCTCTGGGTCACCAACGTGGGTGACCTCAAGGGCAACGAACTGCCCACCCAGTTCTTCCTGGAGTACGCCTGGGACCCCGACCGCTGGCCCCTGGACGCCCTCCCGGAGTGGGAGGAGCGCTACGCCGCCCAGAACTTCGGCGAGCGCAGGGCCGAGGAGATCGCGGAGATCCTCCGCACGTACGCCCGGCTGCAGTCCCGGCGCAAGCCCGAGCTGCTCAACCGGAAGATCACCCTCGACCCGGCCAAGGACCCGGCGACGGACTCCTCCGCCATCGTCTACGACGACCGGGCCACTCCCTTCAGCATCGTCGACTACCGCGAGCTGGAGCGGGTCACCGAGGACTGGCAGCGCCTGGACGCCGCGGCGGAACGCGTCCGGCGGGGCCTGCCCGCGTACGCCCAGGACGCCTGGTACGAGCTCGTCGGCTACGCGGTCCGGGCGACCGCCAACCTGTACGCCCTGCGCGAGGCGGAGTTCACCAACCTGCACTACGCACCCCAGGGCCGGGCGCTGACCAACCAGCTGGCCGCCACGGCCGAGGCGGGACTGGCCCAGGACCTCGCCCTGGCGCGGCGGTTCGACACCGAGGTGGCCGACGGCAAGTGGGAGGGGTTCCAGACGCAGCCGCACATCGGTTACGGCGATGTGGACCGCTACGGTCCCAACGCCCCCTGGCAGCAGCCCGAGCTGGACAACGTGGCGCTCGCTGACGAGATCTTCCCCGCCGTCCGGCGCATCGAACTCCCGCACAGGGCCGAGATGGGCGTGGCCGTCGACGGCTCGGCCGACTGGTGGCCGGCGTCCGGAGCGGAGCCGGTCCTGCCGGTCTTCAGCCCGTACCGGAGCCAGCCCGCGCAGTACGTCGAGGTGTTCAACCGGGGTACCGTCCCCTTCGACTTCCGCATCCGTACGGGCGCCTCCTGGCTGATCGCCGACCGGACGCGGGGCCGGGTGGACGCCCAGACCCGGGTCACCTTCCGCGTCGACTGGTCCCGGGCCCCGAAGGGCGTCACCCGGGTGCCGGTCACCGTGTCCGGCCCCGGCGGCAGCGAGGTCGTCGTCCGTGCCGTCGTCGACCGGCCCGGGCTGGAACGTTCGCAGCTCAAGGGGTTCGTCGAGGCCAACGGATACGTGTCCATGGAGGCCGACCACTTCCACCGGGCGGTGGGCCGCGGCGGGATCTCCTGGCGCCGCATCCCCGGCATCGGACGCACCGGATCGGGCATGGAGCCCTTCCCGGTGACCGCGGCCCGGCAGACCCCGGGCGGAGGCGGGCCCCGGCTGGAGTACCGGCTCAGCCTCTTCACCACCGGCCCGGTGACCGTCTGGGCGTATCTGTCGCCCCGCAACAACGCGCTGGCCACCGACGGACTGACGTACGCCGTCTCCTTCGACGACGACGCCCCGCAGTCCGTCGACATCACCGGGGCGACCGGGTCCGACGACGGCACCATGAACACCCAGTGGGCCCGCAACACGTCGGACAACGTGAACCGCACCGCGACCACGCACCACATCCGCCGGGCCGGCGTCCACGTGCTCTCGTTCTGGATGGTCGACCCGACCGTGGTACTCCAGAACCTCGTGGTGGACACCGGCGGCCTCAAGCCCAGCTATCTGGGCCCGCCGGAGAGTCTCCGGCTGAGCTGACCGGAGCGGGACGAGGAGGCGACAGGGATGAGCATCGAGATCCGGGACACCGAGGGGCGCGGTACGGCGCTGGAGGTGGCCCCCGGGCCGCCGGACGGGCCTCTCCAGGTCGGGATCCGCATCGCGGGCGCCTCCTGGTCCTGCTCACCGGCCGCGGCCAGGGAACTGGCCGCGGCGCTGGTCGCGGCGGCCACCGAGGCGGAGCACGCGCACTCGGGGGAGCCCGTCACGGTCGCGGCACGCGAGCTGCGGCGCGGCGACGTACGGGACGGGAACCGGCTGATGACGGTCGAGGCCGTCCGGACGGACGGGGCGAACGTCCAGGTGACCTGGACATCGGGAGGCGGACGCAGCTGGAGCCAGATGTACGAGGCGGACGCCGGCATCCGCCTCCGGCGCCGACTGGGTCCGGAGCGGTGAGGCGGGCGGCGTACCGGCTCCCCGGCCCGTGCAGGCGGCTCCCCGGCGCATGAGAGGGCACGTACGGGCCGTCTCGTATTTCGACATCCGCCGTAGTACGGTGAACTTCGTAGTACGGTGAATCTCGTACCAAGTGACGGCCCGGCGCACCCGGGCCGTCGCGCCGCCCGCCGTGTCCCGAGGAATCCGGAGCTCCCTGTGAGTGCACTGTTCGAGCCCTACGCCCTGCGGTCGCTGACCGTTCCCAACCGCGTCTGGATGGCCCCGATGTGCCAGTACAGCGCAGCCCCGGACGGGCCGGCCGTCGGCGCCCCGACGGACTGGCACCTCCAGCACTACGGCGCCCGCGCGGCCGGCGGCGCCGGCCTCATCATCGTCGAGGCGACGGGGGTGAGCCCCGAAGGCCGTATCTCGCCGCAGGACCTCGGCATCTGGAACGACACCCAGGTCGAGGCGTTCCGCCGCATCACGACCTTTCTGAAGAGCCAGAACACCGTGCCGGCGATCCAGATCGCCCACGCCGGCCGCAAGGCCTCCACCGGGCAGCCCTGGAAGGGCGGCGCCCCGGTCGGCCCGGACGCCCACGGATGGCAGCCGGTCGCGCCGAGTGCGATCGCGTTCGACGAGAACCACCCCGTGCCGACCGAGCTGACCGTCGGAGACATCGAGGGCGTCGTCCGGCAGTTCGCCGACGCCGCCCGCCGCGCCCTGGACGCCGGCTTCGAGATCGTGGAGATCCACGGCGCCCACGGCTACCTGATCGGCGAGTTCCTCTCCCCGCACTCCAACCGGCGCACGGACGAGTACGGCGGCTCGTACGAGAACCGCACCCGCTTCGCCCTGGAGGTCGTCGACGCCGTACGCGCCGTCTGGCCCGAGGAACTCCCCCTGTTCTTCCGCATCTCCGCCACCGACTGGCTGGAGGACGGCGAGGGCTGGACCGCCGACGACACGGTCCGCTTCGCCACCGACCTCGAGGCCCACGGTGTCGACCTCCTCGACACCTCCACCGGCGGCAACGCCGCAGGCGTCCGCATCCCCGTCGGCCCCGGCTACCAGGTCCCCTTCGCGGCCCGCGTCAAGACCGGGACCTCCCTGCCCGTCGCCGCCGTCGGCATGATCACCGAGCCGCAGCAGGCCGAGAAGATCCTGGAGAACGGCGAGGCCGACGCGGTCCTCCTCGGCCGGGAGCTGCTCCGCAACCCGTCGTGGGCCCGGCACGCCGCGCGCGAACTCGGCGCGGAACCGCATGTCCCGGACCAGTACCACCGCTCGGTCTGACCGCGGTCGCGCAGGCGCGTCCGGGATCTCGGCCACCACGGAGTGGGTAGGCTGAGCGGCGATGTTCACTCCCCAGGGCCCCACGCTGCGCGAGCTGGCCGCACAGGCGCTCTCCTCGACCATGCGGGGATACGACCTGCTCGCCCCGAAGTTCGACCTGACGCCCTACCGGACCCCGGACCGGGTGCTCGAAGCCGTCGCCGACGCGGTGCGGCCCCTCGGGCCGTTCGACCGGGGCCTGGACGTCTGCTGCGGCACCGGAGCGGGCGTCGGCGTGCTGCGGGAGCTCTGCCGGGAGCGGGTCACCGGGGTCGACTTCAGCGCCGGGATGCTCGGCGTCGCCCGGGCCGCGTACGCCGGTACCACCGGCGGCCCCGCGGTGGACTGGGTCCGGGCCGACGCCCTGGCGCTGCCGTTCGAGCGGGCCTTCGACCTGGCCCTGAGCTTCGGGGCGTTCGGCCACTTCCTGCCGACGGAGCGCCCAGGGCTGTTCGACCAGGTGTACGCGGCGCTCCGGCCGGGCGGACTGTTCGTCTTCCCGGTGGGCGCGCCTCCCGCCGTGGGCTCCCGGGCCTACTGGTCACTGCTCGGCTTCGACCTGGCCATGCGGGCCCGCAACGCCCTGTGGCGCCCCCCGTTCGTCATGTACTACCGCACGTTCCCGCTCGCCGGCGTGGTGGACGACCTCGTACGGACCGGATTCACCGTGCGGCTGCTGCCCCTGGAGGAATTCGGCAGGCGGCCGGACGGCAGCCCCCGGGTCCGGCTCGTGACGGCGGCGCGTGGATAAAACTACGACGGCTCTCGTACAATGGAGCCCCCGGTACGAAGTGGAGCCACCGTGACGACGAACGCCGCTCGCGTGCTCGCCCACCCCTCGCGCGAGGAGATCCGCGTCGAAGGAGTGCTCCACGCGCTGTCCGACCCGATCAGGCTCCGGATCGTGCGCCAACTGGCGGGCGCCGCCGACGAACAGGCCTGCTCCCGCTTCGACCTCCCGGTCTCCAAGTCCACCACGACGCACCACTTCAGGGTGCTCCGGGAGAACGGCGTCATCGCCCAGTTCTACCGGGGGACGGCCAAGCTGAGCTGTGTACGGACCGAGGACCTGGACGCCCTCTTCCCCGGCCTGCTGGACAGTGTCCTCGCCGGGGTCGACCTGCAGGCCGAGCGTCTCGGCCAGGGCTGACACCCCTCGGCGACGGCCTAACGGGGACCGCCGCGTGCCGCGTCGAGCAGTCCGGACCAGTCGGGGATCTTCACCGGCCCGCGTCCGAGCGAGCGGCCGAGCGCCGACTCGGCGCGTTCGATGGCCAGCCAGCCGTCCCACTCCACCGGCAGCAGCCCCTGGCCCCGGAGCACCCCCAGCGGGTCGGCGGGCACCTCGCGGCCGAGGAGCAGCGGGGCGTCGTCGATCAGTGAGGCGACCGTCTCCTTCGCGCACGACCTGTTCGAACCGATCACCCCGGTGGGACCACGCTTGATCCACCCGGCGACGTACTCCCCGGGCGACGCCTGCCCGCCCCTGACCACCTGGCCCGCCCGATGCGGCACGGTGCCGCTCACCGGGTCGAAGGGCAGGCCGGGCAGGGGCGTGCCCCGGTACCCCACCGCCCGCAGCACCAGCTGGGCCTCGATGTCCTCGTACGCCCCGGTGTCCCGCACCCCTCCGGCGCCGTCCGGGGCCGTCCGGGCGAACCGCACGCCCGCGACCCGGCCGTCCCGCTCCAGCAGTGCGGCCGGCCGCAGGAAGAACCGCAGCCGGAGGCGGCGCTCCGCGTCGGCCGCCGCGGGCGGAGGATCCGCCGCCCATCCGCGCAGCACGTCCAGATTGCGCCGGACCGCGGCGGGCAGGGGAGTGCCCTGGCTGCCGGCAGCCGCGTACGCCGGATCGCGTGCGAGCTCCGCCCCGTCGACGACGATCCGCGCCCCGGGGAGCGCGCCGAGCTCGCGCAGCTCCTTGGTGGTGAACCTGGCCTGAGAGGGCCCGCGCCTCCCGACGATGTGGACCTCGCGCACTTGGCTCGCCTCCAGGGCGTCGAGCGCGGCCGGCGGGACGTCCGTGCCGCGCAGCTCGGCCGCGCCACGGGCGAGGACGCGGGCCACGTCCACCGCCACGTTGCCGACTCCCACCACCACGGCCGAACGGGCCCGGAGCGCGGAGCCGTCGACGGCCGCGTCCGGGTGGGCGCTGTACCAGGACACGAACTCGGTGGCCGAGAAGCTCCCCGGCAGCCCCTCACCGGGAACGCCGAGCGGCCGGTCGGCGGCGGCACCGACGCAGTAGACCACCGCGTGGTACAGCTCCTTGAGCCGGTCGGGTGACACCCCGCCCGGGACGCCCACCCCGACATGTCCGACGAACGTGATCCGGTCGTCCTCCAGGACCGACCGGAGACTGCCCTGGAGCGACTTGATCTTCTCGTGGTCGGGCGCCACGCCGTAGCGGACCAGCCCGTACGGGGTGGGCAGCCGGTCCAGTACATGCACCCGCACGTCCGGTACCCGCGACTGTTCCAGCAGGGCCTGGGCCGTGTAGACCCCGCTGGGCCCCGAACCCACGACGGCGACACGGAGCACGGCGCACCTCCTTGGGCGGTTGCCTCCAGCATGGCACCGCCGGGGGAAGCGGGGAGGGGCTCGCGGGCCCGGAGGGGGCCCTCCAGCGCGCCTCGGCCCACCGGCGCGGCCCTCAGGCCATCAGTCCGCGCATCCGGTCGATCTCCACGGTCTGCTGGGCGACGACATCGTTGGCCATCTCCTCCACCAGCACGTTGTTGCCGTCGGCGAGCGCCTCGGTCGCCATGGTGACCGCCCCCTGGTGGTGGGTGATCATCAACTCCAGGAACAGCTGGTCGAACGCCTTGCCGTGCGCGGCCCGCAGTCGCGCGATCTGCTGGTCGGTGGCCATCCCGGGCATCGCGGCGTGGTCCTCGTGCGTCTCCTCGCGGTCATCGCCGCCGTTCTTCTTCAGCCAGCCCTCCATGGCGCCGATCTCGGGCTTCTGGGCGGCCGATATGCGTTTCGCCAGCCGCTCGACGGAGGTGGAGGCGGCCCGTCCGGGGACGAGTGCGGTCAGTACGAGCGCCTGCTCGTGATGGGCGATCATCATGCGGGCGTAGCGGAAGTCGGCGGAGTTGGGGGTGTTGTCCCCGGCGGCCTTCACCGCCTCCTCGGCCGACAGCGTCCTGGCCGGTTCGCCGGGCCTGCCCGGAGCCACGACCGAAGGACCTTCGTCCGCCCCGGCCTTCGTCCCGTCGTCGCCGTCGTCGCAGCCGCCCAGTGAGAGGACGGCGGCCACGAGCGCCGCCGCCAGAGCTGCTGTGCGCACGCGGGTGTTCCGACGGTGCATCAACACGACGACCTCCATTGCCACATGAGTGTGTTGCGGACAGTCTCCCCGCCTTGCACCCGGCCCGTGATCAAAAACTTTATTACGTCTCTGTTGCCGTCTGTTGGTGTGTACATGATACGGGTCATACTGCCGGGGTCCATGAACCGTTCGTCGACGAACGGACACTAGGGAGGACGCAGTGACCTCGTTGCACACCACCAGCGTGCGGAGGAGACGTCTGGGTGTGGTGACAGCCGCGGCCGGACTCATTGCCACGCTGTTCACGGCCGGGCCCGCAGCCGCGACCCCCGATCCGGGTGACGCCGCCACCACCCGCAGCGGTGTCTCCGTGAGCGAACAGGCCGAAGCCAGAGCCGCCATCGAGAGCGGCGAGATACCCGGCGTGGACGAGATCGTCCACAGCTCCAACATCAAGCACCTCGCCAACGTCCCCAAGGACGCGCTGAAGGGGCTCAACACGGACCTGGCCTTCCAGGGGAAGTACGCGTACGCCGGCAACTACGACGGTTTCCGCATCTTCGACATCAGCAATCCGAAGAAGCCGAGGACCGTCTCGCAGGTCCTCTGCCCCGGCTCGCAGAACGACATCTCCGTCTCGGGGGACCTGCTCTTCCTGTCGACCGACTCCTCGCGCAGCGACGACTCCTGTGCGAGCACCACGCAGCCGGCCACGGAGAAGTCCTCCTGGGAGGGCATGAAGGTCTTCGACATCAGCGACAAGCGTCACCCGAGGTACGTCGCCGCCGTCGAGACCGCGTGCGGGTCGCACACCCACACGATCATTCCGGAGCGCAAGAACGTCTACGTGTACGTCTCCTCGTACTCGCCGAACGAGACGTTCCCCGACTGCCAGCCGCCGCACGACGGGATCTCCGTCATCAAGGTGCCGCGCAGCACGCCCGAGAAGTCCCGGATCGTGAACTTCCCGGTGCTCTTCCCGGACGGCGGCAACCCGGGCGCGCCGACCAACCCCGGCGTCTCCAAGACCACCGGATGCCACGACATCACCGTGCTGCCCTCGAAGGACCTGGCGGCCGGGGCGTGCATGGGCGACGGTCTGCTGTTCTCCATCAAGGACCCGGAGCACCCCAAGATCATCGACCGTGTCCAGGACAACGTGAACTTCGCGTTCTGGCACTCCGCGACCTTCAACCAGAAGGCCGACAAGGTCGTCTTCACCGATGAGCTCGGCGGCGGCGGCGCGGCCACCTGCAACGACGAGATCGGCCCCGACCGCGGTGCCGACGGCATCTACGACATCACCGGCAAGGGCGACCACCGCAAGCTGGTCTTCCGCTCCTACTTCAAGATCGACCGCCCGCAGGCCGACACCGAGGTCTGTGTCGCGCACAACGGCTCGATCATCCCGGTCAAGGGCCGCGACCTGATGGTCCAGGCCTGGTACCAGGGCGGGGTCTCCGTCTGGGACTTCACCAACTCCGCGAAGCCCAAGGAGATCGCGTACTTCGAGCGCGGCCCGGTCACCCTGGACGAGGTCACCACGGCCGGTCCGTGGTCGGCGTACTACTACAACGGCTACATCTACTCCAACGACATCGAGAAGGGCTTCGACGTCCTGAAGCTCGACGACCGTCGGACCGACCCGGCGAAGAAGGTGCGGCTGAAGGAGCTCAACGTCCAGACGCAGCCGGACTACTTCGACCGCTGATCCACCGTACGACCCGCAGCTGAACACACGTGCCCCGCCGGACGGTCTCCGCCCGGCGGGGCACGTTTATCTCATTGACCGCCGGGTCGGCGCGGGGACATGCTGTACCCCTGATTCCGGCGATGCGGGGGATCGCCGGAATCAGCCGGGGGCGGCGCCGCCCGACCGGTCAGGCCGCGGGCCGCACGCTCGTTCCCGCGGCCGCGGCCCACTCCACCAGGAGGCGCTGGTACTCGGACTCGTCGGCCGGGGACAGCAATCCGCCCGAGCGCTGCCACAGGGTGCGGATCTCTTCGTTGACCACGGAGGCGGGGCGCACGGCGGCGGACGGGTTCGGATACGGGGACATGTCCACCAAGCTAAACCCCCGCAGGGCCTTCGGAGCCCCTTCGGGACAGGGATATCCCTCACACCGTCTCCCGGAATCCTTCACGAACCGCCTGTGTACGGCTTCTCCCCGGCGTGTTCCGTGAGGCGCAGTGCCCGGAGCGCGTCCGGCCGCTCCGCCACCGGCAGATGGTCCACGAAACGCACCTCACAGCCCACGGCCGCCGCACCGGCGTCCGCGTGGCGGTCGTCACCGACCATGACCACGTCGGCGGGATCGAGCTCCAGCAGCCCGCACGCCGTACGGAACAGCCGAGGATCGGGCTTCTGGACGCCGTGCTCGTAGGACAGGACGTACGCGTCGACGAACGCGTCCAGGCCGTGCGCCCGGAAGACGGGGCGCAGGTCCCAGCCGATGTTGCTCACGATTCCCACCGCGACACCGTCCCGGCGCAGCCCGCGCAGGACCTCCTCCGCGTCGGGGTACGGCTGCCAGGCGTCGGGGCTCATATGGCGGTCGTACAGCGCGTCGTACAGCGCCGGGTCGGGGAGATCCGCCTCGCGGGCCAGTCCGGTGAACGCCTCCCTGTGCGTCCGCGCGGTGCGGTCGCGTTCGGCCCACGCGGCGGCCAGCGGCGGCGGGATCCGCTCGGGGGCCGGACCGCCGGGCAGCGCCCCCGCCGCGGTCAGCCGGCGTACCCAGCGCCCGAAGTCCGCCGGCTCCACGGCCGTGGAGCGGGCGTCGAGAACAGCACGCAGCCACGCCTCGACGGACTCGATCCGGAAGAGGGTCCCGGAGAAGTCGAAAAGCACACCCTTGATCTGCATGGTCCGGATCCTCTCCGCCTCGGGTGAGGATCTACAAGGGCCCGTCGCCGTCACCGGCCGGTCTCCGCGTGCGCGCGGTGTACGCGGTGTACGCGGCCACGGACAGCGCGGCCGTGGCGCCCCCCAGCAGGATTCCGCCCAGCACGTCGCTCAGCCAGTGCACGCCGAGATAGACACGGGTGAGAGCCACGCCGGCCACCGAGACCACGGCGAGCACCAGTGAGCCCCACCACAGGGGCGCCTGCGCGCCGTACAGGCGCAGCAGCCACAGGAGCATCCCGCAGGTCACCGCGGCCGTCATGGCGTGCCCCGACGGGTAGGCCGCGAACTGCGCCGAGTCCACCGGGTCGGGCCACTGCGGGCGTTCCCGGCCCACCGCCGCCTTGAGTCCCTGCTGGACGAGCGCGGCGATCAGACAGGTCGCCGCGATCCACCCCGCGAGCAGCCGGGAGCCACGCCACCACAGGGCGATCACGACGACCGCCGTCAGTACGCGCATGGCCCACGGGTCCCACACCCAGTCCGTCAGCACCCGGGCGACCCGGACGAGCCCCGGCCGGGTCACCGCCTCGCGGTGCAGCGCCTCGGCCACCGTCGTGTCCAGGGACATCAGGGGCGGCCAGCGCACCGCGACCAGCACGAGCAGAACGACGGACAGCGAGGCGCAGACGAGGCCGGTGAGCAGGCCGGGGACCCGGGTGCGCGGAGGACGGGGAGGGGAGTACATGGGGAGATCCTCGTTCACCTGGGGCGTGTGAAGCTATCCCAGAGCCCTGAGTCCCGGCACGAAGGCCACCAGCAGCGGCACCACGGGCACCAGCGCCGCGGCAGCGGTCAGCCGCAGCCGGCGCCCCGCGGTGAGCCGCTCGACGGGGGCGAGCAAGCGGTTCACCCTGAGCGGCAGATGGGCGCCGGAGGCCGGGGCGGGGCCGAACACCCCCCGGTCCTCGTTGAGTTCGACCAGGGCGAGGGCGATCGTCAGACGGCCGAAGCGCCGTGACGCCACGTCGTCCGCGGCCAGTTCGACCAGACGGTGCATCTCGTCGCGGAACGCGGCGAACACCGGCACCTGCGGGAATCCCGTCGCCAGCGCGTCCGAGCAGTGCAGTAGCCAGTCGTGGCGGGCGCGGGCGTGCCCCTGCTCGTGTGCCAGCACGGCATCGAGCTGACGCCCCTTCAGCCGGCCGAGCGCCGCGGTGGTGATGACGAGCTGCGGAGCGGCCCCCGGCAGCCACCAGGCGTCGGGACGCTCGCCCTCCAGCACCACGAGGCGCCCGCCGCCCGGCTCCTCGCCCGGCATCAGCGGGGAACGGACCAGCAGTTCGGCGCGCCGCCTCCTGCGCCGGACCCGGGCGCGGTGGATCTCCCGTACGAGCATGGTGGCCGACCACACCCCGCCGAACGCCAGCAGGACCGCGATGACCGCCGACCACGGCCCGTACGCGCCCAGGGCGTAGGCCTCGACCACCGCGTGCGGTGCGGGCGCGAAGACATGGCCGCGGACCGCCTGCCAGGCGGCGGCCGCGCTGAGGGTCATGGAGAGCCCGAACGACAGCAGGACGGCGGCGACCACGCACTGCCAGACCCACAGGGCCACGACCGGCTCGCGCTCCGGCCACCGGGCCCTCGCCATCAGGCCCGGGGCCACGACGGCGGCCAGTGCACCGAGCAGCAGCAGCGCGAGGGAGACCAACATGGCGTCAGCCTATGAGCGCCGACTCCCCACGGGTATGGCCGCGCGCGCCAAGTGACGTAGGACACGGGGCGGGAGGCCCGCCGTCTCACAGGGTGAGCAGCATGGCGAACATGCCTATCCCCATGGTCAGCCTGCACGCCAGGGCCAGCTCCGGCCGCGCGCCCCAGGCCGGTGCGGATCCGCCGCCGCTCCGGCCGGCCGGCACCCCGGCGGGCGAGGGAGCCGGTATCAGCCGTCCCGCCGCGTGCAGGACGTAGAGCGCGTAGTAGACCAGCAGCACCCCCGTCAGTACGGGGACGCCCCCCGCGGGCCCGGCCGCCGACCCGTGGCCCGGGTGACCGCCGCCCGCCGGATGGGCGGCCCCCGGCCCCATGGCCAGGGCCATGTAGACCATGGCGAGCGAGCCGACCAGATGGTGCAGATGATGGCCGCCGCGCCCGGCGGACCGGAGCGCGTGCAGCGCGGCGGCGCCGAACACCACCGCGTACACCACCCACGTCCGGTCCGGGAGCGTGAGCAGGGCCGCGGGCACCGCCATCGCGGCCATCCCGAACCCCATCAGCGCCTCGGCGCGCGCCGAGGCGCGTTCGCGCCGTGTGCCGTCGCGGGTCCTCAGCAGGCAGTACGCCCCTGTGGCCGCGCACAGCACCATGAGCAGCCAGCCGGACAGCGCCGGTCCGTGCACGGTGCACCTCCCCTACGGCGGATCACGCCGGTGTCGTCCCATCGATGCCCCGTACCGGCCGCCTCTACCGGGGCGCATTGGGGTACTGGGGGAGCGCGCCAGGGGCCTGCGGGGGGCGGTCGGGGCCGGGTTAGTCTCGGGAGAGCACCCTCGGCAGAGCACACCACCGGAGAAGAGCCACATGGACAGCGCACCGGCCACGGCACAGGCAGAACTCACCTTCCGCGACGCGACCGGCGACGACGTGCCGGTCCTGGTGCGGCTCGTCGAGTCCGCCTACCGGGGCGACGCGAGCCGGGCCGGCTGGACCACCGAGGCGGACATCCTCCAGGGGCAGCGCACCGACGCCGACGGGGTGCGCGAGATCCTCGCGACCCCCTCCGGCAAGGTCCTCGTCGCCGAGCTCGACGGCGCGCCGGTCGCCTGCTGCCAGCTCGAACACCGGGGGAAGAACGCGTACTTCGGCATGTTCGCGGTCAAGCCGGGGCTCCAGGGCGCGGGCCTCGGCAAGGTCATCATCGCCGAGGCGGAGCGCACCGCCCGCGAGGACTGGGGCGTCGCCGAGATGCACATGACGGTGATCTCGGTCCGCGAGGAGCTGATCGCCTGGTACGAGCGCCGGGGCTACCGCCGTACGGGAGAGCTCACGCCCTTCCCGTACGGCGACGAGCGTTTCGGCATCCCGCAGCGCGACGACCTCGTGTTCGAGCTCCTGGTCAAGGAGCTCTAGGGCGTCGGGGCGCGCCGCAGGCCACCGCGGTCTCAGGCGGTGAAGCGGCCCGCGCGCCGGATCTCCGGGTAGTCGGTCGTCGCGCCGTCCAGGCCCAGCGCCCGGACCAGACGCAGATGGTCGGGGGTGTTGACCACCCAGCCGATCACCTTCAGGCCTTCGGCGTGCGCGTGCTCGACCACCTCGAGGGTGAGACGGCGGATGTTCAGGGCGAGCGTCGCCGCGCCCACCGCCTTCGCCCGGTCCACCACGTCGGCCTCCCAGCGGCTGGCGATGAGCACCGTGCGCACCCCCGGGACCAGCTGCGCGATCTCGGCGACCGCCTCGTCGTGGAACGACGACACCTCGACCCGGCCGGCCAGGTCACGCCGCCTCATCACCTCCGCCAGGGCCCGCGCCGCCGCCACGTCCTTGATCTCGGCCTGGAGGGGTGAGCCGATCGCGTCGAGGACCTCCTCGAAGACGGGCACCCGCTCGCCCTGTCCGGCGTCGAGCTCGCGGAGCTCCGCCAGCGTCTTCTCGGCGATCAGGCCCCGCCCGTCCGTCGTACGGTCCACGGCCGCGTCGTGCATCACGGCGAGCGCGCCGTCCTTGCTCAGATGGAGATCCAGCTCGACGGCGTCCATGCCGGCCTGCTCCGCGTGCGCGAACGAGCGCAGCGTGTTCTCCGGCTCGACGCCCATGACCCCGCGATGACCGATGGTGAGAAAAGTCAAGGCACTCCCCGCTTCCGTCCGTCGTGTTCGCCCGCGTGCGGCTCCTACCCCCCAGGGAACCAGTTCTCGCGTACAGGACGGTCTTCGCCCTACCAGTCCGGCGGAAGAAGTTGTCGCATCCAGGTGTGGCAGGAAAAATAACGGTGAACATGTAGGTCGGCAGGATAATTTTCTGCCCTCCACTTGTCCGAAGGAACCGGAGATGGATACGGTTACTTGACGCGAGGTTCTCCCGTGAAGGAAGTGTTATGACGGAAATTCTTGAGCATGCCGCCGCCACCGGCGCGATAGCTTCTGCCCAGCGGGTCGTGGAGCACCCGGCCTGGCCGGCGCTCAAGAGTGCCGTGGAGGAGCTCCGCCCCTGGCAGTCCAAGGACGGCTCCATCGACTTCGAGGCCGACGGCGCCCCGTCCGCCGAGGCGGCCGGAGCCGTCGTCGGGCGCGTGATCGCCGCGGTCGAGCAGCTCTCCCCGCTGCTCCCGCACGACGCCGCCTACCACCGCGCGCTCGTCACCGATCTGCGCCGCTGGACTGCCGAGGGCTTCGGCGTCCCGGACTTCCTGGACTCCCTGCTCGCCTTCCAGCCCGCCGAGGACCGGGCGGACGGCCTCCAGCACCTCGTCGTCTTCGCGATGTACACGCAGAACGGCAACCCGGACCGCAATCTCGAAGCCGTCGTGCTGCGGATGGTCTGGCCCGAGTGGCTCGCCGAGCTGGAGGCCACCCGCTACGACAACCCGATGTTCTGCGGGATCACCTTCGAGGACTTCACCTCGGGCTACGACACCAACTCCGCCGTGCTCTTCCCCGAGACCATCGCCGTACGCGAGGCGCCGGAGCGCTTCAGCTGGGGCGGCATCTTCTGCGACCGCGAGGCCGCCCGCTTCCGCCGCGTGACCGAGGCGTCCGTCGAGCTGCTGAGCGTCGAGCTGCCCGACGACATCCGCGAGATGCTCGGCGACCAGAAGCGCTGCGAGCAGGCCTTCGTGCTCTGGGACATGGTCCACGACCGCACCCACAGCCACGGCGACCTCCCGTTCGACCCCTTCATGATCAAGCAGCGCCAGCCGTTCTGGATGTACGGGCTCGAGGAGCTGCGCTGCGACCTCACCGCCTTCCGGGAGGCCGTGAAGCTGGAGGCCGACGGCTTCGGCCAGGGCCGCGACGTCCAGTTCGCCGTGCTCTTCGACCGGATGTTCCGCTTCCCCGTGACGGGTGAGCGGGTGCGCAACTACGACGGTCTGGGCGGTCAGCTCCTCTTCGCCTACCTGCACAAGCACGACGTGGTCCGCTGGACCGACAACACGCTCAAGATCGACTGGGCCCGCGCCCCCGAGGTCACCAACCAGCTCTGCGGTGAGATCGAGCAGCTCTACCGCGACGGCATCGACCGCCCCAAGCTCGTGCACTGGTTCGCGGCGTACGACCTGGTCTCCTCCTATCTCGCGCCCCACCCCGGATCGCGCTGGGCCAAGGGTCCCGACGCCCTGGACCTCGATCAGCCCCCTCGGAAACTCGTCGACGACGTGCTTCCTGACGAGTTTCCCCTGAGCATGTTCTATGAGGCGCTCTCGAAGAAGCTGAAGCATGTGATCGCCTCCACCAAGGGGATCACCGCGGCGGACGCCGGGCGGGCAGCTGCGTGAGCGCGGGTTCTGAGGAGGCGGTGGCGATGAACGGAACAGGCAGTGCCGACAGCGGAGTGCTCGAGGGCGCGGTAATCGCGGTGGCCGGAGCGGCGGGGCCGGCGGGCCGCGCCACCCTGCTCAGGCTCGCGGAGGCGGGGGCGACCGTGGTCGCCTCCGACGCGAACCCCGAGCGGCTCGTGGAGGCGGTCGACGCCGCGCGCTACGCCCACGGAGGAGCGACCGTCACCGGTGACACGGTGGACCTCCTCGATCCGGGGGCCGCGCGGGAGTGGGCCCTCAAGACCGAGAAGGAGTTCGGCCGGGTCGACGGACTGGTGCACCTCGTCGGGGGCTGGCGCGGCGGCGCCAACTTCGCGGACACCAGCCTGGCCGACTGGGACTATCTGGAGAAGCTGCTGATCCGTACGGTCCAGTCGACGTCGCTGGCCTTCCACGAGGTCCTCCAGCGCAGCGACCTGGGCCGGTACGTGCTGGTCAGCGCCGCCGGTGCCGGCAGCCCCACCGCCGGGAACGCCGCCTACGCCGCGTCCAAGGCGGCGGCCGAGGCATGGACGCTGGCCCTGGCCGACTCCTTCCGTAAGGCGGGGGGTGACGCGGGCCCGACATCCGCTGCTGCGATCCTGGTCGTCAAGGCACTGGTGCACGACGCGATGCGCGCCGAGCGCCCGAATGCGAAGTTCGCGGGCTTCACGGACGTCACGGAGCTGGCCGAGGCCATCGCCGGGGTCTGGGACATGCCCGCCGGAGAAGTGAACGGAAAGCGTCTGTGGCTGACCCCGCAACCGTAAGGACCGATGCGCGACGTCATCACGATCCGCAGGTACGCGGTTTCGCCAGTGACAACTACGCGGGTGCCCACCCCGAGGTGCTCGCCGCCCTCGCCCTCGCCAACGGCGGCCATCAGGTCGCCTACGGCGAGGACGACTACACCGGACACCTCCAGCGGGTCATGCACAGCCACTTCGGCCCCACCGCCGAGGCCTTCCCGGTCTTCAACGGCACCGGGGCGAACGTCGTCGCCCTCCAGGCGCTGGCCGACCGCTGGGGTGCCGTGATCTGCGCGGAGTCGGCCCACATCAACGTGGACGAGGGCGGCGCGCCGGAGCGGGTGGGCGGGCTGAAGCTGCTCACGGTCCCGACCCCCGACGGCAAGCTCACCCCGGAGCTCATCGACCGGGAGGCGTACGGCTGGGACGACGAGCACCGGGCCATGCCGCAGGTCGTCTCGATCACCCAGAACACCGAGCTCGGCACGGTCTACACCCCCGCAGAGATCCGCGCCATCTGCGAGCACGCCCATGAGCGCGGCATGAAGGTCCATCTCGACGGCGCCCGGATAGCCAACGCCGCCGCGTCCCTGGACGTGCCCATGCGCACGTTCACCAACACGGTCGGTGTCGACGTGCTGTCCTTCGGCGGCACCAAGAACGGCGCGCTCTTCGGCGAGGCCGTCGTCGTCCTGAACCCGGACGCGGTCCGGGCGATGAAGCATCTGCGCAAGCTGTCGATGCAGCTCGCCTCCAAGATGCGCTTCGTCTCGGTCCAGCTGGAGGCGCTGCTCGCCAAGGACCTCTGGCTGCGCAACGCACGCCACGCCAACGCCATGGCCCAGCGGCTCGCCGAGGGGGTCCGGACCGTGGACGGGGTGGAGATCCTCCACCCCGTCCAGGCCAACGCCGTGTTCGCGCGGCTGCCGCACGAGGTGACCGAGCGGCTGCAGAAGCGGTTCCGGTTCTACTTCTGGGACGAGAAGGCCGGGGACGTCCGCTGGATGTGCGCGTTCGACACCCGCGAGGACGACGTCGACGCGTTCGTGCTGGCGCTCAAGGAGGAGATGGCCCGGCAGTAGGGTCCCAGGGCATATCTGTGCGGCCGACCGGAAACGCATCGCTTCCGGTCGGCCGCATCGTTGCGTTCCGGGTGTGGAGAGCCTGCGTGGCACCGTCGGAGTTCAATGGACTGGACTATCCGGTAGTCTATGACGTACCGAACCCCGGCCTGCGCTCACCGCAGAGCTCACGTGACGGTGTGGAGCCAGGCCGCGGACTTCCGGCCCCGCTCCGCGTACCCCGCCCCCGAACCGCCCTCCGGAGCAATGCACCCATGACCCTGACGATCACGGTCTCCGACGAGGTCCGCACCCTCGCCCCCGGCTTCACCCATCTCGCCGTCGAGGCGCACGGCCTCGTCAACGGCCCCAGCGGCGAGGACAGTTCGGCGCTGCTGGACGACGCCGTCCGGCGGCTCACGGACCGGCTCGGCGGCCGGGCCCCGCACGAGGACCCGCATGTCGCCGCCTGGCGCGCGATGTACACGGCCTTCGGGGCCAAGCCCTCCCGCACCCGCAACTCCGCGGAGGCCCTCGCCCGGCGCGCGCTCACCGACGCCGGGCTGCCGCGCATCAACCGCCTGGTCGACGTCTACAACGCGATCAGCGTCGCGCACCTGATCCCGGTCGGCGGCGAGGACACCGACCGGATCAGGGGTGCCATGCGGCTCGTACGCTCCACCGGCCAGGACCCCTTCCCCACGGTCGCGGCCGGCGAGGAGACCGTGGAGCACCCCGAGCCCGGCGAGGTCGTCTGGCGTGACGACGAGTCCGTCACGTGCAGGCGCTGGAACTGGCGCCAGGGCACGCGCACGCGCCTGACCGAGGAGTCGGTCGACGCCGTCTTCCTTCTGGAGGGCCTGGCTCCCGTGACCGCGGCGGAACTCGGGGCCGCGGCCACCGAGCTCGCCGAGTCGCTGGAGAAGATCAGTCCCGGAGCGCGGATCACCCTCCACGACCCGGCGTGACGTTTCCTCCGGCGCCCGTGGGGCGCGCGACGGATCAGCCGAGCTCGCGCGCCTCCGCCGGCGTCGGAGCCGTACCGCCGAGGTGTGCCGGGACCCACCAGGTGTCGGCGGCGTCCTTCGGGCGCACCGGGTAGGCGCGCTGGGCGGCCTCCAGGAGCTCCTGGACGCGCTCGCGCAGCCGGCGGGTGATCGCGCCCGCGTACTGGTCGGTGGGGGCGTCCACGGCCTCGCCCACGCGGATGGTGATCGGGGTGTGGCTGCGGCGGAAGTTGCGCGGCCGGCCCTTGGTCCACAGCCGCTGGGTGCCCCACAGCGCCATCGGGATCAGCGGCACGCCGGCCTCCTGCGCGAGCCTCGCGGCGCCCGACTTGAAGCTCTTCAGCGTGAACGACTGGGAGATCGTCGCCTCGGGGAACACGCCGACGATCTCGCCCGCGCGCAGGGACGCGAGCGCGTGCGCGTAGGCGTCCTCGCCCTGGTTGCGGTCGACGGGGATGTGCTTCATCCCGCGCATCAGCGGACCCGACACCTTGTGCCGGAACACCGACTCCTTCGCCATGAAGCGGACGAGCCGCTTCTGGGGCAGGGCGCCCAGGCCGGTGAAGATGAAGTCCAGATAGCTGATGTGGTTGCTGACCAGAACCGCGCCACCGGTCTTCGGGATGTGCTCCGAACCCTGGGTGTCGATCTTCAGGTCGAGCGCCTTGAACAGCGTGCGAGCGGCGCCGATGACCGGCCGATAGACGAGTTCTGCCATCTGGATGAAGACCCTTCTTCAATGCCTGGGGAGGGTTCTCCCGGCGGAAGTTACGCAGCCGTAGGTTTTCGGCATTGGGGCGATCGTGCCCCATGTGCGACGCCGTGGCCAGCCCCAAAGGGCCCGGGGCGAGAGATTCTCGTCACGTGAATCCTCCGGGAATGTAATGAAGCCGCGGGGTGCTGACCCTTTGCGCAGAGCTCTGAGAGGGAGGCCGGGATGGACGGGCGGACGACGGCAGGCACGCTGGACGCGGCCCAACTCGGCGCGGAACTGGGGGACCGGGCCACGCTGGTGCAGTTCTCGACCGCGTTCTGCCAGCCGTGCCGCGCCACCAGGCGCACCCTCGCGGAGGTGGCGGGCATGGTCGAGGGGGTCGCCCATGTCGAGATCGACGCCGAGGCCCATCTCGCGCTCGTACGCAGCCTGGGCATCAGCCGGACCCCCACGGTCCTCGTGCTCGACGCCTCCGGCCGCATCGTCCGCCGCGCGGCGGGACTCCCGCGCACGGTGGACGTCGTCGCCGCGCTGGGCGAGGCGATGTGACGGACCGTGACGCATCTCCCACATGACGGGACGCACTTGACTGTGCACACCACGCATCGTCACTCTGACGCTATGCCGCCAGAACCCCTTCTCTTCGGCCGGGTCCATGTCGACCTCGTGCGCCACGCGAGCGCGCGCTGTCCGGGTGCCTGAGAACCCACGGACCCGAACGCCCCCTCGCAGAAGGACTTCCCCATGACGGCCTCGCCCGACCTCGCCACCTCCCGGACGGCTTCCCCCGAAATCCTCCGCTCCGTCTTCCGGCAGCACGCCGCCGGCGTCGCCGTGATCACGGCCGCCGGCGCCGGCCCGGTCGGCTTCACCGCGACCTCGCTCAACTCCGTCGCCGCCGAGCCGCCGCTCATCTCCTTCGGGGTGGGCACCTCGTCCTCCAGCTGGCCCACGGTCGCCGAGGCGGACCACGTGGGCGTGCACATACTGGGCGAGGACCAGCAGGAGCTCGCGGCGACGTTCGCGCGCAGCGGCGCCGACCGGTTCGGCCCGTCCACCGACTGGCGCACCGGACCCGAGGGGGTGCCGCTGCTCGGGGGAGTGGTGGCCTGGCTGGTCTGCCGCGTGGCGGCCCGGATCCCGGCGGGGGACCACCGCATCGTGATCGGCGAGGTCGTGGCCGGGGACCCGGCGCGAGGCGGCCGGCCGCTGGTCTACCACCAAGGGCGTTTCACCGCTCTGCGAGACTGAGGGCGAGCAAGGCGGCGCCGGAGCGGAGTCCGTTGGCTACGTCACAGTTCCAAGCGCTTGCTTATGGGTAACGTACTGGGTGTACTGGCGAGTAATATTCGACCGGGAGCCGGGTCGCCCCGACCGGAAACCGCCCCATAAGGCGCCTATGCTGCGTGCAACAAGGCAGCCCAGAAATGACGATGCAGTAGGAGAGCCGGCGTGAGCTTGAGGATCGTTGTCTGTGTGAAGTACGTGCCCGACGCCACCGGCGACCGGCACTTCGCCGATGACCTGACCCTGGACCGTGACGATGTCGACGGTCTGCTGTCCGAGCTCGACGAGTACGCGGTCGAGCAGGCGCTGCAGATCGCCGACGAGGCGGACGACGCGGAGATCACCGTGCTCACGGTGGGCCCCGAGGACGCCAAGGACGCGCTGCGCAAGGCGCTGTCGATGGGTGCGGACAAGGCCGTCCACGTCGAGGACGACGACCTGCACGGCACCGACGTCATCGGCACCTCCCTGGTCCTGGCGAAGGCCGTCGAGAAGACCGGTTACGACCTGGTCATCTGCGGCATGGCGTCGACGGACGGCACCATGGGTGTCCTCCCGGCGCTGCTCGCGGAGCGCCTCGGCGTCCCGCAGGTCACGCTGCTCTCCGAGGTCTCGGTCGAGGACGGCGCCGTCAAGGGCCGCCGTGACGGCGACACCGCGAGCGAGCAGCTCGAGGCGTCCCTGCCGGCCGTGGTCTCGGTGACCGACCAGTCGGGCGAGGCCCGCTACCCGTCCTTCAAGGGGATCATGGCGGCGAAGAAGAAGCCGGTCGAGTCCCTGGACCTGGAGGACCTGGAGATCGAGGCGGACGAGGTCGGCCTGGGCGGCTCCTGGACCGCGGTCGACTCCGCGGCCGAGCGTCCCGCCCGTACGGCGGGCACGATCGTCAAGGACGAGGGCGAGGGCGGCAAGCAGCTGGCCGAGTTCCTTGCGGGCCAGAAGTTCATCTGAGCCCGGCCGTTCCCTCCCTAGCCCCGCCCTCCCTCGCACGCAGGAGATTGAAGTCCCATGGCTGAAGTTCTCGTCTATGTCGACCACGTGGACGGTGCCGTCCGCAAGCCCACCCTGGAGCTGCTGACGCTCGCCCGCCGCATCGGCGAGCCGGTCGCCGTCGCCCTCGGCAACGGTGCCGCCGACACCGCCGCCGCGCTCGCCGAGCACGGTGCCGTCAAGGTGCTCACCGCCGACGCGCCGGAGTTCGCCGACTACCTCGTCGTACCGAAGGTGGACGCCCTGCAGGCCGCCTACGACGCGGTGTCGCCGGCCGCCGTGCTGCTGCCCTCCTCGGCCGAGGCCAAGGAGATCGCGGCCCGCCTCGCGCTCCGCATCGGTTCCGGCATCATCACCGACGCCGTCGACCTGGAGGCCGGTGACCAGGGTCCGGTCGCCACGCAGTCCGCGTTCGCCGCCTCGTACACCACCAAGTCCCGTGTCTCCAAGGGCACTCCGGTCATCACGGTCAAGCCGAACTCGGCCGCCGTCGAGGCCGCCCCCGCCGCCGGCGCCGTCGAGGCCCTCACGGTCTCCTTCTCGGCGACGGCCACCGGCACCAAGGTCCTCTCGCGCACCCCGCGTGAGTCGACCGGGCGCCCGGAGCTGACCGAGGCCGCGATCGTCGTCTCCGGCGGCCGTGGCGTCAACGGCGCGGAGAACTTCGGGATCATCGAGGCGCTCGCCGACTCGCTCGGTGCGGCCGTCGGTGCCTCGCGTGCCGCGGTCGACGCCGGCTGGTACCCGCACACCAACCAGGTCGGCCAGACCGGCAAGTCGGTCTCCCCGCAGCTGTACATCGCCTCCGGCATCTCCGGCGCGATCCAGCACCGGGCCGGCATGCAGACCTCGAAGACCATCGTCGCGGTCAACAAGGACGCCGAGGCGCCGATCTTCGACCTCGTCGACTACGGCGTCGTCGGCGACCTGTTCGACGTCGTCCCGCAGCTCACCGACGAGGTCAAGTCCCGCAAGGGCTGACCCGGCAGGAGTTCTGCCCGTACGAAGGCCCGGGGCCGTGTGGTGTTCTCACCGCGCGGCCCCGGGCTGTTTCCGATCACCATTGACGCAAGGACCGGCGGACTTATAACTTCACTATGCGGATGAGAGATTCCGGGAAGCGGAAACGTCGAAGCGTGGAGGGTACGGTCATGGGTCAGCAGGAGAAGGTGGCGACGAGCCTCGCCGGCACGGTCGGTGAGGAGATCAGCGCCTCCCTCACGTCGGTGGACGCCGAACTCGCCCGCCGCTACCCGGGAGACCCCGGCACCCGCCAGCCCGTCCACACCGTCTACGTGCCCGCCGACGACTTCGCCGCCACGACCATCCGCGGCTGGGGCGACCGGGCGCTGGCCGCGCTCGACGAGCACGCCCCCGACGCCGCCTCGCTCGCCTCGGTCCTCGGCCTCCCGCAGGACCTCGCGGAGCCCGTCCACGACCGCGTACGCGCCAAGCTGGAGCGCGAGCCGGTCGAGGACCTGCGCATCGACTTCGAGGACGGCTACGGGCCCCGCCCCGACGCCGAGGAGGACGAGGCCGCCGCCCGCGCGGCGCGACTGGTCGCCGAGGCGTACGCCGACGGCACCGCGGCCCCGTACATGGGCATCCGGATGAAGTGCATGGAGGCCGGCGTACGCGACCGGGGCATCCGCACCACGGACATCTTCCTCACCGGGCTGATGCGGGCGGGAGGGCTCCCCGAGGGGCTCGTCCTGACGCTGCCCAAGGTGACGTACCCCGAGCAGGTCACCGCCTTCGTACGGCTGCTGGAGGCCTTCGAGGAGACCCACGAGCTGCCCTCGGGGCGCCTCGGGTTCGAGATCCAGATCGAGACCAGCCAGTCGATCCTGGCGGCGGACGGCACCGCCGCCGTGGCCCGCATGATCGACGCCGCCCGGGGCAGGGCGACCGGACTGCACTACGGGACCTTCGACTACAGCGCCTGCGTCGGCGTCAGCCCCGCCTACCAGGCCAGTGACCACCCGGCCGCAGACCACGCCAAGGCGGTGATGCAGGTCGCCGCGGCCGGGACCGGCGTACGCGTCTGCGACGGCTCCACGAACGTGCTCCCGGTCGGCCCCACCCAGCAGGTCCACGACGCCTGGCGCCTGCACCACGGCCTCACCCGCCGCGCCCTGGCCCGCGCCTACTACCAGGGCTGGGACATGCACCCGGGGCATCTGCCCACCCGCTACGCCGCCGTCTACGCCTTCTACCGCGAGGGACTCGGCCAGGCCGCGTCCCGGCTCGCCGCCTATGTGGCCAAGGCCGGCGGGGATGTCATGGACGAGCCCGCCACCGCCAAGGCGCTCAGCGGCTATCTGCTCCGCGGCATCGACTGCGGGGCCCTGGACACCGCCGAGGTCACGGACCTCACCGGTCTGAGCCGCGCGGACCTGGACGGCTTCGCCTCGCCCCGCCGGGGCGGGCTGACCGTGACGGCGCCGTAGGGATCAGCCCCCTCACGCGGGCGGGAGCTCCCCCGAGCCGCGCGGGATGAGCCGGGTCGGGAGCTCCACCCTGGCCGGGGCGTGGGCGGCGCCGTCGAGGCGGCGGAACAGGTGTTCCGCCGCGGTGCGGCCGACCGCCGCCGCGTCCTGCGAGATCACCGTGATGCCGAGCAGGTCGGCCAGCTCGATGTCGTCGAAGCCGACCAGGGCGATCCGGCGCTCGCACTCGGCGAGGACGCGGACTGCGGTGACCGTCACCCGGTTGTTGCCCGAGAAGAGCGCGGTCACCGGCTCGGGACCGGCCAGCATGGCCTCGACGGCCGACCTGACCCTGGCCGGGTCGGTCGGGCCGAGGGAGACCCAGGCGTCCTCGACGTCGATCCCCGCGTCCGTCATCGCCGCGTGGTACCCGCGCAGCCGCTCCGTGGCGGTGTGGATGCGCGGCTGGTCGCCGACGAAGCCGATCCTGCGGTGGCCGTGCGCGACGAGATGGGCGACGCCCGCGCGCGCCCCGCCGAAGCTGTCCGACAGGACCATGTCCGCGTCCACCCGGCCCGCCGGACGGTCGACGAACACCGTGGCGATGCCCGCCTTCATCTCCGGCTCCAGATAGCGGTGGTCGTCGCCGGCCGGGATCACGATCAGACCGTCCACCCGGCGGGCGCAGAGCGCGAGGACGAGCTCCTGCTCCCGGTCGGGGTCCTCGGCGCTGGAGCCGTTGATCAGGAGGGCGCCGTGGGCCCGGGCCACTTCCTCCACGGCGCGGCTCAGCGGGCCGTAGAACGGATCCGCGAGGTCCTCCAGGACGAGGCCGATGGACGCGGTGCGGCCCTTGCGCAGGACGCGCGCGCTGTCGTTGCGGCGGAACCCGAGCGCCTCGATGGCCTCCTGGACCCTGCGCTCGGTGTCGGGGGTGACCCCGGGTTCGCTGTTCACCACGCGGGAGACCGTCTTGAGGCCCACTCCGGCACGGGCGGCCACATCCTTCATGGTGGGCCTGTTGCCGTAGCGGGACTCGGAATGGCGGGCGGTCTCGGCCACGGTGCGCTGTCCTGTCGTCGGGAACGGGTGATTCCGGCCTCCACCGGCGGTGCCGGGAGGGGGCCGGATGCTGTGGCGTCGAGCATAGGCCCTGGACAACGTTGTCAAGAGAATGGAGACTAGGTGGACCATCCGACTGAAGCCGCAGGTCCTGCGCCCCACCCCTCCGGAGAGTCCACACCGATGCATACCGACCTCGTCGCCGCGCTCGACATCGGCGGTACCAAGATCGCCGGGGCGTTGGTGGACGGCGCCGGTTCCCTTCTCGTACGGGCGCAGCGTCCCACGCCGGCCCGCGACGGTGCCGAGGCCGTGATGGGCGCGGTGAGCGACGTCCTGACGGAGCTGGCGGCCTCCGCGCACTGGCACCGGGCGCGGGCGGTCGGCATCGGGAGCGCGGGCCCGGTGGACGCCTCGGCCGGCACGGTCAGTCCGGTCAATGTCCCGGGCTGGCGCGGCTTTCCGCTGGTGGACCGGGTGGCGGCCGGGACGGGCGGCCTGCCGGTCACACTCGTCGGCGACGGGGTCGCGATGACGGCGGCGGAGCACTGGCTGGGTGCCGCCCGCGGCTACGACAACGCGCTGTGCCTGGTCGTCTCCACCGGGGTCGGCGGCGGTCTCGTGCTCGGCGGAAAGCTGCACCCGGGCCCCTCGGGCAACGCGGGCCACATCGGCCACATCAGCGTCGACCTGGACGGCGACCCCTGCCCCTGCGGCGCGCGCGGCTGCGTGGAGCGCATCGCCAGCGGGCCGAACATCGCCCGGCGGGCCCTGGAGAACGGCTGGCAGCCCGGCCCGGACGGCGACGCCACGGCCGCCGCGGTGGCCGCCGCCGCACGTGCCGGAGACCCGGTCGCGGTGGCCTCCTTCGAGCGGGCCGCCCAGGCGCTCGCCGCAGGCATCGCCGCCACCGCCACGCTGACGGACATCGACATCGCCGTGATCGGCGGGGGAGTGGCCGGCGCGGGCGAGGTGCTGTTCGCCCCGCTGCGCAGGTCCCTGCGCGACTACGCCACGCTCTCCTTCGTCCAGGACCTCACCGTGACCTCGGCGGTGATGGGCACCGACGCGGGTCTCGTCGGCGCGGCGGCCGCCGCCTCGGTGGCGACGGCCCGGCCCGGCGCGTCGAACGGCGTACGGGCCGTGGCAACCCCGTAGGCACCCGCGCGCCCCGTGACCGGCGGGCGCCGTCCGCCGGCTGCCGGGCCCCGGGTCAGCGGTTCCCGTCCGCCGGCTGCTGGGGGACCACCACCAGGAAGGCGTCCCGCTCCAGGTCCATCACGACCTCGGCGGCCACGCCCTCGCAGCGGCGTGCGGCCGCGAACTCCTCCGCGGGCCGGCTGCCCCGCGGCCCTCCCGCGGGAAACTGCCCGAGTACCGTGCGGCGCACCGCGTTCCCCCTCGTCGTTCCAGTGGCTGACCGCTCCAACGACGTCCGGCCGTCCCGGGTTACGGCGGTGAGGGCGGCCCGGACCCGTGCGGCCGGAGGCCTCCGGCGCAACCGTGTCACCCCGGCGGGGTTTCCGGAGCGGGGTGTTGCGGGCAAGCCACAGGGGGCTACGGAAGAGGGGGACCCGTGATCGTCTGGATCAACGGTGCGTTCAGTGCGGGCAAGACCAGCGCCGCGTGCGAACTGATCGATCTGATCCCGAACAGCACCTTCTACGACCCCGGACTGACCGGAGGGGAACTGCGCCGGCTGCTGCCCCAGAAGAAGCTCGCCGAGGTGACCGACTTCCAGGACCTGCCGATCTGGCGGCGTCTGGTGGTCGACACGGCGGCCGCGCTTCTCGCCGAACTCTCCGGGGTGCTGGTGGTGCCGATGACACTGCTGAGGCAGGAGTACCGCGACGAGATCTTCGGCGGGCTCGCCGCCCGGCGCATACCGGTGCGCCATGTACTGCTCTCACCTGAGGAAACGATCCTGCGGAAACGGATCGCCGAGCGGGAGGACTTCGCCGACGACCCCGAGCACAGCGAGCGCGTCCGGCAGTGGGCCTACGAGCACATCGAGCCGTACCGGGCGGCGCTCGGCTGGATCACCGCGGACGCCCACACGATCGACACCAGCGCGCTCACCCCGTACGGGACGGCCGAGCGGATCGCCGAGGCGCTGCGCACCGGTGAGGCCAGGGAGTGCGGGATAGTCCAGACGCCCGAACCGCGTGGGGAGACCGTGGCGTCCGGGGTGCTGCTCTTCGACGAGCAGGACCGGGTGCTGCTGGTCGACCCGACCTACAAGCCGGGCTGGGAGTTCCCCGGCGGTGTGGTGGAGCCCGGAGAGGCCCCGGCCCAGGCCGGGATACGGGAGGTCGCCGAGGAGCTCGGGCTCCGTCTGGACACGGTGCCGGAGCTGCTGGTGGTGGACTGGGAGGCGCCGAAGCCGCCCGCGTACGGGGGACTGCGCTTCCTGTTCGACGGTGGCCGCCTGCACGGGGAGGACGCCGCGCGGCTGCTGCTGCCCGGCTCGGAGCTGCGCGGCTGGCGGTTCGTCACCGAGGAGGAGGCCGCGGGCATGCTCCCGCCGACCCGCTTCGAGCGGCTCCGCTGGGCCCTGCGTGCCCGTGAGCGGTCCCGGGTGCTCAACCTGGAGGCCGGAGTGCCCGTGGGCGGCCCGTAGCGCCGTACGGGGCGCCGTGCGGCACTGCGGGCGCCCGGGGCCCGCCGCCCGCCGCTCTCCGACCTCGCCGCTCCTGCTCGCGGCCGGGCGGCAGTGCGGCGACTCCGGTTCCGTCAGGCCTTCTTGGACTCCGCGTAGTTCCGGAGGAACAGCGCCTCGGCCACCGAGAGCCGCTCCAGCTCCTCCGGCGACACGCTCTCGTTCACCGCGTGGATCTGGGCCTCGGGCTCGCTCAGCCCGATGAGCAGGATCTCCGCCTCCGGGTACAGCGCGGCCAGGGTGTTGCAGAGCGGGATGGACCCGCCGAGGCCGGAGGTCTGCATCTCCTCGCCCGGGTAGGCGAGCCGCATGGCCTCGGCCATCGACGCGTAGGCGGGACTGGTGATGTCGGCGCGGAACGGCTGCCCCTGGCCGACCTGTTCGACGGAGACCCGCGCCCCCCAGGGGGCGTGCGACTCGAGGTGGGCGGTCAGCAGCTTCGTCGCCTCGGTGGCGTCCTGCCCCGGCGGGACCCGCAGGCTGATCTGCGCCCGGGCGCTCGCCTGGAGCGACGGAGTGGCGCCGACCACCGGCGGGCAGTCGATGCCGATCACGGTGACCGCGGGCCGTGCCCAGATGCGGTCGGCGACCGTACCCGTGCCGATGAGCTCCACCCCGTCGAGCACCTTGGCATCGGAGCGGAACTCGCCCTCCGGGTACTGCAGTCCGTCCCACCCGGCGTCCGACGTGAGCCCGTCGACCGTCGTCGTACCGTCCTCGGCCCGCAAGGACGCCAGCAGCTGGATCATCGCGGCCAGCGCGTCCGGAGCCGCGCCGCCGAACTGCCCGGAGTGCAGGTTCCCTTCGAGGGTGTCCAGCTGGACCCGCAGCATGGTCATCCCGCGCAGCGTCGCGGTGACGGTGGGCAGCCCGACACGGAAGTTGCCGGTGTCACCGATGACGATCGTGTCGGCGGCCAGCAGCTCCGGGTGCGCCTCGGCGTAGCGCTCCAGGCCGCCCGTGCCCTGCTCCTCCGAGCCCTCCGCGATCACCTTGACCGAGACCGGGACGCCGCCGTTCGCCTTCAGGGCGCGCAGCGCGAGCAGGTGCATGATGAACCCGCCCTTGCAGTCCGCGGCGCCCCGGCCGAACCACCGGCCGTCGCGCTCGGTCAGCTCGAACGGCGGCGACAGCCAGGCGGACTCGTCCAGCGGCGGCTGCACGTCGTAGTGCGCGTAGAGCAGAACCGTGGGGGCGCCGGCCGGGCCGGGCAGGTAGCCGTACACCGACTGCGTTCCGTCGGGGGTGTCGAACACGGAGACGTCCTGGAACGCCTCGGCGCGCAGTGCGTCCGCGACCCAGCCGGCCGCCGCCTCGCACTCGCTCCTGGGGAACTGAGCCGGGTCCGCCACCGACCGGAAGGCCACCAGCTCGGCGAGCTCCGCCTGGGCGCGGGGCATCAGCGAGGCAACGGTCTCGGAAATCGGACGGGCGGTCATGGGCACGCTCCTTGCGGGTACGACGTTAGGACTACGGCGCGACGTGTGCGCGGCTTCGGGCGAGGCCGTGGATGAGGCGTCGCATGTACGACGAATTCATGGCTGATCCTCCCACAGCGGAGTTCGGCCACGGCGCGCCGTAGGATGCCGTGAGCAGTTGGGGCCACTGGTCGGATCGGGAGCAGAAGCACATCGTGAGCAGCGAGAACGCAGACGCCGGACGTGAGCCGGATGAGACGTCGTCGGTACCGCCGGAGTCCTCGGTATGGGACGTCGTCGTGGTCGGCGCGGGCCCGGCCGGAGCTTCCGCGGCGTACGCGGCGGCCGTGACCGGCCGTCGGGTGCTGTTGCTGGAGAAGGCGGAGATCCCCCGTTACAAGACGTGCGGTGGCGGAATCATCGGGTTCTCGCGGGACGCCCTGCCCCCCGGATTCGAACTGCCCCTGAAGGACCGCATCCACGCGGTCACCTTCTCGCTCAACGGGAAGCTGGCGCGCACCCGTCGGTCCAAGCGGATGCTCTTCGGGCTGATCAACCGGCCGGAGTTCGACGCCGGACTGGTCGAGGAGGCCCAGAAGGCCGGCGCCGAACTGCGCACGGGCGTGGCGGTGGCACGGGTGGAGCAGCACGGCACCGCCGTGCCCGACCGGCGCACGGTCGCCGTGGTGCTGGCCGGCGGGGAGACGGTGCTCGCCCGGGCCGTCGTCGGCGCGGACGGCAGTGCCGGCCGCATAGGGGCTCATGTCGGCGTGAAGCTCGACCAGGTGGACCTCGGGCTCGAGGCCGAGATCCCCGTACCGGAGACGGTCGCCGAGGACTGGGCGGGCCGGGTGCTCATCGACTGGGGGCCGCTGCCCGGGAGTTACGGCTGGGTCTTCCCCAAGGGGGACACCCTGACCGTCGGCGTCATCTCGGCGCGTGGCGACGGCGCGGGGACCAAGCGGTATCTGGACGACTTCGTGGGCCGGCTGGGCCTCGCCGGGTTCGAGCCGACGATCTCCTCCGGACATCTGACCCGGTGCCGCAGCGACGACTCCCCGCTCTCCCGTGGACGCGTGGTCGTCTGCGGCGACGCGGCCGGGCTGCTGGAACCCTGGACGCGGGAAGGCATCTCCTTCGCCCTCCGGTCCGGGCGCCTCGCGGGCGAATGGGCGGTGCGGATCGCGGAGTCGCACGACGCGGTCGACGCCCGGCGGCAGGCGCTGAACTACGCCTTCGCGATCAAGGCGGGGCTGGGCGTGGAGATGAGCGTCGGGCGCCGCATGCTCCAGCTGTTCGAGCGGCGCCCCGGGCTCCTGCACGCGGTGCTGACGGGCTTCCGCCCCGCGTGGAACGCGTTCGCGGGAATCACCCGGGGGACGACGTCACTGGCCGAGCTGGTCCGTACGCACCCGCTGGCGCAGCGGGCGCTGCATGTGATGGACCGCCGGCAGTCGGCCGGCCCTCGGTAGGCAGCCGGCCCCGGGTTGACCGCCGGCCCCGGGTTGACCGCCGGTGCTCGGTGGACAGCCCACCCTCGGTTGACCGCCGGCGCTCGATTCGCCGCCGGTCCTCGGCAGGCAGTAGATCGGAGGCACCGTCACCGGGCAGACGCCCGGGGCGGTGCCTCGCCGCATCCGTCCCCGCGCACCCGTTCCCGCCGGCTCAGCCGCTGACCGTGATCCGGAAGACGGGGTGGTCGGGGCAGGCCGCCAGGAGTTCGGCGTCGGTGGAGCTCGCCGTGATGCCCTGGAAGTACTGGTTGACCTCCCAGCCCCAGCGCTTCAGATAGGCGCGGACGATGCGCACCTTCTGCTCGTCGTCCGCGATCTCCACAGCGGTGAACGTCCGGACCTTGCGGCCCACCTTCAGCTCCCCGCCGCCGGCCGCGCGCATGTTCCGGACCCACTGGGAGTGGCCGCGGGCGGAGACCAGGTACTGGGCGCCGTCGTGGTGGTGGGGGTTGACGGGGATGCGCTGCATCCGGCCGCTCTTACGGCCCCGTACCGACATCTCGGCGCTGCCGGCCAGGCTGATGCCGTGTCGTGCCAGCCAGCCGATGACGCTGTTCATCCGCTGCTGGAAGGCGTTGGCCTGGAGGTAGTACGGCTGCTGCGACATGGTGGCTCCTGCCATTCAGAGAGCACTGCTCTCGCTTGAGATCAGTGTGCACGAGTGGAGTGCTCCAAAGCAAGAGCAGTGCTCTCTTTTGTGTTCGGTGCTCTGATCGCGTGGCAGACTGATCCCATGAGCACCATTCGAGGAGCCCGGGAACGCGCCCGTATCGAAGTCACCGCGGCCATCAAGGACGAGGCCAGGAGACAGCTCGCGGCGGAAGGCGCCGCGAAGCTCTCCCTCCGCGCCGTCGCCCGCGAGCTCGGCATGGCGTCCTCCGCGCTCTACCGCTACTTCCCCAGCCGCGACGACCTGCTGACGGCGCTCATCGTCGACGCCTACGACGCGGTGGGCGAGGCGGCGGAGACGGCCCGGGACAGGACCGGCGGGCCGGCAGGTCCCCACCCCGACCGCTGGCTGGCGGCCGCCCGCGCCGTACGGGAATGGGCCCTGGCCCACCCCCATGAGTACGCGCTGATCTACGGCTCGCCCGTCCCCGGCTACACCGCCCCGCAGGACACGATCGGTCCCGCCGCTCGTGCGGGCCAGGTCCTGATCGACGTCGTACGCGACGCCTACCACACCGACGGCCTCGCCGTCCCCCCGCAGGACGCCCGGCTGCGCACCGAGGGCGCACGTATGACGGCCGATCTGGCCGACGATCTCCCGCCGACCGTCGTGGTGGCCCTGGTCTCCGCGTGGGCGCAGCTCTTCGGGCTGATCTCCTTCGAGCTCTTCGGCCAGTTCAACCGTGTCGTCGAGGCACGCGAAGAGTTCTTCCGGCACGCCGTCCACGAGCTCGGGCGCTCGGTGGGCCTGATGGACGGCCGGCCCTCCGGGACCGGGAGCGCGGGGGACTGACCCACACCGGCCACGCATGGCCCACGTACTCCCCGGGGAGTACGTGGGATCGCCACGTCCGGCTGACGTGCGCCCGGGGTCCGCGCGTCTAGCGTGGCCGGTATGCAGGATGAGCGAGCGCACCCGGGGCCGGGAGGCCGACGCCACGGGCCGCCCTGGCGTGCAGGGCGCGGCGGCCCAGGCGGGGGCGGCCGGGGGAGGGGCGGCGTCGTGGAGCGGTTCGGCGGCCGGGAGGGGCGCGGTGACCGGCTGCCGTGGCCGTCGACCCTCGTGGTCGGTGTGATCGTGATGGTGGGCACCACCGTCGCCGCGCACGGCCAGGACCGTGAACCGCTGGACCTCGTCGCCCGGCTGCTCCTGCTCGCCGCGGTCGCCGTGCTGCTCGTGCGGCACCGGCACCCCGTCCTCGCGGTCGCCGCGACGTCCGCCGCGACACTGGTCTACCTCGGCCTGGGGTATCCGTACGGCCCGGTCTTCATCGCCGTCGCTGTCGGCTGCTTCCGGGCCATCGTCTCCGGGCACCGCAGGGCCGCCTGGTGGTCGCTGGGAATCCTGTGGGCGGGGCACCTGCTGGCCGCGCACTGGCTGTACCGGTGGCTGCCCCCGGAGGGCGACGGCCCCGCCCCCTGGGGCCAGGAGGCGTTCGTCACCGCCTGGGTCGTGGCGATCGTCGCCGCCGCCGAGCTCCTGCGGGTGCGCCGCGAGCAGTGGGCGGCCGCCAGGGCGGAGCGGGAGGCCGCCGAGAGGCGGCGGGCCGACGAGGAGCGGCTGCGGATGGCCCGCGAACTCCACGACGTGCTCGCCCACAGCATCTCCGTCATCAACGTCCAGGCGGGCGTGGGGCTCGCCCTGCTCGACTCCGACCCCGAACAGGCCCGTACGGCCCTCACCACCATCAAGTCCGCCAGCAAGGAAGCGCTCGGCGAGGTGCGTCAGGTGCTGGAGAACCTCCGGACCCCGGGCGACGCACCCCGCGCGCCGGCCCCCGGACTCGACCGCCTGCCCGAACTGGTCGACCAGGCCGCGGGGGCCGGGCTCACCGTGACCGTCGAGACGGAGGGCCCACGTGTGCCCGTCCCGCCGGGCGCCGACCTCGCCGCCTTCCGCATCGTCCAGGAGGCCCTGACGAATGTGGTCCGGCACTCCGGATCGCGTACCGCACACGTCCGCGTCACGTACGGGGGCGCGCGCCTCCGGCTCCTGGTCGAGGACGAGGGACCGCCGACCGGTGACGACGCCGGGGGCAGCGGCAACGGGCTCATCGGGATGCGGGAACGAGCCGCCGCGCTGGGCGGCACGATCGACGCGGGCCCCGGGCCCGACGGCGGATTCAGGGTCGGCGCGGAACTCCCGCTGCGCCCCGGAGACGAAGCCGGCCCCGGCGTACGGGGCGAGGCCGGTACGGAGGAGGCGTCGTGATCCGCGTACTGCTCGCCGACGACCAGTTGCTGGTCCGGGCCGGATTCCGGGCGCTCCTGGACGCCCAGCCGGACATCGAGGTGGCCGGCGAGGCCGCCGACGGGGCGGAGGCCGTACGACTGGTGCGTGAACTGCGCCCCGACACCGTGCTCATGGACATCCGGATGCCGAAGATGGACGGTCTGGCCGCGACCCGGGCGATCACCGACGACCCGGGCCTGAGCGAGGTGAAGGTGGTCATGCTCACCACCTTCGAACTCGACGAGTACGTCTTCGAGGCGATCCGGTCGGGAGCCTCCGGCTTCCTGGTCAAGGACACCGAACCCGACGAACTGCTGCGGGCGGTGCGCGCGGTGGTGGGCGGGGACGCCCTGCTGTCGCCCGGGGTGACCCGGCGGCTGATCGCCGAGTTCGCGGCCCGTTCCAAGGAGCCCGCCGCGGTGACGCTTCTGGACGGACTGACCGAACGCGAGCGCGAGGTCATGGCCCTGGTCGGCATCGGGCTCTCCAACGAGGAGATCGCCCGCAGGCTCGTCGTCAGCCCGCTCACCGCCAAGACCCACGTCAGCCGCTCCATGGTCAAGCTGGGCGCCCGGGACCGGGCCCAACTCGTCGTGCTCGCCTACGAATCGGGGCTCGTGCGCCCCGGCTGGCTCGGCTGAACGGGAGGCAGGCGCCGCTCCTCGGCCGCCCTCGGGAAACGCCACAGGACATGGACGACCCGGAGGGCGAACGCCAGGGCGCCGAGCACGGCCCCGGCCCGCAGCAGCACACGCTCGGCGCCGCCCGGCAGTTGGAGGAGCAGCGCGGGGAGCGAGACCCCGGCGAACGTGGCCGCCGCCACCACGGCGCCGCTGACCAGGGCGTAGCCGATCTCGACGGTCATCGCGTCCCGTTCCGCCTGAGTGCGTCGTGACATGTCCGAAGTGTCACAGGGGGCGTGGCCGACGGCAAGGACGTCTCTCCGCCGCGCCCCTCTCCCGCACCGGCGGAGCCGCCTCCGCACGGTAGATGCGCCTGCAATTATTGTGTGTGCATGAATGGTTCACTCCTCTGCTAGCGTGCGTCCATGGCAGTGAAGAAGTCCGAGCGGGCGCTCGTCGGCGAGTGGCGCGAGATGCTCGCGCTGCACGCCAGGACCCTGGGCGAGCTGGATCGGGCACTGGGTCCGCACGGCCTGGGCGCCAGCGACTTCGAGGTCCTGGACGTCCTCACGGAGGCCGCCGGTGAGCGGGGCGACGGCTGTCTGCGCGTCCAGGAGATCGCGTCGCGGGTCCATCTCAGCCAGAGCGCGCTGTCGAGGCTGGTGGCACGGCTGGAGAGGGACGGCCTCGTACGCCGCGTGATGTGCGACGAGGACCGCCGGGGTGTGCGTGTGGAGCTGACCGGCACCGGCCGGGCTCGCCACACGGAGGCCAGACCCCTTCAGCGGTCGGTGCTCTCACGGATGCTGGACGGCACCCGCGCGTGAACCGGCCCGGAAGGGCGGCGCCCCGGCCCGCTCACGACCAGACGACCGCCGAGTTCCTCTCCCACACCCCGGCCACCTCGGCGTCCCCCGACACGGCGACGGACGAGAGCGGACGGCGATTCCACAGCGCCAGATAGAGCTCCTCGGCCGTGCCGCTCAGAGTGCAGTCGGCCGGAGCGTCCAGGGCGTCCGCCCCGCGCACCGTCAGCGGTGGCCCGTCGGACAGCCGTACGGTCCACACCGTGTCCGTGTCCACGGCCCGCACCCGGAGCGTGCGCGGCGGGTCCGTGCGCACCCGGCTCTTGGCACGGGCATGGAACCCTGCCAGCAGTTCGTCGATGCCGTCCACCGCGTGCGCGGGAGCCACGGCCGTCGGTCGGCCGCCCCGCGCCGACTCCGCGTCCACCCGGTGGATCCTGGTCTCGTGCGCCTGCCGGCGTGCCCAGAAGGCGACCGAGGACGGCGCGGGAAAGACGGTCCAGCACTCCAGGGCGGCCGGTGCCGCGCGGAGCGCGTCGACCAGCAGGCGGTGGCCCTCGGTGAACCGGTCGAGCAGCGCCTCGCCGTCCAGACCGGGCTCCTCGCGCGCCGGCCGGTGCGTCCGGTGCCCCTGGACGAGGAACTCGGTCGCCCAGCGGTGCACCATGCCGGTGTGTTCGAGAAGGTCGCGCACCCGCCATCCCGGGCAGGTCGGGACCGGGGCGTGCGTCCCCGCCTCACGGGCGGCCCGCGCGAGCGCACGGCCTTCCGTGGCGAGGGCTGTCAGGTGCTCGGAGGTCTCCACCGCGGCGATTGTGCCAGAGACATGTCAGACGCCCTGGGGGTGTGCGGAACGGCTCCGGCCGGGGCGGCGCAGCAGCCGGGAGAACCAGCCGAGCGCACACGCCTGGACGAGGACCGAGACGACCAGCGCGAGATAGGTGAACCAGGCGGGGCCCGCCGAGTCCGCGCCGGCCATCGAACTGCCGAGAAGGAAGACGAAGACGGTCGGCGCGGCCAGGAAGAACAGCCAGACACCCGCGAACGAGGCGTCCTCGTGGGACACGAACACCGTGTCCACCGCGACGAACACCGCGACCGCCAGTACGAGGCCGAGGTAGATCCGTGAAGCCGTGTTGCCGAAGGTCAGTCGTGCCGCCGTACGCAGCCGCTGGTTGTCCGTCACCTGGTGACTCATGTCCGCTCCCCTGGATGGCCGATACCTCCATCGTGCGCCGGGGGAGCCGCCGGTGCCTGAGTACGGCTACTCAGTCGTTCGGTTGTTCGCCCGCGTTGCGGGCCGTCCAGCCGAGCACCGCCGCCGTCGCGGCGAGCAGGGTCACCGTGGTGAGGGCCACCGGGAGCGACAGCCAGTCGGCGAGGAAGCCGATCACCGGAGGCCCCAGGAGCATCCCGCCGTACCCGAGGGTCGAGGCGGCGGCCACCCCGCTGGGGCCCGCCAGCGCGCCCGCGCGGCCGACCGCGACGGGGAATATGTTGGCCAGGCCCAGGCCGGCCACGGCGAAGCCGAGCAGGACGAGCCAGACGGCCGGCGCCAGGGCGCCGAGCAGCATCCCGGCCGCGGCCGTGGCCCCGCCGGCCACCAGCGTGCGGGTCTGCCCGAAGCGTTCGAGAAGGGCGGTGCCGGTGAGCCTGCCGATGGCCATGGTCAGCGCGAACAGGGAGTACCCCGCCGCGGCGAGACCGGGCGTGGCCCCCAGGTCCTGGCTGAGGTGCAGTGCGCCCCACTCGGCCAGGGCGCCCTCTCCGTACGCCGTGCAGAGGGCGATGACCCCGAACAGGACGACGATCCGGCGCGCATGCGCGCCCATCCCCTTCGACTGCTCCGGGGCGTCCGCCGCCTGCGGCTCCGTGGGCGGAGCCGTCGCCCGGCCGCGCAGGAGCACCGGGGCGGTCACCGCGGTGACGAGCAGGCCGAGCCCCGTCAGGGCGAAGAGGTGCGTCGAGGGCGACAGGCTGCCCGCGACCAGCCCGCCGAGCCCCGCTCCGGCCATGCCGCCGAAGCTGAACGCGGCGTGGAAGCTCGGCATCACCGGGCGGCGCAGTGCGGAGACCAGATCGACGGCCGCGCTGTTCATCGCCACGTTCAGCCCGCCGTACGCGGCCCCGAAGACCAGGAGTACGAGGCCGAGGGTGAGGGCCGAACCCATCTGCGCCGGCAGGGCGATGCTCAGCGACAACAGCACACCGCAGACCACGGTGACCGCATGGCTTCCGTAGCGCCGGCACAGCCTGCCGGTGAGCATCATGGTGATCACCGCGCCGGCGGAGACCCCGAGCAGGGCGAGTCCGAGGGTGGAGGCGCTGGCTCCCGTCTGGTGCTTGATGGCCGGGATGCGGACCACCCAGCCGGCGAAGAGGAACCCGTCGAGGGCGAAGAACACGGTCAGGGCGGCACGGAGGCGGGCCGACGAGGGCGGGGCGGTGTCTCCGCCGAGCTCCCCCGACAGGCCCGTCAGCAGTTTGTTTACTTGCGGCACAAAGTGAGGATAGGGTGGCGCCGAGGCCGGGCGCAAGGTCCCCGCAACGGTGACCGGCCGGTGAACGGTGCGGGATGCCGGAGCGTCGGCATCGGCTCCGGATCATGGGAGACTCGCCCCCATGAACGGCAAGTCGACCACCACGCGGACGAAGCTGGAGAGGGGCCGCAGCGCGCTCGGGCCCGCCCTGGAGCTCGTGCACACGGGGCGTGCCCCCACCCGTGCCGTCCTCACCTCCGAGCTCGGCGTCACCCGTGCCACCGCCGGCGCGGTGGCCGCGGAGCTCGAAGCGCTCGGGCTCATCAAGGTCGACTCCAGCCCGGGCTCCGCCGCCGGTTCGCAGGGCCGTCCCTCGCACCGGCTGTCCGTCCTGGACAGCGGGCCGGTGGCCCTCGCCGCCCAGGTGCACTCCGACGGCTTCCGCGCCGCGCTCGTGGGACTCGGCGGCCGGATCGTGGCCACCGCGCCCGGCTGCGTCGCCGTCATGGCCGACCCCGCCCAGGTCCTCGGCGAGGTCGTCGAGGCGGGGGCGCGGCTCCTGCGCGAGAGCGGGCTGCGCTGCGTCGGCTCCGGGCTCGCCGTGCCCTCCGCCGTCGCCGAACCCGAGGGGACGGCGCTCAACCCGCTGCACATCGCCTGGCCCGCCGGGGCGCCGGTCCGGGAGATCTTCTCCGCCTGCGTACGCGCCGCGGGTATCGCCGGCCCCGCGTTCACCGCCAACGACGTCAACCTCGCCGCCCTCGCCGAACACCGGCACGGCGCCGGGCGCGGTGCCCAGCACCTGCTCTGCGTCGCCACCGGCCACCGCGGGGTGGGCGGCGCGCTGGTCCTGGACGGCCGCCTGCACAGCGGGAGTTCGGGTCTCGCCCTCGAAGTGGGGCACCTCACCGTGAACCCCGAGGGCCGCCCCTGCCACTGCGGCGGACGTGGCTGCCTCGACGTCGAGACGGACCCCCTGGCCTTCCTCACGGCGGCCCGCAGGGAGCCCGGCCCCGAGGAGTCCCTGCTCAAGCAGTCCGGCGACCTGCTGCGCACGGAGTACGGCGACCCCGATGTACGGGCCGCCGCCGAGGAGCTGATCGACCGGCTCGGCCTCGGCCTCGCCGGGCTGGTCAACATCCTCAACCCGGACCGGATCATCCTGGGCGGCCTTCACCGCGACCTGCTGGAGGCCGACCCCGAACGCCTGCGTGCCGTGGTCGCCGACCGCAGCCTGTGGGGCCGCAGCGGAAGCGTGCCGATCCTGGCCTGCACGCTCGACCACAACAGCCTGGTGGGCGCGGCCGAGCTGGCCTGGCAGCCCGTACTCGACGACCCGCTGGCCGCACTGGCCTGACCTGCCCGAACCCGGTTCCTCAGACCTCCGCCAGGGCGAACGCCCGCGCCGGATTGTCCACCAGCACCGTCTCCAGGAGCTCCTCGCCGAGCGACCGCACCAGCCGTGGCCGCAGCCCCCTCAGCAGGTACGGCATACCGGGCGTCCCGGGCACCGTCGTGTCGCCGCCGAGCAGCAACTGCCCGCCGAACCCGGCCTCCGCGAGTGCGGCGAGCTGCTCGGGGAGCCGCCAGTCCGTGGCGTGATGCGCCCGCGAAGGGCCGTCGAACGCCAGGAACACACCCGCCCGGGCGGCATCGAGCTGCGCGACGCCGTCCGGGAACCGGCCCGGATGGCCGAGGACCACCCGCCGCGGCTCCACGCCCAGTTCCCCGCACAGCAGGTCCAGCACGTCCCCGGCAGCCGTACCCATCTCCAGATGGACGGCGATCGGCACCCCCGTACGGTGATGGGCGCCGGCGGCCGCCCTCATCGTGTGCCGGGCGTGCGCGTCGAGGCCGTGGAACGCCCCGGCCACCTTGATCAGCCCCGCCCGCACGTCCGTCGCCCCGATCCCGTCCGTGATCTCCGAGACGAACAGCTCCTCCAGCTCCGGCATGATCCGGCCGAGCAACTCGGGCGCGTAATGGGCCGCTTGGTGCAGCCCGGTCGCCGCGACGATCCGGGTCCCGGCAGCCCGCGAGAGGGACGCCAGGTCCACGGGCCGCCTGCCCATCCCGTACGGGGTCCACTGGACGACCGTCCGCCCGCCCAGCGCCTGGAAGTCCCGCAGCCGTTCACCGGCCCCCTCCGGGTCGTCCAGCTCCAGCCCCGGCAGCACCGGCGTACGGATGAAGAGGTGGTCGTGCGCGTCGCAGACCCCGAGTTCCCCGGCGGGAACATCACCGAGGACCGTGCGGACCCGGGTCACCACTGCTTCCCCCGCCCCAGCCGGTCCCGCTCCGGCGACGACAGGTGCAGCACCTCGTAGCGGTCGCCCGGCGCACCGGACGGCTCGTCCTCCCAGAGGGTGAAGTGCAACAGCTCCCAGTGGCGCGGATCGACGGCCAGCGCGGTGGCGATGTTGCCCGGGGTGCCGGCCAGCCGGCGGCTCTCCTCCAGTGCGGCCTCCACCGCCGCGGCCGGCCGGACGGTGTCCGCGATCCGCTCGCGGCGGCGGACGGCGGTGCGGGGGAGTGCCCCTGGGGCGGCGCCCTCCTCGTAGTGGAGTCCGGTCCAGTGCTGGACCTCCGGGCGGCCGAAGTCGTCGACGATGCCCTGGAATCCAGGGCCCCACAGGAAGCTGTTCATGCCCTCCGGGGCCGACCACAGGTACAGCGGGGCGTACTGGTTGACCGGTGAGGTCTCCCCGCGTTCGCGGACCAGATACGCCTTGAGTCCCAGCCCCGGGAAGGCGTCGAGGAGATGGCCCCGGGTCGCGACCCGCTCGCGGATGATCCCCATGTCGTAGTCGGCGGGCAGGGTGATCTCGTACTGCATGGCGTGCACGCGTGTGCTCCTCAGGCCGGACGGTTCGACGGGACGTGCGGGACGTGCGGGGCGAGCAGGGAGAGCAGTCCCCGGACGGCCGAGTCGAAGGCGTGCGCCGACCCGGACGCGCGGGCCAGGACATAGCCGCCCTGGACGGTGGCCACGATCGTCGCCGCGACCTCCCGGGGGGCCGTTCCGGGCGCGAACTCGCCCGCGTCCAGGCCCTCCTGGAGGATCTCGGCGAGCCGCTCCCGCAGCCAGCCGATGGTCTCCTCCACCGGGGCGCGCAGCGCGTCGCTGGCCACCACCTCGGGGTCCATCGTCAGCCGCCCCACCGGACAGCCCCGCAGCACCTCACGCTCGCGCAGCAGATAGGCCGAGATCCGCTCGTACGCCGATCCGGGGCCGTCCAGCAGGCGCCCGGCCGTCTCCCGCATCTCCGCGGAGGTGCGGAGCACCGCGGCGAGCGCCAGATCGGGCTTGCCCGCGAAGTGGTGATACATGCTGCCCTGGCCCGCCCCCGCACGCTCCTGGATCGCCTTGGGGCTGGTGCCCACGTATCCGCGCTCCCACAGGAGCTCCTGGGTGGCCCCGATCAACCGTTCCGGAGTGCTCATGCGCCCACTGTACATACCAGTAGGTACAGAATCCACGGCGCGCCCTGCCCGGGGGGAGCAGGCATCCGGCCACGGTGTACTCCCGCCGTCGTACGGCAACCGCCGCCGGCCGTACGACGCTTCCGGCCGCTCCCCGAGACAGGCTCGTAAACGACCGGAACGTGACGACGAATCCCTCACCGAGGAGCTGACCGAGATGAACACCCTGGCGAGTTACGGAGGACCCGGACCCTGGATCCTCTTCTTCCCGATCATCTGGGCGGTGGTCGCCGTCGGCGTCGTCACGCTGCTGCGCCGCACCGTCTGGCGCGGCCGCCGTGGCCCGTGGCAGCCGCACGGCGTCAGGCGGGGCGGCCCCGCCGACGACCGGTCGCCGATCGGCCTCCTCGGACGGCGGTTCGCCGCGGGGGAGATCGACGAGGACGAGTACTGGCGCAGGCTCTCCGTCCTGGACGAGCCCTACGGCCGCTACGACAAGGACGGCCCGGCATGACCGCGGAAGGCCGGGGCCGGGCGTGAAACGGAGCGGAGCGCGTCGATCACGAGTGGATCGACGCGCTCCTGGGTGCTGTGCGCGGCGTGGTGTGCTGCGCACGGTGCGCGGCCGCTCTCCCGTCAGCCGACCACGGCCGACCGGGTGCGTGTCCGTGCCGCCACCGGCTCCATGAGTCCCACGACGTCCGAGCCGAACGGGCCGTCGGTCGTCGACCCGTACACCGGGAGAGGCGGCAGAGCGGTGGTGAACGATGGTGCGGGCAGGGTGAACCAGATGACTTTGCCCGCGTCATCGCTCGGTCGTACACCCCAGCTCTCGCTGACCGCGGCGATCATCGCCAGTCCGCGCCCGGAGGTGGCGGACTGATCGGCGTCGCACACGGTCGGCAGCCGGGGGTCGTGGTCGTGGACGGACACCGTCAGCCGGTCGAGCAGCAGCTCGATCTCGACGGTGCATGATTTGTCCGGCTGTGCATGCCGGTGGACGTTGGTCAGCAGTTCGGTGACACCGAGCGCTGCCTGGTCGATCAGAGGATCGAGATGCCAGTAGCGCAGTTGCGCCGAAATGATTCTGCGGACCTGACCGATCCGCGACGGCAGGGCCTGGAGCTCCACCGCGCAGTGCCTGCTTGGCTCGCTGATCACGGCTGCGACTCCCCGAAATAGGTCCGGAAGAAGACGAAGGAACGGATCCAGCAGATGGCTGACTGCTGTTTCTGGTCATGCGTGGTCCGCCCTGAACGGTTCCCGGCGAGGGCGGCTTTCGCTGTCACCGCCGGTACACCATCAGTGACGTGTGACCAGCGTGACTCAGGGGGTTGGGCTCCGCAACTCGCGGTGTCTGTACCGGGCCGTAGCGTCAGACCCGTCGGCCCGCGGCGCTCCGCAGGACCTCCAGGAATCTGCGGACCGGGGCGGCCCCGCCGGGCCTGCGGTTGCGCTGGCCCATGGTCAGCCGGTACCGCACCCCGTCGATGCGGGCGATCGCCGAGTCGGCGGCCAGGAACCACGGTCTGGCCGCGCTCACCGCCGACACCGGGGCGCTGGCGATCTCCCGCCCGTTGCTCGTCAGCAGCGCGATCCGGCCGTCCTCCACGATCACCTGGCCGGCCCGGGTCAGTGACCGCGCCCACCGTCGGATCCTCACGTCACTCGCCCTGAAGTCGGCGGTGCCGAACTCCGTTGCGCCGAAATCCGCAGCGCTGAACTCTGTCTCGGCCATGGCGACTTCGCCCCCCTTGTACCGGCTTCTGCAAGTCTGCCCATGGAGAGGGCCCTGACACCAGGCCTCATCGCCACCGAAACCGGCCGCTTTCCGCCGCGTCCCGACCGCCGGCGCGGCCCGGCGGGGCGGCCGGTGCCCCTGGGCCAAGGGAGGCCTATGGGACGCCAAAGTAAACGTTTGCGCAGGTGGGGGGAATATCGTAGGCCCCACGGAGAACGCCGTCACCCGAAGGAGACCCGCTGATGGACACCAGTGAGCACACACCCCGCGGTGGCGTCGTGGAGACCGTCGACGTCGACCGGAGCGACCCGGACTACCGTGCCTGGCTCAAGGAGGCGGTACGCAAGGTCCAGGCGGACGCCAACCGTTCCGCGGACACCCATCTCCTGCGCTTCCCGCTGCCGGAGCACTGGGGCATCGACCTCTACCTGAAGGACGAGTCGACGCACCCCACGGGCAGTCTCAAGCACCGGCTGGCCCGTTCGCTCTTCCTCTACGGACTCTGCAACGGCTGGATCCGCCGCGGCAAGCCGGTCATCGAGGCCTCCAGCGGCTCCACGGCCGTCTCGGAGGCGTACTTCGCGAAGCTGATCGGTGTGCCGTTCGTCGCGGTGATGCCCCGGACCACCAGCCCCGAGAAGTGCCGCCTGATCGAATTCCACGGCGGCCAGTGCCACTTCGTCGACGACTCCCGCAGGCTGTACGAGGAGTCGGCGGCCCTCGCGGCCGAGACGGGCGGCCACTACATGGACCAGTTCACCTACGCCGAACGCGCCACCGACTGGCGGGGCAACAACAACATCGCCGAGTCCATCTACCAGCAGCTGAGGCTGGAGAGATACCCCGAACCCGCCTGGATCGTCGCCACCGCGGGCACCGGCGGCACCTCGGCGACCATCGGGCGCTACGTCCGGTACATGCAGCACGACACGCGGATCTGCGTACCGGACCCGGAGAACTCCTGTTTCTTCGACGGATGGACCCGCCACGACCAACTGGCCACCAGCGACTGCGGATCACGCATCGAGGGCATCGGCAGACCCCGGATGGAGCCGAGCTTCGTGCCCGGGGCCATCGACCGGATGATGAAGGTGCCCGACGCGGCCAGTGTCGCGGCGGTCCGGATGCTGGAGCGCGCCATCGGCCGCAAGGCGGGCGGATCGACCGGCACCGGGCTGTGGAGCGCCCTCAGGCTCGTGGCCGAGATGGTGGAACGGGGAACCACCGGAAGCGTCGTGACGCTGTTCTGCGACCCCGGCGACCGCTACCTCGACAAGTACTACTCCGACGACTGGCTGAGCGCGCAGGGCCTCGACATCCGGCCGTACACGGAGACCATCGACCATTTCATGGCCACCGGCACCTGGTCCTCCTGAGCCGGGGGCACTCCGGAGGCCCCGGGGGCCCTCGTCCGGAGCCCTCACCCAGGGCCGGGGAGGCGTTCCACGGCGACCATGGCGGCGTCGTCGCCCAGGTGGCCGCCCGCATGGCGCAGCAGATCGGCGCACAGCCGCTCGACCAGGGGCCCGGGCCCCGTCCCCGGCCACGAACCCAGCCGCTCGGCCAGCGGGTAGAAGCGCCCGGAACCGTCCCGCGCCTCGGTGACCCCGTCCGTGTACAGCAGCAGCAGGTCCCCGGCACGGAAGGTGAACAGATCCTCGGCCGGCCCGTCGTCCGTCAGCGGCCCGACGCCGAGGGGCGGAGCCGGCCGGGTCGCGTCCAGGGCGTGCACGCGTCCGCCCCTCAGCAGCAGAGGCGGGGGATGCCCGCAGCTGACCAGCCGGAGCTCCGGCCCCGCATCCGGGATGTCCAGGACGGCCGCGGTGACGAAGGCCTCCGCGATGTCCTGGCCCGCGGCGTCCTCCGCGACCGCGGCGTTCTCGGGCCGGGCGCCCGTCTCGTTCAGGGAGTCGATCCGGTGGGCGGCGACACTGCTCTCCAGACGGGTGACCAGATCGGGCAGGTGCTCCTCCTGGCGCGCCAGCGCACGGAAGGCGCCCAGCACCCCCGCGGCACTGCTGATGGCGTCGAGGCCCTTGCCGCGGACGTCACCGATGATCAGACGGGTCCCCCCGGCCGTGCGCGCCGTCGCGTACAGATCACCACCGAGCTGGGCCCCCGCCTCGGCCGCCAGGTAGACCGAGGCCAGACGCAGCGGGCCACTGCGTGCGGGCAGGGGCCGGAGGATGCCGCGCTGCGCCGCCTCGGCCACGGTGCGCAGCCGCACCAGCTCCGCCGCCCTGCGCTCCCGCAGGTGGGCGAAGAACGTGACGATGGCCGAGATCAGGAACAGAGCGGCGATCTGGTACATGTGATTGAGATCGGTGATGCTGGAACGGGTCACGGCCACGACGGCCTGGGCCAGCACCGCCACCGCGCCGACCAGGGCGGTGGGACGCGGACCGGCGAACGTCGCGGTCAGCGCCGGCGCCGCCACCAGGAACGGGCCGAGATGCACCCCGGGCGGGACATTGATGTCGACGACCGTCACGACGGCGATCAGGGCGAACGGCACCACGAGAAGTGCCCGGCTCCACCGGGATCCCTCCTGGAGCTCATCCGTCCACTGCCGCACGTCCATGAGTCCGGGATACCTCAGCAGACCCCTCGGCGCCCCTCCTGGGCGGTCGCCGGGGTGCGTTCCGGGCTCCCTCAGTCGTCGAGCAGGGTGCCGAGCTCACGGGTGAAGACCCGCCGCCCGGCGCTCGCCAGCAGCGGATCGGCCCAGCGGGGCAGCAGCCTCACCCGCAGCTCCTCGACCCAGATCACATGCGAACCCGAACCGGTCGGGCAGACGTCGATCGACGCACGGCCGCGCACCACGGCCCCGCGCTTCTCCAGCCGGCACAGCCCCGCCCGGCCGGCGGCCGGCGGGGTCCACCGCACGACCTCCATCGGATCGTCGAAGCCCAGCGGCCCCACGCCGGTCCGGGCCACGAAGACCGTGCCGGTCCTGGTGGGCAGGCCCCCGGGGACGGTGACCGAGGTGAACGGAACGGTCCCGCCGTGCCGCTCCCAGTCGGTCACCCGTCGCCACGCCTCGGCGGCGGGGAGGGGCGTGAAGCGCTCGATGCGGAATACGGCCACGGTCCGATCCTAGGACGTCCGGCGCCCGTGAGCCCCGCAGGCGGAGGGTGGCGGGGCGGTCGTCGTAAGCCCGGGGCGGACTACTCGTCCGCAGGGCCGTCCGCCACCACCAGGCCCGGCAGATGCTCCTCGATCTCCAGCCTGGCCGCGTCCGGCAGACCCGCGTCCGTGACGAAGGCGTCGACCTCGTCGAGCGCGGCGAACGAACTCAGGCCCACCGTGCCCCACTTGGTGTGGTCGGCCACCACGACGACGCGCCGGGCCGCCCGTACGAAGCGGCGGTTCGTCTCGGCCTCCGCGAGATTGGGCGTGGACAGACCGGCCTCGACCGAGATCCCGTGCACCCCGAGGAACAGCACGTCGAAGTGGAGCGAGCCGATCGCCCGGTCCGCGACCGGCCCGACCAGCGAGTCCGACGGCGTACGGACCCCACCGGTCAGCACCACCGTGGCCGCACCGGCCCGCGCACCGCCCGACGCGCCCGGGCGCTGCGCGCCGTGGAACACGTCCGCGACCCGCACCGAGTTCGTGACCACCGTCAGCCCGGGCACGTCCAGGAGGTGCCGCGCCAGTGCGAATGTCGTCGTACCGCCGGAGAGCGCGATCGCGCTGCCGGGCACCGCCATCGCGGCCGCCGTGCGCGCGATGTCCTCCTTGGCACTGAGCTCCAGCGTCGACTTGGCCTCGAAGCCGGGCTCGTGCGTGCTCGCCTCGACGACCGGGACGGCACCGCCGTGGACCTTCTCGATCACACCCTGGCGCGCCAGCGCGTCCAGATCCCGGCGGATGGTCATGTCGGAGACGCTCAGCTTGCGGGTCAGCTCGTTGACTCTGACCCCGCCGCGCTTGCGCACATCGTCGAGAATGAGCGCGCGCCGCTGCTCCGCGAGCAGATTCTGGTTCTCGCTCAACGCCGGGCCCCGGTCCTTCCCTCTGTCCGCACGGTCCGGCAGCGGTCCTGCGGGACGCGCCCATCCTGCCACGCACCCCCGCAGGCCGTCCCACTGGGGAGATTCGGTGAGAGCCGGTGCGGCGGACCCCTCCCGTCGGAGATGGTGGTGACTGCGCATCAGCTCAACCCAGCCGTCCCCCACCGGCCACGCGCCGACGGACCAGAGAGCGAGTCACCGACATTGCCCCCTGCACCCCGGACCGAGGCCGCGCACAGCGGTGGCGCCGCACTGGAACTGCTCGTCCACGGTGTCGGCGGAACCACCCCGCAGGAGATGCTCGGTGACCCCCGTACGACCAGGATCACCGGGGACGCCACGGCCGCCGTCCACCGGCGTACCGAGGACGTCGGCGCCGAACAGCACCCCGAGCGCCACCGGGATGGGCCCGTCGCCGAGGCCTACTGCTGGTCCAACCTCACCTCGGGCAACGGTTCCCGCGCCCTGTGGCTGCTCCTGCTGCCCTTCATGGTGGTCAACCTCGCCCACTGGATGCGCCCCGCGGCACGGGGGAGCGCCCGGGCGGTCCGGCTCTACGGGGTGCTGGTGCGGCTCCTCGCGCTCAGCCTGACCGTGCTGCTGACGGCCGCCGCCTGCGAGGTCGCCCTGGACCTGGTGGCCTGGCAGTGCGCGGGGACGCCCGAGTGCTCCGGGCAGCGCTCCTGGCTCGGGTTCCTCTCCACGGAGCAGGACGGATGGTTCGCCCAGCCCGGCCGCCGCCTCGCCGTCGCGGCACTCGTGCCCACCGCGGTGGTGGGCCTGCTCTGGTACCTCTCCAACCGCACGTGGAGCGCCTACGAGTCGCAGCGGCCCCTGACCTGGGAGCGGCCGGACAGCACGGGCACGGACGACGACGGGACCACGGACGACGACACGGACGACGCCCCGGACGCGGACACGGAGACGGACGACGTCTCGGACGCCGACCGGACCACGGGCGCGGACGCCGGAGCCCCGTCCGGAGCACCCCTCGTCCGCCCCGCTCTCGGCAGGCCCGGCTTCTGGTACGGACGCAGGCTGGTGGCCCGGCTGCGCGCGGCGCACACCGCCGCCGGGTTCCTCACCGTCGCGGCGGCGGTCGGCGGTGCGGCGGCACGTCACGACCGGGCCGCCGACAGCCCCGTACCCGAGGTGGCCGGCGCCCTGTTCGAGACCGTCCTCGCGCTGTGCGCGCTCGTCGTCCTCGCGGTGATCTGCCACCGGGGACGCAGCGAGCGACGCCTCGACAACCGGCTCGACCGGGCCCTCACGACCTTCCTGCCCGGTACCGCCCTCGCCCTGCTGGTCTGCGCCCTCGTCTACGCCGCCTGGTCGCGTCCCGCCTGGGTGTCCTCGGGCGCCCTCCCCGGAGAGGCCGTCTTCCGCGCCCTCGCCCTGGGCCAGGGCCTGCTCGTCGTCGTACTCGCCGTGGTGGCCCTGAGCCTCTACCGGCGCGTCCCCGAACCGCGCACCACCCTCCACGGCCTCGGCGGGCCGGCGGTGGCCATGCTCGCCTGCGCCCTCGGCGGGGTGATGACCGGCGGGATCGCCCAGCGCGTGGCCGACTGGCTCGACGGCCCCGGCACCCCCGGCATGGGCGCGGGCGCCGACATAGAGGGACCGCCCGTGCTCCTCAGCTGGCAGGCCTCCGTCATCCCGGTCCTGCTGCTCCTCCTGCTGCCGCCCGTCGTCTGGCTGGTGGTCCGCACCGCCCGTCACGCCCGCCGGCTCGGACCCGTGATCGAGGCGGAGTACGGGGAGAAGCACCCCGAGCCCGGACGCACCCGGCACATCGCGCGCACCCGCGCCACCGCCGCGCTCACCGACTCCGCGCCCGGCATCCTCGGACTGCTGTCCGCCGCCACCCTGCTGCTCGGCGCCGGAGCCGTGACCGGATCCTGGCTCACCGGAGAGGTCCCCGGCCTCGCGACGGACGGCACGGGCCCGTTCGTCGAATCGGCCGCCGAGACCGCCCAGTCGACCGGCTCCTGGATGACCGGTTTCGGCGTGATACTGCTCGTCGCCCTGGGCCGCCGCGCCTACCGCGACGTCTCCGCGCGGCGCACCGTCGGCATCCTCTGGGACGTGGGCACGTTCTGGCCGCGCGCCGCCCACCCCTTCGCACCGCCCTGCTACGCGGAGCGGGCCGTCCCCGACCTCTCGTCCCGGATGTGCGCCTGGACGGGAAGCACCCGCGGCCGGCTCGTCATCTCCGGCCACTCCCAGGGCAGCGTGCTCGCCGCCGCGGCGGTGTGGCAGCTCCCCGACACGGCCCGCCGCAGGGTCGCGCTCCTCACGTACGGCTCCCCGATCGAGCGGCTGTACGGGCGCTGGTTCCCGGCCTACTTCGGCCGCGTCCCCCTCGAAGGGCTCCAGCGCTCCGTCCACTGCTGGCGCAACCTCTGGCGTGCGACGGACCCGATCGGCGGTCCGGTCAGGATCGACGAGGGGCAGGGCCACGAGGTGGACCGGGGCCCGTTGAAGGACCCGCTGGTCTACGGCCGCACCATCGAACACCCGCTGCCGGAACCGGTCCTGGGCCACTCCGACTACCAGGCCGACCCGGTCTTCGCCGTCGAACGCGCCGCCCTGCTGGAACGGCTCGGGCCCGTCGTCCCCCAGCAGGCGGGCACGGGCGCGCAGGACCGGGGCGGTGCCGCTCAGGGCAGCGCCGGAAGGTCCTCGGGATAGAGCATGGTCAGGTCGTCCGTGCTCGGCTCCGTGAGCTGGGCGACCCGGCCCGCATGCCGCTCCACCATCGACTCGAAGGTCTGGCGGGCCGTCCGGCCGTTGCCGAAGGCGGGGCCCTTGGGAAGCGCCGTGAAGTACTTGACCAGCGCCTCCCCGGTGCCCTCCGCCAGGCTGTACTCGTGCTCGTCGCTCTGCTGCTCGACGATCCGCAGCAGCTCGTCCGGTTCGTAGTCGCTGAAGGTGATGGTCCGGGAGAAGCGGGACGCCACACCGGGGTTGACGGTGAGGAAGCGCTCCATCTCGTGCGTGTACCCGGCCACGATCACCACCACGGCGTCTCGGTGGTCCTCCATCAGCTTCACCAGCGTGTCGATGGCCTCCCGGCCGAAGTCGCGGCCGGAGTCCTCGGGCGAGAGGGCGTACGCCTCGTCCACGAACAGGACCCCGCCGCGCGCCCGGTCGAACGCCTCCTGCGTACGGATGGCCGTGGACCCGATGTGCTCGCCGACCAGGTCGACACGGGACACCTCGACGAGATGGCCGTGCTCCAGGACCCCCAGCGAGGCCAGGATCTCCCCGTACAGCCGGGCCACCGTCGTCTTGCCCGTGCCGGGGGAGCCGGTGAAGACCAGGTGGCGGCGGACCGACGCCGCCTTCAGACCGGCCAGCATGCGGCGCCGGCCCACCTCGATCATGTCGGTCAGCGCCCGCACCTCGCGCTTGACGCTGTCCAGGCCGACCAGCGCGTCGAGCTCGCCCAGCACGGCACCGGAGTCCCGGGCCGGTTCGGCGGGAGCCGCGGGGGCGGGGGCGGGCTCCGCGGGGCGCTGCCCGGGCAGCGCGCCGAGCAGCCCGGGCGTGGCCTGTGTCGCCGTCAGCACCGCCGGGGCCGGGGGAGCGGACCCGGCGCGCAGGCCGCTCTCGTCGCTGGTGCAGTCCCGCGCCACCGGACCGCCCGCCTGCCCGTCGCCTCCGGAGCCGTCGGCGAACTCGTAGCCGCCGCGCGCGCACCGCTCGGTCCGGCACCGGGTGAGGGTGGAACGGCAGCCGTCCATCACGTGGAAGCCGTACCCGTCGCTCCCGGTGACCCGGCAGCTGTCGAACGTGCCCCGGCCCTCGGCGGAGACGTAGAAACCGGCCTCCGCCGGCGAGGTGACCGTGCACCTCTCGATGGTCGGGTCGGCGCCCTTGGTCACGATGACCCCGGTCTGCGCCGCGTCGATGGTGCAGTTGTTCAGCGTGCCGCCGCTGCCGTGGTCACGGAACCACGCCCCGGTGGACGCCTCGCGGATCCGGCAGTCGTCGAGCTGGGCGGTGGCCCCGTCGCTCACCGAGACCGCCGTGTTGCGGATCTGGGTCAGATCGCTGTCCACGACATCGGCGCGTGAGCCCCGGTCCAGGACGAACAGGGCGTCGGGCACGTCGTGGACGCGGCACGAGTCGAGTATCACCGTGGCCCCGTCGCTCACCCAGACCGCCGGGTAGTCGCCCGTACTGTCGTGGATCTCGCACTGGTTGGCGTCGACGCGGGTGCCCGGATCCCACACCGAGAGACCGTTGCGGCCGAACCTGCGGACGGTGGAGCGGGTCAGCGTGAGCACCGAACGGGAGCGCAGGTCGACCGCGTTCTCCGGGATGTCGTGGATGTCGCAGTCCGCGAGCGTGAGGACCGCGTCGGTGTCCAGGGTGACCCCGTCGGCGGACGTACGGTGCACCGTGCAGTCCGTGAGGTGCGCGTTGCCGCGCGAGGTGATCTGCACCCCGCTGCCCTTGATCTCGTACACCTCGCAGCCCACGGCCTCCAGGCCGCTGCCCTCGCCGGTCACGCTCAGGCCCGCTCCCGACGCGTGGTGCACACGGCAGCGGTCGAGACGCGGGTGGGCGCCGTCGCGCACCGAGACACCGGACTGGCCCGCCGAGACGACCTCGCACTCCTCGAACACGCCGCCCGCGCCGTCGAGTACGGCGATGCCCACCCCGGCCGGGTTGTCGACCGTGCAGCGGCGCACCGTGGGCCTCGCGGCGCCCCGCACCTCCACCCCGGCGGCCGACCGGGTCACGATGCGCAGGTCCGACAGCTCGGGGGAGCCCTCCTCGACGAGCAGCGCCGGGGCGGCCGAGTCCTGGCCCTCCACATGGAGGTCCTGGACGACGGCGGAGGCGCGGACGGTCAGGGGGACCCCGTCGGCCGGCGCGATCCGCACGGAGCCCGCGGAGCCCTCGGGGCCGCGCAGCGTCACCGCGCGGTCCACGACGAGATTCTCCCGGTAGGTGCCGGGGGCGACGGTGAGGACGTCACCGTCCGCTGCGGCCTCCAGGGCGGCGGTGAGGGATGCGTATTCGCCTGTACGGCGCCGCCATCGCGATGTGCCGGTGTGCGTCACCTGGACCGTGCCCTGTGCCATGGTGCTGCTGTGCCCCCACCTCGTGCCGTGTGCGCTGCCTCGTGCCTGTCCGCGTGCGCCGCCGGTCCGCCGGCAGCCTCACGCCCCGCCTGCCGAGGAGTCGGGCGGGCCGGTCCACCGTAGCGCGCGTGAGGGGCGCGAGTTGACGGGTCGGCCGCGGAAGGCCACTGGTCAGCCGGATACGGGGCGGACCGGCGGCCACGGGGTCAGCTGCCCGTACCCGTTCTGCCCCAGTCGGGACCGACTTCGGCCCAGGCGCGGTCGAGCCGGGCGTACCGCCGTTGCATCATGCGCCATACGACGATCCTGCGGACGATTTCCGTGAGACCGCCCGCGACCAGCGTCGCTCCGATACCCGCGAGCGCCGCGTGCGTACGGGCCGTCGACAGGTCCATGGGACGCATCGCGGGGTGGCCCCGGTCGTCCGTCCAGATCTGGATCCGGGCGCCGGGATCGGTCTTCGTCGACGCCGTCGACACGGTGCCCGTGCGTGCCGTACCGTCCGGGGCGAGCCAGTCGGCCACCACCGACGTCCGCATGGAGCCCTCGGTGACGACCGCCTCGGGGTCCTGGGCGAAGCGCGAGGTGCCCGAGGCGCGGACCACCACGGCCTCGGTGGGATGGCGTTGCTCGTGCTGGGCACGCACGGTCCGTCGGAGCGCGTCGTCCGTCAGCGAGCCGGCTCTCCAGCCGACCGCCGGTGCCGCCACCACCATCAGCAGCAGGGCGACCAGAGCCAGCCACGCCTCATGACGATCGGTGGCCCGGCACACGGGATTGCGCCGCCACCGCCGGATTCCCAGAACCACTCGCACAGTCATGCACCCCCTTCCCTGTCCGTGATAACCCGGGAGAGCGGCGAATGCCTCCTCGGACGGCGAAGAGAGAGCAATTTCACGCCGCCAACGGCCCACGGCCCTCCCCGAGTTCCTTCTCCGCGACGGGGCCGCCGCGAAGACCCGTCGGCCGAGGGCCCCGTCCCGTCAGCCGAGGACGCGCACCGGGTCCCCGGCCCGGATCACCCCGGTGCCCTCCGGGATCATGTGCTGCCCGAAGAGCAGGTACTTCCCGTCCTTGCGGTGCCGCGCGAGCGTACGCAGCGGCTCCTTGCCCCGCTCCCCGGTCCGCTGGTCGGTGGTCGTGATGACGCAGCGGCCGCACGGCTTGACGACGCGGAACGCGACCTCCCCGATCGCGATCCGCCGCCAGCCGTCCTCGGCCCAGGGCGCCGTGCCCTCCACGACCACATTCGGCCGGAACCGGTCCATCGGCAGCGGCCCCTCGTCCGGGTGGTCCCCCTGGGCCACCAGCGAGTTGAGCGCGTCCAGCGAGGCCCGCGTGGTGAGCAGCAGCGGATAGGCGTCGGCGAGCGACACGGTCTCGCCCGGCCGTCCGAAAGCCGGATCGACGGGTCTGCGGTGCGACGGCGCGTCGAGATGGACGAGCCGGACCTCCGCACCGAGACGCGCGCCGAACCAGGCGTGGGCCGCCTCCGCGGCCACCACCACCGTCACCTTGCTCCTGTGGAGCTCGGCGACGACCGTGCCGGCCGGATCGGGCACCTCCACCACCAGCGTCGGACTCCCGGATGCCGACAGGGCCAGCCCGCCGCCGGGCAACGGCTCGGCGGACAGCAGGGCCATACCGGGCTGCTGACGTTGGGTGACGACCCTGTCCTCGCCGTCGATCAGCATCCAGCGGCGGTCGCCGTCGAGTCCCCATGGCTCGACGGCCACCGCGTCGGCCGCACGGGCGGCCAGCGACTTGACCGGGTGGACATATGCGGCACCGAGTACAGGAGAGACCATGCCGACATCCTGCCAGCCGTCACTGACAGTGCGCGGCAGGGCCCGTCAGTACCCCCGGCTCTGGTACGGGCGGTTGTACGGGTCCTCGTAGGGCGACTGCGCGGGAGTCGGCGCGGGCCGAGGCGACGCGGGCCGCGGCGAGGCGGGACGCATCGCCTCGTACCCCGTACCGGGCCGCTGCGGCTGCTGTGCCTGCTGGTAGCCGCGCGGCGCCGACGGCTGCTGCGGGATGTACGGCGCCGGCGCGTGCTGCAGCTGTGCGGGCTGCATCATCGGCGCCTGCTGCATCCCGGCGTTCTGGTACTGCGGCTGCGGTGCCTGCTGCGGGTAGCCGTAGGACCCGGTGTGCTGCGAAGGGGCGGCGGGCAGTGCCGGGAGCGCCGACGGAAGCGCGGGCAGATAGCTGTTCCCGGTGTCGTAGGCGGCGGGGACCCGGATCGGCGCGATCTGAGGGGTCCCCCGCTCGGCGACCAGGGAGTCGTAGATCGGGGTGTCGGGGAACGACGGCGTGGCGTAGTAGCCGCTGCCGTAGGTGGAGCGGGGGGAGGTCATGACACATAAGTTAAGCCCACGATGTGCTGGTTGGGGAGCCCCAATCTTGGGGTTATCCGTTTTACGCTGCTTTTGTCGGCCTGACCTGCCAGGACACCGCTGCGCCGCACAGGGTGGCATCCCTCGCGGGGGCCGCCGGGAGCGGCGCGGGACCCGGCCGTGCTCAGTGCTTGTCGCCGTTCCCGCCCCATGGGTGGCGCATCCGGATCCACACGTCACGCGCCTGCCGGCCCGCCCGCGTCCTGCTGCGCGCGACGAGGACACGCGCCTGCTCCGGGGTCTCCACCATGGGCCCGGAGCCACGCAGCGGCTTGCCCGCCGTCTCGTGCAGGAAGAACGCCGCGACGAGCCCGACGGCGCCCGCGACCATCAGGTAGTACGCCGGGACCATGTCGTTGCCGGTCGCCTCCACGAGCGCGGAGGTGAACAGGGGAGTGGTCCCGCCGAACAGCGACACGGAGATGTTGAAGGCGATCGACAGGGCGCCGTACCGGAGACGGGTCGGGAACAGCGCCGGCAGGGTCGAGGCGGAGGTCCCCGCGAAGCAGACCAGCAGCAGCCCGAGGACCCCGCAGCCGATCGCCGGCAGCAGGATGCCGCCCTCCCGGATGAGCAGGAACGCGGGCACCGCGAGGACGACGAGTGCCACGCTCCCGCCCATGAACACCGGGCGACGGCCCCAGCGGTCGGAGGACCTCCCGACGGTCGTGATGGTCAGCACCACGAGCAGCATCGTGCCGAGGACCAGGAGCTGGGCCGTCGCCTCCGGCTCGCCGAGCGTGCTGGACATGTAGGTCGGCAGATAGGAAGTCACCATGTAGTTCGTGACGTTGTAGAGCAGGACCAGGCCCATGCAGATGAGCACCGCTTCCCAGTGCCCGGTGAAGATCTCCTTGAGACGGCCCTTGCCGGACTGGCGTGCCTGCTCGACGGGATCGCCCTCGGCCGCCACTTCGGCCTGTGCCTCCTCCTCGCGCTGGAAGGCGGGGGTCTCCTCCAGCTTCAGCCGCATGTACAGACCGATCAGGCCGAGCGGGCCCGCGACGAAGAACGGGATGCGCCATCCCCAGTCCGTCAGCCCGTCCGTACCGAGCACCGCGGTCAGCACGGTCACCAGGCCGGAGCCGAGCGAATAGCCGACGAAGGTGCCGAAGTCCAGCCAACTGCCCAGGAAGCCGCGCCGCTTGTCCGGCGCGTACTCCGCGATGTAGGTCGTGGCACCCGCGTACTCACCGCCGGTGGAGAAGCCCTGCACCAGACGGCACACCAGCAGCAGCAACGGGGCGGCGAAACCGATCGTGGCGTACGACGGGAGGAAACCCACCGCGAAGGTGCTCGCCGCCATCATGATCATGGTGACCGCCAGAACCTTCTGGCGCCCCACCCGGTCACCGAGCGGGCCGAACACCAGCCCGCCGAGCGGCCGTACGAGGAAGGCCGCGGCGAAGGTCGCGAAGGTCGACACCACCTGTGCGCCCGGTGAACTCGACGGGAAGAAGACCTTGCCGAGGGTGCCCGCGAGATAGGCGTAGACACCGAAGTCGAACCACTCCATGGTGTTGCCGAGCGCCGCCGCCGTCACGGCGCGGCGCACCTTCGGCGGATCGGTCACCGTCACGTCCTCGGCGGCCAGGGCCTTCTTGCGCCGCCGGAGCAGCGTCCGCACCATCTGGTCCGTCGCCGCCCGGTCGCCCCGGCGCCGGGGGAGGTGAGGATGTCGTCTCGGTCCCGGCATGAATGCCCTGCCCTCCGGTGTGTAACTGCTCTTCCCGCCGCCACTGCCCTGACATGCGCGGAGCCCGGTCCGGCCCCCTGGAGGGCCGGACCGGGTCCGCGGAACTCACACCGTCCGCTCGAGCCGGACGAGGACCGCCTTCGAGGTGGGCTGGTTGCTGATGTCGGCCACACTGTCCAGCGGCACCAGGACCTGGGTCTCCGGGTAGTACGCCGCCGCGGACCCGCGCGCGGTCGGATACGCCACCACCTCGAATCCCTCGGCCCGGCGCTCCGCCTCGTCGTGCCAGACACCGACGAGATCCACCCGCTGACCGGCGCTCAGGCCGAGTTCGGCGAGATCCGCGGGGTTGACGAGGACCACACGCCGGCTTCCGTGGATCCCCCGGTAGCGGTCGTTGGCCGTGTACGGGACGGTGTTCCACTGGTCGTGGGAGCGCAGGGTCTGCAGCAGCAGGTGCCCTTCCGGCACGTCCGGCATCTCCCAGGCGTTCCGGGTGAACAGGGCCTTGCCCACGGCGGTGGGGAAGACACCCTCGTTGACCGGGTTGGGCAGCCTGATGCCTCCCGGGCGGGTCACCCGCCGGTTCAGGTCGTGCAGTCCGGGCACGATCCGGGCGATCCGGTCGCGGATCGCGCCGTAGTCGGTCTCGAACTCCTGCCACGGGAGGTCGACCCGGCCGTCGAGGGTGCGGCGGGCCAGCCGGCAGAGGATGGCCACCTCGCTGAGCAGGAGCTTGGACGCGGGCTTCAGCCGCCCCCGGGAGGTGTGCACCTCGCTCATCGAGTTCTCCACCGTGACGAACTGCTCCCCGCCCGCCTGGACGTCCCGTTCGGTCCTGCCCAGGGTCGGCAGGATGAGCGCGGTCCTCCCGCAGACGGTGTGGGACCGGTTGAGCTTGGTGGAGATGTGGGCGGTCAGCCGGCAGGTCCGCATGGCCTCCTCGGTGACCGCGCTGTCGGGGGCGGCCCGGACGAAGTTGCCCGCGACCCCCAGGAAGACCTTGATCCGGCCCTCTCCCATCGCCCTGATCGCGTTCACCGAGTCCAGCCCGTGGGCGCGGGGCGGGTCGAAGCCGAACTCCCGCTGCAGCGCGTCCAGGAAGGCGTCCGGCATCTGTTCCCAGACACCCATCGTGCGGTCGCCCTGCACATTGCTGTGGCCGCGCACCGGACAGGCACCGGCGCCCGCCCGCCCCAGGTTCCCGCGGAGCATCAGGAAGTTGACGATCTCCCGGATGGTCGGAACACCGTGCTTGTGCTGCGTGACCCCCATGGCCCAGCAGACGATGACGCGTTCACTGCGCAGCACGTCGGCACCGACCGCCTCGATCTCCTCACGGGTCAGACCGGTGGCGGTGATCACGTCGTCCCAGGAGATCTCCCGGGCGTGTCCGGCGAACTCGTCGAAGCCGCTCGTGTTGGTGTCGATGAAGTCGTGGTCCAGCACCTGCCCCGGCCGCTCGTCCTCGGCCTCCAGCAGCAGCCGGTTCAGCCCCTGGAAGAGGGCCAGGTCACCACCGGCCCGGATGTGCAGGAAACGGTCGGCGATCTCCACGCCCTGCCCGACCAGTCCACGGGCCTTCTGCGGGTTCTTGAACCTCAGCAGCCCCGCTTCCGGCAGTGTGTTCACCGCGATGATGCGGGCGCCGTTCAGCTTCGCCTCCTCCAGGGCGGACAGCTGCCGGGGATGGTTGGTCCCGGGGTTCTGTCCCACGACGAAGATCAGGTCGGCGTGGTGGAGGTCGCTGAGGCTGACCGTTCCCTTGCCCGTGCCGAGCGTCTCGTGCAGGGCGAAGCCGCTCGACTCGTGACACATGTTGCTGCAGTCGGGCAGGTTGTTGGTCCCGAAGGCCCGCGCGAAGAGCTGGAGCACGAACGCGGCCTCGTTGCTCACCCTGCCCGAGGTGTAGAAGACCGCCTCGTCGGGTGTGTCGAGCGCCCTCAGCTCCTCGGCGAGCAGGTTCAGGGCGTCGTGCCAGCTGATCGGCTCGTAGTGGTCGGAGTCCGGCCGCTTGACCATCGGACGGGTGAGCCGGCCCTGCTGGTTCAGCCACAGGTCGGAGCGGCCCGCCAGGTCGGAGACCGGGTGCGCGCGGAAGAAGTCGGTGGTGATCCGCTTCCCGGTCGCCTCGTCGTTGATGTGCTTGGCGCCGTTCTCGCAGTACTCGTTGCGATTGCGGTGACCGGGGGCGGGGTCGGCCCAGGCGCAGCCCGGGCAGTCCGTCCCGTCCACCTGGTTCATCGTCAGCAGGTCCACCGCGGTCTTCCGCGGGGACGTCTGCTGCAGGGAGTACTCCAGCGCGTGCACGACCGCGGGAACGCCGGCGGCCCACTTCTTGGGCGGGGTGACGGTCAGGTCGTCCTTCGGTTCGTCACTGGGCGGCTTCATCGGGTTGCCTCTCGTCTCCTGTGTCCCGCCCGAGGCTCAGCCCACGGGCCACGTGGGCACCTGGCTCTTCGACAGTTCCGGCTCCCCGGGCCGTACGTGTCCCTTGCGGATGGTCCCCCGCCAGCCCCCGCCGGCTTCTCCCAGCCCCTCGATGAACTCCTTGAAGCACGCCAGCTCCTGGCACACGATCCGGCCGGCCGCACCGGGGACCGCCGTGAGCACACCGTGCGCGCCACGGCGCCTGAACCGCATCCGTACGGTGATCGCCGTACGCTCCGGAGCGAGGGCCCGGAACTCGACCTCGCCCTCGTGCCACGGGCCGCGGTCCAGGCTGCGCCAGGCCACATGGGAGTCGGGGACCTGCTCCACGATCTCGGTCTCGAACTCCTTGCGCACCGGGCCGGCACGCACGACCCACGCCATCACGGAGGGCGTGACCTGCACGACGCGTCTCACCACACGGCTGAACCGGGGGAAACCCTCGAACTGGGTCCACTGGTTGTACGCGGTACGCACCGGCACCGCGACCTCGATCGTTGCCTCAACGGTGTTCATGCACCACTCGCCTTCAGGGGGCCGGTGCCCTCAGTCTCACCGCGGGTCCGGCAGGCCGCCACACGACGGCCTGCCGGGGGACACGTCCGGCTCAGTAGCGGGTCGGCGGGAATCCGCGGTCCCTGCGCGGGGCGGTGCCCGTGGGCATGGACCCGGTGTTCACCTCGTGGTCGACCTGCTCGCGCACCGCCCGGTACACGGCGTCCGGATCCTCGGGCGCCCGGGTGGGGAGCCCGGCTTCCTCGCGGTCGAGCACCGTCCGGCGCTCCAGGGCCTCCTGGTCGGGCCGCCGGGGCATCCCCCGTCCGGCTTCCGTCTCGCCTCCGACCGCTTCGTTGGACTTGTGGTGCGTCATGTCCGTCTCCTCCTCGGATCGGCTCAGCTGCGCTCGTGGCGTCCGCCCCGGGTCAAGCCCCTTCGCCGGAGTCCGTTCCCTGGGCCGGGTCCGCGTCCTGCTCCCCGGCGGGCGCCCCCTGGTCCGCCTCACCCTTTCGGACGGTGCAGTGGAGCGAATCACCCTGCACATCGGCGACGACGGTGTCGCCGGACTCCGCCTCACCGCCGAGCAGGAGGTCGGCGATGCGGTTGTCGAGCTCCGTCTGGATGGTCCGCCGCAGGGGGCGGGCCCCGAACTCCGGCTGGTGCCCGTGGGCGATCAGCAGCTTCTTGGCGGCCTCGGTGACCTCCAGCCGCATGCCCTGCGCGTGGACACGCCGCTCGCTGCGGGCCAGCAGGTGATCCACGATCCGTGACAGGTCGTCCTCGGTGAGGCTGTGGAAGACGATGATCTCGTCGATGCGGTTCAGGAACTCCGGCAGGAACCGGCCCCGCAGCTCCTCCATCAGCTCGTCCTTGAGATCGGACGCGTCGCCCTGGTGACCGAGGATGCGACGGGCTCCGATGTTGGACGTCATGATCACGACACAGTGCCTGAAGTCGACCGTGCGGCCCTGGCCGTCGGTGAGGCGCCCGTCGTCGAGGATCTGGAGCAGGGTGTTGAAGACGTCCGGGTGCGCCTTCTCCACCTCGTCGAAGAGGACCACGCTGTAGGGCTGCCGCCGGACCTTCTCGGTGAGCTGGCCCGCCTCGTCGTATCCGACGTATCCAGGAGGCGCGCCGACCAGGCGGGCGACCGTGTGCTTCTCCTGGAACTCGCTCATGTCGAAGCGGATCATGCGGTCCTCCTCGCCGAACAGCAGCTCGGCGAGGGTCTTGGCCAGCTCCGTCTTGCCCACGCCGGTGGGGCCGAGGAAGAGGAAGGAGCCGACGGGCCGGTTCGGGTCCCCCATCCCGGCACGGTTGCGCCGCACCGCCTGCGAGACCGCGGTGACCGCCTCGTCCTGGCCCACGATCCTGGAGTGCATCTCCTCCTCGAGCCTGAGGAGCTTCTCCTTCTCGCTGGCCGTCAGCTGGGACACCGGGATCCCCGTACGGCGGGAGATCACGTCCGCGATGTCGGTCGCGGTGACCGAGACGACGCCCTCCCGGCGTTCCTCGATGCCCGCGAGCTCGCCCTCCGCCGTGGCGATGTCCCGCTTCAGCTCCGCGGCCCTCTCGAAGTCCTCGGCGTCGACCGCCTGGTCCCGCTCCCGCCCCAGCTTGGCGATGCGGTCCTCCGCGGCGACCGCGAGCGTCGAACGCGCCGTACTGCGCAGCCGCACCCGTGCCCCGGCCTGGTCCATGACGTCGATGGCCTTGTCGGGCAGGAAGCGGTCGCTGACGTAGCGGTCGGACAGTTCCGCAGCGGCCGCCAGCGCGCCGTCGGCGAAGCGGACCTGGTGGTGGGCCTCGTACGCGTCGCGCAGCCCCTCCAGGATCTGCACCGTCTCCTCCACCGAGGGCTCCGGGACCATCACCGGCTGGAATCGGCGTTCGAGCGCGGCGTCCTTCTCGACGTACTTGCGGTACTCGTCGATCGTCGTCGCGCCCACGACGTGCAGTTCTCCGCGCGCCAGGGCCGGCTTGAGCATGTTGCCCGCGTCCATCGAGCCCTCGCCCGTGGCGCCCGCGCCGACGACCGTGTGCAGCTCGTCGATGAAGAGGATGATGTCGCCGCGGGCCTCCTGGACGTCCTCGATGACCTTCTTCAGCCGCTCCTCGAACTGCCCCCGGTACTGCGCGCCGGCCACCATCGCGGACAGGTCGAGGGCGACCACGCGCTTGTCCTTCAGCGTCCCCGGGACCTCACCGGCCACGATCCGCTGCGCCAGCCCCTCGACGATCGCGGTCTTGCCGACTCCCGGCTCGCCGATGAGCACGGGGTTGTTCTTGGACCGCCGGGAGAGGATCTCGACCGTCTCCTCGATCTCCTCGGCCCGCCCGACCACCGGGTCGAGTTTCCCGGCCTTCGCCTCCTCGGTGAGGTCCCGTCCGAACTCGTCCAGCGTCGTCTCGGGCTTCTTCTCCCTGGGGGCGGACCCCTCGGCGCGGCCCGCCTGCTCCGTGAGACCGGCGAGCTTCTGCCCGTCCTCACCGTCGGCCCGCAGCAACCGGGCGGCGCCCGTGTCCACGCCTTCGAGGAGCGCGCCGAGGATGTGCTCCGGCCCGATGTACGACGCGCCGGCCGTCCTGGAGCGCTCGTAGGCGGTGGCGAGGGTGCGCTTGGCGGCCGGCGTCAGCCCCGGTTCCGAGGACGGCTCCCCCGACTCCCGGGGGAGGACCTCGGCGATCCGGGCGGCCAGGGCGTCGGGATCCATCCTCGCCCGTGCGAGCAGCCCCCGCGCCGGCTCGACCTTCGTCGCCGCCCACAGGAGATGGTCCGTGTCGAGGTCGGACGTCCCGTCCTCCATCGCCCGCCGGCCCGCCAGATTGAGGAGCTCCTGCGAGGACTCGGTTAGCAGCCGCCCGATCGGCACCCGTTGCACCGCCGGAGGTGACGATGCCGGGGACATTCCGAAGAACCGGTTCAACAACTCGCTGAACGGGTCGGACGAGCCGAAATCGAAGGACGACATCGACATGGCAGCTCCTGGGACGGCGGCGGTCTCTTCGGGCGGGGTGCCGACGAGGGTTCCCCTCAACCGAAACGCGGTGCGGAGCAGCGCGCAACTCGCGGACCCGGGACCTGCGGGCCGCGGCCCCGCCGTCAGCCGGTGACGATTCCCATGACGAGGTTGATGGCCGTGGCGAGGATGCCGGTGCCGAAGACGTACGACAGCAGTGAGTGCCGCAGCACGATCGCGCGGATCGTCGAACTGGAGACGTCCGTGTCGGACACCTGGTAGGTCATGCCGAGGTTGTAACTGAAGTAGAAGAAGTCGCGGTACGCCGGGGGACGGTCCGAGTTGAAGTCGATCCCGCCCGAGGCCGCGTAGTAGACGTAGGCGTAGCGGGTCGCGTACATCAGGTGCAGCGCGGCCCACGCCGTGAACACCCCGCACAGAGCGATGGCCGCGCCGGCGTGCCCGGTGTCGGCCGGGCCGAGCAGAAGCAGCAGAACGATGGCCAGCAGCCCGCACGACGCGACCGCCACCACCACCAGTTCCTCCGTGACCGGCCGGAAGTCCTCACGCCCCGCGTTCCGGCGGGTGGCGGCGGCGTCCATCGGCCACAGCACGACCCATCCCCCCAGGACGAAGAGCAGCTCGGTCGCGGTGATCCCGGTCAGGCCACCCAGCGCCGGGACGGTGCCCAGCCCCACGGCCAGGCCGATCACGGCTCCGAGGGCCACGGCACAGCACAGCCGGGGAACAGCGTCCAGAGGCAGCCAGGTGCTCATGCGTCATGACCCTAGCCCGGAGTGCGGGTCGCGGCCCGGTGGCTCCGACGCGTACGGAACGCTCGTACGGACCGCCCAGCCGCCGGCTCCGTGCGGCGAGCGCGGCGCGGCCGGGGGCCGGCCGGAGGTCCGGCGGAACGACCAGGTATATACCTTGTATGCCCTTCCTCCGCCGCCTCCTCCCTGCCGCCGCCCGTCGCGGCCGGCGGCGTTCGGCCGCGGACGTGCAGCGGGTGCTCCATCCCGGCGGCGCGCTGGTCCTGCACGACGTGGACGGGGCGCTCGTCTTCGCCCTGCGGGCGGCCCTGGCGATGGGGCTGGTCGCCGTGCCCGTCGTCCTGGCGGGCCGTGCGGACCTCGCGGTGTACGCCATGCTGGGCTCCTTCACGACCACGTTCGGCCGCAACCTGCCCTACGCCCGCCGCGCCCGGGTCCTCGCCCTGGTGGCCCTGGCGATGACGGCGTGCGTGGCCTGCGGTTCGGCGCTCGCGGCCTGGGCACGCCCGGAGGAGAGCGCGGCCGGTGCCGCCGTCGTCGTCGCGGCGACGGGGCTGGTCGCGGGAGCGGCCAAGTACGTCTGCGACGCCACCCGGCTCAGCGGCCTCGGCGCGATCATGGTGCTGTTCTCGTTCGCGGTGGCGGCCCACGCCTCTCCCACGTCCGCCGACATCCTGCCGTACACCGCGATGGCGGCAGCCGGGGCCGCGCCCGCGTGGATCCTCGGGATGCTGGGTCTGCTGATCCATCCGGACCGGCCGCAGCGCCTCGCCGTCGCCACCGCCCTGCGCGAGGTCGCCGCACTGCTGGAAGCCCGCGCCGCCGGCGCCGAGGTGCCCGGGCGGACACGGCACCGTGCCACCGTCGCCGTGCTGGACGCCTACCGGAGCCTCGGACAGCCGCCGCCCGCCCGGCGGACCGCGCCCCGCCACGACACGCTGCTCCTGCGGTCGGCCGACCTGTCCTGGGCCCTGCTGGTGGGCGCGGCACGGTGGTCCCCGGAGGAGCAGAGGAGCACCGCACTGCACCTGCGCGGCCAGGCCCGGCTGCTCACCGGGCGGCGGCACGGGATCCCCCCGGTGCCCGATGTGCCGCCGCCCTTCGGGGGGACGGGCCTCGACGGTTCCCGCATCCCGGCGAGCCCGGGCCGGGCGCGCGCCCCGTCCGTGGTGCTGCGCGCCACCGAGCTGCTGCTGGGCCGCCCGCAGGGTCCGCACCACCGGGCGGTCCTCGCCGTGCCCGCCGTGCGTATGGCCGTGGGGACCGGGGTCGCCGGCGGCCTCGCCGTGCTCCTGGGCCTGGAGCACAGCTACTGGGCCGCGATCTCGGCAGCCGCCGTGCTGCACTCGGTCAACGTCCGCACCACGGCCCAGCGCGCGGTCCAGCGCACGCTGGGCACGGTCGTCGGCCTGCTGCTGGCGCTCGGGGTGCTGGCCGCGGAGCCGGGCCCGGTGGCGCTCGCCGTGGTGATCGTGGCCCTGGAATTCCTGCTGGAGTACATCGTGGTCCGCAACTACGCCCTGGGCGTGGTGTTCCTGACCCCGATGGCGCTGCTGCTGAGCGATCTCGCGGCTCCCGCGCCCGCCGGGGAACTGGTCCTCGACCGTGCGCTGGGCAGCGTCATGGGGATCGCGGTCGGGCTGCTCTGCGCGCTCCTGGTGGTCCATGACCAGGCAGTGGTGCGGGTGGAGCGGGCGCTCGACGCATGCCTGGCGGCCGCCGAGGACGCGGAACGGTCCCTGGCCGGCCCGGCGAGGGCCCCGCGCGCGGTGGTCCGCCTGCGGCTGGCGGAGGCGGTCGTGGAACTGCGCGAGGCGGACGACGCCGCGGCAGGCGAGGTGTGGCCGGCCGAGATCGATCCCTCCGAACTCGCCACGGCCGAACAACGCGCCTACGCCCTGCTCGGCCGGCTGGATCTCCACCCCTAGGGCCTGGCCGTACTCAAGGGCGTGGGCCGCACTCGGCCGCCGTCAGGTCGGCGAGCCGTCGCGCGGTGTCGAAGTGGGGGGTGAGCCGGGTCTTGGTCAGGGCGAAGGCGGTGCCGGTGGCTCGGTCGGCGTAGACGTAGCTGCCGCCACCGCCGATCCAGCCGAACGTGGTGGGCGCCTCGTCCGGCCGGGCGCCCAGGCGGCCCAGCGGGTAGCCCAGGGCCAGCCGGGCCGGGTTGCCGAAGACCTGGTCGGTGCCCTCGAAGGCCACCGCCGTCAACGCGTCGAGCCCGTGTGAGCCGATGAGCCGGCCGTCGAGGACCGCGGCGTTCATGGCGGCGATGCCCCGCGCGGTGAAGGTGCCGACCGACGGGATGTCCGCCCGGAGGATCTCGGGGCTGTTGCCCATCGCCGCGGCCGGTTGCCGCTCCCAGGGCGCGAGGACGGCGTCGGCGTCCGGAGCGGGGGCCGGGAGCGGTGCGGCGTCCTCGAGCCGTGCCAGCCGGGGCAGATCGGCCCCGGGCACGCCGAAGCAGAGATCACCCTCGATGCCCAGGGGCTCCGCGATCCACTCGCGCAGGAGCTGCCGCATCGGACTGCCCGTGGCCCGGCGCGCGATCTCACCGACGAGGAAGCCGAAGGTGAACGCGTGGTACCCCGTCCTGGTCCCGGGGCGCCACAGCGGCTTCGCGTCGGCGATCGCGGTGCAGACCCGTGACCAGTCGGGCAGGTCGGCAGGGCCGATGTCGCGCGGCATCGACGGCACACCGGCCGAGTGGGTCAGCACATGCCGGAGCGTCGCCGTCGACTTGCCGTGTGCGCCGAACTCCGGCCAGAGGGCGGCCACCGGCGTGTCGTACCCGACAGCGCCGGTCCTGACGAGCAGATGAGCGATCAGAGAGGTCATGACCTTGCCGGCGGAGAAGCTGAAGAAGAGGGTTTCCGGGCCGACCCTCCGCCCGGTCGCGCTGTCGGCGACACCCGCGACGGCGTCGACCACCTGGGCACCGTGGTGGTGAACGGCGACCTGCAAGCCGGTTTCGGCTCCGGTGCCGACGAGTTCGTCGAGGGCGCTTCGGATCCTCTGCTGGAGCGCGGGCATCGGGCTCAACGGTTCGGCCATGTGCAGCGGGTCCGGCTGTACGTCGGCGGCTCGCCGAAGGGGGCACCGGACAGGGTCCACGTGCCGGCCGCTCCTGATCGCACCATGTCACGTCCTCGGAAACTCATCGGTACGCGGGCGTCTCCGCCCCTTTGCCGTGGGAAGGGGACAGCGGTCAGCTTCTACCGAATCGAGGCTTTTGTCCCGTGGCAGTACGCTGCTTATGAGTGGTGCCCGTACAGGGAATCACCTTTGTCCGACGATCCGGAGCCGATACCGGAGCCGGATTCCAGTCCCTCGATCGCCAGGAGGAATCATGGCCAACCCCGAACAGGATCCGAACGGGCAGGAGGGCCCGGCCGACGGTGGTGCGGCTGGTACGCCGGGGGTTCATGACGGTGGTGCCGATGGTGGGGCGGAGGGTCCCGCTGACGGTGGTGCGGCTGGTACGCCGGGGGTTCATGACGGTGGTGCCGATGGTGGGGCGGAGGGTCCCGCTGACGGTGGTGCGGCCGGTACGCCCGGAGTCCACGACGGCGGCGCCGACGGCGGGGCGGGCGAATCCGGCAGTCGCCGTTGAGCACCTCCCGGACCGAACTCCGGAACCCCGGCCCCACGGAGGGCGCCGGGGTTCCGGAGACGCGTCCGGCCCGTCTGACCCGTCTGACCCGCCTCGGCCAGGAGGAGTTCGCCCGCGACATCTGGGGGCGCAGAGCTCTGCTCACCCGCAACGTCAGCGACTTCTCCGACCTGTTCTCCGCCGGCGCCGTCGACGAACTGATCGCGCGTCGCGGGCTGCGCACCCCCTTCCTCCGCGTCGCCAGGAACGGCTCCACCCTTCCCGAGTCGTCGTACACCTCGTCCGCAGGCGTCGGCGCCACCATCTCCGACCAGCTCGACGACACGGCGCTGTGGCGCCAGTTCGCCGACGGCGCCACCCTCGTCCTGCAGGCCCTGCAACGCACCTGGGGGCCGGTCGCCGACTTCTGCACCGGGCTGAGCACCGAGCTGGGGCATCCCATCCAGGCCAACGCCTATGTCACCCCTCCGCAGAACCGCGGATTCGACGACCACTACGACGTCCACGACGTCTTCGTCCTCCAGATCGAGGGCACCAAACGCTGGGTCGTCCATGAGCCCGTCCACCCCGATCCGCTGCGCGATCAGCCCTGGACCGACCGCCGCTCCGCCGTCGCCGAGGCCGCGAGGAGCACGCCGTACATCGACACCGTGCTGGAGCTGGGCGACGCCCTCTACCTGCCTCGGGGCTGGCTGCACGCCGCCGAGGCGCAGGGAGAGGTCTCGGTCCACCTGACGATCGGGATCCACACCTGGACGCGGTACGCGCTCGCCGAACAGCTGGCCGCCTCCGCGCTCGCGGCGCTGCGCGACGACCCCCGGATGCGCGGGAGTCTGCCGCTCGGCGTGGACACCCCCGCCGAGGAGATCGATCTCGTCCGCGAACGTCTCGTCGCCGCCGTCACCGAGGCCGATTCCGCTCCGTCGTTCCACCGCGCCCGGCGGGGACAGGCGCGCCCGGCCCCGCTGGGGCCGCTGGCCCAGCTCGCGGTCGTCGACGGCCTCGGCCCCGCGACGCCCGTACGGCTCCGTGAGGCGCTCGAAGCACGGCTGGAGGGACCGCGCCTGACCACACGTGTGGGATGGCTCGACTTCCCGGAGACCGATCTGCCGTCGGTGATCCGCCTGCTCGACGGCGAGGTCCGTACGGCCGGTGACCTCGGCATCGAGCTCGTCGAGAGACTGCTGCGCGCGGGCGTACTGGTTCCCGCCGAGCGGTGACACCGCCGCGATGACCGCGAAGGATCGCTTCCTCTGCGCCGACGCGGCCCGGACGCGCGGCGACTCGATGGTGGGAACGGCGCCGCACGGCACCGTCTGGGTCCTCATCGAGTACCGGGGCGGCTGGCCGGCCAACGGCTTCGACGGCCTCGACCTCGAACCCCGTACCAAAGCGCTCGTGTTCTCCGCCGCCCAGGCCGTACGGGCCCGGATCCTGCTGGTCAGGCGGCACGGGCGGCACACTCCCGAAGGCGCGCGCCGCTGGGCCGTACTGCGCTACGAGAAGTCCGGCGCCCACCGGCAGCAGTGGGGCACCTGGAGCCGGGACGAGGACCTCGCGCAGATCGTCGGGGCCCTCGGTGCCCCAGGCCAGCCCGGGCACCCCCCGGTCGTCCTGGTCTGCGCCCACGGCCGGCACGACACCTGCTGCGCCGTGCGGGGGCGGCCGGTGGGGCGCGCCCTGAGCGACCGCTGGCCGGACCTGGTGTGGGAGTGCACGCACGTCGGCGGGGACCGGTTCGCCGCCAACGTCGTCGTCGCGCCCGACGGCGTCTACTACGGCGGTCTCGATGCCGCCTCCTCCGTCGAAGCGGTCGAACAGCATCTGGCCGACCGTATCCACGCCGGCCATCTGCGCGGATACACCGACCTCTTCCCGCCCCAGCAGGCCGCCGTCACCGCGCTGCTCAGGCACTTCGGCCCGGCGGGACGCCATGCGTACGCGGTCGCCGAGACCACGCGTGACGGCACCGGGTGGCGGATCCGCGTCATCCGCCACCCGCCCCGTCCGGCCGCCTTCGACATCGAGGTGCGGTCCCACCGCACCACGCCGTACCAGCTGACCTGCCGGGGGCCGGCGATGAGCCCGGCCGTCGTCCACGAGGTCGTCTCGATCCGCACGGCCGAGCGTCCGAGGCCGTTCGACTGAGCCGCCGGGGACGCGAGGAGCGGTCGTACGCCGAAGTCGTCGTACGCCGGACCCCGGAGGCCGCGTACCCGGTCTCTCAGGGTTCCTCGTGTTCCGACCCGTCGGTGCCCGGCCACGCCTCGTCGAGCCGCTTCAGCTCCGCCTCGGTCAGTTCCAGCTCCGTGGCACCGGCCGAGTCCTGGATGGAGGCGGGCCGGCTGGCTCCCGGCACCGGGACCATCAGCGGGGAGCGGCCGAGCAGCCAGGCCAGGACGACCTGTTGAGGGCTGACTCCGCGTGCCTCGGCCACGTGGTGGAAGGGGGTGCCCGCGGAGGTGGGGGCGGAGCTGCCGTCGAGGGAGCTGCGCCGGATGCCGCCGAGCGGGCTCCAGGGCAGGAAGGCCAGTCCCAGCCGGGTGCTCAGCCGGAGCTCCGGCTCGCTGTCGCGGACGGCGGGGGAGTACTGGTTCTGCACGGAGACCAGACCGTCGCCCAGGATCCCGTGCGCCTCGACGATCTGACCGGTGGTCACGTTGGAGATGCCCGCGGCCCGGATGGTGCCGGCGTCGAGCAGCTCGCGCAGCGCGCCGACGGAGTCGGCCCAGGGAACGGCGGGGTCGGGCTTGTGGAGCTGGTAGAGGCCGATGGCCTCGACGCCGAGCCGCCCGGCGGACGCCTCGGCGGCGTACTTGAGGTGGGCGGGGGTGCCGGTGACGGTCCAGCTGCCGTCGCCCGGACGGCCCCGGCCGCCCTTGGTGGCGACCAGGACGTCCGAGGTGTCGCGGCCGTAGCGCCGCAGGGCCCGGGCGATGAGGTGTTCGTTGTGGCCGGTCTCGTCCGCGTGCCAGTGGTAGCTGTCGGCCGTGTCGATCAGGGTGACCCCGGCGTCGAGTGCCGCGTGGATGGTGGCGACGGCGCGTTCCTCGTCGGGGCGTTGCTCGATGGACAGGGGCATGGCGCCCAGGCCGACGGCGCTGAAGGTGGTGTTCTTGACGGTGCGGTACAGCATCGGGTGTCGTCCTTCAGGAGGCGTGGGTGGCGGATGTGCCGAGCGCTTCGGCGGCGGCGTCGGGGAGCCAGTCGGCGGTGCGGGAGAAGGTGAAGCCCAGGTCCTTGGCACGGGCGTTGCTCATGGCGTAGTGGCGGTCGAAGGAGAACGGGCCGGCCGCCTCGCCCGCGGCGACCGTCCGGTACACGGGCTCCCGGCCGGTGCGGGACGCGATCAGTCCGCTCAGTTCGCGGACGTCGAGCGGACCGTCGGAGCAGGCGTTGACCGCACCGGTGAAGCCGGTGGCGGTGCTCGCCCACAGCAGCAGGTCCGCCATCTCCTCGTGGTGGATGAAGACCGTGGGCAGCTCCTCGGCGTACACGTCGACCGTCCCGCCCCGGGAGACGCGCTCGGCGTAGTGCGCCAGACGGCCGGTGAACTCCTGTGCCCCGCCGCCGAGTACATGGGCGCTGCGTACGGAGACGAAGCCGAATCCACCGGCCCGGGTGAGGACGGCCTCCGCCTGTCGTTTGCCCTCGGCGTAGTGGGCGTCCTGGTACGCGGCGTCGTGCCACGGCAGGTCCAGACGCACCCGCCAGACGGCCGGGTCGACGAGGTCCTCCGTCACCGGTGTGCCGGCGGGGACGGCCGGGAGGTCGGCGGTGGCCGGGTCGTACACCTCGATCGTGGACGTCATGACGTACCGACGGGTGCGGTCGCGGAAGACGCGGGCGGCGACGGCGGCCTGCGCGGGGGTGTAGCAGATCTGGTCGACGACCACGTCGAAAGTACGGGTGCCGAGCGCGGCGGTCAGCGCCGCCTCGTCGTCGCGGTCGACGACGAGGTGTTCGACACCGGCGGGTGGCCGGGTGGAGCCCCGGTTGACGACAGTGACCTCGTGGCCGGCCTCCGCCAGCCGTTGGACGAGGAGTTTTCCGAAGTAGCGGCCGCCGCCGATGACGCAGATCTTTCGCATGGCTCCATCGTGGTCGCCTATCGTCATCAGCAGAAGTGCCGTCCTACTGGAAACGCGTTAAGGAATACTGTTGATCGATGTGCAACGGCTCCGCATCCTGAGGGCGGTGGCGGAGCACGGGAGCTTCAACCGCGCGGCCACCTCCCTCCGCCTCACCCCCTCGGCCGTGTCCCAGCACGTGGCCGTCCTGGAACGCAGCCTCGGAGCCCAGGTGGTGGCCCGCAGCACCCGGGGCGTCACGCTCACCCGGGCCGGCCAGATCATGGTCGGGGCCGCCGAGTCCGTGGCCGCCGAGCTCGAACACGCGAAGCAGCAGGTCGACCGGCTCAGCACGGGCCGCACCCAGCTCACCGTCGCCACGTTCACCAGCGGCGGCCGCGTCCTCCTGCCCGGCGCCCTCGCCCGGCTCACCGCCGCCCACCCCGAGACCGTGCTCCACGTCAGGGAGGGCGAGCCCGAGGAGTGCCTGCCGATGGTCCGGCAGGGCACGGTGGACCTCGCCCTCGCCTACCACTTCGACGGCCCGCTGCCCGGCCGGTCGGGCACGGGCTCCAGTCTGCGGTGGACGCCGCTCATGGAGGACCCCCTGCACGTCGTCCTGCCCGACCGCCATCCGCTCGCCGGCCGCGCGGCCATCGAACTCGACGAGCTGGCGGGTGAACCGTGGGTGCTCGGCTGCCTCAAGACCGAGGCGTACCTGCGCCGTTACGCGCAACGCGCCGGCTTCGACCCGGACGTGCGGGGCACCACCACCGACTACTTCTTCGCCGGCTCCCTCGTCGCCGCCGGACTGGGGGTCTCGCTCATCCCCTCCATCGCGCTCGTCCCCAGGGTGCCGGGCGTCCACATCGTCCCGATAGAGGCACCGGCCCCCGCGCGCCACCTCGGTGTCGCCGTGCTGGGCCACCGCCGCGATCTCCAGGTGACGACGCTGATCGAGGCCCTCCGGGAGCAGGCGGTGTCGCTCGGCGCGTCTTGACCCGGCAGCGCCGTGCCGGGAATGTGGGCTCCCCGGCGGACCGGGGGCTAGGTTTGCGGGACACTCTCCGGGCAGCCGGACTCGTGATGGGGGCGAGCATGACCATGCAAAAGGGAACGAACGTCGTAGTGCCGGCTCCGGCCGTACGGGTCGAACTGGGCTGGCACACCGCTCCCGGCACACCCGACGTCGACGCGTCCGCGCTCCTCCTCGTCGCGGGAAAGGTGCGCAGCGACGCGGACTTCGTCTTCTACAACCAGCCCGCGCACGGCTCCGGCGCGGTGCGCCACGAGGGCAAGCGGACTGCGGGGGGCGCGGTCACGGACAGCCTCTCGGTCGACTTCGGGCGGATCGAGCCGGCGATCGACCGGGTCGTGATCGCCGCCTCCGCGGACGGCGGCACCTTCGGGCGGGTGAGCGGGCTCCACGTGCGGATCCTGGACGCGGCGAACGGCACCGAGATCGCGCGCTTCGACAGCGCGGACGCGAGCGTCGAGACCGCGTTCATCCTCGGTGAGCTCTATCTGCGGCAGGGCGCCTGGAAGTTCAGGGCCGTGGGGCAGGGGTACGACACCGGACTCGCGGGCCTCGCCACGGACTTCGGCATCTCCGTCGACGAGCCGCAGCAGGCGGCCCCGCAACCCCCGCGCGCTCAGCAGGCCCCGCAGCCGCAGCACGCCCCGCCGGTACCGCAGCCTCAGCGGGCACCGGCGCCCCCGCAGCGGGCCCCCCAGCCGCCGGCGCCCCCGGCCGCACCGCCCGCGCCCCCCGCCGTGCAGGCCGTACGGCTGTCCAAGGTCACCCTGACCAAGGAAGCGCCTACGGTGTCGCTGTCGAAGCAGGGCGGAACATCCGGAACGCTGCGCGTCAACCTCAACTGGGAGGTGCGCAAGCAGTTCAAGGGGTGGGGCGCGAAGCTCGGCAGGGCCGTCGCCATGCACGCCGACCTGGACCTCGACCTCTGCGCCCTGTACGAACTCACCGACGGCAGCAAGGGAGTCGTCCAGGCGCTGGGGAACGCCTTCGGCTCCCTGCGGCAGCCGCCCTACATCCACCTCGACGGCGACGACCGTACGGGCGCCGTCTCGACCGGCGAGAACCTCACGGTCAACCTCGACCACAAGAACCGGCTGCGCCGTGTCCTGATCTTCGTTACCATCTACGAGGGCGCCCGGAGCTTCGCCGACCTGCACGCCACGGTCACCCTCCAGCCGCAGAACGGCGCGCCGATCGACTTCTCCCTCGACGAGTGCACCGTGCCCTCCACCGTGTGCGCGCTCGCACTGATCACGAACAACGGGAACGACCTCACCGTCCAGCGCGAGGCCCGCTACCTCGTCCCGCAGCGCGGGGTCAGCCCCCAGCGGACCATCGACGCCGCCTACGGCTGGGGCATGAACTGGACGCCCGGACGCAAGTGATCCGGGGCGGGGTCAGGGTTCCGGCGCGGCCTCGGGACGGGCGTACGTACGCCCCTTCCAGGCCGCACCGAGCCCCCGGTAGTGCTGCACCGCCGAATCCACCGTCATCAGGAGGTAGAGGACCGCGGTGAGCGGCAGCAGCGGGGCCAGCCACAGGGACTGCCGGTAGTACCCGAGCATGGGCATGTACGTCCCCGCCATCACCGCCCAGGCCGCCCCGCCCGCCGCGGCGGCGACCGCGTCCCCGGCCAGCAGTCCGGCGACCAGCGTGACGGGCGGCACGACATAGACCAGGAGCAGCCCCAGGACCGTACCGGCCAGCAGCCACGGGCTGTGCCGCAGTTGGGCGTACGCACTCCGCGCGACCATGTGCCACAGGTCGGCCAGCCGTGGATAGGGCCGCACGCTGTCCACCCGGTCGGCCAGTCCCAGCCAGATGCGGCCACCGCTGCGCCGTACCGCGCGCGCCAGCGACACGTCGTCGATCACCGCCGAACGGATGGACTCCGGGAGCCGCGCCCGCTCGACCGCTCCGGCCCGCAGCAGTACACAGCCGCCCGCCGCCGCGGCGGTCCGCGACCTCTCGCCGTTCACCCGGCGGAACGGGTACAGCTGCCCGAAGAAGTAGACGAAGGCCGGCACCACGAGCCGCTCCCAGGTGCTCGTCACCCGCAGCCTGGCCATCTGCGAGACCAGGTCGAACCCGCCCGCGCCCTCGCTCCCGGCGGCCGCGACGAGCTCCCGCAGACTGTCCGGCTCGTGCGCGATGTCCGCGTCCGTCAGGAGCAGGAACTCAGGCTTCCGCTGCCGGGCCAGAGCCATCCCGTGCCGCAGGGCCCAGAGCTTGCCCGTCCACCCCGGCTCCGGCTCACCGGTCGTCACCACCGTCAGCGGCAGCCCCCCGTACCGCTCGGACAGCGCACGGGCCAGCTCGCCCGTGCCGTCGCCGCTGTCGTCGTCCACCAGGAAGATCTCCGCGTCGCCCGGATAGTCCTGGGCGAGCAGCGACGGCAGGCTCACCGGCAGGACCTCGGCCTCGTCCCTCGCGGGGACGACCACGGCGACCGAGGGCCAGCGCGCCGGGTCCCCGCGCAGCGGCAGCCTCTGGTCGGTCCGCCAGAAGAAGCCCTGACCCAGCAGCAGCCAGACCCATACGATCAGCGAACCCACGGCGGTCCAGGCAACGGCGCTCATCCGTGGAAGTGTGCCCCACTCCGGCGGTGCCGCAAGGGCTGTCGACTATGGTGACCGGGTGAAGATCGCACTCATGGACTCCGGAATCGGCCTGCTCGCGGCAGCGGCCGCAGTACGCCGGCTACGGCCCGACGCCGATCTGGTGCTGTCGTCGGATCCCGGGTCCATGCCCTGGGGCCCCCGTACCCCCGAGGACGTGACCCAGCGCGCGCTCGCCGTGGCGCGCGCCGCCGCGGCACACCGGCCGGACGCCCTGATCGTCGCCTGCAACACCGCCTCCGTCCACGCCCTGCCCGCCCTGCGGGCCGAGCTGGAGCCCGGGCTGCCGGTCATCGGCACGGTGCCCGCCATCAAGCCGGCCGCCGCGGGCGGCGGCCCCTTCGCGATCTGGGCCACCCCGGCGACCACCGGAAGCCCCTACCAGCGCGGGCTGATCACCGACTTCGCCCGGTCCGTGGACGTCACCGAGGTGCCCTGCCCGGGGCTCGCCGACGCGGTGGAACACGCCGACGAGGAGGCCATCGACCGCGCGGTGGCCGCTGCCGCCGCCCTCACACCGGCCGAGGTGACGGACGTCGTCCTGGGCTGCACCCACTACGAACTGGTGGCCGAACGCATCCGTGCCGCCGTCGAGGCAGGCCGGCCCGGCCGTGCGCCCCTGGTGCTCCACGGTTCCGCCGACGCGGTGGCGGCGCAGGCACTGCGCCGTGTCGGGGCGGCGCCCGCTCCGTCGGCCGAACCGGTCGGCACTCTCACCGTCCTCCTCGGCGGTCACGCCGCTGACCTGCCCGAACGGGCGCAGGTCTACGCCGAGGGCCGACTACTCAAGGCCGTCACCTCCGCCATCTGACCGCACGCGGGGCCCCGCCGGGCGCGCGCACCCCCTCCTCGCGGCGCGGAACCTGGGTACGCTGCTTGGCATGACGGACCACCCCGGTAACACGTGGCACGGTTCGAGCCAGGCCCCGAGCACGGTCTGGACGGGACGGGCCACCAATCGCTTCCAGTGGCTGCTCGCGGCCGTCGGCGCCGCGTGTCTGGCGCTCGGTATCGAGCTGGCGGTCGACTCGGCCTGGGGCGGCGGATTCGCCCCCCTGCTCATGTCCGTCATCGGCTGTGTCGCCGCGGGACTCCTGATCCTCTTCGGGACCCTCGCCTTCGTCCATGTGGCCGTCAAGGTCGACGGGGACGCCCTCGAGGTGCGCTGCGGTCACGCCGGGCTGCCCAGGCGCCGGATCCTCCTCACCCATGTGGTGGGCGCGGACTTCGCCCCCAAGGTCACCCCGCGCCAGTGGGGCGGCTGGGGCTACCGCTGGCGCCCCGAGCAGGGCACGGCCGTGGTCGTGCGGCGCGGGGAGGCGCTGGTGCTCCGGCTCGGGGACGGCATGACCTTCACCGTCACCGTCGACGACGCGGAGGCCGCCGTACGGTTCATCCGCGACCGGCTGCACCTCACGGCCAACGGCCCGGCCCAGGGCAGGGCCCGGGGAGCCTGAGTCCGCCCGGCCGTCGGAGCGGCTGCCGCTCGCACAGCCGCTCACCGTAGACTCCGGCAGGTGAGCGCCACCATCACCACCGTCGAACCGCAGCCCGCCCCCGCGCCCCGCAGCAGGAAGCTGTGGCCGCGGCTCGTCCGGCCGGCCGCAGCCGTGCTGTCCGGTGCGATGCTCTACGCGAGCTTCCCGCCCCGGCCCCTGTGGTGGCTGGTGCTCCCCGGCTTCGCCCTGCTGGGCTGGGTGCTGATCGCACGGCGGGCGCGCGCCGCGCTGGGTCTCGGTCTCCTCGCGGGCCTCGGCTTCATGCTGCCGCTGCTGCACTGGACGGGTGAGGAGGTCGGCCCGGTCCCCTGGCTGGCGCTGGCGCTGGCCGAGGCCCTGTTCATCGCCGTCGGCTGCGTGGGTATCGCCGCCGTCTCCCGTCTTCCGTACTGGCCGGTCTGGGCGGCTGCCGTGTGGACCCTGGACGAGGCGCTCCGGGCCCGCGTCCCGTTCGGCGGCTTCCCCTGGGGCAAGATCGCCTTCGGTCAGGCCGACAGCGCGTTCCTGCCGCTGGCGGCGCTGGGCGGCACCCCGCTGCTCACGTTCGCCGTCGTGCTCTGCGGCTTCGGGCTGCTGGAGGCCGCCCGGCAGGTCCGCCGCCACCGCGCCACCGGCACCGTGCCCCGCTCCGCCGTCGTCGCCGCGGCCGTCACCGTGGCCGTCCCGGTCGCCGCGGCGCTGGCGGCCCTCCCGCTCGTGGACGACTCGCCCGAGGACGGCACCGCCACGGTCGCCGCGATCCAGGGCAACGTGCCGCGGCTGGGGCTCGACTTCAACTCCCAGCGCCGGGCGGTCCTGGACAACCACGCGGAGCGCACGGAGCAGCTCGCCCGTGACGTCGCTGCGGGGAAGGTGCCCCGGCCCGACTTCGTACTGTGGCCGGAGAACTCCTCCGACCTCGACCCGTACCGCAACGCCGACGCCCGCGACGCCATCGACCGGGCCGTACGGGCCATCGGCGCCCCCACCGTCATCGGCGCCGTCCTCACCCCCGACACCGGAGCCCTCCGCAACACACTGATCCAGTGGGACCCGGAGAGCGGGCCCGTGGACACGTACGACAAGCGGCACATCCAGCCGTTCGGCGAGTACATGCCCATGCGGTCCGTCGCCCGGATCTTCAGCAAGGACGTCGACCGGGTGCAGCGTGACTTCGGCCCGGGGAGCAAGGTCGGCGTCTTCGACCTCGCCGGTACGAAGGTCGGGCTCGTGACCTGCTACGAGGCCGCGTTCGACGACGCCGTGCGCGACACCGTCGAGCACGGCGGGCAGCTCATCGCCGTACCGAGCAACAACGCGACCTTCGGGCGCAGCGAGATGACCTACCAGCAGCTGGCGATGAGCCAGGTGCGGGCGGTCGAGCACGGGCGGTCCGTCGTCGTGCCCGTCACCAGCGGCGTCAGCGCGGTGATCCGGCCGGACGGCACCATCGTCGAGAAGACCGAGATGTTCACGCCCGACGCCCTGGTCGACGAGGTCCCCCTGCGGTCCTCGTTCACCCCCGCCACCCGGCTGGGCCCCCTGCCCGAAGGCGTCCTGGCGCTGCTCGCCGTGGCCGGGCTGGGCTGGGCCACGGCCCGCTCGGTGCGTGCGGGGAAGGACCGGACGGCCGGGTCCTCGAGCGCCCAGGCCGCCCCGTAGGCTCGGCCGCATGGGTACTCCAGACTTCATCCGCGACATCCGCGCCACCGCCGGCCACCAGCTGCTTCTCCTGCCGGGGGTCACCGCGGTCGTCTTCGACGACGACGGCCGGGTGCTGCTCGGCCGGCGCGCGGACACCGGCGAGTGGTCGGTCATCGGCGGCATCGGCGAGCCGGGCGAGGAGCCCGCGGTGACGGCGGAGCGCGAGGTGTACGAGGAGACGGCGGTGCACTGCGTCGCGGAGCGGGTCGTGCTCACCCAGGCCCTGAAGCCGGTGCAGTACGCCAACGGCGACCGCTGCCAGTACCTCGACATCACCTTCCGCTGCCGTGCGACCGGCGGGGAGGCGCGGGTCAACGACGAGGAGTCGCTGGAGGTCGCGTGGTTCGACGTCGACGCGCTGCCGCCGCTGAGCGAGTTCGCGCTGTTCCGGATCAAGCAGTCCCTGACCGACGGTCCCACCTGGTTCGCACGGTCCCCCCAGGCCTGACGGGCCCGGCCCGCCGTCCAGGCCGTACTACGGGCCCGGCTCCCCGTCCGACGGGAGCCGGGCCCTTCTGCGCTGACCGGTTCAGACGCTGCGGGCGTCGGCGGGCAGGGTCCCGGTGTCCGCCCGCGGGCCGGCGTCCGGCTCCATGTCCGCGAGGTCCCGGCTCCGGGTCTCCTTCGCGCAGACGATGGCCAGTACGGTGATGAGCGCGGCGGCGATGACGTACAACGAGATCGGCGTCGAACTGCCGAAGTCGGCGAGGAGCGCGGTGGCGATGAGCGGGGCCGGGGCACCCGCGGCGACCGACGAGAACTGGGCGCCGATCGAGGCACCCGAGTACCGCATCCGCGTCGCGAACATCTCCGCGAAGAAGGCCGCCTGCGGGGCGTACATGGCGCCGTGGAAGATCAGCCCGACCGTGACGGCGAGCAGCAGCCCCCCGAAGCTCCTGCCGTCGATCAGCGCGAAGAACGGGAACATCCACAGCGCGACACCGATGGCGCCGACGAGGTAGACCGGCCTGCGCCCCACCCGGTCGGAGAGCGCCCCCCACAGCGGGATCACGGCGAAGTGCACGGCGGACGCGATGAGTACGGCGTTGAGCGCCGTCTGCTTGCTCAGGTCCGCCGAGGTCGTCGCGTACACGAGGATGAACGCGGTGATCACGTAGTAGCTGATGTTCTCGGCCATCCGCGCGCCCATGGCGATCAGCACATCGCGCCAGTGGTGCCGCAACACGGCGACCAGCGGCATCTTCTCGGCGGGCGCGGCGGCCGCCTTGCGCTGCTCGGCCTGGGCGAGGGCCGCCTTGAAGACAGGTGATTCATCGACAGAGAGACGAATCCACAGACCCAGGATCACGAGCACACCGGAGAGGAGGAAGGGGATCCGCCAGCCCCAGGCCCCGAACGCGGAATCGGACATCAGCGCGGTGAGGGCGGACAGCACCCCGGTCGCCAGCAACTGCCCGGCCGGCGCGCCCGTCTGAGGCCACGACGCCCAGAACCCCCGGCGCTTCGCGTCGCCGTGCTCCGACACGAGCAGCACGGCGCCGCCCCACTCGCCGCCGAGGGCGAACCCCTGCACCAGACGCAGGACGGTCAGCAGGACGGGCGCCGCCGAACCGATGGTGGCGTGCGTCGGCATCAGCCCGATGGCGAAGGTCGCGCCGCCCATCATCAGCAGGCTCAGCACCAGCAGCTTCTTGCGCCCGAGCCGGTCCCCGTAGTGCCCGAACACCAGGGCTCCGATGGGGCGTGCGGCGAATCCCACGGCGTACGTGAGGAAGGAGAGGAGCGTACCGACGAGCGGGTCGGACTCGGGGAAGAACAGCTTGTTGAAGACCAGCGCGGCAGCGGAGCCGTACAGGAAGAAGTCGTACCACTCCACCGTGGTCCCGACGAGGCTCGCGGCGACGATGCGGCGGAGGTTGGACGGGGGTGGGGGAGCGGTTGCTGGGGCGGCCATGGATACCACTTCCGGACAGTTGGCGGGGACGTTTCCGTGTCGCCATACCGTAGGAAGGGGCAGGTCAGGGGCGTATGTGGCGGGACACCATAGTTCGGGCCGGCGGTGTGCGTGCGAACGCCACGGGAAGGCGCCACCAACCTCCCGCCGCCCCGCGCGATGGCCGGGGGAGCGGTCCCCGGAAGTGCCGGAGGCGCCGGAAGCACTCCCGGGGACGTCACCGGTGGAGTTACGCCCGGCGGTGGAACGTCAGCGTCATCGCGTCCGGTTTCACGGTGACCACGGCCTGGGGCCTCGGTGGGCGGGAGGAGAGTGCCAGCCGGGGCCAACTCTGCAGAACCGTCGCCAGGATGATCTGCAGCTCGCTCCAGGCGAAGTTCTCCCCGATGCACTTGCGCCGGCCGTCGCCGAAGGCGAGGAAGGACCCGCGGGCGAGGTGTGCGCGCTCCGCCGTCCAGCGTTCGGGGTCGAAGGCCTCGGGATCGGGGAAGACCTCCGGGTCGTGCTGATGGAGATAGGGGCTCCACACGACATCGGCACCCTGCGGGACGAGGTGCCCACCGAGGTCGAGGTCCCGCGTGGCGGTTCTGGTCACCATCCACGCCGGCCCGTATTTCCGGATGGTCTCCTGCAGGACGCGGCGGGCGTAGGGAAGGCGGTCGAGGTCCTCGTAGGTGAGGGGCCGGCCGGCGCACACGGAGGCCAGCTCGGCGCGCAGCTGCCTCTCGATCGCCGGGTTCCGGGTGATCTCGTAGAGGGTCCAGGCGAGGGTGGTCCCGGTGGTCTCGATGGCGCCGGTCAGCAGCGTGATCGCCTCGTCCTGCAACTGCTGGTGGCTGAGCGGCTGTTCGGCGTTGAGGAGGGTGTCGAAGAGACCGGTCCGCTCCTGCTCCGGGGCGGCGTGAGGACACCCCCCGCCCTGGGCCTCCCCGTTCGAGAGGGCCGGCGCGAGCGCGGTCGTGCGGTGGCTGATGGCCTGGTCGATGAGTACCCGGAGCCTCTCGACACGTTCGCCGTGCGCCCGGTTGGCGGGCAGGGGCAGCCGCGTGACCCAGGAGGGGAGGACGGTCTGACGGATGGTCCCTTTCATGATCTCCGGCATGAGAGCGGTGAACTCGCCCTGGAGGTGGTCGGGCAGATCGGTGCCGAACAGGGCGACCAGGAACGCCGCGAGGGCGATGTCGTTCATATCGGCGTACACGTCGCGTGGGGAGCTTTCCGGCCAGGCGGTGACCATGGCCCGCACCTGGTCGATCATGGCGGGGCCGCGAGTGGCTATGTGTGCCTTGTTGAACATCGGCTGCATCAGGCGCCGGTTGCGCAGATGCGTCTCACCGTCGGCGACGGTCGCGAGACCGTCTCCGAAGAAGACGCGCAAGGCGTCGATGATCTTCCCGCCCTTGGCGAAGTCCGCCGCGTCCGTCACCAGCACACGGCGGGTCAGCGCGGGGTCGGTGACCACATAGGCAGGCATGGGGCCTATGCGTATGCGTACGACACTGCCGTACTCGCGAAGTGAGGTGACGAACGGAAGGGGATCGCGGACGAGCCGGTGGGCATGCCCGATGAGAGGGAAGCTGCCTGGCGCCGTCGGCGTGGGGGCCGACGACGTGGTGATGGTGGGGGAGTGCACGGCTGCATCTGCTCCTGACGTGGGGGTCCGGGTGCGGCCCATGCATGCCCAAGATCACGTCGGTGGATGCCGCCGGATTCCGATCGTTGCGTCACAACCGGGCGGTGTGGTAGAGGGGCTGTTCCTCCTGGCGCGCGGCCGAGACAGGATCCGCCGCTGTTCAGCTCTCCTCCGGGACACCAGGGCCGCTGACATGGAAGGTGAGTTCTGCGATCCGTCCTGCCTGAACCACGGGGCCGTGCTGGACTCCGCCGGTGATGTCGTTGTGCACCGCAAGGGGAAGCGGAGCGGAGGTGCCGGCGAGCCGCTGGAGGACGGTTACGAGATCGCGCAGGTCACCGCCGGTGACGGAGCCGCTCCGTAGAAGCTCGTGCAAGTGGGCGTGGCACTGGTTCGTGATGTCCTGAGTGGTCACCGCGCCGTTGTGCGCGTCGGCTGCGAGCAGCCGGTCGCGCGCGGTGTCGAGGTCGGCGACGGTGACACCGTCGGGAGCGGTCCGTGAGATGAGCCGTCCGACGAGCTCGCGCGCCTGCGCCCAGGAATCGGTGACCATGAGCGAGACCAATGTGGTTGCTCCCGACGCGGCGAGAGCGGCAAGTTCGGTATCCACGTTCTTCCTCTCTGTCAGTCGTCGTGGAGTGTCGATTCGGTCCCGCCGTCGACCGGGTGCTGTGGGTGTCCCTCCTCCGACGTGAAACTCGCCGGTGGGTCGAAACGGCGCAGCACGGCGTCAGCCGTCTCATGCTGTTCCTGTGTACGGATGACGTCGGCCATCTGCTTGGCCAGCATCGCCCGTCGGGGATCTCCGTCGGGAAAGCCCAGAGCGTTCAGGGCGTCCACGAAATGATCTGCGGCTGTCGGAGTCCGGTGCAACGACGCGTGGAGGCAGTCGAGGCTCTCCTCACCCTCTTCCTCATGTGGCTGAGGGAGGAGATCACGCAGCCGCTCGGGAACGTCGGTGTCATTGGCAGCGGATGTGAGCCGGGCAAGAAGGCCCAGATCGGCCACCGCCTTCTCGACGTGATCGTCGTTCTTGGCGAGCCACCAGACCACCGCACTGCCGGTGTCCTTGAGCACGTCCTCCCCCAGATACTCGCGCTTGCTCTGCTCGTACTTCCGCTGGTGCTCCCAGACCGCCTTGTCCTTGCGCACTCCGGCAAGGGCGTCGAGCCGTTCCTGATCGTGTTCGTGGAGGGTGAGCGTGACATTCTCCGCCATGGCCTGGAGGCTCCCGGTGCTGTCCGGGACCATACGGCTGAGCGCGCCGCTCAGCTCGTGCCGGACGAGTGAGACCCGCCCGGGATCCCGCTGCTCGGTGATGGCCCTGGCCCGGTCCAGTACGGCTTCCACGGCGAGTCCCGCAGGATTGAGCACGGGGCCGATTCCGGACGTGTCGAGGGCGTACCAGCGCACGGTCGCGGAGATCAGAAAGTCGTAATCGGGCCAGTGGCTCGGCAGCGCGACACGGCTGATGTGGTGTTCCCTTCGTTCGACGGGAGCCGCCGTCAGCTGCTCCTCGAAGACGACCGGCACGGAGCCACGGCGCACCGCGGCGATCCGGAATACGGCGGCGGGAACGGCGATGAGCAGGACCACCAGCGTGGGCCAAGCCCACATGGGCCATTGCTCTGTCAGCCCGATGATGGTCAGCAGCAGTCCGCACAGGATGGTGAGAAAGACAGTGGTCGTCCTGCATCCGGTCGTCACGGTTCGGTCCCCCTGGCTGATGCCGCATGCGGCGGTGTGGTCGGCGGGCCGAGGCCCTGTGCTGTGCTGATCTTCCGAAGGAGCAGGTCGGTGGTCACCTCGGCGCGTGCGGTCCCGAGAGGGTCCGTACGCTGCGCGTCGCGTGCGCTCGCATACAGTGCGGCGAAGGCCGCACCTCGTCGGCCGTCGCACCGGTCGGCTGCTTGGACGAGGAGTTCGAGCAGAACGTCCCCGCGGCGGCCCCTGGCAGTCGCCGCGTGCAGCCAGCGTTCGGCATGCGGCTGCCAAGCCGTACGCGGCAGCCCCTCCAGTACGGCCTGCCAGCAGACCGTCAAGGACGCTTGTACGCCGCCCTCCTCGGCCAGTGCGTGTGTGTCGTCGTACGGGTCGGTCAGTGGCTCCGGATCGCAGGTCCGCAGGAAGACGTGGAGCTCAGGCAGCGACAGTCCGTGCCGCGCGAGTCGGGCGAACAATCGCCGGCGTAGCCGGTGGCTCGTTGCCACCAGTTCGTGGAGCGACTGGCGGGCGAGCGGAGCGAAATCGCCATCCTGGCAGGCCAGGTAGTACAGCCGGAGCATGGCCTGGTCGGGGTGGCTTGTCGCGATGACATCCGCGCAGACCTGGACGAGGACCAGGCCGAACTCCCTCTTCAGCTGCCGTTGGGTGCACCACTGATAGATCCGTCCGCGAAAGAACCCTCCGTGTGCGGGATCCTCCAGGCCGCAGGTCAGCGCCTGGACGGCGGCTTCGCGCCGCACCTGGCTCGTGTCCGTGCAGGCCCACTCCTCGGCGAGGGTTGCCAGGCCCTCCCCGTGGCCGGTCCGCAGATACTGCCCGGCCAGCTGCGCCACCACTCCGTCGCGGAGGCTCCGGGAGACATGCGGTCCGCTCAGCCCTACGCTCTTCATGATCCACGTGCCCAGACGGGGCCTCAGCGCGGGCATGTGGTCCCAGAAATGGGTACGGACCGCGGTGTCGTAGTCCAGGTCTGCGAACCGCACATGTCCGGTCGGGCCGGTGCCGGCGGAAATCTCCGCCAGTCGTTCGGCGAGGTCCTTGTGCTGGAGCAGCGGCAGCACGTCCGGCGGCGATCCGGCCGTGCGAAGCAAAAGCTGGGAGCTCTCGTGGATGACGTCGGCATGAGCACCGTGGAGCATGGCGACGGTGATCAGGAGGGCGCGTTGAGGGCCGTCACGCAGGCGGGCGACGAGCGCAGCGACGTCCTTCCGGCGATCCTCCCGGGCATCGAGGGCTGACGCGCACCACTCCGCGAACGTGTCGTCCGGCCCGGCGGCCTCCCGGGCTCGCCGTACCAGGTCGGCGAAGTCCGCGATCTCCCGCATCGGCCTCTGCTTCAGGAACCCTTCGACCACGGGAACGTCTCGGAGATACTCCTCGGCCGGCAGGCCGTGCGTACGGAGATGACGCCGGAACACCCTGTCGCAGGGCGGGCCTTCGATCACCACCCGGTACTGCTGGAGGTCCGGGGCGAGAGCTCCGCCGTTCACCATGACGACGACGAGATGTGCGTGCTGTTCGTGGACCGCCTTGCGGAGGGCGGGCAGCCCCGCGTGGGCCGCAGCCCAGCGAGCAGGGTCGGCGGCGGACAGATCCAGCAGTAACCGGTCCCCGAATCCGACGAGTTCCTGAGCCTTACGGGAATGCTCTTCCTCCTCGGGCAGGAGTTCATGGAAGACGCCTGTGTCCTGGTCGTATTCGCGCAGGAGCACACGGGCCGCCGAGGTCCGACCGGTGCCGGGCTTGCCGTCCAGGATCACGGTGCCGGTGTCGGCGAGCTTGGCCCGGGCCTCACCCATGTGTTCCGGGGCGACCAGTACGCGCCGCAGCCATGCGAGCTGGTCGTCCGCGATGCGCCGGAAGGAGCGTCCGTCCGGTTCCTGCGCCGCAGCACTCATGGTGACGTAGATGTTGCCGCTGCCGGTGTGCATGGGGCCCTGGGCCCCTTCGACCCGTGTGCTGCTGTGCTCGGTCACCTGCCGTCGTCCTCCTGCTGGTCCGGTCCACCGAACCGGTGCCGGATGTCGCCGCGGTGGTCACCTTCGAAGTACGTCATTCCGTCGCCCGAGAAGTGCCGGTCACCGGACACGTGCCGGGAGTTCTGGTAGATGTGACCAGGTCCCGTGTGGATGGTGCCGCCGTTGGTGCCCTTGATGACGGTGCCACCGACGTCCCCGGTGAAGTCGCGGCTCTGTACGGCCGTTCCGCTCACGTCGCCGACCGAGTTGGCCACCGTGTCCGGCAGACGTGGATCGGCGGCGTCCCGGTCCAGGTCACGCAGCCCCGGGACCAGGTCGGCCACCACGTCGCCGAGACGTTTCAGGCCCGACTCGGTGTCGTGTGTGCCGAACGGGACGGACTGGAGGTCGGCCAGTGGGGCCAGCTCGTCCGGCAGATCTGCCTTGTTCAGCCGGTCCGTCTTGCGGCCGTCCAACACGGGCACGACAGGGAGTTCACAGCTGAATGCCTCCAGGATCTCCTTGCGTACCCAGTCCTCCGGATCGCGCAGCCGTTCACGGAAGTTCGTCCAGTCCGGGCCGATGACCGCCAGGAGCACGGCACTGCGGCGTAATCCGTTGAGCAGGGCGGCGGGGTATGCCTGCCCGGGAGCGACCGACTTCGAGGCCCGGAAGATCCGGTCGCTGCCGAAACGTCGCGAGAGTTCCTGGTCGATCAGGGCGGCTGTCTTCTCGCCGTCCCCCGTGCGGTAGTTGATGAATACGTCGGTCATCGCAATTCCTCTCGTCAGGTGGTGGTGGGGCGCGACAGCGCGCTGAGTCGTGGCGTGAGCCGGCGTACCGGAGCGCAATCCGAATGGCGTGCGAGTACGCGGGCGAGACGGCGGAGATCGATGGTGACGGTCGCCGACCGGACGGCCGCCACCCCGTCGAGGAGGGGTGCGGTCAGTGCGCAGGCGTGATCGATCTCCCCGTCCGAGGCGTAGGCGAGGGCTCGGCGTACGCCGTACCGCACCTGTGTACGCAGTGCTTCGGGGGAAACCAGGGAGAGCTGTCGGTCCAGTTCGTCCGCCGCGTCCCGGGGCCGCCCCAGATCGACCAGACACCATCCGGTGACCATGCCGACCGAGTCGGGCAGGTGCATGCTCCCGATCACCGGTGCGTCGGGGCTCCCTTCCTGACGGGCGAGGAGCACGCGGGCGCGGTCCAGCGCGCGCAGGCAGGAGTCGCGATCGCCCGCGAGTGCGTGCCCCTGCGCCTCACGCTGTGCCGCCAGCCCGCGGATACGCGGTGGAAGGCCGTCGCTCTGTGCTCGCCGGGCCAGGGCGACCGTCTGCTCGGCGTCGTCCTGGTACAGCGTGATCAAAGCCCTGCGGACCAATGCGTAACCGGCCAGAGCCCGGTCACCGCCCGCGGCCGCGAGGTCTACCGCGCGCTGGGTCCACCAGAGCGCCGCCTGCTCGTCCCCCGTCTCCTGAACGAGCCAGCCGACGTACTCCGCGTACCGGGATCCGAGTCCCAGCAACGCCTGACGGGCGCTCGCGTCGGCGTGCGCGGACAGTTCCCTCAGTGTGTGCGTCTGTGCGATCAGGCCGGGCAGCAGGAACCCGGGTTCGACGTTCTGGCCGAGCCGGCGGTAGTGCGTGAACAGGGAGCGGGAGGCTTCCAGCATGCCGGCTCCCGTAGCGGGAGTGACCGGACCGTGGGCTCCCATCCGTAACCGCATCAGGGAGGCGGCACCGGCGCTCACAGCCTGCCGCCTTCCCATGGGCTGGAACCAGCTCTCCCCGCCCGGTGACAGTTGCATCGTCCATTCCTCCTCGTTGATCCCACCCGGGACCGGTTCGGCCGGCAGGCCGACGGTGGCCGCGGTGACGAGAGCGACGAGCGCTCCGTCGGCCCGGAGGGCCGCGTCACACAGCCGGACGAGATCGCGGCTGGGCGCCTTGAGACCTCGTTCGACCTTGCTCAACTGGGCTTTGCTGTAGTGCACGGCGGCGGAGAGTGCTGTGAGGCTGAGCCCGGCGTCCAGGCGACGCCTTCTCAGTTCCTCACCGAACGCGGTGGTGGACGGCTGGGGCACGGGAAACCTCCGTAACCATCCGTCCAGGCGAACGGCCCGCACGACAGAGTGCGGGAATCCCTGCCGGACGGACAAGGCGATCGGTGCTGTTTCCCGTTTCCTTCTCCGCAGGTGGCACATGCCATGCGAGGACAACCGCCCGGATCGTCTGCGTTCGCATACGTCAGACCGACCGGTTCGATCAGGCATCCGGGGTTGGAGGGGGATGCCGCCGCCCGGGAAAGCGGGCGGGTCAGCCCCGGGGGAGGGTGAACGTGTGGGTGCGTGGGGCGGCGCAGGTCTGGCAGGTGCCGTGGAAGTGGGAGAGCCGGCGGCCGTCGGTCCGGGTGAGGGTGTTGCGCCAGGAGCAGCGGAACTCCCCGCACCGGCAGGGTCTCCGGCTGACCGCGAGGAACGCGCCGGTGTTGGAGTCGTGTCCGTCCTCGGGGGGTGCCGGCCGGGAGGCTTGATCGTCCCCGTGCCGCCGCCGTAGCCACGCCACCTGCTCCGCGGTGAGGAGGCCCGAGCCGCCGCACTCCACGCATCGGCCGGGTCCCGCGTTGTTCCCGACGCACCAGCATCGGCCGTAGCCGCCGCTGCCACCGCTGTAGGCCCTGCCCCCGCACTCCTGGCAGATCCCCCAGCCGTGACAGTCGTCGCAGAGGATCCCGTCGGCCGTGCTGCGGGTGAAGGGCGGCTGGGCCAGCTGCCGTTCGGCGTAGACGACGGGGGTCCAGCCGGTGAGCGTCACGATGCCCCGGCCGGCGCCCGTGTAGATCCGTACGCCGAAGTCCTCCCGTTCGGCCGTCGCCCAGCTCTCCCCGTCGGGGCCCGAGCGCTGTCTCCGTACGGTCCAGCCGGCCGCGGCGAAGGCGTTCAGGGCGTTGTCGCCATCGTCATCGTCACCGGGAGGCGAGGGGCAGGCGTCCGTACCGACGCAGAGCAGGAACAGGAAGCGGTGGCCGACCGGCGCGGGGTCGCGCCAGCGCACCGGGTCGGTCCACTCGCGGGCCATCTCCGGCCGGCGGCCGGGGCGCACCGCCGAAGCGATCTCCAGCAGCTGCCCCTTGAGCCACACCGCGCTCGCGGGCGCGGCGGGCGCGTCCCCGGGTTCCTGTGCGCCGGTCAGATCGGTCATCGTGGGTGCCGCCTCTCGCTCGGAGACGTCCATGATGGGGCCGGGCGGTCACGGGGCGGGGACGGGACCGCCCGGACGGAAGCGTTCCACGCCGACGATGTGCCGCACCTTGAGCGGACGTACGACCACCGCGACCCGCTGTTCCTCGGGCATGAGCCACTCGAACCGCTCGCTGCCCAGGTACTTCCGGGCCAGCCGGTCCATCCGTTCGTGCGCTTCCTCCCCCTCGATGAAGCGGGCGACCTCGCCGCTGATCTGTACGCGGTCGAAGGGATTGTCGGCGTCCGCGTGCGAGAGGTAGACGCGGGGGTCGTGGCGCAGGTTCTCCTCCTTGACCCGGCCCACCGAGGTGTTGAACGTCAGCTCCCCGTCTCCCTCCAGGTCCACCCACATGGGGCTGACCTGCGGCGCACCGTCGGGGAACACGGTGCCCACGTACCAGATGAGGGGGGCCTGCAGTCGGGCGCGGACGGCTTCGTCGAAGATCAAAGTCATTTTCGGAGGCTACCAACCATGAGGGACCGGCTCGCATCCCCGGTTCCGTATGGTCGCGTATGTCCATATGGTCGGGCATTACTGATGGATCGTCATGTACGGGCTGGATATGGCCGGCGAGACGGGTGCGTCACACCGATCCGTAGTGCGTATCCTGCACAAGGGGTATGAGGTTAGGTTAGCCTTGCCTAGGTTTCGGCGGGCGAGGGGGAGTTCATGTCGTGGCGTGCTGCCGTCGTCGTCGCCGTACCTCGCCCGCGCCCACCCGGGCCGGGCGTCCGTATGTGCCGTACGGCGCCGTGACCGCCCTCACCGGCGCCGACCGCGCCGCCGGTTTCCCTACCCTCAGGAGTCATCCCATGATCCAGACCTTGTCGGCCGAACGGATCCGCGCCGACGTCGCGGAGCTGATCGGCTGCGACCCCGCGGAGATCGAGCCCGAGGAGAACCTGACCGATCTCGGTCTGGACTCGGTCAGGACCATGGTCCTCATCGACCGCTGGCGCGCCGCGGGGGCCGCTTCGCTGGAGTACGCCGACCTGGCGGAACAGCCCGAACTGGCCCACTGGACCGAGCTGCTGACGGGCAGGGCCGCATGAGCCGGGTCGACCACCGGAGCCGGCACCTGGACCGGATCGCGGAGGTCCGGGCGGGGCGCCGCGCCGAGAAGGTGGGCTATCCGATCGGCATCCGCGAGACCGAGGTCGTACGCACCGCCATGGTCGGGGCCGGACTGCTGCGGGTGACGCTCGGCGGGCCGGGCACCGAGGGGTTCGAGGCGCACTCGCCCGACGAACACGTGAAGCTGCTCTTCCCGGACCCGGACGGCTCGCTGCGGCTGCCGGAGCCCAACGGGGCGATGCTGCGCTGGCCGCGTCCGGCGCCCGTCTCGCGGCAGTACACGGTGCGCCGTTACGACCCGGTCTCCGGCGAGATCGACATCGATGTGGCCCTGCACGAGGGCGGCCTCGCGTCGGAATGGGCGACCACGGCCCGGCCCGGCGCCGTCATGCATCTCGCCGGGCCTCCCGGCGGGCTGATCGTCCCGCACTCGTACGACCGCTATCTGCTCGCCGGTGACATCACCGCGCTGCCGGCGGTCGCGCGCTGGCTGGAGGAGCTGCCCAGGACCGCCAAGGGCTGGGCGTTCGTCGAAGTCCCCGACGCCTCGCAGGAGATCGAACTCTCCGCGCCGGAGGGTGTCGAGGTGCACTGGCTGCACCGTGACGCCCGTGCGGCCGACGCCGACGACGCGCTGGTGCGGGCGGTGACCGCGGTGACCGTGCCCGAGGGCGAGCGGCTCTACGTGTGGGTCGCCGGCGAGGCGGGTCAGATCAAGCCGCTGCGCCGCTGGGTCCGCGACGAGCTGGGCCTGGAGAAGGCCGACCACGACATCACCGGGTACTGGAAGCGTGGCGTCGCCGACTTCGACGAGGACGACCACTGACCGACGGGCGGACCCGTCGGCGGACTTGGCGCCCCTCCCGGGTGTCTTGATCAGATTTTTTGAACTAAGGTAAGCCTTACCTAAATTTCGAGGAGCAATCGATGTCCATACGCAGAACCTCCGGCCTCGTCGGCGCCGTGTCGCTGGCTTTGATCCTGGCCGGATGCGGGTCCTCGTCGGACGGTGGGTCGGACGCCGCGTCGGGGAAGGACAAGACCCGGGTGTTCGCCGCGGACAACGGCAAGATCACCATCCCGGCCGACCCGAAGCGCGTGGTGGCCACCGGCTACGCCGTGCCCGCGCTGATCGAGGCCGACGCGCCGCTGGTCGGGATCTCGTCGTGGAAGCGCGGCGAGCCGATGATGAGCAAGGAGGACCTCGCCGAGTACAAGAAGCTCACCAAGGTGGCCGGTGAGCAGGCGGCCGAGACCAACTACGAGGCCATCGCCGAGGCCGAGCCCGACCTCATCGTCATCGGTGTACCCGCCCCCGTGCTCGGCGACATCGACGTCAAGCGGCTGGAGTCCATCGCCCCCGTCGTGGCGATCGGCCCGAGCCTGCCGTCCGCCTGGCGCGACCTGTCCCGCAAGCAGGCCGACGCCGCGGGCGCCCTGGAGAAGTTCGACGAGGGACAGAAGGCGTACGAGGCCAAGGCCGCCGAGCTGGCGACGAAGTACAAGGACGTCCTGCCCCAGCTCAAGCTCGGGCACGTCGGCGCGTACGGCGAGGTCGCCAAGGGCACCTTCCAGCGCGAGTTCGGCGGTTCGTGGGGCACCAACATCGCCGAGGACCTGGGCGCCAAGTACTACGGCAAGGTCAAGAAGGCCGGCACCGGTTCGAGCGCGGTCAGCGAGTACCCGTCGATCGAGGAGCTCCCGGACGCCTTCGGTGAGGCCGACGTCCTCACGTACTCGGTCAACGCCGACGGCAGCGTCTCCGAGGCGGTCCAGTACGTCCTCGACTCCAAGCTGTGGAAGAACCTGCCCGCCGTCAAGGCCGGCAAGACCTTCCCGCTCCGCTACACCGAGGCCGCGACCTACGGGCAGGCCATGAACACCCTGGACGCGATCGACACGTCGCTCGCTCCGCTGCAGAAGTCGTGACGGTCGCGGGTCGCGCGTCGGGACGGGCGGGGAGCAAGCGGGCCGCCGTACCGCAGATCGGCCTGCTCGTCGGGGGACTGGTGCTGCTGGCGGTGGTGGCCGTGCTCAGCATGGGCATCGGCGCCCACCCGGTCCCCCCGGGCGAGGTCGTGCGCGCGTTGCTGGACTACCGGGGCACCGACGACCACGTGATCGTGCGTGACGTCCGGGGTCCCCGCTCGCTGCTCGCCATCGCGGTGGGCGCCGCCCTCGCGGTGTCGGGCGCGCTCATCCAGACGCTGGCCCGCAACCCGCTGGCCGAGCCCGGCATCCTCGGGGTCACCGCGGGTGCCGGGTTCACCATCACCGTCGGCTCGGCGCTCGGACTGGCCGCCGGGCAGGCGGGCCAACTCGGCTTCGCCGTCCTCGGATCGGTCCTGGCGGCGCTGCTGGTGGCCGCGGTCGGGCGGCGCTCGCCGCTGCGCCTCGTCCTCACCGGCGTGGCCCTGACCGCAGTGCTCAGCGGCGTCGCCCTGGGGCTGCGGCTGATGCTCCCGGACGTCTTCGACACGTACCGCTTCTGGTCGGTCGGCTCGCTGGCGGCCCGCGAACAGGCGCCCCTGGCCCTGCCGTTGGCCGCGATCGTGGTCTGCCTGATCGGAGCGCTGCTGCTGAGCAAGGCGCTCAACGCCCTGGCGCTGGGCGAGACCGTGGCGCACACCCTCGGCGCGGGGGTGGGCCGGGTGCGGGTGGCCACGCTGGTGCTGATCACCGTGCTCTGCGCGGCGGCGACGGCGGTGGCCGGGCCGATCCTGTTCGTCGGCCTGATCGTGCCCCACCTGGTACGCAAGCCGGCGGCGGGCTCGGTGCCCTGGCTCATCGTCTACACGATGGTGCTGGGCCCGGTCCTGCTGCTGATCGCCGACATCGGTTCCCGGGTGCTGCTGCCGACCGGCGAGGTGCCGGTGGGCATCGTGACCGCGTTCCTCGGCGGACCCATGTTGATCTGGGCGGTCCGCCGCTACGGGGCGGGGTCACTGTGAAGACACTCGGACTGAGGGTCGAACGTCGTACGACCGTGCTGGTCGTCGTCATGACCGCACTGATGCTGGGCCTCGGACTGCTCGGGCTCTGTTACGGAGCCTCCTGGGCCTCCCCGGGCAAGGTGTTCGCCGTGCTGACCGGCACCGAACGCTCCGTGGTGATCTCGGACTGGCGGCTGCCGCGCGTGCTGGCCGGGCTCGTGTTCGGCGCCGCGCTCGGTGTGGCGGGGGCGCTCTTCCAGAACCTCACCCGCAACCCCATGGGCAGCCCGGACGTGATCGGCCTCGACGCGGGCGCCTACACCGGCGCCCTGGTCGCCATCACCGTGCTGTCGGGCACATCCGCGCAGCTGGCCGTCGGCTCCGTGCTCGGCGGACTGCTCGTCGCCGCCGCGATCTATCTGCTGGCGTACGAACGGGGCTTCTCCGGACTGCGGTTGGTGGTCATCGGCATCGCGGTCAACGCGATGGTGACCGCGATCAACTCGTGGATCGTGCTCCGCGCCGAGCTGGAGGTGGCGATCGCCGCCGTCGGCTGGAGCGCCGGATCGCTCAACGGCGTGGGCTGGGACGACGTGGGGATCCCGTTCACGGTGATCGCCGTGCTGCTCGTCCTCATGACCACACGGGCGCACGCCATGCACCAGGCCTCGCTCGGCGACGCCGTCGCGGCCACCACCGGGGTCGGACTCAACCGGCTGCGGCTGCTGATGGTGCTGGTCGGCGTCGGCTGCACGGCCACGGTGACCGCGGTGGCGGGACCGATCGCCTTCATCGCCCTCGCGGCCCCGCAGATCGGCCGCAGGCTCGCCGGCGCGGCCGGCGTACCCCTGCTCCCGGCCGCGCTGACCGGGGCGGTTCTGCTCCAAGGCGCCGATCTGCTCGCCCAGATGCTGCTGGCGCCCGTCGCGCTGCCCGTAGGAGTGGTGAGCACCGCGATCGGCGGCTGCTATCTGATCTGGCTGCTGACCAAGGAGGTGAGGCGCGCGTGACCGCACGCCTGACCGCGCGGGACATCACCCTGCGCTACGGAGACCGGGTCGTGTCCACACGGCTGAACCTCGACGTCCCCGACGGCGCGTTCACCGCCGTCGTGGGACCCAACGCCTGTGGCAAGTCGACCCTGCTGCGCGCGCTGGTGCGGCTGCTGCGCCCGGAGGCCGGGCACGTGGAGCTCGACGGCCGTGAGGTCGGTGCGTACGCCCCCAAGGCGCTCGCCCGGCAGCTCGGCTTCCTGCCGCAGGATCCGCTCGCCCCCGACGACATCAAGGTCCGGCAGCTCGTGAGCCGGGGCCGGTTCCCCCACCAGTCGCTGCTGGCCCTCTGGTCGCCGGACGACGAGGAGGCCGTCACCGAGGCGATGGCCGCCGCCGGCGTCGAGGACCTGGCGGACCGGCCGGTGCAGGAACTGTCCGGCGGGCAGCGGCAGCGGGTGTGGATCGCGATGGTCCTGGCCCAGCGCACGTCCTACCTGCTGCTCGACGAGCCGACGTCGTTCCTGGACATCACCCACCAGTACCAGTTGCTCGGCCTGCTGGCCCGGCTGCGCGACGAGGGCCGCACGGTGATCGCCGTGCTGCACGACATCAACCAGGCCTGCCGGTTTGCCGACCACCTGGTCGCCATGCGGGACGGCGGCGTGATCGCCGAGGGAGTCCCCGGGGACATCGTCGACGCCGCCCTCATGAAGGACGTCTTCGACCTGCCGAGTGTCATCGTCCCCGATCCCGTCACCGGCACACCGATGGTCGTACCCACACTTCAAGGAGAGTAAGTTGAGCACCGCAAGCGTCTCCTCCGGCGGCCTCCTGCCCCTCACCCGGGCCCAGTTGGGCATCTGGAACGCGCAGAGCCTGGAGCCGGACTCGCCGTACTACGTGGTCGGCGACGTCGTGGAGATATCCGGCGGCGAGCCGGTCGACGTCCCCGCGCTCGTCGAGGCGGTCCGGGCGACCACCCAGGAGGCCGAGACGCTGCGGTTGCGGGTGTACGACACCCCGGAGGGGCCGCGCCAGAGGATCAGCGAGGAACCGGTCGCGCCGCCGGAGGTGCTCGACGTCAGGGGAGCGGCCGATCCCGTGGCCGCCGCGCAGGCGCTGGTCGACGCGGAGCGGGCGCGGACGGCCGAGGAGTGCCGGGGGATGGTGGACCGGCCGCTCTTCTCACGTACCGTCATCCGGCTCTCCGACCGGGAGGTCTGGTACACCCAGCTCGGCCACCACCTGGTCTTCGACGGCTACACCGCCGCGATGCTCGCCCGCCGCACCGGCGCCCGCTACACCGCCCTGGTGCGGGGGAACGAGCCGGCCAGGTGCACCTTCGGCAGTTTCGCCGCCCTCGTCGCGGCCGACCAGGCCTACCGGGACAGCGACCGGGCCGCGGAGGACCGCGCCTACTGGGTCGAGCGGTTCACCCCGCTGCCCGAACTCGGGTCCTACGACGACGCGGGGGCCGCCGTCGGCGCGCCCGACCGCACTCTCACCGCGCGTACCGCCCTCACGGCCGAGGAGACGGCCCGGCTGCGCGCGTTCGCGGACGCCAAGGGCGTCACCTGGGGCGAGGCACTGATCGCCGGGTACGCCGCCTTCCTGCACCGCATGCTGGCCCGCACCGACGTCGTCTTCGCACTGCCGCTGATGTGCCGCGCGGGCTCCGTCGAACTGCGTACGCCCGCCATGGCCGTCAACGTGCTGCCGCTACGGGTGACCGTGCGCGGCGGCGACCGGCTCGGCGACCTGACCCGGCGGGTGGCGTCCGCGATGCGCGAGATGCGCGACCACCAGCGGTACCGGGGTGAGGACCTGCCGCAGGACCTCGGCGTGCCCGGTGCGGGCGCGCTGCTCCACGGGCGCGGGATCAATCTCAAGGCGTTCGACCTGGCGATCGACTTCGCCGGGTCCGGCGGTGTGATGCGCAACGTCGCGGGCGGCCCCCCGGAGGACATGGGCCTGAGCGTCCTGCCGGCCCCGGACGGCGGGCTGCTGCTCGGCTTCGAGGTCGACGCGAGGACCAACGACCAGGCGTCGGTGGACAGTCTGCTGTCCGGGTTGCGGAACCTGCTGGCCGGGCTCGTCGACGGCGAGCCCGTCGGGCGGATCGCCATGGCCGGCGACGTCGACGCCCTGATGGCGGCCTGGTGCCCGCCCGCGATCCCCGGCACCCCGGTGGACGTGCCCACCGCCTTCGACGCGACGGCCGCCGCCGATCCCGGGCGTACGGCTCTGGTGTGCGGCGAGGACCGGCTGTCCGCCGCGGACCTCGCGGACCGGGTGCACCGACTCGCGCGGGCTCTGCGGGCCCGCGGGATCGGGGCCGACGACGTGGTGGCGCTCGCGCTGCCGCGCTCCGCCGACTCGGTCGTCGCCCTGCTGGCGGTGATGGACGCGGGCGCCGCCTTCCTGCCGCTGGACGCCGCGTACCCGCCCGAGCGGCTGCGCGAGCTGATCGAGGACACCCGCCCCGCGCTGGTGGTGACCACGGGCGCGGTGGACGGACTGCCGTGGAAGACCCTGCTCGACGAGGCCGCCGGCCTGTCCGGCGCGCCCCTGACCACCGGTGAACTGGCCGCGCCCCGGCACCCCGAGCACCTCGCCTACGTCATCCACACCTCCGGCTCGACCGGGCGCCCCAAGGGCGTGCTCGGCCGGGTCGGCGGGCTGGCCACGCTCCTGCACCACCAGCGCGCCACCGTCGTCGCGGAGGCCGAAGAGGCCGCCGGCAGGCGCCTGCGCGTCGCGCACACCTACTCCTTCGCCTTCGACTCCGCGTTCGACCACCTGGTGTGGCTGCTGTGCGGCCACGAACTGCACGTCTACGACGCCGAGACCATCCGCGACGCCGACGCCCTGCTCGCCGCGTACACCCGCGACGGCATCGACGTCGTCGACACCACGCCCTCGATGGCCGCGCCGCTGATCGAGGGCGGCCTCCTGGACCTGCGGCCCACCCTGCTGGTCCTCGGAGGAGAAGCCACCCCGCCCGCCCTGTGGCAGCGCGTCGCCGCGTCGGGGACGGCCGCGCGCAACATCTACGGGCCGACCGAGGCGACCGTCGACAGCACCACCGCCCGCATCGAGGACGGCGAGCCGAACATCGGCCACCCGCTCGCCGGCACCCGGACCTACGTGCTGGACAGCGCGCTTCAGCCGGTCCCGCACGGCACGACGGGCGAGCTCTACCTCGCGGGACCGCACCTCGCGCGCGGCTACCTCGGCAGGCCCGGCGCCACCGCCGAACGCTTCGTCGCCGACCCCTTCGGCGCCCCCGGGGAGCGGATGTACCGCACCGGCGACCTGGCCCGCTGGGTGCCGGGGCGGGGCCTCGAGTACGGCGGCCGGGGCGACGGCCAGGTCAAGATCCGCGGCCACCGGGTGGAGACCGGCGAGGTCGAGGCGGCCCTCGCCGCCGTGCCCGGGGTCACCGCGGCCGCCGCCCGGGTCCTCTCCTCCCGGCTGGTCGGTTACGTCGTCTCCACCTCGGTCACCGGCGACGAGGCACGCGCCCACCTCGCCGAGCGGCTGCCCGACCACATGGTGCCCGCCGCCGTGGTGGTGCTGGCCGGACTGCCGGTCACGCCCAACGGCAAGCTCGACCGCGCCGCCCTGCCCGCACCCGCCTCAGCGGGCGGCGGCCGGGAGCCGAGCACCGAGCGGGAGCGCCTGCTCTGCGCCGTACTCGCCGACGCCTTCGAGGTCGAACGGGTCGGCGTGGACGACGACTTCTTCGCCCTCGGCGGCGACAGCATCACCGCCATCACCGTCAGCAGCAGGCTGCGGGCCGTGGGTCTGGGGCTGCGGCCGCGCGACCTGCTGGCGCGCCGCAGCTTCGCCGCGCTCGCCGCCTCCGCCGAACTGCTGGTGGACGTCCCCGAGCCCGTGGACGAGCCGACCGGGCCGGTGCCCGCGCCGCCGATCGTACGCGGCCTGCTCGACCCGCACCCCGACGTGGACACCGTCGCCGGATACGCCCAGTGGACCGCCCTGAGCGTCGGCACACTCGACCGCGACGCCCTGACCGCCGGCGTACAGGCCGTGATCGACCACCACGACGCGCTGCGGCTGCGGGCCGCCGACGGCCTGGAGGTGCTGCCCCGCGGCACCGTACGGGCCGCCGTGGACGACGTACGCGGTGACGACGTGACCGCCCTGGCCGGGCGGCTGGCGGCGGAACTCGACCCCAGGACGGGCGACCTGGTACGGGCCGCCCTGCTCCGGACCGGCGAGGGGACGGCGGACCGGCTGGTCGTGGTCGTGCACCACCTCGCCATGGACGGCGTCTCCTGGCGCGTCCTGCTGCCCGACCTGCACACCGCGTGCACCGGCGGCACCCTCGGCCCGGTCGGGGCCTCCTGGCGGCGGCACGCCCTGCTCCTCGCCGAACAGGGCACGTCCGGTGCGCGCCGGGGCGAACTCGACCACTGGCGCACCGCGCTCGCCGGAGCCTCCCGGCTGGGCGCCCGCCCGCTGGACCCGGCACGGGACACGGTCTCGACCGCCCACCGCTCGGTCACCGTGGCCTCGCCGCAGGTCACCGAGGCACTGCTGACCACCCTGCCCGCCGCGTACCGCGCCGGTGTCGACGAGGTGCTGCTGGCGGCTCTCGTGCTCGCCCTGCGGAACTGGGGCCTGTCCGGCGACGACGTCACCGTCACGATGGAGGGCCACGGCCGCGAACACCTCGACCTGTCCCGCACGGTCGGCTGGTTCACCAGCGAGTACCCGGTCCGCGTCCCCGCCTCCGACGACGTGGGGCCGGCGCTGCGCGCTGCCAAGGAGGCCAGGCGCCAGGTCCCCGACGCGGGCATCGGCTACGGCGTCCTGCGCCACCTCGACCCGGAGACCGCTCCCGAGCTCTCGGCGACCCCGCCCCCGGACGTCCTGCTCAACTACCTGGGCCGGTTCGCCCCGCTGTCCGCGTCCGGGTGGAGCCTGCCCGAGCGGGACGCCTTCTCGGTGACCGAGCCCGGTGCCAAGGCCCTGGAACAGGTCCTGGCCCTCAACTGCTTCGTCCACGAGGGCGACGAGCCCCGGCTCGCCGTCGAGTGGACCGCCGCGACCGGGGTGCTCCCCACCGACGTCGTGACCGCGCTGCAGGCGGCCTGGGCCTCGGCCCTGGAGACGCTCACCGAGCACGCCCGCACCACCCGGGGCGGACTCACCCCGTCCGACCTCCCGCTGGTCGACCTGGACCAGGCCGCCATCGACGCCCTCGAACGCACCGGACGCGTCGACGACGTACTGCCCGCGACCCCGCTCCAGGTCGGGCTGTCCTTCCACACCCTGCTCCGCGACGACGACGAGACCGACGTCTACGTCGTCCAGGCCGTCACCACCCTGGTCGGCGAGCTGATTCCCGGGCGGATGGCCGAGGCCGCCCGCGAACTGCTGCGCAGGCACCCCGCCCTGCGCGTGTACCTGGGCACGGTCGGCGACGACGTGGTGCAGGTGATCCCCGCCGACATCACCCTGGAGTGGCGGGAGGACGACCGGTTCACGGAGGCCGCCCGCGCCGATCTGGAGCGCCCGTTCGACCCGGGCCGGCCGTCGCTGATCCGGTTCCTGCTGTCCCGGGTCGGGCCCGCCGAGCACAAGCTGGTGATCACCAACCACCACTCCCTGCTGGACGGCTGGTCGATGCCGCTGGTGGGCCGCAGCCTCCTCGCCATCTACGCCGAACTGGGCGGCGGACCCGCCGCCCCCGCGGGCCGGCCGCTGTCGGAGTACTTCCGGTGGCTGGCGGGCCGCGACCGGGAGGCGTCGCTCACCGCCTGGCGGGACACCCTGGCCGGCGTGGACGACGCGACGCGGCTGGCACCCGCCCGCACCGCCACCGCCGTCGAGCGGCCGGGCCGCGAAACCGTCGGCCTGGGGCGCGAGTTCAGCGACCGGCTGCGCGCGTTCGCCCGGGAGGAGGGCGTCACCCTCACGACCGTCCTCCAGACCGCGTGGGGACTGCTGCTCGGCAGGCTCACCGGCCGCCTCGACGTCGTGTTCGGCTGCCCGGTCTCCGGCCGGCCCGCCGAGGTCGACGGAGTCGAGTCGATGATCGGCCAGCTCGGCACCACCATCCCCGTACGCGTCCGGCACCACCGCGACACGACGGCGCGCGACCTCCTCGCACAGGTCCACGCCGAGAGCGTCGCGCTGGCCGAGCACCACCACGTCGGCCTCCCCGAGATCCAGCGGGCGGTGGGCATCGGCGAACTCTTCGACACGATGCTGGTGATGGAGAACTTCCCGCTCTCCAGCCGGAATCGCACCCCGCTCGCCCCCGGCCTCGACCTCGCCGGGGTGGACATCACCGACGCCACGCACTACGCGCTGACCGTCATCGTGATCCCCGGCGACGAGATCACCATCGGCCTCGGTTACCAGCCGGGCGCCTTCGAGGAATCGGCCGTACGCGACTACGGCCGCTGGCTGCACAACCTGCTGCGGGAGATCGTCGACGACCCGGCACGCCCCGCGGTCCGGCTGCCCGCGCTCGACGCCGGCGAGCGGGAGCGGATGCTCCGCACCGGCACCGAGGTCGTCGCCGCCAGGGCCCGCGGCCACTGGCTCGACGCGTTCGCCGGCTGGGTGGAGCGCAAGCCCGGCGCCGAGGCCCTGGTCTGCCGTGACCGCAGCCTCAGCTACGCCGAACTGGACGCCCGGGCCAACCAGCTGGCCCACACGCTGATCGCGCGCGGAGTGCGCCCGCAGGACCCGGTGGCGGTCCTGCTCGGACGCGACATCGAGATGACCGTGGCGCTGTTCGGCGTGATCAAGGCCGGCGCCGTGTACGTACCGATGGACGCGAGCTACCCGCGCGAGCGGCTCGCCTACATGTTCGACGACATCGTCCCCGCCGCCGTCGTGACGACCGGCGCCGAACTCCCCGTCGCACGCGAACTGCCGGTGCTGCGGCTCGACGACCCGGCCACCCTCGCGTCGGCGCCGGACACCGACCCGGCCGAGGCGCGCGCGGCGCTCACCGACGACGCGCTCGCCTACGTCATCTACACCTCCGGAACCACCGGGCGGCCCAAGGGCGTCGGGGTGACCCACCGGGGCGTGCCCGACCTGATCGCGCTCCAGGAGGAGGTCGTCGGCGTCACCGAGCACGACCGGTACCTGCACTTCGCCTCGACCAGCTTCGACGTCGCGTTCTGGCAGACCATGGTGCCGCTGCTCTCCGGCGGTACGTCCGTCATCGCGCCCGAGGAGGTGCGCGTACCCGGCGACGAACTCCTCGACTACATCACCGAGCACCGGGTGACCGGGGTGAACCTGCTCCCGTCCTTCCTGGCCGCGATGCCCGACGACCGCACCGTCGACCCCGACGTGTTCTTCGTCGTGGGCGCCGAGCGCCTGGACCCGGAGCTCGCGCGGCGCTGGGGCCAGGGCCGCAGGGCGCTCTTCAACGCCTACGGCCCGACCGAGGTCACGATCAACTCCACGACGTGGCGGTACGACCCGGACGACTCCGGGCCGCTGCCGATCGGCCGCCCCGACCCCGACGTCCGCGCCTACGTCCTCGACGGCGGCCTCCAGCCGGTCGGCGTCGGCGTGACGGGCGAGCTGTACCTCGGCGGGCCGAGCCTGGCCCGCGGTTACCTCGGACGCCCCGGCCTGACCGCCTCGACGTTCGTGGCCGCCCCCTTCGGCCCGCCCGGGGAGCGGATCTACCGCACGGGCGACCTGGTGCGGTGGCGGCCGGACGGACAGCTGGTGTTCCTCGGCCGCGCCGACCACCAGGTCAAGATCCGCGGCTTCCGCGTCGAACTCGGCGAGATCGAGACCACCCTCACCGGCCATCCCGATGTCCGCGCCTGCGCCGTGATCATGCGGGAGGGCAGGCTCGTCGGCTACGTCATCCCGACCGACGACGCCGACCTCGACACCGCGCGCCTGCGCGCGTACCTGGCCGGGGAACTGCCCGACCACATGGTGCCCACGGCGCTCGTGCCGATCGACCGGCTGCCGCTGAGCCCCAGCGGCAAGCTCGACACCTCGGCGCTGCCCGCTCCCGAGATCACCGCCGTCGCACGGCGAGAACCCGCCACCGAGGCCGAGGCACTGCTCCTCGCCGTGTTCCGGGACATCCTGGGCACCGACGAGGTCGGTCTCGACGACGACTTCTTCGCCGTCGGCGGAGACAGCATCGTGGCCCTGCAAGTGGTGTCGCGGGCCCGGCGCCAGGGACTCGGACTCGCCGCGCGCGACGTGTTCGAGGGGGAGACCGTCGCCGGGATCGCGGCCCGCGCCCGGGACCTCGACGCCGGAGACGCACCCGCGGTCGGCGACGCCCCGCTGACCCCGGTCATGCGGGACCTGTTGCGCCGTGCCGGCTCCGCCGCCGACGGGTTCTGCCAGTGGGTGGAGATCTGCGTCCCGGCCGGAGGCGACGAGACGGCCTGGCAGGCTGTGCTCGACGCGCTCCTGGCCCGCCACGACGTGCTGCGGGCCCACCTGGCCGGCGACGTCCTGCGCATCCCGCCCGTCGGCGCGGTCACCGGCGCCGACGTACTGACCCGCGTCGAGGCGGCCGGCGACCCGCGGGCCGCGGCCGACTCGGGGACCGCGGCGGCACGTGCCTCGATGGACCCGCGCACCGGTCCGCTGCTGCGCGCGGTGTGGGTGGACGCGGGCCCCGGCCGGCCCGGCCGGCTCGTCCTGATCGCCCACCACCTGGTCGTGGACGGAGTGTCCTGGCGCGTCCTGCTCGACGACGTGGAGCACGCCTACGCCGGCGGGACACCGGCCCGGCACGGCGAGTCGTTCCTCGGCTGGGCGCGTACCCTGCGCGAGGCCGATCGCACCGCCGAACTGCCCCACTGGCGGCGGATGAACGCCCCGGAGGCACTCACCCGGCCGCTCGACCCCGCCCGGGACACCGTGGCCACGGCGACGCACCACGAGATCCGCCTCGACACCGAGGCCACACGCGCCCTGGTCACGACCCTGCCCGCCGCCTACCGCACCACACCGGACGCCGTCCTGCTGACGGCACTCGCCCGGGCGGCACGCGAATGGCGCGGCACCCGGCGGCTGCTGGTCGCCCTGGAGAGCCACGGCCGCCCGCGGCAGGTCGACCTGTCGCAGACCGTCGGCTGGTTCACCGCCGTCCACCCCGTGCTGCTCGACGCGGACGACGACGTACAGGCGGTCAGGGAGCGGCTGCGCGCGCAGGGCGACGGCCTCGGCCACGGCATCCTCACCGCGGCCGGACTGCTGGACCCCGTGGAGCCGGAGGTCGCCTGGAACTACCTCGGCAGGTACCCCGGAGCCCCCTCCGAGGAGACGCCGTGGCAGCCGTCCCCGGACGCCGACCCGCTCGGCTCCGGCGGCTCCGACGCCATGCCACTGCCCCACAGCCTGATGGTCAACGCCCTCGTACGCGACGACGCGCTCGGGATCCGGTTCACCTGGCCGTCCGCGCTGTTCACCGCCGCCGAGATCGAGGAACTGGCCGAAAACATGCGCACCGCGCTCCTGCGGGTCGCCGCCGCACCGGAGATCAGGGCGCTCGGCCCCGACCGGGCGGTCAGCGACATCCAGCCGCTCACCCCGCTCCAGGAGGTGATGCTGCGGCACTCGCGCACCGAGCGGCCCGACCCGTACACGGTGCAGTCGGCGTTCTCGCTGGCCGGCCCGCTCGACACCGGTGCCCTGCGCGCCGCGGGCACCGAGCTGCTGGCACGCCACCCGAACCTGGGCGCCGTGTTCCCCGCCTCCCTGGCGGTGATCCCGATGGCGCCCCGGCCGGACTTCAGGGTGACCGACGGCCCCGCCGACGAGGTGCTCGCCGCCGACCTGGCCGAGCCCTTCGACCTCGCGGCGGGACCGCTCGTCCGCCTGACCGTGATCCGGCTCGGTCCCGACCGCGCCGACCTGGTCCTGACCACCCATCACGTCCTCTCCGACGGCTGGTCGGCCCCGCGCATCCTCACCGAACTGTTCGCCCTGTACACCGCGCACGTCCGAGGCGTGGCCCCGGAACTCCCCGCCCCCGTACCGTTCGGCGGCTACCTGCGCTGGTGCGCCGAGCACGAGCCCGACCTCGGGGCGTGGGCCGCCGAGCTGGACGGCCTGCCCGAGGGCGACCACCTGGGCGCGGGCGAACCCGGCCCGGCGTGGCAGACACCCGAGGTCATCGAGTTCGACGCACCCCTGGTGGCCGAGATCAGCCGGCTCGCCGCGGGCCGCGGACTGACCCGCAACACGCTGGTGCAAGGCGCGTGGTCGGTGCTGCTCGCCCGGCGCTCCGGACGGACCGACGTCTGCTTCGGCGCCATGGTCGCCTGCCGTCCCCCTGAGCTGGAGGGCGTCGAGGAGATCATCGGACTGCTGGCCAACACCGTCCCCGTACGGGCACGGCTCGCCGGCACCTTCGCGGAGACGCTCACCGACCTCCAGGCCCGGCAGCGGGCCCTGGTGGAGCACCAGCACGTCGCCCTCTCCGACCTGGAGCGGATCACCGGGCGCAGCCGGCTGTTCGACAGCATGGTGGTGTTCGAGAACTACCCGGTCGACCCGGACCGCCTCCGCGAACCCGCCCCCGGGCTCACGGTCGTCGGCACCCGCTTCCGTGAGGCCACCCACCACCCGGTGACCCTCACGGTCATGCCGGACGGCGAGGGCTGGACCGGTGTGCTCGCGCACCGGGCCGGGGTCGACACCGACGGGCTCGCGGAGGAACTGCTCGACCTGCTCCGCTCCCTGGACAAGCACCTCGACGCCGATGTGCGCGGCCTCCTGGAGGGCCGATGAGCAAGGACGTCGCACCCCCCGTCGAACGGGTGGACCGGAGTCTGCTGCGGGTCGCCTTCATCCTGGTGCTCGGCACCTTCATGGCCTCCCTGGACGCCACCATCGTCAGCGTCGGCATCGACGCCCTGACCGAGGAGTTCGACGCGTCCGTCGCGGAGATCCAGTGGGTCACCACCGGGTATCTGCTGGCCGTGGTCGCCGCCGTACCGGCGTCCGGCTGGCTGGCCGACCGGTTCGGCGGCAAGCGGACCTGGCTCGCCGCCGTGGGTGTGTTCCTGCTCGGCTCGGTGCTGTGCGCGCTGGCCTGGTCGGCGGCCGGCCTGATCGTCGCCCGGGTGATCCAGGGCATCGGCGGCGGGCTGCTGCCCGCGACCGGGCAGGCCCTGCTGGCCCGCGTCGCGGGGCCGAACCGCACCGGCCGGGTGATCAGCGTCGTCGCGGTCGTCCCGCTGCTCTCACCGGTCTTCGGGCCGCTCGCGGGCGGCTCGATCCTCAGCGTGGCGCCCTGGCCGTGGCTCTTCCTGGTCAATCTGCCGATCGGGGTGGCCGCCGCGCTGCTCGCCCGCAGGTACGTGCCCGCGGTGCCGCCGTCGACCCGGCGTACGGCGTTCGACCTGCGGGGGGCCTTCCTGCTCTCGCCCGGCCTCGCCGTGCTGGTGTACGGGCTGACCGAGGTGGCCCACAACCGTACCCTCCCGGCCACGATCGGGGTGACCGCCGGTCTCGCGATGCTGGCCGGTTTCACCGTGCACGGGCTGCGCACCCGCGCCACACCGCTGGTCGACCCCCGGCTGTTCGCCCGGCCGCCCTTCGGCGCCGCCGCCCTCGCCCTGGTGGTCCTGGGGGCGTCCGTGTTCGGCACGATGTTCCTGCTGCCGCTGTACTTCCAGACCGGCAGGGGTCTGACGGCGTGGGAGGCCGGGCTGCTGCTCGCCCCCCAGGGCCTGGGCGCGGCCGCCGGATCGGTCCTGGTCAACCGCACCATCGACAAGGTCGCGCCACGGACCCTGGTCGTGACCGGGATCGTGCTGATCCTGGCGGGCACCGTCCCGTTCACCCAGCTCGGCCAGGGGGTCCCGGACGCGGCGATCGTCGCGGCCCTCGCGGTCCGCGGACTCGGGATGGCGATGGTCGGCGCGCCGGTGATGAACATCGTCTACAGCCGCATCGAGCCCGAGCACCTGCCGCGCGCGTCGGGAGCGCTCAACCTGCTCAACACCGTGGGCGGTTCGGTGGGCACCGCCGCCCTCGCCGTGGTCCTGCAGAGCCGGCTCTCCGCCCGTGGCCAGGACCTCGCCTCGGCGTTCGGCGACACCTTCTGGTGGGTGCTCGGCTTCTGTCTGCTCGCCGCCGCGGGGGCCACCCGGCTGCCCCGGACCCAGGCACGCAGGCCGTGACCTGCCCCCGCCGGCCCCGGACCGCGCCCACCCGGCGTCAAGTCCGGGGCCGGCGGCGGGACATGGGGGCAGCCCGGGGAGACGTGGGGGCCGCCGCCGGACTTTGAACTCGCAGATGACAAAGTATGGACTTCTCCAGCAGAAGTCCCCTACCGTGGCGGCGCCACCGTAGGCCCGGTGCAAGTTCGCGGATCAGTACAGCCCGACCGGAGTGCGACCCCCTGCTGGAGGACCCATGCATCCACGGCTGTTCCCACGTGCTCGAAGAGAGCTCACCGCCCTGCTCGTCGGAGGACTGCTCGCGGGAGGTGTCTGGGCCGGCCACCCGGCCGCCGCCGCGCCCGACGACATCCCGCCCCAGGAACCCGGCGTCACCCTGCGCGTCTTCGACACCCAGGTGCCGCTCAGCGCCCTGTGCACGCTCAAGCCGGGCCAGACGCCCAACCACGACAAGCTGATGCCCACCGTGGACTGGTCGACGACGGCCGACTTCGGAGGCTTCGCCGACAACTTCGTGGCCGAGGCCTCCGGCTATCTGGTCGTCCCCGAGGACGGGACGTACACCTTCCGCCTCAACAGCGACGACGGCTCCCGGCTCACCATCGACGACCGGGAGGTCATCGACCACGACGGACTGCACGGCGCCGAACCCAAGGACGGATCCGCCCAGCTCACCGCCGGCTCCCATCCGTTCCGCGTCGACTACTTCGAACGCGGCGGCGACCAGCAGCTCACACTCGCCTGGAAGCCCCCGGGCGCGGACGGCTTCGCCGTCGTCCCGCAGGATGCCCTGAGCACCGACGCCGGGGTCGTGCGGGTCACCGCGCCGGGACGCAAGGAGTGCGAATCGGGCGCGGACAGCCCCGGTGACGGACTGCCGCTCGCCGATGTGCGCCCCGACCTCGACCTGACCGACCTGCGCCCGGACGGCTTCGAACCGCAGGTCACCGGCATGGACTGGCTGCCCGACGGGCGACTGGCGCTCTCCACCTGGGGCGGCTCCGAGAACGTGACCGGCGAGGTGTACCTCCTCGACCACGTCACCGGGGACACGAGCCGCGACAAGGTGACCGTGACCAAGGTCGCCGAGGGCCTGCGCGAGCCGATGGGCATCAAGTACGTCGACGGCTCGCTGTACGTCTCGCAGAAGCACGAGCTGACACAACTCGTCGACACGGACAAGGACTTCGTCACCGACGAGTACCGCACCGTCGCCACCTGGCCGTACGGCGGGAACTTCCACGAGTTCGCCTTCGGGCTGCTCTACCGCGACGGCTACTTCTACGTGAACCTGTCCGTCGCCATCGACTACGGCGGGGCCACCACCACACCGCAGCTGGTGAAGGGGCGCGGCACGACGTACAAGGTCAACAGGAAGACCGGCAAGATCCACGCCATCGCGGGCGGCCTGCGCACCCCGAACGGGATCGGCTGGGGCCCCGGCGACTCGATCTTCACCACCGACAACCAGGGCGGCTGGCTGCCCGCGTCGAAGCTCGTCCAGATCAAGCAGGACCGCTTCTTCAACCACTACACCCAGCCCTCGGGCCAGTTCGACGGCAAGCCCGTCACCCAGCCTGTGCTCTGGCTGCCGCAGAACGAGATCGCCAACTCGCCCAGCACGCCGCTGTATCTGAAGGAGGGCACCTTCGCCGGCCAGATGCTGTTCGGCGACGTCACCTACGGCGGGCTCCAGCGCGGCTATCTGGAGAAGGTGAAGGGCCAGTACCAGGGCGCCGTGTTCCGCTACACCCAGGGACTCGAAGCCGGGGTCAACCGCATCACCATGGGTCCCGACGGGGCGATATACACCGGCGGTCTCGGGGCCGACGGCAACTGGGGCCAGGAAGGCAAACTCAGGTTCGGCCTCCAGAAGCTCACCCCCAACGGCGGCAACCCCTTCGACATCAAGGAGATGCGGGCCGTCCCCGGCGGCTTCGACCTGGAGTACACCCAGCCGCTGTCGGAGGCCACCGCGCAGGAGCTGACGTCCCGCTACCGGGCGGAGCAGTGGCGCTACACCCCCACCTCCGACTACGGCGGCCCGAAGATCGCCGAGGAGCAGCTCGCCGTGAGCTCGGCGACCCTCTCCGAGGACGGCCGCACCGTGCGGCTGCGCCTCGACGGGCTCAAGCCCGACCGGGTCGTGCACCTGCGCTCACCGCGCCCCTTCGCCTCCGAGTCGGGCGAGACGCTGTGGAGCACCGAGGCCTGGTACACGCTCAACGTCCTGCCGGGGAAGCAGCCGCCGCCGGCCACGCTGTACGAGGCGGAGGAGGCGAAGCTCACCGGCAAGGCCGGCATCCGCACCGACCACGCCGGCTACTCGGGCAGCGGTTTCGTCGACCGTTACGCCACGGAGGGCCAGGTCGCCACGACCTTCGAGGTGACGGCCCCCAGGGCCGGCGACTACGACGTGAACCTGCGGTACTCCAACGGCCCCGACCCCTTCCGGGGCACCAAGTCCCTCTCCCTCCACGTCAACGGGAAGAAGCTGCGACAGACGAAACTCGCCTCGACGGGCACCTGGGACGACTGGTCGACGCAGACCGAACGGGTCCGTCTGCACGCGGGGCCCAACACGCTCTCGTACCGCTTCGACCCCGGTGACACCGGCCATGTCAACCTCGACCTGATCACCGTGCGCCCGCACGGGGATCCCGTGCCCCTCTTCGACGGGACCACCGCATCCCAGGCGCAGTGGCAGCACACGGACGGACGGCGCGTCGAATGGCCCCTGGCCGCCGAGCGGTCGATGGAGGTGTGCTGCGGAGACATCCGTACGAAGGACGCCTACCAGGACTTCAAGCTGCACCTGGAGTTCCGGGTACCGCTGCTGCCGGACGACGTGACCGGACAGGACCGGGGCAACAGCGGCATCTATCTCCAGGACCGCTACGAGCTCCAGATCCTCGACTCGTACGGCGACACCACCCCCGCCACGAACGAGGCCGGGGCGATCTACGAGAAGAGGGCGCCCGACGTCAACGCGGCCACCGCCCCGGAGACCTGGCAGACGTACGACGTCACGTTCCGGGCGGCGCGCTTCGACGACGGCGGCCGGAAGACCGCCGACGCCCGGGTGACGGTGGTGTGGAACGGCAAGAAGGTCCACGACGACATCACGATCGACGGACCGACCGGCGCGGGTGCGCCGGAAGGACCCTCGGCCGGGGCGATCCGTCTCCAGGACCACGGCAACACGGTGCGGTTCCGGGACATCCGGATCGAACCGCTGGGTTAGGGCTCAGGCACGGCCGAGGCGGTCGGCCAGGCCGGCCAGATCGTCGGCGTACAGATCGAACCGGTCCGAGGGAGCGGGCGGGTCGCCGACGGGGCGGGCGACGTAGGCGGTGCGCAGGCCGAGGGCCTGCGCACCGCGCAGGTCCCAGGCGTGGCTCGCGACCATCAGGAGGCGCTCCGGCGGTCGTCCGGAGACGGTGACGGCCAGCCGGTAGACCGCTGGGTCCGGCTTGTAGGTCCGGGCGTCCTCGGCGGACAGGGCCTGGTGCCAGCGCAGTCCGGCGTGGGCGTTGAGTCCGAGCAGTGCCGTCCGGCTCGCGTTGGAGAGCCCGATCAACGGGAATGCTCCGGCGAGCCGGGCGAGCCCTGCCAGGGTGTCGGGCCACGGCGGAAGTCTGCGAGCCGAAAGGGCCAGCGCGGCCACGGCGGACGGGTCGTCGACCCCTACGGCGTCGGCGACGCGCCGAGCCGCTTCCAGGTCGAGGACGTCGCTCGGACAGTAGGGCCGGACACCGTCGAGGACGCGGCGCTGCTCGCGCCCGATGTGCTCCTGCCACAGCGACAGAAGCTGCTCGACCACGGGATCGGCGAGCGAGGGGGCGAGCGCACGAAGGCCGGCGCGGATACCGGTGGGTTCGTCGACGAGTGTGCCGAGCACGTCGAACACGAGGGCATCGATCTCTGGCTCCGACATGGGATGAGGTCTCCGGGACGAGGCAGGGGGTGCGAGCGGGAGTGGCTTCTGGCCGAACACGGCGGGGGCCCGCCGGATTCCCCGCGGTGGCCGGTCGCGCCGCGCGTCAGGCCGCCGGGGCCTCCGACGCGCGCCAGGCGGATGTGAGCCCCTCCAGCCATGCCGGGGGCAGTTCCGCACGCTCCCACTCCTCCCGGAGCGCTTCCGGCGCGGCGGTGAGGCGTTCGAGCACGGCGATGCTCGTGGGGGAGTGGAGGAGGGAGTAGCGGCCGTGGACGGCGATGCGGCTGCCCGGCCCGTACCGCGCGTACAGCCGCTCCAGCCGTTGCCGGTGGAAGTCGGTGAACCGCTCCAGCTGTCCGGCGTACACGACCCGGCCCACGACGCTCATCGTGCCGAGCACCGCGGTCAGCACCTCGTCCGACACCTCGGGGTCGAGGTCCGAGGTGCCGCTGAACGCGAGGTAGAGCGGCGTCACCGCGACCTTCGCACGCTCCACGTCCACCCGCCCGACGAGGTGATGCCCTGCTGCCGCGCCCCCTGCCGAGCCGGCCGCGGCGCCGATGGCGCGTTCGAGCGCGCGCTCGGCGACGCGGAGGAGTTCGTCCCCCACCGCACGGGCGCCGTCGTGCCAGCCGGCGTCGTACGGTCCCCCGGCGCCGGCCGGGGCGCTCCGGGCCTTCCCCGTCTCGCTGTGCGCGTCCACGACCGCGCCGGCCTCGACGAGCGCGATCAGCTCTTCGGCCTCGCCCCGGAACACTCCCGCGCGGCCGAGGAGCTCGAAGAGGGTGTTCTTCGCGTTCAGGACGCTGGCGGGGTCCAGCGGGGGCCGGCCCATCTCGGCGGTGTCGATCGTGTCCCTCCTCATACGTCCGTGCTCCGGTGTTCACCATAGTTCGGGTGGGCGGTGCGCGGCGGGTGCTGCGGGGGCGTCGGTGTGCTGATCACCGGAGCCGCTCGGACGCGGGTTCCTCCGGTCTATACCAAACCCTTGACACACTCCGTGTTCATTCCTTATATCAAGGGGTGAAGTAAGTGCCGTAAGTGCTTCCACCTCTTCGCCCCTCCCTCTCCGCTCATGTTCGGGGGCGTACGGGGAGTGTTCGATGTGGTGCCCGCCCGACTCGCTCGGATCTGACATGCGCGCGTCAGTCCATCACACTCCCGGAAGGGAGAAGGCATGAGTTCCCCACGCTCGCCCAGACGTCTGGTTCTGTCCCTCGTCATGGCGCTCGGCCTCGCCTCACTGGCCGCCGTCCCGGCGCAGAGCGCACCGGCGCCGGTGACCCCGCCCGCCACCGCGGCAGCGGCGGCCGTCACGTTCTCGGACGACTTCGACGGCCCGGCCGGATCGGCCGTCAACGGCTCGAAGTGGCAGATCGAGACCGGCGACAACGTCAACAACCACGAACGGCAGTACTACACGGCGGGCAGCAACAACGCCGCCCTCGACGGCCAGGGCAATCTCGTCATCACCGCCCGCAAGAACAACCCCGGCAACTACCAGTGCTGGTACGGGCGGTGTGAATACACCTCCGCCCGGCTGAACACGGCCGGCAAGTTCACCACCACGTACGGCCGGGTGGAGGCCCGGATGAAGATCCCGCGCGGGCAGGGCATCTGGCCCGCCTTCTGGATGCTCGGCAACGACATCGGCCAGGTGGGCTGGCCCAACAGCGGTGAGATCGACATCATGGAGAACGTCGGCTTCGAACCCGGCACCGTCCATGGCACCCTGCACGGCCCCGGCTACTCGGGCAGCGGCGGCATCGGCGCCGGCTACAGCCTGCCCGGCGGGCAGGCGTTCGCCGACGCGTTCCACACCTTCGCCGTCGACTGGAGCCCGAACTCCATCACCTGGACCGTCGACGGCACCGTCTACCAGCGGCGCACCCCCGCCGACCTGGGCGGACGGCAGTGGGTCTTCGACAAGCCGTTCTTCGTGATCCTCAACCTGGCGGTCGGCGGCTACTGGCCCGGCGACCCCGACGCGAGCACGTCCTTCCCGCAGCAGCTCCTCGTCGACTACGTCCGGGTCAGCTCCGACAGCGGCCAGCCGGGCGGCGGGGGAGGACCCATCACGGGTCTTGCGGGCAAGTGTGTGGATGTGGCCGCCGGTTCGGCTGCGAACGGTACGGCGGTGCAGTTGTACGACTGCAACGGGACGGCCGCGCAGCAGTGGACGGTGGGTGGTGACGGGACGATCCGGGCGCTGGGGAAGTGTCTGGATGTGGCGTCGGGTGGTACGGCCGACGGTACGAAGGTGCAGCTGTGGGACTGCAATGGTTCGGCCGCGCAGCAGTGGGCGACACCGGCGGCGCGGGACATCGTGAACCCCCAGGCGGACAAGTGCCTCGACGTGAGCGGGGCGAACACCGCCAACGGCACCCGCTTGCAGATCGCGACCTGCACCGGCGTCCCCGCCCAGAAGTGGACGGTGACCCGATGACCGCGAGACCCATGGCGAGACCCGGCGTACGGGGACTGCTGGGCGCGGTGGCCGCGACCGCCGCCCTGCTCACCGGCCTGACCGCCACACCCGCGAACGGCGCCGCGACGGCCACCGGCCAGATCACGGGTCTTGCGGGCAAGTGTGTGGATGTGGCCGCCGGTTCGGCTGCGAACGGTACGGCGGTGCAGTTGTACGACTGCAACGGGACGGCCGCGCAGCAGTGGACGGTGGGTGGTGACGGGACGATCCGGGCGCTGGGGAAGTGTCTGGATGTGGCGTCGGGTGGTACGGCCGACGGTACGAAGGTGCAGTTGTGGGACTGCAATGGTTCGGCCGCGCAGCAGTGGGCGACGCCGGCGGCGCGGGACATCGTGAACCCCCAGGCGGACAAGTGCCTCGACGTGAGCGGTGGAACCAGCGCCAACGGATCGCGGCTGCAGATCTGGACCTGCACCGGCGCCGCCAACCAGAAGTGGACCGCGCCGAGCGCGGGCGGCGGGACCCCCGGACCGGGAGCCATGGCCGTGGCCCCGTACCTCTACAACGGGTGGGGCAGCCCGCCCAGCCCGACCACCGTCATGAACGCGACCGGGGTCAAGTGGTTCACCCTGGCCTTCGTCCTCAGCAACGGCTACTGCAACCCGCAGTGGGACGGCGGCCGTCCGCTGACCGGCGGCGTCGACCAGCAGACCGTCAACACCGTGCGCGCGGCCGGCGGCGACGTCATCCCGTCCTTCGGGGGCTGGAGCGGCAACAAGCTGGAGAGCTCCTGCTCCAGCGCGGGTGAGCTGGCCGCCGCGTACCAGAAGGTCATCAACGCGTACGGGCTCAAGGCCATCGACATCGACATCGAGGCCGCGGCGTACGACAGCCCGGCCGTCCAGCAGCGGACGGTCGACGCGCTGAAGACCGTGCGGGCGAACAACCCCGGGATCAAGGTGTACGTCACCTTCGGCACCGGGCAGAACGGCCCCGACTCCAGTCTGATCAGCAAGGCCGCGGCCTCCGGGCTCACGGTCGACAGCTGGACGATCATGCCGTTCAACTTCGGCGGGGCGGGCCAGAACATGGGCCAGCTCACCGTCCGCGCGGCCGAAGGCCTCAAGACGGCCGTGAAGAACGCCTACGGCTACTCGGACGACCAGGCCTACCGGCACACGGGGATCTCGTCGATGAACGGCATCACCGACAACAACGAGACCGTGACCGTGGCCGACTTCCGGACCATCCTCGCCTACGCCCAGCAGCGCCACCTCGCACGGCTGACCTTCTGGTCCGTCAACCGCGACCGGCCCTGCACCGGCGGCGGGGCCGACACCTGCTCGGGAGTCTCCCAGCAGCCGTGGGACTTCACCCGGGTCCTCGCCGCCTACTCGGGCTGAGGCCCGGCACCCGGTCCCTCGCGGCGCGTGTCACCGCGAGGGACCGGGTGTGTGTCAGCGGCCGTCCTGCTCCTCGATGGCCGCGGGGCGCGCCTGGGCGGCGCGGACGCGTTCCACGTCGAGCTTGGTGGTGCGGTCGAAGCGGTAGATCCCGTTCTCCTCCTGGAAGACGTCGGTCAGCTGCGTGTAGCAGTAGCCGAACATCGCGGGGTCCTGCAGCAGCACACCGGTGAGACCGCTGAAGCGCGCGTGGAACTCGTCCTCGTTGCGCACCCGCTCGCCGTAGCCCCAGGAGACGGTGCGGTCCTCGCCGGACAGCTCGGCGGCGGCCTCCGGGTTCCACCAGATCCCGCCGAACTCACTGACGAAGTACGGCTGGCCCCGGTACGGCTGGGAGTAGGCGGCCCCGTTCTCGTAGGCGTTGACGAACGGCTCGCCCTTGGCCAGACCGGACATCAGCTGCCGGAAGACGGCCGGGTCCTGCTCGTAGTTGTGGGCGTCGTAGATGTCGGTCTCCGTGACCCGGTGGGCGTATCCGGAGGAGTCGATCACGGGCCGGGTGGTGTCCAGGGCCTTGGTGGCCAGGAACATGGCCCGGGTGACGTCGTCGAGCACGGTGATGCGGTCGTGCAGCTTCTGGTACGTCTCGTTGAGCGGGCACCAGCCGACGATCGAGGGGTGGGAGTAGTCGCGCTCCACCGCTTCGAGCCACTGCCCGACGTAGGAGGCGTCGGGCTGCTGGTTGTTCCCCGACGAACCACCCGTCTCGCAGCCCCAGTCGCCGAACTCGCCCCAGACCAGGTAGCCCAGCCGGTCCGCGTGGTACAGGAAACGCTCCTCGAAGACCTTCTGGTGCAGCCGGGCCCCGTTGAAGCCGGCCTCCATCGCGAGCTCGATGTCGCGGACCAGCGCCTCGTCGGTGGGCGCGGTCATCAGCCCGTCCGGGTACCAGCCCTGGTCGAGCACCAGCCGCTGGAAGAGCGGGCGGCCGTTGAGGGTGACCGCCTTGCCCCGCAGCCCGACGGCCCGCAGCCCGGCGTAGCTCTCCACCGAGTCGACCACCACGCCCTGACCGTCGATGAGTTCGAGCTTCAGGCCGTACAGGTGCGGGTCGTCCGGACCCCACTCCCGGCGCCGCTCCCCGGGCACCGGCAGGTGGAGACGGGGTGCGAGGTCGAGGTCGGCGCGGGCCTCGGCCCGGGACACCTCCCCGTCCCCGTCGCTCAGGACGGCGCGCACCCGGTGGCCCGGCAGACCGGCGGAGAGCGGGAGTTCCAGGTGGAACGCGGAACCGGCCAGGTCAGGGGTGATCCGCGGGCGCCTCAGGTGCGCCTCGTGGACGGGCTCCAGCCACACGGTCTGCCAGATGCCGGTGACGCGCGTGTAGTTGCAGTCGTGGTTGGCGTACTTGATCGCCTGCTTGCCCCGGGCCTGCGGGCCGGAGCGGGGGTCGCGGGCCCGGACGGTGATGACCACGTCCCGTCCGGAGCCCGCGATGTCGCCCAGGTCGGCGGAGAACGGGGTGAAGCCACCGCGGTGGCGTGCCACCTCGACGCCGTCCGCCCAGACGGTCGTGTCGTGGTCGACGGCCCCGAAGTGCAGCAGGACCCGGCGTCCCGCCCAGTCGGCGGGCAGCGACAGGACCCGCCGGTACCAGACGGCCTCCAGGAAGTCGGTGTCGCCGATCCCGGACAGCTCGGACTCGGGCGGGAAGGGGACGAGGATCTCCCCGCCCAGCTCACGGGCGAGCAGACCGCGTTCGAGGCCGCTGTCCCCCCGGTCGGTCTCGAACTGCCAGGGGCCGTTCAGGTTGAGCCAGTCGCGACGGACGAACTGCGGTCGCGGGTACTCCGGGCGGGGTACGGAGTGAGAGGGCACGCGTGCTCCAGTGGGTCGTCGGGCCGGCGACGGACGGCAGGCCCGGGTGGTACGGGGTGGAAAGAGGGATGGGCGGTTCAGGATCCGCCGAGTCCGGTGGTGGCCACCGAACTGACGATGCGGCGCTGGAAGAGCAGGAACACCACGACCAGCGGCAGCGCCGCCAGCAGTGCCGACGCCATGGCCTGGGCGTACTGGATGCCGAAGGCGTCCTTCACGGTGGCCAGTCCGACCGGCAGTGTCATCAGACCGGGGTCGTTGGTGACGATGAACGGCCACAGGAAGTTGTTCCACGCGCCGATGAACACGAAGATCGAGACGGCGGCGACGATCGGCCGGGACAGCGGCAGCACGACCGACCAGAAGACACGCACCTCGGAGGCGCCGTCGAGCCGGGCCGCGTCCTCCAGCTCCCCGGGGATCCCGTCGAAGAACCGCTTCAGGATGAACACCATCATCGGCGCCACCACCTGCGGCAGGATCACCGCGGCATAGGTGTCCACCAGGTTGAACGTCAGCATCTGCTCGAACAGCGGCACGACGAGCAGCTGCGGAGGGACCATCACGGCCGCCACGGTCGCGGCGAGCAGCACACGGCGGCCGCGGAAGGTCCCGCGCGAGAAGCCGTAGGCCGCCAGCGTGGAGATCGCGACGGTGATCAGCGTGACCAGCCCGGCCACCAGGAAGCTGTTGGCCGCCCAGAGCAGCACGTTCCCGCGTTCGAGGATCTGTTCGTACGCGGACAGGGTGAAGGCACCCTTGAACGGTGACAGGCCGGGCTTGGAGACGTCCTGCTCACTCTGGAGCGAGGTGGCGACCGCCCAGAGGAACGGCACCAGCCAGACGGCCGCCAGCACGGTGAGCGCGGTACCGGCCAGGACGCGGGGGAGGCGGCCGTGGCCGAGGAGCAGGGGGGATCCGGCCGAGTCCCTGGGTGGGCGGCGCCGGGTCCGCACGGTGGTTGCGGTGGTGGACATCGGTCAGTCCTCCTGGCGGAAGAGACGGAGCTGCGCGAGCGAGACGACGATGACGAGGGCGAAGAAGACGTACGAGACCGCGGAGGCGTAGCCCAGCCGGTAGCCGGTGAACCCGACGTCGTAGACGTACTCGAGGAGGGGGCGGGTCGAACCGTTGGGGCCGCCCTTGGTGAGGATGTAGATCTGGTCGAACACCTTCAGCGAGGCGAGGATCTGGAGCATGCCGACCAGGACGGTGGTCCTGCGCAGCTGCGGGAGGGTGACGGACCACAGACGCCGCCAGGCGCCGGCACCGTCGAGTGCGGCGGCCTCGTCGTACGTCGCCGGCAGGGACTGCAGCGCGGCGAGGTAGAGCAGGAAGTTGAAGCCGACCGTCCACCACACCGTGAGCGCGGCCACCGACCACATCGCGACGGACTCGTCGGAGAGCCAGCCGACGGGTTCGAGCCCGAGGGCCCCGAGCAGTTCGTTGCCGAGGCCCACGTCCGGCTGGTAGAGCCAGGTCCAGATCAGGGTCACGACGGTCACCGGCAGCAGGTAGGGCACGAAGAAGGACAGCCGCCACACCCACTGGCCGGCCAGTCCGCTGTGCACCAGGAGCGCCATGACGAGGGCGACCAGCACCAGGGGGACGCTGGAGATGACGGTGAAGAAGACGGTGTTGCCGAGGCTGCTCCAGACGTCGGGGTCGCCGAACGCCTCGGCGTAGTTGTCGAACCCGATGAACTGCGTGTCGCGCAGGGTCAGGGAGCTGTCGGTGAGGCTCATCCAGAGGCCCTGGACCACGGGCCAGACGAGGAAGAGGACGAAGGGGACCGCGAAGGGCAGCACGAAGAGCAGCCCGGGCCCGCGCCGCCGGGAGCGGCCCGGGGGAGCCGCGGCGGGGGGCCGTTCGCCGGCGGGCGCGGGGGCGCCGAGGGGCGTGGTGGTGGTCACGTCGGTAACTCCTTCTGCTCGGTCAGGCCACCGGGTTGGGCTGCCGCAGCAGCGTGTTCGCCTCACGGACCATCTGCCGTACGGCCTTCTCGGCGGAGGTGTTGCCCAGCAGCGCCGACTGGAGCGGCTGGCACATGCGGTTCTGGAAGTTCGACGCCGCGCCGGCGAACCAGTTCGGCGGATCCAGGACCGCCACCTTCCCGGCGTCGGCGTAGGAGGCCTGCGGCTTCAGCTCCGCGTACTCCGGCCGGGCGAGGACGGGCTGATAGGCGGGGATGTGCCCGGCGCTCGCCCACGTCAGGCTCTGCTTGAGGATCTGCGCGACGTAACGGTGCGCCTCCCGGCGGCGTGCCGGGTCGGGGCTGTCCTGGTGCGGCAGGACGAAGCTGTGGGAGTCGGTGTAGACGGCGGGGCGGTCGAACACCTGGGGGAAGGGGGCCGCTCCCAGCTTGATGCCGGACTTCTGGAGCGTCGGCAGCTCCCATTCGCCGAGCATGGCCATCCCGCCCCGGCCGCCCATGAATCCGGCCAGCGCGCTGTTGTAGTCCAGGTTGTTGGGGTTGGTCTTCCCGTCGAAGAGCTGCTGCATGAACGACACGACCCGGACCGCCGCGTCGGTGTCGATCTCGGCCGGACCGCCGTCCGGCAGCGTGAACGCGGCCCCGGTCTGCGCGTAGAGCGCGGCGAACTGCCGCCAGCTCTGGGCGGTGTCGGTGACATGGCCGAAGAGGATGCCGGACTTCCCCGTCGCCTCGGCCAGGGCCTTGCCCGCGTCCAGGAACGCCTTCGGCGAGCCCATCGGGGCGAGTTCGCCCTTCGCGTCGAGGAGCCCCGCCTTCGCGGCGGCGTCCTGGTCGTAGAAGACGATGAAGGGGTGGACGTCCAACGGGATCGCGTAGACCGTCCCCCGGTGCTTCGTACGCGACCAGACAGCCGGCGTGAAGTCCTTCTCGGTCACACCGAACTCGGCGAGCAGATCCAGGTCGAAGGGGTCCAGCAGCCCGCCGGGCGCGTAACCGGCCAGTCGCGACAGGTGCAGGACCGCCACGTCGGAGGCCCGTCCGCCCGCGGCCGACATGGCGAGCTTGGTGTAGTACGAGGGCCCCCAGTCGAGGATCGTACGGTCGACCTCGAAGCCGTCGGGGCCCTCGGAGACGGCCTTGATCATGTCGTCCATGAGCATGCCGTCACCGCCCTGGAACAGGTCCCAGACGCTGAGTGCCGAGGCGCCGGAGGCGGAGGCCAGGGAGGAGCAGCCGGCCAGGGGGCCCATGGCGAGCAGGGCGCCCGCCCCGGCTGTTCCGTAACGCAGGAACCGGCGTCGGCCGATCCCGGGTGCCGGGCCGGAGCCGGGCGCGGCCGACGCCTCACGGGCGGGGGACGAAGAACTCATCACGGACCTTTCGACGGCCGGACGCTCATGCCGGATCGGCGGTGGACCGCCCGGCGTGGACGGTCCACCGCACACGGCAGGTGGGTGGCCGCACTGGCTGAAACGGTGCGGTCACATGTTTTTACATCGATGTACATTGGCTGTAAAGAGTTCGGACGGTACGGGTGTTCGAGACCTCCGGAAGCCCACCCCGCGTGAGTCCGGAAGCCCCCGCAGACCCCCGGAGGGCCGGGACATAGACTCGGCACCGCACGAGGGCAGGGAGGTCGGCCGTGGCACGGCCCAGGATCAAGGACGTCGCACGGCACGCCGGGGTGTCGGAGAAGACCGTCTCCAACGTGATCAACGATTACGTCCATGTCTCCGAGCGGACCCGGCGCGTGGTCCGCGAGGCCATCGAGGACCTCGGGTACCGGGTGAACCTGGCCGGACGGCATCTGCGGAAGGGCCGTACGGGCATCATCGCCCTGGTGGTCCCCGAGCTGGACGTCCCGTACTTCGCCGAGCTCGCCCGGCATGTGATCCGCGAGGCGGAGCAGCTCTCCCTCACGGTGCTCATCCACCAGAGCGGGGCGGACCGGGAGCACGAGCTGGCCGCCCTCGCCGGCTTCGGCTCCGACTTCGTCGACGGGATCATCCTCAGCCCGCTCGCGCTCACGGCGGACGACCTCCGCCAGCGCGCGGGTGTTCCTCCGACGGTGCTGCTGGGCGAGTTGCTGGAGGAGGGCGCCGACCATGTGGCCATCGACAACGAGAAGGCCGCGCGCCAGGCCACCGAGCACCTGATCGGCCTGGGCCGCCGGAACATCCTCGCGGTCGGCGGGCACGAGGCCCCCGGCCTCGGGACGGCCGAGGCCCGTACGCGCGGCTACCTCGCCGCCCTCGCCGAGGCGGGTCTCACCCACCACCCGGAGTCCCTGCTGGCAGTGGACGACTTCAGGATGCCGGACGGGGCCCGGGCGGTGGCAGGGGCCCTGGACGCCGGTCTGCGTCCGGACGCGCTGCTGTGCCTCAACGACCAGCTGGCGCTGGGGGCGTTGCGCGCGCTGCACGAGCACGGCCTCCGGGTGCCCGAGGACGTCGCGGTGATCGGCTTCGACGATGTGGAGGGGGGCCGGTTCAGCGTGCCGACGCTGAGCACCGTGGCGCCCGACAAGGCCGCGGTGGCCAGGGTCGCCGTCCAGCTCCTGCACCACCGCATCGAGGAGGCCGCGCGGTCCCCGCAGCCGGACGGATCCGGCGAGCCCGGCGTCCAGTCACCCCAGGACCGCGTGGTGGCGCACCGCCTCGTCCTGCGCGAGAGCACGGAGGGCCCTCAAGCTCCGCACAGCATCGCGGCGGTCACGGCCGTGAGCAGCCCGATGTAGCTCCACGCGTGGACGCGGTCGGGGATCCGCGGCGGGCGCCGGCGCAGCACCGCGATCACCGGCAGGGCCCCGAGGAGCAGTGCGGCCGCGGCCCGGAGGTCGACCAGACCCAGCAGGTGTACGTGCGCCTCCGTGGCGGCGGGGACGGCGGCGGTCCCCAGGGACACCGCGGTGGCCGGAAGCGCGATGGCGAGGGTGAGGGGATTGGCCAGGGCGGTCGCCACGTGCATGGGGTGACCGGCCCGCCGCATCGCAGGGACCGTCATCACGCTGCCCCCGACCCCGAGGAACGCGGCCACGGCGCCGACCGGTGCGCCGAGGACGGCCGGCAGCGGCCGGGGAGCGCCCGCGCCCGGGCCGCCCCGGACGGCGGGGCGCAGGAAGCCGGGGCGCAGCAGCAGATCGGCGACGGTGAGGGCGACATAGGCGACGAACGCCCAGCGCACCGGACCGGCCGGCGCGAGGCGCGTGGCGAGCGCGCCCGCCGAGGCGCCCACCGCCAGGAGGGCCAGCAGCGGACGGCTGTCCCGGAGTGCGGCGAGCACCCGTCGCGGGGTGACCACCGTGGCGAAGCCCGCGTTCACCAGCATCACCAGGGCCGAGGTGGCCGTGGCCACCCGCATCGCGTCCCCGCCGAGCGCGGCGTCGGCCCCGGCCACGACCGGCACCGCGACGAAGCCGCCGCCGAACCCGAACAGCACCGTCGTCACCCCGGTGAGGAGCCCGACCCCTGCCAGCGTCACCATGTCCATGCGCCCCACCCCACCAGGTCCGGCAGGCGTCCCGCATGCGATGGTCGGCACACTTCTTTCGTGACCCGGCCACTACCCTGGAGCGGTGAAGAACGTCCCGCCGGCCGATGTCGACCACGTCGACCGGGCCGTCCTGCCGATCGGCACCGACTACCCGCCCGGTCACGTACTGGACTGGCACACCCACCGGCGCGCCCAGTTCCTCTACGGAGCCACCGGCGTCATGGTGGTGGACACCGCCGACGGAACCTGGACCGTGCCGCCCGAGCGAGCCGTCCTCATTCCGCCCGCCACCAGCCACCGCGTCCGCATGCTGGGGGTGAGCACCCGGAGCCTGTACGTCGAACCGGCGGCCGTCCCCTGGTGGCCCGCCGTCTGCACGGTGGTCGACGTACCGCCGCTGCTGCGTGAACTGCTCCTCGCCGCAGTGGAGTTCGAGCCCGACTACAGCCTTTCCGGGCGGGCGGGGAGCATTGCCGGTCTCCTCCTGCACGAGATCTCCGAGCGTGCCCCGCTGCCGTTCCATGTGACGATCCCCGCCTCCGCCGAGCTCGCGAGTCTCTGCCGCGCGTACCTCGCCGCCCCGGACGCCGGCGTCACCAACGCCGACTGGGCCGAGGCGGCGCACCTGAGCGAACGGGCCTTCACCCGGCGTTTCCGTGCGGCGACCGGCGACAGTCCGGCCGTCTGGCGGGCCCGCGCCCGGCTCCTCGCGGCCGTGCCCCTCCTGCGTACCGCGTCGGTCAGCGCGGTCGGGGCCCGCCTCGGCTACGCCTCTCCCGCCGCGTTCACCGCCGCCTTCACCCGGGCCTTCGGCGCACCGCCGTCCCGTTTCACGGCCGCCGGTGTGCCGCGCTGAACGCCTGGTCCGGGGCGCGGGCCCTCATCCCACGGGCGGCGGAAAGACCGCTCGGCGGTGACCGTAGGCTACGTCGTGGCCCATGCCCGGCGTCGAGGGGCCGGGGCGTCGGCGCCGGGCGCCCGTCGGTCCGCAGCTCAGCCGCACACGATTCATCAGCAAGGACGTCATGCAGGGAGTTCTCACCGGGTTCGCGGTGATCGCCGTCGTCATAGGCATCGGCTACGTACTCGGGCGCCGCGGACACCTGGGGGACGACGGCCGGACGGTTCTGACCAGGCTCGCCTTCAACGTGGCGACCCCCGCACTGCTCTTCACCACCCTGGCCGGCGCGGACCTCTCGGTCATCTTCTCCCAGCGGCTCCTCGTCACGGCGGCCGCGACCGCCACCGCGGCGGCCCTCTTCGTCACCGTGGGGCTCGTACGGGGCTGGGGCGCCGGGCAGATCACCATCGGCGCCCTGTGCTCCAGCTACGTCAACGCCGGCAACCTCGGGATCCCGATCGCCTTCTACGTGCTGGGGGACGCCTCGCTCGTCGCCCCCGTCCTGCTCTTCCAGCAGATCGTGGTCACCCCGCTGGCCCTGACCGTCCTCGACCTGAGCCGGCCCGGCGAGCCCCGCTCCCTCATGCGGCGTCTCACCACACCGCTGCGCAATCCGATGGCCGTCGGTTCGCTGTCGGGCGTCGCCGTGGCCGCCACCGGATGGTCCGTACCCGCGCCCGCCCTCGAACCCCTCACCCTCATCGGCAACATGTCCGTCCCCGCGGTGCTGCTGGCCTTCGGGATCTCGCTGCGCGGCAGCGGCATGCCCGCCCGTGGGGAGAACCGGCCCGCCATCGTCCTGTCCGCCGCCCTCAAGACGACCGTCCAGCCCGTCATCGCCTGGGCCGTGGGTGCGGGCGTCTTCCATCTGCACGGCGCGGCTCTCCTCGACGTCGTGGTGATCTCGGCGCTGCCCGCCGCCCAGAACCTCTACACCTACGCCTCGCAGTACCGCGTCGCCGAACAGATCGCCCGTGAGTCCATCCTGCTGTCCACCGCCGCCTCGATCCCCGTACTGATCGCCGTCGCCGCCGTCCTGGGCTGAGACCGCGCTCAGACGTCGGGCCGCGCCTTCTTCCGCCGGGCGCGCTCCTCGGACTCCTGCATCTCCAGGATCCGGAAGACATGGGCGCTCGCCCGCTTGCGCGCACTCCCGCTCGTGAACAGCGCCGCACCCGCGACGGCGGGCGGAACGGCCAGGGCTCCGATTCCGAGCAGTTCGGGCCAGTCACGCTCGACGCTGCACGCCTTGCCCGCGCCCTCGCTGTACGGGGTGCGCTCGCTGTCGTGGAACACCGGTGCCTCGCAGGCGATTTCGTCGTGGTAGACGTCCACGCTGAACGGGATCAGGAGCAGATAGCCCAGCCAGAGGAACAGGGCCGCCGACACCGCCATGAGGGCGGCGCCCCAGCTCTGCTGCCGTCCGGCCCAGCGGTCGAATTCCTGACGAACCGGCCATTGCATGAGAGATCCCCCGTCGTTCGTGCAACCTGCGTGCCACGCCGGGGATCGTACCGACCCGGCCCGACCGCCGCCCGCGCGTTCCGGCGGCGGCCGCGCCACGGAATTGGCCGAGCGCCCGGCAGGCGGCAGGCTCTAGGGTGTCGGTCTTCATGTGCACGGCTGTCAGGGCCTGCATCCGACACCGAAGCGGGGGCGCCATGAGCGACATGTGGACCGGCGAGAAGATACGCCTGAGAGGTGTCGAGCCGGACGACTGGGAGGGCTTCCGCGACCTGGCCCGCCACACCCTCGACGTCCGTAACGCGGATCTGGTCGAACCTCCGCGCTCGGATGAGAGCTTCCGCGCCTGGACCGCGGAGCGGGCGGGACGTCCGCCGGGTGGTGACGCGTTCCGCCTGGTGATCGAGACCCTGTCCGACCGCGCCTTCGCGGGGGCGGTGACCGTCGGGGAGACCGACCGCCGCGCCGGACGGTTCAGGACGGGCATCGAGACAGGCCGCGAGCACCGCCGCAAGGGGTACGCGGCCGAGGCGACCGAACTCGTCCTCACCTACATGTTCGCCGAACAGCGCCACAACAAGTGCGAGGTGGAGGTCTACGCCTTCAACGACGCCTCCCTCGCTCTCCACAAGGGACTGGGATTCGTCGAGGAAGGACGGCTCCGCCAGCACGAGTTCTTCGCCGGCGGCCACCACGACGTCGTCCTGCTCGGCATCACCGCGGCCGAGTTCTGGGCCGGGCGCCCACGCCCCTCGGTGCGGTGATCCGCGCGTCACACCCCCGCCGCACTCACATTTTGCGGTGCAGCAGGAACCCGAGCAGTGCCTCGATCTCGCGGGCCGCGCGGGGGACCAGGGGCACGCTCCGCAGGCAGGCGCGGGCGGCGTCCAGGTGACGGCGGGCCTCGTCCAGGGTGGCGGCGCGGCCGCCGCACGCCTCGACGAGCGCCGCCGCCCGGACCGCGCCGTCCTCGTCGAGGGGGAGCGGGGAGTCCAGGAGGGCGGCGAGCTCCCCCGAGTGGGGACCGTCCCCGGCGAGAGCGGCGAGCACGGGGTAGGTCTTCTTCCGCTGCCGCAGATCGCTGTGCACCGGTTTGCCCGTCACCGCCGGGTCGCCCCAGATGCCGAGCAGGTCGTCGACGGCCTGGAAGGCCACCCCGAGGTGACGCCCGGCCCGGTCCAGCGCGGCGACGGTCCGGGCGGGCGCCCCGCCCAGCAGAGCGCCGAGCGCCGCCGAACAGCCCAGCAGGGTGCCGGTCTTGAGCTCGGCCATGGAGCGGTACGCGTCCGTCCCTACGGCGTCGGGGCCCGTCCAGGGCCGGGTCGCGAAGAGCAGGTCCTCCGCCTGGCCGCGTACGAGGTCGCTCAGCGTCCCGGACAGCCGGCCCACGGCCTCCGTCCCGCGCGGGCCCGGTGTCTCGGCGAGGGTCTGCACGGCCAGGGCGAAGAGCGCGTCGCCCGCGAGCACGGCCGGCCCGGTGCCGTACGCCTTCCACACGGTCTCGCGCTGCCGGCGCGTCCCGTCGCCGTCCATGATGTCGTCGTGCAGCAGCGAGAAGGTGTGGACCAGCTCGACCGCGACCGCCCCCGGTACGGCGCTCCTTCCGGGAGCCCCCACCGCCTCGGCGCACAGCACGGCGAGGGTCTGGCGCAACCCCTTGCCCTCGTAGGACCCGTCGGCGGGCGCGCCGCCGACCTCGCACCAGCCCAGCGAGAACGCGGCCATCTCGCCCGGCCAGGGGTGGAGGCGCTCTATCGCGGCGGACAGGGCGGGGCGCACCAGATCGCGGCAGCGGGCCAGCACGCGGGGGACGCCGGCCGACGCGTCCGGCCGCGGGGCGTCGGCGGCTTCCCGGGCGTCGGCCGTTTCCCGGGCGTCCGAGGTGACCGTCGTGGAGAAGGTCATCGCGTCGCCGCCTCCTCGACACGGTGGCCCACGTCGGGCAGCGGGCCCACCCCCAGCTCGGCCGCGGCCTTGTCCACCATGTCCCGGGCGTGCCGCAGCCCGATCCGGTCCAGGGTCCGGTGGAGCTCCGCCAGTTCGACGGCCGTCTCCGCCGGGTTCCGCCCCAGCCGGGCCAGCGACTTGGCGAGCCCCAGCCGGGACAGGGCCGTGCCGCGCGGCTCGTTCATCTCCTCGAACTCGGCGAGCGCCCGCGCATACGTGTCGCGGGCCTGCGCGTACTGCCCGGCCCGGTAGTGGACGTTGCCGCGCATCTTGTGGTTGTACGCCAGCGCGCTGGACAACTTCATCTCGCGGCAGGCCCCTTCGGCCTCGGTGAGCAGCGCCAGCGCCCGCTCCACATCGCCGTCGCGTACGGACACCACGTCCGCGATCCCGCGCAGCGCCCAGGCGCGGCCCCGCCGGTCGTCGGCGGCGCTCGCGGTCTCGGCCGCCTCCTCGAAGAGGGCGAGAGCCTTGTCGTACGAGCCGGTGTTCCGGTGCATCTGGGCTATGCCCTCCAGCGCCCACACCGTGTGCCGGGCCTCGCCGCGCCTGCGGGCCTCCGCGAGCAGCTGCTCGTGCAGTTCGCCGACCGCCTGGTAGTCGCCCTGGATGCGTCCCGTCTCCGCGAGCCCGGCGAGCGAGTAGCCCCGTACGACCACGTCACCGCCCCGCTCGCCCATCTCGGCCGCGAGCCCCAGCAGCCGGTACGCCAGTGCCAGCGAGCCCCGCTGGCGCGCGAGGGTGCCGCCGCTCCACAGCGCCCACGCCATCGCTCCCACGTCCCCCGCCGAACGCGCGGCACGGTAGCTCGACTTCCAGGCCGCGTCGGCCTCCGTCACCCGGCCCAGCCGCCGGTACGCCTCGGCGACCGCGAGCCCGCAGCGCGCCATCTCCCGGTGCTGTCCGTCACGTTCCGCCGCCCGCAGTTCCTCGATCCCCTTCGCGAGCACCTCGGTGAGGGAGGAGTTCACCGACAACGAGCCGAGCGCTCCCTGATATTCGGGAGCGAACGCCTTGTCCTTCGGCCGATCCTGCTGTGTCACCCGTGCCACCCGCTCACTGTCTCGTCCGTCCGTGGAACCGTCGTGACGGCGGTAGTCGGCCGCCGTCCCTGATCAAGACGGTATGGGCGGGCCGGGGTTCCACGAATCCCTCTCCGTGTTGGTCATGGGTCGTACCTGAGGGCCACGGGAACCGGGCCCCGGTCCTCCGTGCGAGGGACGGACGGCCACCGGCCCGGCCGGACCGTTCAGGAAGAACCGGGACGGGTCGGGGCACCTGGAGCGTCGCCCCGGAGCGGACTGGGTAAGGTGGCATCCATCAAGTGAAGGTAGCCTTACCTAACTTTAAGGAGTTCCGGTGACCAACCCCTTCGAGGACGAGAACGGCACCTACCTGGTGCTCGTCAACGACGAGGGACAGCACTCGCTGTGGCCTGCCTTCGCCGAGGTGCCCGGTGGCTGGACCGTGGCCCATCAGGAGGACACCCGCCAGGCCTGCCTCGACTACGTCGAGCAGAACTGGACCGACCTGCGGCCCACGAGCCTGGTGCGGAGCATGGCGGCCGGGTCTGCGTGAATCCCGCGGAACACGAGAGGCGTCCGTCCGGAAACCCGGACGGACGCCTCTCGTGTTGGGGCCGGCGGAAGCCGGAGCCGCTCAGGACTCCTCGGCGGTCGCGGCCCTCGGCGCCGCCCCGGCGGACACCGGCGCCTCGTCACGCCGTGACCGGTGGGACATCCAGGCGGCGACCAGGGCGCCCGAGATGTTGTGCCACACGGAGAACACCGCGGCCGGCAGCGCGGCCAGCGGGCTGAAGTGGGCGGTCGCCAGCGAGGCGGCGAGCCCGGAGTTCTGCATGCCGACCTCGAAGGCCATGGCGCGGCTCGCGGGCCGGCCGAGCCCCGAGATCTTGCCCGCGCCGTAGCCGAGCGCGAGGCCGAGACCGTTGTGCAGCACCACGGCGATCAGCACCGTCACCGCGGCCGACTTGATCGCACCGGCGCTGCCCGCCACCACGGCACAGACGATCGCCGCGATGGCCAGCGACGACAGCCAGGGCATGAGCCCCAGCACCCGGTCGACGAGCTTCCCCGCGACCAGCCGCACCACCAGGCCGCCCAGGACCGGGAGCAGCACCGTCTTGAGGATGTCCGTGATCATCGAACCGGCGTCCACCGGCAGGTACGCCCCCGCCAGGAGCAGCGTCAGCGGCGGCGTCACCAGAGGGGCGACCAGGGTGGAGACGGTGGCCACGGAGACCGACAGGGCCACGTCGCCGCGGGCCAGGAAGGTCACGACGTTCGACGCCGTGCCGCTCGGCGCGCAGCCCACCAGGATGAGCCCGGCGGCCAGTTGTGGCGGCAGCCCCAGCAGATGGGCGATGGCCCAGCCCAGCCCCGGCATGATCACGTAGTGCGCGACCAGCCCGATCGCCACGGCCCACGGACGCTTCGCCACGCCCCTGAAGTCGAGCGGGGTCATCGTCAGCCCCATGCAGAACATGACGATCCCCAGCAGGTACGGAACCGATTCCGTCCAGCCGTCGAACGTGCCGGGGGTGACGAGACCGGCTACGCCCGCCGCGAGCACGAGGACGGGGAACACCGTGACGGCGCGCCGCGCCGCCTTGTCGCCGGACGCCGGTTGATCAGGGGTTATCTGTTCGGTTTGCACAGGCGCGATGAGACTCCGCAGGCATGGGAGTCCGCAAGCTTGTCTCATCATGCGGACGCGATGTCCAGGATGCGTCTGTTCCGACGGCCTGTCCCGCGGCCTGTCCCGCGGCCTGTCCCGCGGCCTGTCCCGCGGCCTGTCCCGCGGCCTGTATCGCGGCCTGTTCCGTGCCCTGTCCCGCGGCCTCTCCCACCGCCTGCGCGTCGCCCTCCCGCCACGGCCGCAGCCGCAGTTCACGTCCCTGCCAGCGGCTGCGCAGCCAGCGGTCGTGCCCGGTCAGGACGATCGCTCCGGGACCCGCCCCCATGGCCGCCTCCAGTTCGTCGCAGAGCCTGGGGGAGAGGTGGTTCGTGGGCTCGTCGAGCAGCAGCAGCTCGGGCGGCCGCGCCACCAGGAGTGCCAGGGCGAGCCGACGGCGCTGACCGACCGAGAGCCGCCGCACCTCCTTGCCCAGGTCCGCCTCGCCCATCAGCCCCAGCGAGCTCAGCGGTACGGCCTCCGCACGCTCGGGGCCGAGCGCCTGGGCGTACAGGTCCCGGACGGTGCGCTCCGGACGGCGGAACACGGTGTCCTGGCCCAGCAGCCCCACGGAGAGCCCGCCCCTGTGCCGTACACGGCCCTCCGCGGTGAGACGCCCGGCGAGTACCGCGAGGAGCGTCGACTTGCCCGCGCCGTTCTCCCCCGTCACGAGCAGACGCTCGCTCGCCGACACGTCGAGGCGGTCGAGGGCGAGACGGCCCGGCACCCGTACGTCACGCACGGAGACGAGCAGCCCTTCCGCCGACGGCCCCGTGAGCGCGGTGCGCCGGAACCGCAGCGGCTGCGGAGGCTCGGCGACCCGGCTCCGCTCCAGCTCGTCCAGCCTGCGGGCGGCGTTCCGCGCCCGGCGCGAGATCTGGCTCTGCACCCGGTTGGCCCGGACGCCGTAGCCCATCTTCTCGCTGTCGCGGGGCCCCCGGTCGGGGGCGACGCGATGCGTGGTCGTGCCGATCGACCCGCGCAGTACGTCCACTTCCTCCTGCTCCTCGGCGTGGCGCCGCTCCCAGCGCTCGCGTTCGGCCCGCTTCTCGGCCTGGTAGGCCGTGTAGCCGCCGCCGTAGTGCACCGGGCCGTCCACGGCGGGGTCGAGGTCGATCACGTCCGTGCAGACGGCGTCGAGGAAGGTGCGGTCATGGCTGGCCACGACGACCGCGCCGGGCAGTCCGCACACCTGCTCCTCCAGGAACGCGGCGGCACTGTCGTCTAGGTGGTTGGTCGGCTCGTCCAGCAACAGGGCCGAAGGCCTCCGGACCAGCAGGCAGGCCAGAGCCAGGCGCCCGCGCTGCCCGCCGGAGAGGGAGCCGAGCGTGCGGTCCCGCCGGATCCCGCCGAGGCCCAGACCCTCCAGCACCATCGTGGCGCGCCGGCCGGCGTCCCAGGCCTCCTGCTCCTGCGCCCGCTCCAGCCGCCGGCCGTAGGCGTCGAGGAGGGCGGCGTAACCGGGGGAGCCCTCCTCGGCCCGGGCGAGCCGCGCGGAGAGGCGCTCGATCTCGGCGAGAGCGTCGCGGACCTCGCTCAGTGCCTCGTCGAGCACGCCGGCGACCGTCGCGGCGGCGGTGAACGGCATCTCCTGGTGCAGGAAGCCCAGATCGGCCGGGCGGGTGATGCTCCCCGCGTCCGGTTCGTCCGCCCCCGCGAGCAGGCGGAGCAGCGTCGACTTGCCGACGCCGTTCTCCCCGATCAGCCCGATGCGGTGGCCGGGAGGTGCCGTCAGGGAGAAGCCGTCGACCACCCGTCCGGAGCCGAAGGAGCGGACGATGTCGTGGGCGAGCAGGACTGCGGGAGCGTCGGGCATGGGAGACGACCTCGAGTGACATGCGGGCGGACAGGCTTCCGCCCGGGCGGGCAGGGGGAGAGGGGAACGACACAGGGCCTCGCGGCAGCGGCGCTGTCGCGCACCTGCCCACGGGCGAGCACATCCGGGTGTGTCACCCGGAGATGTCGTCGTCTCCCACCATGTCCGGTCTCCTCACCGAGAGAGCGATGTCCTCGGCGACCCTAGCAGCCGGCCGTCCGCCGGTGCTGAAGTGCCGTCACTCCCGCCGCTACTTGCCCGAGCCGACCGGGGTCACCGTGATGCGGGAGGTGGAGCCGGACCCCGCGGGGACGTTCACCGAGAGGGACATGCTGTGGGAGTGGGTCTCGTTCGGTGGTGTGACGAGCGCCGAGGTGAACGTGACACCGGAGCCGCCGCTGGAGTTCGGCGGGAAGTAGAGGGAGAAGTTGGTGGTCTCGCCGGGCGCCAGCGTGACCACCGGCGCCGACCGGCCGCTGTTACGGGCGGCACTCACGGTGCCGTCCTTGCCCTTGAGGTCCAGGCCGGGGAACCCGTGCATGGAGCAGGACGCCGATCCGGTGTTCTTGAGGTTGATCAGGAACTCGCCCTCGGCCATGCCCCCGGAACTGCTGAAGGAGAGGTCCGCAGTCCGGCAGGCGCCGCCGCCCGAGGAGCCGCCCGAGGAGCCGGACGGACTGGCGGAGGCGGTCGCGGATGCCGACGCCTGGCCGTCCCCGTCGCCGGAACCGTCCGCTCCGCTGTCCGTGCCGTCCGTGGCGCCCCCGTCGCTCGGGCTCGCCGAGCCCGCCGACGTCTCCGACGGCGTGGACGTGGCCCCCGCCGCCCCGGCGTCCCTGCTGCCGCCGCCGTCGTCGCAGGCGGCGAGGGAGAGCGCGGCCACCACCGCGACCGCGACAGATGTCTTCCGAAGGCGCATGAGTTCCCCTGCCGTCAGGCACCGGCTGCTCCGTACGAGCGGGTGCATGTGTCCTACATATGTGCTCATGCCCGTCAGAGGCCCCGGCATGTACGGCGGAAGGCACCGCAGGGGATGCGGAGCTCCGTGCTTGCGGGCAGCGTGGGGGAGTGCCGCAGCTCCTGAGAACCCAGTGGATCCCCGTAGGCCTCATCGTGCTGGCCGTGGTGGTCGACGTGGTCACGCCGCACGACGTGACGTCCGCGCCGCTCCTCATGGCGGCGCCCGTCGCGGCCGCACCGCTCTGCGGTGTCCGCGGGATCATCGGCGTCGGCATCACGGCGATGGTCGTCCACGCGTTCCTCGCACGGGTCGACGGGACCTTCGGCTGGCGGTCGGGCGTGGCCAACCAGATCACCCTCGCGGCCGTCACCGCGCTCGCCGTGCTGATCCACCGGGCCCTGCGCCGGCAGGACGCCCGCGCGCGGCGCGCCCTGCAGGTCGCGGCCGTCGCCCAGCGGGCCGTACTCCCGAGTCCTCCCTCACGGCTCGGGGACCTGCACATCGACGCGCGGTACGTGCCCGCCGAGAGCGAGGCCCTGATCGGCGGAGACCTGTACGTCGTGCAGAACACCCCGTACGGAATCAGGGTCATGGTCGGCGACGTACGGGGGAAGGGCCTCGGGGCGGTCAGTGCCGTCAGCGCCGACCTGGGCGCCTTCCGTTACGCGGCGGACGAGGCCGAGGACCTCCCGCAGCTGGTGGCGCGCCTGGAGCGGGCCCTGCTGCGCGAGGGCGGCCGGCGCGGGGGCCAGCAGCAGGAGGAAGGCTTCACCACGGCGCTCATCGCTGAGTTCTCCCCGGACCTGGAGACCGTGCGCGTGGTCAACCGAGGCCATCCGCCCCCGCTGATCCTGGACGCCGAGGGCCGGGCGACCCTGCTCGAGGCATCCGAGGAGGCGCCCCCGCTGGGCATGAGCGATCTGGGCGTCTGGTCCTCCCCGGTCGACAGCTTCCCCTTCCCGGCCGGCTCCACCCTGCTCTGCTACACCGACGGCGTCACCGAGTCGCGCGACGCCGCGGGCCTCTTCTACGACCCCGTCGCCCGTCTGCCGCTCGTGCTCGGCAGGCGGGCGCTCTCCCATGGGCGCGTCACGCCGGGGCAGATCCTGGACGCGCTGATCCTCGACGTACGGCGCCACCTCGGCGGCCGGCCCCAGGACGACCAGGCCATGCTGGCCCTGCACCGGGCGCGCCCCGCCCCCGCTCCCGGCCACGCCCCGGCCTGAGTGCCCGGTGTGCCGCGCGTGGAGGACACCGGGTCCGCTCCCGCGGACGCGCTGAAGCACCACGGCCCGGCCATCAGCCATCCGCCGTACACCGGACCTGACCTGGAGTGCGCGTGTCAGCCCTCCGGTTCACACTCGGACCATGCGCACCGACCCTCCTCCGGCCCCCGGCCCGGGCCCGGCCGGCCCCCCTGCCGGAGGGGGCGCCCACCAGAAGCTGGCCCTTGCGGCGATGCTCTTCGCGGTGTCGATGACGTTCATCGACCAGACGATCGTGGCCGTCGCCGCACCGAGCATCATCGACGAACTCAGCCTGTCGTCCTCCGGGATGCAGTGGGTCGTCAACGCCTACCTGCTCGCGCTCGCCGCCTTCTTCGCGCTGGGCGGGAGGCTGGCCGACATCTTCGGCCACCGCCGGGTGATGATCATCGGCACGCTCCTGTTCGTCATCTCCTCCGTGCTGTGCGGGTGCGTCCCCCGCGGTGACTTCGCGCAGAGCTGGCTGATCATTTTCCGCGCCACCCAGGGGCTCGGCGCGGCGCTGATGTTCCCCGCCGCGCTCGCCGTGGTCATCGCCGTCTTCCCCGTGGACAGGCGCGGGCGCGCGCTGGCCCTGTTCTTCGGTCTGTCCGGCGCGCTCACCGCGGTCGGACCGCTGCTCGGCGGCTGGCTGACGGCCTGGACTTGGCGCGCGATCTTCTGGGTCAACGTGCCGATCGCCGTCATCGCGCTGGTCCTGGCCGTCATGGCCCGCATCCCCGAGAGCCGCCGGCGCGAGAAGCTCGACGTGCCCGGTGCCGTCCTGGTCGCCGTGGGCATGGGGCTGAGCGTGCTCGGGTTCCAGCAGGCCTCGGCATGGGGCTGGAGCAGCGTCGCCACCTGGGCGTGCATCGTGGGCGGGCTGGCCGTCCTGGCGCTGTTCTGCCGTTACGAACTCGGAGTGGCGGAACCACTGATCAAGCTGCGTGTCTTCCGCGACCGGGCCTTCACCGTGGACACGCTCGTCCTCTTCTTCGCGATGCTGGCCTTCGTCCCGGTGTTCTTCTTCGCGTCCGTCTACGCGCAGGTGTCGCTGAGCGCCTCGCCGAACCAGGCGGCCCTGTACCTGCTGTACTTCTTCATCGGCTTCGGGATCGCCTCCCAGTGGGGCGGCCGCATCCTGGACCGGCGCGGAGCCCGTCCGGCGATGAAGATCGGGACGGCGCTCGGCGCCGTCGGGTTCGCCCTGTGGGCGAACAAGCTGACGGACCTGTCGATGCACGACCAGTGGCCGTACGCCGCTCTCGCCGGCGCGGGCATCGGCTTCCTCCTCGCCCCCGCCTCCACCGACGCGGTCAACCGGTCGATCGGCGCCTCGTACGGCGAGGTCACCGGCATCACCCAGACCGTACGCAACTACGCGGCGGCCGTCGGCATCGCCGTCTTCGGGACGGTCCTCACCCACGTCACCACCGACCGGGTCGTGGAGACCCTCACCGCCAAGGGGGTGCCGGCGGGCGCGGCGAACGACGCCGCCAGATCCGTCGCGGAGGCCGTCACCGGCAACCCGGACGCGCAGGAGCCGACCGGCTCGGGCCCGGTCGCCACCCTGATGCGGGACTCGATGGACGCGGTCCGGATGGACTTCGCCGAGGCCAACCAGTGGGTGTTCTACGGGATGGCCATCGCCCTCGGCATCGCCTACCTGTGCGCGGTCCGGCACCCGGGGACACGGGTCACCGGGGACTCGTCCACGGAGCCCGCCCCCCGGCCGGAGCAGGGCGGCGGACAGCAGGCCGACGGCCGGAGCCGGAGAGCCGACGGCTGAACGCGCGTCCTCCGTACGGCCCGGCGGTCAGAGGCCCGTTCGGACGGCGGCCAGCCGCAGGTCGGCACCGCCGGCCCGCAGGCCCTCGGCGGCGGCCTCCGCCAGGGAGTCGTCGGTGACGATGGTGTCGAACGCGCTGAGCGGCGCCACCCGGAACTTGCCGAACGTCCCGTACTTCGACGCCCCGGCGACCAGCACACTCGATCCGGTGCACTCCATCGCCGCCTGCTTGACCTCCACCTTCGCCGCCGAAGGGGTCGTCACCCCGCGCAGCAGATCCCAGGAGCTGGTGCTGATGAAGGCGATGTCGAGAGCGAGCTGACGCAGCGTCGTGGCCGCGAGCCGGCCCACGCTCGACCGGTTGGACGGGTCCACCTGGCCGCCGATGTGTATGACGTCGAGGTGCGACGAGGCCATGAGCCGGTCGACGGTCGTGAAGTCGTTGGTGACGACCGTCAGTGACGCGTGGCGGGCGAGCAACGGCACCATGGCCAGCAGTGTGGTCCCCGCGTCCAGGTAGACCGTCATGCCCTCCCGTACGAGCCCGGCGGCCGCCGTGGCCATGGCCTGCTTCTCCGGCTGCTCCACCGCCGACTTGGCCTGGAAGCTGGGCTCGCTCTGGAGGTGGCTGGCGATCCGTGCCCCGCCGGGCACGGAGAACACCAGCCCCTGACGCTCCAGTTCGGCGATGTCGCGGCGGACGGTCATGTGGGAGACGCCGAAGAGCTGGGTGATCTGCTGCACGCTGAGTACCCCGTCGCGCCGCAGATGCTTCAACAGGAGCTCCCGCCGTTGATCCGGGATCAGGGGCAACTGCTCTTCGTCGGCCACTGCTTCTTACCTTTCCTTCCGCGACCACCGCGGTCGCTGCTCGATTGTGCCGTCCCGGCGGGCGGCGCCCCAACAGGGCGCGGCCTTCAGGACCCCACGAAGGTGCTGAGCAGGAGCACTCCGCCGAGGCTGAGCAGCGACTGCAGGGACAGCATCAGGGTCCAGGTGCGGAACGTCTGGGCCACGGAGAGCTGGTAGTACTCCTTGAACAGCCAGAACCCGGAGTCGTTGACGTGCGACAGCATCACCGCGCCCGACGCCGTAGCCAGCACCAGCAGTTCGGGGGAGAGGCCCGGGTAGGCGCCGATCAGCGGGGCGACGATCCCGGTGGCGGCGGCCGTGGCCACCGTCGCCGAGCCGAGGCAGATCCGCAGCAGCGCGGCGACCAGCCAGGCGAGCAGCAGCGGGGGGACCGACCAGTCCACCGCGTAGTCGGAGATCAGCTTGTCGATGCCGGTCGCGGTGAGCATCGCCTTGAGGCCGCCGCCGGCGCCGAGGATCAGCACGATCCCGCCGACCGGGCCGAGGCCCTTGCCCGCCATCTTCTGGAGCTGGCCCAGGCCGAAGCCGGAGCGCAGACCCAGCGCGAAGAAGGCGAAGATCACCGCGGCCAGCAGGGATATGACCGAGGAGTCGCACGCCTCGAAGATCGCGTACGGGAGCGAGCCCTCCGCGGTGTTCGAGGTGCCGACCGTTCCGATGAGCATCAGGACGGGCGGCAGCAGCACCGTGATCAGCGCGAGGGCGAACGAGGCCGGCCGCTTGCGGTTCTCCGGCTCGGGGCTCGTCTCCGGGATGGGGCCCTTGTCGAGGTCCGGGGCCGGGCCGAACCACCGGGAGGCGAACTTCGTCAGCAGCGGTCCGCTGATCACCGCGATCGGGATGCCGATGATCAGGCCGTACATGATGGTCAGGCCCGTGTTCGCCCCGTACGCCGAGACGGCGAGCGTGGGGGAGGGGTGCGGGGGCAGCAGGCCGTGCGAGATGTACAGGCCGGCGGCGAGCGGCAGCCCCACGTACAGCAGGTGGGTGCCCGTGCGCTTGGCGACCGCGTACACCAGGGGCACCAGCATCACGAAGCTGACGTCGAACAGGTGCGGCATGCCGATGAGCAGGGCGGCGGCGGTGATCGCCGTCGGGATCCACTTCACCGGCCGGGAGCCGATGAAGACGGTGGCGATCCGGTCGGCGCCTCCGGAGCCCAGCAGGATGCCGCCGAGGATGGTGCCGAGCCCGATGGTGGGGCCGGTGCTCTTCAGCGCGTCGCCGAAGCCGTCCTGGAAGTGCTCGACGGTGTCGCCGGGGCCGAGGCCCGCCGCGAGTCCCAGGCCGAGGGCGGACAGGGCCAGTGCCAGGAACGGATGGAGCTTGGCCTTGGTGATCAGCAGGATCAGGACGACGACCGCGGCGGCGCCCAGCAGGAGGTGTTGGAGGTCGGTACCCATCATCGGCTCACGTAGGGGGCGGAGGAGTCGGTGGCGCGGGAGGTACGCCCGGACGTCCAGGCGTGCAGCAGGTCCGCGTCCGGGTCGGCGAGATCGCCGAGGGTGATCAGGTCGCCGGCCCGGACCTCGCGCGCGAGGGTGGCGTGCGCGGCGAGGTAGAGCGGCGCCGTGTCGGCGGGCGCGTCCTCGTCACGGAGCAGGACGGCCTGGACGCCCGTGACGTCGTGGTGGTGGCCGCCCATGTCCAGCACCGTGCCGGCGGGCAGGTCACGCCTGGCCCGGCCGGCGAGCACGGCGTGGGCGCGCGGGTCGGTGCCGCCGGAGGGCCGGCCGTGGAGCACCGCGGAGAGCAGGGAGACCGGGGTCTCGACACCCATCAGGTGGTACGGCAGGTAGACCGCCGCGTAGCGCCCGTCCCGGCTGACCACGTGTCCCTTGCCGCGCAGCGTCTCCCAGGTGACCGGGTCACCGGTCCGTACGACGACGAAGACGCCGCCGGCGAACGAGGCCTCGTCCGGCAGCCGCAGCGCGCTGAACACGTCGACGGCACCCGCGCGGTGCAGCAGCCCGCCGTCCTCGCGCAGGGCGTACACGTCGGCGAGCTCGGCGATCCGGGCGACCGGGTAGTGCAGGCGCTCGGTGTCCGGGCGGAAGCCGGTGCTGGTCGCGACCACCGCCATCTCGCAGTAGTCGGCGGTGGCGCCGGTCGGCAGGGCGGTCACCGCGGCGGCGCGGGCCGCGAGTGTGGCGCGTACGTCGGAACCGAGGCTCAGCAGCCCGGCCAGCTCCGGGGCGGGCACCGTGGTGTCGAGCTGGGTGACCGTGCCGGCCTCGGGGTCGAGGACCAGGTCGTACTCGCTGGACTTGCCGATCGCCACGATGTCCAGGCCGAGCAGCTCCGCCCAGGTCACGAGCGCGATGAGGTTGGCCGGCTGGTCGCCGTCGGCCGTGGTGTAGACGACGCCGTTGTCACGGGCCAGATCCGCGAGATGCAGGCCGGCGACGGAGTCGACCTCCTTGCTCACCATGGCGACGTGACGGCCGGCGGTCAGCGCCTCGCGGGCCATCGCGTAGCCGTCGGCCGGGCTTCCGGTCGCCTCCACCAGGATGTCCCAGGGGGCCGCGGAGAGCAGTGAACCGTCCGCGACCAGGGCGATCGACCCCTCGCCGGCGGCCCGTGCGACCTCGTCGGCGTCCGCGCAGACCGCCAGGCCCTCCGCCGGGTAGCCGAGCTCGACGAGCATCCCGCGCAGCCGCTCCACGTCACGGTCGCACAGGACGGCGGGGGCCAGACGCCCGATGCGCGGGGTCTGGGCCAGCAGGGTCCGGGCGAAGCCGCCGCCGGCTCCGGACAGTGCGTAACGCACGGTCCGGTCGCCGGTTCCGGCGAACAGGTGATGCAGATTCATGGGCTCTCCTAGACGGGCACACGGCTCGGTTCAACGGCTCCGGCGGACGCGGTCTCGGCCACGGCACGAGCACCACAGGGGAGCGTGTTAACAAGATGTACCAGCACATCTCGTCTGCGTAAAGTCTGTTAACATTTTTTCACACACAGGCTGTCGGGGAATCCCACTCGGCACCGCACCCCCCAACGCAAGGAGGTCCGATGCCGACCCTCGGGGCCATCGCCGACGACTTCACCGGAGCCACCGATCTCGCCACCATGCTCGTCGCCCGGGGCCACCGGACCGTGGTGACCGTGGGCCCGGACGCCCTCGCCGAGGGCCCGGGGGAGACGGCCGTGCGTGACGCCGACGCGGTCGTGGTCGCCCTCAAGTCACGCACCGCGCCCGTGGAGGAGGCCGTCGGTACGTCGATCGCGGCCCTGCGTGCCCTGCGCGCGTCCGGCTGCGCCCGCTTCTACTTCAAGTACTGCTCCACCTTCGACTCCACCCCGCGCGGCAACATCGGCCCGGTGGCCGACGCCCTCCTCGCGGAACTGGGCGAACGCCGCACGGTCGTCGTCCCCTCCTTCCCCGCCACCGGACGCACCGTCCGGGAAGGCCGCCTCTTCGTCCACGGCGAACCCCTCGACGAGAGCCCCATGCGGCACCACCCGCTCACACCGATGCGCGACTCGGACCTCGGCCGGCTGCTCACCCCGCAGACCGGCCACCCGGTCCACGCCGTCGGCCTCGACACCGTGCGGCAGGGCGGCGACGCGCTGCGTGCCGCACTCGACGCGCCCGGACTCGCCGACGCCCTCGTGGTCGTGGACGCCGTGACCGACGAGGACCTGGTGACGATCTGCGCCGCCACCACCCACCTCACCCTCGTCACCGGCGCGGCCGGACTCGCCCTCGGCCTCACCGGCCCGCACGCCGAGGCGGCCCGCGCCGCACCGGCCTCCCGCCCCGGTGACCCCGGCGTCGTCCTCTCCGGAAGCGCCTCCTCCGCCACCAGGGCCCAGGTCGCCCACGCGCGTGCCCGTCTCCCGCACCGCAAGCTGGACCTCGCCGCCCTGCGCGCCGACTTCGCCGGGACGGTCGCCGGACTCGTCGCCTTCGCGCGCCGGGCCTGGGACGACGACCCCGGAAGGCCGCCCCTGATCTACTCCGTGGACGACCTCGGCGACCTCGACCAGCCGGCGCCGCACGACGGCCCCGACTCCTCCGAGCTGGTCGAGCGGGCCCTCGCCACCTGCGCCACCGACCTGGTCGCGGCAGGCGCGCGCCGCCTCCTCGTGGCCGGCGGCGAGACCTCCGGAGCCGTCGTCACCGCCCTCGGCGTCCGCACCCTGGCCATCGGCTCACCCATCGCACCGGGCGTCACCTGGGCGCGCGCCGAAGGCCGGGCCCACGGCCGCGACCACACGGTGGACCTCGCCCTCAAGTCGGGCAACTTCGGCGACACCGCCATCTTCACGGAAGCCTGGAGCGCGCTGGCATGAGCGACCCCCGCACCGACCTCGCCGCCGCGGGCGCCCGGCTGGCCGCCCTCGGGCTCAGCCCCGGCTCGTCCGGCAACCTCAGCGTCCGGATCGACGACCGCGTCCTCATCACCCCCACCGGGGCCGACCTCGCCGACGTCGACCCCGACGGGCTCAGCGTGCTCGCCCTCGACGGCACCCACCTCGACGGGCCGCGCCCGTCGAAGGAGTTCCCCCTGCACAGCGCCTTCTACCGGCGCGACCCCGCCACCCGCGCCGTCGTCCATCTGCACGCCCGGCACGCCACCGCGGTGTCCTGCCTCGACCCGTGGTCGACGAGGAGCGCGGTGCCGCCGCTGACCCCGTACTTCGTCATGCGCGTCGGCCAGACCCCCCTCCTCCCGTACGCGCCGCCCGGCGACGCCGGCCAGGCCGAGGGCCTCGCCCGGCTGCCGTTCCCCTTCCGCGCCGCGCTCCTCCAGAACCACGGCCCCGTCCTCGCCGGCCCCACCATGGCCCGTGCCGTCGACGCCGCGGTGGAACTGGAGGAGGTGTCCGCGCTGCTCCTCGCCCTGGGCGAACGGTCCCCGCGCCTGCTGACACCCGAGGAGACGGGCGCGCTCGCCTCGGCGTACGGATCGCCCTGGGGCGAGCACTGAGGTCGTCCACGCGGCGGCGGGCGGGTGAGGAGCGTCTCACCCGGCCGCCGCCGCTTGCTATGCAACCAGTTGCATAGAACGATCGGGGCATGGCGCTCGAACACGCGATCCTCGTCTCCCTGCTGGAGCAGCCGGGTTCGGGCTACGAGCTCGCCCGGCGCTTCGAGCGGTCCATCGGATACTTCTGGACCGCCACGCACCAGCAGATCTACCGCGTACTCAAGCGCATGGAGAGCGACGGCCTGCTCGACGTCCGCGACGTCCCGCAGGAGCGCCGGCCCGACAAGAAGGAGTACTCCGTCGCCGGACCCGGCCGTTCCGCGCTCTCCGCGTGGCTCCACGAACCGATCGAACCCGAGAGCCTCCGCCACGACCTCGCCGTGAAGATCCGTGGCGCGGCCTTCGACGACCCGGCCGCGCTGCTCCACGAGGTCGAGCGGCACCACCGGGTCCACAGCGACCGGCTCGCGCACTACCTCGCCGGGGAAGCACGTGACTTCACCGGCCCCGGCGCACCCGTGCCGCTCGACGCCGGACAGGAGCTGCAGCACGTCGTGCTGCGCGGCGGCATCGCCTACGAGCGCATGACGGTCGCCTGGCTCGACGACGTACTCGCCACGCTCCACCGGCTCGGCGCGGCCGGCCCGCACCGCTGAACCGCCCCGCACCCTCCCGCCCGTACCCCTTCGGAAGGCGAACCACCATGGCCGACCCGCTGCTGTTCAACCCGCGTACCTACGACCCGGCGCACTTCGACGCCGAGACCCGCAGGCTGCTGCGCGCCACCGTCGACTGGTTCGAGGCCCGCGGCAAGCGCCGGATCATCGAGGACTACCGGGCCCGCGCCTGGCTGGGGGACTTCCTGGAGTTCGCCGCGAAGGAAGGCCTGTTCGCCACCTTCCTCACCCCCGCCTCCGCCGCCGCGCGGGAGGACCAGCGCTGGGACACCGCCCGGATCGCCGCCCTCAACGAGATCTTCGGCTTCTACGGACTCGACTACTGGTACGCCTGGCAGGTGACCATCCTCGGTCTCGGCCCGGTCTGGCAGAGCGACAACGCCGCCGCCCGCAGCCGCGCGGCGGAACTCCTGTCCCAGGGCGAGGTGTTCGCCTTCGGCCTGTCGGAGAAGGCGCACGGCGCCGACATCTACTCCACCGACATGCTCCTGGAACCGGACGGCGACGGAGGCTTCCTGGCCACCGGATCCAAGTACTACATAGGCAACGGCAACGCCGCCGGCCTCGTCTCCGTCTTCGGCAGGCGCACCGACGTCGAGGGCCCCGACGGCTACGTCTTCTTCGCGGCCGACAGCCGCCACCCCGCCTACCACCTGGTGAAGAACGTCGTCGACTCCTCCAAGTACGTCAGCGAGTTCCGCCTCGACGGCTACCCGGTCGGCCCCGACGACGTCCTGCACACGGGCCGCGCGGCCTTCGACGCCGCCCTCAACACCGTCAACGTCGGCAAGTTCAACCTCTGCACCGCCTCCATCGGCATCTGCGAGCACGCGATGTACGAGGCCGTCACCCATGCGCACAACCGCGTCCTCTACGGCCGCCCCGTGACCGCCTTCCCGCACGTCCGCCGTGAGCTGGCCGACGCCTACGTCCGGCTCGTCGGCATGAAGCTGTTCAGCGACCGCGCCGTCGACTACTTCCGCTCGGCGGGGCCCGACGACCGCCGGTACCTGCTGTTCAACCCCATGACGAAGATGAAGGTGACCACCGAGGGCGAGAAGGTCATCGACCTGATGTGGGACGTCATCGCCGCCAAGGGCTTCGAGAAGGACAACTACTTCGCCCAGGCGGCCGTGGAGATCCGGGGCCTGCCCAAGCTGGAGGGCACGGTCCACGTCAACCTCGCCCTCATCCTGAAGTTCATGCGCAACCACCTGCTGGACCCGGCCGGGTACGAACCCGTGACGACGCGTCTGGACGCGGCCGACGACGCGTTCCTCTTCCGCCAAGGGCCGGCCCGTGGCCTCGGCTCCGTACGCTTCCACGACTGGCGCCCGGCCTACGACGCGTACGCCTCGGTCCCCAACGTCGCCCGCTTCCGGGAGCAGGCGGACGCCCTGTGCGCCTTCGTGTCGGACTCCGCCCCCGACGAGGAGCAGAGCCGCGACCTCGACTTCCTGCTGTCGGTGGGCCAGCTCTTCGCGCTCGTGGTCCACGGGCAGCTGATCCTGGAGCAGGCCCGGCTGACCGGCCTCGACGAGGACGTGCTCGACGAGCTGTTCTCCGTACTCGTCCGCGACTTCTCCGCGCACGCCGTCGAGCTGCACGGCAAGGACTCCGCGACCGGGGAACAGCAGCGGTGGGCCCTCGCCGCCGTACGCCGCCCCGTCGTCGACGAGGCGCGCGCGGCACGGGTCTGGGAGCGCGTCGAGGCGCTGTCCGGGTCCTACGAGATGGCTCCGTAGACCACGCCGCCCGCCGGACCGCGCCCGGCCGCCGTTCCGTCCGCCTCCGGGCCGCATCGCCCGGGCGCGCCGGGGCATATGGAAGGTCCGGCGGCCGGATCGGGCCGGCTGCCAGGAGGAGGAGAGCATGGACACGGTCTGGGCAGTTCCGGCACGGCTCGACCGCTCGCTGGGCGACGACGTCATCGGGTACGAGGTCGAAGCACCGGACGGAAGCGTGGGCACCGTCGTCAGACTCTCGTCGGTACCGGGCTTCGGTCATCTGGTGATCGACGCGGGGGTCTGGAAGTTCGGGAGAAGCGTCGTCGTGCCCGCCGGAATGGTGGCGGCCGTCGACGACGCCGAGCGGGTGATCAAGGTCGGATGCACCAAGGAGCAGATCAAGGAAGCCCCGCGCTTCGCACGTGATCAGGACACCGGTGACCTCTTCTACCTGCGGAAGCTCGGCACGTACTACGAGTCCCTGACGGCCGCCCCGGAATGAGCGGCGCCCCGGCGCCACCGGAACCCGGTGGCGCCGGACCGCTCTCCGGGACCCGGGCCCGGGACCCTACGAGGGCCGCGCGCGAGGACTCCTGCGGCCGGTCACGACCTTGACCGGCACGAGAGCCAGCCAGGACCACATGGCGACGGCGGGGGAGAGCACGTAGGCGAGCGGGACCGTGGCACCGAAGACCAGGGCGGTGCCCACGAGGTCGGCGGCCACGAGGCCGGCGGCCCGCTCCGCGGCGGGATCGGAGTGCCTCGCCGCGCGCAGGCCTGTCCTGAGCACCGCCAGTTCCAGGACGTTGGTGACGCACACCGCGCCCGCGTAGACCGCGACCGCCAGGGGTTCGTAGGCGTACTCCGAGAGCAGCGCGGTGGGGAACGGGATGAGGGCGATGGCGCCGAGCCACATGAGCGCGAGCTTCAGCGACGGCCCCTCGAAGCGCGGGACCAGCTCCACGATCCGGCGGTGGTCCCGCCAGAAGGCGGACAGGATCATGAAGCTCAGGGCGTAGGCCCCGAGGTCGGGCAGTACGTCGCGGACGGCGTTCCGGAAACCGTCCGCGCTCAGACCCGGGGGCACACGCACATCGAGCACCAGCAGGGTCATGGCGATCGCGAAGATCCCGTCGGAGAGGGCCGTCAGCCGTTCCGCGTTCTTCTCGTCGCCCGTGCCCGCCCGGGTCTCGTCCACCCGCCCAGCGTCGCGGGGCCGGGGTGCCACCGGGCGTGATTAGGCCGACAGCGGGCATGCCGGGCGCCGGGCCGGGTGTTCGCCGGCCGGCGCCCTCGTGCCGACGGTCGCTCAGGCCGTCTGGAGGCTGTCACCCCGAGGCGCCCCGCCGGGCCGGCGCAGGACGGGGGAGACCGCGGTCCGCACGCCGAGCATGGTGTCGGCGACGTGCAGGGCCTGCGGAACGGCCTGGGTGCCGGTCATCACGCACAGGGTGTAGGCGGCGTCCTCCACCGCACGGGCGGTCGCGGCCGTGGAGCGGCGCGCGTCCTCGATCCGTGCGTCGGCGTAGCGGGCCAGAGCGACTCTCAGGTCCTGAGGACTGGGTGTCAGCACAGCAGGTTCTCCTCTGTTCAGATCCACGTCCGGAGCGGTGCGCCGGGACAAGGGGGCCGTGGCGGTGGCCCGGCCGAGCGGTGCGGTCGCACGGTGTCGGCTGACCCGGCGTCACGCGTGTACCCACGTGCGGGCGGAGTACGCTCCCGTCCGCGTGTGCACCGGCGGTTGCCGGTCCGGGCGTTCTACCGTTCACCGATGCGGTCTGTCTCCTGGTGGGTCCTGCTCTCCTCCCTGTCCGCCCCGATCCTCCTCGTCGGCGGGTGGGCGGTCTCGGAACAGCTCCAGGGGCCCGGTTACGACTCCGCGACGACGACGATCAGTGTCCTGGCGGCCGACGGCGCGGCCGGGTACTGGGTGATGACGTCGGCGCTGCTCGCCCTGGGAGCCTGCCACGTCGTCACGGCGTGCGGACTGCGACCCGCCGCGCCGTTCGGAAGGGCGGCACTGGCCGGCGGCGGGCTCTCGGCGATGCTGCTGGCGCTGTTCCCGGCGCCGAGCAGCGGAGGTTCGTTCGCCCACGGCGTGGTGGTGGCCGTGGGCTTCTCGCTGCTCGCCCTCTGGCCGGTCCTGGCCGTGCGACGCGGCAGGGCGGCGCGGTCCGGCCCTGGCGCGGCGGGCGGGCCGCGGGTGGCGCCTCCGCCGTGGGGGCTTCGGCCCTGGCCGTGCGTCACGGCGGCCGCGCTGATGTGGCTCGGCGGCGCCTGGTTCCTGCTCGCCCTGTTCGTGCTCGACACCGCGGGCGCGGCCGAGCGCGTCATCACGTTCGCACAGTCCTTCTGGCCCCTGGTCGTCGTTCTCTCCTGCGTACGGATGCGGGACGACCGGTTCGGGACGGGGGGCCGGGCCGACGGCTGACGCGGGCAGCCCGGTGCCCCGCTCTCCGGGGAGCCTCTCCCCGGCAGCCCTTCTCAGGGACGCGGCCCGATCGCCCGGTCCCCGTCGCGGACCAGGATCGCCGCCGCGGGGCACGAGTCCGCGGCGTCCAGCGCGCGTTCGTCAGGAGATATCCGCTCCCGGACGGGCCTGGCCCGGTCCTCGTCGTCCAGGACGTACAGATCGGACGCCATCCCCGCGCACATGCCCGACCCCATGCACAGGTCGCGGTCCACCTCCGTCGTCCACGCCACGGCGGTCACCACCCCACCGGCATCTCACGCGGACCGCGCACCAGCATCCGGTCCTTCCACTTCACGTCCCCCGCCACATGCAGGTCGGGGAAGCGCCCGAGCAGCGCCTCCAGCGCCTCCTGGAGCTCCAGCCTGGCGAGCGGCGCGCCCAGACAGTGATGGACCCCGTGCCCGAAGCCCAGGTGCTGGACACCGGTCCGGGCCACGTCGAGGCGTCCCGGGCCGTCGAACTTCAGGGCGTCGCGGTTGGCGGCACCGACCGCGACGAGCACCGGTTCGCCGGCCCGGACGAGCGTGCCGCCGACCTCCACGTCCTCCGTCGCGTAACGGGGGAAGCCGGCTCCGCTGCCGAGCGGGACGAACCGCATCAGCTCCTCGACCGCGCCGCGGATCAGCTCGGGGCGCTCCCGCAGCAGCTTCAGCTGATCAGGGTGTTCGAGCAGCGCGTACACGAAGTTGGGGATCTGGGTCGCGGTGGTCTCATGGCCGGCCACGAGGATGCCGACACAGAGATCGACCAGCTCCAGTTCGGTGAGCCGGTCCCCGGTGTCGCGGGCCTCGATCAGCCCCGTCATCAGATCCTGCTGCGGGCTGCGCCGGTGCTCGTCGATCAGCGACCCCATGTACGCGCGCAGTTCCTCACGGCTGCGGAGGAACTCCTCGGCGGTCAGGGAGCTGGTGGAGAGGGCGGCGTCGCTCCAGGCCCGGAACAGCGGACGGTCCTCCTCCGGTACGCCGAGCATGCGGCAGATGACCGCGACGGGAATCGGCAGTGCGTACTGCTCCACCAGGTCGGCCGGCTGCCCCTGGGCCTCCAGCTCGTCGAGCAGGCCGTGGGCCAGCTCCCGTACCCAGGGGCGTAACTTCTCCACCTGGTGGACGGTGAACGCCTTCGCCACCAGGGTGCGGAGCCGGGTGTGACCCGGGGGGTCCATGCTCAGGATGCCGCTGTCCCGGCTCCCCTCCGACTGGCGCGGCTCGTCGTGGCGGAGGGCCTCGGCCCGGCTGAAGCGGCGGTCCCCCAGGACCAGGCGCGCGTCGGCGTACCGGGTGGCCAGCCAGGCGGGGTCTCCGTACGTCATGCGTACGCGCACGAGACCGGGCCGTTCCAGAGCCTCCTCGTACGCGGCCGCCAGACTGATCCCCTCAGGTTCGTTGAAGGGATAGGGAACCGGCGTCTCTCCGGTTGTGGCCGTCATGGTGGTGCCTCCCTGGTTCTCGGTGGGCGATCGGATCTTCCGAGAATCAGGCGGCGCCGCCGGCGAGGTCAACAGCGCCTTGTCGGCCATCCCGGGCCGTCGCTCCCAGGGTGGCGAAGGCCCGGAGTGCGGGGCGGGTTACGGCTTGCGGCCCACCGCCACATAGCCGGCGCTGATGACGTCGTCCTGCCCGGGGACCGGCTCGCCCAGCTCGGGGTGCCAGGCGTCGGCCACCACGATGCCGGGCTCGACGATCTCGAGTCCCGCGAAGAAGCGGGCGAACTGGTCCCGCGTGCGGGGCGCCAGGGTGAGCGTGTTCGCCTTGTACAGGTCGTCGACCTTGCGGGCCGCGGTCGGGTGGAAGTCGGCGGTGACGTGCGAGATCACCACGTGGCTGCCCGGTGCCAGGACCCCGGTCAGCCGGTCCACCAGCTCGTAGGCGCCGTCCTCGTCGCTCACGAAGTGCAGCAGCGCGATCATCGACAGGGCGACCGGCCGGCTGAAGTCCAGCGTCTTGCCGGCGTGTTCCAGGATGGAGTCCACGTTGCGGGCGTCCGCCTGCACGTAGTCGATGGCGCCCTCCTCGGTGCCCTTCAGCAGGGCCTCGGCGTGGGCCAGGACGATCGGGTCGTTGTCGCAGTAGACGACCCGGGTGGACGGCTCCGCCTGCTGGGCCACCTGGTGGAGGTTCGGCTCGGTCGGGATGCCCGTGCCGATGTCGAGGAACTGCCGTATCCCCTGGCCGGACAGCCACCGGGTGGCGCGGTGCATGAAGGCGCGGTTCACCTTGGCCATGACCGGGACGCCGGGTTCCACGGCGAGCATCTGCCGGCCCATCGCCTCGTCCACCGGGTAGTTGTCCTTCCCGCCGAGGAACCAGTCGTACATCCGGGCGGGATGCGGCCGGCTGGTGTCGATGCGCAGGGCGGGGGCGTCGTTCTCCGGTCGGGACATGGCGGACTCCTGGGTGTGTGCGCGGCAGCGGATGATCAGCTTGCGAACAGAATAGGCAACCCGCGTACCGAAGATGTCGCTACGGCCCCCAACTCTGTTGCCGGGACAGGTCACTTCGTCGGCGATGTCGTCTACGTACCAGGTCGTGCCGGAATCCGGCGGGGGCTGCGGGAAGGGCCGCGTCCCCCACCGGCCCGGTGTGTGAGGGGCTGTCAGCCGGGGGCGACGGCGCGGCCGGTCTGCGGGGAGATCATGCCGGCGCACAGGCCCCGGCTCGCCAGGCTCTGCGCGATACGGGGGATGGCCGCGAGCGTGTTGGCCGGCCAGTCGTGCATCAGGATGATCTGGCCGTTGGTGAGCCGGGCGTTGGCCTGCACGATCGCGTCGGTGCTGGCGTTGTTCCAGTCCTGCGAGTCGACGTCCCAGATGATCTGGGTCAGTCCGTACCTGGCCGCGGTCGCCTGCACCGTCGAGTTGGTCTCACCGTACGGAGGGCGGAACAGCTTCGGCGTACCCCCGCCCCCGGCGGCGATGGCCTGCTGGGTCCGCGAGAGCTCCGAGTCGATCTGTGCCTGACTCTGCTGGGTCAGGTGCGGGTGCGTGTAGCTGTGGTTGCCGACCCACATGCCGGCGTCCACCTGCGCCCGCACCTTGGCCGGGTCGGCCGCCGCGTACTGGCCCTGGTTGAACATCGTGGCCCGCAGCCCGTTCTGTCTGAGGGCGTTGAGCAGGGCCGGGGTGCTGCCCGACGGGCCGTCGTCGAAGGTGAGTCCGACATACCCGTTGCAGGCGGCGCCCGCCGCGGCGTGGGAGGGCGTGGTGTCCACGGCGACCGTGGCGGTCGCGGCCAGCGCGGCCACGGCCAGTGCCGTGACGACCGGCCGCAAGGACAGGTGTGGGGTGAGGTGCATGCAGGTGCGTCCTTCGCGTCAGGAGGGAGCGGAGCATCGAGTCTTGAACTGGACCTGTCATGTGTCAATGGTTTCGGCACGTCTGACGAAAGGGTCGGGCCGGGCGATTGGGCTTGCCTCGGGTGTTGTTGCAGTTCAATGCCGCTCCACGCCGATCGCGGCGAACCTCGTTGTCGCGAAACCTGGAACATGACTCCGAAGTTCGAGCCGCAGAAGTCGAAAGTTTCGTATCGGGTTCCGATCCGACTCCTCTGATCTAGGCGGGCTGGGTATTTGCCTAATGCTCCTAGGTAAATGCATAATCGAATCTGCCGGAGGAGATGATGCGCATGGCCAGGGCAGGACTGACCGCGGAGCGCCTGGCGCGGGCCGGGGCGGAGATGGCCGACGAGGTCGGCTTCGACAAGGTGACCATCGCGGCGCTCGCCCGGCAGTTCGGGGTGAGGGACGCGAGTCTCTACTCGCACCTGAGGAACTCGCAGGACCTCCGGACGAGGATCGCCCTGCTGGCCTTGGCGGAGATGGCCGACCGCGTCGCCGCCGCGCTGGCCGGACGGGCGGGCAAGGACGCGCTGGAGGCGTTCGCGAACGCCTACCGCGACTACGCCAGGGAACATCCGGGCCGTTACGCCGCAGCGCAGACCAGGCTCGACCCGGAGACCGCGGCGGCCAGTGCCGGTCCCCGGCACTCCGGGATGACGCGGGCGATCCTGCGGGGCTACGACCTGACGGAGCCGGACCAGACCCACGCGGTCCGGCTGCTGGGCAGCGTCTTCCACGGCTACATCAGCCTGGAGTCCGGCGGAAGCTTCAGCCACAGCGAGCCCGGCACCGACGAGACCTGGTCACGGGTCCTGGACGCCCTGGACGCCCTCCTGCGCAACTGGCCCGCGCCCTGACCGGAGCCGCCGGCCTCCCCCGACCGAACAGACACCGCACGACGGACAGGCAGCGACCATGAGCACCCGGCCCCAGCTGGTGACCACCCCCCTCACCGAAAGCCTCGTGCGCGGGGCCCTCGAACTGGAGCGCACCGCGCACGGTCTGCTGCCGCACCGGCTGCCCGCCCGTGCGCGCGCCCAGAACACCGACGGCCAGCTCGCCATGGCCGAGGCCCAGCCCTCCGGCGTACGGCTCGTCCTGCGGACCCGGGCGACCGTCGTGGAGCTGGACACCCTGCCCACCAAGCGGGTGTACGTGGGCGCGCCGCCCCGGCCGGACGGGGTGTACGACCTGTTGGTCGACGGCCGCCCCGGAGGCCGGGCCACGGTGGCCGGGGGCAACACCCTGACCATCGACATGTCGACCGGGACGGCCGAGGCCCTGCCGGGCCCGGTGGGGACCCTCCGCTTCGACGGCCTCTCCGCGGATCTGAAGGACCTGGAGATATGGCTGCCGCACAACGAGACCACCGAGTTGGTCGCCCTGCGCACCGATGCCCCGGTCGAGCCGGTCCCCGACCGGGGCAGGCCGGTGTGGCTGCATCACGGCAGCTCGATCAGCCACGGCTCCGACGCCGCGAGCCCCACCACCACCTGGCCCGCGCTGGCCGCCGCCCTCGGCGGGGTGGAGCTGGTCAACCTGGGGTTCGGCGGCAGCGCGCTGCTCGACCCCTTCACCGCCCGCGCCCTGCGCGACACACCCGCCGACCGCATCAGCGTCAAGATCGGCATCAATCTGGTCAACACGGACGCGATGCGGCTGCGCGCCTTCACTCCGGCCGTCCACGGCTTCCTCGACACGATCCGCGAGGGCCATCCCACCACTCCGCTGCTGGTGGTCTCGCCCATCCTCTGTCCCATCCACGAGGACACGCCCGGCCCCAGCGCGCCGGACCTCGGCGCCCTGAGCGAGGGGAAGCTGAGCTTCCGTGCCACGGGGGACCCCGCCGGGACCGCGGCCGGAAAGCTCACCCTGGGCGTCATCCGGGCCGAACTGGCCCGCATCGTCGAGCAGCGGGCGGCCGAGGACCCGAACCTCCACCACCTCGACGGCCGGAAACTCTACGGCGAGGCGGACTCCGCCGAGCTGCCGCTCCCCGACGCCCTGCACCCCGACGCCGCGACGCACCGCCGCATCGGCGAGCGCTTCGCGGAGCTGGCGTTCCGTGCGGGTGGCCCGCTCGCCGGCGCCGCCGGCTGACCTCGCGGGCACCGTGGCCGGGGTTCCTGCCGCCCGGGACGGCTGAGCCAATCGGCCGCGCCCGGGGAGGGGCCGGTTGAGAGCGGGCACCCCCGGGGGCATTCTGGGACAAAGGTCGCATCCGAGGTTCGTGGGCGACCTGCCCAGGCGGGAGGACGAGTGATCGGCCCTTGAGCACGGACGAGACGGAGCCCCCCGGCCCACCCGTCGGCCGAAGCCGCTCCGCACCCACCGGTGACGGGCCGCCCTCCGGCGTGCCCTCCGAGGAGATGCGCTGCCGGATCCTGGAGCAGCTGCCCGTGATGGTGGCGTACTTCGGCCGGGACCAGAAGCTCGCCATGGCCAACACGGCGTCGGCCGCCGTCGTCGGCAAGCCCGAGGCCGCCATGCTGGGTCTGCGGCCCGGGGAGGCGGAGCCCGGGAAGACGCTGCAGGGCGGGGAAGGCCTGGCGGAAGCGATCGAGCGGGTGCTGCGGACGGGCGAGGGCGAGCCGTACGAGACGCACCTCGTGATGGAGGACAGCGAGCACATCTGGCAGGCGGCGCTGTCGCCCGTCCTCGACGCCGACGGCGAGGTCCAGGGCGTGTCCGTCGTGACTCTCGACACGACCGAGCAGTTCTGGGCACGTAAACGCCTGGCCGTGCTGAACAAGGCCAGCAGGCGCATCGGCAGCACCCTCGATGTGGGCCGTACCGCCGAGGAGCTGGCGGAGCTCGCCATCGAGGACTTCGCCGACTTCGTCGCCGTGGACCTGCTCTCCGAGGTGCTGACGGGTGACGAGGCGCGTTCCGTGCTGCACAGGGAGACGATCAGTTTCCACCGGGCGGCCCAGAGCTCCGTGCTCGAAGGGTGCCCCGAGGCGGTCGTCGCGCTCGGGGGGACCCACTCCTACGACCGGAAGTCCGAGATGGGCCGCGCCCTGGTCCTCGGGGAACCGGCGCGCTTCGACGTCGACGAGGAGACGCTGAGCCGCTGGGTCTCGGTCGATCCCGCCCGTACACGCAGCATGCGCGAGCACAAGATCCACTCGGTGCTGGTGGTTCCCCTGCGGGCCCGGGGGATCACCCTCGGCATAGCGCTGTTCTGCCGGCACCGGACCCCCGGCCGGTTCGGCGCCGTCGACCTGCAGCTCGCCTCCGAGCTGGTCTCACGGGCGGCCGTCTGCGTCGACAACGCCCGGCGGTACACCCGCGAGCGTGCCACCGCACTCGCCCTGCAACGCAGCCTGCTCCCACGGCGGGCCGCCCGCCAGCAGGCGGTCGAGGTCACGGCGCGCTACCTCCCGAACACCACGGGAGCGGGCATCGGCGGCGACTGGTTCGACGTCATCCCGCTGTCCGGTGCCCGGGTCGCGCTGGTGGTCGGCGACGTCGTCGGCCACGGTCTGCACGCCTCGGCCACCATGGGCAGGCTCCGTACCGCCGTACGGACGCTCGCCGACGTCGACCTCGCGCCCGAGGAACTGCTCACCCAGCTCGACGATCTCGTGCTCACACTGGACCGCGAGCAGCCGGCGGAGAGCTCCGAGGGCGGGCAGGTCGCCGGCGCGACCTGCCTCTACGCCGTCTACGACCCGGCGACAGGGCGCTGCACGATGGCCAGGGCGGGGCACCCGGAACCGATGCTCGCCTCCCCGGACGGCACCGTGAAACAACTGGCGCTGCCCTCCGGGCCCCCGCTCGGCATCGGCGGCCTGACGTTCGAGGGTGCCGAGTTCGAGCTTCCCGAGGGCAGCCGGCTCGCCCTGTACACGGACGGTCTGGTCGAGACGGCGGACCGGGACGTCGACAGCGCTCTGGACGAACTACGGGAGCTGCTGGGCCGGCCCGCGCGCTCCCTCGAGGAGTCCTGCGACACCGTCATGGACGCCCTGGTCCCCGAGCGGCCCGTCGACGACGTCGCCCTGCTGCTGGCCCGCACCAGACGCCTGGACGCCGACCACTACGCCTCGTGGGACCTCCCCGCCGATCCGGCGATCGTCTCGAACGCCCGTAAACGAGCCGCCGCGCAACTCGACGCATGGGGTCTGGACGAGGCGGTGTTCACCACGGAGCTGGTCGTCAGCGAGCTGGTCACCAACGCCATCCGCTACGGCGGCGACCCCATCAGGCTCCGCCTCATCCGGAACACCGCGCTCATCTGCGAGGTCTTCGACGGCAGCAGCACCGCTCCCCATCTGCGCCGCGCCCGGATCTTCGACGAAGGCGGACGCGGGCTCCTGCTCGTCGCGAGCATCACCGAGCGCTGGGGCACCCGTTACAGCAGCACCGGCAAGACGATCTGGGCCGAACAACCGCTTCCGGACACGGAGGAGCCGGACCTCTTCTGAGCCCGCCGGTGTCGCACTCCCGAGTTCGGGTCACGTCGCTCCGGTGACCCCCGCCAGGACCGTCGTCACCATCCGGTGGACCGCGTCCGCTTCCGGCGGGGCGGCGCTCCGGTCCGCGTACAGCAGATGACCGGCCCCGATCAGGGTGGGCGCGAGCGTGTCGACGTCGGCATCCGGGGTGACACGGCCCAGGTCGCGTTCCGCCGCGAGGTAGGAGGCGACCATCGCCGCCCCTTCGGACAGGATCGGGACGCCCGTCGGCGACGTACGGCGGAGCCTGGCGCGCAGCTCGTCGCGGAAGGTCAGGAGCGGGATGACCGCCACGGCGACCGGACCGAACAGGGCCGTGAGCGCATGGGCGAGATTGCCGGTGACCGTCCCCGTCCCGGCGGAGTCCCGGAGGGCGGCGGCCTGCGCCTCGATCTCGCCCGTCCGGGCCAGGACGAGCGCGGCGAGGAACGCGTCGAAGTCGGTGAAGTGCCGGTGCAGGACCCCCTTGGCGCAGCCCGCCTCCGTGGTGACCGCCCGGCTGGTCAGGGCGCTCGGCCCGTCCCGGAGCAGGACGCGTTCGGCGGCGTCGAACAGCTGCTGACGCGCGTCCTGGATGTGCACCCCTGTCGGCACCGTGCTCCCCTCGTTCGGCCCGGCCCGTTGAGCGAGTGGGCATGCGCCCACTAGAGTGGGCGCATGCCCACTCTATCGCGGAAGCACCCGGAGCCCTCGGACGACCGGCCCCACCGGGCCCGGGAGGTGGCTGAGTCGTTCGGCTCGGACGCCGAGCGCTACGACAGGACCCGTCCCCGGTACCCCGACGCGCTGGTGGAAGCGGTGATCGCCGCCGCCCCCGGCCCGGCCCTCCTCGATGTCGGCTGCGGCACCGGGATCGGGGCGCGGCAGTTCCGGGAAGCGGGCTGCGCGGTGCTCGGGATCGACCCCGACGCGCGGATGGCCGGGGTCGCCCGGCGCAGCGGCATCGAGGTGGAGGTGGCGACGTTCGAGGAGTGGGACCCGGACGGCCGCCGGTTCGACGTGGTGGCCGCCGCGCAGGCCTGGCACTGGATCGACCCGGTCGCCGGCGCGGCCAAGGCCGCGCGGGTGCTGCGGCACGGCGGGCGGCTGGCGGCGTTCTGGCATGTCTTCGAACCCCCTGCCGAGATCGCGGACGCCTTCGCCGCGGCCTACCGGCGGGAGGTGCCGGACTCCCCGTTCGGACGGGTGCCCGACGGGCGGGCCGGCGGTGCGTACGAGGCGATCCTCGACAAGGCCGCCGACGGCATCCGTACGACGGGCGGCTTCGGCCACCCCGAGCGGTGGCGCTTCGACTGGGAGCGGGCCTACACCCGGGACGAGTGGCTGGATCTGCTGCCCACCCAGGGCTCCCTCACCCGGCTCGCGCCGGAACCGCTGGCGAGGGTGCTGGAGGAGGTCGGGGCCGCGATCGACGCGATGGGCGGCGGTTTCACGATGTCCACCACCACGGTGGCGGTCGCCGCCGTACGCACGGGGACCGCCTGAACCGGAGCGGCTCCCGGCGCCGTCGCACGGCACCGGGAGCCGGAGGGGCTTCGGCCCGGATCAGACCGCCGGGGCGGGGTAGGTCGGGTACTCGACGCCGGAGACGTGCTGGACGACCCGGATGACCTGCGAGGAGTAGCCGAACTCGTTGTCGTACCAGAGGTAGAGGATCGCGTTGTCGCCCTCGACCTTGGTGGCGCCCGCGTCGACGATCGAGGCGTGGCGCGAGCCGATGAAGTCGCTCGACACCGCGTCGGGAGCGGTGATGAAGTCGATCTGGCGCCGCAGCGGCGAGGTCAGCGACACGTTGCGGAGGTAGTCGAGGACCTCCTCGCGGTTGGTGCCGCGCGCCAGCTGGAGGTTCAGGATCGCGATCGAGACGTCCGGCACGGGGACCCGGATGGAGCTGCCCGTGATCTTCGCCTTGAGGTCGGGCAGCGCCTTGGTGACGGCGGAGGCCGCGCCCGTCTCGGTGATGACCATGTTCAGCGGCGCCGAGCGGCCGCGGCGGTCCGAGTTGTGGTAATTGTCCAGCAGGTTCTGGTCGTTGGTGAACGAGTGGACCGTCTCGACGTGGCCGCGCAGCACGCCGTACTCGTCCGCCATCGCCTTCAGCGGCGGGACGATCGCGTTGGTGGTGCAGGAGGCGCAGGAGATGATCCGCTCGTCCGGCTTGATCGTGTCGTGGTTGACGCCGTGCACGATGTTCGGGACGTCGCCCTTGCCGGGCGCGGTCAGGACGACCTTCCCGATGCCGGGGCGGAGGTGCTTGGACAGGCCCTCGCGGTCACGCCACCGGCCCGTGTTGTCGATCAGGATGGCGTCCTTGATGCCGTACGCCGTGTAGTCGACGGCCGTCGGATCGTCCGAGTAGATCACCTGGATCTCGTTGCCGTTGGCGATGATCCTGTTGTTCGCCTCGTCCACGGTGATCGTGCCCTGGAACTGGCCGTGGATGGAGTCGCGGCGCAGCAGCGAGGCGCGCTTCACCAGGTCCTGCCCGGCGGCCTGGCGCACCACGATGGCGCGCAGCCGCAGGCCGTTGCCCGAGCCGGTCTTCTCGATGAGCAGGCGGGCCAGGAGGCGGCCGATGCGGCCGAAACCGTAGAGGACCACGTCGCGCGACTCGCGGCGCTCCGTCTTGTTGGGACCCGTGGCGCCGGCCACGGCCTCGGCGGTGAAGTCGGCCACGGACAGGCCGTGGTCGTCGCTCCGGTACGTCGCGGCGAGCATCCCCAGGTCGATCTGAGCCGGGCCGAGGTCGAGCGCCGTCAGGGCCTGCAGGAACGGCAGGGTCTCGGTGACCGAGAGCTCCTCGCCGGCTATCTGGCGGGCGAACCGGTGGGTCTTGAGGATGCTGACCACCGACTTGTTCACCAGGGAGCGGCTGTGGAGCAGGATCGTGACGTCCCGCTCCCGGTGCAGCTTCCCGATGATCGGGATCATCGACTCCGCGATCTCCTCACGGGTCTTCCAATTGGTGAACGAGTCCTCGGTGGCAGTCACAAGTCCATCTTTCGAGCTAGGCGGTGCTCATATGTTAACCGCACCGGATTTTGACCATGCAATCGGTGCCGTCCGGGTGCCCGCCCGCTCGAATCGACGGCGCCCGCCGACCCTCCGGGGCCGTGGCTCCCCGATACGCGCGAGCCCGGGGGCTGCCTGCTCCGCAGCCCCCCGCACGAACTACTGTGCGGGCGGGCCGGACAGCAGGACCGGCGGTCGGAGGAGGGGGTCTCATGGGGACGGTCGTCCATGTTCCGCAGACGCGGGACATGATCGGGGAGGAGCTCTCGGGGGACGAAGCCCTCAGCGCGCTGCGCCACTACGGCGGGCGCAAGCTTCTCCTCGACGCCTTCGCACGGTTCCGGTACGCCGACGGGTTCAGCTTCGCCAGGTCCCTAGGGTTCCAGGTGGTCGTGGGCATGGTGCCGTTCGTGATCGCGCTGGTGGGCGTGGCCACGACGGTGCACACCGAGAGCATCGGCCGCGTGATCGAGCTGACGCTCGGAAGGATCGTGCCCGGAGCCAGCGTGGAGCTCGTGCAGGGAGCGCTGCGGGACACCCGCCGGAGTGCGGATTCCACGACGGCCGGGGCACTGGCCATGTGGCTCGGCCTCGGCTTCGCCGTGCTCAACCTCGCCTCCGCGATGGGCCAGATCGAACGGGGCTGCAACCGCATCTACGGCATCGAGCGCGATCGCCCCTTCCTCGCCAAGTACGGTCGCGGCCTGCTGCTGGCAGTCGCCGCGGGGCTGCCGCTGATGCTGGGGTTCCTCGTGCTGGTCGCCGGCGAGGCCGTCGGGGACTCGGTGGTGGAGGCCCTCGGCTGGTCGCGCTCCTGGCTCGGCTGGTGGGACGTCCTGGAGATACCGGTCGGCACGGTCTGCGCCGCACTGGCCTCCGCCGTGATCTTCCGCTGGTCACCCCGGCGTGTGCAGCCCGGCTACACCTGGCTGGTCTTCGGCTCCGCCGTGCACCTGGTCCTCTGGGTCGCGGCCACCTGGCTGCTCACGTTCTACGTCGGCAGAAGTGGTTCGTTCGGCGCCGTCTACGGGCCGCTGACCGCGTTCGTGGCGCTGCTGCTGTGGGCCAACCTGACCGGCATCGTCCTGTTCCTCGGGATCGCGTTCGCGGCCCAGCTGGAGGCCGCCAGAGCGGGTATCACCGAGCCCGTCCGGCCGGACCCCGGCCCCGGCACCTGAAGGGCATCCGCCCGCGGGGACGCATCGGTCGCCCCAGGCGGGGCAGGCGCCTGTCATGCAGGGAAGCCACGCACAGCCCAAGACGGACATGCCCCATGGTGCGCCCCTCCGTGGGCCGGACGCCGTGGAACACCCCGCGCGCCACGGTGGCGGGGGCCGCCACCGCCTGATCCGCCACCGCAAGGGCGACTGGCACCGGCGCGTACTCGCCTACAGCGAGATCGAGCTGGTGCAGTCGCCCGGACGGGACGCCGGCGACACGCAGTGCCTGCTCCTGGTCCACGTGCGCAAGGTGGTGGGCCACGTGGACTTCCGCCTCTGCGCCTCCTGCGCCGAGGCGGTCATCACCGACGTGCTCATCGAGCAGCGGTTCCATCGCAGCGGGCTGGACACCAGGGCGCTCTCCCACCTGCGGGCCCGGTATCCGGGAGTCGCCTGGAGCACCACGCTCGACCGGCGCGGGACGCGCGACCTCATGCGCAGGATGCGCGTGCCGAGGCAGGCCGAGGGCAACCGGTGCTCCCACGCCGACGGTTGAGGAGCCGGCCCCGGCCCCTCGCGGTCCCTACACCGTGCCGGCCCGCTCCTCGTCCGCGTCGAGGATCGAGATCTCCAGCTTCCGCAGCAGCCGCGCGAGCTGCCGGCGCTCGGAGGGCGACAGCCCCGCGAGCATCCGGCTCTCGTTGTCCAGGTGCTCGGCGAACGCCGTGTCCACCGTGGCGAGGCCCTTCTCGGTCAGCCGGGAGTAGACGACCCTGCGGTCCTCCGTGTCCCGCTCACGGACGATCAGGCCGTCCTTCTCCAGCCGGTCGATCCGCAGGGTCACCCCGGCCGAGGACACCAGCCCGGAGTCGGCGAGCTGCCCCGCCGTCAGCCGGTAGGGCTCACCCGCCCTGCGCAGCGCGGTCAGGACGTCGAAGCCCGCCACGGACAGGCCGTACCGCTCGATCGATTCGGTGAGCCCGGTGCTGTAGCGCAGGAAGGAGCGGTGGAGCCGGGCGAGGACCTCGAGCGGGCCGGTGTCCAGCTCCGGCCGCTCCCGCGCCCAGTCCTCGATCACCTTCGCCACGGCGTCCTGGTCCCCAGGCCTTGATGCTGCCATCTCATCCCCTTGTACGGCGTCAGCCGGCGCCCCCCGGCTTCTCACTGCACTGAGAATCTTACCGCTGAGGCGATAGAAGGATCATCAGCCGAGGGACCGCCGCCGCACCACCCTCACCAGCACCACGGCCAGCAGGACGGCGGCCGTGGGTACGGCCGCCTTCCTGAGCAGCACCGGCAGGGCCGCCGCGCCCAGGTCCACCGCCTCCGGCTCGGCGGCGGAGGCGGCCGGAGCCCGGCCGGCGGGGCCGGGCCCTTCCCGCAGAACGCCTTCGAGGCGGTCCGCGAACTGCTGGACGAGCCGGTCCCCGACCTCGGTCATGATGCCCCGGCCGAACTGCGCGGGACGGCCGGTGATGTCGAGGTCCGTGCGTACGTGCACCCGCGTGCCGTCGGGGCCGGCGGCCAGGGTCGCGGTGACCGTCGCGGACGCGGTGCCCGAGCCACGGGTCTCGCTGCCGCTGAGGTCGAGGTGCATGGAACGGGCGGCCTCGTCGCGCGTGACGGTGCCCTCGCCCCGGTAACTCATCTGCACCGCGCCGATCTTGACCTTGACGCGGCCGGTGAACGTGTCGCCGTCGAGCGTGTCGAGGACCGCGCCGGGCATACAGGGCGCGACCCGGGCGAGGTCGTGGAAGAGCTTCCACGCCTCGTCGGGGGCGGCCGGAACGGTGAAGGTGTGGTCGAGCTGCATGGTTCCCATCCTTGGATCGCGGAGTCGGAAGTCGGGGCCGGTCAGCCGGGGGTGGCCGGGGTGCGGATCAGGTCGCGCACCCGGCTCGGCGAGAGGGGGCCGCGCCGTACGACCACGCCGAAGGAACGCAGCGCGTCCTCCACGGCGTTGGCGAGCACGGCCTGCGGGGCGATCGCACCGCCCTCGCCGAGCCCCTTCACCCCGAGGTCGTTCATCGGGCTGGGGGTGAAGAGCTCGTCCATGTCGAGATCGGGGATCTCCGAGGAGGTGGGCACCAGGTAGTCCATGTAGGTGCCGGTCCTGGGCTGTCCGTCGGGCCCGTAGACCATCTCCTCGTACAGCGCGCCGCCGATGCCCTGCGCGATGCCGCCGGTGACCTGGCCCTCGGCGATCATCGGGTTGACGATGACGCCCGCGTCATGGACGACGACGTAGTGCAGGATCCCGACGGCGCCGGTGTGCTCGTCCACCTCCACGACGGCGGCGTGCGCCCCGCTCGCGACGGCGAAGCCCGGCGGCCGGAAGTGCACGGTCTCGCTGATCTCGGTGCCGTGCCGGCCGTCGGTGGGCTCCGGCGTGCCGGGCAGCGGTGCCCGGCCGGCGAGTTCCGCCAGGTCCATCGACGGGCCGCCGGGCTCCTTCGCCGTCACCACGCCGTCACTGAGGTCCAGGCTGTCCGCCGGGACACCGAGGCGCCGCGCCGCCGCGTCGATGATCTTCTCGCGGACCAGCCGCCCGGCCCGGTGGGTGGCGTTGCCCGCGTTGACCAGGGCGCGGCTGGCGATGGTGCCCACACCGAACGGGGTGGCCTCGGTGTCGCCGCCGGTCACCTCTATGACGCCGAGCGGCACCCCGATGGCGTCGGCGGCGATCTGCGCCATGGACGTACGGTGCCCCTGCCCCTGGGACGGGGCACCTATGGCGAGCCGGACCCGCCCCGTCGGGGCGATGTCGATGCGGGCCGTCTCGAACGGCCCGAGACCGGTCGCCTCGATGTACATCGCGAACCCGATGCCGATGTGCTTCCCGTCGCGGGCGCCCTCGCGCTGCCGGGCGCGTACGCCCTCGGCGTCCGCTTTCGCCACGGCGCGGCGCAGGAGCTCGGGGAAGTCGCCGGAGTCGTAGGACTGGGGGCTGCCGGAGCGGTCCACCAGCCCCGTCGCGTACGGCATCTCGTCCGGGCCGACGAGATTGCGAGCCCGCAGCTCCTCGGGTGCCAGGCCCAGCGCGGCGGCCAGCCGGTCCATCGCGCGTTCCATGGCGAAGACCGTCTCCGGCCTGCCCGCCCCCCGGTACGGCGTCGCGAACGTGGTGTTGGTGAGGACACCGGTGACGTCGATGTCCACATGGGGGACGCGGTAGGGGCCGAGCAGATGGCAGAGCGAGTTGTACGGCACGACCAGCCCGGTCATGTTGTACGCGCCGAAGTTGACCAGGATCCGGTCGCGGACACCGAGGATGCGGCCCTCGGCGTCCGCGGCGAGCTCGATGCTGTGGATCTGCTCGCGGGCGTGCGAGGAGGCGGTGAGGTTCTCGTTGCGGTCCTCGCGCCACAGCACGGGGCGGCCGAGCACCCGCGCGGCGTGCGGGACGAGGAGTTCCTCGACGTAGAGGATGCCCTTCTGGCCGAAGCCGCCCCCGACGTCGGCGGCGACGACATGGACCGTGTCGGCCGTGAGGCCGAGCGTATGGGCGATGGCCTCCCGCAGCCGGTGGGGGGTCTGGGTCCCCGACCAGACGTTCAGCCTGCCGCTGTAGGGGTCGACCTGGGCCGAGACCGCGCGGGTCTCGATGGGCGAGGCCACGTAGCGGTGCGCCTCGAAGCGTTCGGCGACCACGGTGTGCGCCGAGGCGAAGACGGTGTCCGGGTCGCCGACGCGGGCCGTGACGGCGACGGCGGTGTTGTCCGGCAGGCCGTCGTGCAGCAGCGGCGCCTGTTCCGACAGGGCTTCCTCGGGGTCGACGAGCACGGGCAGCGGGGCGTAGCGGACGTCGACGAGTTCGAGGGCGTCCTCGGCGAGATAGCGGTTCTCGGCCAGGACGAGGGCGACCGGCTGGCCGACGTACAGCACCTTCTCCCCGGCGAGCAGCGGCATCGGCGTCATCCGGACCGTGGGGTCCAGGAGCGCGGCGAGGCCCGGCGGGGTGCGCAGTTCCTCCTTGTTGAGCGTCGGCGGCAGGTCCGCGACGTCGTCGCCGGTCCACACGGCGACGACGCCGGGGGCCTCCAGCGCCGCCTTCACGTCGATGGACTCGATGCGGGCGTGGGCGTGGGGACTGCGCAGGAAGGCCGCCTCGACGGCGCCGGGCAGAGCGATGTCGTCGACGTAGCGGCCGTTGCCGCGCAGCAGCCGGTCGTCCTCGACACGCGGGACGGACCGGCCGATCCAGCTGCCGCCGTCCTGTCGGCCCGGGTCGGATGTGTGGGACACGCGGGTCACTCCCCGAAGCTCTCGTCGAGTGCCTGGCACACGGCACGGCGGATGTTGCGGTAGCCGGTGCACCGGCACAGATGGCCGCTGAGCGCGTCGGCGACCTCTTCCGGGCCGGGGCGCTCGGGCTGTTCGGTCAGGGCGGTCGCCGTCATGACGAATCCGGGGGTGCAGAAGCCGCACTGCATGCCGTGGCAGGTGTGGAAGGCGCGCTGGACCGGGGTGAGCGGCGCGTCGCCGGGGGCGAGGCCCTCGACGGTGCGGAGCGCGGCCCCGTCGCACTGCACGGCCAGGGTCAGGCAGGAGCGGGCCGGTTCGCCGTCGAGGAGCACCGTGCAGGCCCCGCACACCCCGTGCTCGCAGCCGACATGGGTGCCGGTGAGGCGGAGCCGGTCGCGCAGGAAGTCGCTGAGGAGCAGCCGGGACTCGACCTCGGCGGTGATCTGCTCACCGTTGACGGTCAGCGCGATCCGGTGCCAGCCGGACGGCTCGGCGAGCGGCGGGGTCCGGACGGTGCGGGGGGCAGGGACGGACGGGGTCATCAGCAGCGCTCCCATGCGGTGGTACAGGCGCGGACGAGGAGGTGGCCGGCGGTCTCGCGCCGGTGGGCGGCGCTCGCGTGGACGTCGTCGGAGGGATCGAGGCCGGCGAGCGCGGCGCGGCGCGCGGCGGCCAGCGCCGCTTCGTCGACCCCGGTGCCGACGAGCGCGTCCTCGGCGGCGGGCAGGCGTACGGGGACGGGGCCGGCCCCGCTGAAGACCACACGGGCGGTGCGGACCAGGCCCGTGCTGGAATCGCGGTCCAGCAGGACGGCCACCCCGACGGTCGCGAAGTCACCGTGTCTGCGCGTGAGTTCCTCGAAGGCCCAGCCCTGCCCGGCGGGCGGCGGGGGGACGATCACCTCCGAGAGCAGCTCGTCGTCGCCGACCGCGGTGGCGAACGTGGCGACGAAGAAGTCCTCGGCGGGGACGGTGCGGCTGCCGCCGGGACCCGTGATCACGAACCGGGCGTCCAGTGCCCGCGCCGCCGTGGGCAGTTCGGCGGCCGGGTCGTGGTGGGCCAGGCTGCCGCAGACGGTGCCGCGGCCGCGGATCTGCGGGTGGCCGATGTGGCCGATCGCCGCGGCCAGGAGCGGCCATCCGTGCCGGACGGCCGGGTCGGCGGCGGCGCGGGACTGCCGCACCGCGGCGCCGATGCGCAGGGCGCCGGACGTGTCGACCGTCAGACGGGCCAGCTCCTCGATCCGGGTGATGTCCACGAGGAGTTCGGGGCGGGCCAGACGCATGTTCAGCATCGGGATCAATGACTGGCCGCCCGCCACGACCTTGGTGTCCCGCGCCGGGTCGGCGAGGAGGGCGAGCGCCTCGGCGACGGTGCGGGGGGCGGTGTAGTCGAAGGGTGTGGGTTTCAATCTGCTGCCACCGGGCCTCTCGGATGGTCGTCACGCCGTCGCACTCGGCGCGTCGGCGTGACGATCGATACGCACAGATCTATCTAGTACCTGAAATGATTTACACTAAAGTTTCTCGTTGGCAAGAGGCTCCCGCAGATTTCACGGCCCGAGGTGAGCGAAGAATGCGACATGTCATCGACCGGGCGGCGGCCTGGCAGAGCTCCGGAACCCGCTGTGTCATGGCGACCGTGGTGCGGACCTGGGGCTCGGCCCCGCACGGGCCCGGCGCCTCCATGCTGGTGGCGGAGGACGGCGGGATCGTCGGCAGTGTCTCCGGCGGATGCGTGGAAGCCGCCGTGATCGCCGCGGCCGAGGAGGTGTTCGCGGGCGGCCCCCCGGTCGTCGAGCGCTGGGGGGTCGGCGACGACGACGCCTTCGCGGTCGGGCTGACCTGCGGCGGGACGATCGAGGTGCTGATCCGCGAGGTGACGCCCGGGACGCCGCTCGACCGGATCTCGGCGGACCTGGCGGCCGGTGTCCCGGTCGCGCTCGTCACGCCCCTCGACGGCGCCGGGAGCCTGGCCGTGGGGCGTGGGCGGGTGAGCGGTTCACTGGGTGGCGGGGCCGTGGACCGGGCGGCCGCCCTGGCCGCCGAGGGCATGCTCGGCCGGGGGGAGAGCGGGCCGGTCACCGTGGGGGAGGGGGCGGAGGGTGCCGGCTGCGCCCCGGAACGCCGGCTGCTGGTGCAGTCCTTCGCGTCCCGGCCCCGGCTGCTGATCTTCGGGGCCGCCGAGTTCGCCCGGCCGCTGGCCGGCTTCGCCGCAGCCCTCGGCCACCGCGTGACCGTCTGTGACGCCAGGCCCGCGTTCGCCGATCCCGGGCGCTTCCCGGGCGCCGACGAGGTCGTCGTCGACCGGCCGGACCGCTGGTTCGACGCCCACGAGGACCTGGTCGACGCGACGACGGCGGTGTGCGTGCTCACCCATGAGCCCCGCTTCGACGTCCCCGTTCTCACGCGCGCCCTGCGCGGCGCCGCCGGATACGTGGGCGCCATGGGGAGCCGCCGCACGCACGAGGACCGGCTGGCGCGTCTGCGCGCGGCCGGCGTGACCGAGGCCGGGCTGGCCCGTCTGCGTTCACCGATCGGGCTCGACCTGGGCGGCCGTGGGTCCGAGGAGACCGCCCTGTCGGTCCTGGCGGAGATCGTCGCCGTACGGCGCGGCGGCAGCGGCCTCCCGCTCACCCTCGGTACAGGACCCTTGCACACGATGTGACCCGTTTTGAACGACTGTTTTTTATGAACACCCGTTTAATCTGAACCACGTGGATCCGGAGAGCAAGAACATGAGCCCGCGACGGCGGACGGAGGACCCCGCGCACGCCGCGGGGCGGGCGGAGGCCGCGCCCCGGCGCCCCGGCTCGCACGACCCGGAAGGCAATCGCCGGGCGGTCCTCGACGCGGCCCGGCGCCTCTTCGGCGCGCACGGCTACAAGGGCGTGGGGGTCCGCGCCATCGCGGCGGACGCGGGGGTGACGCCCGGCCTCGTGATGGCGTACTTCGGCACGAAGGACGGCCTCTTCCGGGAGGCCGTGGGCAACGGGGCCGGCGTCAGCCGCGACGTGCTCGCGGCGACCGGCGGTCAGGCGGCGGACCTGCCGGGCATGCTCGCCCGCGCCTACCTCGACCGGTGGGACCGGCTGCCCGCCGACGACCCCTGGCCGGCGCTGATCCGCTCGGCGGTCGGCCACCCTCCCAGCGCCGAGCTGCTGCGCACGATCCTGGACACCCAGGTGGGGGAGCCCCTCGCCGAGGTCATCGGCACCGGCGACGGGGCGGACGTGCGTACGGCGGTGATCCGCAGCGTCCTCTTCGGCGTGATCATGGAACGCTACGTCTTCGCGCACGAACCGGCGGCGTCCGTACCGACGGCGGAGCTCGCGCCGGCGCTGACGGACGTGCTGGCCACGGCGTTCGGTGCTGCCCGGGGGAGCGCCGCCGGGCAGCACCGCTCGGACCCCCGCCCGGCAGGGGCGGCCCCGGGACCGGAGGGAGCGGGCCAGGACCCGACCGCCCCCGGCCCGGCAGCACCCCTCGTCCCTCCGGGGGAGCCGGACGGCACCTCCGGCTCCCTGTTCGCCCTGCTCGACGCCTGCGCCGCACGCCACCAGCTGGCCGTGGGCAGGGCGGTACGCGCCCACGGCATCAGCCGGGCCGCCTACGACGTACTGGCCACCCTGCGCGAGGCGGGCGCCCCGTACCGGATGACCATGGGCGAGGCCGCCGCGGCCGGCCCCGTCCGTGCGGGCGGACTGACCCAGCAGGCCGACCGGCTCGCGGAGGCAGGGCTGATCCGCCGCGAGCGCGACACCGACGACCGCAGGATCGTACGGCTGTGCCTCACCCCCGAGGGCCTCGCGCTGACCGGCCGGGTGGCGGCCGTACGGGCGGACCTGGAACAGGAGTCGCTGGCCGGCCTGGGCCACGCGGAACGACGGCGGCTCACGGCTCTCCTGGGGACCCTGGCGCAGACGCTCGGGGCCGGTGAGGGGGAGCAGTGAGCGCTGCTGCTCCCCCTCACCGGCCCCGGACCGGCGCGGTCAGGCGTTGAGTTCCTCCAGCGTCCTGCCCTTGGTCTCGACGGCGAACCACGCGATCACCGCGCCGACCGCGCCCACCACGGCGAGCTGCGCGAAGACCAGCGCCAGGCCGCCGCCCGCCCCGATGACCGCGCCGACGGCGACCGGGCCGAGGATGACGCCGAACCGGTTCCACAGGCCGCCGAACGCCGCGCCCTTGGCCCGGTTGTGGGTGGGGTACAGCTCGGGGGAGTAGAGGTAGAGCCCCGCGTTGATCGCGTACAGGAAGAACGTCGTACAGGAGGCGAAGAGCGCCACCTGGCCGCCCGAGGTCGCCCCGGCGAGCGCCAGGACGGCGAGCGAGAGCACCGTGCCGACGAAGGCGCCGATCAGGGCGGGCCTGCGGCCGATGCGGTCGATCAGCATGGCGACGACGAAGGTGCCCAGCAGACCGGTGACGTTGCTGACCAGGGTGTAGACGAGCGCCGTGGTGAGATCCAGGCCGAACTCCTTGGTGTAGAGGGAGGGCAGCCAGGTCGAGATGCCGTGGTTCACGTAGTACGCCACGAACCACAGCCCGGACAGGACCGCCGTACGCCGCAGATAGCGCCCCCGGAACAGATCCATCAGGGTGCCCCTGGGCTCGTTCCGCGGGTCCGCGGAGGGAACCGGCGCCGGAAGCTCCTCGGCTGTCGCGCGGGCGACCTCCGCCTCGATCCGCGCGATGGCGGCCTCGGCCTCGGCCGTACGTCCACGGGACAGCAGCCAGCGCGGGGACTCCTCGACATGGCGCGGCAGCAGCGCGCCGATCACCACCGGCAGGGCGCCCACCAGGAACATCGCGCGCCAGCCGAAGGCCGGGACCACCCAGACCGCCAGCAGGGTGGCGGCGGCGAGTCCGGCCGGGAAGATCATCTCGTACAGCAGGACGAAGCGGCCCCGCTTGTCGGACCGGGCGATCTCGTTGATGTACGTGGCCGCGACCGGGACGACACCGCCGATGCCGAGCCCTTGGAGGAACCGGAAGAGCGAGAACGTCTCGATGCTGCCGGAGAGGGCGACGGCGAGGCTGGCGAGGCCGGTGACCGCGACCCCCAGGGCGACGGTGCGCACCCGTCCGACGCGGTCGCCCAGCCAGCCCGCGGCCAGGGCGCCGAGCAGCATGCCGATCGAGGCCGAGGTGACGGCGAAGGTGGCCTGCCCGGTGGACAGGTTCCACTCCTTCATCAGGACGGGCAGGGCGGACGCGGCCAGCAGCTGGTCGAACGCCTCGAAGAAGGTGACGGCGCCGATGAGGAACCGGACCTTGACGTGCCAGCGCGAGTGAGGCAGCCGTTCGAGTCTCGCGGCGATCGAGCCGAGTGCGGGCTTGCCGGCCACAGTCGTCATGGAGGGGGTCCTTCCGCGGGCAGATGAGTTGCCGAGACAGTAGGGGCCTATACCTAAGCGGTCAATAGTTAAGGACTTAGGAATCTCGTTCCCTGCAACTCGGCCACCATCATCGGCGCCGCCGATGATGGTGCTCAAGGCCTCCCGGGCAACGATTTCACCTCGGGGTCTTGTGTCGAGAAACTTAAGCGCTTAGATTTCTAGCACTTCGGCAGTCCGGTGACGGGGGACCAACGAGCCTGTCCGCACCCGGAGTCCACCCCTTTTCCGCCTCGTCCGGAGGTCCACCCGTGCTGCAGTTCCCCACCGACATCCTGATCGCCGGCCAGTGGCGGCGCGGTGCGGGCGAGCCCGTCGACACGGTCGATCCCGCGACCGGCCGCGTGCTGGCCACCGTCCACTCCGCCACGGCGCGGGAGGTGGACGAGGCGGCCCTGGCCGCCGCGGAGGCCGTGGCCGACCCGGCCTGGCGCGAACTGCCGGCCCACGACCGGGCCCGGCTGCTGCACCGCATCGGCGAGCTCACCGAACAGGCCGCCGACGAGCTCTCCGCGCTGCAGACCGCCGACACCGGCAAGACCCTCACCGAGACCAGGGCGCTCGCGCTCAGTGCGGCGGGCACCTTCCGCTACATGGCGGCCGTCCTGGAGACGGCCGAGGAGTCGGTGACCCCGTCCCGCGGCCCGTACGTCACGGTGAGCACGCACGAGCCGATCGGCGTCGTCTGCGCCGTCAACCCCTGGAACTCCCCGGTCGCCAGCGACGCGCAGAAGATCGCCCCGGCCCTCGCCGCCGGCAACGCGGTGATCCTCAAGCCCGCGGCCTGGACCCCCCTGGTCTCCCTGGCGCTCGGGCGGCTGATCTCCCGGGCGCTCGACGAGTTCCGGCTGCCGCCCGCGCTGCTCTCCGTGCTGCCCGGCAGCGGCCGGGTGGTCGGGGACGCCCTCGTGCGCCACCCGCTCGTCGGCCGTATCGGATTCACCGGAGGCACGGAGACCGGCCGTTCCATCGCGGAGATCGCCGCCCGGAAGCTGATCCCCGCCTCCCTGGAGCTGGGCGGCAAGTCGCCGACGATCGTGCGCGCCGACGCCGACACCGAACAGGCCCTGGCCGGTGTGCTGTTCGGGATCTTCTCGTCCAGCGGCCAGTCCTGCATCGCCGGTTCCCGGCTCTTCGTCGCACGCGAGATCTACGACTCCTTCGTCGGTGAACTCGTCGAGCGGGTGCGCAAGCTGCGCGTCGGCCCCGGTACCGACCCGGCCACCCAGGTCGGTCCCCTGGTCCACCACCGCCACCGCGACTCCGTCGCCGCCTACGTCGACCTCGCCCGGTCGGAAGGCGGGCGCGTCCTGTGCGGGGGAGCGGCGCCCGAGGGGGAGCCGTACGAGAACGGGGCGTACTACCTGCCCACCGTCATCGACGGCCTGCCGAACACCTCACGCACCTGCCAGGAGGAGATCTTCGGCCCGGTCCTGGTCGCCCTGCCCTACGACGACGAGGACGACCTGGTCCGCCAGGCCAACGACTCCGTCTACGGCCTGGCCTGCGGCATCTGGACCCGCGACCTGCGCGCCGCCGGGGCGCTGGCCCGCCGGATCGAGGCCGGAACCGTCTGGATCAACACCTACAAGCAGTTCAGTGCCTCCACCCCCTTCAGCGGGTGGAAGGACAGCGGCCTCGGCACGGAGAAGGGCCGCGACGCGATCCGCGCCTACCAGCGCCAGAAGTCCCTGTACTGGGGCATCTCGGACCACCCGCTTCCGTGGGCCAACTGACCCGGCACGCCCGCCCGTCCTGGAGGGACCCCATGCACCGAACACCCCCCGGTCCGATCGCCCGGCTCCGCTCGCTGCGCTACGTCGAGCTGCACACCCCGGCCTTCACCGAGGCCGCCGACTTCTACGAGGACGTCTGGGGCCTGGAGACCGTCGAGTCCGACACCGGCGCCCGCTGGCTCCGCGGCACGAGCGACGAACACCACGTCCTGCACCTGACCGAGCGCGACCGCGTCGGCCTCGGCAGGATCGCCTTCGCCGTCGCCACCCCCGCCGAGGTCGACGAGGCGGCACGCCGGCTCGAAGCGCGCTCCCTGGTGCCCGTCACCGGGCCCGGCCCCCTGGACCAGGCCGGCGGCGGCTACGGGCTGCGGTTCACCGACCCCGAGGGCCGCCTCATCGAGATCAGCGCCCAGGTCCAGGCCGTCGTACCGCGCGGCAGGGACGGCGCCGTGCCCGTCGGCGTGACGCACGCCGTGCTCAACACCACCGACATCGACGCGGCGGTCACCTTCTACTGCGACGTCCTCGGGCTGCGCGTCTCCGACTGGTCCGAGCACCAGATGGCGTTCCTGCGGTGCAACAGCGACCACCACTGCATCGCCTTCAACCAGGCCGAGTGGACGTCGCTGAACCACGTGGCGTACGAGATGACCTCGGTCGACCACTTCATGCGCGGCCTCGGCCGGCTGCGCCACCACGGGATCACCCCCCAGTGGGGCCCTGGCCGGCACGGCCCCGGCAACAACACCTTCTCGTACTTCACCGACCCCTCCGGCCTGGTCTGCGAATACACCTCCGAGGTCGCCCAGATCGTCGAGGACGCCTGGATCGCCCGGGTGTGGCGGCGCGTCCCCGAGCTCTCCGACCTGTGGGGGACGGCCGGCGCGCCGTCGAAGGAGATCCGCTGCAGCATGGCCGGCTCCCCGGATCCCGGTCCGCTCGCGGCCCCCGGCGCCGCCCCGCCCGTTCCCGTGGACGTCCGTCCCGCAGCAGCCCAGGAGGCCACCGCATGAGCACCGTCCGCAAGGTCGCCGTCGTCGGCTGGGGCGCCATCGGCCGCGTCGTCGGCACCGCGCTCGCCGAAGGCCGCGTGACCGGCGCCGAGCTGGTCTGCGTCGTCGACAACCGCCCGCTCGGCGAGGCCGCCCCCGTGCGGCAGGCCACCTTCGAGGAGGCCATCGACTCCTGCGACCTCGTCGTCGAAGCCGCGGGACAGGGGGTCGTACGCGAATGGGGCGAGCGGGTCCTCGCCTCCGGCACCGACCTGCTGATCGCCTCCACCGGCGCGCTCACCGACGACGAGCTCGCCAAGCGGCTGCTGGCGGCAGGCCCCGGCCGGGTCTACTTCACCGGCGGTGCCGTCGGCGGACTCGACCTGCTCCAGGCGGTGCGTGCCCTCGGTCCGCTCGACGAGGTCCGGCTGACCACCACCAAGCTGCCCTCCACCCTCGAACAGCCCTGGATGAGCGAGGAGTTGCTGGCCCGCATGCGGAACGCCACCGGGCCCGTCGAGGTCATGTCCGGCACCGCCCGCGACATCCCGGTCAAGTTCCCCAAGTCGACGAACGTGGCCGCCTCGGTCGCGCTGGCCGTCGGCGACCTGGACGCTGTGCGGGTCCAGGTCGTCGCCGACCCGGCGGCCCACCACACCCGCCATGTGATCGAGGCGTCCGGCGGACACGGCAGCTACCGCTTCGAGGTCGCGCACCTGCCCGACCCCGGCAACCCCGCCACCAGCCAGGTGGTGCCGTACGCCGTGCTGCGCAGCCTCGCCGCCCTCGCCGGCCGGACCGGGCAGATCCTGTGAGCGCCGCAGCCGCCACCGCCGAGGTCCACGTCGAGGAGGCGGGCGACCACGGCCCCCTGCTGCTGTGCCTGCACGGCATCGGCTCCTCCTCGGCCGCCTTCGCCCCGCAGCTCGCCGAACTCTCCGCGTACGTGAGGGTCGTGGCCTGGGACGCCCCCGGCTACGCCAAGTCGCCCGACCCCGCCGGGCCGATGAGCCTCGACGACTACGCGGACACGGCGGCCGCCCTCATCCGGGAACGCGCCACCACCGCGCACGTCCTCGGCGTCTCCTGGGGCGGGGTGATCGCGCTGCGCCTCGCCACCCGGCACCCCGAGCTCGTCGCCTCCCTGGTCATCGCCGACTCCAGCCCCGGCTCGGGCACCGAGGAGAAGAAGGCCGAGGCCATGCGGGCCAGGGCCGCCGACCTCGCCGAGCTGGGCCCCCGCGCCTTCGCCTCGGCGCGCGGACCACGTCTCGTGTCACCCGACGCGCCGGACGAGCTGGTGCGCCGCGTCGTCGACACCATGGCCGGCTCGGTACGGCTGCCCGGTTACGCGTACGCCGCCGAGTCCATGGCCTCCGCCGACCTGCGCGCCGAACTCCCCTCGATCGCCGCCCCCACCCTCGTCCTCTGCGGCGAACAGGACCGGGTCACCGGCGTCGAGGCGAGCCAGGCCATCGCCGGTGCCATCCACAGGACCGCCTACGTGATCGTCAAGGACGCCGGTCACCTGGCCAACCAGGAGCAGCCGGGCCACTTCGACGCCTGGGTGCTCTCCCACCTCCGCATCACCGCCGCAATCCCCGAATAGGAGCTCACCATGCCTCTGACCACCGACGCCTACGACAACGGCGACGACCTCTCCGCGTACACCGACTCCCTCATCGCCACCAAGGCCTCCCGGGTCGCCGACTTCGACACCCTGTCCTTCCAGGAGAAGGCCGGCCCGCAGTTCCGCCGGGGCCAGATCCGCTACGTCGGCTCCGGCGCCACCGGCAACCACGAGAGCGACAGCCGGATCCTGCCCTCCGGCGGATTCACCTTCTCCAACATGCTGCTGCCGCCCGGCGCCGAGGGTCCCGCCCACACCCACCACGACGTCGAGGAGGCCTTCTTCGTCCTGGAGGGCGAGGTCAAGGTCGGCATCCACCGGGGCGCCGAGGAGGCCGAGTACCGCACCCTGGGCTACCGCGACATGATCGTCGTCCCCGCCGGTGTCACCCGGTCGCTCAAGAACGAGGGCGACACCGACGCCCTCTTCTGCGTCGTCATCGGCACGCAGAAGCCGCAGGTGCCGACCTACCCCGAGTACTCGCCGATGCACGGCGTCACCCGTGGCTGACCAGCCCCCGGCAGGCCGGCGCACCGTCGTCGTCACCGGAGCGGGCCGTGGCCTCGGACTGGCCATGGCCCGCCGGGCGGGCACCGACGGCTTCCGCGTCGTCCTCGCCGAACTGGACGAGGAGCGCGGCGAGCACGCCGCCGCCGGGCTCCGCGCGGAGGGCCTCGACGCCCACTTCGTCCGCTGCGACGTCGCCGACCCCGCCTCGGTGGAGGCGCTCGCCGCCGCCGTACGCGCACTGGGCCCGCTCTACGGCCTGGTCAACAACGCGGCGCTCGCCAACGGCGTGGGCGGCAAGGAGTTCCAGGACATCGACGTCGAGGTGTGGGACCGGCTGATGACGGTCAACGCCCGCAGCCCCTGGCTGGTGTCGAAGACCCTGTACCCGCTCTTCACCGAGCCGGGCCGGATCGTCAACCTCGCCTCCGACGCCGCGCTGTACGGCTCCCCGCGCCTCGCCCACTACATCGCCTCCAAAGGCGCCGTCATCGCGCTGACCCGCGCGATGGCCCGCGAACTCGGCGACAGGGGGATCACCGTGAACGCGGTGGCCCCCGGCCTCACCGAGTGCGAGGCCACCGAGACCGTGCCCGCCGAGCGGCACGACCTCTACCGCGTGAACCGGGCCATCTCCCGGCCGCAGCAGCCCGACGACCTCACCGGGATCGTCTCCTTCCTGCTCGGCGAGGAATCCCGCTATCTGACCGGACAGGTGATCGCCGTCAACGGCGGCTTCACCATGAACTGAACCGCAGGAGATACGAGTCATGGATCTGGGCCTCGCCGACCGCACCATCGTGGTCACCGGCGGCAGCTCGGGCGTCGGCCTGGCCACGGTCCGCGCCCTGCTCGACGAAGGCGCCCGTGTCGCCACCTGCGGCCGCGACGCCGAACGGCTCGCGAAGGTCGCGGCCGACCTGGGCGCGGGACACGACCGGCTGCTGACCGGCGTCTGCGACGTACGGGACGCCGACGCCGTCCGCGGTTTCGTCCGCCGCACCGCCGAGGAGTTCGGCGGCATCGACGGACTGGTCAACAACGCCGGGCAGTCCCGGATGAAGGGCCTCGACGACTCCACCGCCGAGGACTGGCGCGACGAACTGGAGCTGAAGTTCGCCGGGGTGCTCAACCCCCTCCAGGCGGCGCGCCCCCACCTGGCCGCGTCCGGAGCGGCGAGCGTCGTCAACATCAACGCGGTCCTGGCCAAGCAGCCCGAGACCCGGCTGATCACCACCAGCGCGGCCCGGGCCGGCATCCTCAACCTCTCCAAGTCCCTCTCCGTCGAACTCGCCGGCGACGGGATCCGGGTCAACTCCGTCTGCCTCGGACTCGTCGACACCGGCCAGTGGACCCGCCGGTACGCCGCCGCGGACTCCGGCCTGACGTACGAGCAGTGGCAGACCGCGCTGGCCGAGGACCGGGGGATCGCGCTGGGCCGCCTCGGCCGCGCCGAGGAGGTCGCGTACGCGGTCGTCGCCCTGCTCTCGCCCCGCGCCTCCTACATCACCGGCACCGGCATCGACGTCTGCGGCGGCGTCGGCCGCTCCATCCTCTGAGGAGACACCCATGCGTCACCACAACGGAGGCGATCTCCTCGTCACCGTCCTGCGCGAACTCGGCATCGACACCGTCTTCGGCATCGTCAGCGTCCACAACCTGCCGCTCGTCGAGGCCGTCGACCGCGACCTGCGGTTCGTGCCCGTGCGGCACGAGGCGTCCGCCGTCAACGCCGCCGACGCCTACGGCCGCGCCCGGGGCACCCTCGGCTGCGCCCTGACCTCGACCGGCACCGGCGCGGGCAATGCCGCCGGATCACTGATCGAGGCACTCAGCGCCGGCAGCTCCGTGCTGCACGTCACCGGCCAGGTGGAGAGCGAGTTCCTGGGCAGCGGGCGGGGGTTCATCCACGAGACCAAGGACCAGCTCGGCATGCTCCGGGCCGTCTCCGCGTACGCCGCGAGCGTGCCGGACGCCACCCGGGCCGGCCGGATCCTGCGCGAGGCGGCCCGCGCGGCCCTGACCGCGCCCGGAGGCCCCGCCAGCGTGGAGTGGCCGATCGACCTCCAGTACGGCGCGCAGACCGACGAACCCGCCGAGTACACGACACCCGCGCCGCCCGCTCCCGCCGGGAGCGAACTCGCCGCCGCCGGGGCCCTCCTCGCCTCCGCCCGCCGCCCGCTGATCTGGGCCGGCGGCGGCGCGAACACCGCCCGGGGCGAGCTGGCCCGGCTGCTGGAGACGACCGGCGCCGGCCTGATCACCTCCAACTCCGGCCGGGGCAGCGTCCCCGAGGACCACGAGCAGGTCATCGGGAACTTCGCCACCACACCCGCGGTACGCGCCCTGCTCGCCGACGCGGACGTCCTGCTGACCGTCGGCACCCACTTCCGGTCGAACGAGACCGCCGACTACACCCTGGAACTCCCCGGCGCCCACCTCCAGATCGACATCGACGCCGCCGCCCTCGGCCGCGTGTACCCGGCCACCCACGCGCTGCACGGGGACGCCGCCGCCACCCTCACCGCCCTCCAGCCGCACGCCGCAACCGCCGAACCCGGCTGGACGGAGCGCGTCGCGGCCGTACGCACCGAGGTGCGCGCGGTCCTGCACGACAACATCGGCCCGCAGGCGGCGATCTGCGACGCGATCCGCGCGGCCCTGCCCCGCGAGGCCGTCGTCGCCCGCGATGTCACCATCCCCTCCAGCAGCTGGGGCAACCGGCTCCTGGAGATGTACGACCCGAAGGACAACGTCTTCCCGCGCGGCGGAGGCATCGGGCAGGGGCTCGGCATGGGCATCGGCGCGGCGCTCGCCAGGCCCGACGCGCCCACCGTCGTCATCGCGGGCGACGGCGGACTCGCCGTCCACCTGGGCGAGCTCCTCACCCTCGCCCAGGAGCGGCCCCGGCTCACCCTGGTCGTCTTCAACGACGGCGGCTACGGGGTCCTGCGCAACATGCAGGACCGCCACGGCGAGCGCCGCTCCGGGGTCGACCTGACCACCCCCGACTTCGGTCTGCTGGCCCGCGCCTGCGGACTGCCGTACGCGCGCGTCTCCTCCGAGGAACACGCGGAGGAGGTGCTCGGCGCGGCCATCGCCTCCGACGGGCCCACACTCGTCGAGGTCGACCTGGAGGCACTCGGCCCGATGAAGAACCCGTTCACCCCGCCCGTGAGGATCCCGGGCCAGTAGCCCGGCCGCCCGGACTGCCGGTAAGGAGGCACCAGACCATGACCGAGGATTCACTGCGGCTGACCGTCCGCCGTATGACCTGGGAGGCCGAGGGCGTCCTGTCCGTCGAGCTGACCCACCCCGACGGCAAGCCCCTGCCCGCCTGGACCCCCGGCGCGCACCTCGATGTCCACGCCGGCGGCCAGGTCCGCCAGTACAGCCTGTGCGGTGACCCGGGCGCCCCGGACGTCTACCGCATCGGCGTGCTCAACGAGCCCGCCTCGCGGGGCGGTTCACGCTTCGTGCACACCCAGTTGCGGCCGGGCCAGCAGATCACGGTCTCCGGGCCGCGCAACCACTTCGTGCTGGAGGACGCCGACTCGTACGTGTTCGTCGCCGGTGGCATCGGGATCACACCGCTGCTGGCGATGGCCCGTGAGGCGGCCCGCCGGGGAGCCGCGTGGCGGATGGTCTACGGCGGCCGGAGCCGGGCCTCCATGGCGTTCACCGGGGAACTCGACGCGCTCGGCGGCGACGTCACCCTCGTCCCGCAGGACGAACACGGCCACATCGACCTGGATGCCGCGCTCACCGGTCTGCCCGAGGGCACCCTGGTGTACTCCTGCGGCCCCGAACCACTGCTCGCGGCCGTCGAACAGCGCTGCCCGGGCGACCGGCTGCGCCTGGAGCGGTTCGCCGCGCCGACCGTGGAACGCACCGACGACGACGAGGCGTTCGAGGTCGAGTGCCGCACCTCGGGGGTGACGCTCACCGTCGGAGCCGGGACCTCCGTCCTGGAGGCCGCCGAAGGCGCCGGGCTCACCGTGGACAGCTCGTGCCGCGACGGGATCTGCGGATCCTGCGAGACCCGGGTGCTCGAAGGCACCCCCGACCACCGCGACTTCCTGCTCAGCGAGGCCGAACGGGCCGCGGGCGCCTCGATGATGATCTGCGTCTCGCGCTGCGCCTCCGGCCGGCTCGTCCTCGACCTGTGATCCCTTCCCCCGCACCCTCAGGAGACACCGTGACCGACACCTGGCCGTACCTGGACGTCCACCAGTCCCGTACGCACGAGCCCACGCCGTACGAGTACAAACTCGCCGCCACCCTCGAAGAGGTCTACACCCGCGAGGGCCACGAGCTCGCCGACGTCGTGCGCGGGCTCAACGCCCGCCAGGTCCACGCCGCCGACGGCAGCCCGTGGACCGAGGAATCCTTCCGCGCCGAGATGAACCGACTGGGAGCCTGACCATGACGCTGTCGTCCTCCGCCACCGCGGACCACATCTACGCCACCGGTCTGCGCAACCAGTGGCACGCGGTCGTCCCCTCGCACTTCGTCGCCCCCGGCGCGATGCGCAAGGTGACCGCACTCGGCGAGCAGTGGCTCCTGTTCCGGCGCTCCGACGGTGCCCTCTCGATGCTCGCCGACCGCTGCCCGCACCGCAGCGCCCCGCTGTCGCTCGGCAAGCACCTCGGCGACCGGGTCGCCTGCTGGTACCACGGCGTCGAGGTCGAGCCCGACGGCACCGTCTCCTCCGTCCCCGGGCTGCCGGGGTGCAGCCTGGAGGGCAAGCGGCTGGTGACCTCGCTGCCGGTGCGCGAGGTGGCGGGCGCGATCCTCGCCTACTTCGGGGACGAGGAGCACCCCGAGCCCGTCGAGCTGACCCTGCCGGAGCCGCTGACCGACCCCGAGGTGGACGCCTTCCTCTGCTACGCGGAGTGGAACGCGCCCTGGCGCTACGCCGTGGAGAACCTGCTCGACCCCATGCACGGCGCGTTCCTGCACCATGACTCGCACACCATGTTCGACGGGGACACCACGGCCAAGTTCCGCATCCGGGAGACCGCCCGCGGCTACTTCTTCGAGAAGACCGACCAGCGCGGCGTCAACTTCGACTGGGTGGAGCTCTGCCGCACCGGGGTGGACTGGGTCGACCTCTCCATCCCCTACCCGCCGTCGGCCGGCCCCGGAGGCCCGTTCGGCATCGTCGGCATGGTCTGCCCGGTGGACGAACAGCGCACCGGAGTCTTCTTCTGGCGCTACCGCCGGGTCGAGGACTGGCAGCGCGCGTCCTGGCGCTTCCTGTACCGGACGCTGATCGAGCGGCGCCACTGGGACGTCCTGGAGCAGGACCGCGTCATGCTGGAGGCCATGCCCGCCGACGCCGACCAGCGGGAGAACCTCTACCAGCACGACCTCGGCGTGGTGCGGCTGCGCCGGCTCTACCGCGCCGCGGCCGGGTCCCAGTCGACGGCCGGCGCCTGACGGACGGCCCCGCCCGGGCGTTCGCCGGGTGAGGGGCCGTCGACCGTCCTGTCCCGTTCGAGGTGGGCGTGGACCCGGCGCAGCAGGGAGGCGAACAGTTCGCGTTCCTCCGGCGCCAGCGGGACGAGGAGATCCGTCTCGGTGCCGGCCACATCGGCGCTGAGCCGTGCCAGGGCGCGGCCGCCCTCCGGAGTCAGGGAGACCTCGATGCGCCGGCGGTCCGAGGGGTCCCGCGCGCACGCGACGTACCCGGCCGCGTCCAGGTCGGTCACGGTCCTGGTCAGATCGCTCTGGTTCATGTCCAGCCGCGCGGCGAGGTCCCCCTTGGACAGCCGGCCGGCCTCGTCCAGCATGGCCAGGATGGTCAGGTGCCACAGCCGCAGCCCGTGCGCCGTCAGCGTGTCGGTGAGCCGGCGGCGTGCCGCCTTGCCCGTCGCGTACATGAGATAGGCGCTGAGGCTCAGCACTCCGGACGGCGTCACGCCCCCGGCCCGGGGGGCCGGGGCCCTCCCCGGAGAACTCGGCTGGTGCATCGTTCTTCCTAACGTGACGACGGCCGGGAGGGGACCGGAGGTCAGGGCCGGGCGGTGAGGTAGCCGCCCATCGAGGTGAAGTACTCGGCCGCGGGAAGCTCCCTGCCGTCCTCCGTACGCACCCGGGTGACCGCCAGACCGCGGTTGCGTCCGGTACGCGCGTCCGCGCCCGCGACGATCACCACGCCGTCGCCCTCGCGGTAGAAGATCCTTCCCGGGGTGCCGCCGTACCGGCCCTCGGACACGACCGCCGTCACGATCTCCAGACGCGCGCCCCGGTGGTGGGTGAACGCGCTCGGGTACGGGGCGGACTGCGCCCGCACGAGACGCTCCAGGTCCTCGGCCGGCCAGTTCCAGTCGATGCGGATGTCCTCGGCGGCGCGCTTGTGGAAGAACGTGGCCTGGGACCGGTCCTGCGGGGTGAAGTCCGTACGCCCCGAGGCGATGAGGTCCAGCGCCTCCGTGGTGACCGGGGCGATGAGGTCGACCGTCTTGTGGAACAGGTCCGTGGCCGTGTCGGTGGGGCCGACCTCCACGGCGCGCTGCATCACGATGTCGCCGGCGTCGAGTTCGGCGTCCATCATGTGCGCGGTCACGCCGACCTCGCGCTCGCCGTTGATCAGCGCCCAGATCAGCGGCGAGAAGCCCGCGTACTTCGGGAGCAGCGAGTCGTGCACGTTCAGCGTGCCGTGCCGGGGGAGACCGTAGATGTGCGGCGGGATCCAGGTGCGCCAGTTGTTGGCCACGATGATGTCCGGTTCCGCCTCCTTGAGACGGGTGAGCAGCTCCTCGTCGTCGGGCCGGTTGCGGATCAGGACGGGTACGCCGTTCTCCTCGGCGAGATCGGCGACCGAGTCGCTCCAGATCTTCTCGTACGCGTGCTCGCTCTTGGGATGCGTCACGACCATCACCACGTCGTGCGTGGAGTCCAGAAGGGCACGCAGGGTGCGGTGCCCCCAGGTCTGATAGCCGAACATGACGACGCGCACAGGTTCCTCCTCGGAACGACAAAGAAAAGATTGCTTAGTAAAGCAAGCCTAACCTAAGTGCATAATGGCTGTCGCTGCAAGGCCACTTGACGTCGGTTCATGCGCGCCCTCGCCGGATGCGCCCTGTCGACAGGGCGCGAAGATGAGGTTAGCTTTACCTAAGTTCCGCCCCGGCTGCCGCTCAGCCGGTGTGCTCTTTTCCGCTTTCCCCGCGTCCGCCAAGCGGCTGCACCCGCACGATGGGAGTGACATGTCACAGGCTTCACCCGACGACGCACCACCGGTCCATGACCTCATAGGCATCGGCTTCGGACCGTCCAACGTGGCCATGGCCATCGCGCTCACCGAGCGCAACTCGCGCGTCGGCAGGCAGGAGGCCGTCACCGCTCACTTCTTCGAGAGCCAGCCGCGGTTCGGCTGGCACCGCGGGATGCTGATCGACGACGCCACGATGCAGGTCTCCTTCCTCAAGGACCTGGTGACGCTGCGGAACCCGTCGAGTGAATTCAGCTTCCTCTGCTACCTGCAGAGCCAGGGGCGCCTGGTCGACTTCGTGAACGGCAAGAGTCTCTTCCCGCTGCGGGTCGAGTTCCACGCCTACTTCGAGTGGGCCGCCGCGCAGGTGGACGACATGGTGTCCTACGGGCACGAGGTCATCGACGTACGCCCCGTCGAGCGCGACGGTGTCGTGGAGTACGTGGACGTGACCTCCCGTTCGGGGTCGGAGACCGTGGTCCACCGGGCCCGCAACCTCGTGATCGGCACGGGTCTGCGGCCGCAGATGCCCGACGGCGTCAAGCGCACGGACCGCATCTGGCACACCTCGGACCTGCTGCGCCGGGTGGACGGCCTGGACACGGCCGAGCCGCCGTCCCGCTTCGTCGTGGTCGGGGCAGGCCAGAGCGCCGCGGAGAACGTGGCGTACCTGCACCGCCGCTTCCCGCAGGCCGAGGTCTGCGCGGTCTTCTCCCGCTACGGCTACAGCCCGGCCGACGACAGCGGTTTCGCCAACCGGATCTTCGACCCGGACGCGGTCGACGAGTACTTCACGGCCCCGGACGAGACCAAGCGCAGGCTGATGGACTACCACGGCAACACCAACTACGCCGTGGTCGACATCGACCTCATCGACGACCTCTACCGCACGGCCTACCAGGAGAAGGTCCTCGGCACCGAGCGGCTGCGCTTCCTCAACGTCTCCCGGGTCGTCGACGCGGTCGAGACGCCGGACGCGGTCCGCACCACCGTCGAGTCGCTCGTCACCGGTGACCGGACGACCCTCGACGCCGATGTGGTCGTCTACGCCACCGGTTATCTCCCCGCCGACGCCCTCGGTCTCCTGGGCGACGTCGCGGAGCACTGCCTCCTCGACGACCAGGGGCGGGTCCGGGTCGAGCGCGACTACCGGATCGCTACCGATCCCGGACTGAGCTGCGGGATCTATCTGCAGGGCGGGACGGAGCACACCCACGGCATCACGTCGTCCCTGCTGTCGAACACCGCGGTCAGGGTCGGCGAGATCCTCGACTCGGTCGTGGAACGCGCGCCGAAGGAGGCCCCCGGCCGGCCCCACGACACCGTGGGTGGGGTGGGCGCACCCCTCTAGAGGGCTCCGGGCCTCTCGCCCGGCCCGCCGGTGCCACCGGCGGGCCGGGTCGGGAGGGCGGCTCAGCCGGGGATCCGCCGGCGGCCGCCCCTCGCCGCCGCCACCAGCTCGGGAAGCGTGGCCAGCTTGACCCGGGGGCGCCCGTCGCGGCGGCCCAGGGCCAGCTCGGCGCGCTCGATCTCCGCGAGCCCGCGCGCGTCCACGATCCGGCGGTTACGGCGCCGCACGAGGCGCTGGAACGCCTTCGCTCCGTGCTCAGGCGCGGGCAGGGAGCCGTCGACGGCATCGCCGAGCAGCGTGCCCACGGTCTCGGCGGCACACGTCCGGTTGGCCCCGATACCGCCGGAGGGGCCGCGCTTGATCCACCCCACGACGTACGTCCCCGGCCGGCCGGTCACCCGGCCGCCCTCGTGCGGGACGGTGCCCGTCGCCTCGTCGAACGGCAGCCCGGTGACCGGCAGTCCACGCTGGCCGACGGCGCGCAGCAGCAGTCCGGCCGGGATCTCCCGTCCGTCGTCGCCGCCGGTGACCCGCACCGCGGCGACGCCGCCGTCACCGCCGAGAGCCTCCACCGGCGCGGAGTGGAAGCGGAACACGATGCGGCGCCCCGCCGGGGGCGGCCGCGACCAGTCCACCTCCTCCCGGGCGACGTCCGCCAGCAGCGCGGCCCGGTCGCCCGGCCCCGCGGCACCGATCGCCTCGGCGATCCTCGGATCGTGGTCGTCCACGACCAGCTCCACCCCGGGCAGATGCTTCAGCGCGAGCAGCTCGGACCTGGTGTACGCCGCGTCCTCGGGCCCCCGCCGCCCCAGCACCACCACCTCGCGCACCGAACCGGCCCGCAGGGCATCCAGGGCGTGGCCGGCGGTGTCCCCGGCGGCCAGCGCGTCGGGGTGCGAGACCAGGATCCGGGCGGCGTCCAGGGCCACGTTCCCGGTGCCGACCACGACGACCCGCTCCGCGGACACGTCCACGGCGTCGGGGGCGACCTCCGGATGGGCGTTGTACCAGGAGACGAACGTCGTCGCGCAGATACTGCCGGGCAGGTCCTCGCCGGGGATCCCCAACGGGCGGCCCGCCGGCGCGCCCACGGCGTAGATCACCGCGTCGTGGTGCGCGGCGAGCTCCTCCGCGGTGACGTCCCGCCCCACCTCCAGGCCGAGTCGCATGCGCACCCTGGGGTGCGTGTGGAACCGGGCGAAGGTGTCCCCGGCCTTCTTCGTGGCGAGGTGGTCGGGCGCCACGCCGTAGCGGATGAGCCCGCCCGCCACGGGCAGCCGGTCGATCAGCGTGACCTCCGCGTTCGTGTGCAGCAGCAGGTCCTCGGCGGCGTACATCCCCGCAGGTCCCGTGCCCACCACCGCGACGCGCAGCGGTGCGAAGTCCGACGGCAGGGTGCGCGTGAAGGACGGCTCCCCCCACGTGTGGAAGTTCGGCCCCTCGGGGGCCGGCGCCGGCTCACGGTCCGCGAAGTACGCCGCGTTGAGCGGGCCGTACTCCTGCTGCGCCGGGGAGAGGCTGTCCACCGGGAAGACCGCGTCGACCGGACAGGCGTCGGCGCAGGCACCGCAGTCGATGCAGGACTTCGGGTCGATGTACAGCATCTCCGTCCTGCCGAAGTCCGGTTCCTCCGGCGTCGGGTGGATGCAGTTGACGGGGCACACCGAGACACAGGTGGCGTCGCCGCAGCACGTCTGGGTGATGGCGTAGGTCATGTCGTCCGCTCAGATCAGATGGGCACGCTTGTAGAACGCCAGGGCGGGCCTGGTGAGGAGACGGGCCGAGGCGAGGAACTCCATGAGGCCCGAGCAGCTGGAGCGCATCATCGACTTGTGGTGCTCGTTGGCCTTCGCCTCCTCGACGGCGCGCTTCCCGTCGAGCCCGGCGTTGGCGTAGACGCCCTTGTTCACCATGCTGGTGACGATCACGTACGACGCGATCGCGATGATCAGCGCGTTGATCCGCCGCCGCACCGGGCCCGCACCGCTGAGGTGCCTGCGGGTCTCCGCGCGGGCGAACTTCATGTGCCGGGACTCCTCGACGACATGGATGTTGTTGATGGTGCGGACGAAGGGCACGACCCGCTCGTCCCGCATCCAGTCGCGCTGCATGACGTCGAGGACCTCCTCGGCGACGAGGATCGCCGCGTACGCCGCCTCGCCGAACGCGAGTGTCTTGAAGGCCCGCCCCAGCTCCACCGCGAGCCGGTGCGGCCGGTAGGGCGGAGCACCCAGCTTCTGCGCGCCCCGGGCGAACATGATCGAGTGCCGGCACTCCTCGGCTATCTCGGTCAGCGCCCACTGCACGTCGGCGCTCGTGGGGTCCTTCGCGTAGACGTCGCGCAGGACCATCTGCTGGAGGATCATCTCGAACCAGATGCCGGTGCTGGCCACCGACGCCGCTTCCTGGCGCGTCAGCTCCTTGCGCTGCTCCTCGGTCAGCTCGCCCCAGTACGCGGTGCCGTACAGGGTGCTCCACTCCGGGCTCGCGCCGTGGAAGTCCTTGTCCAGCGGCGTGTCCCAGTCGACCTCCGTGGCGGGGTCGTACGCCAGGGTGGCCGCCGATTCCAGCAGCCGCCGGGTGAGGTGGTCCTCGGGCGGCCGGTCCTCGGCATCCGGTCGAACAGTGCTGCTTGCCATGGTGCGACTCCTCGGTTCGTCAGTGCTGTCCCTGGTGCTGTCACTCGTGCGCCGGCGGTGACGGGCCGTCATATGCGGTTTCGCCGACCGGAGATGACGGCAGCCGTGAGCAAGGAACCGGCTCCGGCCGCCTCGGCCGGGCAGCCTTGCGTCCCGCTTGTTAGACGGAAGGTATAGCAAGGGGGGCGGGCGAGCCTACCCCCCAGTAAGAAATGTGTCGGCATCCCCGCGATATCTCCTCCCGCGCACCCCCGCGCGTGCGCCTCCGGCGGCCCGTGGGCGGGCCGGGGAGGGAGTTTCGTTCGTGATACCGAACATCGTTCGCAATTTCAGCGCGAGTCATTGACGCCGGGTTTCCCCGCGCCTACGGTCCCGTCCGAAGTAGCGGGCAGGCGTCGAAATATCGAACGCAATGCCTCCCCGTCACGCGTCCCCGCACCTCAGAGACGAGCCGAGACGAGCCGCCATGCAACCACCCCTTCTCAGCCGGCGCCGAGCCCTCGCGGGCGGTGCCGGCGCCCTGGCCGCGGCCGGAGCCCTGGGCTCCCTGTCGGGCTGTGCCGCACCGGCCACCGCCGCGGGCCCCGGGCAGACCCTGCTGCGGTACTGGCATCTGTTCGGCGGCGGCGACGGCGTCAACATGCAGGGAATGCTGGACGACTTCAGGGCCGGGCACCCGGAGATCGCCCTGGAGGCCTCGACCCTGCAGTGGGGCGCCCCGTACTACACCAAGCTCGGCATGGCCGGCGCGGGCGGACGGGCCCCGGAGCTCGCCGCCCTGCACCTCGCCCGGCTCGCGGGCTTCGCCCCCGGCCGGCTCCTCGACCCGTTCGACCTGGACCTGCTGGCCGAACACGGCGTGCACGAGAAGGACTTCCCGCCGGACATCTGGCGCAGGGGCCAGGCCGGCGGCCAGCAGTACGCCGTCCCGCTCGACACCCACCCCTTCGTCCTCTACTACCAGACCGAGGTCTGTGAGAAGGCCGGACTCATGGCGGGCGGCCGGCTCAAGCCGATCAGCGGCGCGGAGGAGTTCGCCGACGCCCTGCGCGCCGCGAAGAAGGCGACCGGACAGCCGGGCCTGGTCACCGAGACGCTCGGCCCCGACTGCATCACCCCCTGGCGCCTCTTCTCCAGCCTCTACGCCCAGACCGGCGGCACGGTGCTCTCCCCGGACGGCAAACGCCTCGCGCTCGACGACGCCAAGGCGCTGCGGGTCCTGGAGTACCTGGCCCGCCTCATCGAGGAGGGGCTGATGGTGCGCCGCGTCGACTACCCGGGATCCGTCGGCGTCTTCAACGGCGGGAAGACGGCGTTCCACCTCAACGGCGAATGGGAGATCTCCACCTTCAAGGCCACCGGGCTCCCGTTCTCCATGACCCGCGTCCCCGCGCTCTTCGGGACCGCCGCCACACAGGCCGACTGCCACGCCTTCGTCCTGCCGCACCAGAGGGACCGCGGCGGCGCCCCGAACGAGGCCGCCCACGCCCTCGTCGCCTGGATGCTCAAGCACTCCGTCGCCTGGGCCGAGGGCGGCCATGTGCCCGCCTATCTGCCCGTGCTCGACGATCCGGCGTACCTCGCGCTGAAGCCGCAGTCCGAGTACCGCGGTGTGATCGACGACGTGGCGCTCGACGAACCCGCGTGGTTCGCCGGCTCCGCCTCCCGGATGTGGATCGAGCTCGGCGCCGTGTTCTCCGGGGTCCTCACCGGCTCCCGCACCCCGCGCGACGCCCTCACCGAGGCCAAGGCCCGGCTCCGGACCCTCCTCGACACCCGCAACCCCCTTCCGGGAGCCGCGTCATGACCTCCACCACCACGGCGGCGCCGGCCCCCGTGACGAGGCCCGCCGGGGGCGCTGCCGGACGACCCGGCCGCGCCGTGCACAGGAAGTGGACCGAACACGGCCTGGTGTTCGTCGCGCCCTTCCTCCTCGTGTACGCCGCCTTCCTGGTCTGGCCGCTGATGTCCGGCCTGGGCATGAGCCTGACCAGCGAGAACATCACCGGCTCCGGAGGGGAGTTCGTCGGCCTCGACAACTACGCCGAGGCGGTACGCGACCCCGACGTGTGGTCCTCGCTGTGGAACACGGTGTGGTTCACGGTCCTGTCCACCGTGCCCCTCGTCGTCGTCGGTCTCGCCCTGGCGCTGCTCGCCCACCAGCTCCGGGTGGTCCAGTGGCTCTGGCGGCTCAGCTGGTTCGCGCCGTTCCTGCTGCCGTCCGGAGTCGTCTGCCTGCTCTTCCTCAACATGATCCTGCCGTCCGACTTCGGCCTCGCCGACCAGCTGCTCGCCTCGGTCGGCCTGAAGCCGGAGATCGGATGGCTCACCGACGAGCGGTACGCCATGCTCAGCATCGTGGCGACCACCGTCTGGTGGACCGTCGGCTTCAACTTCCTGCTGTACCTCGCCGCCCTCCAGGCCATCCCGGCCCATCTCTACGAGGCGGCCGAACTGGACGGCGCCGGCGCCGGGAAACGGCTCCTGCACATCACCCTGCCGATGCTCCGCCGCACCACCGGACTGGTCGTGGTGCTCCAGGTGCTGGCCTCGCTGAAGATCTTCGACCAGGTCTACATCATGACCGGCGGCGGCCCCGACGAGTCCACCCGGCCGATCCTCCAGTACGTCTACCAGCAGGGCTTCACGGGCTACCGCATCGGCTACGCCTCGGCGGTCTCGTACATCTTCTTCGCCCTGATCCTGACCGTCTCCCTGGTGCAGCCGCTGCTGTCCCGGCGCCGAGCTGAGGAGGCCGCGAAGTGAGCGGTACGACCACCGTCACCACCGGCCCCGCCGCGCGGTCCGGGCGGGCCGCCGACGGCGGGGGCCGCCGGCCCCGCTGGACGCCCGGCAGGATCGTCCTGCTCGTCGTCGCCCTGCTCCTCACCGCGGCCTGGCTCCTGCCGCTCGCCTGGGCCGTCGCCACCTCCCTGAAGCCGGAGGGCGACACGACGCGCACGCCCCTCTCCTGGATCGGCTCGCGCGTCACCTTCGAGGCGTACAGCAAGGTCTGGGAGTCGGGCGACCTGATGGTCTGGCTCATGAACTCGGCGTACGTCTCCGTCATGACCACCCTGCTGACCGTCGTGACCTGCGCGATGGCCGCGTACGGATTCACCCGCACCGAGTTCCGGGGCCGCCGGCTGCTCTACGGGCTGGTGCTCGCCGGCATCATGGTGCCTCCGCAGGTGCTCATCGCGCCCCTGTTCCGCGAGATGGTCCAGCTCGGCCTCGTCGACACGTACTGGGGGGTGATCCTGCCCCAGGTCGCCGTGCCCGCCATGGTGTTCATCCTGGTGAAGTTCTTCGAGGGCGTGCCCCGGGAGCTTGAGGAGGCCGCCTTCTGCGACGGCGCGGGGCGCTGGCGGGTCTTCTGGACGATCGTCCTCCCGCTGTCCCGGCCCGTGCTGGCGGCCGTGGCGATCTTCACGTTCATCTCCACCTGGAACAACTTCCTGTGGCCGTTCCTCGTGACCACCGACCCCGGCGGCATGACCCTGCCCGTCGGCCTCGTCAACGTCCAGTCGAGCTTCGGGGTGCGGTACGCCCAGATCATGGCCTCACTCGTGATCGCCGGGACGCCGCTCCTGATCGTCTTCGCGTTCTTCCAGCGGCAGATCGTGCGCGGCATCGCGCACACCGGTCTCGCCGGCCAATAAGAGGCCACGCCGCACGCGACGGCCCGTACGGACGGCACGGCGTCCGTCCGTACGGGCCGTCAGGCGATCTCCGCCCCCCGCGCCAGCAGCAGCGCCACATCCGCCGAGGCCGCCACCACCGTCCCCGCGAGAGCCGCCTTCCGCCATGACCGGGCCGGCCGCGGACCCGCGCACACCACCGCCGCCGCCACGGCGCAGAGGGCGACCCCGGAGAGTACGGCGGGAATCCGCCCGCCGGGCGCCCCCGAAGGCCCCAGGACCAGCACCAAGGCGGCCGCCGCGAGCGGGACGGGCAGCAACAGCCGGACACGGGCCGGGCCCAGCCGCTGGGGCAGACCGCGCACACCGGCCCGCAGATCCTCCTCGATGTCCGGCAGCACGTCGCCCAGATGGGCCGCGACGCCGAGCAGCGCACCGGCGGCCACCGCCCACCACACGGGCCACGGGCTTCCCGGCAGGCTCAGGGTGACCAGACACGGCAGGCTGCCGAAGCCGATCGCGTACGGCAGCCACGACAGCACCGTCCCCTTGAGCCGCAGGTTGTACGCCCACGCCGCCGCGACCCCGGTCAGATGGGCCGCGCCCGCCGAGGCGCCGCACGCCAACGACAGCACCGCGCACAGGAACAGCGCGGTGAACGCGGCGGCCCACACCGTGCCCCGCCCCACCGTGCCCCGGGCCACGGGCTTCCCCGGGCGTGCTGCCCCGGCGTCGCGGGCGGCGTCGAACGCGTCGTTGCACCAGCCCACGGAGAGCTGTCCGGCCAGCACGGCGGCCGCGACCAGCACCGGACGGCCGTGATCAGCACCCGAACCGACGGCCAGCGCGGTGGCGAGCCCGGTCACCGCCACGACCGGGCCCGGATGACAGGACAGCGCGAGCCCGGCCGGCGCGCGGGACAGGCGCGGGGCCGCGGAGCGCGCCGGAGGCCGGTCCGTGGTGTCCATGGGCCGATCGTAGGGACACCCCGGCGCACGAACACGGCAGCCGCGCGCGTCGCATGTGCGCCGATTTGCCCGGTTCTGTAGGCAGGATGTCAGGCATGACCTCTCCGAAACGGTGGCCACGGTGACCCGCGTCGCGGCTGTGCACGGAGCCCTGCCGCCCCACCGCCACGCCCAGGCGGACGTCACCGACATGGTGGCCCGCACCTGCCTGCCCCCGGGAGCCGACCGCCGCGTACTGGACCGGATCCACGCCAACGCGGGCGTACGCACCCGGCACATGGTGCTGCCCCTGGAGCGCTACGGCGAACTGGACGGCTTCGGGGCGGCGAACGACGTGTTCGTCGGCGCCGCCGTCGAACTCGGCGCCGAGGCCGTGCGCGGCGCCCTGCGCAAGGCCGGGCTGCGCCCCGACGACGTGGACCTGCTGATGTTCACCTCGGTCACGGGGATCGCGGTGCCCTCCGTCGACGCGCGGCTCGTCGGACGTCTCGGCCTGCGCCCCGACGTGAAGCGGCTCCCCGTCTTCGGACTCGGCTGCGTCGCCGGAGCCGCCGGGGTGGCGCGGCTCCACGACTACCTGCTCGGACGGCCCGGGCAGGTCGCCGTGCTGCTCTCGGTCGAGCTCTGCTCCCTGACCTTCCAGCGCGACGACGCCGGCCCCGCCAACCTGGTCGCCACCGCCCTGTTCGGCGACGGCGCGGCGGCCGCCGTCCTCGTCGGCGGCGACCACCCGGCACCGGCGGACGGCCCCGAGGTGGTGGACACCCGCAGCCGCCTCTACCCGGACACCGGGCACGTCATGGGCTGGGACATCCGGGACTCCGGCTTCACCGTCGTCCTCGACCCCGCCGTCCCCGACGTCGTACGCCGCCATCTCGCCGAGGACGTCAGCGGGTTCCTCGAACAGCACGGGCTGAAACCGAAGGACATCGGCCGCTGGGTGTGCCACCCGGGCGGGCCCAAGGTCCTGGAGGCGGTCACCGACGTCCTGTCCCTGCCCGACGGCGCCCTCGACGTCACCTGGAGCTCCCTCGCCGAGGTCGGCAACCTGTCCTCCTCCTCGGTCCTGCACGTCCTGCGGGACACGATGGACCGCCGGAGGCCCGAACCCGGCACGCCCGGCCTGCTGATGGCCATGGGCCCCGGCTTCTGCTGCGAACTGGTGCTGCTGCGCTGGTAGTCCGGAGGAACACATGATCTGGTACGCGGCCCTCGTGCTGGCCGTCGCCGCCGAACGCCTGGCCGAGCTCGCGGTGGCGCTGCGCAACGCACGCCGGAGCCTCGCCCTGGGCGGCACCGAGGCCGGACGCGGGCACTACCCGGTGATGGTCGCCCTGCACACCGCGCTGCTCGCCGCGTGTCTCGCCGAGACCTGGGCGGGCGGCCGCCCGTTCGTACCCTGGTCCGGCTGGACCATGGTGGCCGTGGTGGCCGCCGCCCAGGGGCTGCGCTGGTGGTGCGTCGCCACCCTGGGCCACCGCTGGAACACCCGGGTCATCGTCGTCCCCGGCCTGCCCCTGGTGACCGGCGGGCCCTACCGGTGGCTGCGCCACCCGAACTACGTGGCCGTCGCGGCCGAGGGAGCCGCCCTGCCGCTGGTCCACGGCGCCTGGATCACCGCCGTCCTGTTCACCGTGCTCAACGCCGCCCTCATGACCGTACGCGTCCGGTGCGAGGAGGGCGCCCTGTCCCGCCTCGCGGGGGCGGAGGCCGGCGCGTGATCGACATCCTGGTGGCGGGCGGCGGGCCCGCCGGTCTCGCGGCCGCGATCCGGGCCGCCGGGGCCGGCCTGGAGGCCGTCGTCGTCGAACCGCGCCCCACCCCCGTGGACAAGGCCTGCGGCGAGGGGATCATGCCCAGCGGAGTGGCCGCCCTGCGCGCCCTGGGCGTCACCCCGGCGGGCCGCGACCTCCTGGGCATCCGGTACGTCGAGGGCGCCCGGCAGGCGGAGGCGGCCTTCCGGGGCCACCCCGGGCGCGGCGTCCGGCGGACCGAACTGCACGCCGCCCTGCACCGGCGGGCCCAGGACCTCGGGGTGCGGATCGTCGAGGGCCGGGCGGCGGAGGTGCGCCAGGGGCCGGACAGCGTCACGACGGCGGGGCTCACGGCCCGCTGGCTGATCGCCGCCGACGGCCTGCACTCCCCGCTGCGCCGGGCGCTGGGCCTGGAACGCCCCTGCCCCGCCCCGCGCAGATACGGACTGCGCCGCCACTACCGCGTCGCCCCCTGGACGGACCTGGTGGAGGTCCACTGGTCGCGCCACGGCGAGGCGTACGTGACGCCGGTGGGGGAGCGGCTGGTGGGCGTCGCCGTGCTCAGCCGCCACCGCCGCCCCCACGAGCAGCACCTCGCCGCCTTCCCCGAACTGGCCCGCAGGCTCACCGGCCTGGAAGCGGGCGCCGTACGCGGCGCCGGCCCGCTGCGCCGCAGCGCGAGCGCGCCGAGAGCCGGACGGGTCCTGCTGGCCGGTGACGCCGCCGGCTACGTCGACGCGCTCACCGGTGAGGGCATCGCCCTGGCGGCGGCCACGGCGTCGGCGGCCGTCGACTGCCTCGTGGCGGGGCGGCCCGAGGCGTACCCCGCCGAGTGGGCCCGGCTGACACGACGCCACCGGCTGCTCACCGCGGCACTGCTGCGCGCCGCGGGGCACCCCTGGACCGGCGGTCTGATCGTGCCCGCCGCCCACCGGCTCCCCCCGCTCTTCGCCGCCGCCGTACGCGCCCTGCAGTAGCCGCCCGCCGTCACCGGGCTCCCGCCGGAGGGCCGGGAGTCCGGTCTGCCATCCTGTGCGGGTGCCGCCCACACCCCGTACGCCGCAGCCCGTCACGCCCGACCCGCCCCACCCGGCGATGGACCCGCTGATGACGCAGTCCTGGCTGGACCTCGCCTTCCTGCACTGGGCGGCCGACCCCGGCGACGTCGCGCCGCTCCTGCCCGCCGGGACCGAGCCGGACACCCTGGACGGGGTGACGTACGTCGGGCTGGTGGCCTTCCGGATGCACCGCGTCGGCTGGCTCCGCCTCCCCGGCATCCCCTATCTGGGCACCTTCCCCGAGACCAACGTCCGGCTGTACACCCGGGACGCGCAGGGCAGACGCGGGGTGTCCTTCCGTTCGCTCGACGCCTCCCGGCTGATCCCCGTGGCCGTCGCCCGGGCCGCCTTCAGGCTGCCGTACATGTGGTCCCGGATGGAGATCCGGCGCCGGGCCGACACCCTCACCTACACCAGCAGACGGCGTGTCCCCGGCCCCCGGGGCGCCCACAGCCGCATCGTGCTGCGCACCGGCGGACGCATCGACGAGCCCACCGAGCTCGAACACTTCCTGACCGCCCGGTGGGGCATGCACAGCACCTTCCACGGACGCCCGCTGTATCTCCCGAACGCGCACCCCCGCTGGCCCCTGCACCGCGCACAGCTCCTGGAGTGCGACGAGAGCCTGGTGACGGCGGCGGGACTGCCCGCGCCCACGGGTGACCCGCTGAGCGTGCTGTACTCGCCCGGTGTTCCGGTGCGCTTCGGCCGCCCCGGGGCACCGTAGCCGTGCCGACGCTCCGCAGAGGGCGCCCGGTCCCGCACCTCACGGCTCCGCGTGACCGCACCGGGCGGCGAGGAGGCGGGAAGCCGTGTAGAAAGGGGGGCATGGCCGGACGCTACGGCCGCCCGCGTTCGTTTCTCGGGATGAGAAGCCTCGCTGGTCAGGTCTTTCTCCTGCAGGTGGCGATCGTGGTGTTGCTCGTCGCTGCATCCGTGGCCGCGCTCGTGCTGCAGTCGCGGGCCGACAGCGAACGCGAAGCCCGCAATCGCTCGGTCGCCGTGGCCGAGACCTTCGCGAACGCCCCCGGCGTGGAAGCGGCGCTGCAGAGCCCCGATCCCACCGCCGAGCTGCAGCCGAAGGCGGAGGCGGCGCGCAAGGGCTCGGGCGTCGACTTCATCGTCGTCATGAACCTGCAGGGCATCCGCTACACCCATCCGCTGCCCGACCGGATCGGCAAGAAGTTCGTCGGCACCATCGGCCCCGCCCTGGAGGGCCGTACCGTCACCGAGACGGTGGACGGCACCATCGGCCCGCTCGTCCAGGCCGTGGTGCCCGTGACCGGGGCGAACGGCGAGGTCGTGGGCCTGGTCTCCGCGGGCATCACCATCAAGAACGTCAGCGGCGTCGCCGAGGGCCAGTTCCCCCTCCTGTTCGGCTCGGCAGGCGGGATCCTGCTGCTCACCATGGGAGGCACGGCGCTCGTCACCAGGCGCCTGAAACGCCAGACCCGGGGTCTCGGCCCGACCGAGATGACCCGGATGTACGAGCACCACGACGCCGTTCTGCACGCCGTGCGGGAGGGGGTGCTCATCGTCGGCGGCGACGGACGGCTGCTGCTGGCCAACGACGAGGCGCGAAGGCTCCTGGGCCTCCCCCCGGACGTCGAGGGCACGCCCGTCACGGAGCTCGGGCTCGACCAGGTCATCAGCGGGCTGCTGACCTCGGGACGCAGCGCCACCGACGAGGTGCACCCCGTCGGCGACCGACTGCTCACCGTCAGTCAGCGGTCCACGGACCGCAACGGCGGACCACCGGGCACCGTGACCACCCTGCGGGACACCACGGAACTCCAGGCCCTCACCGGCAGGGCGGCTCTGGCACGCGGCAGGCTCAAGCTCCTCTACGACGCGGGCACGGAGATCGGCACCGCCCTGGACGTCGTACGGACGTGCGAGGAGCTGGCGGACTTCGCCACGGCCCGGTTCGCCGACTACGCCACCGTGGACCTCGCCGAGGGCGTCCTGCGCGGCGAGGAGCCCACGGCCGTCCGCGCCACCACCGACGGGCTGCGCCGCTCGGCGTTCAGCGGCCCCCGTGACGACACCGGACTCCACCCCCTGGGGTCCGTGATCCGCTTCCTGCCGTCCACGGAGATCGGCGCCGGCCTGCTCAGGGGGGAAGCCGTCCTCGACACCGACCTGGCGCGGCTCGCCGGCTGGCAGCAGCAGAACCCGGAACGCGCCGAGCGCATCGTGGAGAGCGGATTCCACTCGCTGATGGCCGTCCCGATGCGGGCCAGGGGCGTGATCCTCGGCGCCGCCCTGTTCTGGCGGTCCCAGAGCCCCGATCCGTTCGAGGACGAGGACCTGTCCGTCGCGGAGGAGCTCGTCGCCCGCGCCGCCGTGAGCATAGACAACGCCCGCCGCTACTCACGCGAGCACAACGTGGCGGTCACCCTGCAGCGCAGCCTGCTGCCCCAAGGGCTCCCCGACCAGAGCGCCATCGACGCCGCCTACCGGTACCTCCCCGCACAGGCCGGGCTCGGCGGGCTCGGCGGCGTCGGCGGCGACTGGTTCGACATCATCCCGCTGCCCGGCGCCCGGGTCGCCCTGGTGGTCGGGGACGTGGTGGGGCACGGACTCCACGCCGCCGCGACCATGGGGCGCCTGCGCACCGCGGTCCACAACTTCTCCACCCTGGACCTGCCCCCCGACGAACTGCTCTGGCACCTGGACGAGCTCGTCGCCCGTATCGACCAGGACGAGTCGGCCGAGGGCTCCGAGGGCGGCGGCGTCACCGGGGCCACCTGCCTCTACGCGATCTACGACCCGGCGTCCGGCCGCTGCACCATGGCCCGGGCCGGCCACCTCCAGCCGGCGATCGTCAGCCCCGAGGGCGACGCCGTCTTCGCGGACGTGCCCGGCGGCCCGCCCCTGGGCCTCGGCGGCATGCCCTTCGAGACCCTCGACATGCAGCTTCCGGAGAACAGCCGCCTGGTCCTCTACACGGACGGCCTCGTCGAGGACCGGCAGCGCGACATCGACGAGGGGCTGGAGATGCTGCGCGACACCCTCTCCGGACACCCCGACCGGACACCCGAGGAGACCTGTGAGGCCGTCCTGCGCGTCCTGGTGCCCGCCAAGGCCCGGGACGACGTCGCGCTGCTCGTCGGCCGTACGCGCCGCCTCGCCGCCGAGAACGTCGCCGAGTGGGACGTCCCCTCGGACCCCTCGGCGGTCGCCCGGGTCCGCTCCGACGTCTCCCGCAAGCTGACCGAGTGGAACCTGATCGAGGAGGCGTTCACCACCGAGCTGATCCTCAGCGAGCTGGTCACCAACTCCATCCGCTACGCCAACGGCCCCATCCGCGTACGTCTGATCCGTGACAGGACGCTGATCTGCGAGGTGTCCGACCGCAGCAGCACCTCGCCCCATCTGCGCCAGGCCGCCAGCATGGACGAGGGAGGCAGGGGACTGTTCCTCGTCGCCCAGCTGGCCGAACGCTGGGGCACCCGCTACACCGACGACGGCGGCAAGGTCATCTGGACGGAACAGGTGCTCCAGCCGGAGATCGACGGGCTGGTGTGAGCGCGCCGCGGATGCCGCGCGCGGAGCCGGATTCCGTCGAACGACTCGACGGGCGCGCAGTCCCCGGGTGCGGCCGGATACGCGATCGCCGTGGCGGCGGATCCTGGAGGAGATCGGCCCGTCCTACCGGGTCCTGGGGGAAGCCGCCCTGATCGACGCGCTGGTGCGGCGGCTCCCCGGCCTGGCGCCGGTCCACACCTTCCTCTGGATGGAGGCCACATCCCCCTCCGGTGCCGCCACCGCAGACGTGAGGTGGCTGAACGCCCGCGAGGAGAAGGAGGCGACCTTGCTGTTCGACAGCGCCTCGGCATGACCAAGCGCCTGTTCGGGGCGGCGCACATCGCGGCCCGGTGAGGCCAGGGGGCACCCCGGATCCGAGGTGGTCAGCCGTCCACCTCGGGTCGCTGCGGGGCACGAGCCGCCGCGACGATCCGCTCCAGGGACGCGGCATGGTCCCGGAAGCTCCGCCTGCCGTCGGACGTGAGCCGTACCAGGGTGCGGCGTCCGCCGACGTGCTTGTCCTTCCGGACCTCGACGTACCCCTTGGCGGCGAGCGAGGAAAGGTGCTTGGAGAGCGCGGAGTCACTGGTGGGGATGGCGTCCCGCAGGAATCCGAACTCCGTCCAGTTCGCCGGCGCCAGCAGGGCGACGATCGTGAGGCGCGCGGGGACGTGCAGGAACTCGTCGAAGCCCTCGTCCATCAGCGACGCACGCTCTCACCGCGCCCGCGCTGTTCACGCGCCACGACCGCGGCGCCCCACCCGTGGGCGATCAGCACCCCTGCGACGCACACGGCCGCGGCCGCCGCCACGTGCGGGGCCGGTACGCCGACGGAGCCCGCGAAGTCCGAAAGCAACCGGAAGACACCCACCAGCACCAGCCCGATCGCTACTCCCTGGAGCGCGTTCCTGTGCGTGAGAGGCATGCGGACGGGCGCCTTGCGCACATGGACCGTGATCGTGCCCGCTGCCAGCAGCAACGAGGGGATCAGCACCGCCCCGCCCCATGGATTCGGCAGATCGTAGGAGGCGAACGCCGCGAACACGAGCAGTGCCTCGACAAGAAGGTAGGGCCAGGAGAGTCCGTGGCGCACGTGCTCGGCGCGGGCCTGCTCGCCTCGGCGCCGGACCTCGTCCAGTGCGTTCTGCGCGTCGTGAAATGTCATGTGGCTCCCTGCCCCGCCCGGCACACGTACTTTCCTCACAGGAAAGTAGCAGGTGTTTTCCTCCGAGGAAAGTAGCGTCCGGCCGGGACGTCACCGGCGGCACTCCAGGAACAGGTGGGGTTCGGGCACGGATCCCGGGAGGTCCGGCGTGAAGACCGTGCTGTCCTCGTGCACGACCGTCAGCCCGGCCCCGGCCACGAGCGCCCTGAGCGCCTCGGGCCCGAAGCTGGTCACCCGTACGTCCTGGCCCATGAAGACGGCGCTCACGCCCTCCACGTCCAGCGGCACGGTCGCCAGGACCAGATGGCCGCCCGGCCTGAGCGCCCGCGCCAGGCGGAGCACGAGGGAGCGCTGCTCGTCGCGTGACATCTGCAGCAGGGAGAAGTACACGCAGACCGCGTCGAAGCCCGACTCCTCCAGCCGGACCTCACGGATGTCGGCGCAGCGGAACGACGCCCCCGGGACACGACGCGCCGCCAGCTCCACCATGACGGGCGAGACGTCGACGCCCAGCACGTCGTGCCCCGCAGCGGCCAGGGCCTCGGCGGTCGGCCGGCCCGTCCCGCTGCCGACGTCCAGGACCCTGCTGTGCGGCGCCAGCCGCTCCAGCAGCCGGTCCAGCGACTCGCGGTGCGCGGCCGAGCCGGCGAAGGCCGTCTCGTAGTCGGCGCCGATGGCGTCGAACGCCTCGGCCGCCGGGTGCCTGCTGCCCTCTGCCATGAGGTGCGTCCCCTTCCGGGCTCTGTTCCGACGGAATACGGCTAGGGGATCGGGATCACGGGCTACGGGATGCGGCCGACCGCGACGTAGACGCCGCTCAGCTCCGGCTGCGGGGCCGGCGTGCCGCGGAACCACTCGGGGGCCGTCACGAGACCGGGCTCGACGATGTCCAGGCCCTCGAAGAAGCGGGCGAACTCGGCCCGGGTGCGCAGCGCGAGCCGGATGCCGCCCTTGCCGTACTCGGCCGCGCCCTGTTCACCGCGCTCGGGGTTGACGTCCGAGGCGCCCTGGGACAGCACCACATAGCTCCCGGCCGGCAGGGTGTCCACCAGGGTGCGCACGAGGGCCCGCGGGTTCAGGTCGTCCGGGAGGAAGTGCAGGAGACCGAGGAGCGAGAGGGCGACGGGCCGGTCGAAGTCCAGCACCTCGCGGGCCGCCTCGACGATCGTCGCGGGCTCGCGCACATCGGCGTGCACATAGTCCGTGGCGCCCTCCGGGCTGCTGATCAGCAGGGCCTCCGCGTGCCGCAGGACGATCGGGTCGTTGTCGCAGTAGACGACCCGCGACCGCGGTTCGATCTCCTGGGCGATCTGGTGCAGATTCGGCGCGGTCGGGATCCCCGTGCCGATGTCGAGGAACTGGGTGACGCCCTCGCCCGCCAGCCAGGCCGTCGCGCGGTTCATGAAGGCACGGTTCTGGAACGCCCCGGCCTTCGCCTCGGCCGGCAGCTGCCGGGCCACCGCCTGGTCCACCGGGTAGTTGTCCTTGCCGCCGAGCAGCGAGTCGTACACGCGTGCCGAGTGGGGCCTGCTGGTGTCGATCGGGGGCCGGGGTGTCCCAGTCGTCATGACGCGCTCCGTCGCAGATGAGGTGAACCGCTCCGCCCGTGAAGTCTGCCACAGCAACTCACGGGAGGGCGGCAGACGTTGAGCTCGCGAGGTAGCGGCAGCGGCCCCGGGAGTACGCGCCTCCCGGGGCCGCGCACGGGCCGGGTCTCAGGGGGCGTCGACCAGGTCGTGCTTGGGCACGGTCACCGTGCGGGCGCCCGCCTTTCCGCCCAGGACCACCTTCCGCAGGGCGCTGTTGTTGCCGAGGTCGGTCTCCTTGAGCCGGTTCTCCGGGTTGGCCAGCACCTGGATGTAGTACGTGCCGTTCGGCAGCCCGGTGATGTCGAAGGACTGCCCGGGAAGGTCCTGGGTGTACGTGTCGCCGGAGCCCACGTCGAGCACCTCGCGTACGGAGATGGAGTTCTCCTGGCCGCACGCGGTGGACAGATCGGTGTTGTCCGGGTGCCAGTTGGCGTTCTTCACCGTGTAGTCGACCGCGTCGGTGTTGGCCAGGCAGAAGGCCTCCTTGCCGCTGCGGACGGTCTCCTTCTTGTCCGCCTTCAGCAGCCGGTAGCTCGCGAAGTCGGTGAAGTGCCAGTGCTCATGGCCCGGGCGGGGATCCCACTCCATGGTGCCGGTCGGGGTGTAGCCGACCTGCTTGCCCGAGGCGTCGTAGAAGTACTGGTAGGCGTCCATCAGCTCGTTGCCCGGCTTGCGGAAGCCGTCCACCACCAGCTGCGCGGGACCCGCGTTCCACACGTTCGCGCTGAAGGCCAGGTAGTCCCTGTCCGGTGCGTCGGCGTCGCCCTCACCGATGGTGATGCCGTACGCCGGCAGGGAACGCAGATCGGGCTTGGGGACGTCCGGCACGCTCGCCCTGCCCGTCGGGCGCTGCGCGTTCGGCCCGACGGCGGGTGCCTGCCGGGAGCCGTCCGTACGCCCGGGACCGTCGCCCTGCGCCGACCTGAACCCCACCCGGTCGGCGGCCCACGGCACGGCGGCGGGCGCGGGCGGGTACGGGCCGTGGCCCACGTTGTACGAGGTGCCCGCACCGGTGGTCGCGGACACCGGGGCGGGGGGACGGGCCGCGGCGTGGCCCGCGTGGCCCGCCGCGTGCGCGGCGTGCCCGGTCGCGGAACGGGTCCCCGGGGCCGAGGCGGTGTTCTCCTCCTCCCAACTGCGCTCGCGCACGGTGACCTTGACGGTCTTAGGTTCGTCGGCGATCCCGAACAGGTCGCGGTAGCGCTGGGTGACGGCCACCTCGGCGGTGTACTTCCCGGCGGGGAGGACGACCGGCTCCGCGTAGTAGCCGGCGTAGGTGTTGGAGGCCCAGCCGTTCTCGACGCCCCACACCGAGCCGAGCGTGAACGGGTTCGTGGGGCAGCTCTCGGGATACTTCGACGTGGCGGGCGCGTCCGGCTGCACCCTGCCCGACGCGTTGTTCGGGCAGAACGGCTCCGTCCGGGTCACCACGGACTTGCCCGCGGCGTCCCGGACCGTGATCCGGACGAAGTCCGGCAGCCCCGAGAAGTTCTTGACCAGGCCCTTGGGCAGCGCCTTGGTCCGGGTCTTCTTCCCGTCGCGGATGATCTGGGTGGCGACGACCGGATCCTTGTAGCTCTTGCGGGTCACGCGCAGTTCGAGCGGGGCGCCGGAGGCCGTCAGATAGGTCCCGAGGTCCAGGTAGACACCCGGGTCCTCCTTCCACGAGTCGAGCGTGACGGACGCCGACGCGGCGACCAGCCCGAGCCGCGGAACGGTGGACGTCCTGCCGGTGTCGGGCGAGGCGGCGGTGACGCCGGCGGTCACGGCGATCGCCGCGGCGGCGGCGAGTGCCGGGCGCCACAGCCGGCTGCGGGGGGTTCTGGTGCTCATCCTTCTCCGATGTCCGAGTGCCCCGTGGGGCGGTGGAGTCGCTTTGCCCATGAGAGAGGACAACCACGGCCGGAGGTTGTCCGAAATCCCGCGAGGCACGGAATGTTGGCCGAAATCAGGCATTGAGGTGTGCAATCAGACATTTCCCTGTTGTTTCCGCCCCGGCCTCCGGAGGGCTGTGCTAGGCGCCCGAGGTCCGTGTGACCGCTCACGGGCGCGAAACGGGCGCGGTTCCGGGCGAAGCAGGCGCCGGACGGGCGCCGTTCCGATGACCTCGTACGACCACCAGCGAGGGTGCCCGCAGCGAAACGGGCATGAACGGGCACAGCCGGGTACGCGAAGGAGCTGGTCGTGGAGCCGTTTCTGCTTGTACAAACAGTGCGTGGGCCCGAACGGACGCCGGGGCCACACCGGATTTCGCACTAGTGCAGGGATGTGTCGTGGGCACCGAGGAACGCCGACGGGGAATTCTCGAAACGGCCCGGCGGGACGGTTCGGTCGACGTGAACCGGCTGGCCGAACAGTTCGAGGTGGCCAAGGAGACCATCAGGCGCGACCTGCACACCCTGGAGGAGCACGGTCTCGTACGGCGCACGCACGGTGGTGCGTACCCGGTCGAGAGCGCGGGGTTCGAGACCACCCTGGCGATGCGCACCACGCACCACGTCCCGCAGAAGTCACGGATCGGCGCGGCCGCCGCCGACCTGCTCGGCGACGCCGAGACGGTCTTCGTCGACGAGGGCTTCACCCCGCAGCTCATCGCCGAGGCACTTCCCCGCGACCGGCCGCTGACGGTGGTCACCGCGTCCCTGGCCGTCGCCACGGTCCTCGCGGACGCCGAGAAGATCGCCGTGCTCCTGCTCGGCGGACGTCTGCGCGGCAGCACCATGGCGACCGTCGACCACTGGGCCACCCGTATGCTCGCCGACTTCGTCATCGACCTCGCGTACGTCGGCGCCAACGGCATCTCCCGCCAGTACGGGCTCACCACCCCGGACCCCGCGGTCGGCGAGGTCAAGGCACAGGCGATGCGCAGCGCCCGCCGCCGTGTCTTCGCCGGCGTCCACTCGAAGTTCGGGGCGGTGAGCTTCTGCCGGTTCGCCGGGGTCGGTGACTTCGAGGCCATCGTCACCGACACCGGCCTGCCCTCGGCGGAGGCGCAGCGCTACTCCCTGCTCGGCCCGAACGTGATCCGCGTCTGACAGCACGTCGGGAACACCCCCGCTTCCCCAGAACTCCACCCCGCCCCCGTCCCCGTCCCCGCCCTACCCAGGGAGGCCGGGGCCGGAGGGCAGCCCCGCCATGCCCGTGACCGTCAGGAGAGCCGGAGAGCACGGGCGCCGATCCACGAGCCGCTACGACCGATCAGGAGAACTTATGCCCCACCAGCAACGACGCCGTGGGACCCGCGTGCGTGCGGTCGCGGGCACGGCAGTGATGACCTTCCTCGCCGCCGGGTGCGCCGGAGCCGGCGGCACCGCGTTCGGAGGAGGTGACGCACTGAACGTACTCATGGTGAACAACCCGCAGATGGTGGAGTTGCAGAAGCTCACAGCCGAGCACTTCACCGAGGAGACCGGCATCAAGGTCCACTTCACGGTGCTGCCGGAGAACGACGTCCGCGACAAGATCAGCCAGGACTTCTCCAACCAGGCCGGGCAGTACGACGTCGGCACCATCAGCAACTTCGAGGTGCCGTTCTTCGCGAAGAACGACTGGCTGCACCCGCTCGACACCTACGCCGCCGAGGACACCGCCTTCGACCAGGAGGACATCCTCGAACCCCTGAGGGACTCGCTCACCGCCGAGGGCAAGCTCTACGCCGAGCCCTTCTACGGCGAGTCGTCCTTCCTCATGTACCGCAAGGACGTCTTCGAGGCCGAGGGCCTCACGATGCCCGACCACCCCACCTGGCAGCAGGTGGCCGACCTCGCGGCCGGCGCGGACGGTGCCGAGCCCGGCATGAAGGGCATCTGCCTGCGCGGACTCCCGGGCTGGGGTGAGCTCATGGCCCCCCTCACCACCGTCGTCAACACCATGGGCGGCACCTGGTTCACCGAGGACTGGAAACCCCAGCTCACCTCGCCCGAGTTCAAGAAGGCCACCCGCTTCTACGTCGACCTCGTGCGCAAGCACGGCGAGCGCGGCGCCTCCCAGTCCGGGTACGCCGAGTGCCTCAACAACATGACGCAGGGCAAGACGGCCATGTGGTACGACGCCACGGCCGGCGCGGGCTCGCTGGAGGCGGCAGGCTCCCCGGTGAAGGGCAAGATCGGCTACGTACCGGCGCCGGTGGAGAAGACCAAGAGCTCCGGCTGGCTCTACACCTGGGCCTGGGGCATCCAGAAGGCGTCCAAGAAGTCCGACGACGCCTGGAAGTTCGTCTCCTGGGCCTCCAGCAAGGAGTACGAGTCACTCGTCGGCGAGACCAGCGGCTGGTCCAACGCCCCCGCCGGCAAACGCGCCTCCACCTACGAGAACCCCGAATACCGCAAGGCCGCAGGCGCCTTCGCGGACGTCACCGAGCAGGCCATCTCCGGGGCCGACGCGAAGAACCCGGGCACCCAGCCACGCCCCGTCCCGGGAATCCAGTTCGTCGGCATCCCCGAGTTCACCGATCTCGGCACCAGGGTCGCGCAGGAGATCAGCGCGGCCATCGCGGGCCGCCAGTCCGTCGACAAGGCGCTGGCCACCTCCCAGAAGCTCGCCGAGCAGGTCGCCAAGGAGTACCGATGACCACAACAGTCGGCACCACCCCCCAGTCACCACCCCGGCCGTCCGCGGCCCCGGCCCCCAGGGCGAACCGCGCCAAGGCCTGGGCCACCAGGGCCCCGCTCCTGCCCGCGCTGGTCTTCCTGATCGTCGTCACGCAGCTGCCGTTCGTGGCGACCCTGGTGATCTCCCTCTTCGACTGGAACTCCCTCAGCCCCGACAAACGCGCCTTCAGCGGGCTCGACAACTACGCCTCGGTGTTCACCGACGCCGCGCTCCGCGACTCGGTCCTCACCACCATCCTGCTGACCGTCGGGGTCGTCCTCGCCACCGTCGTCATCGGACTGGCCCTCGCGCTGCTCCTGGACCGTACGTTCTTCGGCCGGGGCATGGTCCGCACCCTGCTCATCACACCGTTCCTGATCGTGCCCGTCTCCGCCGCCCTCCTGTGGAAGCACGCCCTCTACAACCCGGAGTACGGCCTCCTCAACGGCACACTCAGCTGGATCGGCGACCTCTTCGGCGACACGGACCCGAGCCAGCCGGACTGGATCGCGGACATGCCGCTGCTCGCCGTCATCACCGCCCTGGTCTGGCAGTGGACGCCGTTCATGATGCTGATCCTGCTCGCCGGGCTCCAGAGCCGGCCCGCCGAGGTCGTCGAGGCCGCGCGCCTGGACGGGGCGAGCGCCTGGCAGACCTTCCGCTACTTGACCCTGCCGCACCTGCGCAGGTACCTCGAACTCGGGGTGCTGCTCGGCGCCGTCTACATCGTGCAGAACTTCGACGCGGTGTTCACCATCACCGCCGGCGGGCTCGGCACCGCCAACCTTCCGTACACGATCTACCAGACCTTCTACCAGGCCCATGAATACGGACTGGCGTCCGCCGCGGGAGTCGTGGTGGTGATCGGCACGATCATCATCGCCACCTTCGCGCTCCGGACCGTCTCGTCCCTCTTCAGCGAGGAGGCGAACCGCGCATGACCACAGCCACCGTCCCCGCCCCGTCCGCGTCACGGATCCTGCGGCGCGCCAAACGCCGCTCCACCGCGCTGGGCCTGCTGGCCTGGGCGGCAGGACTCGCCTTCTGCCTGCCCGCGCTGTGGATGCTGCTGACCTCGCTGCACGCGGAGTCCGACGCCGCCACCAACCCGCCCTCCGTCTTCGCGCCGCTCACCCTCGACGGCTACCGGGCCTTCTTCGGCGCCGACACCGGTGTCACCCCGTGGCCGCCGCTGCTCAACTCCCTGGGCGCCTCGTTCTTCTCCACGGTCCTGGTGCTCCTGCTGGCGCTCCCGGCGGCGTACGCCCTGTCCATCCGGCGCGTGCGCAAGTGGACGGACGTGATGTTCTTCTTCCTCTCCACGAAGATGCTGCCCGTCGTCGCCGGGCTCCTCCCGGTCTACCTGTTCGCCAAGAACGCCGGGATGCTCGACAACATCTGGCTCCTCGTCCTGCTCTACACCTCGATGAACCTGCCGATCGCGGTCTGGATGATGCAGTCCTTCCTCGCCGACGTACCGGTGTCCGTCATCGAGGCCGCCCAGGTCGACGGTGCGCGGCTGCCGACGGTCCTGGCCCGGGTGGTCGCGCCGATGGCCGCCCCCGGCATCGCCGCCACCGCGCTGATCTGCTTCATCTTCAGCTGGAACGAACTGCTCTTCGCGCGGGTGCTCACCGGCGTCGTCGCCCAGACCGCACCCGTCTTCCTCACCGGATTCGTCACCAGCCAGGGCCTCTTCCTGGCCCAGCTGTGTGCCGCGTCCGTCGTCGTGTCCCTGCCGGTGCTCGCCGCCGGCTACGCCGCCCAGGACAAACTCGTCCAGGGCCTGTCTCTCGGAGCAGTGAAATAATGCGGGCAGCGATCGTCGAAGCACCCGGCAAGATCTCCGTCACCACCGTCCCCGACCCCACGCCCGGCCCCCGCGAGGTCGTCGTCTCCGTGGCCTCGTGCGGACTGTGCGGCACCGATCTGCACATCCTCCAGGGCGAGTTCGCGCCCAGCCTGCCGCTCGTCCCGGGCCATGAGTTCGCCGGGGAGATCGTCGGCGTCGGGCGCGACGTCACGGAACTGGCCGTCGGGGACCGCGTCGCCGTCGACCCCTCCCTGCACTGCCACGAGTGCCGCTACTGCCGCAGCGGACGCGGCAACCTCTGCGAACGCTGGGCCGCCATCGGCGTCACCGTCTCCGGCGGCGCTGCCGAGTACGCCGTGGCGCCCGTCGCCAACTGCGTCCGGCTGCCCGAGCACATCGACGTGAAGGACGCCGCCCTCATCGAGCCGCTGTCCTGCGCGGTCCGGGGCTACGACGTACTGAGCAGCACCCTCGGCGCCGAGGTCCTGATCTACGGCTCCGGGACCATGGGCCTGATGATGCTGGAGCTCGCCAAGCGCACCGGGGCGGCGTCCGTGGACGTCCTGGACGTCAACCCCGACCGACTCGCCACGGCCGGCCTCCTCGGATGCTCCCGCTCGGCGGCCGGTGCCGACGAGCTGGAGCGGCCCGGCGGCTGGGACGTCGTCATCGACGCCACGGGCAACGCCGCCGCCATCCAGGACGGCCTGGGACGCGTCGCCAAGGGAGGGACCTTCCTCCAGTTCGGGGTCGCCGACTACGCGACGACGGCCGTCATCGAGCCGTACCGCATCTACAACCAGGAGATCACCATCACCGGGTCGATGGCCGTCCTGCACAGCTACGAACGCGCCGCCGCGCTGTTCGCCACCGGGGTCCTCGACCCCGCCGTGTTCATCAGTGACCGGCTGCCGCTCGACCAGTACCCGCAGGCCATCGACCGCTTCAAGGCGGGCATCGGCCGCAAGATCGTGGTCGAGCCGTGACGGGCGGCCCGGGCGCCGTCCTCGTCCTCGGCGAGGCCCTCGTCGACCTCGTACCCGTGGCCGGGGACGGCGGCGTACGGGCCGCGCAGTTCGGCGGGGCACCGGCCAACGTCGCCGTCGGGCTGGCCACGCTCGGCACCCCGGCGGCGTTCGCCGGAGGGCTGGGCGGCGACGGCTTCGCCCGGATGATCGAGGACCGGCTGCGGGCCGCCGGGACCGACCTCATGCTGTGCGCACGCTCCGGCCTGCCCACCGCGCTTGCGGTCGCCGAGCCCGGCGAAGGGGGGAACGGCTACCACTTCCACCTCCAGGACACCGCGACGTTCCGGCTGCCGGACCTGTCCGCGCGGGTCGCCGGATTCGGGGCCGTGTACGTCGGAGGGCTCGCGGCCGTCGTGGAGCCCGCGGCCTCGGCCGTACGCGCGACCGCCGCCGCGGCCTCCGAGCACTCCCTCCTCTTCGTGGACCCCAACGTCCGCCGTGACCGCACCCTGGGCGCGGACGACGGCGCGGCGGCGCTGCGCGAACTGTGCCGCCTCGCCCACGTCGTGAAGGCCAGCGACGAGGACCTGGAGCTGCTGTGGCCGGGGGCCGGCCCGGAGGAGACCTGCCGGGAACTGGCGGCCGGAGGACGGCTGGTGGTCCTCACCCGGGGGGCGCGGGGGAGCACGGCCTACACCGCGTCCGCCCCGCCCGTGTCCGTCGCGGCCGCCCCCGTCGAGGTCGTCAACACCATCGGCGCCGGGGACGCGTTCGCCGCGGGCCTGCTGAGCCGGATGGGCTCCCGCGGCTCGTTCACCGCCGCACAGGATCCGGAGGAGGTGCGGGACATGCTGGTCTTCGCCTCCGAAACGGCCGCCTCGGTGTGCGCGCGGGCGGGGACGGAGCCCACCGCCCCCGCGGGCATCTGACCGAGCCCGCCGCGACACGGCCGGGATGCGTACCCACCGGTGGGTGCCCATCCTGGCTGTGTGGCCCGGAGCCCCGACTGCGTCGCAGACGCGAGGGTGAGGCATCCTCTGCTGGTCGGGCAGAACGGGCCCGCGGAGGCGAGTGGCTTGTCCCCCGCGGTCTGTGACGGAGAAGGATTCGGACCAGATGGCAGAGAACTCGGACCTGTTGGCCTTCGTGCGGGCGCGCCTCGCCGAGGAGGAGGACATCGCGCGCGGGGCGGGCGGCGACGGCTGGCGCACTCCGGCCGAGGCGCCCGGAGAGGTGCACGACCGTACGAGCGGTATCGCGTTCGTCGTACGGTCGCGGGGCTACGACCGGCACATCGCCTTCCAGGACCCGGCCCGGACCCTGCGCCGCATCGAGACCACCCGGGTCCTCCTGGACGAGTACGAGGAGATCGCGGCCCTGGACACCGACCGTCCGGCCCAGGACTTCACCTCGGGCCGCGCCGTCGGGCTGGGGTTCGTCGTCCGGCAGATGGCCGCCGAGCACGCCGGGCACCCCGACTACCGGGTGAAGTGGCTGCCCCGCTTCTCCCACTGGGGCCCCTCCACCCCGGAATGAGGCACCTCCCTCCCGGGTCCGTCCCGCAGGGCGACCGGCCTCCGGGAATGCTTAGGTGGAAGGACCGCGCGTGAGCCGACCCCCTGGAGGAGACGCGTATGACGGGCACAGCCGGTCCTCTGGAGGGCCGTGTCGCCGTGGTGACCGGCGCCGCACGGGGGCTCGGCGCGGCCCTCGCACGGGAGCTGGGGAACCGCGGCGCCACGCTGGCCCTGATCGGCCGGGAGGCCACGGGGCTCGCCCGCGTACGGGACTCGCTTCCCCGCCGGGCATGGTGCTGGGAGGCCGACGTCACCGACGACGCGGCCATGGCACGGGTGGCCGAGGAGGTCCAGGAGCAGCTCGGGCCCGCCTCGGTGGTGGTCGCGAACGCGGGGCTGGCCGAGGGGGGACCCTTCGGCGAAACCGACCCGGCGACCTGGCGCCGCGTGATCGAGGTGAACCTGATCGGCAGCGCGATCACCGCACGCGCCTTCCTGCCCCAGCTGCGCGCCACCCGCGGCTACTACCTCCAGATCGCGTCGCTGGCCTCCATCGGCGCGGCGCCCATGATGAGCGCCTACTGCGCCTCCAAGGCCGGGGTGGAGTCGTTCGCGCACTCGCTGCGGGCCGAGCTCGCCCACGAGCACGTGGGGGTGGGCATCGGCTATCTGAACTGGACCGACACCGACATGATCCGCGGCGTCGACCAGCACCCCGTACTGCGTGAGCTGCGGGCGCACATGCCGAGGCCTGCGCGGAAGGTCTACCCGGCGGAGACCGTGGCGCGCCGCATGGTCCGGGCGGTCGAGCGGCGCAGCGCCGCCGCGTACCTGCCGGGGTGGCTCCGCGCCACGCAGCTGGTGCGCGCCGCCATGCCCCCGGTCGTCACGGCGCTGTCGAAGCGCGAGCTGCCCGTACTGGCGCGGAAGACCCCGTTCGTGGCCACCGGCCTGCTGGGGGCAGGCGGCAGGGCCGACGCGGCAGGCCGGGGAGGGCAGGACGGCTGAAGCGGCACCGTGCCGGGGCCGCGGCCCGTCACCAGCGCCGGTTCACGGCCGCCTTGCCGCCGGTGACCAGCGTGGCCGGCGGTACGTCATCGGCCACCACCGCCCCGGCGGCCACCACGGCGTCACGGCCGATGCTGACGCCGGGAAGGATCGTGGCACCGGCGCCGATCCACACGTTCTCCGCCACGTCGATGGGGCCGCCGCTCAGCCACTCCCGCCGCTCCCCGGGATCGACGGGGTGGCCGACGGTGATGAACGTGACCTTCGGTCCCACCATCACGCGTTCGCCGAGCCGGATGCCGGCGTAGTCGAGGAACGTGCAGTTCTGGTTGATGAACACCCGCTCCGCGAGATCCAGCCGAAGACCGTGGTCCGTGTAGAACGGCGGGTAGAGCGTGACCCTCGGCGGCAGCGGCCTGCCGAAGATCCGCTCGAACAGCTCCGCCTTGCCCGTCTCGTCGTCGAAGGGCAGGACGTTCAGGCGGGAGGTCAGCTCGGTGACCCGCAGGACCCGCTCCGCCATGGCCGTGAACTCGGGGCTGTGGATGCGCATGAGGTGGTCGCTGGGCATGCCGCGATCCTTTCTGGTGTACGGGGTGACCGGACAGGGCCCGCCCGCCGTGGTCAGCGGCCGGCGGTGTCGCTTCAGGGGCGTCGAGCCGTCGCCCAGGACGGGCGCCAGACCGCTCCGGGGAGCGCGGGCAGGCTTCCGAGGTGGTCGATGACCCCACGCAGCGCCGGATGGGGGTTCGTACCCGGGACGAGGAGGGAGAGCGGGTACGCGAGGACCGGATCCACGACCGGGATGCGGCGCAGGTCGTGACCGGCCGGCCAGAGGTAACGGTCACGCGCCCCGACGAGGGTGGCCACATCCGCCGAGGCCGCGAGGGTGTCCAGGAGCACCTCGTCCCCGAAGTGCGGGCCGGCCGCGTCGACGCGCAGGTCGAACGAGGTGGTGAGCTGATCGTAGAACTCCGACCATTCACTGCGGGGCGCGATGCCCGGCACCCAGATCCGGTGCCCGCGCAGCCGCTCCGGTGTGAGGCTCCGCGCGGAGGCCAGCGGATGTCCCGGGCCCACCAGGAGCTCCAGCGGGGAGTCGAACGCGTGGATCATCCGTACGTCCTGCGGCAGCGCGTCCTGGGTGGTGACCGTACGGAACGAGGCGTCGACGTCGCCCGCCGCCACGGCGGCGGCCGCCACACGCGGGTCGTCGACCCGCAGGGTCACCACGTCCAGGCCGGTTCCGGGGCGCGACCGCCAGTACGCGTGGAGGACGACGGCCTGCGCGCTGCGCAGGCCGAGCACGTCGATCCGCAGGGACCGGGAGCCCCGCCCGACCGCGCCGACGGCGCGCTCGACCCCGGCGACGACGCCGCGCGCGTGCGGAAGGAACGCCTGGCCGTCGAGCGTCAGCTCGACTCCCCGGGCGGTACGGGTGAACAGGCTGACCCCCAGCTCTCGCTCCAGGGCGGCGATCCGCTTGGAGACCGCCTGCTGCGTCACCCCCAGCTCGTCGGCCGTACGGCTGAGCCGTCCGAGCTCGGCGGCCCGGACGAACGATCGCAGTGCTTCGGTGTCCACCGGTTCACCCTAGGCGCGCACAACCGACGGTTGTGGCCCCCCGGGCGCCGGTTGTGGACCCCCGGCGGCGCCCTGCGCGTACGGCTCGGCCAGACTGGCGCCCACGCCGCGCGGTCCGGCCGGCCGCGACCGAGTCGTCACAGGGGAGACGCCGCCGTATGAACACGCCACCACCACCGTCCGGAGACGGGCGGGCCGACGGTCCGTCCGTGCTGATCGGCTTTCTCGCCCCCTTGACCCGGCCGGGCTGGGCCGAGGCGGGCCGCCACCTGCTCGCCGGATGCCGGCTGGCCGTGGCGGAGGTCAACGCGGCCGGCGGCATCGCCGGCCGGCCGCTCGAACTCGTCGTCCGGGACACCGCGGCCGATCCCCGCCGGGCCGTGGCCGCGGTGGACGAGCTGGCCGGCCTGGGGGTGACCGCCCTGGCGGGGGAGTACCACAGCGTCGTCGCCCGCGCCGTCGCCGCCCGGGCCGACGCCCTCGGAGTGCCGTACCTCTGCTCGTCGGCGGTTCTCGACGCGCTCACCGAACGGCCCACGGAATGGGTGGCGCGCCTCGCGCCGACGCAGTCCCACGGCTGGCGGATCTACGCCGACTTCCTGCTCGGCGCGGGCCACAGCCGGATCGCCGTGGCCGCCCAGCCGAGCGTCTACTGGGCGTCGGGGGCCCGCGTCCTGCGCGACCACCTCGCTCCTCGCGGCGGCACCGTCGTCGAACTCGGCGTGAGCGGAACGGACTTCACGGAGCTGTGCGACGAGCTCGCCGGCACCGGCGCGAGCGCTCTCCTTCTCCTGACCGGCTGTCCCGAGCCGGCGGTGTCGATCGTGGGGGCGGTCCGCCGGGACCGGCGCCTGGCCGGAATCATGATCGGCGCTCCGGCCGGGCAGCCGGAGTTCCCCGGGTGGGCCGCGTCGCTGGGCGAGGACGGCGCCGCGATCCCGTTCCTGCGCTACCTGCCCGAACGCCTCGGCCCGCTCGGCGCGCGGGTCGGGGCCGACCTCCGCGAACGGCTGGCCGAAGCACCCTCCTTCGTCGCCTTCGAGGGATACGACACGGTCGCCGTCCTCGCCGATGCGCTCCGCTCCCACGGAGCGGACCGGGCGGCCGTCGCCCGGTCCTGGCCGGACGTCGCTGTCGAGGGCACCCGCGGGCGCATCCGCTTCTCCCGCGTTCCCGGCACCGGCGTCCGGCAGTGGGCCTGGCCGCCGGTCCAGGTCGTCGACCGGGATCCGGCGGATCCCGGCCGCTTCCGGGTCCTGCACACCGGCTGAGAGGACGCCCCCGTAGGTACGTTCCCGGTCCGGGCGCGAGGGGGAGTGAGTACGGGGATCGGGCCGTCTGAGTACGCGGCCCGATCCCGGCGGGGGCCGGCACCGGTCGAATGGAGCCATGGTCCCCGCCGCGCCCACGCGCCCCCGTATCCAGAACCTGACCACCGCCGGCACCGCGCTGGCCGTGACCCTGCTCCCGCTGGCCGTCGGCGTCCTGCTGGCCAGGACGATGGCGCTGGATCCGATGGCGCCGGTGAACGCGTTGGTCACCAGCGGCGGGCAGCGTGCCCGTCTCGCCCCCTCGCGATGGATGCTGAAGGCTCGAACGCGCGAGCTTCTTTCCCGTCGGTAATGGAACGATTGTCCAGGTAAGCGCTGTCGCTTCTGTTACACGGATCCGACCGGCCGGGACGGGGGTGCCCGGGGGAGCGCGGGCGGGGTGAACGGGGCGCCATGACCAGGCGAACGGTCCCCCGAAAGGGTCGGTGCAACGATCAACGGTTGACAGGTATACGACCGCGTGGATCCATGCCGGATGCAGTCGTGTGTGACAGAAATGTCCGTACTTCGTCACACGAACCAGGGCACCTTTCGGCCACCTCGAAAGCGGGACAAAGTTTGCGTTCCCGGCACGTCGCCGGGATCGGAAAACGCCCGGAACTCCATTCCGGGCCTGCATGATGAGGGGTTTCCATGTCCCGTTCCGCACGACGGATCACCGCCACGGTTCTCGCCTCGGGCGCCCTGCTCGCCGCAGCGGCCCTCCCGGCATCGGCCGATGGCCGGGACCACGGCCAGCACCGGCCGGCGCAGCGCTCCAACGTCGTCCTGGGCAAGATCCAGTACGACAGCCCCGGCCGCGACAACGGCTCCAACCGCAGCCTGAACGCCGAGTGGGTCACCGTCACCAACACCGGCCGTCACGCCGTCAACCTCCGCGGCTGGACGCTCTCCGACGAGAGCGGCCGTTCGTACACCTTCGACCTGCGGCTGGCCGGCCGCTCCTCCGTCCGCGTCCACACCGGGGTCGGCCGTGACACCCGCCACGACGTGTACCAGGACCGGCGCAACTACGTCTGGGACAACAAGGACACCGCCACGCTCCGCGACAACCGCGGGCACAAGGTCGACTCGGAGTCCTGGGGCCGGCACCACCGTGGCGGCGGCCACCGCGGCCACCGCTGAACCGCACCGGCAGGGGGGAGCGGCGTTCTCCCTGACCGGGTGACCGACTGAAACGGCGTACCACGGGCGGCCCCCGTGGTACGCCGTACGCGTGCGGCGCGCACCCGCCGTGGGGCGGGGCCTGTGCATCGGGAGCCGACGGGTGATGTCAGGATGGGGTTCATGACCATCAAGGCGTATTTCGACATCACCATCGACGACCAGCCCGCCGGGCGGATCGTGTTCAACCTCTTCGACGACGTGGCCCCCAAGACCGCGGAGAACTTCCGTGCGCTGGCCACCGGTGAGAAGGGCTTCGGCTACGCGGGCTCGCCGTTCCACCGCGTCATCCCGGACTTCATGCTCCAGGGCGGTGACTTCACCAACGGCAACGGCACCGGCGGCAAGAGCATCTACGGCGAGAAGTTCGCCGACGAGAACTTCACGCTGAAGCACAACAAGCCCGGCCTGCTCTCGATGGCCAACGCGGGCCCGAACACCAACGGTTCGCAGTTCTTCATCACCACCGTCGTCACCCCGTGGCTGGACGGCAAGCACGTCGTCTTCGGCGAGGTCGCCGACGAGGCGAGCATGGAGCTCGTCCGCAAGATCGAGTCGTACGGTTCCTCGACCGGCAGGACGAAGTCGAAGATCGCCGTCTCCGAGTCCGGCGTTCTCTGATCCACCGCACGGGGCTCCCGGCCGGTTCGCCCGGCCGGGAGCCCCGAGCCGTTGCCGTGGCCCGATCCGGCCGGGAGCCCGGTGACGGGTTCCCCGTACGGACCGGTGGGCGTTCCGGGCCGGGGAGTGCCAGGGTGGAGACCCCGCACACCGCGGGCACGGGACGGAAGGACCAGCAAGGTGCGTATCGATCTCGCCGGCAGGACCGCTGTCGTGACCGGCTCCTCGCAGGGCATCGGGCTCGCCGTCGCCACCGGGCTGGCCGGCGCCGGAGCACGTGTCGTACTGACCGGGCGGGGCCAGGAGCGGCTCGACGGCGCGGCGGGCGAGCTGCGCGGCAGCCACCCGGACGCCGACGTCCTCACGGTCGCCTGCGACCTCACCACGGAGCAGGGGGCGGCCGAGCTCGGCGAGGCCGTGCCCGACGCGGACATCCTCGTCAACAACCTCGGCATCTTCGGCTCCCGGCCGCCGCTGGAGATCACCGACGAGGAGTGGCGCACCTACTTCGACACCAACGTCCTCAGCGCGGTGCGGCTGATCCGCCGCTATCTGCCCGGCATGACCGAGCGCGGCTGGGGCCGGGTGCAGAACATCGCGAGCGACTCCGCGATCGTCATCCCGGCCGAGATGATCCACTACGGCATGTCGAAGACCGCCCTGCTCTCCGTCTCCCGCGGCTTCGCCAAGGAGGCCGCGGGCACCGGGGTGACCGTGAACTCCGTGATCGCCGGGCCCACGCACACCGGCGGTGTCGAGGACTTCGTCCGCGAGCTGGTGGGCGACCTCCCGTGGGACGAGGCCCAGCGCGAGTTCATGCGGCTGCACCGACCGCAGTCCCTGATCCAGCGCCTGATCGAACCCGAGGAGATCGCCAACCTCGTGGTCTACCTCAGCTCCCCGCAGGCGTCCGCCACCACGGGCGCCGCCGTGCGGGTGGACGGCGGCTACATCGACTCGATCGTGCCCTGACCTTCCGGGCTGGCATGATCAGGGGCATGGAACAGCGCATCATCGCCGCGTGTGACGGGGCATCGAAGGGCAATCCGGGACCTGCCGCCTGGGCGTGGGTCGTGGCCGATGACCAGGAGAACCCCCGGCGGTGGGAGGCGGGCCCGCTGGGTACCGCCACCAACAACGTCGCCGAGCTGACCGCCCTGCTGGAGCTGCTGAGGTCGACCGACCCCGCCGTGCCCGTCGAGGTGCGCATGGACTCGCAGTACGCGATGAACGCGGTGACCAAGTGGCTGCCGGGCTGGAAGCGCAACGGCTGGAAGACCTCGGCGGGCAAGCCGGTCGCCAACCGGGAGCTGGTGGTCGGGATCGACGACCTGCTGAGCGGCCGGACGGTGACCTTCCGCTATGTGCCGGCGCACCAGGTGGACGGCGATCCGCTGAACGCCCTGGCCGACCAGGCCGCGAGTGAGGTGGCGGTCTCGCAGCAGGCCGCGGGGACCGCGTACGGAACGGCGGACCTGCCGGTGCCGGCCCCGGCCCGCTCGACGAAGAGCAGGGCGGCGGGGGCCGCCAAGGGCGGACCGACGGCCGGCTCCACGGGGCGGGCGCGCTCCGGCGGCGGCACGATCCGGGCGAAGTTCGCGGGCCGCTGCCACTGCGGGAAGCCGTACGCGGCCAAGGACACGATCGCCAAGAACCCGAACGGCTGGGGTCACCCGGAGTGCCGGGTGGCGCCGGCCTGAGCAGCGGGTACCCGGGCGCGGCGGCGGGTGAGCCGGGCCGCGCCGGTGGCGGGGGCGGCGGAGGTCCTGCTGTCCGCCGCCCCCGGTGGCCGCCCCTACCGGCGGATCGGGTACCGCTCGCTTGCCGGCCTCACGGCTCCTGCCGCCCTGCGGCCTCGGTCCGCCGGTGCGCGGTCATCAGCAGGGTGCCGGGCCGCACGGTCGCCTGGGCCACGGGCCGCACCTCCTGGTGGTGGGGCGGGAGAGCGAAGCGTACGCGCCTGATGATGGTCGAGACGGCGGTGACCAGCTCGGTGAGGGCGAACCGGTCTCCGATGCATTTGTGCTTGCCCGCTCCGAAGGGGAGGAAGGCGCCGGGGGTGAATGCTTCGGCCTGTGCGTCGTCCAGCCACCGGTCCGGGTCGAAGGTGAGGGGATCGGGGAAGAACGCGGGATCCCGGTGCAGGGCGTGCTGGCAGTAGGCGAGTTCCGTGCCCGCGGGGATCGACCAGGGGCCCAGCCGGGTCCGGGTCACGGTGCGGCGGGTGACGAGCCAGCCGGTGTGGTGAAGGCGCAGGGCCTCCCTGATGACCCGGTCGAGGTAGGGCAGGCGCGGAAGGTCCGCGAACGCGATGGGGCGGTCGCCGAGAACGGTGTCGAGCTCGGCCAGCACCGCGCGTTCGACGCCGGGATTGCGGGCGAGCTCGTAGAGCGTCCAGGACAGTACCGACGCGGTGGTCTCGGTGCCCGCGACGGCGAGGGTGAGGATCTCCGAGCTGATCTGGTGGCCCGTGAGCGGCCGGCCGGTCTCCTCGTCCGTGGCGCGCAGCAGCAGGGAGAGCATGTCGCCGGTGTCCCGCCCCGTCTCCTGGAGCTCGGTCACGGCCTTCTCGATGGTGGCCCGCACGGCGTCCCGGGCCGCGTTGAAGCGGCGGTTGTGGGGCAGGGGGAGCCGTTCCACCCAGTCGGGCAGCATGACGCGTGCGCCGACGCCGTTCATGACCACGGAGAGGTCGTCACGGAGCCGGCGGAAGGTCGCGTCGTCCAGGCTGTCGGCGAAGATGGTCTTGGCCAGCATGTCGAGGGACAGCCGGATCATGGCTCTGTGTACGTCGAGCTGCCGGCCAGGGGTCCAGGTGTCCACGGCGCTGTCGGTCTCGGCGCGCATGATGTCGACGTAGTGGGCGATCTTCGGGCGGCCGAAGGCCGGTTGGAGCTGGCGTCGTTTCCGGACGTGTTTCTGGCCCGCCGCGGTGACGACGGAGTCACCCAGCAGCTGGCCCATCTTCTCGAAGAAGCGGCCCTTGTCGAGGCTGGGGCCGAGGTCGGTCAGCATGGTGCGGATGAGGTCGGGGTCCTGGACGATCAGAGTGCGGGTGCCTGGCTGAAGAGTGATCTCGACCAGCGGGCCGTAGTGGGTACGCAGTGAGGCGATGAAGCCGAGGTTGTCGCGTATGAGCTGCATCGCGTGACCCAGCAGCGGCACGGAACCTGCCGCTCTGGGTATGGGGGGAGGCGCTACGAGCGTCACGGGGGCATGCTCCTTTTCGAGCCGATCTTGGGCGCTTCATGGCTGCCCTGATCGTTCCCCCGGGCAATCCGGCCCGAGGAGTGGTATACGCCACTCCGGTGCGTGTTTGTCGCCTGCCAGGCGGGGAAGCCCCCGGCCGGCGGTTCGGCCCGACGACGGATCACCACTGACCGACGCCCTCAGGGGAATTGGCCCAGGGTTCCGGGCATGGATTGCCCCGTGCGTCCGGTCGACCCGCCGCTGAGAATGGTGTTCACGCGGGCGGCGAAGACGCCCGCCACCCAGGGGGAGTGCATTCGATGAGCAGTATCGGTACCGACTTTGCGCCAGTGGTGACTCGGGCCGCCGAGGCGGAGACGACGAGCGACCCCAGCAGTGTGATGACGCTGCTGGCGGACTCCGAGGCGACGGGCGGGCTGCTGACCAGCTACCGCTCGACCTTCGCCGAGGGAGCGGTGGGGGCGCCGGCGCACTTCCACACCCGAGCCGCGGAGATGTTCCACGTCGTGGACGGATCTCTGCGCGTCCTCGTGGGGGAGGCGATCACCGTGCTGACCGCGGGTGACTTCCTGCTCGTCCCGCCGCGCACTCCGCATGCCTTCGCCGCGGCCCCGGGGTGCACGGCGGACGTGCTGTTCACCTTCACTCCGGGGATGGCGCGCTTCGACTACCTGCGCCTCCTGGGCCGGGTGACGCGCGGCGAAGCCGACTTCGCGGAGATCAAGGAGTCCTCGGAGCGCTTCGACAACCACTACGTCGACAGCCCCGCGTGGAAGGCCGCGCTCGCCGCCGGCTGAACCGCAGGGCGGCCTCCGGCCGTACGGCGGACGCGGGCCGCCGCGAGACGGGAGGGGCCGCCTCCGCGTGGGTTCGGGTGGCGCCCCCGGCGGATCCCGCGGCGTCAGATGTCGGCCCAGACCAGCCGGCCGGACACGCTGGTCCGGGTGCCCCACCGGGTCGCCAGCGCGTCCACGAGCATCAGCCCCCGGCCGTCCTCGGCCACCGAGGCCAGGCTGAAGCCGTCGTCCGTGCCGTCCGGCTCACCGCAGGTGACCGGGCCGGGGCCCTCCGCCCCGTGCAGGCCCTCCACGGGCCCGTCCGACGGCTGCGGGGTCCGTGGGCCGGGCAGCGCCGGGATGTGCCGGCGGCCGCGGTTCCAGACGCAGATGCGCACCCGGCCGCTGGTCCTCAGCAGACGGCACCTGATCCGCCGGCCCGCGGTGTGCTCCACCGCGTTCGTGACCAGCTCGGTCATGACCAGGGCCGCCGCCTCGACGCGCTCGTCGGGTTCTCCCCACCCCCGCATGGCCTTCTGCACGCGGTGCCGTGCCACGGGCACGGCCCGGGGCAGGCGGGGCATCCACCAGCTCTGTGCGCTACGCCCGCCCGATCCCTCCGGTGCCGAACGCACGCACGTGACTATTTCCGACATGTACGTACTCTCCGTGCAAAGTGCATACTTTGCAAGAGGCAGAATGTCAGGATGGTTCCGAATCGGCTGCGGAACCGCCCCGATCGGCACCACATCGGCGCATGCGAGGAAAGGACATGGATGAGGCCCCGGTCCGGCCCCACCGTCGAGCACCGTGTCCTGGCGGCGCGCCTGCGGATACTGCGGGAACGCGCCGGCGTGAGCCTCCAGGCGGCGGCCGTGGCACTGGGTGCCCACCCCGCCACCGTCCGGCGCATCGAACGCGCCGAGACCGGGCTCGACCCGTACCAGGTCCGCGTCCTCCTGGAGCGCTACGAGGTCTCCGCCGAGGTCGCCGAGCCGATCATGGCGGGAATCGCCGCCGCGAACCTGCCGGGCTGGTGGCACGCCTGGCGGGACGCGATGGAACCCTGGCAGCAGGAGGTCATCGGCATCGAGTCCTCCGCCGCGCTCGTACGGACCTGGCACCCCGCCCTGGTCCCCGAACTGCTGCGCACCCCCGCCTACGAGGAGGCCCTGCGCCGGGCCCTGACCGCCGACCCGCCGCGCCTGCGTGACCGGCACCTCGAACTGCTGGGGGAGCGGCAGCGCCGGCTGGAGGCGCGCGGCGCGGCCCTCTGGGCCCTGTTCCCGGCCGCCGCGCTCCGTACGGACGTCGGCGGCCCCGCCGTGATGGCCGGGCAGCGGGCGGCGCTGGAGGAGGCCGTGCACCGGCGGCACCTCACGGTGCAGGTGGTGCCGCTGGACTTCCCGCCGCACCCCATGACCGGTGTCCCGTCGCTGCACCTGCTGCGCGTACCGGCCCCGGAGATCGGTGACCGGGCCGTCCTGGAGACCGCGGGCGCCCGGGTCGACATCATCGACGAACCGGCCACCGTCATGGACTACCGCATCCGCCTGGACGGCGCGTGCGCGGCCGCCCCCCATCCGGGTTCGCCGCTGCCGGAGGACGGGCGGAGCGCGGGAAACCCGTGAAGCCCACGGCCTGTTGTGGTTTCGAACGCCGGATGACGGTCACGCGCACAGTGCGGTACACGGACATCAGGCGCAACCCAGCAGAGACCGACAGGCCGTTCCCGGCGAGAAGGAGTGAGAGACATGGACAACTGGCGCATGCACGCGGCGTGCCGCGAAGAGGACCCCGACCTGTTCTTCCCCATCGGCAGCAGCGGCCCCGCCCTCGTACAGGCCGAGGAGGCCAAGGCCGTCTGCGGGACCTGCCCCGTGCGGGAACAGTGCCTGGAATGGGCCCTGGAGAACGGGCAGGACGCGGGCGTGTGGGGAGGCCTCGACGAGAACGAGCGCCGAGCCCTCAAGCGCCGTCGCGCCCGGCAGCAGGCAAGGAGCCACGGGTGACACCTGCGGGCTCCGGCCGCCCCGCCGGGAGAGGATGAGCCATGGACACCTCGGTCTGGCTCCTCATCGGCGCGCTCGTGCTCCTGCTCATGGCGGGTGCCGCGGCCGTCCTGCTCGTACGCGTGATCCGGGCCAGGAAGCTCCTGGTCGACGCGGGCATCCCGGTGCGCGACAAGGCGCTCTTCTGGGCGTCGGTGATCTACACCGTGTCGCCCGTCGACCTCCTGCCGGACCCCGTCTACCTAGACGACATCGGCTTCCTGCTGCTGGCCCTGCGCTCACTGCACGCGGCGGCGCACAAGGCCGGTGTGGGGCGGGAGCGGCCCGCCGCGACACGGACGAAGTCCGACGGCAACCTTTCGGCGTCCGGGAGCAACTGAGGGGGCGTAAGCCGTCCCCTGCCCGAAGGTGCCTCCCGTGGAGCCTCTCCTTCCCCGCCCCCTCTCCCGCCCCCGCCGCAGACGCCGCACCACCCGTACCCGCGCGCTGGTGGGTGCCCTGGCGGCCGGGCTGCTCGCCGCCGGCGGTCTCGTCGCACTCGGCCCCGCCTCCCAGGCCGCCACCGCCCGGCAGGCCGAGGCGCTCGACCGCGGCGTCGTGAGCGTCCACACCGACAGCGGGAACCTCGTCAGCTGGCGCTGGCTGGGTACCGACCCCGACAACGTCGCCTTCAACGTCTACCGGGCGGGCACCAAGGTCAACGCCTCGCCGGTCACCGCGTCGACGAACTACTTCCACTCCGGCGCGCCCGCCACCGCCGACTACACGGTGCGGGCGGTCGTCGGCGGCGTGGAGCAGAGCGACTCGGTGCACGCGATCCAGTTCCGCGCCGGATACAAGGACCTCCCCATCAGCCCGCCCGCAGGCGGCACGACACCCGACGGGGTCGCCTACACCTACGAGGCCAACGACGCCTCCGTCGGCGACCTGGACGGGGACGGCGCCCTCGACTTCGTACTGAAGTGGCAGCCCACCAACGCCAAGGACAACTCCCAGTCCGGCTACACGGGCAACACGATCGTCGACGGGATCCGCCTGGACGGCACCCGCCTCTGGCGGATCGACCTCGGACGCAACATCCGCTCCGGTGCCCACTACACCCAGTTCCAGGTGTACGACTACGACGGTGACGGCCAGGCCGAAGTTGCCATGAAGACAGCCGACGGCAGCGTGGACGGTGCCGGGAAGGTCATCGGCAGCTCTTCGGCCGACTACCGCAACTCCTCCGGATACATCCTGTCGGGACCCGAGTTCCTGACGATGTTCAACGGACGGACCGGTGCGGCGATGGGCACCGTCGACTACGTCCCCGCGCGCGGCACGGTCTCCTCGTGGGGCGACTCGTACGGCAACCGGGTCGACCGCTTCCTCGCCGGGACGGCCTATCTCGACGGCGCCAGGCCCTCCCTGATCATGGCGCGCGGCTACTACACGCGCAGCGTCATCGCCGCCTGGGACTGGCGGGGCGGCGCCTTCACCCGCCGCTGGACCTTCGACACGAACAGCTCGACCAACTCCGGCAAGGGATACGACGGCCAGGGCAACCACCAGCTGTCCGTCGCCGACGCCGACGGGGACGGCAAGGACGAGATCATCTACGGCGCCATGGCTGTGGACGACAACGGCAGCGCGCTCTGGACGACGAAGAACGGCCACGGCGACGCCCTGCACGTCGGCGACCTCGACCCCTCCCGGGCGGGACTGGAGGAGTTCAAGGTCGACGAGGACAGTTCGAAGCCGTCCTCCTGGATGGCGGACGCCAGAACGGGCCAGATCCTCTGGTCCACCCCCGCGAGCGGCGACAACGGCCGCGGTGTGTCCGGCGACATCTGGTCCGGCAGCCCCGGCGCCGAGTCCTGGTCCTCCGCCGTCTCCGGTGTGCGGAGCCCGAGCGGCGGCGTGGTCAGCAGCCGTAAGCCGTCGAGCACCAACTTCCTGTCCTGGTGGGACGGCGACACGACCCGCGAGCTCCTGGACGACACCCATATCGACAAGTACGGCACCTCGGGCGACACCCGCCTGCTGACCGGGGCCTCGGTCCACTCCAACAACGGCACCAAGGCCACCCCGGCGCTCTCCGGCGACCTCTTCGGGGACTGGCGCGAGGAAGTCGTCTGGCCGACCACCAACAACACGGCCCTGCGGATCTACTCCACGCCGTACGAGACCGGTACCAGGATCACCACACTGCTCCACGACACCATGTACCGCACCGCGCTGGCCTGGCAGAACACCGCGTACAACCAGCCGCCGCACCCCAGCTTCGCCATCGGTGACGGGGCGCCCACCGCGCCGCGGCCGAGCATCACCACGCCGTAGCGCGGACGTCGCGACACCACGGCGAACCGGAGACCGGCGACCCTACTCGCCGGTCTCCGGGTCGCGCCGGGTGAGGCAGTAGACGCCGCCCGAGGGATCCCGCATCACCAGCCAGGCATCGCCCCGGCCGACGAACTCGGCGCCATGGGCCTCGTGCCACGTCCGGCCGGCCTCCAGATCCGGGCAGGCCACGTCCAGATGGGCGGAGGCGGGACGCGGCGCGTCCAGACGCTGGACGATCAGATGGACCGGCAGACCGAGGGCCGGGCGCAGTACGTGGAACTCCGCGTGCTCACCGGGGGACGCGTCCCAGCCGGTCAGCTCCGCCCAGAAGGCGACCTCGGCGTCGAAGGCGTCGGGTGCCACGTCCAGACTGATCTGGTCCGCCCGGCTGCGCACCCCGCCGGGGCCGGTGACCACCGGCGGGACGGACCGCTGCCCGCGCCAGGGCACCAGACAGAACGGCTGGCCGGCCGGCGAGCGCAGGACCGTCAGCTCCGGCCGGCGGGCCCGGACGGTGGCGCCGAGCCCGGTCGCCCGCCCGGTGAAGGCGGTCATGTCCTCCACCGCGAGGTCCGGGTGCGCACCGCCCGGCCCGCCGACGGCCTGCGTCACCAGGCAGGTGTCGGCTCCCTCGGCGAGCAGTGAGGTGAACTCGCCTTCGTCGCCCCAGGGTTCGGAGGCGCGGGTATCGGTGCCCGAGGCCCAGAAGGCCGTCGCGCGGGCGGCGGTCGCCGCGGGCCGGTCGAGGAATGCGTACGTCCAGCGGATCATCGCGGCCTCCGGGGTCTCAGGGGTTCGGCGGGGTGAGGTGCTGCCACAGGAAGGTGTACATCAGGGCCTCGTTGTGGGCGGCCTGTTCGTTGTCGCCGGCGCCCGAGTGGCCGCCGCCGGTGTTCTCGTGGAACAGGACGCGGTGGCCGAGCTCCCGCAGCCGTGCGGCCGCTTTGCGGGCGTGCCCGGGGTGGACGCGGTCGTCGCGGGTGGAGGTCGTCAGCAGTACCGGGGGATAGACCCGGTCCGCCGTGAGCCGGTGGTACGGGGAGAGCTCCCGCAGGTGCGGCAGATCGGCGGCGTCGTCCGGGTCCCCGTACTCGGCGGTCCAGGACGCCCCGGCGAGGAGCCGGTGGAAACGCAGCATGTCCAGCAGCGGCACATGGGCGACGACCGCCCCGAACAGCTGCGGGTCGCGGGTGAGCATGGCGCCCATGAGGAGACCGCCGTTGCTGCCCCCCTCGGCGCCCAGCATCGCCGGGGTGGTGACACCCCGTGTGACGAGGTCGGCGGCGACAGCCGCGAAGTCCTCGTACGCACGCGGCCGGCCGGCGCGGAGCGCGGCCTGGTGCCACTGCGGTCCGTACTCGCCGCCGCCCCGGATGTTGGCGATGACATGGGTGCCGCCGCGCTCCAGCCACGCGCGGCCGGCCACCGCGTCGTAGAAGGGGGTGAGCGAGACCTCGAAGCCGCCGTAGCCGTGGAGCAGGGTGGGTCCCGGGCCGGTGCGGGAGTGGTCGGGACCGATCACGAAGTACGGGACCCGGGTGCCGTCCAGGGAGGCCGCGAAGAACTGCCGCACCGTCAGGCCGGCGGCGTCGAAGCGGTGCGGGGCCTGCTTGAGGACGTCCGTGGTGTCCGCGCCGCCGATGTGCCCGTGGTACAGGGTGGAGGGCTGGAGGAAGCCGGACACGTTCAGGAAGTACTCGTCGGAGACGTCCGGGTCCGTGTCCACGACACTGCCGTCGGACAGTGCCGGGACGTCCGCGAGCGGCCTGCGGGCCCAGGGGCCACCGTCGGGGCCCGGGGTGAGGACCTCGATCCGGGTGCTGACGTCGTGCATCGTCTCCAGGATCAGATGGTGGCGGGTCCACGCGTGCCCGGCCAGCGCCGTCCGCCCGTCGGGGGTGAACAGCACCTCGGGGGTGCGGTCACCCGCCAGGAACGCGTCGAAGCCGAACGCCAGCAGGGAGCCCGCCGGCTGCCCGAGCCACTCGGACCTCAGGGTGACGATCAGGTGGCGGCGGTGGGCGTAGGCGGAGGCGTCGTCGGGGACGTCGATCCTGATGCGTGTGCCGTCGGGGGCCAGGAGGTAGGTCTCGTCGCGGTAGAAGTCCATGGACCGGCCGACGAAGCTGCGTTCGAAGCCGGGCGTGGTGTCGTGGCCTCCCCAGGCCGACACGTCCGTGGTCTCCGCCTCGAAGACCGGCTCGGCCTCGCCCGCCGGGGTGCCGCGCCGCCACCGGCGTACCGTGCGCGGATAGCCGGCGCCGGTCATCGACCCGGGCCCGAAGTCCGTGCCCAGGAAGACCGTGTCCGCGTCGATCCACCCGACCTGGGTCTTCGCCTCCTCCACCTGGAACCCGTCCTGGACGAAGGCCCGGCCGGCGAGGTCGAACTCGCGCACCACCGTGGCGTCACCGCCGTCGCGGGACAGGTGCACCAGCGCCCGGTCGTGATCCGGGTGGCGCACCCGCGCGCCGGCCCACACCCACTTCTCGTCCTCCGCGGTGGCGAGCGCGTCGACGTCGAGGAGGACCTCCCACTCGGGGGAGTCCTTGCGGTACTGCTCCAGCGTCGTACGCCGCCACACGCCGCGTACGTGTCCGGCGTCCTGCCAGAAGTTGTAGAGGTACGCGCCCCGCCGGACCGTGTAGGGGATGCGGTCCGAGGCGTCCAGCACCTCCCGCAGGCTCTGCTTCAGGGAGGCGAACCCCGCCCCGTCGGCCAGCGCGGCCCTCGTCTCGGCGTTCCGCTCGGCCACCCAGGCGAGAGCGGCCTCGCTCTCGAGGTCTTCCAGCCACAGGTACGGGTCGTCATCAGTCACACCCCGCATTGTGCCGGTCCCCGCCGCCCGGCAGGACCGCGCGTCGGACGAAGGGCAGGGACCCGCGTTCACCACTCGTTCACCGGTCGGATCCGTCCGCGGCATTCCCTCGCACGCTCCGGGCACCTACGCTCGGCCGCGAATCGATCAACGTGGCCGACGCCGCTGTCCGGACGGTGTTGACAACGTTGTCCCCCTCTCAGTCGGAGGTATCCGAGAACATGCCCTCCAGACCGTCCCCGGCCCGGCGTCACGCCGCACGGGCCGCCGCGATCGTCCTCGCCGGAGTGCTCGCCGGAGCCGTCACCCCGCCCGCCGCCCAGGCCGAGGCGCCGGTCACCCGCCCCACCGCGTACGTGGACCCGATGATCGGCACGGCGAACGGCGGCAACACCTACCCCGGCGCCGTCCGCCCGTACGGCATGATGGCGTGGTCGCCGACCAGCACCACGGGCGACCAGACGAGCACCGGTGCGGCCAACGGTTACGAGTACGGGGTGACCCGGATGCGCGGGCTCAGCCTCACCCATGTCAACGGGGCCGGGTGCAACCCCGGGGCCGCGGGTGACGTGCCGATCATGCCGTTCGTCGGCGACGTGACGTCCTCGCCATCCGCCGACACCAAGGACGCCGTCTACGCGTCGGGCTTCTCCCACGACGACGAGCGCGCGGTGCCCGGCCGCTACACCGTCGGACTGGACTCCGGAGCCACCGCGGACCTGGCCGTGAGCGAACGCGCGGGTGTGGCCGACTTCGGCTTCCCCGCGGACAAGCCCGCCAACCTGCTCTTCCGGGTGTCCAACTCCCTCAACGGCAGCGAGGACGCCGAGATCGAGATCGACACCGCGCACCGCAAGGTGACCGGCTCGGTGCTCACCGGGGCCTTCTGCGGCCGGCGCGCCAACGGCGGTACCAACAACCGCAAGAGCTACTACCGGCTCTACTTCAGCGCCTCCTTCGACCGCGCCTTCTCCACCACCGGCACCTGGCGGGACGGCACCCTCGCCCCGGGCGCCACCAGCGGCAGCGGCGGCGAGGGGTACGCCACCGGGGCGGACCGCGCCGGGCGCGGCTCCGGCGGCTGGGTCGGCTTCGACACCGCGGCCGACGACGACGTCCGTATGCGGATCGGGATCTCCTACGTCAGCCGGGCCGGAGCCGAGGCCAACCTCCGCCAGGAGATCGCGCCGAGGGCGAGCGTCGACGACGTGGCCCGGGCGGGATCCGCCGCCTGGGACCGCGAGTTGTCCTCGGCGCGCGTCGGCGGCGGCAGCGAGGCGCAGCGCACCACGTTCTACACCGCGCTCTACCACTCGCTGATGCAGCCGAACCTGATCAGCGACAGGGACGGCCGCTACCCCGGCATGGACGGGAAGCCGCACCGCGTCACGCGCGGTCAGAAGGCGCAGTACAGCAACTTCTCCGGCTGGGACCAGTACCGCGCCCAGATCCAGCTCCTGGCCCTCCTGAAGCCGAGGATCGCGGGCGACTTCGCCCAGTCGCTCTACAACTTCGCCCGGCAGAACGGCGGCGTCTGGGACCGCTGGGTGCACGTCAACGGCGCGACGCACGTGATGACGGGCGACCCCACGGCCGCCACCCTCGCCACCTTCTACGCCATGGGCGTACGCAACTTCGACTACGAGGGCGCCTTCGAGTCCCTGGCCGAGCAGGCCACCGTGCCCCATCCGGACGGCCTCTCCGACGCGGGATGCCCCGGCCAGTGCACCGGGCAGCGGCCCAACCTCGCCCAGTACCTGGAGTCCCACTACGCGGCCCAGGACGTCTGCCACTGCTGGGGCGGCGCCGCCGAGACCCTGGAGGACGCGGTCGCCGACGCGGCGCTCGGCCGGTGGGCCCGGCTGCTCGGACGGGACGAGGAGGCGGCGGCCTTCGAGGAGCGCGGCCTCTGGTGGCGCAACGTCTTCAACCCCGAGGCCGGCGACGGCGCCGGGACCACCGGTTACATCCAGGCACGCAACCTCGACGGCTCCTGGGTGACCCCCTTCAGCCCGGGCAGCGACCGGGGCTTCGCGCAGGGAACCAGCGCCACGTACACCTGGATGGTCCCGCAGGACGTGCAGGGACTGGCCGAGGCGATGGGCGGCCGGGACGTGGCGGCGCAGCGGCTGGACGGCTTCTTCCACACGGCGGACGGCTCCTGGTCGGTCAAGGGCGGCGACGCGCTGCGCTACGACCCGACCAACGAGCCCGGCATCCACGCCCCGTGGCTCTACAACGCGCTGGGCAAGCCCTGGAAGACCCAGGAGACCGTACGGGAGATCGTGAACACGGTCTACGGGACCGGCCCGCGGGGTCTGCCCGGCAACGACGACCTGGGCACGATGTCGGCCTGGTACGTCTTCTCCGCGCTCGGCCTCTACCCGCAGACGCCCGGCAGCGCGGCCATGCTGCTCGGAGCGCCGCTGTTCCCCTCGGCGGTGCTCGACCGGCCGCAGGGCGGGGACATCCGCATCACCGCCCCGGAAGCCGATGCGACACATCCGTACATCGACGCGGTGAGGGTCGGCGGGCGGACGACGGACCGGTCGTGGACGGACGCCCGGCTGGTCACCCGGGGCGGGTCCCTGGCCTACCGGCTCGCCGACCGGCCGAACACGTCCTGGGCCACGGGACCTGCGGGTCTTCCCCGGTAGCACACCGACCGGCCCTGGTTCCCGGCCCGGTGGGCGGCGCGACGCCGCCCACCGGGTTCCGGCCGTCCGGCGTGGGAGGCGGCGGGGGTCTCGATTTTCTATCGTTGAAAATTCTGCGTGCACGACCGTTGTCAGGTGTTTGAGGCTGTGGCTCAATGTTCGACTATGTGCAGTGCTCCGCGGTTCGGGGCACTCCGGCTTCTTCGACGAGGACGACGCCTTGATACGACAACTAGCCCGCCCCCGCACGCTTTTGAGATCCCTCGCCTGTACGGCGGCGCTGCTGCTTCCCGTCGGGGCCACCATGGTCCCGGCCACCGCCGCCGCGGCTCCCGCGCCGGACACCGCCACCGCCTCGGCGTTCGTGAAGGACGACCCCTCCACCGAGGTCCACGGGCTCAAGGGCGAGTACTTCGCCATGTCCGCCCCGGGCGCCCGGGACTTCGCCGAACTCGGCGCGACCGCGCTCGACCCGGACATCAACTTCCCCGGGCTGACCGGTGCCTTCGAGTCGGCCACGGGAAGGACCGAGCACACCACCGCCCGCTGGACGGGGCAGATCGAGGCCCCGGAGACCGGCGACTACACCTTCGCCGCCATCGGTGACAACGGCTTCCGCCTGTTCATCGACGACAAGGCCGTCATCGACCACTGGGAGCCGGACTGGGACAAGGAGCAGACCAGCGCTCCGGTCGCTCTGAAGGCCGGTGAACAGCACACGTTCCGGCTGGAGATGTTCCAGGACACCGGCGGCGCGAACATGTTCCTGCGCTGGTCGAGCGCGAAGCTCGCCAAGCAGATCGTGCCCGAGTCCGCCTTCACCCCGCCCGCCGACTTCGAGGTCTACCCGGTCGGGCTGAGCGTCGCGGAGAACGGCCTGAAGGTCCAGGCGACCTTCGACCACGAGGTCAGCGGCTACAAGGACCTGAAGGACCACCTCGCCGTCGAGGCGGACACCACGCCGATGCCGGTGAAGTCCGTCGCCAAGGCGTCGAACAACCGCAAGGCGCTCGTCGTCACCCTGGGCGCGGCCGTCCAGAAGGGCCAGCAGGTCAAGGTCGTCTACGACGGCAAGGGCGGCCTGAAGAACGGCGACGAGACCGTCCCGGAGATCAGCCGCAGGGCGAAGAACCTCTCCACCCACCGGCTGACCACGCCGTGGGGCGACAAGGTCGACCCCAGGAACCCGCTGCCCGAGTACCCCCGCCCGCAGCAGGTGCGCGACGACTGGAAGAACCTCAACGGCCAGTGGGAGTTCGCGGGAGCCACCGCCGGTGAGAAGCCGGTCTTCGGCAAGAAGCTCGACGAGCGCATCACGGTGCCCTACCCCGTCGAGTCGCAGCTCTCCGGACTGGAGCGCCACGAGGACCACATGTTCTACCGCAAGCTGATCACCGTGCCCAAGAGCTGGTCGGTCGGCAAGCGGAAGAGCGACGACCGCCTGACGCTCAACTTCGGCGCCGTCGACTACCAGGCGCGGGTCTGGGTCAACGGCAAGCAGGTCGCCGAGCACACCGGCGGCTACACCGCCTTCAGCGCCGACATCACCGACGCGCTCAAGGGCAGCGGCACCCAGGAGATCGTGGTCGCGGTCACCGACACCACGGGAGCCGACCAGCCCACCGGCAAGCAGTCCGCCAACCCGAGCGGCATCTTCTACACCGCCTCCTCCGGCATCTGGCAGACCGTCTGGATGGAGCCCGTCGCCCCGGCCGCCGTCGACTCCCTGACGACGACGCCCGACATCGACAAGGGCCGTCTCGCCGTGAAGGTCAACTCCGAGGGTGCCTCGAAGTCGGCCAAGGTCACCGCCGTCGCGCGTGACAAGAAGGGCAAGGTCGTCGGCACCGTCTCCGGCCCGGCCAACAGTCAGCTGAGCCTGCCGGTCGCCAAGCAGCACCTGTGGACCCCGGACGACCCGTACCTGTACGACCTGGAGGTCACCCTCAAGGACGGCCGTTCCAAGGACACCGTCGACAGCTACTTCGGCATGCGCTCCTTCGGTGTCGCCGAGGTCGGCGGCTACCAGAAGCTGGTGCTCAACGGGAAGCCGTTCTTCTCCCTCGCCCAGCTGGACCAGGGCTTCTACCCGGACGGCCTGAACACCGCGCCCAGCGACTCCGCCCTGGTCTTCGACCTGAAGGCGCAGAAGGACCTCGGCTTCAACTCCGTCCGCAAGCACATCAAGGTCGAGCCGGCGCGCTGGTACTACCACGCCGACCAGCTGGGGCTCCTGGTGTGGCAGGACTTCGTCTCCGGCAACATCACCGGCGAGAAGGGCCAGAAGGCCTTCCTCGACCAGGGTGCCGAGATGATGGAGCAGCTCCACAACTACCCGTCCATCGGCGCCTGGATCGTCTTCAACGAGGGCTGGGGCGAGTGGGACCGCACCGAGACCGGGAAGATCACCGAGAAGGTCCAGGCCGCGGACCCCTCGCGCGTCGTCAACGCCCACAGCGGTGTCAACTGCTGCAACTCCAAGGGCGACTCCGGCAAGGGCGACATCATCGACCACCACGACTACAACAACACCGACCCGGCGTACCCGGACGAGAACCGGGCCGCGATGGACGGTGAGCACGGCGGATTCACCCTGCGCATCCCCGGCCGCATGTGGCCCGGTGCCCCCACCGCGATCTACAGCGGTGTCGCCGACAAGGACGCCCTGACCGCCAAGTACGTCGACAACACCCGCACGTACTACCTGGACGCGGCCCGCGCCGAGCTCTCCGGCTCGATCTACACCCAGGTGACCGACCTGGAGAACGAGCTCAACGGTCTCTGGACGTACGACCGCCGGGAGATCAAGGTCGACGCCGCCAAGGTGCGGAAGATCAACCGTGAGGTCATCGCCGCCGGCGCGGCGGCGGGCGAGCGGGACGAGATCAAGGGTGGCGGTGCCTGGTCCCTCGACGAGAACAAGGGCACCAAGGCGGCCGACAGCGGCCCGAACCACAAGGACCTCACCCTCTCCGCGGGGACGTCCTGGACGCCCGGCGTGCAGGGCTCCGCGCTGAAGTTCGACGGCGCGGGCCAGTTCGCCGAGACGGACGGGCCGGTCGTCGACACCACGGGCGACTACACCGTCTCCGCCTGGGCCTCCCTGGACGCCCTTCCGGGCAACTACGCCACCGTCGTCAGCCAGGACGGCCGGCGCCAGGAGAACCCGTTCTACCTCCAGTACGGGCAGGGCGCGTTCGCCTTCTCCACTCCGGGCGCCCACCGGGCCCGGCTGGAGATCGAGCCCGAACTGGGCCGCTTCTACCACCTCGTCGGCGTACGCAGCGGTGACGAGATCAAGCTGTACGTCGACGGCAAGCTCGCCTCCACCGCGGAGGCCGGCACCGCCGACGTCAGCACCGGCTCGCTCTCCGTGGGCCGCGCCAAGTGGTCGGGCGGGAACACCGACTTCTGGAACGGCTCCGTCGACCAGGTGAAGGTGTACGACAAGGCGCTCACCGACCAGGAGGTGACCGCGCTCCACGACGGCGAACAGCCGTAGTCCTGGACCGCTGAACCGCTCCCGGCGGTGTGCGCACGCGCCGCACCGCCGGGAGCTCCGCGCGTCCGCACCGAGGGCCTGACGACGAGGGGCCGTACGGGCGTCACACCGGTGAGACCGGCTCCCCGGTGCTCTCGCGGGCCAGCACACGGTGCGGCACCACGATGCGGCGGGCGGGCAGCGCCTCCAGACGGCCGAAGACCCGCTCGGTGAGACACTGCACCGCGCGCTCGGCGATCTGCTCACGGTCCGGGGCGATCGTGGTGAGGGACGGGGCGGCGAACCGGCCGTCCTCGATGTCGTCGAACCCCATCAGCGCCAGGTCGTCCGGCACCCGCACCCCCTGCTCGGCGGTCACGCGCAGGGCGCCGAGGGCGAGTTCGTCGCTGAAGCAGAACACCGCGTCGGGAGGCCCGGGCAGCCGCAGCAGTTCACGCAGGGCCCGCGCCCCCTCCGCCCGGTGCAGGTCGGCCACCTCCACCTCGGCCACCGGAGCCAGGCCGGCCTCCCGCAGCCCCTGCCGGAAGCCCTCGGCACGCAGTTCTGCCGTACCGTGGCCGAGCCCCGACTGCAGGCCGATCGCCGCGACGCGCCGGCGGCCCCGGGAGACCAGATGGCGGACGGCGTCCCGGGCGGCCCCCACGTTGTCCAGGGCCACGTGGTCGATGGCCCCGTCCGGCTCCAGCTCGCCCAGGACGACCAGCGGCAGGCCCCCGGCGCGTGAGGCGAGTTCGGCAGGGGAGGTCGACCACGGGCTGATGATCATCCCGTCGACCTGGTGCCCCGCGCTCCCGTCGAGCAGCCGCCGCTCCAGGTCCGCGCGCCCGCCGGTCCGTTCCAGGAGTACGGTCCAGCCGCGCTCCTGGGCCGCGTCGATGAGGAGACCCGTCAGCGCGCCGAAGTAGGGGGAGTGGATCTCCGGCACCACCACCCCGATGAGCCCCGTGCGGCCCTGGCGCAGGTTCCGCGCGGCGAGGTTGGGGCGGTAGCCCAGCTCCTCGACCGCCGCCATGACCCGGGCACGGGTGTCCGGTGCGACGGCCGAGGCGTTGCTCACGACGTTGGAGACGGTCCTCACCGACACACCGGCGAGCGCGGCGACGTCCTTGAGTCTCGCTGCCACAGCCGGTGCGCTCCCGTCCCTCTGCCCGCGGGGCGGTCGGCGGACCGCGCCCTCTGCGCGTGCACCGTAACAGGCCCGGACGAGTCAGGCGCGTACCGCCTCTTGCCACGTTGATTGCAACGTTGCAACATGGAGGGGCCGACGGGCCGGCAGGGCAGGAACACCGGCCCGCGTCCGCATGCCGCCCCAGCTTCCCCACTGCCGAAGGGTTCCGCCGCCATGCCCGAGACCGACCTCGCCCCGCACCCCGACCCGGCCGTCCAGGACCTGTACACCGCCGGAATCACCGCGCACCGGGGCGCGTTCACCCCGCGGTGGGCCGACACGATGCGCGAGGACATCGAGGAGGCCTTCGCCGAGGCGCGCGGCCGGGAGGGCGGGGCGGTCGGCCGGGGACCCCACCGCTACTACGTGGAGATCCACCCCGAGCAGCTGCGCGGGTTCGTGGACCTCGTCGACCATCCATGGGTGCGCGCGGTCGCCGAGGCGGTCCTGGGGCCCGACTACCGGATCGTCGAGCTCGGCTTCGACGTCCCGCTCGCCGGCGCGGTGAACCAGCCCTGGCACCGGGACTTCCCCATGCCGGACGCCACCCGGCACGGGCGCCGGCTGACCTCTCTCGCCTTCAACCTCACGGCGGTGGACACGCGCGAGGACATGGGCCCGTTCGAGATCGCGCCGGGCACCCAGTGGGACGACGACCCCGCTTTCGGCCACGGGATGTTCCCGCCCCGCGACACCTACCCGCGCTACGAGGCCCTCGCCGAGCGCAAGTACCCGATGCGCGGGGACATCTCGGCCCGTTCCGCGCTGACGATCCACCGGGGGACCGCGAACCACTCGCCCGACGCCCGGCCGGTCCTGGTGCTGGGCGTCGACGCACCCGGCGCGGGCAACGACGCACAGCACGACATGGCGGTGACCCGCGCGTACTGGTCGTCGCTGCCCGGCCGGGTGCGGGCCCATCTGCACTGCCCGGTGGTGGAGCGGCTGACCCCCATCGTGCAGAAGCACACCATCGAGGGGCTGGTCATGGGCGACGCGTGACGCGTGGAGCCTCCGGACCCGGCGGACGGTCACCGGGCCCGGAGGCTCTCACCTCAGGGCGCCCAGGGGGCGTCCACCGCCCAGGTGGTGTCCTCGGTGAAGGTCGCCGCGTTGTCCCACGCGTGACCGCCGCCCGGGGTGGCCAGCCACACCTCCGAGTCGATGTGGCGCAGATAGCTGCCGGGCAGATTGGCGCTCGACAGCCGTACGCCGCCCTGGCCCGCCACGGCGCACCAGGTGGCGTCGGCCTTGAAGAGGGCCGAGCCGTCGTTCGCGTCGCGGCGTACCCGGAAGTCCCGGTGGCGCAGGTACTCACCGGGGTAGTTGCGGGACTCGAACGAGTAGCAGTTGCCGTTCGCCAGGCCGGTGACGACCTTCCAGGTGGCGTCGTTCTTCAGCAGCGCCGTGCTGCCGCTGTCGACGACCGCCGTGTAGGCCAGCTCCTGGGAGTGGCGCAGGTACTTGTTCGTGTGCCCCGGGGTGGTGACCCGGAGCGACCTGTTGCCCGTGGGCAGGGTGACCGGCGCCGGAGGAGTCTTCGACGCCTGGATGAGTGCCTGGTTGGCGGCCTTCACCCTCGCGGTGTCCACCTTGACGACCTGGCGGTCGTAGGTGAGCAGCCCGTTCGCCTCGTTCTCCACGTCGGTGATCTCCGTGTACACCGAGGCGGAGAGCCCGGCGGGCAGTTGCCCCACGCGGATCGCGTCGATGAGGCCCACGAAGCGGTTGTTCAGGGCGGAGAGGCTCGCCTGGTCCTCGTAGCTGAACCCGCCGCCCGGATACCACTCGTGGCCCGGCACCTTGTAGCCCAGCCCGCCGAACTCGCCGAGGACCGCGGCCCGGGTCGCCGTCGGTGCGGTGTTGCCGGGGCCGACGTAGATGTGGTTGTCGATCACGTCCCCGTTGCCGCCGTCCACAGAACCGCAGCAGTTGACCCCGCTCATGTTGTTCACCAGGCGCGACGGGTCGTACGCCTTCACCTCGTCGGCGATCCTGGCCTGGTCGTACTGGCCCCAGCCCTCGTTCTGGTTCACCCACATCACCACCGAGGGCGAGCTGCGGTGCTGGTCGATGACCGCGTGGTACTCCGCCTCCCACTGGGTGCGCGCGGCGGAGTCGGGGGTCTTCCCGGTGTCCATCGCGGGCATGTCCTGCCAGACGAGGAGCCCCAGCTTGTCCGCCCAGTAGAACCACCGCTGCGGTTCGACCTTGATGTGCTTGCGGACCATGTTGAAGCCGAGGTCCTTGTGCGCCTGGAGATCGGACTTCAGGGCGGCGTCGGTGGGCGCCGTGTAGATGCCGTCCGGCCAGTAGCCCTGGTCGAGCGTGCCGGTCTGGAAGACGAACTTCCCGTTGAGGACCGGGCGCAGGATGTTGTCCACCTTCGCGATGCCGATGGACCGCATGCCCGCGTAACCGCCCACCGTGTCCACCACGGTGGTCCCGTCGAGCAGCTCGGCGCGTACGTCGTAGAGGAACGGGTCGTCCGGGCTCCACAGCCGGGGGCCGGGCACGGGCACGGAGATGTCCGCACCGGGCGCGCCCGTCGCCGTACCCACGACGGTGCCGCCGCTGGAGACGGTGACCCGTGCGGTCCGGCCGCCGCCGGCCGCCGCCTGCACCTTCACCCGCAGGGTGCTGTTGCCGAGGTTCGGCGTCATGTCCAGGCGCGTGACGTGCGAGGCCGCGACGGGCTCCAGCCAGACGGTCTGCCAGATCCCGGAGGCACCGGTGTAGAAGATGCCGCCGCCCTCGTGCGGGTTCACCTCGTTGATCCGCTGCTTGCCGACGGCCTGGCCGCCGGTCTGCGTCGGGTCGTAGACGGAGACGACGACGGTGTTCGTGCCACCGTTCAGCTGAGGGGTGATGTCGTACGAGAACGAGTCGAAGCCGCCCTTGTGGGCGCCGACCTGGGTGCCGTTGACCCAGACCGTGGTCTGCCAGTCGGAGGCGCCGAAGTTGAGCACGGTCCGGCGGCCGTTCCAGCCGGACGGCACGGTGAAGGTGCGCTTGTACCAGAGCTTGTCGTTCTGGGTGATCTTCCGCTTGATGCCCGAGAGCGAGGACTCCGCGACGAACGGCACCCTGATCTGCTCGGAGAACGAAGCGGGCTGCCCGGCGTCGCGGCCGGTCACCGCGAAGTCCCAGATGCCGTTGAGATTGGCCCAGTCGGGGCGGGTCAGCTGCGGGCGGGGGTATTCGGGAAGCGGGTTGTCGACGGACACCTGGTTCGTCCAGGGCGTCGTCATGGGCGCCGGCTTCGGGGTCCAGGCCGTGGGCGCGGCGGCGGCCGGTGCGGTACCGGCCCCGACGAGTGCGGTGGCGAGCAGGGCCAGCAGGCCGCCGCCGGCGGTTAACCGTCTCCACCAGGTGCCGCGGCGCGGCGCGGGTGCGGATCGCATTGCAGGTACTCCTTGATGAGGAGGAGCCCCCGCGCCGGCCGGCGCGGGGGATGGGACGTCTGCGGGGAACCGCCGCTCAGAGCAGCCGCCAGAGATGGTCCGCGGTCCCGTTGTCGTCGAACTGCACGACATGGGCGCTGTCGGCGGTGGACATGGCGTCCACGCCGAGCACCTTGCCCGAGTTGCGGTTGCGGACGCGGTACCAGCCGTCGCCGTCCGGCACGAGCTGCCACAGGTGGTCGGCGGTGTCGTTGTCGTCGAACTGCACGACGTGGGCGCTGTTCGCGGTGGACATGAGGTCCACGCCCAGCACCTTGCCCGAGTGCTGGTTGCGGATGCGGTACCAGCCGTCGCCGTTGGCCACGAGCCGCCACAGGTGGTCGGCCGTCCCGGTGTCGCCGAACTGGACGACGTGGGCGCTGTTCGCGGTGGACATGCCGTCCACGCCCAGCACCTTGCCGGAGTTGCGGTTGCCGATCCGGTACCAGCGGTCCGCGAGCCAGGGCTCCGCGCCGGGAGCCGCCGTCGGGAAGGAGGTGATCCGCAGGCGCGCCGCGCCCATCGGGACGAGCGTGACCTCCTCGACCGGCTCGGTGCTGCGCGCGGGGCTCCGCTGGAGGGGCGCCACCACGTGCTCGTCGTCGGCGCCCCACTCGGGGATGCGGCGGGCCCGGGCGGTCATCACGAGCGGGGTGCCGTCCAGGGTGAAGGGGTTCGCGTCGGCCGCGCGACGGCGCGTCGGGACGGGCAGCCGCGCGCCGTCCAGGACGAGGCCGTAGTTCCAGGCGCTGGTGGCGTGCACGGCGTACTCCGGGAACTGCTCGGTGCCGCCGATGCGCTCGTACGACTCACCGATGCGCAGCGAGTAGGTGAGCGGCCCGTGGTCGACGCTGACCGAGCCCTGGTTGTCCGCCCAGGTGCGTACGGTGGTCCGCTGCGGGAAGCGCAGGGTGACCCGGTCTCCGTCGGCCCAGGTCCGCTCGACCCGGGTGAAGGCGGGGCCCGCCGGAGCGGATACGCGCTGCCCGTTGACGCGGATCTCCGGCTCGGCGCACCAGGCGGGCACGCGCAGCACCAGGGGGAAGCTCAGCCGCTTCGGGGCCCGGAGCGTGAGGGTGACCGTGTCCGTGAACGGGTAGCCGGTCTCCTCGGTGAAGGTGACCTCCGTGCCGTCCGCGACCTTCGCGGTGACCTCGCAGGCCGCGTACATGGCGGCGGCGAGACCGCCGTCCGGCGTGGCGAGCCACAGCTCCTCGACGAAGTAGGGCCAGCCCATGCCGTAGTTGTGGGGGCAGCAGCGGTACTGGTCGACGCCCGGCAGGTAGGCCTGCATGGCGAAGCCGTTCTGGAACTGCCGGTCCCGCTTGGGCACGTCGTCCAGGTCGACGCTGTTGGCGCTGGTGATGTAGTGGATCGCCCTGCCCGACGGGTCGAGCGAGGCGGGCAGCGAGTTGAAGGCCAGCTCCTCGCAGCGGTCCGCCCAGAGCGGGTCGCCGGTGATCCGGGTGAGCAGCTGGTGGCTCGCCATGAACTCGACGATCCCGCAGGTCTCGAAGCCCTGGCGGGGGTCTCCGTGTCCGGGCCGGGCGTTCTCGTCGCCGGCGAAACCGCCACCGGGGAACTGCCCGTACTGGTCCATGGCCTTCGCGTACGTCCCGTACGTGTTCCGGGTGTCCTGCGCCGATCCGCTGCGCAGGGCGTACTGGGCGGGTTCCCGGAAGCCCTGGGCGATGTTGACGTTGTGCGGGTTGACCAGGTTGTCGCCCCAGTCGGCGCCGTAGCGGTGGATCTTGTCGGCGAGATCGAGCAGGAAGGCGTCACCGGTGCGGTTGAACAGCCAGTAAACGCTGTCCAGGCCGTCGCCCCAGCGCAGCGCGATCCAGCTGGTGTCGAAGGCACCGGGGCCCTGGGCGTTCATGTAGCGGAAGAACCTGCTGAGGAACGGGATGATCCGGTTGTCGTCGCTGTACTCCTGCCAGGAGCGCAACGCCTGGATCAGCGGCAGGAACGGCCAGAAGTCGGGCCCGCCGTTCAGCGACGTGCGCAGCGCCTTCGGCCCGAAGAAGCCGTCGGACTGCTGGGTGGTGAGGATCGCGTCGATCCACCGGCGTGCGGAGGCCAGCGCCTTCGCGTCGCCGGTGACGATCGCCAGGTCCGTGTAGCCGCGCAGCCAGTAGGGGACTTCCTCCCAGCCTCCCCGGTCCGGGCGGACCCAGCCGGTGGCCTCGAAGTCGAGGAAGTGGGAGAACTCCTCGTAGCGGCCGCACAGTCCGTCCAGCTGGAGTTCGAGCTGGCCGGCGAGCCAGCCCTTGGCGGTGACCCGGCCGGGCGGCAGCTTCAGGAACGCCGTCGGGTGCAGCGGCGCGGCGTTGGGGGAGTAGTGGCCGCCGCGCGCGGCGGCCGCGACGCCTTCGGCGGCGGTCGCGGTCGTGGCCCAGCGGCCGGCCGAGGTGGCCGCGGCGGCGGTGACCAGGGCGCTCGCCATGAGTTGTCTGCGGTTCAGGGGCATCGTGTGGGGACTCCGCTTCTGCTCTGCCGGACAGGGGCGCGGTGACCGGCCCGGACCGGGCAGGGGTGGGGTGACCGGCCCGGACGGGCCGGCGCATGGCGAAGATGGCTGTCGCGCCGAGGGGGCGACGGCACGACAACTCGCTTGCAACGTTGGAAAATTGATGTCGGCGGTATGACAGCACGCGGTCAAGCCGGTGTCCAGAGGTGGCGCAGCAGCTGGTGCCGTCCCGCCCCGGCGGCGGCTCCATGACGGGCCGCGCCTCCGGGTGACACATTTTGGAAACGCATCGACAACTCTCTTGCCGCCTGCGCCACCGCGCCTATATAACGTTGTAAACCGAGCCGCCGAGAGGCCGCACAAGCCCTCACGACCATAGTTTCCGCAGCTCGCAGCGGGGTCGTGAGGGATGCAGCGTCAACTGCCGCCGAGCGGCTGACGCACCGTCCCGCCATGCCCGACCGCACGCCGAACGGTGTGCCGTCACCCCGCCAAGGAGCGTCCCGCGCATGATGATCCAGCGTCGATCCCGTACCCTCGCCGCGGCCTGCCTGATCGCCGCCACCGCCACGCTGGCCGTTTCCGGCTGCTCCAAGTCGGAGACCTCGGACAACGCGGGCGGTGACAGCAGCCAGGGAGCCCAGGCGGCCAAGTCCCCCGAGGCCGCCTCCGGCCCCGGCTGCTCGCTGCAGAGCTACGGCGCGCCCAAGATCGACCTCAAGAACGCGATCGTCGGCTTCTCCCAGTCGGAGAAGGAGGCCAACCCGTTCCGGATCGCCGAGACCCAGTCGATCAAGGACGAGGCCGCCAAGGTCGGCGTCAAGAAGCTGCTCACCACCAACGCGCAGTCGCAGCTGTCCAAGCAGATCAGCGACATCCAGGACATGCTCTCCCAGGGCGCCCAGTTCCTCATCATCGCGCCGCTGAACTCCGACGGCCTGGAGCCGGCGCTCAAGGCCGCGGCGGCGAAGAAGGTGCCCGTCCTCACCATCGACCGCAAGGTCAACTCCACGGCGTGCAAGGACTACGTGGCCTTCCTCGGCTCCGACTTCGTCGAGCAGGGCAAGCGCGCCGCCGACGCCATGATCAAGGCGACCGGCGGCAAGGCCAAGGTCGCCATCCTTCTCGGCGCCTCCGGCAACAACGTGACCACCGACCGGACCAAGGGCTTCGTCGACCAGATCAAGGCCAAGGCGCCCGGCATCGAGATCGTCGCCCAGCAGACCGGCGAGTTCGCCCGTGACAAGGGCCAGCAGGTCATGGAGCAGCTCATCCAGTCCAAGCCCGAGATCAACGCCGTCTACGCGGAGAACGACGAGATGGGCCTCGGCGCCGTCACCGCGCTGAAGTCCAACGGCAAGAAGCCCGGCAAGGACGTCAAGATCGTCTCGGTCGACGGCACCCGCAACGCCGTACAGGCCCTGGTCAACGGCGAGTACAACGCCGTCATCGAGTCCAACCCGCGCTTCGGCCCGCTGGCCTTCGCGACCGCCCAGAAGTTCTACGGCGGCGAGGAGATCCCGGAGAACGTCATCATCACCGACCGCGCCTACGACGAGACCAACGCCAAGGAATCGCTCGGCGGGGCGTTCTGATCCGCTCCTGAACCCAGCGGCCCCGGCCGCCGTGGCGCCCGTACCGGGCCACGGCGGCCCCCGGGCCCTCACCCCTTGGACAGCGGAAGGCCGAGAAGACCCATGGCACCACCCGAAGCAGTACCTCAGGCACCGGAGGCGGCCGGCGACACGGCGGCCACGGTGCTCGAAGCCCGCTCGGTGAGCAAACGGTTCCCCGGCGTCGTCGCTCTCGACGACGTCACCTTCTCCCTGCGCGCGGGGGAGACCCACGCGCTGGTCGGGGAGAACGGCGCGGGCAAGTCCACCCTCATCAAGGTGCTGACCGGCGTCTACCGCCCGGATGGTGGCGAACTGCGGATGGCGGGGGAACCGGTCAGGTTCTCCCGGCCGTTCGAGGCACAGCAGGCCGGAATCTCCACGATCTACCAGGAGGTCAACCTCGTCCCGCTGATGAGCGTGGCGCGGAACATCTTCCTGGGCCGTGAACCGAGGAACCGCTTCGGCCTCATCGACTTCGCCCGCATGCACCGCGAGGCGGGCGACCTGCTCGACGGGTTCGGCGTACGCGTCGACCCCCGGCGCCCCCTGCACACCCTCGGCGTCGGCACCCAGCAGATGGTCGCCCTCGCCCGGGCCGTGTCCGTCAACGCCCAGGTCGTCATCATGGACGAGCCGACCTCCTCGCTCGAACCCCGCGAGGTGGAGACCCTCTTCCGCGTCATCGAACGCCTGCGGAGCCAGGGCATCGCCGTCCTGTACGTCAGCCACCGCATGGACGAGCTCTACCGGATCTGCGACCGCGTCACCGTCCTGCGCGACGGACGCCACATCCACACCGGCGACCTCGCCGACCTCGACCGGATGCAGCTCGTGTCGATGATGCTCGGCCGCGACCTCTCCGAGGTACGCCGCTCCGGCGTCACCAGCTTCGCCACGGAGGGACACGAAGCGGCCCGTACGCCCGTACTCACCGCGACCGGTCTCTCCAGCCGCCTCCAGCTGCACGACATATCCGTGTCGCTGTACGCGGGCGAGGTGCTCGGCCTCGGCGGACTCCTCGGCTCCGGCCGCAGCGAGACCGCCAAGGCACTGTCCGGCGCACTGCCCCTGGACAAGGGCGAACTCACCGTCGACGGCACCACGCTGAAGCGCCTCACCCCGGCCGCTGCCATCCGCGCCGGCATCAGCCTGCTGCCCGAGGACCGCAAGGCCGAGGGCATCGTGCCCGGTCTCTCCGTACGCGAGAACATCGTCCTGGCGGCCATGCCCCGCCTCTCCCGGGCCGGTGTCGTCTCGCGCGCCAAGCAGGACCGGATCGTCGACATCTTCATGAAGCGCCTGCGGATCAAGGCGTCCAGCCCCGAGCAGAAGGTCGGCGAACTCTCCGGCGGCAACCAGCAGAAGGTCCTGCTGGCCCGCTGGCTCTGCCTGGAACCCAAGGTCCTGCTGCTCGACGAACCCACCCGGGGCATCGACGTGGGAGCCAAGGCCGAGGTCCAGAGCCTCATCGACGACCTCGCCGGAGAGGGCCTCGCCGTCCTGCTCATCTCCTCCGACATCGAGGAGCTCATCGAGGGCGCCGACCGGATCGTCGTCCTGCGCGGCGGAGCGGTCGCCGGAGAGCTGTCCGGCGACGACGTGGCCGAGGACCGGCTGCTCGAAGTGCTCGCCGACCACGCACCGCAGCCGGCGGACCGGGCCCCGGCCGCCCAGGAGGACCCCCGATGACCCAGACCGCCGTCGCCCCGCCCGCGAAGAGCGACAAGCCCGACAACCCGGCGAGCCCCCTGGCCCGGCTGCGCGACCCCGCCTGGTACCAGCGCTACGGCGTGTACGTCGCCGTGGCCGTGGTGCTGCTCTTCAACGCCCTGTTCACCGACCACTTCATGACCGCGGACAACTTCCGCACCCAGCTCGTCCAGGTCGCCCCCATCGTCATCGTCGCCCTGGGCATGGCCCTGGTCATCGGCACCGAGGGCGTCGACCTGTCCGTCGGCTCGACCATGGCGCTCGCCGCCGCCTTCCTCCCGCTCTACCTCGGATACGGACTCGTACCGGCCCTGGTCGTCTCCCTGCTGGCCGGCGCGGTCGTCGGAGCCGTCAACGGCGCCCTCGTCTCCCTCGTCGGGCTCCAGCCCATCGTGGCCACGCTCGCCCTCTTCGTCGGAGGCCGCGGCCTCGCGCTGGTCATGGCCGACGGCCAGCTCAAGCAGATCGTCAACCCCGACCTGCTGTCGCTGGGCACCGGCTCCTTCCTCGGCATCCCGCTGGTCGTGTGGATCGCCGCGGTCCTCGCCGTCGCCGTCGCCTTCCTGGTGCAGCGCACCACCTTCGGCCGCCAGGTCGTCGCCATCGGCGGCAACCGCTCCGCCGCCGCCCTCGCCGGACTCCCCGTCAAGCGGGTCCTCATCGGCGTGTACGTGCTCTGCGGAGTGCTCGCGGCCCTCGCCGGCATCCTCGCCACCGCCAGGCTCACCGCGAGCGACCCCTCCTCGCTCGGCACCCTCATGGAACTCTCCGCCATCACGGCGGTCGTCGTCGGCGGCACCCCCCTCAACGGGGGCTCCGTCCGGGTGCTCGGCACCGTCGCGGGCGCCCTGCTCATGCAGCTGCTGCGCGCCACCCTCGTCAAGCACGACCTGCCCGACTCCACCGCACAGATCGCCCAGGCGGCCATCATCATCGCCGCCGTCTACGTCGCCCGGGAGCGTCGGTCCCGATGAACGAAACCAAGCCCGCCACCGCAGCCCCGGCCCCGCCCGCGCCGAAGGCGCCCGCGGCCCGCCCCGCAGCCGGCCCCGAGCAGACCGGCCGGCAGCGCGCCGCCGAACTCCTGCAACGCCAGGGCGTCCTCGCGGTCCTGCTGACCGTCGTGATCGCCGCCTCCTTCATCTACCCGACGTTCGCGTCCCTGGACAACGCCCGCGGTGTCACCATCCAGGCCTCCTTCCTCGCCGTGGTCGCCCTCGGCATGACGATGGTCATCATCACCGGCGGCATCGACCTGTCCGTCGGATCGGTCTTCGCCCTCGGCGGAGTCCTCGCCGCCTGGGCCTCGCAGTACGGATTCCTCGCCGCGCTGCTGCTGCCCCTCGTGGTCTGCGGCGGCGTCGGCCTGCTCAACGGGTTCCTCATCGCCCGCGGGAACATGGCGCCCTTCATCGTCACCCTCGCCACCCTCCTGGGGGCCCGCGGCCTGCTGCTCGCCCTCACCGACGAGGGCGCCACCACCTACCTGGTGCCCAAGGACTCCGCCTTCGGCGAGCTCGGCCAGGGCAGTGTCTGGGGCTTCGGCTACCCGATCATCATCGCCCTCGTGCTCTTCGGGGCCGGCGGACTCGTCCTTCAGCGCACCTCCTTCGGACAGTCCCTCTTCGCGGTGGGCGGCAGCAGCGACGCGGCCACCCTGATGGGCCTCCCCGTCGCCCGTACGAAGATCCTCGTCTACACACTCAGCGGCCTGCTCGCCGGACTCGCCGGCGCCCTCAACGCCGCCAGGCTGTCCTCCGGCGTCACCATCGTCGGCGTGGGCATGGAACTCGACGCGATCTCCGCCGTCGTCATCGGCGGAACCCTGCTCATCGGCGGCGCCGGATCGATCAGCGGAACCCTCTGGGGCGTCCTGCTGCTGGCCGTCATCCAGAACCTGATCAACCAGATCGGCTCGCTCAACTCCTCGTACCAGTCGGTCGTCAGCGGCGGTTTCCTTATCGTTGTCGTGGTGGCGCAGCGCTATCTCGCGCGCAGTCGCAGAAGCACCTGACGACAGGCCGGCCGCATACGGGCCGGCCACAGAGCCAAGCCGAGCCGAGCCGAACCAAGGAGTGCCGTGGGCGTCAGCCTCAAGGACGTTGCACAACGGGCGGGCGTGTCCATCAAGACCGTGTCGAACGTGGTGAACAACTATCAGCACGTCACACCCGCGATGCGCGCCAAGGTGCAGCAGGCGATCGACGAGCTCGGCTACCGGCCGAACCTCACCGCCCGCCATCTGCGCAAGGGCCGCACCGGCATCATCGCCCTCGCCGTCCCCGAATTCGGCAACCCGTACTTCGCGGAACTCGCCGGAGCCGTCATCGACGCGGCCGCCCGGCACGACTACACCGTCCTGGTCGACCACACCGCCGGACTCAGGGAGAAGGAACTCCTGGTCAGCCAGGGCTTCCGGTCCCATGTGATCGACGGTCTCATCCTCAGCCCCATCCATCTGGAGACCGAGGACCTCATGGCGCGCACCGAGACCGCGCCACTGGTCCTGCTCGGCGAGCGCGAGTACGAAGCGCCGTACGACCACATCGCCATCGACAACGTGGCGGCGGCCCGCGCCGCCGTACGCCACCTCGTCGGCCAGGGCAACCGCCGTATCGCCTTCCTCGGATCACGCACCGGCCAGGAACGCCAGCCCGCACACCTCAGGCTCCGGGGCTGGCGCGAGGAGCTGGAGGCCGCCGGCATCACACCCGACGAATCACTCGTCGTGGTCACCGACGGCTACGGCCGCGAGGACGGCGCCACCGGCATGGCGCAACTCCTCGACCAGGGACAGCGCCCCGACGCCGTGTTCGCGTACAACGACCTCATCGCCATCGGCGCGATGCGGACCATCACCGAACGCGGACTGCGGATCCCCGAGGACATCGCCGTCGTCGGCTTCGACGACATCGAGGAGAGCCGCTACACGACCACCACGCTCACCACCATCGCCCCCGACAAGGAAGCCATCGCCCGCCTCGCCGTCGACAGCCTCGTCGAGCAGCTCTCGGGCACGCCCGTCGCCGAACCGCGCAGGCCACGCCCCGGCTACCGCCTCGTCGTCCGCGAATCCACCCAGGCCGGGACCGACTCCGGCCGCACCGAGGATCACTGATGCCGCGCCCCACCGTGCACCGCACCCCCTTCGGCTCCGTCCAGGGGACCCGGACCGACCTCTGGACCCTCGACAGCGGTACGGGGGTCCGAGCCGAGGTCCTCACCTACGGCGCGACCCTGCACCGCCTCACCGTGCCGGACACCACGGGCGCCACCGCGTCCGTCGTCCGCTCGCTCCCGGGCCTCGACGACTACACGGCCAAACACCCCTACTTCGGCGCCGTCGTGGGCCGCTACGCCAACCGCATCGCCCACGGCCGCTTCGTCCTGGACGGCACCGAGCACCACGTCCCCGCCAACGACCGGGGCCACGCGTTGCACGGAGGACCGGACGGCTTCCACACCAAGGTGTGGGAAGCGGCCTCCGACCGCACCGACGACACCGTCTCCGTGCGGCTCACCCTGCACAGCCCCGACGGCGACATGGGCTTTCCCGGGGCACTGGACGTCACCGTCACGTACACCCTCGACACCGAGGGCACCCTGGCCGTCGACTACGCGTCGGTCACCGACCGCCCCACGGTCGTCAACCTCACCAACCACGCCTACTTCGAGCTGACCGGCCACGACGGCGTGCTCGGCCACCGCCTGGAGGTCGACGCCGACACCTACCTCCCGGTGGACGACGACGGCATCCCCCTGGGAGCGCCCGCCGAGGTCCGAGGGACCCCGTTCGACCTCACCACGCCCCAGGTCCTCGCGGAACGCCTCGGCACGGAGGACGGACAGCTGCGCTCCGCGGGCGGCTTCGACCACTCCTGGGTGCTGCGGGACACCGGAGCCGGCCTGCGCCGCGCCGCACGCCTCACCGCCCCGGACGCGGCCCGCATCCTGGAGGTGTGGACCACCGAGCCCGGCATCCAGGTCTACACCGCCAACCAGCTCGACGGCTCCTTCACCGACGGCGCCGGCCGCCGCCACGAACGGCACGGCTCCATCTGCCTGGAGACCCAGCACCTGCCCGACTCACCCAACCGGCCGGACCTGCCCAGCACCGTGCTGCGCCCCGGCGACACCGCGCGCAGCCGTACCGAACTGCGCTTCCCGCACCTCCGGGATTAATCGATTGCCGCCCGGCGGGGCGCCCTGCTGTAATCCCCGAACCAGCCGACGAACCAGGGAGATGTCCATGCGCCGAGCTTCTGTGTCCACCCAGACAGGAATTCACCCCTATCTCGAGGACCCGAAGCTCAGTGCACACATTGAACCTGGGAATTCTGGCGCATGTCGACGCCGGTAAGACGAGCCTGACCGAGCGGCTGCTCCACACCGCCGGGGTCATCGACGCGGTCGGCAGCGTCGACGACGGCAGCACACGGACCGACACCCTCGCCCTGGAGCGGCAGCGCGGCATCACCATCAAGTCCGCCGTGGTGTCCTTCGCCCTCGACGGCGTCACGGTCAACCTGATCGACACCCCCGGGCACCCCGACTTCATCGCCGAGGTGGAGCGCGTCCTCGGCGTGCTCGACGGCGCCGTGCTCGTGGTCTCCGCCGTCGAGGGCGTCCAGGCGCAGACCCGGATCCTGATGCGGGCCCTGCGCCGCCTGCGGATCCCCACGCTCGTGTTCGTGAACAAGACCGACCGGGCCGGCGCCCGGTACGAGGGGGCCCTGGCCGACATCGCGCGGCGGCTGTCCCCCGCGGTCGTCGCGATGGGCCCCGCCGACGCCCTGGGCACCAGGGAGGCGCGCACCCGGCCGTTCACCGCCGCCGACCCGGCCTTCGTCACCGCGCTGACCGATCTGCTCACCACCCACGACGACGACCTCCTGACGGCGTACGTCGAGGGCGGGGCAGGCGTCCCGTACGGCCGGCTGCGCGAGCGACTGGCCCGGCAGACCCGTCAGGCGCTCGTGCACCCCGTGTACTTCGGCTCCGCGGTCACCGGCGCAGGCGTGGCCGAACTGGCCGCGGGCATCGCGGAGTTCCTTCCCGTCACGGACCAGGACACCGCCGGCCCGGCCTCGGGCACCGTCTTCAAGGTCGAACGCGGCCCGGCGGGGGAGAAGATCGCGTACGCCCGGATGTTCTCCGGGACGGTACGCACCCGGGAACGCGTCCGGCTGCGGGGCGACGGCGAGCAGGAGGGCCGCGAGGGCAAGATCTCGGGCATCACCGTCTTCGACCACGGGACCGACGTCCGTGAGACCGTGCTCCCCGCCGGAAGGATCGGCAGGCTCCGAGGCCTGCACGCCGTCCGGATCGGGGACAGGATCGGCGAACCGGCCGCGGAGCCCGCGCGCACCCACTTCGCCCCGCCGACGCTGGAGACCGTCGTCACCCCCTGCCGCCGTCAGGACAGGGGTGCCCTGCACATCGCGCTCGGTCACCTGGCGGAGCAGGACCCGCTGATCGGCGTACGCCGTGACGACCTCCGCCAGGAGGTGTCCCTGTCGCTCTACGGCGAGGTGCAGAAGGAGGTCATCCAGGCGACGCTGGCGGACGAGTACGGCATCGAGGTCGGCTTCCGGGAGACGACGACCATCTGCCTGGAAAGGCCCGCCGGAACGGGTTCGGCCGTCGAATTCATCGACACGGAGCCGAATCCCTTTCTCGCCACCGTCGGACTCCGCGTGGAGCCCGCCGCATTCGGCAGCGGGGTGGAATTCCGCCGGGAGGTCGAGCTCGGCTCCATGCCGTACGCGTTGATGCGGGCGGTGGAGGAGACCGTCCTGGAAACGCTCGGCCAGGGAATTCACGGATGGCGGGTCACCGACTGCGTGGTCACCATGACGCATTCCGGGTACTGGCCCCGGCAGAGCCACTCGCACGCGGTGTTCGACAAGAGCATGTCGAGTACGGCGGGCGACTTCCGCCATCTGACGCCGCTGGTGCTGATGGACGCCCTGAGGCGGGCCGGGACCACGGTGTACGAGCCGATGCACCGCTTCCGTGCCGAGATCCCCGCCGACGCCCTGGGCCCGCTCGTGCCCGTGCTCGCCCGGCTGCGCGCCGTCCCCGGGCCCCCGGAGACGCACGACGGTGTCTGCGTGGTGGAGGGCGTGGTCCCGGCGGCCCGGGTGCATGAGCTGCAGCAGCAGCTGCCGGGGCTGACGCGCGGTGAGGGCGTGCTGGAGTCCGCCTTCGAGGGACACCGGCCGGTCGACGGCCCCGTCCCGTACCGGTCCAGGACCGACCGTGACCCGCTGAACCGCAAGGAGTACCTGCTGCGGACCCTGCGCCGGGTGGACGGCGGGCGGTGAGAGCCGGGCCGGTGTGACGGACGCGTGCGCCCGCGCGTCCGTCACACGGTGGCTCACTTCAGATAGGGACCCGCCGCGCCGATCTTCCCCGGAGCCGCGTTCTCGCCGCCGAGGTCGAGGACGTACACCCGCAGGTTGCCCTTGCCCGGCGCCGGTACGGCGAGCGTCCCGCCCGTCACCACCTGGGTGTCACCCGTGACGGCGTCCTTGTACGTGCCGTTCGGGATGCCCGTGTACGTGGCGCCGCCCGAGACCGTCACCAGCGCGAAGCTGTCCGTGCCGCTCGCCGCGTCGGTGTAGCGGCGCTTGTACGCCATCGAGCCGGTGATGCCCTCGGTGGAGTACTGCCCCATCTGCAGGGCGGGCACCGCACGGCGGATCTGGTTGAGCCGCTGCACATGCTTGACCAGCGGCTTCGCCAGGGTGTCGGCGACCGCGCCGGTCGCCGACGCGACCGTGCCGAAGTCCGACGCCTTGACGTCGCCCGCGAGATGGGCGCCGTAGTACGCCCGGCCGGTCGTCGCCAGCGGGCAGGTGGGCCCGCAGTCGATCTTCTTGCCGGCCTGGAACTCGATCTCGGAGCCGTAGTACAGCGTGGGGATGCCCCGGAAGGTCCACATCAGCGACATGTTCTCCGCCCAGGCGTCCGTGCCGCCCGCGTACCGTTCGCTGCTCTTGTTGGGACCGTAGTCGTGGCTGTCGACGTACACGACGTTGTAGGTGGCGTCGTTGTAACTGTCGTCGGAGTCCTTGCCGTTGCTGAAGGCGTTGTTGGCGTCACCGAAGTTCATGTGCATCCGCATGTCGATGACGTTCATCCCGGAGAACCGGCTGTGGTCCGGTGTGTGGTAGGTGTTGCCGTTCAGGAAGGCGTTGGTGGACGTCGGCTGTGATCCGGTGCCCTGCTGCTGCTCGTAGTCGTACATCTCCAGAGCGGCCTTCTCGTCGTCCGCGCTGTACTCCTTGCGTTCCTTCCAGGTGTAGAACTGGGCGGAGTGGTTGACGGAGCCGCGGTTCCACTTGTCGTTGACGAAGGCGGCGACCTCACCGAAGACGAAGAAGTTCTTCGCGGCCTCGGCGCCGAACCGCTGGGTGACGCGTTCCTGGATGGCGGGCAGGAAGCGCCGGTTCCAGGTGGTGCGGGGGATGTGCACGGCGGTGTCGACACGGAAGCCGTCGACGCCCATGTCGATGTACTTGTCGTAGGCGCCGATCAGATAGTTCTGCACGGGCGCGCTCTCGGTGTTGAAGTCGGCGAGATCGTCGTGCAGCCAGCAGCTGCGGGAGTCCTCGCCCTCCCAGTTGCCGATCCAGCAGTTGTGGTAGTACGCCTTCGGGAACATGCCCGATGTGGGGCTGGGCCACTGGCAGTTGTAGATCCTGTAGCTCTCCGGGGAGGTGGCCCCGGTGGGCGTGCCCCAGTTGACGCAGGTGTTGCCCGAGGGCTCGGCCGTGGACCACAGGTCGCCGTTGTAGTACGACTTCCCGGACTTCGGCTCGACGGTGAGGCCGTCGTACTCGAAGCCGTCGTTCCTCTCGTCGTAGTACCAGCTCCACTGGGTGTCGCGGACCCCGTACGTCGTCGGGGTGAACAGGCCCTTGGCGCCCCAGCGCGAGGAGTGGTTGTAGACGACGTCCTGGTAGATCTTCATGCCCTTGGCGTGGGCCGCGTCGATGAGGTCCTGGTACGAGGCCCCGGCCGACTCCAGCCGGGAGTCGACCTCGTAGAAGTCGTAGCCGTGGTAGCCGTGGTAGTCGTAGTCGGACCGGTTCAGGACCACGGGGGTGATCCAGACGGCCGACATGCCCAGCCCCTTGATGTAGTCGAGCTTGTCGACCAGGCCCTTGAAGTCGCCCCGGAACATCGGGTCGCCGTTGGCGGCGTTGCCCGACTTCTCGTGCTGGCTGCCGCCCCGGTTGTTCGTGGTGTCACCGTCGTTGAAGCGGGCGGTGAGGACGAAGTAGACGGGGTCCTTGCGGGGGTCGGTGCCGAGCGGTTTCCCGGCGGCCGGGGCCGCCGGCTTCTCCCCGGTGGTGGCGGTCGCCACGGCGGACGCCGCCGAGACGTTCCCCGCGGCGTCGACGGCCCTGACGGTGTAGCTGTAGGCCGTCCTCGCCTCCAGACCGGTGTCCGAGTACACCGTGGACCCGACGTCGGTCACCGCGGTTCCCTTGGTCCCGCCCGTCCGCGTGACCTGGTACTTCGTCACGCCGCGGTCGTCGGTGGACGGATCCCAGGTCAGCACCACGGACACCCCGTCCGCGGCGGCCGAGACCTTCGCCGGGGCGGTGGGTGCCTGGGTGTCCGGCGTCTCCGCGGCGCAGGGGTCCGCCGCGCCGGCGGTGACCTTCCCGTCCTTCACCGTGGTGAGACCGGCGGGGACCGTGTAGTCGGCGCCGTTGTTGTTGTCCCAGACCCCGTTGCCGTTGTTGAAGGCGGCCTGCATCGAGGTGGCGGTGCCGAGGTCCGCCGTCCTCCTGACCCAGCCGGTGCAGGCCGGTTCCATGCCCACTCCGGGAACGGTGGTCCAGGAACCGCCCGCGGGCCGGTAGTGGAGGTTGGTGGTCGTCCAGCCGACCGAGGCCGTCGAGTAGTAGACCGAGGCCGTACGGCCCTCCGCGTCCTCCTCCTCGGGGGCCGTTCCGGTGCCCGCGCAGGGGTCGCTGTGGGCCACCACACCGTCCTTGACGGTGACCGTGCCGGTGCCCAGGGCGTAGTTCTTGCCGGCGTTGTTGTCCCAGACGCCGGAGCCGTTGTTGAACGTGGCGGCGAGGCCGGACGCGCCGCCCAGCGTGACGGTCTGCTTCACCCAGTCCGTGCAAGCGGCCTCCATGGCCACTCCGGGAACGGTGGTCCAGGAGCCGCCGTCGGGCGCGTAATGCAGCCGGTAGGAGGACCAGTTCTTGGTCTTCGTGTAGTAGAAGACGGTGGCGGTGGACTCCGAGGCGGCCACCGGTACGGCCGGCTCCGCTCCGGACGGGCCGGGCGCCGGGGCCAGGAGGCCCAGCGTCACCACCGCGGCGACGGCCGCGGCAGCCGGTCGTCCGAGCAGCCGGACAGGGGTACGTCTCATGCGTGTGCTCCAGGGGAGGGCCGCGGGCGGGTGGACCGCGACTGCCGACAGCACAGCCGCTCCGCGAGCGGCTGCCAGGACCCCGCCGGAGAACCCGGACGCGCCTCGGGGTTCGGGCGAGCAGTGCTTCTGGCGGAAATCTCCGTCAGAACCTTTCTGCAATCTCTTGCATCCAGGAAGTTAGCGGGACATGACAGGTCCGTAAAGGGGGTGCGCACTCGTGAGCGCCTGTGACGGTGAAGTACTGGGAACAGTAGGGCGGTTGGCCCGGCCGGGGCCCGCCCGGCCGGGCCGTCATCCCCGCGGCGGCGGGCCCGTGCTCGCCCGGACGACCAGGTGGGTCGGGACCAGGGTGGTGCCGTGCTCCGTCGTCTCGTCGCGGATCTGCCGCAGGACGCCCTCGACGCACCGCCGGCCGATCTCGGCGAAGTCCTGGTGGACGGTGGTCAGGGGCGGAAGGAACGAAGCGGAGTCGGCGATGTCGTCGAAGCCGACGACGCTGACGTCCTCCGGGACGCGCCTGCCGCGTTCCTGAAGGGCGCGCAGGACGCCCAGCGCCATCTGGTCGTTGGCCGCGAAGACCGCGGTGCAGGACGGGTCCGCCGCCAGGACGAGGCCCGCCTCATATCCCGAGGCGGCCGACCAGTCGCCGTCCACCGGTGGCGGGACCGGACGGCCCGCCTCCTCCAGGGTCTGCCGCCAGGCGTGCGCGCGGCGCTGGGCGGCGTACGACTCCGACGGGCCGGCGACGTGCGCCACCGTGCGGTGGCCGAGGTCGAGGAGATGGCGCACGGCGGCCCTGGCACCCCCCGACTGATCGGTGTCCACGACGCTGTAGCGGTCGCCCGCGTCGGAGTCGGCCACCACGACATGGGTGTGCGGCGGCAGTGAGATGGCGGCGTCCAGGAGCCGGACTTCCATGATCACGATGATGCCGTCCACGACCTGCTCGCCGAGCATGGTCACGGCGCCCCTGACCCCCGTGCTGGTGGGCGTCGCGACGGGCAGCAGGGTGATCGCGTAGCCCTCGTCCGCGGCGGAGGCGGAAATGGCCTCCAGGGTGCGGACGTTGCCCGTCGTGGCGAGGGTGAACAGGACGACGCCCAGCGTGCGGAACTTCCCGCTCTTCAGGGCGCGCGCGGCGCTGTTGGGGCGGTAGTTCAGCTCCTTCATGGCGCTCAGGACGCGGTCGCGGGTCTCCTCGGACACCACCGTGCTCCCGTTGGAGACACGGGAGACGGTCTGCGAGGAGACACCGGCCAGACGTGCGACGTCGGCCATCGAGGCCTCCTTGCGGGACGGCCGGTCCATGGCCTGTTCCTTTCCCTGCACTGCGTCCGCCTCCGTCGTGGCCGTGTGAGCCTTTCGCCGTCTGGGCATGGCGTTCCGGCCGCGGGGCCGGGTGCCGGCCGCGCGTGATGTGGGGGTGCTCCGATCGGGACCGGCCCTGTCTCTGCTGCGCGTGTGGCTCGTATTCGCGTGCGGACCGAGGGGCGGACCAAGGGCATTTCTACCACTCCGGACGCCCTGCGCCGACACACGGGCACACCAGGGTGCGGCCGCTCGGAGGATCCGGCGGGCCCGGCACGTCCCAACTGGTCGGCGCAGCAGGCAAACCGAGCCTTGACCATGGCGTGAGAGACGTGTAGACATCACTTCACCGAGAAATGTTTACGTAAACATCCGCATGGATGTCCGCGTGGACTTCGGCCCCCTCAAGCACAGCGCCTCCACGATGTCCGGTGTCTCCATCCGGCCGGGGCCCTGCACAACGCCGGACCAACAGGAGTACCCATGACGGCCGTTACGCCGATCACGACCGGACGCCGTCCACCAGCCCGAGGGTCCCGCGGCCGGCGTGTCCGCAGAGGCAGGCGCGGGCAGGTCGGCTGGGTGTTCGTAGGGCCCTTCATGGCCGTGTTCGCCCTGGTGTTCCTGGCTCCGATCATCTACTCGCTGTATCTGAGCTTCTTCCGGGACCAGTTGGTGGGCGGGACGTCGTTCGTCGGCCTGGAGAACTTCCAGCGGGCCTTCGAGGACGAGCAGTTCTGGGCGGCCGTGAGCCGGGTGGCGCTCTTCCTGGTGGTGCAGGTCCCCATCATGCTCGGTCTCGCCCTGCTCGTCGCCCTGGCCCTGGACAGCGGCCGGATCTACGGCAAGAGCTTCTTCCGGATAGCCGTCTTCCTGCCGTACGCCGTGCCCGCCGTCGTCGCCACCCTGATGTGGGGCTTCATCTACGGCACCCGCTTCGGGCTGGTGGGCAACTTCAACGACGCCTTCGGTGTGACCCTGCCCGACCCGCTCTCCCCGTCCCTGGTGCTGGCGAGCATCGGCAACATCGTCACCTGGGAGTTCATCGGCTACAACATGCTGATCTTCTACTCGGCGCTGCGGGTCGTCCCCAAGTCCCTCTACGAGGCAGCCGAGATCGACGGAGCGGGCCAGTGGCGGATCATCACCGCGGTCAAGATCCCCGCGATCCGCGGTGCGCTGGTGATCGCGACGATCTTCTCGGTGATCGGCAGCTTCCAGCTGTTCAACGAGCCCAGCATCCTGCAGAAGCTGGCGCCCAACGCGATCACGACCTACTTCACGCCCAACTTCTACACCTACACGCTGTCCTTCTCCGGACGCCAGCAGAACTACGCGGCGACGGTCTCCCTCGTCATGGGAGTCGTCACGATGATCATCGCCTACGCGGTCCAGCTGCGCGGCATGCGAAAGGAGGCGTGAACGATGAGCGCCCCCTCCTTCACCGCCGAGCAGACGCCCCGGCGTACCACCCACCGCGCCCCCGCGCCCCGTCGCGGCTCCCGCGCCCGCCACTCGCCGGACAGGCCCCGCCGCAGCGTGCTGCTCACGGTGCTCATGGGCGTGACGGCGCTCTACGCGCTCATGCCGCTGGCCTGGCTCGTCATCAACGCCACCAAGACGCAGAAGGGGCTCTTCGGCTCCTTCGGCCTCTGGTTCAGCGGTGACTTCGCCCTCTGGGACAACATCTCCCAGACGCTCACCTACGACGACGGCATCTTCGTCCGCTGGTTCCTCAACACCCTGCTGTACGTCGTCGCCGGCGCCGGCGGTGCCACCTTCCTCGCCGTCCTCGGCGGCTACGGGCTGGCCAAGTTCGACTTCACCGGCAAGCGCGCCGTCTTCGCCGTGGTCATCGGCGCCGTGGCCGTGCCCGCCACCGCGCTGGCGGTCCCCACCTTCCTCATGTTCAGCAAGATGGGGCTCACCAACACGCCGTGGGCCGTCATCATCCCCTCGCTGATCTCACCGTTCGGGCTCTACCTCATGTGGGTGTTCGCCGCAGAGGCCGTCCCCACCGAGCTCCTCGAAGCGGCCAGGATGGACGGATCCGGCGAGCTGCGGACGTTCTTCCGCGTCGCGCTCCCGCTGCTGGGCCCCGGCATCGTCACGGTCCTGCTCTTCACCATGGTGCAGACCTGGAACAACTACTTCCTGCCGCTGATCATGATCAAGAACCCGGACTGGTACCCGCTGACCCTGGGGCTGAACGCCTGGAACGAACAGGCGTCCACCGCCGGCGGCCAGCCGGTCTTCAACCTCGTCATCACGGGTTCGCTCCTGACCATCGTGCCGCTGGTCATCGCCTTCCTGCTGCTCCAGCGCTACTGGCAGTCCGGCCTGGCGGCGGGAAGCGTCAAGGGATGACCCCTTCCCCGGCCCTGCCGGCCACCCCAACTCCGCGCCCCGGGACCGGTCATCCACGGCCCCCCACCGGCGCGGCGCCCCACCCCTCGCCGGCCACGCACCCCCGTGCGGCCGTCCGACGGTTCCCGCACCACCCTCACCACAACGGAGTGAAGCAATTATGAGAACCATGACCAGACGCGCGATGCGTGGCGTCGGCCTGCTGTGCGCGGCCGCGCTGAGCCTCACCGCGTGCGGGTCCTCCGACGGCGACGCCGGCTCATCGGACAAGACGGTATCCGGAGGTGACCTGCGGGCGGCCCTCAAGAAGGGCGGTTCCATCACGGTGTGGGCGTGGGAACCGACGCTGAAGCAGGTGGTCAGCGACTTCGAGAAGGAGTACCCGAAGGTCAAGGTGAAGCTGGTCAACGCCGGTACCGGCAACGACCAGTACACCGCCCTGCAGAACGCCGTACAGGCCGGGTCCGGGGTGCCGGACGTCGCGCAGGTCGAGTACTACGCCGTCGGACAGTTCGCCCTCGGCAAGTCCCTCGAGGACCTCAGCCGGTACGGCGCGGGAGAGTTCAAGGCCGACTACTCGCCGGGCCCGTGGAACGCGGTCGCCGTCGACGACGCCGTGTACGCGCTGCCCATGGACTCCGGCCCGATGGCGCTCTTCTACAACAAGAAGGTGCTGGACAAGCACCAGATCGCCGTCCCCACCACCTGGGACGAGTACCTCGAGGCGGCCCGTGCCCTGCACGCCGCCGACCCCAAGGCCTACATAGCCAACGACACCGGCGACGCCGGGTTCACCACCAGCCTGATCTGGCAGGCCGGCGGGACCCCGTTCAAGAACCGCGACACCGACGTGACGGTCGACCTCACCGCCGACAAGGGTGTCCTCGCCTACACCAAGGTCTGGCAGAAGCTGATCGACGAGAAGCTCCTGGCACCCGTCACCAACTGGAGTGACGAGTGGTACAAGGGCCTCGCGGACGGCACCATCGCCACCCTCGCCACCGGCGCGTGGATGCCCGCCAACTTCGTCTCGGGCGTCGAGTCGGCCTCGGGTGACTGGCGTGCCGCGGCGCTCCCGCAGTGGGAGAAGGGCGGCGAGGTCAGCTCCGAGAACGGCGGCAGCGCCCTCGCCGTGATGAAGGACGGCAAGAACAAGGACCTGGCGTACGCGTTCAACGAGTACGCCAACCACTCCGACGGCGTCCAGGCACGCCTGGAGGGCGGCGCCTTCCCCGCGACCACCGCCGACCTGTCCTCCCCGTCGTTCCTCGACACCACCTTCCCGTACTTCGGCGGCCAGAAGGCGAACGAGATCTTCGCCCGGTCCGCCAGCCAGGTACCGGAGGACTGGTCCTACCTGCCGTTCCAGGTGTACGCGAACTCCGTCTTCAACGACTCCGTGGGCAAGGCGTACGTCTCCGACACCACGCTGGCCGACGGCCTGAAGGAATGGCAGAAGGCCGCCGTCGCCTACGGCAACGACCAGGGCTTCAGCGTCAACAAGTGACCTCCAGCCGCTGAACCGGCACGGGGCGGCCGCCCGCCGACGGGCGGCCGCCCCCTGCCGCACTCGCACCCCGTATCCGAAAGGATCATCATGACCCCCGCCTCCGAGCGCCACTGGCTGCGCCCGCCCTCCGACGACCGCCCCGCGCGCTTCGCCTACGGGGCCGACTACAACCCGGAGCAGTGGCCGCGCGAGGTGTGGAAGGAAGACGTCCGGCTGATGCGGGAGGCCGGGGTCACCGTCGTCTCCGTCGCCATCTTCTCCTGGGCGCGCCTCCAGCCGGCCGAGGACCGGTGGGACTTCGAGTGGCTGGACGAGGTGCTCGACCTGCTCCACGCCGGCGGAATCGCGGTGGACCTCGCCACCGCCACGGCCTCGCCGCCCCCCTGGCTCACCACCCTGCACCCGGAGATCCTGCCGGTCACCCGCACCGGGGAGACCCTCTCCCAGGGCGCGCGCCAGCACTGGCGGCCCACCTCGCCCGTCTTCCGCAGACACGCCCTGCGGCTGGTCGAGGCCATGGCCACCCGGTACGCGGACCACCCCGCCGTGGTCGCCTGGCACATCTCCAACGAGCTCGGCTGCCACAACATCTACGACTACTCCGACGACGCCGCCCAGGCCTTCCGCGACTGGCTGCGCGCCCGCTACACCACCCTGGAGGAGCTCAACCGGGCCTGGGCCACCTCCTTCTGGTCGCAGCACTACGGGGACTGGGCACAGATCCAGCCGCCGCGCCTGGCCGCGAGCCACGCCAACCCGACCCAGCAGCTCGACTTCAAGCGCTTCTCCTCCGACGCGCTGAAGGACTACCTCCGCGCCGAACGCGAGATCCTGCGCCGCGTCACCCCCGAGATCCCGGCCACCACCAACTTCATGGTGATGAGCGGGACGAAGGGCATGCATTACCCTGACTGGGCCGCGGAGATCGACTTCGTCTCCAACGACCACTACGCGCACCCCGGCCCGCAGCGCCTGGACGAGCTGTCCTTCTCCGCCTCGCTCACCCACTCCATCGCCGGGGGCGCGCCCTGGTTCCTGATGGAGCACTCGACGAGCGCGGTCAACTGGCAGCCCGTCAACGTCGCCAAGCGCGAGGGCGAACTCGCCCGTGACTCCCTGGTGCACGTCGCCCACGGGGCCGACGCGGTCTGCTTCTTCCAGTGGCGCCAGTCCGCCGCGGGCGCCGAGAAGCACCACTCCGCGATGGTGCCCCACGCCGGCCCGGACAGCGAGCTGTTCCGCGCGGTGACCGCCCTCGGCCGGACCCTGGAGGCCCTCACCCCGGTGACCGGCTCCGTACGGCAGCCCGCTCGGGCGGCGCTGGTGTTCGACTGGGAGTCCTGGTGGGCCGTCGAACGCGACTCCCAGCCCTCCTCGCTGGTGCGCTACCGGCAGGAGGCGCTCGACTGGTACTCCGCCTTCCTCGCCCTGGGCGTCCGGGTGGACGTCGTCACCACCGCGACCGACCTCACCGGGTACGACTTCGTCGCGGCCCCCCTCCTCCACGTCGTCCCGCAGGCGCTCGCCGCCCGGCTCGAGACGTATGTGAACGGCGGCGGCCACCTCGCCACCACCTACTACTCCGGGATCGTCGACGAGAACGACCACGTCCACCTCGGCGGCTACCCGGGGGCGCTGCGCGATCTGCTGGGCATCCGCATCGAGGAGTTCGGCCCCCTGCTGGAGGACGAGGAGGTGCGGCTCGACAACGGTCTGACCGGCACCCTGTGGTCCGACCGGATCGACCTGACCGATCCCGAGGTCACGGTCCCGGCACGCTACGCGAGCGGGGACCAGGCGGGACGCCCCGCCATCACCCGGCGTGCCCTGCCCGGGGGCGGGTCCGCCGCGTACGTCTCCACCCGGCTGGGCCGCCACGGACTGCCCGAGGTGCTGCGGTCCCTGCTGTCCGGTGCCGGCGTGACCGCCGAGCTGCCCGCCGAGGCGCGGGGGAGGGCCGAGCTGACCGTACGGACCGACGGCACCCACGCGTACTGGTTCCTCGTCAACCGTACGGACGAGCCGGTGGAGTTCGGCCCCGTCGACGGAGAGATCCTCACCGGGCCCTCGCCCGAGGCCGGCGGCCTGGTCCTTCCCCCGCGTGGCGTCGCGGTGCTCCGCGTCGCCTCCGGGAGCACGCCCTTCCGCCAGGGCGCCGCGTAGCGCCGTGTGCCCCGTGGGACGGGTCCGTCCCACGGGGCACGGGCGGTTCAGCCGGGGGCGGTGAACCGGTGCGTGCCCGACCCCGCCGAGAACACGGCACACCCCTCGTCCAGCCGGAGGAAGACCGCGGGGCCCCGGCCCGCGCTCCGTTCGTCGCCGCCCGGCACCCACACCTCGGCGGTCGTGTTCGCCGGCAGGACGACCTGGAGGGCGAAGCCGTCCGCGTCCTTGCGCCAGCTCGTGGCGACCGGTCCGTACCGTGAGTCGAACCGGCCCCCGGCCCGCGTCACCCCGCCGCCCGGTCGCGGGCGCACGACGATCTTCCGGAAGCCGGGCGCCCCGGGGGCGATGCCCGCGATGTTCGCGTACATCCACTCGCCGACCGAGCCGTACGCGTAGTGGTTGAAGGAGTTCATCCCGGCGTCCTGGAAGCTGCCGTCCGGCCGGATCGAGTCCCAGCGCTCCCACATCGTCGTGGCGCCCCGGTCGATCTGGTAGCCCCAGCTCGGGAACGTCCGCCGGGTGAGCAACCGGTAGGCGACATCCGTGTGGCCGGTGTCCGTGAGCACGGGCAGGAGCCGCGGGGTGCCGAGGAACCCGGTCGACAGATGCCAGTCCTTCGCCTCGATGAGCGCGACCAGCCGGTCGGCCGCCGGAGCCCGGTCGGTCTCCGCCAGCAGCCCCATGGACAGCGCCAGCACATAGGCCGTCTGCGTGTCGCCCTTCACCCGCCCGCCGTCCGAGACGTACGCCGCGCGGAAGGCGTCGCGCACCCGGCCGAAGAGCGTCCGGTACGGAGCCGGATCCTTGTCCAGCACCTCGGCCGTCCGCGCCACGAGGTCCGCGCTGTGGGCGAAGTAGGCCGTGGCGATGACGTCCTTGGGCGTCTCGTCCTCGATGTTGAGCCAGTCGCCGAACCCGTCGGCGGGGCGCAGCAGCCCGGTGCTGTGCGCCTCCAGATAGGCCAGCCACCGGGTCATCGAGGTCCAGGACTGCTCCAGCACCCGTACGTCGCCGTAGGCCTGGTACAGGGCCCACGGCACGGTCACCCCGGCGTCGCCCCAGCCCGCCGCCCCGTTCCCGACGCCCGGGAGGTCCGGGGCGACGTGGGTGAAGGCGCCGTCCGGCGTCTGGGCGTCGCGTAGGTCCTGGAGCCACTTGGTGAGGAAGCGCGCGGACTCCATGGTGTACGCGGCGGTGGGGGCGAACACGTTGATGTCACCGGTCCAGCCGAGCCGTTCGTCGCGGGCCGGGGTGTCCGTCGGGATGGACAGGAAGTTCCCGCGCTGCCCCCAGGTGATGTTGCTGTGCAGCTGGTCGAGCATGGGGACATCGGTGGTGAAGTCCATGGTGAACGGCGCCGAGGTGTGGATGACCCGGCCCACGACCGCGTCACGGCCCGGTGTGCCGGGGTAGCCCGTCACCTCGACGTAGCGGAAGCCGTGGAAGGTGAAGCGCGGCTCGTAGGTCTCCCTGCCGCCACCCCTGAGCGTGTACGTGTCCGTGGCGCGGGCGGTGCGCAGATTGGCCGTGTAGATCGTGCCGTCCGGGTTCAGCACCTCGGCGTGCCGCAGCCGCACCGTCGTACCGGCGGGCCCGGACACGGTGAGGCGGGGGGTTCCCACCATGTTCTGCCCGAGGTCGAACACGAAGACACCGGGCTCCGGTTCGGTCACCTCACGGGCCGTCAGCTCGCGCTCCACACGGCAGGCGCCGTCCACCTCGGCGACCGGCGTCGCCGTCACCCCGTCCACCCGGTCGGCGGGGAGCCAGCCGGCCGCGTCGAAGCCGGCGCGCGTCCATCCGTCGGTCTCCAGCCGGGCGTCGTACTCCTCGCCCGCCATGAGGTCGGCACCGGTGACCGGCCCCGCAGCGGTCAGCCAGTCGCTCCCCGACACCACGCGCTCGGTCGACCCGTCGGTGTACGTGACCTCCAACTGGGCCAGCACGGCGGGCCGTTCACCGTACTGATGGGATCCGAACCAGGCGATGTTCCCCGCGTACCACCCGGCCGCGAGGGTGATCCCGAGCGCGTTGGGGCCCTTGGCCAGCAGTCCGGTCACGTCGTACGTCTGGTACTGGACCCGCTGGTGGTAGTCCGTCCAGCCGGGGGCGAGACGGTCCTCGCCGACGCGCTCGCCGTTGAGGGACACCTCGTACAGGCCGAGGGCCGTCGAGTACAGCCTGGCCCGCGCGACGCGCTTGCGGCCCAGCCGGAACTCCCGGCGCAGCTGGGTCGCGGGGGAGTGCGCGACCTCCACCCTGCCCCAGGGGCCGGAGCCCCAGCGGGCGAGGGCCTTCGCGGCGGGCCAGGCGGAGTCGTCGTAGGTGACGGAGTGCCAGTCCTCCGGCGGTTCCACGTCGGTGGCCCGCCAGCCCGCGTCGGTGACCACCGTGGTGGTGCCGTCCGCCGTCGTCAGCTCCAGCGCCCCGAGCAGCCCGGCGGGTCCGCTGACGGCGTTCGTCGCGGATACGGCGATCACCTGGGGGCCAGGGGTGAGCCGGTCCGTCACATCCACCAGGACGGGGCGCTTCCAGTTCTCGGCCGGGCCGTCGGCCTCCGTGTGCGCCACCCGCACGCCGTTGACCCGGGCGGTGAACCCGTCGTCGGCGCTCATGACCAGACGGGCGCGGGTGACACCCTCCGGGACCTCCACCCGGCCGCGGAACCACCGGGTGGCGGCCGGCGCCTCGACGGTGGGGTCGCCCTCGGGGAACCAGATCCAGGAGGCGTCCTCCAGGGCAGGTGCGCCGGTCAGCGCGGCCGGCGACGCGATCCACCCGGCCGACCAGTCGGAGGCGTCCAGGAGTCCGGTCTCCCACCAGGACGGTTCGCTCCACGCGGAGGCCCGGCCGTCCGCGTCCCAGACCCGCACGGACCAGAAGTAGCGGGTGCGGGACGTCTGCGGCGGACCGCCGTACGGAACCAGCACGGACTGCGAGGAGTCGACCCGGCCGCTGTCCCACACGTCGGGTGCGCCGAGCCGGTCGGGGGCGGTGGCCACGCGCACCTGGTAGGCGGTCTGGACCATGCCCGGGCTCTCCGAGGCGACGGGCCAGCTCAGTCGGGGACGCGGGGTGTCCAGGCCCAGCGGACGGCGCACGTACTCGACGGTCGGCCCGGTGACGCGGGCCCGGCCGGCGGCCGTCGGCGCCGGTCCGTCCGCGGCGGTGGCGGGCGAGGACACGGCGGCGAGCGCGGCGGTGGCGGCGGTGGTGCTGAGCAGTCGTCTTCTGCTGATCACAACGCGGGCTCCGTAACGAGTTGGGATGAATCGTTTCAGTTCGGCTGAAGCTAGGGTTCTGACCGTGCCCTGTCAAGAGTTCTCGCGCGATCGCGCCTTCCCTGGCGCGGTGCTCATGAGGCTGTGGTGTGTGGCATTGACGGCTTTGCGGGGGCGGGTCTATCTTCGCTCGCAGGAGGAGTTGAAACCTTTCATGCGCTGGGCCGAATGGGCCTGCCCCGGCGTGGATCGTTGCGCTGTCCGGCTGACGCGGCTCAGGCTCGCCGGAGATGTGGACGAAAGGTCAGGTGTTCGCACGTCGCGGGCCCGAGAGGTCCGCGATCCGCTCCTCCACCCAAGGGAGAACGCATGCGCCTGCGCGCCCGCTGGGCACCAGCCGCTCTACTGCTGATCGCCCCGCTGATCGGCACCACCACGGCCACGGCGGACACCGGCGAGGTCCTCGTGCCGGTCGAGAAGTCGGCCCGGGCCGTGCCCGGTCAGTACATCGTCACCCTCTCGCCCGAGCAGAAGCCGGCCGCCATGGCCGAACAGCTCGGGGTCAGCACCCTCTTCACGTACAGCAAGGTCCTGCACGGCTTCGCGGCCTCACTGACGGCCGCGCAGCTCCAGGAGGTGCGCGGCGCGGCAGGCGTCCAGGCGGTCGAGGAGAACAGCGAGGCGTCCGTCTCGCCACCCGCCGCCACGACGGCGGGCAGGAAGCGGGCCGCGGCCGGGAGCTGGGGGCAGGACCGCATCGACCAGCGGAATCTGCCGCTGGACGGTACGTACGACGCGGACGGCACCGGCCAGGGGGTGACCGCGTACATCCTGGACACCGGCATCGAGGCCGCCCACAGCGAGTTGGGCGGCCGGGTCGGCGCCGGCTACGACGCGATCGGTGACGGCCGCAACGGCGAGGACTGCAACGGCCACGGCACGCACGTGGCCGGGACCGTGGCCGGCGCCACGTACGGAGTGGCCCCCGCGGCCTCGCTCGTACCGGTGCGGGTGCTCGACTGCGAGGGCTCGGGCACCTGGGCCGGGATCATCGCCGGGCTCGACTGGATCGCCCAGAACGCCGAGCAGCCGGCGGTCGTCAACGCCTCCCTCGGCGGACCCGCGTCGTCCGCCGTCGACGACGCGTTCGACGCGCTCGCGGCGGAGGGCACCCTGCCGGTGGTCGCGGCGGGCAACGAGAACCAGGACGCCTGTGACGTCTCGCCGGCGCGCGCCGACGGCGTGCTCGCCGTGGGGGCCAGTGACGACCAGGACCGGCAGGCGACCTTCAGCAACTGGGGCACCTGTGTCCAGCTGTACGCCCCGGGCGTGGACATCGTCTCCGCGAAGCTCGGCGGCGGTTCGACGACCCTGAGCGGTACGTCCATGGCCAGCCCGCACGTCGCCGGTGCGGCGGTCCTCTACAAGGAGCAGAACCCGGACGCGACGCCGCAGCAGGTCGCCGACGCGCTCGCCGAGGAGGCCACCCCGGACGTCCTGACGGGCCTGGGCACCGGCTCGCCCGACCGGCTCCTGTACACCGGCGGTCTCTGACCTCCGGCCGGCTCCGAAGGAGCGGGGTCCGCGTCCTGCGGGCCCCGCTCCTTCGCTGTGCCGGGGGAACGCGGAGCAGGGACTTTCGTCCGGCTTGCGTCGGAACGCAAAATCTTACGTACAGACGGGCCGGTCGCCCGCGTGCCGCATCCGCGCATCTCTTCGTCCAAGTGCCCTTTGCGGGGCGAGGCTTGTGTGACCCGCGCACCGCCTCGTCCCGTTCCGGTTTCTGTCGCAACCGTGGACGCTCTCGCATTTCTCTGCAACTCTCTGACCGCTAAGCGCAAAACTCAGCTCAGTGTGTGCAGAAACAAGTGCCGCAGGGCTGTTCCGACAGAGCCGCGCCCTCGGCGTGTCCCGCGCCGAGGCCGAAGATCGGGGACTTATGAGAGCCCAACGCTGGAGATGGCGGACCCTTTCCGCCATGGTCGCCACCAGTCTTCTGATGATCGGATGGCCGTCGCTCACCGCCGCGGCGGCCGACGGTCCCAACATCGCCGCAGGCCGGGCCGCGGCGGCGAGCAGCGCAGGTGACGCGTACGGCGCCAGGAACGTGACCGACGGCAATCAGGCCACGTACTGGGAGGGCTCCGGCGGCACCCTGCCGCAGTGGGTCCAGACCGACCTCGGCTCCGCCGAACGGGTCGACGAGGTGACGCTGAAGCTCCCCGCCGGCTGGGAGAGCCGGCAGCAGACCCTCTCGCTCCAGGGGAGCGCCGACGGCACCAGCTTCTCGACGCTGAAGTCCTCGGCGGCGTACACCTTCAGCCCCGGTGCGTCCAACGAGGTGAGGATCTCCTTCCCGGCCACGCGGACCCGCTTCGTGCGGGTGGACATCACGGCGAACACGGGGTGGCGGAACGCCCAGCTCTCCGAGCTGGAGGTCCGGACGGCCGGGGAGTCGTCGGTGAACCTCGCCGCCGGCAGGACGCTCAAGGCGAGCAGCTACACCGAGACCTACGTGGCCGCCCACGGCAACGACGGCAACCGGGCCAGCTACTGGGAGAGTAAGAACAACGCGCTCCCGCAGTGGATCCAGGCGGACCTCGGCTCCTCGGTCCGCGTCGACCGCGTCGTGCTCCGGCTGCCCGACGGCTGGGAGCAGCGCACCCAGACGCTGAAGATCCAGGGGAGCGCCGACGGCACGCAGTTCAGTGACCTGACGGCCTCCAAGGCGTACACCTTCGGGCCCGCGAGCGGGCAGTCGACGACGATCTCCTTCGACGCGGTCACCACCCGCCATGTGCGGGTGCTCGTCACCGCCAACTCCGTCCAGCCGGCCGCCCAGCTCTCGGAGCTGGAGATCTACGGCCCCGCGACCGGCGACACCCAGGCGCCGACCGCTCCCTCCGGCCTGGCGTTCACCGAGCCGTCCACCGGGCAGGTAAAGCTGACCTGGAAGGCGTCCTCCGACGACACCGGTGTCACGGGCTACGACGTCTACGCGGACAACACCCTGCTGACGAGCGTGGCGGGAGACGTCACCACGTTCACCGACACCCGTCCCGCGGGTGAGAGCGTGTCCTACTTCGTGCGTGCCAGGGACGCGGCGGGCAACGAGTCGGGCAACAGCAACACCGTCACCCGCAAGGGCGACACGGGTGACACCCAGGCGCCGACCGCCCCCTCCGGCCTGGCCTTCACCGAGCCGTCGGCGGGCCAGATCAAGCTGACGTGGCAGGCATCCTCCGACGACAAGGGGGTCACCGGCTACGACGTCTACGCCGACAACGTGCTCCGCAAGAGCGTGGCCGGAACCGTCACCACCTGGACCGACACCCAGCCCGCCGGTGCCACCGTCAGCTACGTGGTCCGGGCCAGGGACGCAGCGGGCAACATATCCGGCGCCAGCAACACCGTGACGCGCAACGGATCCACGGCCGCCGCCTCCAACCTCGCCGTCTCCAAGCCGATCACCGCCTCGTCCGTGGTCCACACGTTCGTCGCGGCCAACGCCAACGACAACTCCCTCACGACGTACTGGGAAGGGGCCGGCGGCAGCTACCCGAACACCCTGACCGTGGCGCTCGGCGCCAACGCCGACACCGAGAGCGTCGTCGTCAAGCTCAACCCCGACAGCAGTTGGGGGGCGCGCACCCAGAACATCCAGGTGCTCGGGCGGGAGCAGAACGCCACCGCGTTCACGAGCCTGGCCGCCGCCAGGAACTACGCGTTCGACCCGGCCACCGGCAACACGGTGACGATCCCGGTCACGGCACGGGTGGCCGACGTCCAGCTGAAGTTCACCTCCAACACCGGGTCCGGCGCCGGCCAGGTCGCCGAGTTCCAGGTCCTGGGCACTCCCGCCCCCAACCCGAACCTCCAGGTCACGGCGGTCACCGCATCGCCGGCGGCGCCGGTGGAGTCGGACTCCATCACCCTGTCGGCGACCGTACGCAACACGGGCGCGCTGGCCTCTCCCGCCGGCAAGCTCGACTTCGAGCTCGGCGGGTCCAAGGCCGCCACCGCCTCGGTGGGCGCACTCGCCGCCGGTGCCTCCGCCCAGGTCACCGCAAGCATCGGATCACGCGACGCGGGCAGCTACACGCTGGGTGCGGTCGTCGACCCGGCGGGCGAGATCATCGAGGAGAACGAGACCGACAACCGCTACACCAGCGGCACCCCGCTGGTCGTCAAGCCGGTCTCCAGCTCCGACCTCGTCGCGAGCGCGGTCACGACCTCCCCGTCGTCCCCGTCGCAGGGCGACACGGTGACCTTCTCCGTCGCCGTGAAGAACCAGGGGTCGGTCGCCTCGGCCGCCGGCGGCCACGGCATCACCCTCAGCCTGATCGACTCCAAGGGCGCCACGGTGAAGACCCTCACCGGTTCCCACAACGGCGCCATCGCGGCGGGCTCCACGACGGCGCCCGTCTCCCTCGGCACCTGGACGGCGGCCGACGGCTCGTACACGGTGAAGGTCGTGCTCGCCGACGACGCCAACGAACTGCCGGTGAAGCGCGGGAACAACACCACCACCGAACCGTTCTTCGTCGGACGCGGCGCCGACATGCCGTACGACATGTACGAGGCCGAGGACGGCGTCACCGGTGGCGGTGCGAAGGTCGTCGGCCCGAACAGGACCGTCGGCGACATCGCGGGCGAGGCGTCCGGCCGCAAGGCCGTCACCCTCGACAGCACCGGCAACTACGTCGAGTTCACGACCAGAGCGCCCACCAACACCCTGGTCACCCGCTTCTCCATCCCGGACTCCGCGGGCGGCGGCGGCATCGACTCGAAGCTGAACGTCTACGTCGACGGCACCTTCCTCAAGGCCATCGACCTCACCTCGAAGTACGCCTGGCTGTACGGGAACGAGACCGGCCCCGGCAACGACCCCGGCTCGGGTGCGCCCCGGCACATCTACGACGAGGCGAACCTCATGCTGGGGAAGAACGTCCCGGCGGGCAGCAGGATCCGGCTGCAGAAGGACGCGGCCAACACCAGCACCTACGCGATCGACTTCGTCAGCCTGGAGCAGGTCGCGCAGAAGGCCAACCCCGACCCCGCGCGCTACACCGTGCCCGCCGGCTTCACCCACCAGGACGTCCAGAACGCCCTGGACAAGGTCCGGATGGACACCACGGGGACCCTCGTGGGGGTCTACCTCCCGGCCGGTGACTACTCCACGGCCAGCAAGTTCCAGGTCTACGGCAAGGCCGTGAAGGTCGTCGGCGCGGGGCCCTGGTTCACCCGGTTCCACGCCCCTTCGACGCAGGACAACACCGACATCGGATTCCGGGCGGAGGCGAGCGCGAAGGGCTCCTCCTTCTCGGACTTCGCGTACTTCGGCAACTACACGTCCCGCATCGACGGGCCCGGAAAGGTGTTCGACTTCTCGAACGTCTCCGACATCGTGATCGACAACATCTGGAACGAACACATGGTGTGCCTCTACTGGGGCGCCAACACCGACAACGTCACCATCAAGAACTCCCGGATCCGCGACATGTTCGCCGACGGCATCAACATGACCAACGGATCCACGGACAACCATGTGACCAACAACGAGGCACGGGCCACCGGGGACGACAGCTTCGCGCTGTTCTCGGCGATCGACGCCGGCGGCGCCGACATGAAGAACAACGTGTACGAGAACCTCACCTCCCTCCTCACCTGGCGGGCCGCGGGCGTGGCGGTGTACGGCGGCTACGACAACACCTTCCGCAACATCCGTATCGCCGACACCCTGGTGTACTCCGGGATCACGGTCAGCTCGCTGGACTTCGGCTACCCGATGAACGGATTCGGGACCGGTCCCACGACGATCGAGAACGTGTCGGTCGTACGCGCGGGCGGGCACTTCTGGGGAACGCAGACCTTCCCGGGGATCTGGCTGTTCTCCGCCTCGAAGGTCTTCCAGGGCATCCGGATCTCGCACGTGGACATCGTCGACCCCACGTACAGCGGGATCATGTTCCAGACGAACTACGTGGGAGGACAGCCGCAGTTCCCCATCAAGGACACGGTGCTCACCGACATCACGATCTCCGGCGCGCGCAAGAGCGGTGACGCGTTCGACGCGAAGTCCGGCTTCGGGCTCTGGGCCAACGAGATGCCGGAGGCGGGCCAGGGCCCCGCGGTCGGTGAAGTCACCTTCAACGGGCTGAAGTTCAGCGGCAACGCCCAGGACGTCAGGAACACCACCTCCACCTTCAAGATCAACATCAATCCGTAGGAGGGCGGAGCGGTGTGCCGAGGGGTGCTTCCCGGGTCCGAAACGGCCCGGGAGGCGCCCCTCGGCGCGTAACGGCTTGCAGTGAGCAGTCCGTCTCTTGCGGGCCTCCGCTGTCCGGTCTGCGGCCTACCTGGGGGTGCTCCCGGGGCGCGAGGGGGTGTCCGGGCGGGGTGTGGGCCTGCTCCTGCCTGGCCCCTCACATGCGGAGTGCTGTCAAACATTTACGAAAACTGCGCGAGATATTGCGCTCGCATGTCGCCGGTGGTTGAGTATGCCGCGCCCCGGCAGACAGCCGGCCGAGGCCTCCGCGCACCTGCCCGAAGGGGACCACCGATGAGAAGTGCTGGGTTCCGCCGTACCCGCCGTGCCTCCGCGGCCGCCGTCGTCACCGCGCTCGCCCTGACCGCCCTTGCCTCCTGCGGCACGAGCAGCAGCGGCGACGGGAACGACGACTCCGGCAGCGGCTCGTCCGACCCGTCCGCGCCGCTCGACCCGAAGGCGAAGGTGACGCTGTCGATCGACTGCATGCCGCCCGCCGCGAAGGCCGCGGAGCTGCGGGAGTGGAACGAGGACGTCAAGACGTTCAACAAGACGTACCCGAACGTCAAGATCAACGGGAAGTCCACGCCCGGTCAGTGCCTCGAGCCCCCGCGCTTCACGGCCATGCTCAAGGGCAAGTCGCAACCCGACGTTTTCTACGCCTACTTCACCGACCTCCAGCAGGTGCTGGACAACGACGGCGCCGAGGACATCTCCGCGTACGTCAACGACACCTCGGTCCCGGCGCTCAAGGACATCCAGCCCCAGGTGCTCGACGTGGCCCGCAAGGACGGCAAGCTCTACGCGCTGCCGACCAGCAACTACACCATGGGCCTCATGATCAACCGGAAGCTGTTCACCCAGGCCGGACTGGACCCCGACACCCCGCCGTCGACCTGGGAGGAGGTCCGCGCCGCGAGCAAGAAGATCGCGGCCCTGGGCAAGGGCATCGCCGGCTTCGGCGAGTACAGCGCGGGCAACAACGGAGGCTGGCACTTCACCGCCACCCAGTACGGCCTGGGCGGGGACGTCGTGGACGCGAGCGGCAAGAAGGCCGCGTTCAACGACGACAAGGGCAAGCAGGTCCTCCAGCAGCTGCACGACATGCGCTGGGAGGACGACAGCATGGGCAAGACCCAGCTGCTGAAGTGGGGCGATCTGCAGAAGCAGATATCCACCGACAAGCTCGGCATGTTCCTCGCCGCCCCCGACGACATCGCCTACATGGTGCAGCAACTGGGCGCGAAGTACGAGAACTTCGGGCTCGGCCCGATCCCCGGCGGTGAGGGGACCCTCTTCGGCGGCAACAACTACATGGTCAAGAAGGGCACCTCGCCCGACACGATCAAGGCCGCCGTCGCCTGGCTGAACTTCAAGAACCTGACCCCCGGCAAGGGGCAGTTCGAATGGTCCCGCACCAAGGCCGACCAGCTGCCCGTCGGGCTGCCGCAGCCGAACTTCTTCACGGGTGAGAGCAAGACGAAGGACGACGCCGCACGCGCCGCGAACGCGACCATGCCCGTCGAGAACTTCAAGGCCTTCATGGACAACCCCGTCCAGGGCAAGGCCGAGCCGCCGAAGGCCCAGGAGATCTACAAGATCCTCGACAACGCGATGTCCGCGGTCCTGACCAACAAGGACGCCGACATCGACAAGCTGCTCGACACCGCCGAGCAGCAGGTCAACCAGGTCCTGGCGAACCAGTAACGGACGTGCGGAGGCCGGGCCGGGCGGGCCCGGCCCCGCATCCGGCCGTCCGTGAACGTCCGCACCGGCACCGAGGAGAGACCATGTCGGCCCCCACCCTGTCCACCGGGAAGGCGAGCGCACCGCCACCCGGGCACCACCCACGCCCCGCCGGGCCGGACTCCGCCCGTGAGGAGTTCGTGCGCGCCCTGCGCCGCAACATCTCGGCGCACGGCTTCCTGATCGGAGCCGTCCTCTGCTTCTCCTTCTTCTCCTGGTACCCGATGGTCAGGGAATTCCTCCTGGCCTTCCAGAAGACCGAGGACGGCACGACGACCTGGGCCGGCTGGTCCAACCTCAGCTACGTCTTCAACGACCCCGCGTTCTGGCAGGCCTGGCGCAACACCCTGCTCTTCACGGTCCTGGCACTCGTGCTGGGCTTCGCGGTGCCGTTCGTCGTCGCCGTCGTGCTCAACGAGTTCCGGCACGCCCAGGGGTATCTGCGGCTGCTGGTCTACCTGCCCGTCATGCTGCCGCCGGTCGCCTCCGTCCTGCTCTTCAAGTACTTCTACGACCCCGGCTACGGACTCTTCAACCGCATCCTGGAATTCCTCCATCTGCCCGCCCAGCAGTGGCTCCAGGACCCCGGCACCTCGATGCTCTCCGTCGTCATCGCGTCGACCTGGATGAACATGGGCGGGGCCACCCTCATCTACCTGGCCGCCCTCCAGGGCATCCCGGGCGAGCTGTACGAGGCGGCCGAGCTCGACGGCGCCGGACTGCTCCGCAAGATCTGGCACGTCACCATCCCGCAGACCCGGCTCATCCTGTCGCTCCTGCTGCTCATGCAGATCATCGCGACGATGCAGGTCTTCACCGAGCCGTTCCTGCTGACCAACGGCGCGGGCCCCGAGGGCTCCACCACGACGGTCGTCTACCTCATCTACCAGTACGCCTTCAACTTCAACAACTACGGCGGAGCGGCGGCCCTCGGCCTCCTCCTGCTCGTCGTCCTCGCGGGCTTCTCCGCGGTGTACGTACGCCTCAGCCGCAGCAGCGAAGACTAGGACGGGAGCACGACGATGGCATCGAGCACACTTGTCTCCCGGCGCGGCCCCGGCAGGCCCGGCAGCCGCAAGGCCCGCCGCCGGGACGCGGACCCGGGCCGCCAGCGGACCCTCATCTCACCGGCCCAGCTCGGCCGGCCCCGGGGAAAGGCCGTCTACTGGATCGTCTTCGCCCTGGTGGTGGCGGTCTTCACCCTGGCGTTCCTCGGCCCCCTGTACTGGATGGTCACCGGCGGCCTCAAGACCACCCAGGAAGTCGTACAGAGCCCGCCCACCGCCTTCCCCTCCTCGGTCCACACGGAGAACTACTCCCAGGCGTGGAACGTGATGGACCTGGCCCAGCTGCTCTTCAACACCCTCTACTACGCGTTCGGCGCGCTCGCCTTCCAGCTGGTCCTCGACGTGGCCGCCGCCTACTCGCTGTCCAAGCTGCGGCCGGTGTTCGGCAAGGTCATCCTCGGCATGATGCTGGCCACGCTGATGATCCCGGCCACCGTCCTGGTCGTACCGCAGTACCTCACGGTCCTCGACGTACCGATCTTCGAACGCAACCTGCTCAACTCGCCCTGGGCGATCTGGCTGCCGTCGGTCACCAACGCCTTCAACATCTTCCTGCTGAAGCGGTTCTTCGACTCCATCCCGGGCGAACTCCTCGACGCCGCGGCCATCGACGGCGCGTCACCCCTGCGGACCCTGCGCTCCATCATCCTGCCGATATCCCGGCCGATCCTCGGGGTCGTGTCCATCTTCGCGGTCGTCGGAGTCTGGAAGGACTTCCTCTGGCCCATGCTCACCCTGCCCGACCCCGGCAAGCAGACCCTCAACGTCGGCATCTACTCGCTGTCCAACGGGGTGCCGCAGAACGTCCTCATCGCCGCGCTCACCATCGCGTCCGTCCCGACGCTGCTCATCTTCCTGCTCTTCCAGCGCAACATCATGAGCGGACTCACCGCGGGCGGCCTGAAGGGCTGAGCGCCCCCGAACCACCGCCTCCCACCAGCACTCCGCCGCCGGCCCTCCGACCACACGCCCCGCGTCCGGGCCGGGGGCGGAGTACCTCCTGCCCGAAAGGAACGCCACGTGGCAGCCAACCGTCCGACCGAGGCCACCGCACCGTGGTGGCGCGACGCCGCCATCTACCAGATCTACGTACGCAGCTTCGCCGACGGCGACGGAGACGGCACCGGCGACCTCGCGGGGGTACGGGCCAGGCTGCCCTACCTTGTCGAACTGGGCGTCGACGCCCTGTGGTTCACGCCCTGGTACCTCTCGCCCCTCGCCGACGGCGGCTACGACGTGGCCGACTACCGGGCCATCGACCCGGCGTTCGGCCACCTCGCCGAGGCCGAGAAGCTCATCGCCGAAGCCCGGGAGCTCGGCATCCGCACCCTGATCGACATCGTCCCCAACCACGTCTCCGACCAGCACAGCTGGTTCCGGGCCGCGCTGGCCGCGGCCCCCGGCAGCCCCGAGCGCGAGCTCTTCCACTTCCGGGAGGGGCGCGGCAGCCACGGGGAGATCCCGCCCAACGACTGGGTCTCCGAATTCGGCGGCACCCCGTGGACCAGGATCGACGACGGCCAGTGGTACCTGCACCTGTTCGCCCCCGGGCAGCCCGACCTCAACTGGGCGCACCCGGCGGTCCGCCAGGAGCACGAGGACGTCCTGCGCTTCTGGTTCGAACGGGGCGTCGCCGGCGTCCGGATCGACTCGGCGGCCCTGCTCGCCAAGGACCCCGCCCTGCCCGACTTCGTCAAGGGCACCGACCCGCACCCGTACGTCGACCGCGACGAGCTCCACGACATCTACCGCTCCTGGCGCGCCATCGCCGACGCGTACGACGGCATCTTCGTCGGCGAGGTCTGGCTCCCCGACTCCGAGCGCTTCGCCCGCTATCTGCGCCCCGACGAACTGCACACCGCGTTCAACTTCAACTTCCTGGCCTGCCCCTGGGACGCCGGGCTGCTGCGCAGCGCCATCGACGACACGCTCGCCGAGCACGCCCCGGTGGGGGCCCCCGCCACCTGGGTGCTGTGCAACCACGACGTCACCCGCACGGTCACCCGTTACGGACGTGAGGCGACCGGCTTCGATTTCGCGGCCAAGGTCTTCGGCACACCCACCGACCTGGAACTCGGCACCCGCAGGGCACGGGCGGCGGCCCTGCTCTCGCTGGCGCTGCCGGGCGCCGTCTACCTCTACCAGGGCGAGGAGCTCGGCCTGCCGGAGGCCGACATCCCCCGCGAGCGGATCCAGGACCCCATGCACCTGCGCTCCGGCGGCGTCGACCCGGGGAGGGACGGCTGCCGGGTGCCCCTGCCGTGGTCCGCCGACGAGCCGTACGCGGGCTTCGGATCCACCGTCGGACCCTGGCTGCCGCAGCCGGACGCCTGGCCCTCGTACGCCGCCGACCGGCAGAGCACCGATCCCGGCTCGATGCTCACCCTCTACCGGAAGGCGCTGCGGCTGCGCCGCGACGAACCGGGCTTCGCCGCCGCACCCGGAGAGACCGCCGACGGCCGGCTGGACTGGCTGCCGTCGAAACCGGGCGTCCTCGCCTTCCGGCGGACCCACGGCCTGATCTGCGTCGTCAACCTCTCGGGAAGCCCGGTCCCGCTCCCGGACCATCACGAGATCCTGCTGACCAGCGCCCCATCGGACCCCTCGGGTCTGCTGCCGGACGATACGGCGGCCTGGCTGCGCGAGAAGCGATAGCGGGGGAGCGGGGGCTGCGGCACAGTGGTCGTATGGATGATCTCAACGCTCTCGCCGACGAGCATCTGACCGCGGCCCGCGCCGACGCGCACGGCCGCAGCGCGCACCTGCTGCTGCGCCAGGAGCCACTGCGGCAGACGGTGATCGCGCTCACCGCGGGCTCCGCCCTCGACGAGCACAACGCCCCGCCCGCCGCCTCGCTCCAGGTACTGCGCGGCGCGGTCCGGCTCACCGCGGGATCCGGGGACGTGGACCTCACGGCGGGCCTGCTGCACCCCATTCCCCAGGAGCGGCACGGACTGCTGGCCCTGGAGGACGCCGTGGTGCTGCTCACCGCCGTCAACGACTGAGCCGCCCTGGAGTACAACCGCGGGACCGAGGCATGAGAGAAAGGGAGCAGCCGGGCCGCCGAGAGGCGTCCCGGCGTCCACCCTTCCTTCGTCCCCCGGAGTATCCGCGTGCCCAGCAGGACCGACGACCCCGTCGCGGAACGAACCGACCCCCCGGCAGGGCGCACCGCACGGAGGCACTGGCGCACCGCTCTGCGCCGTACCCCCGTGTCCCTGTGGAACGACGACCTCTCCGACTGGGCGGCCGCCCTCACCTACTACGCCATCCTGGCGCTGCTCCCCGCGCTCCTGGTCACCGTCTCCGTCATCGGCCTGGCCAACCCCGGGGCCACCGACGCGCTGATCGCCGACATCACGGCCTTCGCGCCGGCCGAGTCCGGGGCGGCGCTGCGCCGGCCCCTGGAGGCCGCCACCCAGGAGCGCGCCGCGGTCTGGCTGCTCGTGGTCACCGGCAGTGTGAGCGCCGTGTGGTCGGCCTCCAGCTACCTGGCGGTCTTCCGCAGGGCGATGCACGCCATGCACCGGGTCAAGGACACCAGGCCGCCGCTGCGCCAGGCGCACATCATCGTGGTCTCGGCCGTCGGGCTGCTCGTCCTGCTGATGGCCAGCGCCTTCGCCCTCGTGCTCACCGGGCCCCTGGCACGCTGGCTCGGACGCCGCGCGGGCCTGGCCCAGGCCGGGGAGACGGTGTGGGAGGGCCTCAAGTGGCCCGTGCTGCTCTGCCTGGTCGCCTGCCTGATCCTGGTCCTCTTCAGCACGGGTCCGCGTTCCGCGCGGAGCCTGCGCGGGGCACTGCCCGGCGGGGTGCTCGCGGCGTTCCTGTGGCTGGTCGCCTCGGCCGGATTCGCGCTGTACGCGACCCACATCGCCAGCTACAGCCGGCTGTACGGTTCGCTGGCCGGGGTGGTGGTCTTCCTGATCTGGATCTGGTTCACCAACCTGGCGCTCCTGACCGGCGCCCAGTTCAACGTCGAGCTGGCCCGCACGGACGAGCAGGGGCGTGAGGAGCCCTGAGTGCCCCGCGGGGCCTTGTGGGAGCGCTCCCAGCGAGCAAGGATGTGGCGATGACCCGGACCGCGTACGTACGCCCCTACCGGCCCGCCGACCAGGAGGCCCTCGCGGACATCTGCGTCCGCACGGCCGACAACGGCGGGGACAGCACGCATCTGTACCCCGACCCCGGGCTGATGCCCGCCCTGTTCGCCGCGCCCTACGCCCATCTGGAACCGGAGCTGACCTTCGTCCTGGACGACGGCTCGGGGCGGGCGGTCGGCTACGTGCTCGGGACCGCCGACACCCGGACGTTCGTGGAGGCCTTCCGCGAGACCTGGCTCCCTCGCGTCACGGACCGCTTCCCCGAGCCGCAGGGGGAACCGGGAACGCCCACCGAGTCGATGACGGCCCTCCTGTACCGCCCCGAGCGCATGATCCTCCCGGAGCTCGACGCGCACCCCGCACACCTGCACATCGACCTGCTCCCGCCGTGGCAGCGCAAGGGGTACGGCAGGGAGCTCATGGGCACCTTCCTGGGCGCCCTGCACCGGAAGGGGGTCGGGGCCGTCCATCTGTCCATGCTGACGGCGAACACCCCGGCCAGGGCGTTCTACGACCGGCTCGGGTTCCGGGTGATCGACGTACCCGACCCGGGGCCGCTCACATATCTGGGGCGCTCCACCGAGGGTGTGGAGCCGACGGGCTGGGCAGGTAGTGGGTGGCGAGCCCGGGAGAGGGCCCGGGTCGCCGGTTCGGAGGGGTGAGTGGCATGACGGAGCAGAGCGCGTGGAGTTTCGCGGACGACCGGGGCCAGCTGGTGGCGGCGGACCGCCGGCCGGCCCGGGTGCTCGCGTACGTCCAGGCGGGCGCGACACTGTGGGACTACGGGATACGCCCGGAGGGGATCTTCGGCTCCGGACACGACGGCGCGGAGCCCGACCGGGCGAAGACCGGCACGCTCCCGCTGGACACGGTGGACTACCGGGGCGCGGGTGACGACCTGGACGTGGACACGCTGTTGCGCGGCAGGCCCGACCTGGTCGTCGCCGTCAGCTACGGCCACGGCCAGCTCTACGGACTGGACCCCGACACCGCCAAGCACCTGGAGGAGCGCGTCCCGGTCGTCGTGATCGACGTGGGCCAGGCGCGCACCCTGGACCGGGTCGCCGAGCGGTTCGCCGCTCTCGCGCGTTCGCTCGGCGGCGCGCCCGTCCCGGACGCCTCGGACGAGCTGGACGCGGCGCGGGAGCGGCTGCGCACGGCCGCCCATGCCCCCGGCGCCCCCAGGGTGGTCGCCCTCTCGCCCGCGGGACCGGAACAGGCGTACGTCGCCCGGCCCCAGATGTGGCCCGAACTGCGGGTGCTGGCCGAGCTCGGAGTCGGCCTCGTGGCCCCGCCCGCCGGGACCGGGGTCAACTGGGCCACCGTCGACTGGGCGCAGGCCGCGGCCCTGGAACCCGGCATCGTCCTGACGGACATCCGGTCCAACGCGGCCCCGCTCGACGAGATCACCGACCCCGCCTGGGAGGCAGCCGGCCGGGGCACGCGCACCGTGCCGTGGAACCCGGAACCCCTGTGCAGCCCGCAGGCCCACGCCCGCTTCCTCGCGCTGGTCGCGGACGCGGTGGAGGGGGCGGCCGGCTGAACACGCTCTCGACGATATTCCTGCCGGCCGGCGCGCTTCTGTGGGCCCGGCGCACCCCCTCCGTCCCGCGGGCCGTCCCCGTCCCCGAGGGGGACGGAGGCTGATCCGCTGCTCCGTACGGACGCCCCGGATCGCGCCCGGCCCCGCCGTTGGGGACGCTGGCCCGGAGCCGGGACGCGAGATCCCCGTACTTCCAGGAGCCGAGATGCAGCAGGACAAGCACCCGTCGTACCGTCCCGTGGTCTTCCGCGACCGTTCCGCCGGGTACGCCTTTCTGACCCGGTCCACCGCGTCGAGCGAGCAGACGATCGACTGGGACGACGGCAACAGCTACCCGGTCATCGACGTGGAGATCTCCGCCGAGAGCCACCCCTTCTTCACCGGCAGGGCGCGGGTGGTCGACACCGAGGGGCAGGTCGCCAAGTTCGAGCGCCGTTACGGTGACGAGGGGCGCGGGGACGCCTCCTGAGGCCCGGGTCTCCACGGCCGTCCCCGCACGGGGCAGAATCAGCGGCAGTGTGCCCCGTGACCGCCACGCCTCACCGGGGCAGGACCGCCCGCGTTCCCCAGGAGACCCGTCCCCATGCCCGACAGCCCCGCCCTGCTGGTCATCGGCGAATGCGTCGCCGACATCGTCCGGCTGCCGGGCGCCCCGGACCGGACCCACCCCGGCGGCAGCCCCGCGAACGTCGCGTACGGTCTGGCCAGGCTCGGCCGGGACACCACCCTGGTCACCCAGCTCGGCCCGGATCCCGACGGCCGGCTGATCGAGGAGCACCTCGCCTCGGCCGGGGTGCGGGTCCTCACCGACGGCGCCGACGCGCCCACCCCGGCCGCCACCGTCGACCTCGACGACGAGGGCCGGGCCACGTACGGCTTCAGGATCACCTGGACACTCGGGCCCGTCGCGCTGCCCGGGGAGCCGCCCCACCATGTCCATACCGGTTCCATCGCGACCGCCGTGGGGCCCGGGGCGGACACCGTCCTCGACGCCGTACGGGCGCTCCGGGACGTGTCGACCGTCAGCTACGACCCCAACGTGCGGCCCGCGCTGATGGGGGACCGCCTCCCCGCCGTGCGACGCGCGGAGCGCTTCGTCGCGCTCAGCGACGTCGTCAAGGCCAGCGACGAGGACCTGCGGTGGCTGTACCCCGACGAGGCCCCGGAGAAGGCCGCCGAGCGGTGGCTCGGCACCGGGCCCGCGCTGGTCCTGCTCACCCGGGGCGCCGGGGGAGCGACGGCGTTCGTCCCGGGCGCGACCGTGAGTGCCGGGCCGCCACCCGTCCGGGTCGTCGACACCGTGGGCGCCGGGGACGCCTTCATGTCCGGCACGCTGCACGCCCTCGCCTCGTACGGACTGCTCGGAGCGCCGGGCCGCGCACGGCTGCGCGACCTGGACACCACCGTGCTGGGCGACGTGCTGCGCCTCGCACTGGCGTCGGCCGCCGTGACCGTCGCACGGGCGGGCGCGCTGCCTCCCGACGAGGAGGAGCTGGCAGCGGCTCTGACCAGCGGAGCGGACCCTGAGGGGTAGGGAGTTCAGGGGGTGTCCTCGCCCGCACCACGATCGTTGATTTCTACATGACCGTGACCCTTGCCGACATCGCCCCACCGTCCACCACCGAACTGCTGACCGGCGTCCTCCTCGGTCCGGAACACCGCCGTGAACACGGCTTCTGGCAGCGGCTGATCAGCACAGAACCGTTCCGCCGCCCCGCCGGCGGAACGCCCGAAGAGCGACTGGACCTCGCCTACGACCGGTTGCGGATCCTCAACCTCTCCCTCGACAGCGGCGCGCGCCTCGCCTCCGACCCACGGGCACTGGCCGCCCTGCACGCCTGGCTCGGCCCGGTGGACCCCGCGCTGACCACCGTGGCGGGCATCCACTACAACCTCTTCCTCGGCAGCCTCCTCGACCACGAATGCGCGGGCCGCCGCGATCTGTCCGACTACCTGACGATGCGTCGCATCGGCACCTTCCTCTGTACGGAGGTGGCGCACGGCAACAACGCGGCGGCGATGGAGACCACCGCCACGTACGACCGTGAGCGGGACGGTTTCGTCCTGCACACCCCCAACGCGGGCGCGCAGAAGTTCATGCCCAACACGAGTCCGGCGGGCGGGGCGAAGTCCGGCCTGGTCGCCGCGCGCCTGGTCGCCGACGGGGCCGACCACGGGGTACGCCTCTTCCTGGTGCCGCTCACCGACGACGTACGGGCGTTGCCGGGCGTCCGGGTGCGCCGGCTTCCGGCCCGGATGGGCAGCCCGGTGGACCACTGCCTCACCTCGTTCGACCAGCTCTTCGTGGAGCGGGACGCCCTGCTGGGAGCCGCCGAGGAGGGCGACGCTCCGGGGGAGTTCAGGACCGGTCCGGGAGACCGGCGGCGGCGCTTCCTCACCTCGATCGGGAGGGTCACCCCCGGCCGGATCTCGATGAGCGCCTGCGCGGCGGGGTCGGCCCGCGCGACCCTGGCGGTCGCGGTGCGCTACGGCGGACACCGGATGATCTCCGGCAGCCGGGGCGCGCCACCGGTGCCCGTCAACGCCCACCGGACCCACCACGGACCGCTCGCCTCGGCGATGGCCACGGTCTTCGCCATGAGCCTGCTGTACCGCAGGGCGCAGGAGCGCTGGGAGGCCTGCACGGACGAGGACGGGCGCACCGAGGCGGGCAGGCTCGTCGACGTCGCCAAGGCGTGGATCACCTGGCGGGCCCGTGAGGTCATCGTCGAGAGCCGCGAACGCTGCGGCGCCCAGGCCCTGTTGGAGAACAACGGCATGACCGAACTCGTCACGGGCGTGGAGGGCGCCATCACGGCCGAGGGCGACAACATCGCCCTGTATGCCAAGGCGGCCGCCGACATGCTCTTCGCCGCCGCGCCCGGCCGCGACGACGCCCCGGGCCCGGCACCGCACCCCGGCGACCTGGCCGACCCCCGCTTCCTGGGCCGGCTCCTCGCCTCAGTCCAGGACATCTGGTTCGCCAGGGCCAGGGAGCGCGCTCTCCGGGCGCCCGACGCCGACACCCTCGGCCGGTGGAACGCGGCCTCGGGCCCGGCCCTGCGCGGGGTCGAGGCCTACGCCTACCGGCAGGCCGCCGAGGCCTACGCCGAGGCCCGCGCGGCACTTCCCCCGGGGGAGGCCAGGGACCGGCTGGCGGAGCTGGAGCGGCTGTTCGCCGTCGAGTGGGTCGCCCGCAACAGCGGTGACCTGCTGGCCGCCGGCCTCCTGAGCGGCGACCAGGTGGCCGCCCTGCACGAGGCCGTCGAGGAGCTCGTCGCGGCCGTCGCCGCACACGCCCCGGAACTGGCCGAGTCCTTCGCGCTGCCCGAGCGGCTCCTCGCCGACTGGCCGATCGCCGGACCCGGCTACGCGGACGCGTACGACGATCCCGCCGGCCCGTGGAACACCGTCCCGGCGGACGCCCGATGAGCGCCGGACGCGGGGGACGGAGCATCTGCGAGCGCCTGGAGATCCTGGGCCTGCGCGCCGTCCTGCTCGCCTACTGGGGCACGACGTCCGTGCTCGCACGCCGGAGCGTGAAGCCGCTCACCGACGGAGGCGAATCGGTTCACCCCAAGGGCTGAGCTGTCCGACGGCCCGCCGGTACGGAGCAGCACCCCCGTTCTCCGTACCGGCGACGGCCCCGGGGCCGCCCCCACCCCGCGTGATAGCTTGCAGACGCCAGTCACACTCCACGTGGAGTCAGGGAATCCGGTGCGAATCCGGAGCTGACGCGCAGCGGTGAGGGGGACGGGCGGGGCCACGGCCACTGGGACACCCTCGGGTGCACCGGGAAGGCGCCCCGTCCGGACGAACCCGAGTCCGAAGACCTGCTGGCACCCGCTCCCGCACCGGGAGCGGTACTCCGTACCGGGCTTCGCGCAAGAGCCCTGAGAACGCCGAGGGACTCCGTGCCGCTCATACCCAGCACCGTACGCCGCACTGCCCTGCTCCTCGCGGGACTCGTCCTGCTGACCGCCTGCGGCGGAGGCGGGAACGAGTCCGCCGCGGGCGGCGCGGGGGACGACGCCCCCGCCGGCTACCCCGTGACGCTGAAGAACTGCGGCCGTACGGTGACCGTCACCGCCCCACCACGTCACGCCGTCTCCCTCAACCAGGGATCGACGGAGATCCTGCTCTCCCTCGGCCTCGCCGACCGGATCGCCGGCTCCGCGACCTGGACGGACCCGGTGATGAAGGGCCTGGAGAAGGACGAGTCCACGGTCCCCCGCCTCGCCGAGAACCAGCCCTCCTCCGAGAAGGTCCTCGCCGAGGAACCCGACTTCGTCACCGCCTCGTTCGAATCCACCCTCGGCAAGGGCGGTGTGGCCTCCCGCGACCAGTTCGAGGAACTGGGCGTACCGACCTACCTCTCGCCCTCCGACTGCGCCGGCAAGGACAACACGGGCAGCGGCGACGGCTCCCGCGCCGAGAAGCTGACCATGGACGCCGTCTACGGTGAAGTACGCGACCTGGCCCAGGTGTTCGGCGTCCCGGAGCGGGGCGAGAAGCTGGTGACGAGCCTCCGGAACCGCGTCGACGAGGCGACCGCCGGCATCGACGCGTCCGACACCACGGTGCTCTACTGGTTCGCCAACGCCGAAGCCCCCTACCTGGCGGGGTGCTGCGGAGCCCCCGGCATCATCACCGACGCGCTCGGCGCGAAGAACGTCTTCGACGACACCCACGAGGAATGGCCCCAGATCAACTGGGAGACCGTCGCCGACCGCGACCCCGACGTGCTGGTCATCGGTGACCTGACCCGTAAGTCGCAGACCGCGGAGAGCGCCGGGAAGAAGATCGCGTTCCTGGAGTCCAACCCCGCCACGAAGAACCTGGACGCCGTCAAGCACAAGCGGTACGTCCTGCTGAGCGGCCAGGCCATGAATCCGACCATCCGGACCGTGGAGGGCGTGGAGCGGGTGGCGGCCGGGCTGCGCTCGTTCGGACTCGCGGGGTGACGGACACCGCGTCCCGGCTCCTGCGCGGCGGCCTGCTGTGGAGCGCCGGGGCCGCCCTGCTGCTCCTGTCCGTCGCGGTCGCCGTCACGATCGGTCCCGCCCGCATCTCCGTCCCGGACGTCTGGTCGGCGGTGGCCTCGCACCTCGGCCTCGGGCAGGGGCGGCTGACCCCGATCCGGGACGGCATCATCTGGAACCTGCGCATGCCCCGCACCCTGCTCGCCGCGGTCTGCGGGGCCGGACTCGCGGTCTGCGGCACCGTGATGCAGTCGCTGCTGCGCAACCCGCTCGCCGACCCCTTCGTCCTCGGCGTCTCCTCGGGGGCGTCCACCGGCGCGGTCGTGGTCGTCGTCCTGGGCGTCGGCGGGGGAGCGGTCTCCGTCTCGGGGGGCGCGTTCGCCGGAGCCCTGCTCTCCTTCGCTCTCGTCCTGCTGCTGAGCCACACGCTCGGCGGATCCACCGACCGGGTCGTCCTCTCCGGGGTCGCGGCCATGCAGCTCTTCTCCGCGCTCACCTCCTTCGTCGTGATGACCGCCGCCGACGCCGAACAGACCAAGGGCGTGCTCTTCTGGCTGCTCGGCTCCCTGAGCGGGGTCGGCTGGAGCGATGTGTGGATGTGCTCGGCCGTGCTGGCCGTGACCCTGCTGATCTGCCTGGGCCACGCCCGTACGCTCGACGCCTTCGCCTTCGGGCAGGACGCCGCGGCCGCGCTGGGGGTACATGTGACCCGCACCCGGATCGTGCTGCTCTGCACCACCGCGCTGCTGACCGCGGCCCTCGTCAGCTCGGCGGGCGCCATCGGGTTCGTCGGCCTCGTCCTGCCGCACGCGGCCCGGGCACTGACGGGGTCCGGGCACCGGAGGCTGCTGCCGGTGACGGCGCTCGCCGGGGCCGTGTTCCTGGTCTGGGTCGACACGCTGGCCAGGACCGTCCTCGACCCCCAGGAGGTGCCGGTCGGCGTGGTCACCTCCCTCATCGGGGTGCCCGTCTTCGTCCTGATCCTGCACCGCACGCGGAGGAGTTCATGAACCGGGAGGGAACCCCCGGCGACGGCCTGCGGGCCACCCGCGTCAGCAGGGAGGCCGGCGGGAGGATCGTCCTCGACGGGGTGAGCGTCGCGCCGCCCTCCGGCACCACCGTCGGGCTCCTCGGGCCGAACGGATCCGGGAAGACCACGCTGCTGCGGGTGATGGCGGGCGTCCTCACCCCCGGCGCCGGCGTCGTCACCCTCGACGGCCGCACCCTCGCCGAGACCGGCCGGCGCGCCGTGGCCCGCCGCGTCGCCGTCGTCGACCAGCACGCCGTCACCCAGGTCGACCTGAGCGTGCTGGACGTCGTACGCCTCGGACGCATCCCGCACCGGCGCGCCTGGTCCGGGCCCGGGCCGGGGGACGAGGACGCCGTACGCGAGGCTCTGGAGCGCACCGGACTGGCCGACCGCGCCGGGCAGTCCTGGCACACCCTGTCCGGCGGCGAGCGCCAGCGCGTGCAGATCGCCCGCGCCCTGGCCCAGCAGCCGCGTGAGCTCCTGCTGGACGAACCCACCAACCACCTGGACATCCAGCACCAGCTGGAGCTGCTGTCCCTGGTCGCCGCGCTGCCCGTCACCGCCGTGATCGCACTGCACGACCTCAACCTGGCCGCCATGTTCTGCGACCGGGTCACCGTCATGAAGGAAGGACGGGTGGTCGCCGGCGGTACGCCCTCGGAGGTGCTCACCGAGGAACTCATCGCCGATGTCTACCGGGTACGCGCGGTGGTGACGCCGGAAGGGCCCGACGGCCGCCCCTCGGTGCGGTTCCTGCCGGGCGGGGCCGTCGACGGACGGCGGAAGTGCGACGAGAGGGCGGGCCCGTGAACCACCCGGGTCCGCCCCTCGCTACTGTCGCGCGGCCTTTCGCCGCTGTGTGAGGGGGTCAGCGACGACGTCCCTGGCCGAACTCGCCGCCCGTGTCCTTGCCGCTGCCCATGTCGTCCTTGCCGTCCGCGTAGTCGATCTTCTCCTTGCGGAGCTCGGCGGAGACTTCCTTCTGCTCGGTGACCCTGCTGGTTTCGAGACGGACCCGCTCCACCGGGACCGCCTCCTTGCGGACGGTGGCTCGTTCGGCGTGGAGGGTGACTTCGACATCCTGATCGCCGAGGTCGGTCCCCTTCATTCCGGTGACCTTCTCGCCCGGCTGCAGAGGCTCGCGCACCACGCGCACCTCCTCGTGGGACACCGGCACCGTCCGCGTGACGTTCTCGGTCACGACGTACTTGTGCAGGCGCGCCTTGCCGCTCTCGTACTCCTCCGTGCCGACCTGGAGCTGCTCCTCGGAGCGGACCATCTCGTCACGGCCTCCGGCACCCGCGGCGGACCGCTCGGCTCCGGCTCCGGCGAGCGGGCGGGACGTGGCGGACGTGTCCATGTCGCGGTGCCTGCCCGTTCCCGCGGGGGTGCCGGTGGCCTTGGCCTGACCGCCGGTGCCCGAGCGAGCGGTGCCGGCCGCGCCGGCTGCTCCGGCCGCGCCCGCGGCACCCATGGCGCCCGTTCCGGTCCCGGACGTCGTGCGCGCGTCGCCACCCGCTCCGGCGGGCCCGGTTCCCTTCTTGGTCATGCCGTAGTGCCGGTAGAGCTCCTCCTCCTCCGATACGGAGAGGTGCGCGTCCGCGTCCACCCGGGGGGCGTCCTTGACGCGGTCCTTCGGATGCGAGACGTGCAGGTCGGAACCCACCCGGCGAGCCCCGGCAAGCGGTACGAAGCTCTCCTTCATACCGAACATGCCGGTCTTGACCGTGATCCAGTCGGGCTTGCCGGTGTCGTCGTCGACGTACACCCGCCCCACTGTGCCGACCTTCTCTCCGTCGCTGTCGTAGACGGTCAGACCGTCGAGTTCGCCGGAATCCGTGAAACCGTCAGCGGCTCCCATGGCCGATTCCTCCTCGCCCGGGCGCGTCCTGCGGGTGGTTCCAGCAGGGGAGGCGCGTCCGGATTCCATCGCGCCTCACCCGGTTGGACGGTGCAACTTCCCGGCCCGGGCGGCGAGTGGCCCAGAACACCGGGGAGGGGCGGTGGCCCCGCTCCACGCGGTTATCCGCCCGCAGCCCGCATTACGCCATACGGGTGAGGCGGCGGTCCCGGGTGCGCCGGAATCGCGGCCCGGGACCGCCCGTATGATCGACGCGCGCCGCCGACCGCCGGCCGGCCCGTTCCCGGGGGAGTCCGTCATCGCATCCGTAGGGGTCCGCCTGCCCCGGCAGCGCGGCGAGCTGCTGTCCCGCCGGGAGGACGGCCTCGGGCTGCACCATCTGGTGTGGCGGCTCGGGCCCGGCTGGCGGGTGTGCAGCAGCGCCGTGCTCGGCGGCGGCATCGGCCCGCGCGCCTGGATCCTCAACGCCCAGGTGCCCGGCGGCTACCCCCGCCTCGACCCCGACCGGCACCTCGCGGAGATCGCGGCGGCCGAGGCACTCGGAGGTCCCGGCGCCGGACTGATGACAGCCGCGGACGTCACCGCGTACACCGTCGCCGACGACGGCGGAGTGACCGCGACCGTCACCAGCGGCCTCGGCGTACGGGGATGGGCCGCGGCCCCGGCGGAAGGCACCGACGGCCCGCCGCCCCCCGGCACCGTCAACATCGTCATCACCCTGCCCGTGGCACTCTCCGACGCCGCCCTGGTCAACGCGGTGGCCACCGCCACCGAGGCGAAGGTCCAGGCCCTGGTGGACGCCGGACTCGACTGTTCCGGGACGCCGACGGACGCGGTGTGCGTCGCCGCGCCGGACCCGGAAGGGCAGCCCGGGGAGCCGTTCGCCGGCCCGCGCTCCCGCTGGGGCGCGCGACTCGCCAGAGCCGTGCACCGCGCCTGTCTGGAGAGCGCGCTGCGGCAGTCTTGAGGCCCACGGGCCACGCGAGCGGCCCGCCGACGAAGGGAACCTCCCATGACCACCGCATCCCCCGCCGACGCCGCCCCCGGCACGCCGACCGTCGCGGTCCTCGGCACCGGGATCATGGGATCCGGGATGGCCCGCAGCCTGCTCAGGGACCGGCTCCCCGTCCGGGTCTGGAACCGCACCCGGTCCAAGGCCGAGCCGCTGGCCCGGCACGGCGCCACGGTGACGGACACGCCCGAGGAGGCCGTACGCGGCGCCGACATCGTCCTCACCGCCCTGACGGACGCCCGCTCCGTGGCGGAGACCCTCACCGCGGCCACGCCCGGTCTGCGCCCGGGGCAGGTCTGGCTGCAGAGCGCCACCGTCGGCCTGGACGCCACGACCGACCTCGCCCACCGGGCCGCCGGACTGGGGCTGGTCTACCTCGACGCCCCGGTCTCCGGCACCAAGCAGCCCGCCGAGCAGGGCACGCTCACCGTCTTCGTCTCCGGCCCGTCCAGCGCCCGGGCGACGGCCCTGCCCGCCCTGGAGGCGATCGGGCAGCGCACCGTATGGGTCGGGGAGGAGCCCGGAGCCGCCAGCCGGCTCAAGCTCGTCGCCAACACCTGGGTGATCAACATGGTCAACAGCGTGGCGGAATGCCTCAACCTCGCCGAGGGGCTCGGGCTGGACCCGCAGCTCTTCCTGGACGCGATGAAGGGCGGCCCGCTGGACACCCCGTACCTCCAGGGCAAGTCCGCGGCGGTGCTCTCCGGTGACCTCACCCCGAGCTTCGCGCTGTCCACCGCGCTCAAGGACTCCCGGCTGATCCTCGACGCGGCCGAGGCCTCCGGAGTGACCCTCGACCTGGTCGCCGCCTCCGCCGAGCGGTTCGCCCGGGCGGAGGCGGCCGGACACGGCGACCAGGACATGATCGCGACGTACTACGCGGGGCGGCCCGCCTAGCGCTCCGGCGGGGAGCCCTGGCGGAGGGCCGCGCCACGGATCAGGCGTGCGCGTTGGACGGGGTCCCGCGAAGCACGCGCCGCGGCGAGGGCGAGGCCGAACGCGCCGTCCAGGATCGCCCGGTCCGCGGACGGCGAGGTGCCGTGGTCCGTGAACGCGGCGGTGTGCGGTGTCGCGCCCCCCACGTCGTACCCGAGCAGTGGATGGATGGACGGGACGAGGTGGGACACGTTGCCCATGTCGGTCGACGCGAGCGCGGCATCGGTCACCTCGACGTCCCGGCCGCGGGAGATCATCGCGTCCCGGTAGAAGCCGCTCAGCGAGGGGTCCTGGCGGAGGTCGGCGAAGTCATTGCCGACCGGGGTGAGTTCGAGGGTGCAACCGGTGGCGAGAGCACCGGCTTCGAGGCAGGCGCGTACCCGTCGCTGGATCACCCGGAGATCGCCGAGCGAAGGGGAGCGCATCTCGATCGCCGCCCGGGTCCGCTCGGGGATGACGTTGACCGCGCTGCCGCCCTCGGTCGTGATCGTCGAGACGACGGACCGCGGAGGGAGTTGTTGCCGCGCCAGGGCGACGGCGGTCTGCGCGATCACGAGGGCGTCGAGTGCGTTGACGCCCCGCTCCGGTGCCGCTGCTGCGTGCGCGGGAGCCCCGGTGTAGGTGAAGTCCCAGCGGCACAGGGCGAGTGAGCGTCCGCCGACGGCGTCGTGGTCCGCCGCGTGGGCCATCATCGCCAGCGCCACGTCGTCGAAGTGTCCGCTCTCGATCAGGCCGGCCTTGCCGCCGAAGGTCTCCTCCGCCGGGGTGCCCAGCACCTTGACGCTCACCTCCAGGGTCTCGGCGAGAGCGCCGAGCGCGAGGGCTGCGCCGACGGCGGCAGCGGCGTTCACGTTGTGGCCGCAGGCGTGTCCCAAGCCCGGCAGCGCGTCGTACTCGACACAGACGGCCACCACCATCGGCGCGGCACCCTTCCGGTAACAGAACGCGGTCGGAAGGTCCGCCGGCGTGGGCTCCCGCTCGAATCCGTGATCGCTCAGCAGGGAACCGACGCGCTGTGCGGCACGGACCTCCTCGCCGCTGAGTTCGGGGTCGGCGTGCAGCGCGTGGCTCAGGGCGACGAGCGGTGTCCGGTGCTCCTCGACGAGGGACGCGACCCGCTCGACGAGCTCACTCGGCATCCCGGGCATGCCCGTCACGCGGCCACGCCGTCCGGGCTGACGGCCGCGGGCCGTACGTAACGCATGGCCGTCAGGGAAGCGGCCAGCGCACCGGCCGCGAGCGTCACCCAGATCGCGACGAGTCCGCGCGACGAGATGGCGCCGCCCGACAGGAAGGCCGACGACAGCAGCTTGACGACCGCGGCACCGACCACGATGCCGATCGACAGGGCCAACTCGTTGATGCCCGCGGCGGTCGCGGTGAGGCCGGGGTCCACGCCCTCCACGGCGAGAGCGCGGGTGGACGCCTGGTAGAGGCCGAGACCGAGGCCGAACAACGCGAGCCCGACGCAGTATCCCGGCAGTGAACGGTGGAGCAGACCCATCACGGCGAACGCCGCGCACAGCACCAGTCCCGCACCCACCAGCGTGGCCCGCTCCCCGGCCCCGCGCAGCAGCCGGGTGGTGAGCAACGAGGCGACGAAGGAGGTCATGGACACGATGAGGAACAGGGAAGCGATCTGCAGTGAGCTGAGCCCGAACCCGTAACCCGCCGTCGCGGAGTCGGAGAAGAGGAAGATCGCGTTGGTGCTGAGGTAGCTGATGGAGGCGAAACCGAAAAAGAAGGTCGCGCCCGAGACGACACGCACCTGCCGGAGCCTGAACATCGACAGGTCGACAAAGGTGTGGTGCCGGGTGGAGTCCCGTCGGACCCAGACTGCGAGGAGCAGCACCCCGCACACGCCCGACGCGAGGATGCGCGGATCGGTCCAGCCCCAGTCCGCGCCCATCGAGAGGGCGGTCACGAACCCGGTCAGCCCGAGCGAGCAGGCCAGCAGCGGGCCGACGGCGATCCGTTCGCGGGTGGGGGAGCCGCCCTCGGGCACCAGCGGAACGAGAGCGAGCGCGGCGACGGCGAAGGGGACGGCGACCCAGAACCCCCGGGTGGGCGTGTGCGACCCCGCCAGGCCGGCGAGCAGACCACCCACTCCGACGGTGACCATCAGCACCGCGATCATCGAGCTGACCCCGGCGCGCAGCCGGCCGGGCCCGGCCGACCGCAGGATGCCCATCATGAGCGGGATGAACCCGACCACGCCCGTGAGCAGGACGACGCCGACCATGACGGTCCACAGCGTGGGGTGCACCGCCATCAGTACGACCCCGGCCGCCACCAGCAGGATGCTCACGCGCAGAACCGGCCGGTACCCCCACGAGTCTCCGAGCGTGGAGATGATCGGTGTCAGCACGGCGAAGCCGAGCTGCGACAGCAGGAAGATGCCGTTGATGGTGGCGTCGTCGATCGACAGCACCGGGCCCAGCGCCGGCAGCAGCGGGTTGATGTAGCCCTGCGTGATGCCGCTGAGTGCCTCGATCAAGGCCATCGCCACGATGACCGTGCCCATGCCTCGACCGGCCGGCACTGATACCTCGCTCCGGGTGTCCGTCCCCATGGTTCCTCGCTCTCACTCGTCCCGACTGCTTCGGTCGAAGGGATGCCAAGGTAGGGTCGCCGCCATCACAGTCCGCCGAATCGATCCGAATCGGCATCGGAAGGGCCCCGTATGCAAGAATCGGTCATCCTGTCCGAGCTCGATCTCGCGATCCTCAACGCGCTGCAGATCAGGCCGCGCGGTGAGTGGTCCCGCATCGGGGCGGCGCTCGGCATCACGGGGGCGACCGCGGCACGGCACTGGGACCGGCTCACACGGGAGCGTCTCGCGTGGATCGCGACCATGCCCGGTCCCCGGTTCGGCGACGCGGGGCACGCCGCTCACGTCTTCCTCGCCGCGACGCCCAGCCACCACACCGAACTGGCCGAGCGGCTCTGCCAGGAGCCTGCCGCGGCCACGGTCACCCGCGTCACCGGCGGGCACGACTTCCGCGTCGACTGCTTCACCAGCACGCAGGAGAGCCTCGACCAGATCGTCTCCGAACGGTTCTCGTCCCTCCCCGGCGTGATGCGCACCGAGACCGCCTACGTCACCCGGGTGCACCGCCAGAGCTCGTCATGGCGCAGCGGCATACTCGACCAGCGGCAGTCACGGTCCGTGGCCGCCGATCCGGCGGCCACGCCCTCGCGACGGACGGCCTTCGACGCGGTCGACTCGGCGCTGCTCGACGCCCTCGGTGACGACGGCCGCCTCAGCTGGGCCGAGCTCGCGGCTCTCTGCGCCGTCTCCCCGCAGACCGCGCGAAGGCGGGTCGAGCAGCACCTGGCGTCCGGATACCTCGCTCTGCGTTGCGAGTTCGCGACGTCCGTCGGTCTGCCGGCCCGGGAGGCGAGCCTGATCCTCAACGTCCCCGGGCGCCATCTGGAGGCGGCCGGCCGGTACATGGCCGGCCTGCCCAACTGCCGGGTGAGCATCGAGGTGTTCAGCGTGCACAACCTCGTGGCGACCTTCTGGGTCCACGACCTGAATGAGATCCACGCCTACGAGCGGGAGCTGGAGGCGCGCGCTCCGGGAACCGTCGTGTCCTCCCGGAGCGTGACCCTGCGCACCTACAAAAGGGTCGGCCACATCCTCGACCGGGAAGGCCGCAGCGTCGGACGGGTGCCCCTGCCGATGTGGCGGCGGGGCTGACCTCCGGCCCGTCAGACCACCGTCACCGGGTGCCGTACCACCGCGTCGAAGAGGTAGCCCTGCGTGTTGTACGCGGCCGTGGTCGGCTGGGTGCGGCCCGTCCGGTCCGTCGCCCGCGCGAGGAGCACGCCCGGGCCGGGCGCCGTCGGGACCCAGTCGGCGGTCCAGCGGACCCAGCTCCCCGCCCTCGGCTCGTCGCGCAGCCGCGCGGGGCGCCAGCGGGTGCCGCCGTCGGTGCTGACCTCGACCTGGCGCACCGGCGCGCCGCCCGACCAGGACCGGCCGGTGAGCAGATGCCTGCGGCGGGCGGTGAACGACGCCCCGGGCGCGAGCTCGAAGGCGCTCTTGAGCGTCTGACGGGTCAGCGGGGCGCTGCCCCCGGGCGGGTGGCCGGGGCCGAAGAGCCGGTACAGGCCCGTGTTCCACGGGCTCAGCAGCGGCTCCGCGCTCACCTCGATGTCGCCCACCCACTTGATGTTCGCTATGCCCACCCAGGACGGCACGATCAGCCGGACCGGGGCCCCGTGGTCGGGCGGCAGCGGCTCGCCGTTCATCTCGTACGCGAGGAGCACGTCGTCCAGGGCCTTCGCCACCGGCAGGGGCCTGCGGACCCGGCCCAGGTTCGTCCCGTCGCTGACGACCTCCGCGTCCAGTCCGCGCGGCAGCACGTCCACCGCCTTCCGGCCGATGCCGGCCCGGCGCAGCACCTCGGCGAGCCGCACCCCGCGCCAGCGCGCCGTCCCGATCGCGCCCAGGGTCCACGCGGTGCCGCTGACCTGCTGGCCCTGCTGCGAGGTGAAGAGGCTCCGGCCGTTGCCCGCGCACTCGACGAACGCGGTGCGGGAGACCGACGGCAGCGCGCGCAGCGCCTCGTACGAGAAGTCCACCGGACCGCCGGTCAGCCCGCTGCCCCAGACCGTCAGCTTCCAGTCCGCCACGTCGACGAGCGGCGTCGTGGTGTGGTTGCGGACGAAGAAGCGGTCGACGGGAGTCAGCAGCCCGGTGTCCCGCAGCGCCGCGAAGTTCGTCTCGGCGTTGGTGCCCCGCACCGTGAACAGTTCCGGCGGCAGTGGCTTCACCACCCCGTCGAGCGTCTGCCCCGCGTGGGCGGGCGCAGCCGCGGTGGGGACCAGCGACGCCGCGGCCGAGGCCGCGGCGACCAGCTTCAGCAGATCACGGCGGTCGATACCCGCCGATCTCGCACCACCGCGGGCCCATTGCCGGATCCTTTCGCGGTCGTACGAGGCCTCGGACTGAACGGAATTCATGAGCGCTCCAGGGGGAGGGTCAGCGGTGCGGGGGAGCCGGGACGAGCGGGGGCAGCAACTCCCTTACGAGAGAGCCCACCTGGTCGGTCTCGATCAGGAACCCGTCGTGCCCGTACGGGGATTGGATGATCCGGAGCCCGTCGGCGCCCGGCAGCAGCGCCGCCGTCTCCGCCTGCTGCTCCGGTGGGTACAGCCGGTCAGAGTCGATGCCCGCGATCAGGGCCGGCATGTCCGCCCGGCGCAGCGCCCGCGCGACACCGCCCCGGCCCCGGCCCACGTCGTGCGCGTTCATCGCCTCGGTGAGCACCACATAGCTGCCCGCGTCGAAACGCCGTACCAGCTTGGCGGCGTGATGATCGAGGTACGACTCCACCTGGTAGCGCCCGCCCCGCGAGGGCAGTTCGCCGGGCTGCGCGCGACGGCCGAACCGCGCCGCCAGCTCCGGTTCGCTGCGATACGTGACATGGGCGATCCGGCGGGCCAGACCGAGCCCCAGGTGGGGGCCCGAACCGGGCGGGGCGTCGTGGTAGCCGCCGCCCCGCCACCCCGGGTCGCTCCGGATCGCGGCGATCTGGGTGCTGCCCCAGGCGATCTGCTCGGCCGAGGACGCGGCAGGGGCGGCCAGGACCAGCAGCGATCCGGTGCGCTCGGGCCGGCTCACCGCCCATTCGAGTGCCCGCATCCCGCCCATCGAGCCGCCGATCACCGCCGCCCACCGGCCGATCCCCAGGGCATCGGCCAGCAGCGCCTCGGCCGCCACCTGGTCACGGATCGTCAGATAGGGGAAGTCGCCGCCCCAGCGCGTTCCGTCGGGGCGCCGGGACGAGGGGCCCGTGCTGCCCTGACAGCCGCCCAGGACGTTCGGCGCGACGACGAACCACCGGTCGGTGTCCAGGGCCAGGCCCGGACCGATCAGCGCGTCCCACCAGCCGGCGGTCGGATGCCCGGGCCCGGCGGGGCCCGCCGCGTGGCTGTCACCGGTCAGCGCGTGCAGCAGCAGCACCGCGTTGGAGCCGTCCGGCGCCGGCCGGCCCCAGGTCTCGTACGCCAGCCGTACGCCCGGCAGGGAGGCACCGGACTCCAGCGTCAGCGGCGCGTCGAGCGACACCCAGGAGCGGCGGCCGGGCGGGTCCCCCTCCCGCCGGCCTCCGGAAGCCGGCGGAAGAGGGAGAACGGGGGGTGCGGCGACGCGGTTCAGGACGCGGCCTTCGCGGCGCGGAACCCTGCCTCCAGATCCGCCTTCAGGTCGTCCACGTTCTCCAGGCCGACCGAGAGCCGCACCAGCCCCGCGGTCGCGCCCGTGGCGGCGAGCTGCTCCTCGGTCAGCTGGCTGTGCGTGGTGGACGCCGGGTGGATGATCAGGCTCCGTACGTCACCGATGTTGGCGAGGTGGCTGAACAGCTCGACCGCGTCCACGAACCGCTTGCCCGCCTCCACCCCGTCCCGGAGCTCGAAGGCGAGCACGGCGCCCGCGCCGCGCGGCAGATAGCGCTGCCCTGCCTCGTACCAGGGGCTCGACCCGAGTCCCGCGTAGTGCACCGCCGACACCTCGTCGCGGGCCTCCAGCCAGCGGGCCAGCGCCAGAGCGTTGGACGTGTGCCGCTCCAGACGCAGGCTCAGCGTCTCCACCCCCTGGAGGAGCAGGAAGGCCGAGTGCGGCGACAGCGCGGGCCCGAGGTCACGCAGCAGCTGGACCCGGAGCTTCACCGCGAAGGCGCCGTGCCCGAGGTCCGGCCAGTACCGCAGACCGTGGTAGCTGGGGTCGGGGGAGTGGAAGTCCGGGAACCGCTCGGGGTGGGCGCCGAAGTCGAAGGTGCCGCCGTCCACGACGACACCGCCGATCGTGGTGCCGTGACCGCCCAGGAACTTCGTCGCGGAGTGGATCACGATGTCCGCTCCGTGCTCCAGCGGCCGCAGCAGATAGGGCGTGGGCACCGTGTTGTCGACGATCAGCGGGACGCCCGCCTCGTGCGCGACGTCCGCCACGCTCCGGATGTCGAGGACGTCGCCGCGCGGATTGCCGAGCGTCTCCGCGAACACGGCCTTGGTGCCGGGCCTGATGGCCGCCCGCCACGCCTCGATGTCGTCGGGGTCCTCGACGAACGACACCTCGATGCCGAACCGGGGGAGCGTGTGCCGGAACAGGTTGTACGTACCCCCGTACAGGGAGGCGGAGGAGACGACGTGGTCCCCGGCGCCCGCCAGCGTCAGGAGCGCGAGCGTCTCCGCCGCCTGGCCGGAGGCGAGTGCCACGGCGGCGACCCCGCCCTCCAGCGCGGCGATGCGCTGTTCCAGGACGTCCTGCGTGGGGTTGTGGATCCGGGTGTAGATGTTGCCGGGCTCGGCCAGCGAGAAGAGGTCGGCCGCGTGCGCGGTGTCCTTGAAGACGAAGGAGGTCGACTGGTAGATCGGCACCGCACGGGCGCCGGTCGTCGGATCCGGGACCGCGCCGGAGTGGATCTGCTTCGTCTCGAAGGACCAGGCGGCCCCGGCGTCCTGCTGGTCGTGGTCCTCAGGGGTGTGGCCGGCGGTGACGGAGTCGACGGGCTGGCTCATGGCATACCTCGCACGGTCGTTCGGGGGGATGTCCGCGCGGGCACGATGGCGACGCTGCGGCCTACTGATTACGGACCGTAGAGGCCGTCCGCGTTGGGACGGAAGCAGGTCGCGCACGTGGCCACGAAGCTGCAATGCGGCCGCAACAGACACGTCGGGCCGGCCCCGTCCCCACGGAGCCGGCCCGACGTCGCCCTGCGTCAGTCCTCGGTGAACATCCCGTCGCGCAGCTTGCCGAGCAGACGGCTGAGCAGCCGTGAGACATGCATCTGCGAGATGCCGAGCTCCTCGCCGATCTGAGCCTGTGTCATCTCCTGACCGAACCGCATGTCGACGATCCGGCGCTCACGCGCGTCGAGATCGCCCAGCAGCGGGGCGAGCGCATGGAGGTTCTCCACCGTCTCCATCGCGGGATCGGGCTCGCCCAGCACATCCGCCATGGTGCGCCCGCCCGAGGCGCGGCCCGCCGGTTCCGCGGAGTCGGCCGGCAGGTCGAGGGATCCCGCCGTGTAGCCGTTGGCCGCGACCAGCCCCTCGGTGATCTCCTCCTCGTCGAGCCCGAGGTACTCGGCGAGCTCTCCCACCGTGGGGTCACGGTCGAGGTCCGTCGCGAGGGCCTCCTTCGCCTTGGCGAGGTCCACCCGCAACTCCTGCAGCCGCCGCGGGACATGCACGGACCACGTGGTGTCCCGGAAGAACCGCTTGATCTCACCGACGATGTACGGCACGGCGAACGAGGTGAACTCGACCTCACGGGAGAGGTCGAAGCGGTCGATGGCCTTGATCAGGCCGATCGTGCCGACCTGGACGATGTCCTCCATGTCGCCGCTGCCCCGGTTGCGGAAGCGGCCGGCGGCGAACCGCACGAGGGACAGGTTCATCTCGATGAGGGTGTTCCGGGCGTACTGGTACTCGGGGGTGCCCTCGTCCGCCGCCGTCAGGGCGTCGAAGAACAGCTTCGACAGTTTCCGCGCGTCCTGGGGGGCGATCTGCCCGGCGTCCTCGATCCAGGGAAGTCCGTCCGGGGCACCTGCTCGTTCCGCTCCGGCGGTCTGTGCAGCGTGCACGGTCATCCCGTCACCCTCCTCGGATTGTGGGCCGTGAGGTGTAGGCGCCTGCCCGGTGGCCCGCAACTCATGCGGGAAACAGCAGTTTTGGGCCATGAACGCGCCGGTATTGGCCGAAAATAGTCGGGATCGTCCGCCGGAGTCGTCACGGGGGAGCCCCGCCGACTGGGGGCACACAGAACCGCCCCACCGGTACGGGGGAGCCCGGTGGGGCGGCCGTCTCCAGAGTGCCACAGGCCGAGGCGGGTTGGGACCGTATCCCGCGCAGTCGTACGTGATTCGCCGGGACCGGCGGTGCGGCCGGCCGCCGTACCGTACGGTCCGCGGCCCGCACGCCTCCCCGACCGGGCGGCCGTACGGGCCGGAAGGCGGACAGGGGCGCGCCGGGAGGCGCCCCCGGGGACAGGGTGCCCGCGGTCCCGGCGGGCCGACGTCAAGGGCTCCGCGCGGCACCCGGGCGAGCCGCTTTGATTGCGTGTTCGTGAACGGACCGGCCGCCCGGGAATAGGCGCGGGGCCGGTCCGCCTTTTCCCCCTGTCGCCGGACGCCGAATCAACCGGAGTGAGAGAGTCCATGCCCGAGGCCACACCCCTGCCCACCCATCCGCCCACGCCGCGGACGAAGGAACCGACCACGGCGGGGGCATCCGGCGCCGAAGCGGGGACCGGCGCGCCGCATCCGCTGGACAACCCCGCGCGCGCCTCGCTCACCGGTCCGCACGCCCACTTCGCCGAGCGCCGTGGCCGCATCCTGCGCTACCGCCCCGACGTCACTCCCTGGCTCGCTCTGCCGGATGCGCCCGACGCCCAGGACTGGGCCGATGTCGCCGCGCTCGCGGGCCCTGGCCGGCCCGTCACCCTCACCGCCTTCCGCGAGCCCCCGCCGGCCGACTGGGAGATCGTCTTCCACGCCGAGGGCGTCCAGCTGGTGGACGACACCGTGGACGCCGCCCCGGACCCGGAAGCGGTGCTCCTCGGCCCCGCCGACGTCCCGGAGATGCTGGACCTGGTCGAGCGCACCCGCCCCGGCCCCTTCCTGCCGCGCACCGTGGAGCTCGGGACGTATCTCGGCATCCGCCGCGCAGGGGTACTGGTCGCGATGGCGGGGGAGCGGCTCCACCCGCCGGGCTGGACCGAGATCAGCGGGGTCTGCACGGACAGCTCCGTACGGGGCCAGGGGCTCGCCTCGCGCCTCGTCAGGGCGGTCGCCCACGGCATCCGGGAGCGGGGCGAGACCCCCTTCCTGCACGCCGCCGGATCGAACACCTCCGCCATCCGGCTGTACGAGTCCCTCGGCTTCACCCTGCGCCGCAGGACCGCCTTCCTCTCGGCCCTGGTCCCGGCGGACGCGGAGCCCGGCGCCGACGCCAGGACCGGCGGCCAGGGGACGGGTAGCTTGGAACACGTGGGGCGTTAGGGACGGAACAGGCGGGAGGCGTGCCGTGGTCATGGGGCTCCGGCGCCCGTCGGCGGCGCGCAGCGTGCCGCTGCCCGGCACGGACCAGGCGGAGGTCTCCGCGGGCGCCAGCCGGATCGGCAACTGGGCGCTCGCCCTGTGGCTCCTCCTCCTGACCGCCGTCGTCGTCGTCCTCGACGCCCTCACCGGCAACGACCTCCCCCTCATCCCGCTCCTCGTCGTGCTGCCGGCGCTGGCCTCGGTCTACTGCACCGTGCGCCAGACGACCGCCGTCGCCGTATGGGTGACGCTGGTCGTGGTCGGCTCCCGGATCGCGTCGACCGGCGCCTTCTGGGACGTGGTCTTCCTCATCGGCTTCTCCGCTCTCGCCAGCGCGCTGGGTGTCGTCGCCTGCGCGGCACGCATCCGCCACGCCACCGAGATGGCGAGGCTGCGCTCGGCCGCGGTGGCGCTCCAGCGCCAGATCCTGCGCCCGCTCCCCGTCACCACCGAGCAGATCTGTGCCCACGGCATCTACGAACCGATCGAGGAGGACCGCTTCGTCGGCGGCGACATCTACGAGGTCGTGCAGTCGCCCCACGGGACGCGCGTGATCATCGGAGATGTGCAGGGCAAGGGGCTGCCCGCGATCGGGGCCGGTTTCGCCGCGCTCGGCGCGTTCAGGGAGGCTGCCGTCAGGGAGCCCGAGCTCACCTCGGTGGCGGACGCCGTCGAGGACGCGGTGGTCCGGCACAACACGTTCTCCGCCGAGACCGGTGAGGCCGAGCGCTTCGTCACCGCCCTCCTGCTGAGTTTCGACGGTGGCGACCGGGTGCGGGCCGTCAACTGCGGTCATCTGCCGCCGCGCCTGCTGCACGACGGACAGGCGTCCACGGTCGCCCTGCACCGGACGTCCGTACCGCTGGGCATGGCGGACCTCGGCGGAGAGGCGCGCGCCGCGGAGTGGATCCGGTTCCCGCCCGGCGCGGCCCTGATGGTCTACACCGACGGGGTGACCGAGGCGCGCGACGCCGCCGGTGTCTTCTACCCGTTCGACGAGCGGCTCCGCGGCTGGGCCGGGAGCGACCCGGACCAGATCCTGGAGGCCCTCCAGGCCGATCTGGCGGCGTTCTCCGGAGGAGTGCGGCGCGACGACGTCGCCGTGCTGGTCCTGAGCAGGCCGCCGGACGGCGAGGGCGCGGCCGGGTGCCCGGACGGCCCCACGGACGACGGTTCACCGGAGTGACACGCGCACCCCTCCTGACGCGACCACAGGACCGGGCCGCGCCGCCGGAAGGTCTGGATCATGAACTCCCGCGCCCCTACGCTCGTCCCATCCCGCCCCCCACACGCAGGAGTTACCCATGGGACAGCACCCCGTCGCGATCGACCCCGCCGGCCGCGACATCCACGGAGAGGCGGACGCACTCCGTGCCCGGGGCTCGGCCGCACGGGTCGAACTCCCCGGCGGGATCGGCGCCTGGGCGCCGACCGGCCACCAGGTGCTGAGGCAACTGCTCGCCGACGACCGGGTCTCCAAGGACCCCGACCAGCACTGGCCCGCCTGGATCGAGGGCGAGTTCCGGGAGACGTGGGTCAACTCCTGGGTGGGGGTGACCAATATGTTCACCGCCTACGGCACCGACCACCGCCGTCTGCGCAAACTCATCTCCCCGGCCTTCACCAAGCGCCGCACCGACGCGCTCGCCCCGCGCATCGAGGAGATATCCGCCCGCCTCCTCGACGAGATGGCCGAGACGGCCGCCGGGGAGCCCCTGGACCTCCGGGCCGCCTACGCGCACCCCCTCCCGATGGAGGTCATCTGTGAGCTCTTCGGCGTCCCCGAGGACAGCAGGGCGGACACGGCGAGGCTCGTCGGCGAGGTCATGGACACCACCGCGACGCCCGAACAGGCCCTCGCCACCTGGCAGGAGGTCCACGCCCTGCTGGCGGGGCTGGTCGCCGCCAAGCGGGAACAGCCCGGCGACGACCTGACGAGTGTCCTGATCGCCACCCGGGACGAGGAGGGCTCCGGCCTCGCCGAGGACGAACTCATCGACACCCTCCTGCTCGTCATCGGCGCGGGGCACGAGACCACCGTCAACCTCATCGGCAACGCCGTCCACGCACTCCTGACCCACCCGGACCACCTCGGGAGGGTGCTCGCAGGCGACATCCCCTGGGGCGAGGTCGTCGAGGAGACCCTGCGCTGGGCGCCGTCGATCGCCAACCTCCCCCTGCGGTACGCCGTCGAGGACATCGAGCTCCCCGACGGGATCACCATCGCCCGTGGTGACGCGATCCTCGCGACCTACGCCGCCGCGGGCCGCGACCCGCGCCGCCACGGAGGGGACGCGCACCGGTTCGACCCCACCAGGCTCGACAAGGACCATCTCTCCTTCGGCCACGGAGTGCACTACTGCGTCGGCGCACCCCTCGCCCGCCTGGAGGCGTCGATCGCACTGCCGGCGCTCTTCGCCCGCTTCCCGGCCCTGCGCCTCGCGGACCCGTCGGTCCCCGCCGCGCAGGTGGAGTCGTTCATCGCGTACGGATTCGGGGCGCTGCCCGTGCGTCTGGGCTGACCCCCGAAGCGGCCCGGACGAGACCCGGCGGGGCCCGCGGAGGCCGCCGTCGCAGTCGCGAGGAGCGTGAGCGCCGCCTGGGGCCCAGGCGGCGCGTCCACCTCGCGACACGTCACGTTCACCATAGGGACTCATGGGATCTTGTACGTGTAGCGTTCACTCATCCGACGTGATGCCGTCAGGAACCCCATGGATGTTGTCGCCCATGGACATCCCCCGTTTCGGAATCCCCGAGAAGCTCGCCGACCGCATGAGCATGGCCGAGCAGCACGCCTACCTGCGCGCCCGGCTCACCCGGCGCCGTGTGCTCCGTACGAGCGTGGCGACCGCCGCCGTCGCGGGCGGCGGCCTGGCCTCGGGCCTCGCCTCCTCGCCGGCGTACGCCGCCGCCCCGGACGCGGTCACCTCGCGCGCCGGCTCGGCACAGGTGGACGGTTCACTGGTCGCCCCCTTCGGCCGGCACCTCGCGTACGGCGCGGACGCCAGGACGCAGATGACGGTCTCGTGGCAGGTCCCCTTCGCGGTGAAGCGCCCGTACATCCGCATCGGGCTCAAGCCCTGGGCGCTCAGCCGAAAGATCGACGCGGAGGTACGGCATCTGACGACACCTCTGCTCGACGGGGGCAGGATCGCGGCCGCCGAGCAGTTCTACGTCCACGCCGCCCTGGAGCGGCTGAAGCCCGGAACGACGTACTACTACGGCGTGGGGCACGACGGGTTCGACCCCGCCGACGCCCGCAACCTGGGCACGCTCGGCACCCTCACCACCGCGCCCGCCCACGCGGAGTCCTTCACCTTCACCGCCTTCGGCGACCAGGGCGTCAGCTACCACGCGCTCGGCAACGACCAGCTGATCCTGGGGCAGAACCCGGCCTTCCACCTGCACGCGGGCGACATCTGCTACGCCGACCCGTCCGGCTCAGGGCAGTCCACGGACTCCTACGACGCCCGCACCTGGGACCAGTTCCTGGCCCAGACCGAGACGGTGTCCAAGACCGTGCCGTGGATGGTGACCACCGGCAACCACGACATGGAGGCCTGGTACTCGCCCGACGGCTACGGCGGCCAGAACGCTCGCTGGACCCTGCCGGACAACGGCCCCGACCCGGTCGGCCAGCCCGGCGCGTACTCCTTCACCCATGGCAACGTGGGCGTGATCGCGCTGGACGCCAACGACGTCTCGTACGAGATCCCGGCCAACTTCGGTATCAGCGGCGGCAAGCAGACCCGCTGGCTCGACCGGCGCCTGGGGGAGCTCCGGGCCCGGCACGACATCGACTTCATCGTGGTGTTCTTCCACCACTGCGCGTTCTCCACGACCAACGCCCACGCCTCGGACGGCGGGGTGCGCGACGCCTGGGTGCCGCTCTTCGAGAAGCACCAGGTGGACCTGGTCATCAACGGCCACAACCACGTCTACGAGCGCACCGACGCGATCCTGAAGAACGCGGTGCGGCGCCCGGTGCCGATCGGCGAGCGCACCGACCCGACGCGGGACGGCATCGTGTACGTCACGGCCGGCGGCGCGGGCAAGGCGCTCTACGACTTCCCGGCGCCGGACAGCTACGAGGGCCATGTCGCGGACCTGGAGAGCGTGAACACGTACCACGTGGTCAAGGGCGGCGGAAAGGCGGCCGAGACCGTCGAGTGGTCCAGGGTGCGCTACACCGGCTTCTCGTTCCTCGCGGTGGAGGTGGAGACCGGCCGGCACCCCCGGATGAAGGTCACCGCGCTCGCCGAGTCGGGGGAGCGGGTCGACCACTTCGAGATCAGCCGGGGCTGACCGGCCCGGGGCGCGGGTCCGGCCGATCGTGCGTCGTCCGGGACGCAGGGGGTACGCGAGGTGCGGGACCGACGACCCGCGCCGGCCCTGAACCCACCGACGGGAGCACCGCATGACCGACCGCAGGCCCCAGGGAACCGCCTACACCGGGGCGGAGGGAAGCCCGCCGCCGGTCCCCGCCGACATGCCCGACCAGCAGGCCCAGGAGGGCGAGGACGCGCTCGACGTGATCCTGCCGCCGGGCACCGCACGTCCCGAGGAGGACGCCGGGCCGGACGCCGACAGGCCCGACCCCGACGAGGCCGGATCGGGCCGCAGCGGCGCCCGTAACGCGGGCGTCCACCCCGAGCAACCCACCCCGGACGAGTCGACGGGCTGACCCGGGCCGGCACGCGGGTGCGGGCGGCCGTGCCGCCCGTCCCGCGCCGCGCCCGGAGCGGACGGCCCCGGTGATGAGCGCTCCGCGCCCACCCGGGGCCGTCCGAGGCGTGGTTACAATGGGCGCCATGGGTTCGTACTACTTCTTTCTCTGATGTCCGGCCAGGACGCCGCCGCGCGACGCTGAGCGTCGCCGCGTGACCCCGTAGGGGCCCCGCCGTCGGCCGCAGTCCCTTCCGCCGTCCGACACCCCGTCCCCCGGTGCGCTTCCGTCCATGACGTCGATGTGCGTGCCGCCGCGGACCCGTCACTTCAGGGAAAGCACCCATGTCTCTTCTGCGCCCCCGTGCCCAACTCGCCATGACCGACGTCTCGAAGACGTACGGCGACCGGACCGTCCTCGACCAGGTGTCCCTCACCGTCCGCCCCGGCGAGAAGGCCGGCGTCATCGGCGAGAACGGGTCGGGGAAATCCACCCTGCTCCGGCTGATGGCCGGGGCCGAGACCCCGGACAGCGGTGAGATCACCGTCAGCTTCCCGGGCGGCACCGGCTACCTCGCCCAGATGCTCGCCCTCGACCCCCGCCGCACGGTCCAGGACGCCGTCGACGCGGCCCTCGCCGGACTCCGCGCCCTGGAACGGCAGATCCGCACGGCGGAGGAGGAGCTGTCCGGCGGGGGCGCCACCGACGCCCGACTCGCCGCCTACGGCGACCTGCTGACGGCGTACGAGGAGCGCGACGGATACCGCGCGGACGCCAGGACCGACGCCGCGCTGCACGGACTCGGGCTCGGTCACCTCACCCGGGAGCGCGCACTCGGGACGCTGTCCGGGGGTGAGCAGTCCCGGCTGGCCCTGGCCTGCGTACTGGCCGCGGCGCCGGAGCTCCTGCTCCTCGACGAACCCACCAACCACCTCGACGCCTCCGCCGTCGACTGGCTGGAGGACCACCTGCGTGCCCACCGGGGCACCGTCGTCGCCGTCACCCACGACCGGGCGTTCCTGGAGCGCATCACCACCGTGATCCTGGAGGTCGACCGCGACCTGCGGGGCGTCTCCCGGTACGGCGACGGATGGGACGGCTACCGGACGGCGAAGGCCGCCGCACGCCGCCGATGGGCCCAGGACCACGAGGAGTGGCTGGCCGAACTGGCCCGTACCGAGGAACTGGTGGACGCGGCCGGCCGACGGCTCGCGAGCACCGGCAAGGACCCCGGACAGGGCTTCGGCAAGCACCGCAGGTCGCACGAGGCCAAGCTGTCGGGCCGGGTCAGGGCCGCCAGGACCCGGCTGGAGACGCTGCGCCGCACACCCGTCCCGGCTCCTCCCCGGCCGCTGCGCTTCACCGCCGACCTCACCCTCGCCGGTGCGCACGGATCCCCGCAGGACGCCGACGGCCGCCCCGGCCCCCTGGCCGAGCTGGACTCCGTCGTCGTCGGGGAACGGCTCGACCTGCCCTCCCTGAGCGTCGAGCCGGGCAGCCGGCTGCTGGTCACCGGCCCCAACGGCGCAGGGAAGACCACCCTCCTGCGCGTCCTGGCCGGCGACCTCGCACCGGACGCCGGCACGGTCCGGCGGCGGGGCAGGACCGGCTACCTCCCGCAGGAACTCCCCGTCGTACCCACCCGCCGCACCCTGCTCGCCACGTTCGCCGCGGGACGCCCCGGATTCCCCGACGAGTACGCCGACGGACTGCTGGCCCTGGGCCTGTTCCGTCCCGAGGACCTGTCCGTGCCCGTGGCCTCCCTCTCCCTCGGTCAGCAGCGCAGGCTCGCCCTGGCGCGGCTGGTGACGCGCCCCGCGGATCTGCTGATCCTGGACGAGCCGACGAACCACATCGCGCTCGGCCTGGTCGAGGAGCTGGAGGAGGCGCTCGCCCGGTATCCGGGAGCCGTCGTGGTCGTCTCGCACGACCGGAGCTTCCGCAGCCGGTTCACCGGCGACCACCTCGAACTCCGGGCGGGCCGCGCCGTGCCGGGCTCCGGGGTACCGGCTGCGGGGGCTCGACCCTCCCGTACGTAGGCACCCCCGGTCGGCCGCCGCCGAGGGGCAGGGTGGCCCCGGTCGGGTGCTGACCGGCCCAGGCGCCGCGACTCCCTGCTTGCGAGGCTGGAACCGGATGCCTCGGAACCGGCCCGACAGCCGGTCGAGAGTGGTTCGAGGCGGCTCGACAGCGCCTCGGCAGCGGACAGAAGTCCTGGCAGGACGTCCCTGACCCGGGCATCGAGGAAGCGGGCGACGCGGTGGTCCGCGTGGACGCGGTCACCATCTGCGGGACGGATCTGCACATCCGGAAGGGAGACGTCCCCGAGGTACGCCCCGGCACCGTCCTCGGCCACGAGGCGGTGGGCGAGGTGGTGGAGACGGGCCCCTGAAGCGGTGAGGCAACCGGTGGGAGGCGGCCGGGGAGTCGGCGGCGGGCCCGGGATCAGCTGTCCGTCTGCCCCTGCTCCTGTTCCCGAGCCTGCGTCGCGATGACCGCGGCCTGCACCCTGCGCTCCACTCCCAGCTTGGCCAGCACACGCGAGATGTGGTTCTTCACCGTCTTCTCGGACAGATAGAGCCGCTTGCTGATCTGCCGGTTGGTGAGGCCCTCACCGATGAGGTCCAGGACGGCCCTCTCGCGCTCGGACAGGCCGGACAGCCGGTCGTCCTCCTCCGTGTGCGTCTGCGCGGGGGCGCGAAGCGAGCGCATGAGCTGTGCCGTGGTGGCCGGGTCCAGCATGGACTGCCCGGCGGCGACCGTCCGTACCGCCGCCACGAGATCGACCCCCTTGACCTCCTTGAGCACATAGCCGGCCGCGCCCGCCATGATGGAGTCGAGGAGCGCCTCCTCCTCGTCGAACGAGGTCAGCATGAGGCAGGCGAGATCCGGCAGGCGCGAGCGCAGCTCCCGGCAGACGGTGATCCCGTCGCCGTCCGGCAGCCGGACGTCGAGCACGGCGACATCGGGGCGCAGGGCCGGCCCGCGGGCGACGGCCTGCTGCGCGGTCGCCGCCTCGCCCACCACCGTGAGATCCGGTTCGGAGTCCAGCAGGTCGCGCAGACCGCAGCGCACCACTTCGTGGTCGTCCAGCACGAAGACCCGGGTGGGTTCCTTCCCGGGGGTACCGGCGGGTGTGTCCGTCATCTTTGGCCCCTGTACTCGTCACGCCACTCCCCGGGCACCACCCTCGGCCGGGTGCTGAGCCCGGCCGGTCGCGGAGCCCGAGCGGTCGCAGAGCCAGTGTCCCTCCGTGCGGCCCGTCCGGCCTCCGCAAGGGAAAACCGCAGGTCAATGCCGGTTGCTCCGGATCCCGGCCGCTGGGAGGGCGGCCTGCCGCCGTCGGTCATACGGTGGTACGGATGGCGTCCGTACGCCGTCGCAGGAGGTTGCGTGTCGTGAGCCAAGGCGATCCGGCCGCCGGGCCGGGCACGGATGAGCTGCTGAGCAGGCTCCAGTCACGGGTCGATGCCGCCCGTGGCTCCCGGGACCGGATCCACAGTCTCCTGGAAGCGGTTCTGTCGGTCGGCCGCGAGCTGGAGCTCTCGCAGGTGCTGCGCCGCATCGTCGAGGAAGCCACCGTCCTCGTGGACGCCGAGTACGGGGCGCTCGGTGTGATCGGCGAGGGGAACAGGCTCGCGGAGTTCATACCGGTGGGGGTGAGCGACGAACAGTGGGCGGCGATCGGCGCGCTGCCCGTGGGGCACGGTCTGCTGGGCGAGCTGATCCGCCACCCCGAGCCCCTCCGGCTCGCGGAGCTGTCCGAGCACCCGGCGTCGTACGGATTCCCGCCGCACCACCCGCAGATGCACTCCTTCCTGGGCGTCCCGATCCGGGTGCGGGGGCAGGTCTTCGGCAACATCTACCTCACCCAGAAGCGCGGTGCCGCCGAGTTCGACGCCGAGGACGAATCGGTGCTGCTGACCCTGGCCGTCGCCGCGGGCATCGCCATCGAGAACTCCCGGATCTACGAGGAGTCCCGCCGCCGTGAACGCTGGCTGGCCGCCGGCTCCGAGGTCACCAACAGCCTGCTGTCGGGCTCCCCCCGGGCCGAGGTGATGGCCCTCATCCTCGAACACGCCGGCGCGAACGTCCCCGCGGACCTCGCCATGATCGCGGTACCGGTGGAGGGGGCGGGCAAGCTGCGGATCGTACTGGCCACGGGTGACGACGGGGAACGGCATCACGGGGCGTTCGTGCCGGCACGGGACGGCTATCTCGGCGCGGCCTTCACCCGGCCGGGGCCGTCCGAGAGCCCCGACATCGAGAGCGACCCGCGGAGCGAGGGGGACACCGCGCGCTGGGCCGGCTTCGGACCGGCGGTGGCGGTGCCCATCGGATCGGGAACCGTCGTGCGCGGCGTACTGCTGCTCACCCGGAAGAAGAGGGGCCTCCCGTTCTCCGCGTCGGAGTCGGAGTCCCTGACCGCGTTCGCCCACCAGGCCTCGCTCGCCATGGAGCTGGCCGAACGCCGGCAGGACGCCGAACGCACGGCTCTGCTGGAGGACCGGGACCGCATCGCGCGTGACCTGCACGACCTGGCGATCCAGCGCCTGTTCGCCACCGGCATGACGCTGCAGAGCGCACAACGGTTCGTGACCCACCCGCAGGCCGAGCAGCGCCTGCGCAGGGCGGTGGACGATCTGGACGCCACGATCAAGATCATTCGCTCCACGATCTTCGGGCTCCGCACCCATGGGACCGCGGGCGCGAGCTCATCGGGCCTGCGCAGCCGGGTCGCACAGGCCGTCGAAGCGGCCGCGGCCCCTCTCGGCTTTCCGCCCGCGCTGCGCGTCGAGGGGCTCGTGGAGACCCAGGTCCCGGTGCCCCTCGCCGACCACGTGGTGGCCGTGCTCGTCGAGACGCTGAGCAACGCCGCCCGGTACGCCCGGGCCGACTCCGTCGACGTACATCTGCACAGCACAGCCGTGCGGCTCACCCTGACGGTCACCGACAACGGCGTGGGCATCCCCCGGGACGCGGTGTTCAGCGGGCTGCGCAACCTCGAGGAACGTGCCCGGGAGGCGGGAGGCAGCCTGGAGATCAGCTCGCCCGAGGGGGGTGGCACCCGGGTGGCCTGGTCGGCTCCTCCGACACCGGAGAGGAGTGCCGACCGGTCCCCGCGGTGACCGGACCGGTGCCCGTGAGGCTCTCCGGCCGGGACCGGTCGGCCCTGTCCCGGAAGGCGGCGCCGATGGGACGGTGACGACAGTGGCAAGCCGGAAAGGGCGGTGAGATCGATGTCGTCTTCACCCATGGTGACCGGTGTGGACGGGAGCGAGTCCGGTCTCCGGGCCGCGGACCGGGCGGCCGACGCGTTCGCCCTGGTGACCGGCTCCCGGGGAAGGGGCGAGACCGTCGACCATCCGCCCCTCGCCGACGGCCCCGCACACGAGCGGTCCTGCATCACGCGGACCGCCCCGTGGCCGTGGTCCCGCGCGGCGGCGTGAACGCTTCGGAGGGAGCGACGTCATGAACCGCCGATCACCCCACCGTGTGAGCGATGTGATGACACGGACGGTCGTCGCGGTGGGCCTCGACGCCCGGTTCAAGGAGATCGTGACGGCCATCGACCAGTGGCGGGTGACCGCCGTACCCGTACTGGAGGGGGAGGGGCGGGTCGTGGGAGTGGTCTCCGAGGCCGACCTGCTGCCCAAGGAGGAACTGCGTGAGGAGGACGCGACCATGATCGGCCAGAGGGACCGCCTGACGGACTACGCCAAGGCCGGAGCACTGACCGCGCGGGACCTCATGTCCTCTCCGGTCGTCACCGTCCCCCTGGACGCCACGCTTCCCGAGGCCGCCCGGCTCATGGCACGGCACGGCGTCAAGCGCCTCCCGGTCGTCGACGGGGAAAGGCTGCTCAAAGGCATCGTGAGCCGCGCCGACCTGCTCAAGGTCTTTCTGCGTACGGATGAGGAGATCGCCGAGGAGGTGCGGGAGGACGTCGTCGACCGGCTCTTTCCCGTCTCGCGCCGGAACGTCCGCGTCGAGGTGAGCGAAGGGCGCGTGGCGATCACCGGGAGCGTCAGGGACGCCTCACTGATTCCCGTCGCCGAGCGACTGGCCGGAGCGGTGGAGGGCGTGGTGGACGCGACATGCCATCTCGACGGTCCTGGGAGCGTCTGAAGCGGGGCCGTCGCTCAGCCGGCTCCCTGGGCGTCGGCTCGGACGACGACCACCGGGCACCGGGCGTGCTGGGCGCACCGCTGGCTCACCGAGCCCAGCATGGCCCGCGCGAAGCCGCCGCGTCCCCTGTTGCCGACGACGAGCAGCTCCGCACCCTCGGACGCCCTCACCAGGACTTCCGACGGATCGCCCTGGACCAGCAGTTCGCGCACCTCGGCGGGCTTGACCTCGCCGAACACGCCGCGGATGCCCTCGGTGAAGCGGAGCCGGGCCCGCTCCAGGTCGAAGCCCGCCTCGGTGGCAGGGCCCGCCCAGCCGATCTCCGAGGGCGTGTCCCAGGCGCACACCGCCTCGACCACGGCTCCGGTGAGCTGCGCGTGCTGCGCCGCCCAGCGCAGGGCCTCCTGGGAGGCGCTGGAACCGTCCACTCCGACCACGACGCGGGGGGTGACTTCCGTATCGCTGCCCATGACCGCCTCATCATTCGTCCGAGTACATCTCCGTCCACAGTGCCCGGGCTCCCTGGGCCACGCCAGCGGAACACAGCCGTGGTGCGGTGCCGACCATCCGTACCTAGCGTGAACTGACGGCGGTTCCCCGCCCGGTCACCGCTGCCCGCGGCGATGGCCGCCGCCGTCCGACAGCAGGAAGGTGAACCGACATGGCCGACCGACCGCAGAAGGACCCGCACGAGACCCCGCCGGTGGGTGACATCGGCAGACGTGTGGCCGCGCGCCGGGAGTACCTGGGACTGTCCCGCAGGGACCTGGCCCTCCGCACCGCCTCCGCACCCGGTTACATCGAGTACGTGGAGACGAAGCCGGGCTCCCACGGCATGGGATTCATGGTGCGTCTGGCCAACGCGCTCGAGACGACGGTCGAGGAACTCACCGGGGGAACGGTCGATCTGCCCCCGGGCGCCGGCCGCGCGGCGTACCACCCGGAGCTGGTGGAGCTCGGCCTGGAGGAGTGCTGGGAGCTGGTCGGGACCCACGGGGTGGGCCGGGTGGTCGTCAGCGACGGACAGGGCCCGGCGGTCTTCCCCGTCAACTACCTCTCCACCGGGGAGGAGATCGCCTACCGGACCGCACCCGGCTCCGGTCCGGCGGACGCGGCGGGGCACGAGACGGCCTTCGAGGTGGACCACATCGACGAAGCCTTCAGCCGGGGATGGAGCGTGCTGCTCGTGGGGGAGGCACGGGCGGTGACGGAGCCGGAGGACGTACAGAAGTTCGAGGCGGCACACGCGTCCACCTTGCCGTGGGCCGGCGGGGAGCGGGACCTGTGGATCGCGGTGACACCCGGCAAGGTGACCGGCCGCCGCATCGTGGTCCGCGAGGGCTGACGCCGCACTCCCGGCCGGCGGCACCGTTGTTCACGGGAATCGGCGGCCCACGCCCTCCGCGCCCACGGACGTCAGGACTGTCGGAGGAACGAGAAGCGCGCTGCGGCCTCGGCGGGAGCAACCCCTTGCCGGCGTCCGGGGACATCGTGGACGGCGTACGCGCCCTCGGAGCGCAGTCGGTCGGTCCCGCCGTGCCGGGCCATGGCCGCGGCACAGGCGCGGACGCCGGCGGCGGTGACGTCGGTGCGGCCACGCTCCGCGTGCTGCTGGAGGAGAGCGCCGAGGCCCGGGTCGAATCGCAGCATCGTCACCGGGGCGTCGAAGCGCCCGGCGATGGCGAGGAGACGGGCGCGCGAGGGTGGAGTGATGTTCGTGGACTCGGCGACGGCTGTCCGTCCGCAGGCGAGCCGGGCGACGATCCTTCGGTCGCGTTCGGCGAAGATACGAGCGTCCGCCGCGTCGCTCTCCGCCTCTGCGGGCGAGGTGCCGAAGAGCTCCGCGCGGATCTCGTCGCTGGACACCACGACGTCCTCGTCGATCCGCCCGTGCGCGATCAGGGCGCGTACGAAGCTGGTCTTGCCGGAAGCCGGCGGTCCGACGAGAACCACGAGTCCCGCCGGCACCAGGTTCGGCCCGGGACGGGCCGAGGTGTGACGCCCGAGGCGGGGGCCGTCCTCGCCGGGCGGACGGGCATGGGCAGAGCCCGGACCCAGGGGCGCCGGGGCGGGATCGCCGTCGGTCGGCTTCAGTTCGCACATACGGCGACTCTCCGCGCTTCACCGTCGGCCCCGCAATCGGATATGTCATTCGTGCGGAGTCGCGCCGGCCGGTAGGTTTTCTCCCCACCGGGCAACGGCGGGACGGGACTGTACGGAAGAGAGGCTGCCGTGGCGCGCACCCTGACGGACATCGCCCAGGACCCTGCTTGCCTGACGCGCCGTCTGACAGCTCATGACGGTTCGGCTCTCGTCCTCCGCCCCCTGACACACGCCGACACGGCGCACCTGGCCCGGTTCCTCGATGCCCTGTCCTCCGCGTCGAGGCGGTTCAGTACGTTCGACGGGTACGACCTGGCGACCGCACGGGAGCTGTGTGACGCGATCGCGCGCCACGACAAACTCCGGCTGGTCGTCGAGGACGTATCGTCCGGCAGGATCGTCGGGCTCATCGAGTTCAGCCTCGATCTCACTCCGGCGGACATCGCGCGCTACCGGGAAGCGGGCGTCCACCTCACCGGGGCGACCGACTGCCGCTTCGGCGCCACACTGGCCGACGACCATCAGGACCGGGGGCTGGGGACGCTCGTCCTCCCGTCGGTCATGGAGACCGTACGGCTGCTCGGCAGGACGAGGATCATCCTGTGGGGCGGTGTCCGCGCCGACAACCCGCGGGCCATCCGCTACTACGAGAAGAACGGATTCCAGCGGGTCGGCCGCTTCACCGAGGCGGACGGCTCCGCGTCGCTGGACATGATGCTGGACCTGCGCACCGTGCCGGGCCCGGCACGGCCCGAGACGACACCGCATCCGGAAGAAGGCCGCGGGGACGGGGCCACCTAGGACGTGTTGTGAGAGTCCCGCCTGCCCGGCGGGCGGACGGCGCTACTTTCAGAACACGCCCTGGTCGATCTCCAGCACCTCGCTCACCGCTCGGCGCGGCGTCGGCTCGACCGGCGGTCCGTAGCCCAGCCGGAGAAGCATCTGAGGGAACGCCGACGTGGTGGGCGCGTGAGGATCCCGCAGAAGCCAGCGCAGGTCGGACCGTTCGAGCGCCTGCGAGTTGAGGGAGGTGGACAGCCCGTCCAGTGTCGCCCGCAGGAGCACCCGTTCCAGCGCCTGGCCGGCGGTCAGCCAGTCCTGCGCACGGTCCTGAGGCGTTCCGATCACCGCGAGGCAGGGGGACTGCTCGAAGTCCGCCGACCGGCGATCGGGGACCGGGCGTCCCAAGGCGAAGTCCCGCACCGGCGCCCGGCCGCCGTGAGACCGTGGGCCGAAGGCCTCGGCCGGTATCCCCGCGGAGTCATCGGCCCCGGACCCCGTCCACCGGGCGATCTCGTCACGGACGCCCGGCGACAGCGACTCGTCCTGCTCCGCGTCCCTGGCCACGTCGACCACCGCGTCGACCTCCCACTCGCCGAGCACGGACAGGCCCGCGCCCTCGGCCCGCGCCGCACCCATGAGGCCGGCGAGCAGCTCTTCGGGGACCGGCTCGCCCGCCTCGTCCTCGGCGAACGACACGGTGGCCACCAGCACGGGATCGGCCGGGTCGGGCAGCAGCCGCACATGGGCCGGCCATCCGGCGCGCGCGGCCGCCACCCGGAGATTGAACAGCGCGGCACCGCAGCCGATGTGCATGCCACGCCCTGAAGGATCCGTACGGGGCATCGACCGCGTCGTGTCCGTACGCAACTGGAGGACGCCGGTCGCCGGAGCGTAACGGAACCTCCACGGCTGGGCGTTGTGCATCGACGGCGCCATGGCGGCGGCCTCGACCCACGCCGTCACCGACGCGGCATCAGCGGTTCGAGCAGGCATCAGGGCTCCTTCCTCGGCCGGTCGTCCGGAGGGCCGGCGTCCGGGCCAGCCCATGCGCCGCGCCGTTCCCCGACGCCCTCCTCCAGACGGCGACGCACGTCCGACGTGAGTGCCGAGAGCCGGGCCGAGACAGCGGCGACGGGGGGCTCCGGGTCCTCGATCCGGAGCGCGTGCCGAGGGACGGCGGCCAGGTCCTCGGCGAACCGGTCGTGCGCGGCGGCGAGCGTGTCCGGCGGGCCGGTGCGGCGGCCTCCGGCCATGACCGTGCGCAGCAACGGCTCCCGGCCGCCGGTCACTTCCTCGTCGGCCAGGACGATCACATCGTCGACGCCGTCGCCACGCAGGACCTGCTTGCGTCCCGGCGCGGTCACCTTGGACGCGGAGAGTTTCATGACCGGCCGCCCGTCGTACTCGACCAGCTTGTAGGCGGAGTCCAGATACGGGGCGTCGGCGGAGGTGCCCACCTTGGTCCCGACGGCGTACACATCGATGGGTGCTCCGGTGCGCACCAGGTGGTCGACGTGGTATTCGTCGAGACCACCGCTGGCGATGATCGCGACCTCCGGCAGTCCCGCTCCGTCCAGGATCGCGCGGGAGCGGCGGGCGAGCTCCGCCAGGTCGCCGCTGTCCAGCCGGATCGCCGAACCGGCACCACGGCCCAGGGTGTTGAGCACACGGGCCGCGGTCACCACGCCGTCCTCCGTGTCGTAGGTGTCGACCAGGAAGGTCACCGGCCCCGCACGGCTGCGCGCGTACGCCAGGAACGCGGCCTCCTCGTCGCCGAACGCCTCGATGTACGAGTGCGCCATCGTGCCGGAGGCACGCAGGCGCCACTTCAGCGAGGCGGCGACGTTGCTGGTGCCGGCGAACCCGACCATCGCGCCGACCCGGGCCGTCTGCATTCCCGCCTCCGGCCCGTGCCCCCGGCGGAGGGAGAAGTCGACGACGGGGCGGCCCTTCGCGGCCAGCACACAGCGGGCCGCCTTGGAGGCCACCGTCGTCTGGTGGCTGACCTGACCCAGCAGCCAGGTCTCCACGAGCTGCGCCTGCGGCAGCGGGGCCGTGACCTCGAGCAGCGGTTCTCCGGGCAGGACCATCCGTCCTTCCGGCACCGCCCTGACCTCACCGTCGAAGCCGAGGCCGACGAGCGGACCGGCGTCGTCCGGCGAGCACCCGAGAGCCGCGGCGAAGTCCTCGGCGTCCTGCGGGGTGACACGGAAGTCGGTCAGGAAGTCGAGCACCGGCTCCAGCCCCGCGCTCACGAGGAAGCCGCGCCCGGGAGGCAGATCGCGTACGAAGAGGCTGAACGTGGCGTCCCGCGTCATCCCTTCCCGCAGATACGAGAGGGCCATCGACGCTTCGTAGAGATCCGTGACCGTGGCGTGCGACATGCCGCTCACCGTTTCCTCCCGCGTGACGGGGCCGCCGTCCCGGAACCGGGGCCTCCGCGTGCACGACCAGCGTTTCCCGGAGCGGGACCGGCGAGAAGGGCCGAGTGGGGCACGTTCGGGAATCCGTGCCACAGGGGTCTTCAGGGACCTTCGGCCCCTGGACGTGACCGCCGTGGCCCTGCCACCCGCGCGTCCGTGACGGGACCCTCGGAGACGAGCCCATGCGATCGAGCCCATGCGATGAGGAGCGGATATGAGCACCGAGGGACAGATCGTCGTAGGCATCGACGGTTCGGACCATGCCGGGTCCGCCGTGTCGTGGGCGGCCGCCCAGGCCGACGCGGGCCGGCAGGAACTGTGCGTCCTGTACGCGGCCGACCTCGACCGGATCTCCCGGTTCGCCTCCTTCGAAACGGTGGAGAGCGTCAAGGAGAAGGGGCACGAGCTGCTCGACGGGACGGCGGAAGCGGTGCAGGAGCGCTATCCCTCCCTCGACATCACCCGGAGCCTCAGCCGCAAGGAGCCGGTCTCCGCTCTGCACGACGCGGCCGGCCGCCGGGGCCGTATCGTCGTGGGGAGCCGGGGGCGGGGCGGTTTCGGCGCGCTTCTGCTCGGTTCGGTCGGCCTCGGGGTGGTGACGGGGGCCGCCGTTCCCGTCGTGGTCGTGCGCGGAGAGTCCGCCTGGTCGGGGACCGGGCGCGTCACGGCGGCGGTCCGGGGCGCCACGGACAGGGACTGGCTGGAAGCCGCCGCACGGGAGGCGCGGCTCCGGAAGTCGAGCCTGAACCTCCTGGGGGTCAGGAGCATCCTGGCGCGGGCGGTCGGCACCCGGCGCCTGCCCGACCCGGAGAAGGACGCCGACCGTCGGCACGAACAGGAGATCGAGGACCTCGCGCAGAGCCTCCGTGAGGGGTTCCCGGGCACCACCGTCTCCTGCGGGGTGGAGACAGGCAGATCCGCGGCGGCCGTACTCGTGGAGGCGAGCCGCGACTGCGATCTCGTGGTCGTGGGCGGGCGCCGGGAGCAGGACCATGTGAGGGCGGCGCCGGGCCGGGTCGCCCACGCCCTGCTGCACCACGCCCACTGTCCCGTGGAGATCGTGCCCCGGGGCGTGACCGAGGAGGTGGCGTGACCGCCTTCGACGCCGACCAGCAGATCGTGGTCGGCGTGGACCCGCTGGATCCCTCGGTGCCCACGCTGGCCTGGGCGGCGGACGAGGCCGAGCGCAGAAGCGTGCCGCTGCGGCTGGTGCTCGCGGTCCCGCCGGGCCACGACACCCAGCACGTGGACGCGTCACCGCAGCATCTCTCCCTGCAGGCGCGGGGCCGGGATGCGCTGTCCGCCGCGAGCGAGACGGTCTTCCGCCTCACCCCGGACGCGCATGTGGTGACCGAACTCGTCGACGGGCCACCCGCGGTGGTGCTCTGCCGCCGTACGACCGGCCCCACCCGCCTCGTCGTGGTCGGCTCACGCGGGCTCAGCCGCGCGGCCGAGATCCTCGGCACCCGGTCGGTGGCGGCGCCCCTCACCGCACAGGCGCACTGCCCCGTCGTCGTCGTGAGATCACCGGAACACACGGCTCGCCAGCCCGCTCAGCTGGTCGTCGGCGTGGACGGCAGCGAGTCCTCCCGCGAGGCCGTACGTTTCGCGTTCGAGGAGGCGGCGCTGCGGCACGCCTCCGTGCACGCGGTGTGGGTGTGGCCGCGTCCCGTGATCGAGCCGGCGGGGGAGAGCGGACGGGAGGAACGCACACGTCTGCTCGCGGAAACCGTCGCCGGGGCCTCCGTACGGCACCCGGGCGTGGACGTGACACAGGAGGTACGCCGAGGGCATCCCGTGGAGGAACTCGCCCGGGTCTCCTCGGCCGCGCTCGCCGTCGTCGTGGGGAGGCGCGGCCACGGGGGCTACACCGGGATGCGACTCGGCTCGGTGGCCCACGGACTCCTGCACCGGGCCGAATGCCCGGTGATCACCGTTCCCGGCTGACCGGCGTGATCACCGTTCCCGGCTGACCGGCGGCAGACGCGGCGGCCCCCGGGCGGGCGAACCTCCGGATCGCGCGGGTTCACCGGCGCGCGGCCCGCCCGGCGGCCGGGATCACCGTCCGCACGCCGCGCTCGGGCACGCCGGATCCGCCTGAACCCACCCCGCTGGGGATCACGCTCCGGCGTCGGACGGCCTCCCCGGGCCCAGGTCGAGGCGGATGTCCACGACGCCCTCCACCGCCCGTACCGCGCGAGCGACGAGCGGGACCAGCGCCCGGTCGGAGAGGGCACCGCCCAGGGTCACCACTCCGTCGGACACCCGTACGTCGATGCCGGAGGCGGCTGGGAGCCCGGAGAGCACGGTGCGTGCCTCGGCGGCGATGTCGTCGTCGGAGCGCAGGAAGACCTTCAGCAGGTCACCCCTGCTGATGACACCCCGCAGGAGTCCGCCGCTGTCGACCACCGGCAGGCGCTTGACGCGCCGCCGCGCCATGATCCGGGCCGCTTCGGCCACGGTGGCGTCCGCGTGCACGGTGACGGCGGGGCTCGACATGAGCTGCTCCGCGTACAGGGCGTCGGCCTTCGCGATGTCCGCGAACGGCGGGTCACCCGGTACGGATCCGGCGGTGGGACGGTTCTCCTCCTTGGGCAGGAGGTCCGCCTCCGAGACCACCCCGACGACACGCCCGTCGCCCGCGAGCACGGGCAGCGCGCTCACCTTCCACTGGTGCATGAGGGAGACGATGTCCTTGTACGAGGCCCGGCCGCCCACGGCGACCGCGGCCCTGGTCATCAGATCGCTCACGGTGTGGGGTGAGGTCGTCATCACGGGCTCTCCTGGCGGGGCGGACGCGGGCCCGCCCCGCGTCGCCGGTCGGGACTCAGACACGTCGGCTCCATTCCGGTTCCACTCTGCTCCACTCCGTCTCCCAGTCGGCCGTACGCCGCCGGTTGCACATGACCCGGATCCCCAGCCCGGCCACCACCCCGGCGCCCACGGTGACGGCCGCGATCCCGCCGCCCGCCACCAGCGCCTCCGCCCAGGCCTCCCGGTCCCCGGCGGGCGCGGTCGTGACACGGCCCCGGTGATCCAGCCACACGTCCGTCCGCTCCCCACGCTCGGTGCCCGGGGCGACCATCGCCTTCCCCGTGACTCGGCCGCCGTCGGCATCGGTCCAGCGGACCGGCACCTGGACGCGTGCGGAACGGCCCGACTCGTCCGACCAGGGCGACGACGTGGCGGCGTTCCGCAGGACCAGGGCGCGTACGAGATGCCGGTCGGCCCGCTGTTCGGCGGCGACCGACCGTTCGCGATCCAGGGCGGCCCAGCCGTGTGCCACACCGATCGCCGAGGCACAGACGAGAACCAGGACGGAGAGGACGAGGAACAGCCGTACCTCGATGACGTCGATCCCCCGGCGCAGGGGATGCGTTCGCCACCGCCGGCTTCCGATCGCAGCGGACATGGGTGCACAGCCTTTCGGGCCATGGTCCGGTCTCGGCGGCCGCCCCGGTGCCCCGTTCCGCGACAGCGGTCATCCGCCTCCGCCCGGGATCCGGGGGCCGGTCGCCTCCCTACCGAGTCTCCGCACTCCCGCGCGGGCGCAGAAGGGCCGTCCGACGCATCGGGGAGGGCCGACCGGTCCCTCGTCCACGTCTTCGCCGGCAGGGGAATCGCCCCGTGCCCGCCGGGAGGGGGACCGGATGTCCCGGAGGACTACCCCCTCCGTCTTTCGAAGGGGGCGCCGTACGGACGGAGACTGGGAGTGCTGCGGGCCAGCCGTCGGCCGGCGTCGGAGAGGGAGTGAGCACCGTGCACGCATTCGTCTACCACGGCCCGGGCGAGGGACGCTGGGAATCCGTCGACGACCCGGGGATCGAGCACCCTGCCGACGCCCTCGTGAGGGTCGAGGCGGCCACGGTCTGCGCGGGCGACCTGCACACCCTGCGGGGAGAGATCGGCGGGGTGAGGCCCGGCACGGTCCTGGGACACGAGGCCGTCGGCGAGATCGTGGACGTCGGACCCGAGGTCCACGCCGTGGTCCCGGGCGACGAGGTGATCCTCTCGTCCATCTCCGCCTGCGGTCAGTGCCCGCCGTGCAGGGAAGGTGCGTACGGCCGGTGCACGCAGGGTGGCGGGTGGCTGCTGGGGCACGAGGTGAACGGCACCCAGGCGGAACTCGTCCGGGTCCCCTTCGCGGACCATTCGACCCACAAGCTTCCCTACACCCTGGACAGGAGCACAGCCGTCCTGTTCTCCGAAGTGGTGCCCGCCGCCTTCGAGCTCGGCGTGCGCAACGGGAAGGTCGGTCCCGGTGCCGTCGTCGTCGTGGTGGGCGCGGGCCCCGTGGGCCTGGCCGCTCTGGTCGTCGCCGGGATGTTCAGCCCTTCCAGGATCATCGCGGTCGACCTGTCGCCCCGCCGCCTGGAGGTCGCCGGCGGTCTGGGAGCCGATGCCGCGGAGCTCCCCGGCCGGCTGATAGCGGAACTGTCGGAAGGCCCCGGCGCCGACGTGGTCATCGAGGCGGCGGGAACTCCCGACAGCTTCAGCCTGTGCACCGGGGCCGTGCGCGACGGCGGCCACATCGCCAACATCGGCATGCACGATTCCGCGGTCACCCTGCACCTCGAGAACCTGTGGCGCAAGAACGTCACCATCAGTACGGGCCAGGTCGACGCGTCGTCCACGCACTGGCTCCTCGAAACGCTCACGCCCCAGCAACTGGAGCGCCTCTCGCGGCTCATCACCGGTGAGCTCGGCCTCGCCCGGACGGCCGAGGCCTACGACGCCCTGGCCACCGGTGTCGACACGGGCGCGCTGCGGACGGTTCTCCAGCCGGCGTAGGGGCGTGCGACGAGAGTCCCGCCCGCTCCCCGGGCAGCGCGCCCGTGCCGCGCTACGGCAGGTTCCCCGTCCCGAAGTACGCCCTGCACACCGTCCCGTCGAAGTCGGTGGCGATCTGCAGCACCTGCCTGCCGTCCGCCGAGGGCAGCAGCGGCGAGCTGTAGTTCTGGCAGTAGTTCACCTCCGGGTCCGGCACGGTCACCGGCGCGGCGATCGCGGACCAGGCCCCCGCGCCGTTCTGCGAGTTGACCAGGACCGTACGGCCGCTGCCTGCGGCGGGCGTGCCGTCCCGGTTCAGCAGGCGCTGCCCGACCAGCAGGATGCGTCCGTCGGATCCGCCGCCCGGAGCGGGCGCCCAGGCGATGGTGGGAGCGGCGCGGAAGTACCGGCCGTCGGCGGTCTCGGGCCGGATGCCCAGCCCGGCCGGGTCTCCCCAGTTCCAGCCGTCGGCGGACGTCCGGTAGTGCACCACGCACTGGTACTGCCCGCCGGGATTGCAGATCTCGTAACTCATGAAGTAGGTGCCGTTCGGCAGTCGGCGGACCACGGGCATACCCGGCCGGTCGGGCTCCCAGCCGCTCGCCACGACGTTGTGGTGCCCCTCCCAGTGCACTCCGTCGTAGCTGCGCGCCGCGACGAGCTTCTGGCTGTGCGCGGGGTCGGTCTCATCGGCGTAGTGGCAGACCAGCGCACCGTCGGCGGCCACCGAGAACTCCGGCTCCCACAGGCCGCCCGTCCCGCCCGCGACCGCGCACGAGGACAGGTAGGACCAGCTGGCTCCTATGTCGTCGCTCCGCCAGATCCGCAGCGCCATACGGCGGTCGGTCTCGTCCTGGCCGGCGGAGGACGCCCACAGCAGCGTGCCGGCCCGCAGCGCGCCCACCTGCTGCGGCAGTTCGAACAGGGTGGTGCAGCAGAGGCCCTGGCCGGCCGCCGACTCCGGGTCGGTGACCCTGCCGACCTCGTGGAAGGTCGCCCCCGAGTCCGTGCTCTCGTGAATGGCGCCGATGCCGTTGTTGCCGTCGAAGCTGACGACGCTCGCCAGGACACGCCCGTTGGCCGACCCGTTGTGGGCCAGGCGGATGGCCCGCGGATACAGGGCCGTACCGTCCCGCAACGGGGTCCCGGTGGCCAGGGCGGAGGACACACCGGCCGTGCCGGTGCCGGTTGCCGTGGCGGTGGCCGAGGTGGTCAGCAGCAGGCCGAGTACGCCGGTCAGGGCCAGTACGAGGACCTGTGTGCGGCGGCCGGCGGACCGACGGCCGGGCCTGCGGCGACCGCCGGGACTCTGGTCGGGGCCGGCGCCGCGGCGCCGGCCGAAGGCATGCGAAAGAGACAGGATCACGGTCGTGTTCCTTCCGGGGCAGGTGGATTGCGCGTCAGGCTAGAGCCGGATGTACATCGATGTAAATAGACGGGACGTCAGTCCTCGGACACGGAGGACATGGAACGGACCTGGCGCCGCGTCAGCCGTGACGAGCACCCCACGCCTCCGTGGTCCGGGCCGGCGGCCGCCGCACGACCGGTCTCCACACCCCGTGGCGCGTCGACGGTCCGGTCCACGCCCCGCGGTGCGTCGACGCCCCGGCCCACCGCCGGAGGTTGGGACGCTCCCGCTCGTCCGTACGGGGTCACTCCCTCGCCGCACGCTGTTCCTCCTGATGTCCCCGTTGTCCTCTGGCGCCTCCCACCGGGCACGGTCATGCTGTCCGCCGACAGCGCTTTCCGCGCGCAACCAGCTCCGCACCAGGAGGATTTGTGGGCCCTGGCAGATTCCGCTCCACCCTGCGGCCACTCGTGCTGCTGGCCACCGTGGCGGCGACGACGGCCGGGGCCGTCGCCCCCGCAGCAGCCGACTCGACCCCGGACCCCCGCCCGCACACCACCGCCGAGATCCTCAGACCCGTCGCCCCGCCGGCCGCCGGCGGCCCGTCCGGCGGAGCGGGATCCGTGGTGGACGGCGACGGCATCGAGACCGCCCGCGCGTCCCGCCCCGTCGCCCCGGGCGTGCGTCTGGACTCGTACGACCGCCTGGAGTCCGACAAGTGGCTACGGGTCGACAACCTCTCCGTCGATCTGGACGGCAGCGGAGTGCGCGCCGACTACCTCTCCTCGGGCAAGGTCGCGGACCGGCACACGGTCTCCGAACTGGCGGCCGGGCACGATCCGGGGAAGGGGCGCCGTACCATCGCCGCGATCAACGCGGACTTCTTCGACATCAACGAGACGGGGGCTCCCCAGGGCCCCGGTGTGCGGAACGGCCGGGCCGTCCACTCCCCGGCCCCGGGCGTCAACCGGGCGGTGGGCATCGGGCCGGGGAACGCCGGCCGGGTCCTGGAGCTGTACTTCGACGGCACCCTCACCCTCCCGTCGGGCACGCACCCCCTCGCCGCGTACAACGCGGCGAACGTGCCCGCCCAGGGCGTGGGCGCCTACACATCCGCCTGGGGGAGCGCCGACCGCGCCCTGACCGTCGACGACGCGAAGCCCGTCGCCGAGGCCGTCGTGCGCGACGGCACGGTGGTCTCCGTGTCGGGCACCCCCGGCTCGGGGCCCGTTCCCGAGGGCACCGTGGTCCTCGTCGGCCGGGAGGCCGGGGCGGCCCTGCTGACCGCTCTGGAGCCGGGGGACCCGGTCGACATGACCTACCGGGCACGCCCCGACGGCGGAACCGTGCCCCGCACCGCCGTGGGCGGCCGTGAGCTGCTCGTCGTCGACGGAGTGGCGCAGAACCACGACGGCGAGGGCAACAACACCGCCGCGCCGCGCACCGCCGTCGGGTTCTCCCGGGACGGCCGGACCATGCAGGTCATCACCGTCGACGGACGCCAGGCCGACAGCGGCGGCGTCACCCTCACCGAGCTGGGCGAGATGATGCGCGGGGCGGGTGCGTACAGCGCCCTGAACCTCGACGGCGGGGGCTCGTCGACACTTGTCGCCCGTGAGCCCGGCAGCGACGTGCTCCAGGTCGAGAACAGCCCCTCCGACGGCAGCGAGCGCACGGTCCCCAACGGCCTGGCCCTGACCGCCCCCGACGGCAGCGGGCGGCTCGAAGGGTTCTGGGTGGAGACCCGTACGCCGCCCGGTGCCGCCCCCGGCGACGACCCGGTGGCCGGCGGCCGTCCCGAGCGGGTCTTCCCCGGCCTGACCCGGAAGCTCACCGCGGCCGGATACGACGAGACGTACGGACCCGCCGCCGGCACCCCGCGCTGGCGCGCCGTCGACACGTCGGTCGGCAGCGTCGACTCCCGGGGCACGTTCACCGCCCGCCGCGGCGGCACGACCGACGTCAGGGCGGAACGCGCCGGCGCCCACGGCTCCACCCGGCTCACCGTGCTCGACCGGCTGGCCCGGATCAGCGCCACCACCGCGCGCGTCGGCCTGGCGGACAAGGACGCCACCGGCAGCTTCGGCATCGTGGGACTCGACGCCCACGGTGCGAGCGCTCCCGTGGAGCCGCAGGACATCACGCTCGACTACGACCACACGCTGTTCGACATCGACGACGACGGCCGGGGCTCCTTCACCGTCACTTCCCTCACCGGGGACGGGGCAGGCCGGATCAAGGCCACCGTGGCCGGCGTCAGCACCGTCCTCGCGGTGAGCGTCGGCCTCACGGAGCAGGGCGTGTCGGACTTCGAGGACGCCGGATCCTGGAAGTTCAGCCAGGCCCGCGCCGACGGCTCGCTCGGGGCGACCCCGGACGGGCACACCGGCACCGGCCTCCGGCTCACCTACGACTTCACCCGGTCGACGGCCACGCGCGCCGCCTACGCGGCCCCGCCGCAGCCCGTCGCCGTACCGGGCCAGCCACAGGCGTACACGCTCCGGATCAAGGGGGACGGCAACGGTGCCTGGCCGACCCTGCACCTCAAGGACGCCGCCGGCTCCGACCAGCTGCTGCGGGGGCCGTACATCACCTGGACCGGCTGGCGGCAGGTCACCTTCGCCGTGCCGCCCGGCGCGGCGATGCCGCTGACGGTGTCCCGTTTCTACCTCGCCGAGACGGCCGCGGCCCGGCAGTACACCGGCGAGATCGTCATCGACGACCTGACCGCCCAGGTGCCGCCCACCGTCGAGCTTCCCGAACAGGTCGCGCCCGCCGACCCGTTGATCGACCCCGCCGCCGTCACCGAGGGGCGCGACTGGCAGTTCGCCGTGATGTCGGACGCCCAGTTCGTCGCACGCGAACCGGACAGCGACATCGTCCGGCAGGCCCGCCGCACCCTGCGTGAGATCAAGGCGGCCCGGCCCGACTTCCTGGTGGTCAACGGCGACCTCGTCGACGAGGGGTCCCCGGCCGACCTGGCCTTCGCCCGCCAGGTCCTCGACGAGGAACTCGGCGACGCGCTGCCCTGGTACTACGTGCCGGGCAACCACGAGGTGATGGGCGGGAAGATCGACAACTTCATCACACAGTTCGGTCCCGCCCGACGGACGTTCGACCACCGGGGCACCCGGTTCGTCACGCTCGACACGTCGAGCCTCAGCCTGCGCGGTGGCGGCCTCGCCCAGATCAAGGAGGTGCGGGCCCAGCTGGACGCGGCGGCGAGGGACCGCTCCGTCGGCTCCGTGATGCTGATCGAGCACGTGCCGCCGCGCGATCCGACCGTGCAGAAGGGCAGCCAGCTGAGCGACCGCAAGGAGGCCGCCCTCCTCGAACAGTGGCTCGCGGACTTCCGCCGTACGACCGGCAAGGGCGCGGCCCTCGTCGGCAGCCACGTCGGGGTCTTCCACGCCTCGCACGTGGACGGAGTCCCCTACCTGGTCAACGGGAACTCCGGCAAGGCACCGGCGGGCCCCGCGGACCAGGGCGGATTCACCGGCTGGTCCCTGATCGGCGCCGACCGCGTCACCCCCGGCGAACAGGCGACGGCACGCAGGCAGCCGTGGCGGGGCGGGCCCGACTGGGTCTCCGCGCAGACCCGCGCGCACGTCGACGAGCTGGCCCTCGACGCCCCCTCCACGCTCGTCGCGGGGGAGCGGACGAAGGTGAGCGCGCAGGTCGCCCAGGGCACCCGGACCGTGCCGGTGGCCTTCCCGCTCAGCGCGGACTGGACCGGTTCGCCGAACGTCCGCATCGGGGACGCGGACGGAGCCCGCCGGCACCACATCGCCGTGCTGGATCCGGCCACCGGCACCCTCACCGCTCTGCGGCCCGGAGCAGTCACGCTCGCGGTGACCGTCAACGGCGTGACCCGGCAGGTACGGATCCGGATCGCGGCGGGGGCGGCGGCGCCCGCAGCCTGACGTACCGTCACCTCCCGTACGGCTCCCGGGCACCCACGCCCGGGAGCCGTACGGCGTCCCGGCGCGCGGCAAGTGCCGGAAACTCGTCGGTGACCGGCCCTTGCGCCCGGTCCCACCCGCCCCCTAGGTTCCACGCTGGAATGGAGTGGGAGCGCTCCCGTCTGGCCCTGCCGCGGTCCTTCCCGGGACCTCGGCCCCCCCACCGAAGGGACATCATGAAGAGCCCCATCCGCTTTCTCCGGTCGTTACGGACCAAGGCCGCCGTGCTCTGCGTGGCACTGGCCTCGTGCGCGGCCCTCGCCCTCACCACCTCGCCCGTGCACGCGGACACCCAGCTCTGCGAGCAGTACGGTTCGGCCGTCGTCCAGGGCCGGTACGTGGTGCAGAACAACCGCTGGGGCATCGCCGAGGAGCAGTGCGTCAACGTGACGGCGAACGGCTTCGACCTGACCCGCGCCGACGGCTCGGTACCGACGAACGGGGCCCCCAAGTCCTACCCGTCCGTCTTCGACGGCTGCCACTACACGAACTGTTCACCGGGGACCCGGCTCCCGGCGCAGCTCAGCTCGATCGACAGGGCGCCGAGCAGCATCTCCTACCGGTACGTCGACAACGCGGTCTACGACGCGGCCTACGACATCTGGCTCGACCCCACGCCCCGTACCGACGGCGTGAACAGCACCGAGATCATGATCTGGTTCAACCGGGTGGGCCCGGTCCAGCCGATCGGCTCGCCGACCGGGCACGTCACGGTCGGCGGACGCGACTGGGAGGTGTGGACGGGCAACAACGGCGGCAACGACGTGATCTCGTTCCTGGCCCCCTCCGCGATCGACAGCTGGAGCTTCGACGTCATGGACTTCGTCGACGAGACCGTGAACCGGGGCATGGCCCAGCCCTCCTGGTACCTCACCAGCGTCCAGGCCGGGTTCGAGCCGTGGCAGGGCGGAGCGGGGCTCGCCGTCAGCTCCTTCTCCTCGTCCGTGGAGACCCGGTCCGGCGCCGCCGGCCCGGCCTGACCCGTCCCGCGCCGGCCGCTCCTCCCTACGGGGGCGGCCGGCGCGGCACCTCATGCCTTCCGGTAGCCGTACGCGTCCGTGGCCGCCGCCTCCACGGTGTCCAGGTCGCCCCCGGCCGACGCCGTCACCAGCGCGGCCACCGCGCCCTCGACGAAGGGCGCGTCCACCAGCCGCGAACCCTCGGGCAGCTCATCACCCTCCGCCAGCATGGACTTCACGGTGAGCACCGCGCTCCCGAGGTCCACCAGCAGCGCCACCCCGGCGCCCCTGTCGACCGTCCTCGCCGCCTCGGCGATCAGCTCCGCGCTCGTGCCCAGGCCTCCGGCCGAGGTGCCCCCGGCCGCCGCCACGGGAGCCGTCGCACCCCCCGCCGCCAAGCCCCTGGCCAGCTCGACGACGGCCTCCGCCACCGGGCCGCTGTGCGAGACCAGCACTATCCCGACCTGCTTCTCGTCGCTCATGCGTCGCCTCCGGCGCCCGTTTCCTCGGCCTCGGTGAGCGCCCCCACCAGCAGCGCCGCGGAGGCGGCCCCCGGGTCCTGGTGCCCGATGCTGCGCTCGCCCATATAACTGGCCCTGCCCTTGCGCGCCCGCAGCGGCACGGTCGCCAGAGCACCGGCCAGCGCCGCGTCACGGGCCTCCCCGAACGAGGAGCCCAGCACCTCGACGGCCGGCAGCAGCGCGTCGAGCATCGTCTTGTCACCGGCCTGCGCCCCGCCGAGCTGCGCCACCGCGGCGACCCCCGCCCCGAGGGCCTCCGCCAGCTGGTCCGGGGTCACCTCCGGCGCGTCGCCCAGCGCCTTCCCCGTACGGCGCAGCAGCGTCCCGTACAGCGGCCCGGACGCCCCGCCGACGGTGGAGATCAGATGGCGGCCGGCCAGGGTCAGCACGGCCCCCGGTGTGGCGGGGGCCTCCTTGTCGAGGACGTCGACGACCGCGGTGAAACCCCGCCGCATGTTGCTCCCGTGGTCGGCGTCCCCGATCGCGGCGTCGAGATCGGTCAGCCGGTCCGCCTCACGGTCGACGGCGGCGGCGGTGGCGGCCATCCAGCGACGGAAGAAATCGGTGTCGAGCACAAGGTCTCCTGTTCCTCACACACGGGTGGAAAGGCCGGACGCACGGCGGGCGGTCCGGCGCACGGCGGGAAGTGCGCGCGCGGCGGCAGGTCCGCGCGCACGGGGGGAGGACCGCTCACCGGCCCCAGCGGAGCGCGGGCGTCTGCACGGGCGCGTCCCAGAGCCGCACCATCTCCTCGTCCACCTGACAGAGCGTCACCGAGCAGCCCGCCATGTCGAGCGACGTCACATAGTTGCCCACCAGCGTACGAGCCACCGCGACACCCCGCTCCGCCAGCACCCGCTGCACCTCGGCGTTGAACCCGTACAGCTCCAGCAGCGGTGTCGCGCCCATCCCGTTGACCAGCACCAGCACGGGGCCGGTGGGCCGCAGGTCCTCCAGCACCGCGTGGACCGCGACATCGGCGATCTCCCCGGACGTCATCATCGGCCGGCGCTCCCGGCCCGGCTCGCCGTGGATGCCGATCCCCAACTCCAGTTCACCCGGGGGAAGATCGAACGTCGGCGTGCCCTTCGCCGGAGTGGTGACGGAGCTGAGCGCCACCCCGAAGCTGCGCGAGGACTCGTTCACGCGCCGGGCCATGGACTCCACCCGCTCCAGCGGCGCCCCCTCGTCGGCGAGGGCACCGGCCAGCTTCTCGACGAACAGCGTCGCCCCCGTGCCACGCCGGCCGGCGGTGAAGGTGCTGTCGGCCACCGCCACGTCGTCGTCGACCAGGACCTTGGCGACCTGGACGCCCTCGTCCTCGGCGAGTTCGGCGGCCATGTCGAAGTTCAGCACGTCGCCCGTGTAGTTCTTCACGATGAACAGCACGCCCGCGCCGCTGTCGACGGCGGCTGCCGCCCGGACCATCTGGTCGGGCACCGGCGAGGTGAAGACCTCACCCGGACAGGCGGCGGACAGCATCCCGGGGCCGACGAACCCCGCGTGCAGCGGCTCGTGCCCGGAACCCCCGCCGGACACCAGTCCCACCTTCCCGGCCACCGGGGCGTCGTGCCGGACGACGAGACGGTTCTCGGCGTCCACGACGAGTTCCGGGTGGGCGGCGGCCATTCCGCGCAGGCCGTCCGCGACGACGGTCTCCGGCACGTTGATGAGCATGCGCAACGGTTCCTCCTGAGAAGAGCGACGGCGGGCCGCTGGCGCTGCCCGGCCGTAGGCGTGGATCCTGTCCTCCGGTCGCAGGTCGTTCGGCACCCAGTATCGAAGAGACCGGGGTGATCGGGAAGCGACGCGTCGAAGGACACGGCCGGAACCGTCGCGGACCGCCCGCACACACCGCCCGGCCGGGTGGAGCGCGCAGGGCCACACAGGGCCATCCGGCTCCCGGGGTCTTACGTCCCCGTGACGTGGGCGCGCCGCACGACCTCTCCCGCCGCCGGGCCGCCTAGCGTGGCGGCCATGCGTGTACTGGTCACCGGCGGAGCCGGTTTCATCGGGTCGTACATCGTCAGGACCCTCGCCTCCGGCGGGCACGAGCCGGTGGTCCTCGACGCACTGCTGCCGTCCGCCCACGGACCGGCCGGCTCCGACGCCCCGGCGTCCGGCGACCTCCCGCCGGGGGTCCGTACGGTCGTCGCGGACGTACGGGACCGTGAGGCGGTGGACGGAGCGCTCCGCGGGGTCGACGCCGTCTGCCACCAGGCGGCGATGGTCGGCCTCGGAAAGGACTTCGCGGACGCGCCCGAGTACGTCGGCTGCAACGACCTCGGCACCGCGGTGCTGCTCGCCGCGATGGCCGCCGCCGGCGTCCGCGACCTGGTGCTCGCCGGCTCGATGGTCGTCTACGGCGAAGGGCGCTACGACTGCCCCCGGCACGGCACCGTCAGGCCCGGCCCGCGAGCCGTGGCCGACCTCGACGCCGGCCGCTTCGAACCGCACTGCCCGCAGTGCGGCGCGGAACTGGTGCCCGGCCTGGTCACCGAAGAGGCACCCGGCGATCCGCGCAACGTCTACGCGGCGACCAAGCTCGCACAGGAGCACCTCGCCGCCGCCTGGACCCGCGCGACGGGCGGCCGGGCCGTCGCGCTGCGCTACCACAACGTGTACGGCCCGGGGATGCCCAGGGACACCCCGTACGCCGGTGTCGCGTCCTACTTCCGGTCGGCCCTGGCCCGTGGCGAGGCCCCCCAGGTGTTCGAGGACGGCGGCCAGCGCCGTGACTTCGTCCACGTACGGGACGTGGCGACGGCCAACGCCGTGGCGCTCGCGGCGCTGGGGGAGCGGGAACCGGGCACCTTCGACGCCTACAACACGGGAAGCGGCACACCGCACACCATCGGAGAGATGGCCTGGGCCCTGTCCTCGGCCCACGGCGGTCCCGACCCCGTCGTCACCGGTGAGTACCGGCTCGGGGACGTCCGCCATGTGACCGGGGATTCGCGGCGCCTGCGCGATGAGCTCGGCTGGAAGCCGGGGACGGGGTTCGCGCAGGGGATGCGGGAGTTCGCCGAGGCACCCCTGCGGAGTTCCGGGGGACCGGGCGCGGCGGGGGACCGGTAGCGGTCCGGCCTCAGCCCGGTGCTGCCGGAAGGGTGACCTCGAAGCAGCAGCCACCGGCCACGTTCCGCACGTCCGCGCGGCCGGAGTGCGCCTCGACGATGCCTCGGACGATGGCGAGTCCGAGGCCCGCGCCCGCCGGCGGCGTACGGGCCGGGCTGCCCCTCCACCCCGTGTCGAACACGCGCGTCAGCTCGTCCTCGGGAATGCCGCCGCACCCGTCGGTCACCGAGAGCACGAGACCGTCGGGCGAGCGCTGTGCGGCCATCGAGACCGTGCCGTCGGCGGGCGTACGCCGGATCGCGTTGATCAGGAGGTTGCCGAGGACCCGGCTCATCTCCTTGCTGTCGACCTCCACCGGCACGGAGTCGACCCGGTCGCCGATCAGCCGGACCCCGTGCTCACGAGCCAGCGGATGGGCCCCGGCGAGCGCGTCGCCGACCAGGTCGTGGGAGGACACCCGGGCGGGTGCCAGCGTGAGCGACCCGGCGTGGATCCGGGAGAGTTCGAAGAGATCACCGACCATGTCGTTCATACGCTCCACCTCCCGGCGCATCTGCCGCAGATAGCGGCCCGAGTCCACGGCCATGCCGTCCTCCAGCGCCTCGGACATGGCGCGGAGCCCGGTCAGCGGGGTCCGGAGATCGTGCGAGATCCATGCGACGAGCTCCCTGCGCGATCGCTCCAGGGCACGCTCGCGCTCCCTGGACATCTCCAGCTTCGCGCTGGTGGCCGCCAGTTCACGGGTCAGCTCGGCGAGTTCCGCGGTGGCCTGACCCTCCGGCGCCGCGAACCTCCCGCCTTCGCCGAACGAACGCGCGGCCAGCGTCAGGTCCCGGCTCCTGGCGGCCACCCAGCGGCCCAGCAGCATCGCGGTCGCGAGGGACACCGCGGCGGCCATGGCGACCACGGTCGTCACCACCGTCAGATCGTGCGGAGAGAGGAACATCGCCCAGGCCACGGTCAGGGTCCCGGCCAGCATCGCGGTCACGGCCACCGCGGCGACGACGGTCAGGGAGACCACCAGCGGGCGCTGCCGGAGCAGCCGCAGGGCCAGGGCGCCCAGCAGCCCGGCCGCGGCGGCGCCGAGAAAGGCGAGGAAGGCGATGAGGAGGAGGTCGGCCATGTGCTCAGCTCCCGGGGATGTCGTCGTACGGCAGATCCAGGCGGTACCCCACGCCCCACACCGTCCTGATCAGCGCGGGCCGGGCGGGGTCGGCCTCGACCTTGCCGCGCAGCCGGCGTACGTGCACCGTCACCGTCGACAGATCGCCGAAGTCCCATCCCCAGACCTCCCGCATCAGCTCCTCACGGGCGAAGACCTGGCCCGGGTGGGTGAGGAAGAACGCGAGGAGGTCGAACTCCCGGAGTGTGAGGGCGAGGTCCCTGCCGTCACGGGTCGCCCGGCGGGCGAGCGGCTCCAGTCGCAGCCCCGCTCCGCCGAGTGCGGCGGGTGCGCCCGCCTCGGCACGCCGGCCCCGGCGCAGGACCGACTCCACACGCAGCACCAGCTCGCGCGGGCTGAAGGGTTTGGTCACGTAGTCGTCCGCGCCGGTCTCCAGCCCGAGGATCCTGTCCTCCTCGTCCCCCCGGGCGGTGAGCATGATGACGGGCACCGGCCCGTGGGCGCGCATCCGGCGGCACACCTCGAAGCCGTCCATGCCGGGCAGCATCAGGTCGAGCACCACCAGATCGGGCCGGTGAGCCGCGAAGCGTTCCAGTGCCGCCGGCCCGTCGTCCGCCCGGTCGACGTCGTACCCCGCGCGTTCCAGATATCCCGCCGCGACCTCCACGACCGTCGGATCGTCGTCCACGACGAGCACACGACCGTGCGACACGCCGTCGCCGCGGCCGGTCGGTGACGCGGCGCGGTGGCCGGGAGGGGAGGAGATGTTCCGCATGGGGGCAACTGTGGCACCACCGGCCGTCCGGACGTACGGTCCCCGGGCCGCCACACGGTCGACGTCCACGTTTCGTAAGAACCCGAAGACCGAAATGCCGGTTTTCTCTCCGTAGGGTGATCGATGTGACCCACCCTTCACCGGCTGATCCCGCCGGCTCCCCCCGCGCCGACATCGTTCTGCCCTGCCTCGACGAGGCGGAGGCCCTGCCCCGGGTGCTGGCCCGTGTACCCGACGGGTGGCGGGCCATCGTCGTCGACAACGGGTCCACCGACGGCTCGGCGGACCTCGCCCGCTCGCTCGGCGCCACCGTCGTGCACGAACCCCGCCGCGGCTTCGGCTCCGCCTGCCACGCGGGGCTGCTCGCCTCCGACGCGGAGTACGTCTGCTTCTGCGACTGCGACGGCTCGCTCGACCCCGCGCTGCTCCCCGGCTTCGTGCGCAGGATCGCCGAGGGCGAGAGCGACCTGCTCCTGGGCCGCCGCCGGCCCACGACCCGCGGTGCGTGGCCCCTGCACGCCCGACTGGGCAACATCGCCCTGTCCGGAATGCTCCGCCGCCGTACCGGCCTCCGGCTGACCGACCTCGGACCGATGCGGGCCGTGCGCCGCGAGGCCCTGCTCGCACTCGACCTGACGGACCGTCGCAGCGGCTATCCGCTGCAGATGGTGGTGCGCGCCTCGGACGCCGGACTGCGCGTCGCCGAGACCGACGTGCCGTACCACCCCCGGACCGGCAGGTCCAAGGTCACCGGGACCTGGCGGGGGACCTGGCACGCCGTACGGGACATGCGCGCCGTGCTGCGCCAGCCGCCGGCGGCCCCGCGCGGCGTCAGGGCGGAGGCGTCCCGATGAGCGGGAAGACGGCCCCCACCGGGGCGACCACGGTGCTGGTCATCGCCAAGGAGCCCGTTCCCGGCCGGGTCAAGACCCGGCTCACACCGCCGTTCAGCCCCGCCGAGGCCGCCGAACTCGCCGCCGCGGCGCTCGAGGACACCCTCAGGACCGTGCTCACCCTGCCCGCGCTGCGACGGGTCCTGGTGCTCGAAGGGCGTCCCGGCCCCTGGATGCCGCAGGGCTTCGACGTGCGGCCGCAGGGCGAGGGCACCCTCGACCGGCGCATCGCTGCGGCGTTCGGGACCTGTACCGGACCCGCCCTCCTCATCGGGATGGACACGCCCCAGATCACCCCGGCCCTGCTCGCCCCCGCGCTCTCCCCCGGCGGCTGGGACGGCTGCGACGCCTGGTTCGGGCCGGCCGAGGACGGGGGCTTCTGGGCCCTCGGCCTGGCCGAGCCCGACCCCGCCCTCGTCCGGGGCGTGCCGATGTCCCTCCCCGGAACGGGCGGCATCCAGCGTGCGCGCCTGACGGGAGCGGGCCTCACCGTGCGCGACCTGCCGCCGCTGCGCGACGTGGACACCGCCGACGACGCGCTGCGCGTCGCCGCCGACGCGCCCGGCAGTCGGTTCGCCGCGGTCCTCTCCCGCCTGGGCCGGGCGGTGGTCCGATGAGCACGACCCTGCCACCGGCGGGCCCCGCCGCCTGGGCGACCGATCCGTACGCCCGTGCGCTCAGCAGGGGCCGCGGCCCGCTCTTCCTGCGCCGGAAGGACGGGTGGCTCCTGCCGCTGGACGTCGAACGCTGGTGCGCGGAGGCCGACGCCGCCGACCTGTCGGCACTCCGCCGCAGCGAGGGGGCGGTCATCGACATCGGCTGCGGCCCCGGACGGCTGGTGGCCGCGCTGGCCGCCCGTGGACACCGCGCGCTGGGGATCGATGTGAGCGAGGCAGCCATCGGACGCACCCAGCGGATCGGTGGACCGGCGCTCCGCCGCAGCGTGTTCGAGCCGCTGCCCGGGGAAGGCCGCTGGGGAACCGCCCTGCTCATCGACGGCAACATCGGCATCGGCGGGGACCCGCAGGCCCTGCTCCGCCGGGTCGGCGCCGTCCTGGCACCCGGGGGCCTGCTCATCACGGAGGCCGCGCCCCACGAGGTGGACGAACAGGTCCAGGTACGCCTCGACGACGGCCGGGGGCCCACCGGTGCGCCGCACTTCCTCTGGGCCCGTGCCGGGGTCTCCGCCCTGCTCGGGTACGCCCGTTCGGAGGACTGGGAACCCGTCGATCAGTGGGAGGCGGACGGCCGCCCGTTCCTCGCCCTGCGCCGCGCCCGGACGGTCCGCACGACCAGCCAGAGCGCCGACACGGCGAACAGCGCGGCCGTGATCAGCAGCCAGTTCCCCAGGAACCTGTCGGGGGACAACCCGCTCGCGGGCTCGTAGCGCTCCGCCTGACGCGTGATCAGGGGGAACCACATCAGCAGCAGCAGTCCGGACAGGAACAGCGGTACGCGTACGAAGTTCACCAGCGACGGCCGCCGGGCCGGGGGAATGCGCAGGGCCCGGTCCGCCGCCGAGTACAGCGGCACCAGCACCAGGTCGTGCACGAGCGCGGCGCCCACGAACCACACCAGGATCATGAACGTGTCCCCGTCGAGCAGCCGCACCCCCGCGTACCCCGCGAGGGCGAACGACGCGGCCATCAGCAACAGGTGCAGCGGCCCCTCCCCGTACCAGCGACGCAGCATCCGCATCACAGCTCTCCGAACGTCAGACGGCTCACCCATTTGGTGTTCATCACTCCGGGGGCCGCCGGCACGATGACCCGTGCCGGATAGCCGTGATCCGGTGACAGCGGCTCGCCGTTGACGCCCAGCGCCAGCAGCGAACGGGGGTCGCGTACCTGGTTGTCCCTGAGCGCCACCCTCCGGAACGGCCCGCTCCGCTGGAGGGACTCCACCAGCACCCCCGGCGGACGGCCGTCGGGGAAGCCCGCGAGCGTGGCGAGATCGCACAGACGGACCCCGCGCCACCACTGGTCGGACGTCGACCAGCCCTCGACACAGGCGATGGGCAGCGCCGCGCTGTGCTGGTCCATGGCCAGGAGCTCCGCCCGGGACAGCCGGATCTCCCCGGCCGGCCCGGCCACCGTGAGCCGCCACCGTTCCCCCGTCTCGGCCGGAACGATGCCCACCTTCGCGGCCGTCTTGTTGATCTGGAAGCCGTTGGGCCCCGAGCCGGGCTCGGCACCCCCGCGCGGGGTCAGCAGCGCGGTCCGCCGCAGCACGCCGTCGAAGCTCCGGCCCGCGGACGTCAGCAGGAGCAGCAGCGACCCCGCCCCCACGACCGCCAGGGCGCCGCGCCGGGAGACGGTCGGCGTCGCGGGATCCGGTGAGGCGAGTTCGTCGCTCCCCGCCCCGGGAAGACCGTGGCGCAGGATCCGCAGCGCCCGGGGCAGCTTCAGACAGGTGTGGGCGAGGAACGCGGCGAAGAAGACCCAGGCCCCGTAGAAGTGCAGGGGGTAGAACGACCCGGGGAACAGATACTCCAACTGGATGTTGAGCAGCCCCGTCACGAACTCGAAGAGCCCGCCTCCCACGAGCAGCAGCAGCGACAGGCGCTCCAGGGCGTGCCCCGCCGACCGCGCCGGCGGCAGTGCGAAGAGCCTGGGGACCACCGACCACAGCTTGGCCAGCAGGACCGGGACCAGGACGATGCCGAGGGTGACGTGGACCCCCTGGGTCAGCCGGTACAGCCAGTGCGGACCGGTGGGCCAGTCGAACAGGTAGAAGCCCAGCCACCCCTTGGCCGGGGTCTTGTCGTTCACCGCGGCGAGATCCGGGTTGTACGCCGCGTACGACAGGAGGCCGGTGACGAACAGCAGTGTGATGCCCGCGAGGAGCACGAGACCGAGTGCGGCCGTGAACCGGACCCCGCGCACCGGACTGCGCCAGAAGGCCGGCCGGGTGGGAAGAGGGAGACCGGGGGAGGGGAGCTGTGCACCGTTTCGCTGACGTCTGTCACGCATGTGCCGACGTTATGCCGCGGATGCCCCTCCCCGGGGTGAACGACTCCTGACGGAAGTCTGACGCCGGCGGTGCGCGGGGGATCACCCGTCACGGAATCTGACCGTTGTGTGACACGGCGGCGTCGCATCCGCCGCCGGGCCCGACCGGTGCGTAGCGTGCCCGGGTGACGACCGAGGAACGAAGCGACCGCGTCCGGCCCCCCGAAGCCCCCGTACCCGCCCGCACCGACGAACCCGCCGGCCGCCGCCGGGATCTGACGGCGGCAGCCGCGGGGGTTCTGCTGGTGGCCGCGGCCATAGGGATCGGCTGGGTGATCCAGCAGGGCGACGGCAGCCTTCAGGTCCAGTGGCCGCCCCTCCTGGCGTCCTGGGACCCGCATCTCGGCCCCGGAACCCCGGCGGCCGTGGCGGTGGCGGTGGCGGTCGTCGCCTACGGGCCACGGCTCGCGGCCCGGCTCCCCTGGAGGCGGCTGCTGTTCACCTGCTGGGCCGGCTCGGTGGCGTGGATCCTCTCGCTCGCCCTCATCGAGGGCTGGTACCGGGGGATCGCGCGCAGGCTGACCACCAAGCACGAATACCTCCGCGTGATCGACCGGTTCGACGACATCGGCGCCGCCCTGCGCGGCTTCACCGACCACATCGTCATCGGCCCGCCGGGCAACTGGCCCGCCCACGTCGCGGGCCACCCGCCGGGCGCCACCCTCACCTTCGTCGGCCTGGACCGGGCCGGACTCGGGGGCGGCGCCTGGGCGGGCATGTGGTGCATCGTGCTCGGCGGCTCGGCCGCGGTGGCCGTCCTGGTCGCGCTGCGCGCCCTGACGGACGAGCACCTCGCCCGGCGCGCGGCCCCGTTCCTCGTCCTCGCCCCCTTCGCCGTCTGGACCGGCACCTCCGCGGACGGCTACTTCGCCGCCGTCGCGGCGTGGTCCGTGGCGCTGCTGGCCCTCGCCGCGACCCGCACGGCCAGGTACCCCGGGGCAGCCGCGCTGGGCTCGGGCCTGCTGTTCGGTCTGACCTGCTACCTCAGTTACGGTCTGACGCTCATCGCGGTCCTGCTGGGGGCCGTCCTCGTGCTGGCCCGGACGGCTCGCCCGCTCGCCCTTCTCGCCCTCGGCGCCCTGGTCGCCCCCGTGGCCTTCACCCTGGCGGGCTTCAACTGGTGGGAGGCCTACCACCAGCTGGTCGAGCGCTACTACCAGGGCGCGGGCGGCACCCGCCCCTACTCCTACTGGGTCTGGGCGAACCTCGCCTGCACCACACTCGCCGCGGGCCTCGCCACCGTCGCCGGTCTGCGCCGCGCGGCGGTGTCCGCCCCCGCCGCCGTACGCGGAGTCCGCCCGGACACCACCACGGCGGCCCAGCGGCTCGCGCTCCTCACCCTCGCGGCGCTCCTGGCGCTGGCCGCCGCGGACCTGTCCGGGATGAGCAAGGCGGAGACGGAGCGCATCTGGCAGCCCTTCGTCGTCTGGCTGATGCCCGCCGCCGCCCTCCTTCCCGGCCCCGGCCGGCGCGGCTGGCTCGCCGCCCAGGCGGCCGTCGCCCTGCTGGTCAACCATCTGCTGTGGACCGGGTGGTGAGCGACAGCGGCGGCCCGGCACCGGGACAGGGCTCCGTCACACTCCCCGGGTGACCGCACCGGCGAGCCACTCGTCGAACGTCTGGCTGCCCCGGGGCCCCGCCCCGGACGGCAGCTGGCCGTCCCCGCCATGGCGGCCCCCACGGCACCCGGCAGCCTCACCGGCACCACCAGCCTGCACCCGCGTCCAGCAGATTGCGGCTGACCGAGCCGAAGAACGCTTCCGCCCTGCCCCGGCTGGACGCCTTCCTGCCGCTCACATCGATGACCGCCTCCACGCCGGCGAGGGCCGCGTCGAGGACCTCGCCGGAGACGAGGTCCACACCGCGCGACCGTGCCAGGACGACCGCTTCGTGTCCGGCCGCGGCCAGTTCCTCCACGACCGGCCGGCCGACCACACAGGTCCCGCCCGCCACCGCCACCCGCATGCCGCGCTCCTCGGGTACCTCAGCCGCGTACGCAGAACTCGCGGTCGCTCAGCCACTGGCCGAACCATTCGCTCAGCGGGACCGTGAAGCACCATCCGGAGCCGTTCGTGTCCGGCGTGGGCACCGTAGGCGTCGGCTTGTCCGGCTTGGGCGCCGTCGGAGTCCCGCTCGGGTCGGGAGCGGGCGCCGAGGGCTCCGTGGCGTTCGGCAGGCCGCTCAACATCTCACGGAACACCCGGGAGGACTCCGGGTTCTCGGAGCACTGCCACACCCCGTGCGGACAGTAGTCCGTGATCGTCTGGTACACCGGCTTGTGCTGCTCGATCCACTCCAGCATACGGCGCATGTACTCGGGGTTGTCGCCGTTGCGGAACAGCCCCCACTCGGGGAACGAGATCGGCTTGCCGTGCTCCGCGGCGAAGTCCACCTGCTTCTGCAGGCCGTACGGTTCGTTCACCTGCTCGTCGAAGTCCCGCGCCGGAGGCTGGTCGTAGGAGTCCATGCCGATGATGTCCACGACGTCGTCGCCCGGGTAGCACTCCGTCCAGGGAACGGCGTCCCGCCCCCTGCTCGGCGCGAAGTCGAAGCGGAACTGCTGGCCGGTCACCGACCGCATCGTGGTGACGATGCGATTCCAGTACGCCTTCCAGGCGACGGGGTCGGGACCGCACCGGTGCGTGTACGTCGTCCCGTTCATCTCCCAGCCGAGGACGATCACGGTGTCCGGCACGCCGAGCAGGACCAGCCGCTCGGCCAGACGCCGGAAGTGCTCGTCGAACCGGCCCTCGGCGCCGTCCCGCAGCAGGCCGCGCACCTCGCCGTCGGAGACGTGCTCCTCGTTCCGCTCCAGCATCGGGGTGTTGAGCACGAACATCCGGTCCTCGGCCGCCTTCCGCCAGGCCGCCCAGGAGGCGAGGAACCCGGGGCGGCCCTCGATGTTCTCCCACAGGTCGCCCGGCAGATAACTGTGCCCGACGCGCATCTCCGTACCGCCGAGCCAGCGCGAGAGCTCGCCCATCCGCTGGACGCCCTTCGGCCCGTAGTCCAGATAGGCGCCGATGGCGGTCGTCGTCCCCGGCTCGGGGACCCGCTGGGCCGCTCCCTTGTCGGCCTGGGTGTCCACGGCGTCGCGATCGGTGAGGACCGCACCGCCGACGAGGAGGCAGAGCGCGGTCGCCCCGACGCCGAAATTGATGAGACGGCGCTGTACGGGCACGGCTCCTCCTTGGATTGCGGCCTTACTCCGACCCTGCCGACCCTAAGGAGAAAGATTCAACAATGGGCTCCGGGACCGCCCGTGAATAGACCATTCGCGACACGCGCCCGCTCATAGCGGCCCGTTCGGGTGACATCTGTCGAAGGTGAAGGGGAGGGAGCCGACGCGGTTGTCGAAATTCGAATCGACCAGACCGGCTTCTCCCGAGGCCCGGACATTTCCCAGCCGTGTGAGCATTTCGCGGAAGAGCGCTTTCAGCTCCAGCTTCGCGAGATGCGCTCCCAGACAGTGATGAGGGCCCCCGCCGCCGTATCCGAGATGCGGATTGGGCGACCGGGTGATGTCGAACGCGTCGGGCTCGTCGAACACGGACGCGTCGCGGTTCGCGGACGCGTAGAGGAGGACGACCTTCTCCCCGGGCACGAAGGTGCGGCCACCGAGCGCGCACTCCGCCGTCACCGTCCGGCGGAACTGGATGATCGGTGTCGAGTGCCGCACGATCTCCTCGACCGCGCCGTCGGCGTAACGGTCGAAGTCGGACTCCAGGAGCGCCCGCTGCTCCGGGTGCTCCGTCAGCAGGACCAGCCCGTGGGCGATCGCGTTCCGTGTGGTCTCCACACCGGCCACGAGCAGCAGCGAGAAGAACGCGCCGAGCTGACGCGAGGACAGCGCCTGCCCGCCGACGTCGGCACGGACCAGAGCGGAGATCACGTCGTCCGCCGGGACGCGGCGGCGCTCACGTGCGATGCCGGCCATCTCCAGCTGCATGCGCGCCAGCGAGCGCAGCCCGCGCCCCGGGATCCGCAGCCGGGCGCGGCCCCGCCGCTGGACCCCGACGTACTCCGAGGCGTGGTCGATGCGCGCGGCGATCCGGGCCCGGTGGCGCTCGGGGATGCCCATGAGGTCGCAGATCACCTCGAACGGCATGCGGGAGGGCGCCGCGCGCATGAAGTCACCCGGCCCCGCCGCGGCGGCCTCGTCCACCAGCCGCCGCGCGACGGCACCGATGTTCTCCTCGGCGGCGGCGAGCAGTCTCGGCGTGAACGCGCGGGAGATGGTCCTGCGCAGCCCCGCGTGCTCGGCGCCGTCCATGTTGACCATGGAGTTGCCGAAGACCGCCTTGGCCCAGGGCGCCGGCTCCGGAGTGGTGACACCCGGTGCGCTGGCGAAGAGCTGCGGCTGCCGGCTGGCCGACTTCACGTCCGCGTGCCTCACCACCGCGTAGAAGGCCGTGCGTGAGCCCGTACGAGGGGTGAAGAGGACCGGTGCGTCGAGCTCCCTCAGCCGGGCGAACGCGGACAGCCGTGCGTGCCGCGGCAGCCGCCAGAACGCCGGATCGGCCAGATCGGCACCGGTCGTTCCCCGTACGCGGACCGTGGACACCTGCGTCGGCGCGTTCATGCACCACCTCCGGGAGCTCGGACCGCCATGCTGACCCGGCCGGCCGCTCCACGGGGCCGACACGGCCGGGCAGAGCCACGGAATTCCCACGGTCGCGTGATGTCCTGCGGATGAGAACCGTTCGCGCACCGTCTCGTTGCCCACTCGAGCGAGACACCTCGCAGGAGCGCACGAGAGGGAGGTACACCCCCATGAACCCGAACGACGGTACGAGGGCGGAGCCGGCCGGCGCCCCACGGCCGGCCCGACGCGCGGTGCTGCGCACCGCCTTCACCGCGGCCGTGATCGCCGGGACCGGCGGCGCGCTCGCCCCGGTCCTCCTCGGGCCCCAGGGATCCACGGGCACCGACCGGGAGCGCGGCGCGGTGGGACCGGAGCGCTTCTCCGAGCTGTACAAGGGCCGCGAGATCCGGGGCACGGTGACGCCCATGGTGCCGGCCGGCGCACAGCCGCACGCCGGTGAGGCCGGGGCCGCCGCAGCGGAGACCGGCACCGAGGTCAGCGTCGACGGGAGGCCGCTGCATGTGATGAGGCGCGCCGACGGGAGCTATCTCAGCACCGTCAACCACTACGAGTCGTTCCCCACCCTCCTCGAGACGGCCCGCGCGGCGGTCGACGAACTGGGCCCCGCCCAGCTGTCGGCCGCCTCCCCGCACACCATCCGAGCCTAAGGACGAGCACGCGTGTACAGCCGTAAGAACCAGCGTGACCTCACGCGCACCGAGAAGAAGCGTCTGGTCGACGCCATCCTGGAGCTCAAACGGACCGGCCGCTACGACGACTTCGTGAGCCTGCACCGGCAGTACTACGTCACCGACGCCGAGACCAGGCCACGGCCCGCCCATATGACCCCGTCCTTCTTCCCCTGGCACCGCCGATATCTGCTGGAGTTCGAGAAGGCGCTGCGGGCGGTCGATCCCCGTGTGTCGATCCCGTACTGGGACTGGACGCGCGACAACAAGGCCAGCTCGTCCCTCTGGGCGGAGGACTTCCTGGGCGGCAACGGCAGGCCGGGCGACCGGCAGGTGATGACCGGTCCGTTCGCCTACCGGCAGGGGAACTGGCGTATCCGCGCCGGGGTCACCGACGACCCCTTCCTGCGGCGCAACCTCGGCAGGCCCTCCTCGCCCGTCACCCTGCCCGCGGCGGCGGACGTGGAGCGTGCGCTGAGCGACCCGGTGTACGACACCGAGCCCTGGAACAGCGTCAGCACCACCGGCTTCCGGAACCGGATCGAGGGCTGGGGCATCAGAGGGGGCCGCGGGGTGGGAAACCACAACCGGGTGCACCGCTGGATCGGCGGGTCGATGGCGGGCGCCGCGTCACCCGACGATCCCGTCTTCTGGCTGCACCACGCCTTCATCGACCTGTTGTGGACCCGCTGGCAGAAGGCGCACCCGCGCTCCCGCTACCTCCCGGCCCGGGCGCTCCCCGAAGGCGATCCGCAGCGGGACCGGATCTTCGCGCTCGACCGGCCCATGCCGCCGTGGGACGTGGCCCCCTCGCAGCTCATGGACCACAGCCGGCTCTACCGGTACGTCTGAGCGGCACACGCCGAAGCGGACCGGGCCCCCTCCCTCCGCGGCGAACGTGGAGGAAGGGGGCCCGGACGGTGCCTCGGGGGGATCAGTGGCCGTAGGCGTAGTCGCCCTCGTCCTCGTGGCTGTCCGAGACGTTCGCGCAGGTGTTGCCGAACGCCGGGTTCAGCAGGGCGATCACGTTGACCGTGTTGCCGCAGACGTTGACCGGGATGTTGACGGGCACCTGGACGGCGTTGCCCGAAATGACGCCGGGGGAGTGGGCCGCGACGGCCTCAGCCCCGGAGTCGGCGGTAGCCATGCCGGCGCCGCCGGCGATCAGGGCACCGGTACCTGCCATGACGGCGGCCACCTTCGAGATACGCGACATCAGTTCTCCTTGAGGGGGTTGAAGCCGGCCGCGTGTGTGCGACCGGTATGCCCTGACAACGCGAAAGTCGACAGACGGTAACGGATCGACTCAAAAGTCATCATCACGGCTCAACTCCGGCCGATCAGTGCGGCCCCGGCCGCGGGCAGCTCGCTCAGACGGCCGCGCCACTCCCGTGCCGCGGGAAGCCGGGACTTCACCGTCGCGGCCGTCCGCTCCCGGACGTTCACCTGTGTCTCGCGTAGCCGCAGCAGCGGCTCCAGCGAGGAACGGGCCAGCAGCAGACGCCGGTTGACGACCGGCACCGGGCCCCAGTGGCTCTTGTACTGCTCCGAGCCGCGCAGCAGACTCAGCACACCGCGGTCCAGGCCGTCGGCCTCCCGCGCGATCTCGCGCAGCAGCATCGAGGAGACGTCCACCTTCGTCTCCCTGAGCCTCGGGTCGGCCCCGTAGAGATACCCCCCGGTCAGCCGCGCCGACCGGAACGACACATCGGCGGCCACCACCTCGCCGTCGAGCACGAACTCCCTGACCGAGGCCTCGCCGTCGCGGACCATCCGGCGGGCGGAGCGCACCAGATGCGCGCAGAACCGGGGCCGCAGGTGCTCCGGGTTGACGCCTCTGCCGAGCCACTGGAGCTCGTGGAGCCGCAGCAGGGTCCCGATCGCGCCCGCCACCCCGTGGACGGGCGCGGTGCGGCACTCGATGCCCAGGGCGTCGACCCTGCGCAGCTTGGCCCGGACCCGCTGGGCGCGCGAGCCGGTCATCCGCCCGATGAGTGCGTCGATGGGCTCGGCGGGCAGTTCCATGCAGGTCGAGTCCGTACGGCTGCTCCGTGCGCCGGACCACGCCTCGAACAGCAGATGGGCCGAGGCGTCGGGCCGGACCTCCCGCAGGTCCACGACGGTGTGCGCGGCCGCGCGGTGGAGCCCGCGCTCCAGCGCGGTGACCGCCGCCTCGGTGTCCTCGCCGTCCACCAGGATGTCGAAGTAGTCGGAGATCGCCCCGCCCATCGGCACCAGCAGCGGCATCGGACGGTGCACGAGCATCAGCGGTGCCGCGCCGATCAGCCGTCCGGCCCTGCGCACCAGGACGACCCGGAGCCGGCCGGGGGTTCCGTAGGAGAGCCACCACGAGTGGAGCCACGCGTGGCTCTGGAACGGAGTGGCGGTGGGGCACCCGCGGTGCAGCGCGTTCCACTCCGGGGCGAGGTCCACGAAGTCCGGCAGGTCCCTGCACAGAGTCACGGTGAGCCGTCCACGGCGGTCGATGTTCATCGTACGAGCTCCCGTTCGCCGGTGGTCCCGCCCTGGGAGGGGCCGGGTACCTGGGCCGTCACGTCCCGTCGTCCGGGCCGGGGCCGGACGAGCAGGATCAGCCCGCCGACCAGCCCGCCCGCGGCGGCGCCCACGGCCGTGCCGAGCGGCGCGGAGGGGGAGACGGGATCGACGGGCGGCACGGCGTGCGAGAACTTCACCAGCTTCACACCGGTGTCCTTCGCGACGTGGCCACTGCTCACCACCACCGCCTCGGTCACCGCGTTGGCGATGTCCGCGGCACGGCCGCGGTCGGCGGACGTACCGGTGACCGCGATCATGGGCGAGTCCGGGGACGTCTCGGACCGTACGTGCGCGCGGAGTTCGCGTACGGGCTCCCCGGCGGCGCCCTTGGCGTACGACAGGGTGGCATCGCTGGTGGCCAGACGCCCGTACGACTGCGCGTACCCCAGGGCGGCGGCCGGATCGATGCCCTTGCCCGCGGTCACCATGGCGTAACTGGTGGCCGCGTACTCGGGCCGGGCGAGCATGCCGTACGAGAACCCGCAGGCGGCTCCGAGCAGGACACAGGCCGGCAGGGGCCACCAGGTGGGCCGTACGAATGGGGGGCGGAGCCTGCGCAGCCGTCCGGGGACGGCCGGCTGCTGCTCGGGCGACTCGGTCATGAAAGTGCTCTCTCGGTCGGGGTGACGGTGGGGGTGTCGATGGCCTGTGCGTAGACGTCCATGAGGCGCCGGCTGCTGAGCCTGATGTCGTAGTGGGCGACGGCGGGGGGCGGCGGCAGTCTCCGGGCGCCGCTCTCCATCCGGTGGCGCAGCGCGGCCGTCAGCTCGTCGACGGGATCGCCGGCACCGGAGGCGCAACCGAAGCGGACGGCCCCCGGCGCCTGGTCCGCCGGGAGGTCCTCGACGGCGGGGCAGGCCGCGTGCACCACGGGCAGTCCGGCCGCCAGGGCCTCGACGACGGCGAGACCGAAGGATTCCTCGCGGGACGCCGAGACGAACGTGTCGACGGCGCTGAGCACCGCCGGGACGTCCGGAGCGGTGCTTCCCGGGGCGCCGCACTCGCCGAGGAACCTGACGCGGCCGGCCACGCCGAGCCGGGCGGCGAGCGCGCGCAGCGCCACGGCCTCCGGCCCGTCCCCGGCCAGGACCAGCCAGGCACCGGGGAGGGCGGCGACGGCACGGATCAGCAGGTCGAAACGTTTGCCGGGGACCAGCCTGCCCACACCGCCCACCACGAACGCCGTGCCGGGAAGCCCCAACGCGGCCCGGGTGGACCGTCGTCGTGCGCCGTCGAACCGGAAGGCGGCCACGTCCACACCGTTGGGCACGGTATGGATCCGCGCGGCCGGCACCCCCCAGTCGCGCAGTCTGCCCGCGACGGTGGGGGAGACGGCGACCGTCGCCGCCCCCAGCCGCTCGGTGCGCAGATAGAGCTCCCGGGTGCCACGGGTGAGCGGCCGCCCCTCGATCTCCGCGCGCCCCAGCGAGTGCTCGGTCGACACCACGGTGGTCCCGGCCAGGCGGGCCGCGATCCGGCCGTAGACACAGGCCCGGTAGAGGTGCGTGTGCACCAGGTCGTAGGAGCCGCGGCGGATGAGACGCGCCAGCCGGGGCACGGCGCCGAGGTCCCGGTTGCTGCGCATCCCCAGATCCCGGACCCGGACACCGTCGGCGCGCAGCCCTTCCGCGACCGCCCCCGGGTTGGTGAGCGTCACGACGTCGCAGCGCACCGGCAGATGGCGCAGCAGCAGGCGCAGCTGCTGCTCGGCCCCGCCGACGCCGAGACCGGTGATGACGTGCAGTGCTCTCATCCCGCGTCACCCGGCCCCGTGGCGTCGGCGGTGCGGTTCCGCAGCCGGTGCCTGATCTCCTTGGCCCGCAGCCGCGCACCCCGGTCGGCGTGGCTGACATGCGTACGGGGCAGGGCGAACGGCCCCGCCAGGGAACCGGGGGCGAGAGCGCACCCGTAGGCGTATCCCGCCTCCCGCACGGACGCGGCCACCCGCCGGTCGGACGTGCCGTACGGGTAGCAGAAGCCGGCCGGCGCCTGCCGGACGAGGCGGTGCAGCGCGTCCCGGCTGCCGTGCGTCTCCTCCCGGAGCTCCTCGCCGGACAGCGCCGTGAGATCCCGGTGGAGCATGCCGTGCGAGCCGACCTCCATACCGGCCGCCGCGACCGTACGGATGCCCTCCTCGGTCAGCAGCGGTCGGCGCGGGCCGAGCGGGTCCCAGGCGTTGGAGCCGCCGGGCCTGCCGGGCAGGACGAACACCGTCGCACGGCACCCGTGGGCGAGCAGCACCGGAAGCGCCTCGTCGAGGAAGTCGGCGTACCCGTCGTCGAAGGTGAGGCCGACCAGCCCGCGCCTGCCCTCGGCCCGCGCCCGCAGCAGTTCCGCGACCCCCACACCGGTCAGGCCCCGGCGCCGCAGCCAGGTCAGCTGCTCGTCCAGCCGGTCGGCGGAGACGGTGATGCCGTACGGATCGTCCGTGGGATCGCTCACCGAGTGATAGGTCAGGATCCACGGCCGGGTCCGGAGGCGGGGCGTCCGGGCACGCGGTGCCGAGGTGTCAGCGGCCATGAGGGAACCTCCGTCGGATGAGTGCGGGCAGATGAACGACGTCGGGCATCCGGAGCGCGAACCCGGCCAGAAGGAACGCCACGGGTACGGCGAGGCAGCCGGCCGCCAGACCCGGCACCGCCCCGGGCACCAGCTCCGTGGCCAGCCGGCCCGCCGCCGCGGCGACGGCCGCGGCGGCGGCCGGGCGCGCGAGGGAGAGGGCCACGGCCCCGGTCCGTACGGCGACGGCCCGGCTGCCCAGTCCCAGGAGCATCAGCAGGGCGGCCGTGCTGATGCCGACGGCATTGGCGGCCGCGATGCCGTTCACGCCGAAGGGGCCGGTGAGCAGCGCGCCGACGACGGTGGTGACCAGGAGCCCGGCGCCCATCGCGCCCAGCGGGTACCAGGTGGGACGGCCGGCCGAGAAGAACGGCCGGCACAGGGCGCCGACGAGGGTGTGGCCGAGCAGGCCGAGTGCGTAGACCCGCATGACACCGGCGGTGGCGGCGGTGTCCGCCGCGTCGAACGCGCCGCGCTGGAAGAGGACTTCGACGATCAGGGGAGCACAGCCGAGCACCGTCGCCGTACCCAGCAGCACCACGGTCCCGGCCAGGGCGAGATCCCGCTCGACGCGTCGCCGGGCGCCCTCCCGGTCCCCGGCGGCCATGGCCCGCGCGACGACGGGGAACGTCACCGTGCAGATCATCATGGACAGCACCATCGGAAGCTGCGCGACCTTCTGCGCGTAGTTGAGATGGGAGATGGCGCCGTCCGGCAGGGACGAGGCGAGGAACCGCTCGACGAAGACCTGGGACTGACGGCTCACCACGAACAGGACGACCGGCACCAGGACCGTCGCCCCGAGAAGGGCGGAACCGGAATCCCGCTCCCGTACCGCCGGCTTCCCGCTCCGCCCCGGCATCAGCCGTACGAACGTGGGCAGCAGCGTCAGGATCATCAGCAGGCTGCCGACGGCGACGCCCGCGGCCGCGGCACGTACCCCCCAGACGGAGTGCAGCGCCAGCGTCATCCCGATGATGCCGATGTTGTACGCGATGTAGACACCGGCGGGGCCCAGGAACCGGCCGTGCGCCCGCAACGCCGCGCTGAAGTACCCCGTGACGCCGAAGGTGAGCACCGTGACGGCCGTCAGCCGTGTGCAGTCCACCGCGAGCCGGGGGTCGTCCAGCCCGGGCGCCAGGACGCCGACGGCCCAGGGGGCGCCCCAGACCAGCAGCCCGCCCGCGCAGGCCAGCGCGGCGAACAGCCGGGGCAGGGTGTCGGCGACCAGGACGCGGACCGGGTCCTGCGCATGGCCCCCGGCGGCCCGCCGGGTCAGCGCCAGACTGAACGCGGGCACCAGCAGCAGCGCCATGCCGTCCTCGATGAGCAGCGTGGCCGCCATCTCCGGCACCGTCCAGGCGATCAGGAACGCGTCGCTGGCGTGGCTGGCACCGAAGAGCCGGGCGACGGCCTGGTCCCGTACGAGTCCCAGCAGGGCGGCGACCACGGTGAGACCGGCGGCACCGCCCGCCGCCCGGGCGAGGAAGCTCCCGGGCCGTACCGGAGCGTCATGCGTGGTCGTTCCAGGCGCGGGTGCGTCCGCGGCCTGGTCGGTGGTGGTGCTGCTCACGCGGCGGTCGCCTCCTCGGGACCGGCCAGCGCCCACCACGCGGCGAGGCCGAGCACGATCCCGGTCAGGACGGTGGAGGGGCCCCCGATGTCCGCGTACAGGAAGTCGACGGTCTGCCAGGTCATCAGCCCGACGGCGGCGAGCCCGCAGTCCACGGCCGCCGACCCCCGGGCCCGCGCGAGCACGAGCCTCCGCACCCCGCCGGCCAGGAGCGCCGCCCAGGAGCCCACCAGCGCCGTGAAGCCGATGAGCCCCTGCTCGCTCAGCACCAGCAGATACATGTTGTGAGGGGAGAGCAGCGGCTGCTTACGGAACTCCTGGCCGGCGCCCGCCGTGTCGCTCCCCGAGGAGAGACCGATCGAGGCGTGCCCGTCCCGGTGCGCCGGGAAGCCCTTGAGGCCGACACCGGCCGCCGGGTGTTCGCGCCACATCCCGGCCGCCGCGGCCCACATGGTGTAGCGGTCGTTGACCGAGCGGTCGGGCGCGCTGGTCACCTCGGTGATGCTGGTGAGCCGTTGCGAGATCATCTCGGACCCGACGCCGAAACCGCCCACCAGGACCACCCCGGCCGCGCCCAGCACCGCCAGGGCGCGTACGGCCTGCCGGAGCCCGGTGAGCGCGATCACGGCGAGGGCACCCGCCGCCGTGGCGATCCACGCCCCCCGGCTGAAGGAGAGCGTGAGCGGGACCAGCAGAAGTGCCGCGGTCACGGCGGCCCACGGCTTCACCGTGCGGGTGGAGGCGCGGAGCGCGTACGCCACGGCCGCCACCACGCCGTAGCCGACGACCGTCGCCATCCCCATGACGTCGCCGGGGCCGAACGTCCCGACCGCGCGGAGGGTCTCGCCCATGTACGAGGCGCCGGTGTCCGTGACGTACTGGTGGACCCCCACCGCCCCCTGGACGGCCGCCAGCAGGACGAGCGCGCCCGCGACGGCCCGGAACCCCGAGGCGTCCCTGACCAGGAGGAGGACGGCGGCCGGCACGAGGACGAAGATCTGCAGATACCGCACGAACCCCGGCAGGGCCGCCGCCGGGTCCGCCGCGGTGACCGTGGCCAGGGCGAGCCCCACGGCCGGAAGCCCCAGCACGAGCGCCGCCGCCGGAGTGAGCGGGCGCCGCCGCAGGAACAGCAGGACGGCCACGCAGACGAGGACCGCCGCGCCCGAGAGGAGATCGGCCACCGGCACGCCGGCCAGCGCCCCGGCCTCACCGTCGCCGGACGGGACGGCCACGAGCAGGACCGTCGCGATCAGCGGCAGCAGCGGCCGCAGACCGCCCCACCGGTGAGGGGGCGCCTGCTCCTCGACGGCCGGTACGGCCGGTACCGCGGTAACGGTGAGTGTCACGGTTCAGCTGCCTCCGAGCCTGAACACCGAGCCGGCGGTGCGCGCCAGCACGCACAGGTCCTGCCACAGCGACCACGTCTCGATGTACCGGTTGTCGAAGCGGGCCCGGTCCTCGATCGAGGTGTCGCCGCGCAGACCGTGCACCTGGGCCAGCCCCGTGATGCCGACGGGCATCCGGTGGCGTGACCGGTAGCCAGGGTGCGTGCGGCTGAACTGCTGGACGAAATAGGGGCGTTCGGGGCGCGGACCGACCAGGCTCATATCGCCGCGCACGACGTTCCACAGCTGCGGCAGCTCATCCAGCGACGTCCTGCGCAGCGTTCTGCCCACGCGGCTCATGCGGCGGTCCTCCGACACGTTCCACCGGGTGGCCGACTCGTGCGCGTCCGCCGGGCGCAGGGTGCGGAACTTCAGCAGCACGAACGGCCGCCCGTGCCGCCCGATCCGCTCCTGCCGGAAGATGACGCCCGGACCGTCGCACACACGGACGGCGAGCGCGCAGGCGGCCATCACGGGGGAGGCCGCGACCAGGGCGACCAGGGCGAGGACGGCGTCCATGGCCCGCTTCACCCGGTGCGCCACGGGGTGGTGGGGCCCGGCGTGCAGCGCGTGGGCGGCGAAGCCCCACACATGGTCCGGGCGGGGCGCGGTCCGGTACCGCGCGACCGCTCCCTGATCGGTGATCAGCCACACCCGGCAGCCGTGCCGCGTGAACAGGGCGAAGAGTTCCGCCCCTTCGGGCACGGCCTCGGGCGGCACCGTGAAGACGGCGTGCCGCACGGAGTTCTGCACGACCGCCCGCGCGGCGTCCTGCACCGACGCCAGGACGGGCAGCGGCGCTCCGCCCGCCGGCGCCTCCGCCGTCTCGTCCGCGTCCGGGCCGGAGCCCCCCACCCGGCCGACCGGCCGCATCCCGTACCGCGTGTGCTCCTGCAGCACCGTGATGACCCGGTCCGCGAGCGGACCGTCGCCGACGACCAGGGTGGAGCGCGGACGACGTGCGGCCGACCAGAGCCTGGCCCGGTGGACGACGGCACGCCCCCCGCAGCTGACCAGGATCTGGAGTCCGGCGGCGCAGCCGAGCGCCGCCCACGCGGGGGTGTGGCGCGGGTCGTACGTGGACACCGCCTCGGCGACGACGTACCACTGCACGGCGGCCAGCCCGGCCAGCGCGGGCAGTTCCGCCAGCGCGGAGGGGGAGAACCCGGCCCGGTAGAGGCCCCGGTAGGCGTTCAGGAGCAGTTGGACGGCTGCCTGGAACAGCACCACGGCCGGGGGCCAGGTCCCGGGCGCGACCAGGGCGACGGCCAGGCCGAGGGCCAGCGCGTCGCAGGCCATGAGCGCGACCGGGGCCCGGTGACGCCCGAGTCCTCCGGCGGTCCGTGGGGCCGGAGCGCCGTCCCTGCCGCTGCGCGGCGGGCGGATCGCGGGAGCCGCACGCCGTACGGCGGTCGCCTGGGCGGCTCGGGGGGCAGGTGCACTCTCCGTCGTCATCGCTCGATGCGCTTCCTCGTCGTGGGGCGGGACTGGCCGACAAGTTCCTCGTACAGGCGCAGGACCGCTCCGGCGGTCCTCGTCACGTCGAAGACCGCCCGGGTACGGCTCTGTCCCGTACGGCCCAGCTCCGAACGCAGCGCCGGATCGCCCAGCAGTGCGGTGAGTGCCGCCGCGAGGGCCGTGGGATCCCCGGGCGGCACCAGGCAGTGGGGCAGATGGCCGGGCGGCAGGCTCTCCCTGGCCCCGGCGACGTCGGTCAGCAGGACCGGGGTGCCGCAGGCCATCGCTTCGAGTGGGGCGAGCGCCATCCCCTCCCAGCGCGAGGGGAGGACCAGCAGGTCCGCCGCGTGGATCCAGGGCCGTACATCCGCGCTCGCACCGGCGAACAGCACGCCGGGTGGCGCGGTCCGCCGCAGCTCCTCCCCGTACGGTCCCTCGCCGACCAGGACCAGCCGCGCACCGCCCGTCGCCGCCGTCCGCCAGGCTCGCAGCAGGACGTCCTGGCCCTTCTGCCGGCTCAGGCGTCCGACGCACACGACGAGCGGCACTTCGGGCGGGACCCCGGCGAGCGGTGTGAGCACGGCACGGGCCGCCGCTGCGGCGTCCGCGCCCGGAGGCCGGAAACGGCCCAGGTCGATGCCGTTGTGGATGACCGACCAGCGTGCCGTGATGCCCGCGCGCTGCCCGGCCAGACGCTCGGACTCGCTGACGCAGAGGATCCGGTCGCTCCACCGCGCGCCGAACCGCTCCCAGACCGTGGCCAGTCGGGCGGCCCGGCCCTCCAGGGCCTCGAACGACCAGGCGTGCGGCTGGAAGACCGTCGGAACCCCGCCGCGTACGGCCAGCCTTCCGGCCAGCCCTGCCTTGGCGCTGTGGGCATGGACCACGTCGGGAGCGCACGCGCGGATCAGACGGCGCGCCGAGAGGACCTCCCGGCCGAGCCGGGGGCCGGGGGCGCGCTCCGCCGGCCAGGCCCACACCCGTGCCCCCGCCGTGGACGCGCCGGCCGCCAGCGGCCCGTCCGGCGGGCAGGCCACGACGGGCCGCATCCCCGCCCGTACCTGCGCCGCGACGAGGTCGGTCACGACCCGTGCGACTCCGCCCTCCACGGGCTGGACCAGGTGAAGGACCGTCAGTCGGCTTTCGTCGGTGCAACTCTTCTGCAGCACGCACGGCTCTCTTTCACATGCCCCCGAAGAGCCGGTTCGGGTAAACACCGGCGGCAAGGAATATCGCGGAGGAGATCAAGTGGGTAAAACCGAACTGCACTGTCGCAGACCGTGCGTGCGAAAACACGTATGACTCGCGCTCGTGTCTTCTCGATTACCTTCGGCCAGGCCGCCGACCACCGGTTCCTCGCATTATGCGGCGTGTCGGACGGCTATGGAGGTCCCTGCCCGGCGTAATGCCGCATGCTGTCCGTGAGGTGCGCCTCTGCTCGTATCCGGAGGGTGTATCGCGAGGCCCGGAGACGTCCGGCGTTAATCACCGCAATTCCCGTCCGGTTGAGCGCGGGAATTCCGCTCGCCCGTGTTCCGTCCGGGCGGTCCGGCATTCCCGGGTGTGGTGGCCGCCCGGCAGGCTTTCCGCGCGAACCGGCCGGCCATGCCGAATCGGCCCCGGGATCCACCGTGTGCCGGATGTACTGCTGGTCCGGCCGTGTACCCGGGAGCGGGGCCGAAGAGGCAGTATCGGGTACGACTCGTGATGATCGTCCGCCCGGTGGCGGTCCGCGAACGGCCGAGGACAGAGGAGAAACGATGGTTCACGAACGGGCCGGTCAGCCGGCGCAGCCCGGAGACCTGGTGGACGTGGCGCGGCTGGTGACGGCCTATTACACCGTCCGTCCCGATCCGGCCGAGCCCAACCAGCGTGTGGCCTTCGGAACCTCGGGGCACCGCGGATCGGCGCTCGCGGCGGCGTTCAACGAGGACCACATCGCCGCCACCACCCAGGCCATCTGCGACTACCGGGAGCGGCAGGGCACCGACGGGCCGGTGTTCCTCGGGGCCGACACCCACGCACTGTCCGAACCCGCCCGGATCACGGCCGTGGAGGTGCTCGCCGCCAACGGCGCCACCGTCCTGATCGACAGCGACGACGGCTACACCCCCACCCCCGCCGTCTCGCACGCGATCCTGACGTACAACCGGGACCGTACGGGCGGCCTCGCCGACGGCATCGTCGTCACGCCCTCGCACAACCCGCCCGCCGACGGGGGGTTCAAGTACAACCCCCCGCACGGCGGGCCGGCCGGTTCGGACGCCACCTCCTGGATCCAGGACCGGGCGAACGCCATCATCGAGGGAGGGCTGAAGGAGGTCCGCCGGATCCCCTACGCCCGGGCCCTCGCCGCCGACACCACCGGACGCCACGACTTCCTGACCGGTTACGTCGACGACCTCCCGGCCGTCCTCGACCTCGACGCCGTACGCGACGCGGGGATCCGGATCGGCGCCGACCCCCTCGGCGGAGCCTCGGTCGCGTACTGGGGGCGGATCGCCGAGCGCCACCGGCTCGATCTCACCGTGGTCAACCCGCTCGCCGATCCCACCTGGCGTTTCATGACGCTGGACTGGGACGGGAAGATCCGGATGGACTGCTCCTCGCCGCACGCCATGGCCTCGCTCATCGAGCGGCGGGACGCGTACACCGTCGCCACCGGCAACGACGCGGACGCCGACCGGCACGGCATCGTCACGCCGGACGGCGGGCTGATGAACCCGAACCACTATCTGGCCGTGGCCATCCGCTATCTCTTCTCGCACCGCGAGAACTGGCCGGCCGGCACCGGCATCGGCAAGACCCTCGTCTCCTCCTCGATGATCGACCGGGTCGCCGCGGACCTCGGGCGGCACCTGGTCGAGGTCCCGGTGGGCTTCAAGTGGTTCGTCGACGGGCTGTTCGGCGGCACCCTCGGATTCGGCGGTGAGGAGTCCGCCGGAGCGTCGTTCCTGCGCCGCGACGGCCGGGTGTGGACCACCGACAAGGACGGCATCCTGCTCGCCCTGCTCGCGTCCGAGATCACGGCCGTCACCGGCTCCACGCCCTCCCAGCACTACGGCGAACTCACCGCCCGGTTCGGCGACCCGGCCTACGCCCGGATCGATGCCCCCGCGAGCCGTGAGCAGAAGGCGGTGCTGGCCCGGCTCTCCCCGGAGCAGGTCACCGCGGACACGCTCGCCGGGGAACCGATCACCGCCGTGCTCACCGAGGCCCCCGGCAACGGCGCGGCCATCGGCGGGCTCAAGGTCTGCACCGACAGCGCGTGGTTCGCGGCCCGCCCGTCCGGCACGGAGGACGTCTACAAGGTGTACGCGGAGAGCTTCCAGGGGGCCGAGCACCTGGCCAGGGTCCAGGACGAGGCCCGCGCCCTGGTCTCCGACGCACTGGGCGCCACGGGCTGACCGTCCGGGCGGGCGGGCCCGGCCACCGGGCGCGCTCGCCCGTCGACAGGGGGTACCGCGCGGTCACGCGTCGGGAACGGTCTGCTGGATCTGGCGGAGGAAGGCCGCGTTGTCGGGGGTCCTGCGGATCTTCTCCAGCAGCGCTTCGAGCGTGGCCTGGGCGTCCCTCGACCGCAGAGCGCGCCGCAGCCCCCGTACGGCGGCCAGTTCACCCGCGGGCAGGAGGAGTTCCTCGCGGCGGGTGCCCGAGGGCGTGATGTCGACCGCGGGGAAGACCCGCCGGTCCGCCGACGCCCGGTCGAGACGGAGCTCCATGTTGCCGGTGCTCTTGAGCTCCTCGAAGAAGTAGTCGTCGGCGCGGGAGCCGGTGTCCACCAGCACCGTCGCCAGGATGGTGAGCGAACCGCCCTCCTCGGCGAGCCGTGCCGCTCCGAACAGCTTCTTGGGTCCGGTGAGGGCCGCCGCGTCCACGCCGCCGCTGAGCGTGCGGCCGCCGGCGCCGGCGGCGTTGTTGTGCGCGCGGCACAGCCGGGTCAGGGAGTCGAGGAGGATCACGACGTCCTGACCCTGCTCGACCAGCCGCTTGGCGCGTTCCACGGCGAGACCGGCGAGCGCGATGTGCTCCTTGGCGGGCCGGTCGAAGGTGGAGGCGTACACCTCGCCGCGCACGGAACGGCGCATGTCCGTGACTTCTTCGGGGCGTTCGTCCAGGAGGACCACCATCAGGTGGCACTCGGGGTGGTTGACGGCGACCGACGCCGCGATCTGCTGCAGCAGCACGGTCTTGCCGGTCTTCGGCGGCGCGACGATCAGGCCGCGCTGCCCCTTGCCGACGGGCGAGACGAGGTCGATGATCCGGGGCGCCGGGCCCCCGTCCGGCCGCTCCAGGCGGAGCCGCTCCCGGGGGTGGAGCGGGGTGAGGTCACGGAAGTGCGGACGGCCCCGGAGCTCGTGCGGCGCACGGCCGTTGACGGAGTCGACGGCGGACAGGGCACGGGGACGCTCGCACGTCCCCTCGACGACATCGCCCTTACGCAGGGCGTACCGCCGGATGAGTGCGGGCGACACCTGGACGTCGCGGGGAGAGGGGTGGCCGCCGTCGGTGCGCAGGACCCCGTGTCCGTTGTCCGTGGTGTCGAGGACACCGACGGCGCGGGTGACGGGGCGGCTCTGCGGGATCACGGGGCGTTCGAGTGTGCTGGTCATGGAGGGGTCCTTTCGCGGACATGGCGAACGAGAGGTCCGGCGAAGGCAAGGCGGCGGAATCACGCCTCGTACGACGGGCACGAGAGGCCCGGACCGGACGGAAGAGATGGTGCGAGACGCTGGATCGCCGGTCACGGAATGACGGGCGCAACAGCGGATGAGAAGCACCGGCGCCCTGACCGGGCGTCCACGAGTGCTGATCGCAACGTACCACGCGGGGCAGGAGCGGGGGAAGACCTGGCCCGGCCGCCCCCGGCCCGAACCGGTCTTCACGCCGGAGCCGACAGCCGATGGCGGACCAACTGCCGCCCGGTGCCGGCCCCGGTGCGGGGGAATCCGGGGTGCGACCGCATGGCGCCCCTTGGGAGCAGCGGCACGGCCACGATCCGTGCGCGAGGCGGCCCTTGTCAGCCCCGGCGTGTGGTGAGGGAGTCGGCCTGGGCGGCCAGGTCCGGGTGGGCGCCGGCGAGGTGGTCCCGGACGGCGGCCAGGGGGGCGATGAGGTCGGCGGGGTCGTCGTGGGCGAGGGCCGCGTGGAGTTCGCCGACCGGGAGACGGGCGGCCGGGGGAAGGTCGGTGAGTGCGGTGATCCGACCGGCGAGACGGCGCAGGTCGGCCGCATGGCGGCGGGCCCAGCGGGCGGTGGTGCGGTCGGCGGCGCGCGCCTGTCGGGTGGCCGTCACTCGCTCCCCGCCGGTGCTTCCGTCCGGGCCGGGGCGACCGCGCAGGTAGCGGCGCTAGGCGGCCCGGCCCCGCGACGAGGACCTCTCCCGTGCGCCACCGGTCAGGTGCCGAGGGCGTGTCCGGTCGTCGAGTCGACGTGCTCCGGGATCTCGTCGTGACGATCTCCCACCGTGGGTGTCCCGGTGGGCTCGAACATGAGGATCGCGGCGCCGGAGGGAGCGTACGGCTTGTGCTCCGTGCCCCGGGGGACGGTGAAGACCGTCCCCCGGGGGAGCAGGACCGTGCGCTCCCCGTCGGGCTCCCGCAAGGAGATGTGCAGCTCTCCGTCGAGCACCAGGAAGAACTCGTCGGTGTCGTCGTGGACGTGCCAGAGGTGCTCGCCCTCGACCTTGGCGATGCGGACGTCGTAGTCGTTGACGCGCGTGACGATGCGGGGGCTCCACAAGGCGTCGAATGAGGCCAGAGCCTTGCTGAGGGGGATGGGTTCGCTGCTCATGGGTTCATCCTGAGCCGTTTCGCACGGCCGCCGTGAGTGCTAGGAATTGCACATGGCGAAAGAATCCTCGCAGGCGGCTCCTGCTGCGGGCGTCCACCGGGTCGTCGTGGTCGTCGACGAGAACTCGAACCCGTTCGAGCTCGGGTGCGCGACCGAGATCTTCGGTCTGCGTCGCCCTGAGATCGGCCGTGATCTCTACGACTTCGCGCTCTGCTCCTCGGAGCCGCGCACCCTGATGCGGGACGGATTCTTCACGCTCACGGGAGTCGCCGGCCTGGAGGCGGCCGACGCGGCGGACACCTTGATCGTCCCCAACCGCCCGGACGTCGAGGTGCCCCGCCGTTCCGCCGTGCTCGATGCCGTCCGCCGGGCACACGCCCGCGGTGCGCGCCTGGTCGGCTTCTGCAGCGGCGCCTTCACACTGGCCGAGGCCGGAGTCCTCGACGGGCGCCGGGCCACCGCACACTGGCAGTGGGCGGACACCTTCCGGGCCCGCTTCCCCTCGGTCCGGCTCGAGGAGGACGTGCTGTTCGTGGACGACGGGGACATCCTCACCGCGGCGGGGAGTGCGGCCGCACTCGACCTCGGGCTGCATATGGTCCGCCGCGACCACGGCGCGGAGGTCGCCAACTCCGTGAGCCGGCGGCTGGTCTTCGCGGCGCATCGGGACGGTGGGCAGCGGCAGTTCGTGGAGCGTCCCATGCCCGACCTGCCGGACGAGTCCTTGGCGCCGGTCCTGGCCTGGGCCCAGGAGCGGCTGGACTCACCGCTCACCGTGTCCGGCCTCGCGACGCGTGCGGCGGTCAGTCCGGCGACACTGCACCGCCGCTTCCGGGCGCAACTGGGTACGACGCCGCTGGCGTGGCTGACGGGGGAACGGCTGGCCCTGGCGTGCCGGCTGATCGAGCGCGGCGAGTCCCGGTTCGAGGTGGTCGCGCGACGCAGCGGGCTCGGCACCGCTGCCAATCTGCGCACACTGATGCGGCGCGCGACCGGCATCACACCTTCGGCGTACAAGCGCCGGTTCGGGCCGGAGTCGAACTGACGGCGGGTTCCCCGACTCGTTCTCCGGACCCGCCCTCCGTCGCGGACATCGCCCCGGGCGCGGCCGTCCCCCGCGCCCTCAGCCGTCCCCGCGGAACGCTCGCAGGATCTCTCCGGCGGCCAGCGTGGCCGTCAGCTCGCCGTCGCGGACGCGCTGTTCGAGCTCCGGGGTGAGCGTACGCACCGCGGGGTGGCCGCGCAGGCTGTCCAGCAGTTCGTCCCGGACCATCGCCCAGGTCCAGTCCACCTGCTGGTCACGGCGTTTGGCCGCCAGCCTTCCGGTGGACTCCAGGAGCGTACGGTGCTGCTCCAGCCGTTCCCACAGGGCGTCCAGGCCGGTCGATTCCCTCGCGCTGCAGGTCAGCACCGGGGGCGTCCAGGCCGCGTCCGCGGGGTGCATCAGCCGCAGCGCGCCCGCCAGTTCGCGCGCCGCGGAGCGCGCGTCCCGCTCATGGGGGCCGTCGGCCTTGTTGACCGCGATGGCGTCGGCCAGCTCCAGGACGCCCTTCTTGATGCCCTGCAGCTGATCGCCGGTACGCGCCAGGGTGAGCAGCAGGAAGGTGTCGACCATGTTGGCGACCGCCGTCTCCGACTGCCCGACGCCGACGGTCTCCACCAGCACCACGTCGTAGCCGGCGGCCTCCATCACCACGATCGACTCGCGGGTCGCCTTGGCCACCCCGCCCAGGGTCCCCGCGGTGGGGGAGGGGCGTACGAACGCCCGCGCGTCCACCGCCAGCCGCTCCATCCGGGTCTTGTCACCCAGGATGGAACCGCCCGTACGGCTGGACGACGGGTCCACGGCCAGCACGGCGACTCGGTGCCCCAGCCCCGTCAGCAGCGTGCCGAGCGCGTCGATGAACGTGGACTTGCCCACGCCCGGCACCCCGCTGATCCCGATGCGCCTGGCCCGCCCCGAGTGGGGCAGCAGCTCGGTCAGCAACCGCTGTGCCAGCACCCGGTGATCGGGGCGGACCGACTCCACGAGGGTGATCGCGCGTGCCACGAACGCGCGCTTCCCGTCGAGCACGCCCTTGACGTACGCGTCGATGTCGATGTTGCTCCTCGCCGCCATCCGTCAACGGCTCACAGCTCGTGGCCGAGCGCGGCACCGAGCCGCGTGACCAGGTCGTGCGCGGCGTCCGGGATCACGGTGCCGGGCGGGAAGACCGCCGTGGCCCCCGCCTCGTGGAGCGCCTCGATGTCCTGCGGCGGGATCACCCCGCCGACCACGATCATGATGTCCTCCCGGCCCTCGGCGGCCAGCTCCTCACGCAGCGCGGGCACCAGCGTGAGGTGGCCGGCGGCGAGGGAGGAGACGCCCACGATGTGCACGTCCGCCTCGACCGCCTGCCGGGCGACCTCGCCCGGCGTCTGGAACAGCGGGCCGACGTCGACGTCGAAGCCCAGGTCGGCGAAGGCCGTGGCGATCACCTTCTGGCCGCGGTCGTGGCCGTCCTGGCCCATCTTGGCGACGAGAATGCGCGGACGCCGCCCCTCCGCCTCCTCGAAGTCGTCGACCAGGCTGCGGGTGCGGTCCACGGACGGGGACTCTCCTGCCTCTTTGCGGTACACCCCGGAGATCGTACGGATCTGGCCCGCGTGCCGGCCGTACACCTTCTCCAGCGCGTCCGAGATCTCGCCGACCGTGGCCATGGCCCGGGCGGCGTCCACGGCCAGCGCCAGCAGATTGCCCTCCAGGCCCGGCCCGGGATCCCGCTCCGCCGCCGACGTCAGGGCGCGCAGCGCGTCCTGGCAGGCCGCCTCGTCGCGCTCCTCGCGCAGCCGGCGCAGCTTCTCGATCTGCTGGGTGCGCACCGAGGAGTTGTCGACCTTGAGCACGTCGATCGTCTCGTCGGTCTCCACCCGGTACTTGTTCACGCCGATGACGGGCTGGCGGCCCGCGTCGATGCGCGCCTGCGTACGGGCCGCGGCCTCCTCGATGCGGAGCTTCGGGATGCCCGCGTCGATGGCCTTGGCCATGCCGCCGGCCGCCTCGACCTCCTCGATGTGCTGCCAGGCACGCCGCGCCAGGTCGTGGGTCAGCTTCTCGACGTACGCGCTGCCGCCCCACGGGTCGATGACCCGGCAGGTACCGGACTCCTGCTGGAGCAGCAGCTGGGTGTTACGGGCGATCCGAGCCGAGAAGTCCGTCGGGAGCGCGAGGGCTTCGTCGAGGGCGTTGGTGTGCAGCGACTGGGTGTGCCCCTGCGTCGCCGCCATCGCCTCGACACAGGTGCGTGTCACGTTGTTGAACACGTCCTGGGCGGTCAGGGACCAGCCGGACGTCTGCGAATGGGTGCGCAGCGAAAGCGACTTGGCGTTCTTCGGCCCGAACTCCTTGACCAGCTTCGCCCACAGCAGCCGGGCCGCCCGCAGCTTGGCGATCTCCATGAAGAAGTTCATGCCGATCGCCCAGAAGAACGACAGCCGGGGGGCGAACGCGTCCACGTCCAGGCCCGCCGCCTGTCCGGCCCGCAGATACTCCACCCCGTCGGCCAGGGTGTACGCGAGCTCCAGATCGGCCGTGGCTCCGGCCTCCTGGATGTGGTAGCCGGAGATCGAGATCGAGTTGTAGCGGGGCATCTTCTGTGAGGTGAACGCGAAGATGTCGGAGATGATCCGCATCGAGGGGGCGGGCGGATAGATGTAGGTGTTGCGGACCATGAACTCCTTGAGGATGTCGTTCTGGATGGTCCCGGCCAGCTTCTCGGGGGCGACCCCCTGCTCCTCCGCGGCCACGATGTACAGGGCGAGGACGGGCAGCACCGCGCCGTTCATCGTCATCGACACCGACATCTTGTCCAGCGGGATGCCGTCGAAGAGCTGACGCATGTCGTAGATCGAGTCGATCGCCACGCCCGCCATGCCGACGTCACCCGTCACCCGGGGGTGGTCGCTGTCGTAGCCGCGGTGGGTGGGCAGGTCGAACGCGATGGACAGGCCCTTCTGGCCCGCCGCGAGGTTGCGCCGGTAGAAGGCGTTGGACTCCTCGGCCGTGGAGAACCCGGCGTACTGACGGATCGTCCAGGGCTGGTTGACGTACATCGTCGGGTACGGACCACGCAGATACGGCGCGATGCCCGGCCGGGTGTCGAGGAAGTCGAGCCCCTCCAGGTCACGCCCGGTGTACAGCGGCTTGACCTCGATGCCCTCCGGCGTCTCCCAGAGCAGCTCCTCCTCGGAGCGGCCGGCGGACTCCTTCACCGCGGCGTGCCACTGGTCCTCGGAGACCGACGCCGGCGCGCCGCCGCTCAGTTCGACGTCGGAGAAGTCCGGTACGGGGCTCCCGGTGGACGCGGTCGTCTCGGGGGTCTGCATCAGGCCACTCCCATGCGGTCGAGTTCGGAGGAGAGGACGGCGACCACGTCGCAGCCGGCGAAGACATGGACGTCCGCCCCGGTGTACTCGCCCGGCCGTCCCGCGAGGAAGATCCGCTCGGCGCCCGCGTCCCTGAGCGCCGAGGCCACGGCGTCGGCCTGCTCGGCGTAGAGCGTGTCCGAGGAGCAGAGGCACGCGATCCGCGCCCCGCTCGCCGCGAAGGCCGCGGCGGCGGTCGACGCGTCCACGGAGACCGGGTCCTGGACGGGCGCGATGCCCCCCGACAGGAACAGGTTGGCCGCGAACGAGGCCCGGGCCGTGTGCACCGCGGCCGGCCCCAGCGCGGCGAGGAACACCTTCGGCCGGGCACCCGTGGCCGCGAGGTGCGCGTCCGACCTCGTCCGCAGCGCCTCGAACGCCTCGTCGCGCCTGACCCGGGGCAGTCCGCCCCCTGACGGCGTGCCGGGTACGGGCTCGCGCTCCACCGACCGCTCGTCCAGGACCGGGAACTCGCTCACCCCGGTCACCGGCTCCTTGCGCCGCGCCAGGTCCCTGCTCCTGGCCGCCCAGGTCGCGGCGAGCCGTTCCCGGACCATGCCGGAGCCGAGCGCGGCCGCCTGACCGCCCGCCCGCTCCACCTCCTGGAAGAACGCCCAGGCGGCGGCGGCGAGTTCATCGGTCAGCCGCTCGACGTACCAGGAGCCGCCGGCGGGGTCGGTGACCCGGGCCAGATGCGACTCCTCCATCAGGATCGTCGAGGTGTTACGGGCGATCCGCCGGGCGAACGCGTCCGGCAGACCCAGTGCGTGATCGAACGGCAGTACGGTGACGGACTCGGCTCCGCCGACTCCCGCGCCCAGACACGCCAGCGTCGTCCGCAGCATGTTCACCCACGGGTCACGGCGCGTCATCATCACCGAAGAGGTCACGGCGTGCTGCCGCTGCGCCCCGGCGCCCGGAGCCCCGCAGGCCTCGGCGACCCGGGCCCACAGCCGGCGTGCGGCACGCAGCTTCGCGATCGTCAGGAACTGGTCGGCCGTCGCGGCGTAGCGGAACTCCAGCTGTGCGCACGCCTCCTCGACGGAGAGCCCCGCCGCCGTCAGCGCGCGCAGATAGGCGACACCGGTGGCCAGCGAGAGCCCCAGCTCCTCGGCGGCGGAGCCGCCCGCCTCGTGGTACGGCAGCGCGTCCACGGCCAGGGCACGCAGGCCGGGGTACTCGCGGGAGCAGAGCCGCGCCCAGTGGACGGCGGACTCCAGCTCCGGCTCCGTGCCCCCGCGCGCGGCCTGCCCGAGCGGGTCCACCCCGAGGCTGCCGCGCACGGACTCCTTCGCGACGCCCCGGGCCTCGTAGAGCCCGAGCAGCTCACGGACGGCGGGCGCGGGGTCGGAGCCCGCGTCGAGCACCACGGGCGCCAGGTCGAGGTAGACGCCCTCCAGCGCCCGGGCGAGGCCGGGGACCGGGACGCCGCCGGGCCCGCCGACGGCCAGCCAGAGCGAGGTGACGCCGTTCTCCAGATCGCCGAGCACGGCCTCGTTGAGGCGCATCGGATCCGTGAGCGCGTGACGCTGGCGTACGTCCCAGCCGTCCGTGGTGTTCCCCGTGGCCCTGCTGCCCCGGGTGAAGGGCGCGAAGCCGGGCAGGCCGGGGTCCGCGGACGTGTCGGCGGAGGTGTACAGAGGGCGGACTGTGAGCCCGTCCCCGAGTGCGGTGGACAGCGCTTCCTCGGCGGCCGGCCCCGTGACTTCCTTGCCCGACCTGCGCAGTACGCCTTCGACAAGGCTCTGCCACTGGTCGTGGGAAGGGTCGGGGAACTCGGCGGCCAGGGAAAACCCGTCAGCAGGCTGGACCGTCATGCTCAGATGCTAGGTCAGCGCTCTGACGAGCAGCAGGGCCACCAGCTGTGACCTTGCACTCTCCGAAATGTGCCGGATGCGCTGGGTGGACCTGCCTTGTCCGTGGATCATGACCGGGGACGGGACCCGACACCGTGACACCGTCCGGCGCCGGGCCCCCGGCTCAGGCGCCGACGTAGGCCGCCAGGTGTTCCCCGGTCAGCGTGGAGCGCTCGGCCACGAGATCGGCCGGGGTGCCCTCGAAGACGATCCGGCCCCCGTCGTGGCCCGCCCCGGGCCCCAGGTCGATGATCCAGTCCGCGTGCGCCATGACGGCCTGGTGGTGCTCGACGACGATCACCGACTTGCCGGAGTCCACGAGCCGGTCGAGCAGGCCCAGCAACTGCCGGACATCGGCGAGATGGAGACCGGCGGTCGGTTCGTCGAGGACGTAGACCCCGCCCTTCTCCGCCATGTGGGTGGCCAGCTTGAGCCGCTGCCGCTCGCCGCCGGACAGGGTGGTGAGCGGCTGGCCCAGGCGGAGGTAGCCGAGCCCCACGTCGGCGAGGCGGCCGAGGACGCGGTGCGCCGCCGGCGTACGCGCCTCGCCGGCACCGAAGAACTCCTCGGCCTCGGCCACCGACATCGCGAGCACCTCGCTGATGTCACGGCCGCCCAGGTGGTATTCGAGCACGGACGAGTCGAACCGCTTCCCCTCGCAGTCCTCACAGGTCGTCGAGGTGCCGGCCATCATCCCCAGGTCGGTGAAGATGACGCCCGCACCGTTGCACGTGGGGCACGCCCCCTCGGAATTGGCGCTGAACAGCGCCGGCTTCACCCCGTTGGCCTTGGCGAACGCCTTGCGGATCGGATCGAGCAGTCCGGTGTACGTCGCCGGGTTGCTGCGCCGCGAGCCCTTGATCGGGCTCTGGTCGACCGACACGACGTTCTCTCCGGCCGGGACCGACCCGTGCACGAGCGAGCTCTTGCCGGAACCGGCGACTCCGGTGACGACGGTCAGCACCCCGAGCGGGATGTCCACGTCGACGTCCCGCAGGTTGTGGGCCGACGCCCCGCGGATCTCCAGCGCGCCGGTGGGCTTGCGCACCGACTCCTTGAGGGTGGCCCGGTCGTCGAAGTGCCGCCCGGTGACGGTGTCGCCCGCCCGCAGCCCCTCGACGGTGCCCTCGAAGCAGACGGTGCCGCCCTCGGTGCCCGCCCCGGGCCCCAGATCGACGATGTGGTCCGCGATCGCGATCGTCTCCGGCTTGTGCTCCACGACGAGCACCGTGTTGCCCTTGTCCCGGAGCCGCAGCAGCAGGTTGTTCATCCGCTGGATGTCGTGCGGGTGGAGACCGATGGTGGGCTCGTCGAAGACATACGTGATGTCGGTGAGCGAGGATCCGAGGTGCCGGATCATCTTGACGCGCTGCGCCTCGCCGCCCGAGAGCGTCCCCGCCGGCCGGTCCAGCGAGAGATAGCCCAGGCCGATCTCCTCGAACGAGTCGAGGGTCTGCTGAAGCGCGGTGAGCAGCGGCGCCACCGAGGGCTCGTCGAGACCGCGTACCCACTCGGCCAGGTTGCGGATCTCCATCGCACAGGCGTCGGCGATGCTGATCCGCCCGATCTTCGAGGACCGGGCGCCCTCGCTGAGCCGGGTGCCGTCGCACTCGGGACAGGTGGTGAAGGTGACCGCACGTTCCACGAAGGCCCGGATGTGCGGCTGCATCGCCTCCTTGTCCTTGGACAGGAACGACTTCTGGATCTTGGGGATCAGCCCCTCGTAGGTGAGGTTGACGCCGTTGACCTTGACCTTCACCGGTTCCCCGTAGAGGAAGTCCCGCAGTTCCTTCTTGGTGTACTCGCGGATCGGCTTGTCCGGGTCGACGAAGCCCGACTGCGCGTAGACCTGCACGGTCCACTGGCTGTCGGACTTCCAGCCGGGGATGGTGAACGCGCCCTCGGCGAGCGACTTGGAGTCGTCGTAGAGCTGGGTGAGGTCGATGTCCGAGACCGAGCCGCGGCCCTCGCAGCGCGTGCACATCCCACCGGTGCGGTTGAAGGTCGCCTTGACCGTTCGCGTCTTCGCCGCTCCGCGCTCGACGGTGATACCGCCGCTCGCCCGGACCGAGGCGGTGTTGAACGAGTACGCACTGGGCGGGCCGATGTGCGGCTTGCCGAGACGGCTGAACAGGATGCGCAGCATCGCGTTGGCGTCCGTGGCGGTGCCGACCGTGGAACGGGGATCGGCACCCATCCGCTGCTGGTCGACGGTGATCGCGGTCGTCAGCCCTTCGAGGACGTCGACCTCGGGCCGTGCCAGCGTCGGCATGAAGCCCTGGACGAAGGTGCTGTAGGTCTCGTTGATCATCCGCTGCGACTCGGCGGCGATCGTGCTGAACACCAGCGAGCTCTTTCCCGAGCCGGAGACGCCGGTGAACACCGTCAGCCGCCGCTTCGGGATCTCGACGCTGACGTCCTTCAGGTTGTTCACGCGCGCGCCGTGCACGCGGATCAGGTCGTGGCTGTCGGAAGCATGCAGCGTGGGCGACTGCTTGTCCGTCCTCGTGGCCATGCTTGTGGTTTCTCCATCTGTCAGGCGGGCCGTCCGCGCCTTCGCCGTCGGCGTCACCGCGTGCCGCGGCGACGGTCGTTGTCTACCAGAGCGACGGTCCCGTCCGGGGCGGAATCAGCGCCGGGACCGGTCGGGGCGCGGCACGCCGGGGTCGGTCTCCATGCGCATCACGCTACGGGGCGCGGACGGCTCGGGCTTCTTGATTCCTGACCGGTCGTGGACGACCCGGCGACGCCACGTGGAGCGGCTCGGCGGGGCGGCGGTCCGCCGAGCCGGAAGCCGTGTCGCTTCTGCCATCTCTTTTCACAGTGCGTAACGGATTGTCCGAAGTTAAGCTGCTGTCGATCCAGAACCGCAAGGGAAGGGGCGCACCGTGGCCGTGGGACCCGTGGAGTACCTCGTCGTCACCTTTCCCGGCGGCCGTTTCGCCGACGCGATCGCACCCGTACTGGCCGACGCCGTCGCGTCCGAGGCGGTGCGCATCCTCGGTCTGGCCTTCGCCCGGAGAGCGGGCGGGACCCTCGAACACGTCGAGCTGCGGCAGCTGGACCCCCAGGGACTGGTGTCGTTCGAACCACCGGACGACCTGCCCCCCGGGCTGCCGCAGATCACCGGCCTCGATGTGCTGGAACACCTGCCCGAGGAGAGCTCTGCCGCGCTGATCGTGTGGGAGGACCTCTGGTCGGTGCCTCTCACCCGTGCGGTCCAGGAGGCGGGTGGCCGGCTCCTGGCCCACGAGCGCGTCCCGGCGGACGGCGGGGACGACGTCATCACCCTGCTCGAGAGGCTCGCCGACCTGAAGCAGCGCGGCGTTCTCAGCGACGCGGAGTTCGCGGCGCAGAAGGCAAGGATTCTCGCCGACTGATCCCCACGGGCGGCCTGTGCCCGGTACCTCACGTTCCCTTTGTCGATATTCGCACGCCGTGCGACGTTGATTCCGACCTGCAGTCTGTCGGGAAAGAGGCAGTTCATCGTGCAGACCGCCCGGGCCGTCCCCGCATCGACCGTCGTCAACCTGCGCGATCTGGGCGGTATCGCCCTGGGGCGCCACCTCCGCCTGCGACAGGGCATCCTCCTGCGCTCCGGCCAGCTCAGCGAGCTGGACACGGAACACGACATGGCGGTGGCCGCCCTCGGCATCCGCACCGTCGTCGACCTGCGTACGGCCGAGGAGCGCCGCTGGGCGCCGGACCGGCTGCCCACGGGCGCACGGCTCTTCGTCGCCGATGTCCTCGGAGACAATCCGGGCGTGTCGCCGGCGCGGCTCAAGGCGCTGCTGAGTGACCCGGACGGAGCAGCCCGTCTGCTCGGCGGCGGACGGGCGGAGGAACTGTTCGCCCAGACGTACCGGGCGATGGTCCTCTCCCCGGGCGCCGCGGCCGCCTACCGCGCCTTCCTGGACACCGCCGCGGATCCGCACGCCAGGCCGCTCCTCTTCCACTGCGCCACCGGCAAGGACAGGACGGGCTGGGCCACGGCACTGCTGCTGATGACGGCGGGCGCCTCACGTGAGGTCGTACGCGCCGAGTTCCTCGGGGTCAACCGAGCCGTGCGCGCCGCCTTCGGGCCCGCGCTGCGGCGCTTCCTCGACGAAGGCGGGGACCCGGACATCGCGTCCGCGGTCATCGAGGCACGGCCCCGGTATCTCGAAGCGGCCCTGGACGCGATGGACGAGCGCTGGGGCGGCCTCGACGGCTATCTGACCAAGGCGCTGCGCCTGCCCCCGGCGGTGGCCGACCGGCTGCGCGCCGACCTCGTCCTCCCGGCCTGACGGACCGCTCGGGACACGGGCCGGCCCGGTGCCGCGTCCAGGGACGTGGTACCGGGCCGGTGTGCGGTGGCGCGCCGCTCAGATCCTCAGCAGCTGTTCGCTGAGGTCGCGGTAGCGCTGGAGCGCGATCCGCAGTTCCTCCGTCTGTGCTTCGGTGTCCTGCTCCTGCCAGCTCGCTCGCAGGACGCGCCTGCGCTCCGCGAGGGCCTCGGTCAGGCCGGAGACGATCTCGTCGAACGTGCTGTCCGCCTCCTCGACCGCCCTGCGGGGGCTCTCGACGAAGTTGGTGACCGCTTGCTGCATGCGCAGCGACAGCGCGTCCTGGGCGCCGCGCGGGACCAGCGGCCCGTCGGTGCCGGGGGCTTCCTGGGGTACGGCCTGCCCGGTGGGAGGGGGCGCGGGGGCAGCAGTGCGCGGGGCGGGCGGGACGCTGAGATCACCGGGCCCCCCGGTCCTGGGTTCGCGGATCCCGCCGTCCCCGGAGGGCCGCTCAGGTGTCTGCCGGGGCTCCGCGCCGGTGAGGGGCTCGGTCGTGTGTCCGGTGGGGTGGGTCATGCCGCTGCACTCCCTTTCGTCTCGTGCCGGTCCGTCCGCTCGGTCCGCTCGGTTCGCTCCGCGCGGTCCGGCTCACCGGGTGCGTCCGCGAGAAGTACGTCGAAGAGCGCCCGGGATTCGATGAGGGCCTTCCGCATCTCCTCGGTGCCGCCCTGGCCGCGTACGGCCGTGTGCACCCTGCGATAGCCGTCGACCTGCTCGGCGTGGTGGACGGAGAGGGCTGCCGTCTGTTCCTCGAAGCTGTCACCGCCGGGGAAGCCCCGGTCCCGGGCCAGCTGCGCCAGGAGTGCGTCGGCCTCGACGACCGCGTCCCTGGGGGAGTCGATGAACTGCTCCTGCACCTCCGCCCAGCGGCGGGCGTACGCCTCACGGGCCTCCGGCCGCAGGGGCCGCTCGGTCAGGGAACCGTGGAGCTTCACCCGCTCGGACAGTTCGTGCTCGGCGGCCTTGGTGTCGCCGTTGTGACGGGCGACCGTCCGGTCGTACTCGGGTCCGAAGCGGCGGCGCAGACCCCGTCCGCCGGTCCTGCGGCCGAGGACGAGGAAGAGGGCGAGCGCGGCCACCAGGACGACGGCAACGATGATCACCACGGTCGTCATGGCCGACGCTCCCGTCGGCTCGCGGTCGGTGCCTCGTACTGTTTCACTCTCGTCAACCCCTTCCGGTTCGGGCCCGGTTCGGTATGTGGGCCGGGCTGTGCGCACCAGGCGTGTACCCCCTGGGCGCGGTTCATGCGGGCGTCTTCCCGGTAGCCTGGAACGCGCGGGCCCGGACGCCCCGGCCGAACACGGTGCCGTCCGGTACGAGTGGGGAGAGGGGCACGCGGTGACCGAGCGCAAACCCGCAGGGGTCAGCTTCGAGACATGGGTGGACCGGCAGATCCGCGAGGCCGAGGAGCGGGGCGCCTTCGCCGACCTGCCGGGTGCGGGCAAGCCGATCCCCGGCCTGGACAGGCCCTACGACGCGATGTGGTGGATCAAGGCGAAGATGGAGCGTGAGGGGCTGTCGGCGCTCCCACCCTCCCTGACGCTGCGCAAGGCCGCCGAGGACGCCCGGGAAGAGGCGGTCCACGCCCGGTCGGAGGCCGAGGCCCGGCGCGTGCTGACCGAGATCAACGTGAGGATCCGCGCGGCACTGGCCATGCCGCCGGAGGGCCCGCCGCTGAACCTCGCTCCGTTCGACGTCGACGCGGTGGTGGCGGAGTGGCACGCACGGCGGAGCGGGCGCTGAGCGCCGTGCGCGCCCGGCACCCGCGGTGCGTGATACTCGTTCCATGAGACCGAGGGCCAGGGACCGGCACGGCGGCGTCCGCATCAGGCGGGCCGTCGCACGGGACGCCAAGCGGCTCACCCGTCTGGTCACCCGGTCCCGCGCCTACGAAGGCCCGTACGCGCCCATGGTCGCGGGATACCGGATCGGCCCGGACTACATCGAGGCGCACGCCGTGCACGTGGCCGTGGACGACGACGGCCGGATCCTGGGCTTCTACGCGCTGGTCCTGTCCCCGCCGGAGCTCGACCTGATGTTCGTCGCCGACGACGCCCAGGGGCGTGGGATCGGGCGGCTCCTCGTCGGGCATCTGCGCGAGGAGGCCCGCCGGGCCGGTGCCGACGCCGTACGCGTGGTCGCGCACCCGCCGGCCGAGGGCTTCTACCGGAGTGTCGGAGCCGAACGCACCGGTACCGTCGCGGCCCGCCCGCCGGCCGTGATGTGGGACCGGCCCGAGCTGACGCTGACGGTCGACGGCGGCCCCTGAGCCGGGCGGCCCGGCACGGTCATCGACCGCCGCCGGGCCGCCCTTCCGCCCTAGGACCAGCCGCCGTACGGCCGGGTGATGAGCTCCATCCCGTGGCCGCTGGGATCGGGGAAGTACACCCCGCGTCCGCCGTCGTTGTGGTTGATCTCGCCGGGGTGCTTCTTGTGGGGGTCCGCGTAGTACGGGATGCCCTGCTCCTCGATGTGGCCGAAGGCGGTGTCGAACTCCGCCTCCGAGATGAGGAACGCGTAGTGCTGCACGGTGATCGATCCGGCGGGAACGGTCGCGAAGTCCAGCGTGACGCCGTTCGCGAGGACCACCGGGATGAACGGTCCCCACTCGGTTCCGACGGTGAGACCCAGGATGTGCGCCAGGAACTCCGCGGACTCGCGGTTGTCCCGGCTGTGAACGATGGTGTGATTCAACTCGACCGACACGGTGGAATGCCTCCAACAGGCATCTCACGGGCTACCTCCACGCCTCACCCGGACGGTGACCGACGCGCGATGCCGTACCTCGATCCTAGGTCAGTAGTCACAGGGCGTCGAGGCTCGGGCCCCGGCCTGCGGCGGAGCCCGGTGCACGTCCGTCGGTGTGTTGGATTCCCCCGCGGCTGCCACCATGGAGAGCATCGGCGGGTGCGCCGTCCGCGTCGCCCGGCCGCCGGGCGGCACCGGCGGCCCAGGATTCACGGGGGCTTCGCGGGGAACCAGTACCACCTCGACGAGGTGGGGAGGCATCGATGGGCCGGAGACCGGGTGTCGGCGGAGAAGACGTGGAGCCGGGAACGAACCCGCTCAGCGGGCGGCACGAGACCGAGGAGGAGCGGGCCGACCGGCAGTGGGGCGATCTGCTCCAGGAACTGCGCGTCGCGCAGACCGGTGTCCAGATCCTGTTCGGTTTCCTGCTCGCGGTGGTCTTCCAGCCCCGCTTCGCCGACCTCTCCACCGTCGACCGGAACATCTACGTCGTCACCGTCCTACTGGGGTCGGCGACCGCGGCCGCGCTCATAGGGCCCGTCTCGTACCACCGGCTGCTCACCGGCCGCCGGATGAAGCCGCAGACGGTCATCTGGGCCTCCCGTCTGACGAAGCTCGGGCTGGGCCTGCTCTTCGGCACCATGTGCAGCACGCTGCTGCTCATCCTGCGGGTGGCGCTGCACAACTCGGTGGCGCTGTGGCTGGTGGGCGGGATGGCCCTGTGGTTCCTGGTCTGCTGGTTCGTGTTCCCGCTCTGGGCCATCGCCCGGGACAACCGCCGGCCGGCCGACGGGGGAGAGGGCCGGGACCCCGACGAGCCCGGCCCGCAGCCCTGACCGGTCAGCTCCCGTCCTCGTCCGCGCCCGCCGGGCCGCGTACGTCCGTCACGGTGAACAGACCGCCGTCCGGGTCCCGCAGCGTCGCCTCGTTGCCGTACCGCACATCGCGCCGCTCCATCAGGGAGCCCCCGTTCCGCTCCGCGGCGAGCACCGTCGCGCCCACATCGGGGACCGGGAACTGCACCTGCCAGTGCGGGCGCACCTGCGGGTCGGGGGCGGCCTCGACGGCACCGGAGCTGATCCGGGCCAGCGGGCGGCCGTTGCAGCGTACGAGCACCTCCTCCTTCACGTACGCCACCTCGCAGCCGCCCGGCTCACCGCTCGCCCAGCCGAGGACCTCGCCGTAGAAGATCGCGGCGTCGAAGGCGTCCCTGGTGCGCAGCCGGAGCCAGGCGTGCGCGCGGTTCCCGGACGGCGCCAGGGTGGCCGCGCGGCCCGTCCACTCCCAGACCCCGAAGGACGCGCCGTCACGGTCGGCGGCGAGGACCGCGCGGCCCGTCCCGACCGTGAGCGGACCCACGGCCACGGTGCCGCTGCGCTCACGGATGCGGTCCGAGACGACATCGGCGTCCCGGACGGAGAAGTACGGCATCCAGGCCACCGCCACCTGGTAGGCGGAGGCGACCGCGCCGATGCCCGCGACCGGCACTCCGTCGGAGCGCGCCATCAGGAAGTCCTTGCCCAGCGGCCCGCGACGGAACGTCCAGCCGAGGACGGCGCCGTAGAAGCGCCGCGCGTCCTCCAGGTCGCGGGTCACCAGATGGACCCAGCACGGGGCGCTCGCGCCGCTCAGCACCGCCGGTTCCGGAGCGGTCCGCGGATCGCCAGTAGTCATGGTCCACTGCCCTATCGTTCTGCGGCATGACTTCTTCGGTGCCGCGCGGCCAGGACCAGCCTCATGCGCCCCGGCGACTCCCGCAACACGCGGCGGCCGTGGTCACACGCCGCCCCGGGGCGGTGCGTTCGTGATGTCGAGGAAGACGTGCTCGGCCTCCGGCCACGACCGCGCGATCGACCGCTTGATCCGGACGGCGACCCGCTCGATCTCCTCGCTGTCGATGCCGGGCGCCAGATCGATCCTCGCCGCCACCAGCACCGAATCGAGACCGAGACCCATGGTGAACAGGGCCGCCACGTTGTCGATCTCGGCCTGGGACGTGAGGAACTCCTCCACGCCCCGGCGCAGCCCCGGTTCGGCGGACTCGCCGATCAGCTGGTCACGGGCGTCCTTGCCGAGCCGGTAGGCGACGTAGACCAGCAGCAGGCCGATCCCCAGCGAGGCCGATGCCTCCCACACGACGTCACCCGTGACGAGGTGCAGCACCATGCCGGCCATGGCCAGCACCACGCCCAGCACGGCGGTGCTGTCCTCGGCGATCACCGTCCTCAGCGCGGGGTCGCGGGCCGCGCCGCCCTTCTCCCCGCGGAGCTGGACCAGGGCGCGGACCAGCGAGCTGCCTTCCGCGATGAGGGCGACCCCGAGGACGACCAGACCCGCCGTGTACCCGTCGGGTGACTCCTGTTCGTTCCGCCCGAGCGCCTCGATCCCCTGGAAGAACGAGAAACAGCCCCCCACGACGAAGATCCCGACGGCCGCCAGCAGCGACCAGAAGTAGCGCTCCTTGCCGTACCCGAAGGGGTGACGGGCGTCCGGAGGCCGGCGGCTGCGCTTGAGTGCGGCCAGCAGGAAGACCTCGTTCACGCTGTCCGCCACCGAGTGGGCGGCCTCGGACAGGAGGGCGGGGGACCCCGAAAGGAATCCCCCCACCCCCTTGGCCGCGGCGATCACGAGGTTGGCGGCGAGCGCGACCAGGATCGTGATCCTGGTCCTGCGGTCGGACTTCGACCGGTTCATGTTCCCCCCCCATCCGTCTCCGCCGTCAGTCGCGCGGGCGCTCGGGATCGGGTCCGGACTCGGGCGGGATCACCTCGTTGCCGTGGTCACCGAGTTCGTACGGCGTCATGGCCCGGCCGTCCTCGGGGAAGTGGTCCGAGCCGTGCTTGTCGCTCTCCCGGATCTCGGTGCGGTGATCCGGCCGGGCCGGCTGCTCCTCCGGGCGCGGCGGCGGTGACTCCTTGTCCCGGCGTCGCATGCCCCACCAGAAGGCGCCGATCAGCAGAACCACCACGGCGAGCCCGACGACGCCGAGGATCGCACCCACCGCGCCGGGGCCATCAGCGAGGGTGGCGGCCAGCGAGTCCCTTGCTCCGTTCGTTACGTCCATGCATGGCGCATACCCCGGGGTATCGATCACAGACAGCCATTGACATGAATTCATGTTTTATGACGATGTCAGGGTAAATGTGTTTCGTATGGTGCAAATCGGCTACACGATGATGACCGAGCAAGCAGGCCCGCGAGCGCTCGTCGAGGACGTGGTCGCCGCGGAGCGGGCGGGATTCGACTTCTCCGTCACCTCCGACCACTACTTCCCCTGGTTGGCTTCCCAGGGACACGCGCCCTATGCGTGGTCCGTCCTGGGCGCCGCCGCGCAGGCCACCTCCACGATCCCCCTGATGACGTACGTGACCTGCCCGACCACCCGATACCACCCCGTGGTGATCGCACAGAAGGCCGCCACGCTCCAGCTGCTCGCCGAAGGCAGGTTCCGCCTCGGACTCGGCTCCGGGGAGAGCCTCAACGAGCACGTCGTGGGCGGGGGATGGCCCGCGCCCCATGTCCGCCTGGAGATGCTCGAGGAGGCCGTGCACATCATCCGGGCGCTCCTCGACGGGGGCTACGTCAACCACCACGGCGCCCACTTCGACGTGGAGAACGCCAAGCTGTGGGACCTCCCCGACCAGCGCGTGCCCCTCGGCATCGCGGTCTCCGGGGGACGGTCCTGCGCACTCGCCGGCCGGCTCGCCGACCTGGTCATCGCGACCGAGCCCAAGGGCGAACTCCTGAGCGAGTTCGACCGGCACGGCGGTACGGGGAAGCCCCGGGTGGGGCAGGTGCCCGTCTGCTACGACCCCGACCGGGACGCCGCGATCGACCGCGCCCACGACCAGTTCCGCTGGTCGCTCGGCGGCTGGAAGGTCAACTCCGAGCTGCCGGGACCGGCCGCCTTCGACCAGGCCACCCGGTTCGTACGCAAGGAGGACATCGCCGGCTCCATCCCCTGCGGCTCGGACGTCGACGCGTTCGTCGAAGCCGTACGACCCTACGCCGAGGCGGGCTTCACCGAGGTCGCCCTCGTCCAGATCGGCGGAGCCCACCAGGCGCCCTTCATCGACTGGGCCCGCGACACGCTCCTGCCGGCGCTGCGCGAACTGTAGGCGGCGGCCCGGGCCGGGGCCCCACGTTTCCCCGCCGCACACCGGGTACGAGATCTTCCGCGGGCCCGCCCGTCGGGACCTCGCTCGTGTCGCCGACACGGAGCCGTGGGGCGAGCCTGGAGTCAGTTCCCGGACCGCTGGAGGAATCGCGATGGCAGCAGGCAATCCGCTCGGCCGCTGGCCCGTGTACCGACAGCTGACCGGCGGCGATCCTCTGGGCAGAGGACGGGCGGTGATGTCGCGGGAGACGGAGCGGCTCCGGCCCCGGACGGCCACGGCGGACCGCGTCGTCAAGTCCGTCTGCCCGTACTGCGCCGTGGGCTGCGGCCAGCAGGTGTACGTGAAGGACGACCGGGTCGTCCAGATCGAGGGCGACCCGGACTCACCCGTCAGCCGCGGCAGGCTCTGTCCCAAGGGCTCCTCGACGCTCCAGCTCACCACCGGCCCGTCCCGCCGTCACCAGGTGCTCTACCGGCGCCCGTACGGCTCCGACTGGGAGCCGCTCGACCTGGAGACCGCGATGGACATGGTCGCGGACCGGGTCGTCGAGACCCGGCGCAGGACCTGGCAGTGGGAGCACGAAGGGCTCCGCACGGCCCGCACCCTGGGCATCGCCAGCCTCGGCGGAGCGACCCTGGACAACGAGGAGAACTACCTGATCAAGAAGCTCTTCACGGGCCTCGGCGTCGTGCAGGTGGAGAACCAGGCGCGGGTCTGCCACAGCTCCACCGTCGCCGGGCTCGGCACCTCGTTCGGCCGCGGCGGGGCGACGACCTTCATGCAGGACCTCCAGCACTCTGACTGCATCGTCATCCAGGGGTCGAACTTCGCCGAGGCCCACCCGGTCGGTTTCCAGTGGGTGATGGAGGCGAAGGCGCGCGGCGCCCGGATCATCCATGTGGACCCGCGCTTCACCCGTACGAGCGCACTGGCCGACCTTTTCGTGCCCATCCGGGCCGGCAGCGACATCGCGTTCCTCGGCGGCATCATCAACCACGTCCTCACCGAGGAGAAGGACTTCCGCGAGTACGTCCTCAACTACACCAACGCGGCGACGCTGGTCGGCGACGACTTCCGGGACACCGAGGACCTCGACGGCGTCTTCTCCGGCCTGGACGAGGAACGCGCCCACTACGACCCCAGCAGCTGGCAGTACCGGGACTCCGAGGTGCAGGCGCCCGCCGGGGACGTGGACGAGCAGTACGAGGACCGCGCCGAGGGCGGCGACGCGCAGAACCGGATCCACGCCGCGGCCAGGTCCGAGACCCACGGGTCCGGAGGCGCGCAGGCCGCGGCGCGGCCACCGCGCGACGAGACCCTCCAGGACCCCCGGTGCGTCTACCAGATCCTCAAGCGCCACTACGCCCGCTACACCCCCGAGATGGTCGAGGAGATCTGCGGGGTGAAGCCGGAGGTCTTCCTGGAGGTCTGCGACGCGCTGACCTCCAACTCCGGACGCGAGCGCACGGCCGCCTTCGCGTACGCCGTCGGCTGGACCCAGCACACCACCGGCGCCCAGTGCATCCGCGCGGCGAGCGTGCTCCAGCTGCTCCTCGGCAACATCGGCCGGCCCGGGGGCGGCATCCAGGCGCTGCGCGGACACGCCTCGATCCAGGGCTCCAGCGACATCCCGACCCTCTTCAACCTGCTGCCCGGCTATCTGCCGATGCCGCACGCCCACGCCCACGAGGACCTCGACGCCTTCATCCGCGCCAGCCGCACCGACAAGGGCTTCTGGGGCGACATGCGGGCCTACTTCGTCAGCCTGCTCAAGGCCTACTACGGCGACGCGGCCACCGCCGACAACGACTTCTGCTTCGACCACCTGCCCCGCCTCACCGGCTCCCACGGCACGTACGAGACCGTCATGGCGCAGCTGGCGGGGGAGTGCGAGGGCTACTTCCTCATGGGGGAGAACCCGGCCGTCGGCTCCGCCAACACCCGGTTGCAGCGGCTCGGCATGGCCCAGCTCGAATGGCTGGTCGTGCGCGACTTCTCCCTCATCGAGTCCGCGACCTGGTGGCAGGACGGCCCGGAGACCGAGACCGGGGAGATGACCACCGAGGAGATCGGCACCGAGGTCTTCTTCTTCCCGGCGGCGGCCCACACCGAGAAGTCCGGCTCCTTCACCAACACCAACCGGTGGCTCCAGTGGCACCACACCGCCGTGGAACCCGAGGGCGACGCACGCAGCGACCTCTGGTTCATGTACCACCTCGGCCGCCGCATCAAGGAGCGGCTCGCGGGCTCCACCGATCCGATGGACCGTGCCATCCAGGACCTGACCTGGGACTACCCCGTGGACGGGCCGCTCGACGAACCCGTCTCGGCGGCGGTCCTGGCCGAGATCAACGGACACGGCCCGGACGGCGCTCCGCTCTCCGCCTACACCGAGCTCAAGGACGACGGCTCGACCCGGTGCGGCTGCTGGATCTACTGCGGGGTGTACGCGGACGGTGTCAACCAGGCCGCCCGCCGCAAGCCCCACACCGAGCAGGACTGGGTGGCCGCCGAATGGGCCTGGGCCTGGCCCGCGAACCGGCGCATCCTCTACAACCGGGCCTCGGCGGCCCCCGACGGCAGCCCGTGGAGCGACCGCAAGGCCCACATCTGGTGGGACGAGGCCGAAGGCCGGTGGACCGGGTACGACGTCCCGGACTTCATCCCGGACCGTGCCCCCGGCCACGTACCTCCGCCCGGCGCCGAGGGGCCCGACGCCCTGCGCGGCGACGACCCGTTCATCATGCAGGCAGACGGCAAGGGCTGGCTCTACGCCCCCGCCGGACTGGAGGACGGCCCGCTGCCCACGCACTACGAGCCGCAGGACTCGCCGTTCACCAACGCGCTCCACCCCTCACGCTCCCGCTCGCCGGTCAGGAAGCTGCACCCGCGCGAGGGCAACCGCTCCCACCCGAGCGGCGACGAGCCGGGCGCGGAGGTGTATCCGTACGTCGTCACCACCCACCGCCTCACCGAACACTTCACAGCGGGCGGGATGAGCCGCTGGTCGCCCTATCTGTCGGAGCTGCAGCCGGAGTTCTTCTGCGAGGTGTCACCGATGCTCGCCGAGGAGAGAGGGCTGGAGCACGGCGGCTGGGCGACGATCGTCACCGCACGCAACGCCGTCGAGGCCCGCGTCATGGTGACCCGCAGGATCACGCCCCTGACCGTCGCGGGCCGCACCGTGCACCAGATCGGCCTGCCCTTCCACTGGGGCCCCAACGGGATCGCCACCGGGGACGCCGCCAACGAGCTGGTCGCCATCGCGCTCGACCCCAACGCCCTGATCCAGGAGGACAAGGCGCTCACCGCCGACATCCGGCCCGGACGCAGGCCCAGAGGCCCGGCGCTGCCCGAACTCGTCGCGGAGTACCGGCGCAGAGCCGGCATCACCGGGACGACCGGAACAGGGGAGACGACGTGAGGAACATCGTGGGCGACCACCTCTTCAGCGGGCCCGAACCCGACCCGGCCGGCGACGCCGGACACGACGACGCCCCGCCGCGCGTCGGCTTCTTCACCGACACCTCCGTCTGCATCGGCTGCAAGGCGTGCGAGGTCGCCTGCAAGGAGTGGAACGCCCTCCCCGAGGACGGGCTGTCGCTCACCGGCATGTCGTACGACAACACCGTCGGCCTGGGCGCCTCCACCTGGCGGCACGTCGCCTTCATCGAGCAGCCGCTGCCCGCCGGACGCACCGAACTGCCGCTCGTCGAGCCGGACTCCGGGAAGCCCGCGGCGGTCCAGGACGACGGCGCGGGCGTGCGGTGGCTGATGTCCTCGGACGTCTGCAAGCACTGCACCCACGCCGCGTGCCTGGACGTCTGCCCGACCGGATCGCTGTTCCGTACGGAGTTCGGCACCGTCGTCGTCCAGGAGGACATCTGCAACGGCTGCGGCTACTGCGTGCCCGCCTGCCCGTACGGAGTGATCGAGCAGCGCCCCACGGACGGCCGGGCGTTCAAGTGCACCATGTGCTACGACCGCCTCGGTGCCGGTCAGGAACCCGCCTGCGCCAAGGCATGCCCCACCGAGTCCATCCAGTTCGGCCCGCTCGACGAACTGCGGGAGCGCGCCGCGCTGCGGGTGGATCAGCTGCACGACGCCGGGGTCACCGAGGCACGGCTGTACGGCCATGAACCGGACAACGGCGTCGGAGGGGACGGCGCGTTCTTCCTCCTCATGGACGAACCCGAGGTGTACGGGCTGCCCCCGGACCCCGTGGTCACCACCCGGGACCTGCCCGCCATGTGGCGCCACGCGGGCGTCGCCGCCCTGTCGCTCGTCACGGGCGCGGCCCTGTCCTTCGCTCTTCCCGCACTCACCCGAAGGAGCGGCCGGACATGACCGGCACCACGTCCAGCAGGCAGAGGGCCCGCCGTGAGGAGCCCGTCTCCTACTACGGCCGTCCCGTCATCAAGGCACCGTCGTGGTCCGCCCAGGACATCGCCGGCTACTTCTTCCTCGGCGGCCTCGCCGGCGCCGGCTCCGTGCTCGCGGCCGGAGCCCAGCTGACCGGGCGCACCACCACGGCCGGCGCCCTGAAGGTGTCCTCCCTCGCCGCCGTCAGCCTCTCCGCCGCCGCGCTCGTCCACGACCTCGGCCGTCCGTCGCGCTTCTCCCACATGCTGCGCGTCTTCAAGCCGACCTCCCCGATGAGCATGGGCTCCTGGTTGCTCTCCGCCTACGGGCCGGCCGCCGGTGCCGCCGCCCTCACCGCGGTCACCGGACGGCTGCCCAGGACCGGCGCGGCCGCCACCGCGGCCGCCGCGGTGCTCGGCCCCGCCCTCGCGACGTACACCGCGGTCCTGGCCGCCGACACCGCCGTACCCGCGTGGCACGGCGCGCACCGCGAACTCCCCTACCTCTTCGCGGCATCGGCCACCGCCGCTGCCGCCGGAATGGCCCTGGCCACCGGGCCCGTGCACGAGAACACCCCGGCGCGGTACGCCTCCGTACTCGCCGCCGTCGCCGACGGCGCCGCGCTCCACGCCATGGAACGGCGCCTCGGCACCGTCGCGGTGACCTGCCGCGAGGGCCGGGCCGGATCCCTGCTGCGCGCGGCACGCGGGCTCACCGCCGCCGGAGCCGCGGCTGCCCTCGCGGCAGGTCACCGCAGCCGTCCCGTCGCCGCCGGCGCGGGCCTCGCGCTGCTCGCCGGGTCGGTCTGCACACGCTTCGGGGTCTTCGCGGCGGGAATCGCCTCCGCCGAGGACCCCGCCCACACGGTCGGCCCCCAGCGCGCGGCCGCCGAGCAGCGCGCACAGCGCTCCCAGTGAAAGGAATCCAGTGGTGAACAGCACGCGGCAACAGACACAGGAACACCAGGAGAGCGGCGATGTCGTGGTGGCGGTGACCGGCTGCCCCAAGGAGGACGCGCGCACCGTGTTCGACGTGCTGCGCCGCTCGTTCGTCTCCGACCGCCCGGCGGGCGACACCCCCGAGGACGCGTCGGACACACGCCCCACCGTGTGGACCGCGACCGTCGACGTCTCCGAGACGCGGACCGGCCCAGGACCCTCACGGCTCTCCGTACCGGTGACGGTCGAGGCCCAGGGCGGCTACTGGGCGGTCGACCGCCTCCGCAAGCACCTGGCGGAGGCCTTCACCGTCCGGCTCGTCGGAACGGCGGCCGGCGACCAGGAGCAGGAGATCCGCCTGCGGCTGGAGAGCCACCGGCCCGCGTGACGCCCGTACGACCCGAACCCGGAAGGTAACGCGTAGATGAATGCCACCCCGGGAACCGTCGACGCGGAAGCGGCCCTGGTGCCGACTCCCGAGGACTGTTCCACCTTCACCCTGTACGTCAACGGCACGGCCCGCACCCTGACGCTCGATCACCGCACCACCGTGCTCGACGCCCTGAGGGAGCACCTCGGACTCACCGGCGCCAAGAAGGGCTGCGACCACGGACAGTGCGGAGCCTGCACCGTGCTCGTCGACGGCCGGCGCGCCAACAGCTGCCTCCTGCTCGCCGTCGCCCAGGAGGACGCCCACATCACCACCGTCGAAGGGCTGTCCGAGGGCGACCGGCTGCACCCGCTGCAGTCGGCGTTCCTGGAGAGGGACGCCCTCCAGTGCGGCTACTGCACCCCCGGACAGATCTGCTCGGCCGCCGGCATGCTCGGCGAGGCCGAGGACGGCTTCCCCTCGCACGCCACCCCGCGTGCGGTGCTCGCCGCCGGAGGGCCGGTCGCGCTCGACGCGGACGAGATCCGCGAGCGCATGAGCGGCAACCTCTGCCGCTGCGGCGCCTACCCGCACATCGTCGAGGCGATCGAGGACGTGGCCCCATGAGACCCTTCGCCTATCTGCGCCCCGCGTCCGTGGCCGAAGCCGTCCGCGCCGGCGCCGGACATCCCGGCGCACGGTTCCTCGGAGGCGGCACCAACCTCGTCGACCTGATGAAACTCGGCGTCGAGTCGCCCGGCCTGCTCGTCGACGTCAGCCGGCTGCCGCTGGACCGGGTGGCACGGACCGACGACGGCGGTCTCCGGATCGGCGCCACCGTGCGCAACAGCGACCTCGCCGCCCACCCCGACGTACGGAGCGGCTACCCCGCCCTGTCGCAGGCCCTGCTGGCCGGTGCCTCCGGGCAGCTCCGCAACACCGCCACCACCGGCGGCAACCTGCTCCAGCGCACCCGGTGCCCGTACTTCCAGGACGTCTCCAAACCCTGCAACAAACGGACGCCCGGCTCCGGCTGCCCGGCCAAGGAGGGCGCCCACCGCGACCTCGCGGTGCTGGGCCACTCCGAGGACTGCGTCGCCACCAACCCCTCGGACATGGCGGTCGCCCTCGCCGCGCTCGACGCCGCCGTCCTGCTCCACGGGCCCGAGGGGGAGCGGACCGTGCCCGTGACCGACTTCCACCGGCTGCCCGGCGACAACCCGGACCAGGACACGGTGATCCGCCCGGGCGAGCTGATCACCGAGGTGGTGCTGCCACCGCCCGCCGCCACCTCCCTGTACCGCAAGGCCCGGGACCGCGCCTCGTACGCCTTCGCCCTGGCCTCCGTCGCGGCGGCGCTGAGCGTGCGCGACGGCCGGGTCGAGCGGGCCGCCCTCGCCTTCGGCGGAGTCGCGCCCCGGCCCTGGCGCGCCCGGGTGGCCGAGGACGTGCTGCGCGGCGCCCCCGCGAACGAGGAGACCTTCGCCCGCGCCGTGAGCGCCGAACTCGCGACGGCCAGACCCCTGCGCGACAACGGTTTCAAGGTGGACCTGGCCCACCGGCTGGCCGTCGGCGCCCTGGCCGAACTCGCCGGCCTCGCCTGACCCGCCGTCGCCCCGCACACACCCCCGAGAGACCGAGGACTTCCGTCATGAGCGACACCACCCGGGCGCTGGGCGCGCCCGTACTCCGGCGCGAGGGCCGGGACAAGGTCACCGGCACCGCCCGGTACGCCGCGGAACACACCACGCCGGGCTGTCTGTACGGCTGGGTCGTCCCGGCCACCGTGGCGAGCGGGCGGGTCACCGCGATCCGGACCGCCGACGCGCTCGCGGTGCCGGGGGTGCACACCGTCCTGACCCAGGACAACGCGCCGCGCCTGGAGGAGCCCGACGACCCGATCCTCGCCGTCCTCCAGGACGACCGGGTCCCGCACCGGGGGTGGCCCGTGGCCCTGGTCCTCGCGGAGAGCCTGGAGTCCGCCCGGGCCGGCGCGGAAGCCGTGTACGTCGAGTACGCCACCACCGGGCACGACGTCGTCCTCACCGCCGACCACCCCGGCCTTTACACCCCCGAGGAGGCCAACGGCGGCTACCCGGCCCTGCGCGAACGCGGTGACGCCATGCGCGCCTTCGCCGCCGCACCCGTGCGGATCGACGCCACCTACACGTTGCACGGGCTGCACAACCACCCCATGGAACCGCACGCCTCCACCGCGCGGTGGGCGGACGGGCACCTGACCGTCCACGACTCCAGCCAGGGGTCCACCGCGGTGCGTGAGAGCCTCGCCAAGGCCCTCGGGCTCGACCGCGACCGCATCACCGTCATCTCCGAACACGTCGGCGGCGGCTTCGGCTCCAAGGGCACCCCCCGCCCCCAGGTCGTCCTCGCCGCGATGGCCGCCCGGCACACCGGCCTCCCGGTCCAGCTCGCCCTGCCCCGGCGGTACATGGCGGCGGTCGTCGGGCACCGGGCCCCCACCCTGCAACGGGTACGCCTGGGCGCCGACCGCGACGGCGTGCTCTCCAGCGTCTCCCACGAGATCGCCACCCACACCTCGCGCATCAAGGAGTTCGTCGAGCAGGCCGCCGTGCCGGCCCGCATCATGTACGGCTCGCCCCACAGCCGCACCGAGCACCGGGTGGTGGCGCTCGACGTGCCCAGCCCCTCCTGGATGCGCGCACCGGGGGAGGCCTCGGGCATGTACGCCCTGGAGTCCGCCATGGACGAACTGGCGAACGCCCTCGGTCTGGACCCCGTCGAGCTGAGGCTGCGCAACGAACCGCAGACCGAACCCGACAGCGGGCGCCCGTTCAGCAGCCGGGGCCTCACCGCCTGCCTGCGCGAAGGGGCCCGCCGCTTCGGCTGGTACGAGAGGGACCCGCAGCCCGCCACCCGGGAGGAGGGGCCCTGGCTGATCGGCACGGGGGTCGCCTCGGCGACGTACCCCGTACTCGTCTCGAAGGCGGGCGCCACCGCCGAGGCGGCTCCCGACGGCTCCTACCGGGTCGGCGTCAACGCCACCGACATCGGCACCGGCGCCCGCACCGTCCTCGCGCAGATCGCCGCCTCGGTCCTGGACACACCCGTGGAGAACGTCACGGTCGACATCGGCAACAGCGATCTGCCTCCCGGCCCCGTCGCCGGCGGCTCCTCCGGGACCGCCTCCTGGGGCTCCGCGGTCCACAAGGCGGCCACCGCCCTGGTACGCCGGCTCGACGGGCACACCGGGCCGATCCCGGCGGAGGGCATCACCGTCACCGCCGACACCGGCGAGGAGACGGCACAGGAGTCCCCGTACGCACGGCACGCCTTCGGCGCCCACTTCGCCGAGGTGGCCGTCGACTCCCTCACCGGCGAGGTGCGCGTGCGCCGGCTGCTCGGGGTGTTCGCCGCCGGACGCATCCTCAACTCCCGTACGGCCCGCTCCCAGTTCATCGGCGGCATGGTCATGGGGCTCGGCATGGCCCTCACCGAGAGCAGCACCATGGACCCGGCCTTCGGCGACTTCACCGAGAGCGACCTGGCCTCGTACCACGTGCCCTCCTGCGCCGACGTCCCCGACATCCAGGCGCACTGGATCGACGAGGACGATCCGCACCTCAACCCCATGGGCAGCAAGGGCATCGGTGAGATCGGCATCGTCGGGACCGCCGCCGCCATCGGGAACGCCGTACGGCACGCCACCGGGGCCCGGCTGCGCGAACTGCCCCTCACGCCGGACAAAGTGCTGCCCTACCTGCCGTGACGCCCGGTGCCCGCCCCTTCGGTTGCGCAACCGGCCCCGCCGGGTCACCCTGAGGAGTGACCCAGAAGTGATTACTGCTCACGCTTCGTGTTCGGGGGTCGTTGGTTCAACGGGGTGAAGCACGTGGGCCTCGCGGTGAGGAGCCTCGACGATGACCGTTCCACTCGACCGGCACTATCTGGTCGAACTGCAGGTGTCGGCAGAGCGCATTTCCCAGCTGCGGCGCATAGTCGCCGCACACCTTCGTCACTGGAGTCTCGATCTGCACGTCCGGCCGGTGTGCCGGGCCGCGGAGGAGCTCCTGACGAACGTCCAGCGCCACGTCGGCGACGACAACCACTGCGTCGTCGAACTCCGCTGGAGCGGCCGGCACCTGACGGTGTCCGTGGCCGACAACGATTCCCGGATGCCCCGGCTGCTCGACGGCGGTGGCGGCGGTCTCAGCCGCGTCATGGCCCTGAGCGACAGCTGGGGCACCTGCCGGACCACCGACGGCAAGGTCGTGTGGTTCACGCGCTACGCGGAGACCCCCAGCACCACGGGACTGCTTCCGCGTACGCCGCTCCCCGGCGGACGTACGTTCCTCAGCGGCCCGGTCGCCGAACTCGTGTGACCGACAGCCCGGTGCCGGCCCGGCCGGCGCGGACGGTGTGCCCGCGGCACGCATGATCCGCGCCGGCCGGGTACGTGTGCGTGAGGGTCGCGTTGCGCGCCGGGGCGCGGCGCGGCACGGTCGAAGAACAACGCAAGGAGGCACAGCCATGCCCATCGCGACGGTCAATCCCGCGAACGGCGAGACGCTGAGGACATTCGACGCGCTGGACGAGCGGGAGACCGAGCGCAGGCTCGCCGCCGCGCACCGCGCGTTCCGCGACCACCGCACCACCGACTTCGCCGAGCGCGCCCGCCTGATGAACCGGGCCGCCGACCTCCTCGACGAGGACCAGCAGGAGATCGCCCGCACCATGACCATCGAGATGGGCAAGCCGGTCAAGGCCGCCCGCGCCGAGGCCGCCAAGTGCGCCAAGGCCATGCGCTGGTACGCGGCCAACGCCGAGCGGCTGCTCGCCGACGAGCACCCCGACGACGCCGACGTCAAGGATTCCGGTGCCACCCGCGCCCGGGTGCACTACCGGCCGCTGGGCGTGGTGCTCGCCGTGATGCCGTGGAACTTCCCGCTCTGGCAGGTCATGCGCTTCGCCGCGCCCGCCCTCATGGCGGGCAACACCGGCCTGCTCAAGCACGCGTCGAACGTGCCGCAGACCGCCCTGTACATCGAGGACCTGTTCACCAGGGCCGGATTCCCGGCCGGATGCTTCCAGACGCTCCTCATCGGCTCGGGCGCCGTCGAGGCGGTCCTGCGCGATCCGCGCGTCGCCGCCGCGACGCTCACCGGCAGCGAACCGGCCGGCCGCTCGGTCGCCTCGGTCGCGGGCGACGAGGTGAAGAAGACCGTGCTGGAACTCGGCGGCAGCGACCCCTACGTCGTCCTGCCCTCGGCGGACGTGCGGAAGGCGGCGGAGACCGCTGTGACCGCCCGCGTCCAGAACAACGGCCAGTCCTGCATCGCGGCCAAGCGCTTCATCGTCCACGCGGACGCCTACGACGCGTTCACCGAGCGGTTCACGGCGGGCATGCGCGCCCTGACCGTCGGCGACCCGCTGGAGGAGTCCACCGACGTGGGACCGCTCTCCAGCGAACAGGGCCGCGCCGACCTGGAGGAACTCGTCGATGACGCCCTCGCCAAGGGCGCCACCGTGCTGTGCGGCGGCGGACGGCCCGAAGGGCTGGACCGCGGCTGGTTCTACCGGCCCACCGTGCTCACCGGCATCACCCCGGACATGCGCATCCACCGCGAGGAGACCTTCGGCCCGGTCGCGACGCTCTACCGGGTGGCGGACCTGGACGAGGCCGTGGACCTCGCCAACGACACCCCCTTCGGCCTCAGCTCCAACGTCTGGACGCGCGACGAGGGGGAGATGGACCGCTGTGTACGCGACCTGGAGGCCGGCGGGGTCTTCTTCAACGGCATGACGGCCTCCCACCCCGCGCTGCCCTTCGGCGGCGTGAAACGCTCCGGCTACGGGCGCGAGCTGGCAGGACACGGGATCCGCGAGTTCTGCAACGCCACCACCGTCTGGTACGGCCCCGGCTCGGACGCGGCCTAGGGAGACGCTTCATGACCGACGCCCGCATACCGCCCGGGGCCTCCGCCCTGACCGACGCCGAGACCGAAGCGCTCGACGCGCACTGGCGCGCCGCCAACTACCTCGCGGTCGGCCAGATCTACCTGATGGCCAACCCCCTGCTGGAGGAGCCGCTCGCCCCCGAGCACATCAAACCGCGGCTGCTCGGACACTGGGGCACCTCGCCCGGGCTGAACCTCGTCCACACCCATCTCAACCGGATCATCAGAACGCGGGACCGGCCGGCCCTCTGCGTCTGGGGGCCGGGCCACGGCGGTCCCGCCGTCCTCGCCAACGCCTGGCTGGAGGGCAGCTACTCGGAGACGTACCCCGACGTCAGCCGCGACCGCGCCGGAATGGGAGCCCTGTTCAAGCAGTTCTCCTTCCCCGGCGGTGTGCCCAGCCACGTCGCCCCGGAGACCCCCGGTTCCATCCACGAGGGCGGCGAACTGGGGTACTCGCTCACCCACGCCTACGGCGCCGCCTTCGACCACCCCGAGCTGCTCGTCGCCTGCGTCGTCGGCGACGGAGAGGCCGAGACGGGACCGCTGGCCGCCTCCTGGCACTCGAACAAGTTCCTCGACCCCGTGCACGACGGGGCCGTCCTGCCGATCCTCCATCTCAACGGATACAAGATCGCCAACCCGACGGTCCTCGCCCGGCTGCCCGAGGACGAACTCGACGCACTGCTGCGCGGATACGGCCACGACCCCCTGTACGTCGAAGGGGACGACCCCGCCACGGTCCACCGCGCGCTGGCCGCCGCCCTCGACCTCGCCGTGGACCGCATCGACGCGTACCAGCGTGCCGCCCGCTCCGGGGGCGCGTCCGTACGGCCCCGCTGGCCGATGATCGTCCTGCGCACCCCCAAGGGCTGGACGGGCCCCGAGGAGGTGGACGGGCTCCCCGTCGAGAACACCTGGCGCGCCCACCAGGTCCCGCTGCCCGGCGTCCGGGACGATCCCGGCCATCTGCGCCAGCTGGAGGAGTGGATGCGCTCCTACCGGCCCGAGGAACTCTTCGACTCCGAGGGCCGGCCCACCGCCCAGGTCCTGGAGTGCGTCCCCGAGGGCGCCGCCCGCCTCGGCTCGACGCCGTACGCCAACGGCGGACAGCTCCTGAGCGACCTGCCCGTCCCTCCGCTGGAGGACCACGCGGTGCGGGTCGACACCCCGGGCACCGTCCTGCACGAACCCACCAAGGTCCTGGGCGGACTGCTGCGGGACGTCATGGCGGCCACCGCCGGGCGCCGGAACTTCCGGGTGGTCGGCCCCGACGAGACCGAGTCCAACCGGCTGGGTGCCCTCTACGAAGCCACCGGCAAGGCCTGGCAGGCCGAGGTGCTCCCGACCGACGAGCATCTGGCCCGCGACGGCCGGGTCATGGAGGTGCTCTCGGAGCACCTCTGCCAGGGCTGGCTGGAGGGATACCTCCTCACGGGCCGGCACGGGCTGTTCTCCTCGTACGAGGCGTTCGCCCACATCGTCGACTCGATGGTCAACCAGCACATCAAGTGGCTGCGCACCTCGCGCCGGCTGCACTGGCGGGCGCCCATCGCCTCCCTCAACTACCTGCTCACCTCGCACGTCTGGCGCCAGGACCACAACGGCTTCTCGCACCAGGACCCCGGCTTCGTCGACCACATCCTCAACAAGAGCCCCGAGGTCGTCCGGGTCTATCTGCCACCGGACGCCAACACCCTGCTGTCCACCGCGGACCATGTGCTGCGCAGCCGTGACTACGTCAATGTGATCGTCGCCGGCAAACAGCCCGGCTTCGACTGGCTCACCCTCGACGAGGCCCGCGCGCACTGCGCCCGGGGAGCCGGGGTGTGGGAGTGGGCCGGCACCGAGGACGGCGGCCGTGAGCCCGATGTCGTCCTGGCCTGCGCCGGGGACGTACCCACCCTGGAGACCGTCGCCGCGGCCGGACTGCTGCGGCGTCATCTTCCGGAGCTCGCCGTACGCGTGGTCAACGTCGTCGACATGACCCGGCTGCTGCCCCACTCGGAGCACCCGCACGGCATGCCGGACGCCGAGTACGACGCGCTTTTCACCCGGGACAAGCCGGTGATCTTCGCCTACCACGGCTACCCGTGGCTGGTGCACCGCCTGGCGTACCGGCGCGCGGGCCACGCCCATCTGCACGTCCGGGGCTACAAGGAGGAGGGGACCACCACCACGCCGTTCGACATGGTGGTCCGCAACGACCTGGACCGCTACCGGCTCGTCATGGACGTGATCGACCGGGTGCCCGGGCTGGGGGTCCGCGCCGTCGCCGTACGGCAGGCCATGGCGGACGTACGCACCCGCCACCACGACTGGATCCGGGAACACGGGACGGACCTGCCCGAGGTGGCCGACTGGACCTGGGAGGGCTGACGTTCCCGGCGCGACGCCCTCCGGCCGGCCCGCTTCTTCGCGGGCCGGCCGGAGTGCGTGGGGCGGGAGAGGCGGGCGCTCAGCCCACGCTGGTGCGGACGACCGGGGAGACGGCCCCGCCGCCGACGATCCGCAGGGCGTTCTCGCCCTTCATGCCGAGCTTCACCCGCAGGGTGTACTCGCCGCTGCGGGCCGTCCGCATCGTGGCGGGCAGGGACACCCAGCGCTTGCCCTGCTTCTGCTGAAGGGTGACCCGGGTGCCGGCGCCGATGTTGCGGGCGGAGCCGTGGATACGGAACTCCTCCCAGGCCACCACGGAGCGCGCGGTCGCGTGGGCGGAGAGGGCCGGCCGCGTCGCCAGGTCCTGCGCGCGCTCCCTGGACGGCGGCGCGGGGACATCCGACGATGCCGCGGCGCCGCCCACCGCGCCGGCCAGCGCCACCGCTGTCAGCAGGGCGGCCGCCGACGCGCGCCTGAATCGGTCCATGAATGGCTCTCCTTCGTGCACGACGTGATCGGTGCGATCAACGCGGTGAGATCGACTTGAGAGCGCCAAACCTAGACATAATTCACATAATCCTCACGTAGAGACACGCGGTGAGGAGCGCACGGAGTGCGAGGCGTGTGGTCGGGGGGTGCGTGTTCAGAAGCGCAGGGCGGCCGCGATCCTGCCGTGGCCGGCGAGGGAGTCGTCGGCGACGAACACCACCTCGCCGCCGTTGTCCAGGACCGTCTCGATGAGCTCGTCCACGATGTCCTCGCGGACCTCGTCGTCCCCCGGTGCCACGTCCGCCGGATCCACGGGCTGCAGGTGGTTGTCGCTGACCCTGACCGTCCGCTGGAAGTGCTCCTCGACCGCGACGACGGCGACGCGGCCCTCCCCGGCGGCGGTCCAGACCTCGTCGAGGCCGCTCGTGAAGGTCTTCGCGCCGAGAGCGGTGTCGAGCCTGTTCCGGACGGCGGCGTCCTTCTGCGCGTGCCAGTCGTCCAGGGCGGCCTTCAGCTCGGCGGCCAGCTCGGGCGCGGTCGTCTCCGCCGTCGTTCCCTTGGGCACCTTGCAGACGGCGGACCTGGCGCACTCCCCGACGTCCTCGAGCAGGGAGAGCGCCTGCGGCAGCCCGACCAGGAACAGCGGTCGCGGGTCGGCGGCCTGCACGGTCCGCAGCTTGCCGTCGACGGCGCGGAAGAAGCTGCGGGTGTCCTCGCTGGAGTAGATGCTCGGGGCGCCGCCGCTGCGGGCCTGACGCTCCGGATCGAAGTTCTCGTGCGGGGGCTTCAGCGGAAAACCGTGCCCGTCCTCCGTGCGCAGCACCTCGTTCGTGCCCGACCAGAGCGTCGCGTGCTCGGCGGACACGGTCAGCACCCGGAACAGCTGGGCCCCGGCCTTCGCCGCGACCAGGTTGCGGGTGAGGTAGCTGTCGCTCAGGACCACCCGTTCGGGGGCGGTGCGCGGCAGTTGCCAGATCTGGTACTCGTCGGGGCCCGCCAGGATGACGAGGGATTCGAGGGCGCGACGCTGATCCACCTCGGCCACCGCGCGGTCGAGCTGCGCCTTCACCGCGGCCCCGGTCTCGTGGGACACCCGGGGGTCGGCGTCCAGCCGGTTGCCGGCCTCGGCCACGAGGTTCCGCAGCCGTACGGCGTCCTGGGCGTTGTCCGGCGCGCGTCGGTGGGTCGGCATCGTCAGCGACAGGGCCGGGTAGGGCCGGTTCGCGCGAAGTTCCTGCAGCAGGCCGGGCGTCAGGGCGTCCGTATCCATCGTTCCCTCCCGGAGGGTTCGGGGTCCGCGGTGCTGGGCCGCCCTCAGGCGCGGAGCGGTCGCCCAACGAGTCAATTCATACCTTTTGATCCTAATATGGGCGAATTATTGAGCGAATTATTGGGCGAGTTTGCCCTTCACTCCTCCGGAGGTAGCCGCGATGTCCACGCCCACCGGGGAGGGCTCGCCCCTCGCGGGTGCCGAGGGGCGTCCCGTACGGCATCCGGAGGCGGCACGGTGAGCGCGTCGGACGCCGTCACGGACACGCTGCGCGAGCTCCACGGCCGGTTCGCCGTCCTGCGCGAAGGACAGCCGGCCGACTACATCCCGGAGTTGGCCAGGGCCGCGCCCGACGACTTCGGGCTCGCCCTCGTCAGCATGGACGGGCACTCCTACGGGGCGGGCGCCGCCGACACCCCTTTCACCCTGCAGTCGGTCTCCAAACCCTTCGTCTACGCCCTGGCGCTGGCCTCGCTCGGCCTCGACGAGGTCACCCGCTGGGTGGGCGCCGAACCGAGCGGCGAGGCCTTCAACGCCATCAGCCTCGAGCACGGCACCGGGCGGCCGGCCAACGCGATGGTCAACGCGGGGGCCATCGTCACCACGGCCCTGGTCCCCGACACCCGTGAGGCTCCCGCGTTCCGGCGCATCCTGGTCTGCCTGAGCCGGTTCGCCGGACGGAGGCTGGACGTCGACGAGGAGGTGTACGGCTCCGAGGCCGCGACGGGGGACCGTAACCGGGCGCTCGCCTATCTGATCCGCAGCACCGGCACCCTGCCCGTCGACCCGGTGGCGGCCGTCGACACCTACTTCCGGCAGTGCGCGGTGCGGGTCACCGCCCTCGACCTCGCCGTGATGGCCGCGACCCTGGCGCACGGCGGCGTCAATCCGGTCACCGGGGAGCGGGTCGTCTCCCCGGAGGTCGCCGCGCAGGTCCTCGCCGTCATGGCCACCTGCGGGATGTACGACTCCTCCGGCGACTGGCTGCTGAGGGTCGGGCTGCCCGCGAAGAGCGGGGTGTCCGGCGGGCTGATCGCCGCAGGACCCGCCCGCTTCGGGCTGGCCGCCTACAGCCCGCTGCTGGACGCGACGGGCACGTCGGTACGCGGCCACGCGGCGCTCGCCGCACTCTCGGAACGCTTCGGGCTGCATCTCATGCGGAATCCTGCGCTGCCCGGCTCCACCGTCACGCTGGTCACCACCGCCGATGTGCTGCCCTCGGCGCCGTCCGGCCGCCGCGGGCGCGCGCTGCGCGAGCGCGTGGGCGTCGTGGCCGCCCAGGGCGCGCTCGACTTCACCGCGGCCGAGCGGGTGCTTCACGCCCTGGACGAGTCGGGTGGGGAGCCGCCCGGTCCGGTGGTGCTCGACCTGCGCGAGGTGACCGGCGTCGACTCCCTCGCCCTCTCGCTGCTGCACGCCGGGCTGTCCCGGCTCGCCCGGGACGGACGGAGCGCGGCCGTCGTCGACCCGGGCGGCCGCCTGGGGCCGGCGGACCTGCTCCGGGAGCGGACCGGGCAGGACCTGCCGCGCTTCGGCTCCGTCGAGGAGGCTGCCGAGCGCTGCGCGCAGACCCTGGCGGACCGGGGTGAGCCGCCGGATCCCCGGGCGTGATCGCCGGATCCCGGCGGCTCCCGGCCGGTGCTACCAGATGGCCTCGACCCACTCGGGGTGGTCGATGAACGGGTTCCGGTTGTGCTGGAACCGGTCGAATATGACCTGGTTGCGGTTCTGCTCGAAGCTGTCCGGCGGGTCCTCCTGGCTCCACTGCTTCAGCACCGAGAGCCGCCCGATGTTCGGAGCCGACCCGTTGCTCACGCTGTCGTTCGGCTCCAGGTCGGCGAAGGCGTCGTCACCCTCGTACCGCACCGCCATGTAGAGGATCATCCGGGCGACATCACCCTTGACCGCGTCGCGCGGTTCGAAGGAGTCGCCGTCGCTGAAGTTGCCGGGCGCCCCCGAGACGGCGCTGCCGCCGTTGTCGAAGTCCTTGTTGCCGCGGATGGAGTTGACCTGGACGTCCTCGGGGCGCAGGTGGTGGATGTCGGTGCCGGGGCCGGTCGCGGTACCGAAGTCGCCATGGGACTTGGCCCAGACGTGCTCCCGGTTCCAGTCGCCGGTGTCGCCCCCGTTCTCGCTCTTGGCCTGGGAGCGGCCGGTGTAGAGGAGGATCACGTTGGAGGAGTTGGCCGGGTCCTCGTCGGTCGCCTTGAGCGCGTCCCAGACCTGGCTGTACGAGAGCTTGGTCTGTTCGCTGATGATCGTGTGCAGCGAGCTCTTGAGCGCGGAGCCCGTCTTGCCCAGGGCGTCCTGGTAGTAGGTGTCGTCGAGCGCGGCGGCCGGGGACGCCTGGCCGGACGACGTGGGGGTGGCGGCGGGCGCGGTGGCCGCGACGCCGGTGAGGACGACGACCGAGGCGGCTGTCGCGAGTAGTGGACGCGCGTAGAAACGGCGACGGCTGGACATGTGGGGTGTCCTTTCCGGGGCTGCAGAACGGGGTCGTGGAGGCCGGACGTTGACTGCTCGGTCGGGAGCCTTCCACACGCACGGTGCCGGTCGTGTGAACGTTGCGTATTCATCATGTGCAAGTCAAGTGACACGTCTTCCGGGGGCTCCGGGGCATCGGATGCGGGGATGTCGCCCCGGCGCGAGAATTGCCGCAAGGACGAGGAGGCGGTATGAGCGAAGAGTCCGAATCCGTATCCGTATCCGTGCCGGAAGTGCGGGGGGTGACCCCTGACCGTCTGCTGCACACCGGGGCCGGCGATCAGCCCACCGCGGAGGACCTGGTGCTCGCCTCCGGGCGGGATCTCACCCCCGAGAGCCTTGAATGGGCACAGCGCAGGCTGTCCGAGGAAGGCCGGTCCGCCATGGACAAGCGGCTCCCCTAGGACGCGGGACCATCCCCGGGGCGGGGAGCGTGCCCGGCGCTCCCCGCCCCTCGGTTAGCCTGAACTCAATATGAACCGTTTGACGACGTCACAGGGCGAATTCGATCTCGCCCGCCATCCCGAGAACCCCCGCGACCCGTTCCGCGCGTGGGACGCCGCCGACGAGTACCTGCTGCGGCGGCTGGAGGGGGCGGAGGGGAGCGAGCCGGTCCGTCCGTCCGGCACCGTGGCCGTGGTCGGCGACCGCTGGGGCGCCCTCGCCACCGTGCTGGCCGCGCACAGCCCCGTACAGATCACCGACTCGTACCTTGCGCGGCGGGCCACCGAGGCCAACCTGGCACGCAACGGAGCCGCCCCCGACGCCGTGCGCATGCTCTCGGTGCGCGACACCCCGCCGGAGCGCGTCGACCTCCTGCTCGTACGGGTGCCCAAGAGCCTCGCGCTGCTGGAGGACCAGCTCCACAGGCTCGCGCCCGCCGTGCACGCCGGGACCGTGGTCATCGGCACCGGCATGGTGAAGGAGATCCACACCTCCACCCTCAAGCTGTTCGAGCGGATCATCGGTCCCACCCGCACCTCCCTCGCGGTGAAGAAGGCACGGCTCATCTTCTGCACCCCGGACCCGGCCCTGCCCAGGACCCCCAGCCCCTGGCCCCGCCGCTACGCACTGCCCGACGACGTCGGCGTGGTCTCCGGCCGCACGGTCACCAACCACGCCGGGATCTTCTGCGCCGAACGCCTCGACATCGGCACCCGCTTCTTCCTGAAGCACCTCCCGCGGCGGACGGGACCCGACCGCGTCGTCGACCTCGGCTGCGGGAACGGCGTACTCGGCACAGCAGCCGCGCTCGCCAACCCCGACGCCACGGTCACCTTCGTCGACGAGTCCTACCAGGCGGTCGCCTCCGCCGAGGCGACCTTCCACGACAACGCCGGAGCCGACGCCAAGGCCGAGTTCGTGGTCGGCGACGGGACGGCGGACCTTCCCCGGGCCGGCGTGGACCTGGTCCTGTGCAACCCGCCGTTCCACTCGCACCAGGCGGTCACCGACGCCACGGCCCGGGACATGTTCGCCGGGGCGCGTGCCGCGCTGCGCCAGGGCGGGGAGCTCTGGGTCGTCGGCAACCGGCACCTCGGCTACCACACCCAGCTGCGCCGGATCTTCGGCAACTGCGTCACCGTCGCCGGGGACCCGAAGTTCGTGGTGCTGCGGGCCGTCAAGCGCTGACCCGCGTCAGGAGAGGTCGTCCCGGCCGAGCCAGGACGGCACCTCCGGCACCTGCGCGTCCCAGGCGGGCGGGGGACCGGGCTCCGGCGCCGTCGGCCGGGGCTCCGCAGCCCTTGGCGGAGCGGGCGCCTTCGCCCCGGGCTCCTCCCGGCCGGCGGGCGGGGAGGGTTCCTGCGCCTCGGCCGGCGGCGCGGCGGGGGCGGGGGCGGCGCTGTCGTACAGCTGCTCGGCCACCGAGAACCGGCAGTGGAAGGGCTGCCACTTCCCATGGGCGACCAGCAGGAAACCGTTCGCCTCCCGGTACAGCTCCCGGCGTCTCGGCTCAGCGGGATGGAACGGTTCGAACCGCTCGGCCAGCAGCCGGAGCGCCGCGAGCGCCTCCTCGCGCGTCCCCTCCACCTGGCCCAGGACCTCCACCGACCACGTCCGCGCATGCCGGCCGTACCCGCGGTTCTCCTCCACCACCAGTCCCCATCTGGGCACGGCCCCACCCCTCCCCGGAACGCGCGCGGTTGCGGTATGCATGTAACTGCGCCGGGACGTCATCCTACGAGTCACCGTCCTCCCGGCAGGACCGCGCCCGTACGACGACCCCGGCCCCCGGGCCCCGGTTCCGCCGCCGAACGGAAGGGACGAGCCGATGAACGATCCGGACCCCGGGCTGTTCGGTCCCCGCTCCGTCACCTGGCAGATGCACGGCGACCCCATGATGTGGGTGGCCGGCGTCCGGGCCCTGTACCTCCAGGCGCTCCACCCGCGCGCCGTCCGCGGGGTCATGCAGAACAGCGACTTCCGCCAGGACGCCTGGGGGCGTCTGCTGCGTACGGCCGACTTCGTGGGCACGCTCACCTACGACCCCACGGAGGCCGCCGAGAGGTGCGGGGCGCGCGTACGCAAGATCCACCGGCTGCTCAAGGCCACCGACCCGGAGACCGGCGAGGTGTACGGCGTCGACGAGCCCGGGCTGCTGCTCTGGGTCCACTGCGCCGAGGTCGACTCCTACCTCCAGGTCGAGCGCCGCTCCGGCTACCCGCTCACCGACGCCCAGGCCGACCGTTACGTCGACGAGCAGCGGGAGAGCGCCCGGCTCGTCGGCCTGGACCCGGCGGACGTCCCCGCCACGGCCGCCGCCCTCGCCGCCTACTTCGACCGGGTCAGGGACCAGCTCGCCGCGGGCCCCGAGGCGTCGGACGTCGACGACTTCCTGCGCGACCCGCCCGTCCCCGCCCTGCTGACACCGGCCCGCGCCCTGCTCTGGAGGCGCGTGGCCGCGCTCGCCTACGACTCCCTGCCCGCGTACGCCCATGAGCTGTACGGCAGAGCCGCGCCGCCTCCCGCGGCGGTCGACCGCCGGCTGCGCATCACGGGAACCGTCCTGCGCGCCATCCCCTCCCGCCTCCGCTGGCGCCTGCCGCCCGGGCACATCGTGAAGGCCATGGCCCGGCTCGGCCCCGGGAGCCGCCCCGCCCCGTACAAACTCCGCAGACAGGCAGCCATACTGGACGGGCCGGGGAGGGCGCAGCAGCGGTAGCGGGGCAGCGGAGCATACGGGGGCGACAACAGGCGATGGCGGACACCACCAGGCTGATCCAGAGCCGGTACCGGCTGCTCGACATGATCGGGCGCGGAGGCATGGGCGAGGTGTGGCGGGCGCGCGACGAGTCGCTGGGCCGCCAGGTGGCCGTCAAATGCCTCAAACCGATGGGGCCGCAGCACGACCAGGCCTTCACCCGCGTCCTGCGCGAGCGCTTCCGGCGTGAGGCGCGGGTGGCCGCGGCACTCCAGCACCGCGGAGTCACCGTCGTCCACGACTTCGGGGAGTCCGACGGCGTCCTCTACCTGGTGATGGAACTCCTGGAGGGGCGCAACCTCAGCCAGCTCCTGGAGGACAACAAGCAGCACCCCCTGCCGGTGGAGGACGTCGTCGACATCGCCGAACAGGTGGCCGACGCCCTCGGCTACACCCACCAGCAGGGCATCGTGCACCGCGACCTCAAACCCGCGAACATCATGCGCCTGGACGACGGGGCCGTGAAGATCTGCGACTTCGGCATCGCGAGGCTCGGCCACGACATCGGCTTCACCTCCCGGCTCACGGGTACCGGCATCGCCATGGGCACCCCGCACTACATGTCGCCCGAGCAGATCAGCGGAGGAGACGTCGACCACCGCAGCGACCTCTACTCGCTCGGCTGCGTGCTGTACGAGATCGCCACCGGGGTACCGCCGTTCGACATGGACGACGCCTGGGCCGTGCTCGTCGGGCACCGCGACACCGTTCCCGAGCCGCCGCGCACCCACCGCTCCGAACTGCCCAGCTTCTTCGACGAGGTCGTCCTTGACCTGCTGGCCAAGACGCCCGGCGAACGTCCGGCCGACGCCGGTGACCTGCGCCGGCGCATCACGCTCGGGCGGACCGGCGGGCAGCCGGAGATCGGGCGGGTCCGGCTCGCCCCGCCCGTCCCGGTCCAGCACCCCGCCGGAGGCAGGGAGTACCGACTGCCCTCCTGGACGCGCGACATGACCGCCGGTCACAAGGCCGTCGGTGCCACGGACCCGGGCACGGCCGCCATCGACCAGGCGACGGCACTGACCGGGGCGTGGACCACCGCGACCGGCCGCGCCCCCGCCGACGGCCTCACGCCCGGGGGAGCCGGCCGCCCCACGCCGCCGCCCGAGCTGCTGGCCACCCTGGCAGGCCGGCACAGCGCCGGGCTCAACCTGGGCCGGCTGGGGCACTGGGAGGAGGCCGGCGACGTACACCGCGCGGTCGCCGCCGAGCGGGAGCGCGTCCTCGGCCCCGCCCACCCCGACACCCTCGCCAGCAGGTACGAGGTCGCCTTCACCCTCAGCCGCACCGGCCGGGCCGAGGACGCCCTGCGTGAGTTCGGCCGGGTCGCCGACGGCCGTGCGCACACCCTGGGCCCCGATCACCCCGAGACCCTCGCCGCCCGGCAGGAGACGGCGTACGTCCTGGGGCAGCTCGGCCGGCACTTCGAGGCCCACCAGGTCTACGCCGCGGTGCTCGCCTCGCGGGAGCGCTCCATGGGCCCCGACCACCCCGACACCCTGCGCTGCCGGCACAACCTCGCCTTCAACCTCAGCAGGCTCGGCCGTCCGGAGGACTCGTACCGCATGGCCCGCGAGGTGGCGGACGCCCGCGCCCGGCTGCTCGGCGCGACACACCCGGACACCCTGGTCACCCTGTACGAAGTGGCGTACACCCTGGGCCGGCTGGACCGCTGGACCGAGGCCCTGCAGACCTACCGCGAGGTGGCGGGGGGCCGCGCCGCCACCCTCGGCGCGGACCACCCCGACACCCTCGCCGCGCGCTACGAGGTGGGCATCAGCCTCGGCAGACTGGGCCGCAGCGCCGAGGCCATGGAGCTCTACCGCGCCCTGGTCGCCGACCGCACCCGGGCCTGCGGCCCCACCCACCCCGAGACGCTGCGCGCCCGGCACGGACTCGGCGTCAACCTGGGGCGGATGGCGCGCTGGGAGGAGGCGCTCGAAGAGGCACGCGAGGTCTGCGCGATCCGGGAACGCACCCTCGGACCCGACCACCCCGACACCCTCGTCAGCCGCCGCGAGGTGGCCGTGGGACTGGGCTGGCTCGGCCGCTGGTCCGAGGCGCTCACCGACTACCGTACGGTGGCCGGCGTCCGCGAACGGGTGCTGGGCGCCGACCACCCCGACACCCTCGCCGGCCGCAACGACGAGGCGCACTGCCTGGAACAGCTCGGCCGCAGCACGGAGGCCGTGGACCTCTACCGGAGGGTCGCCGACCTGCGCCGGCAGCGCGCGGCGCCACCCCACTGACCGTCAGGCCAGGCCGCCCCGCACGCGGTAGAGGTCGCGCAGCAGCGCGATCTCCGCCCCGTGGTGCAACAGCTCCTGGTTGACCCACCACACGATCTCCAGGAACGGATCCTCCGGGTCGCTGCCGTGCGGGTACGAGCTGTACCCGACGGTGTCGAGTGCCGCGTCGTCGGCGCCGAGCAGCGCCGCGCGCCACGCGTCCGCCGAGGCGCCGAAGTCCGCGAGGGCTCCCGCCGCGTCACCCACCGGGCGGTAGTCGTCCCGGGTGAGGCTGTGGCTCCCCGCCGTGTGGTCGGCACGCAGCGCCAGCAGCTCGCTGAGATGGCTCAGACGCCACGCGAGGGTGGTGAAGGGCGGCGGCGAAGGATGCGGGTGCGGCGCGGTGTCGCGCCCCCACGCTCCCGCGCCTGTCAGGGCGGTCGCCCCCGGGCCGGGCCCTCCGCCCCGGCGGCGGACCGACCAGCAGCCCGGCACCGGCTCCCACAGGTACTCCTCGTCGGTCAGCGGGGGAACCTCCACGTCCGTGCCGTTGCCGCTGTCCACGAACGGGCCCGCGAGCCGGCCGGTGAGCCGCTCGCGTGCCTGGTCGAACTGGTCGAGCAACGGGGCCAGACGGGCAGGCGTGTTCATGGAGGCTCCAGTGCCGGGCGCGGGACGACGCGGTAGGGGCAGCACCTTGCCACACGCGCCGCCGGACCCCCACCGGATTTCCGGCGCCCCTTCCGTGCGCCACGAACCGCGCCCCCTGTCCAGAGACGATCATCCCGTGTTACGAAGGGGCATGCCCGCAGACGAGACGTCCTCACCCGGTGCCCCCGCGCACGCCGCCTACGACACGGTGATTGTCGGCGGCGGCCACAACGGCCTGGTCGCCGCCGCCTATCTGGCCCGTGCCGGGCAGTCCGTACTCGTCCTGGAACGTCTCGGCGGCACCGGCGGAGCCGCCGTGTCGACGCGCCCCTTCGAGGGGATCGACGCCCGGCTCTCCCGCTACTCCTACCTCGTCTCGCTCCTCCCGCAGAAGATCGTCCGCGAGCTCGGCCTCGACTTCGCCGTACGCAAGCGCACCGTCTCCTCGTACACCCCGGCCGTGCGCGGCGGCCGGTCCACCGGGCTGCTCGTCGGCGGCGACGGCACCCGGGACTCCTTCGCCGCGCTCACCGGCGACGGCCGGGAGTACGAGGCCTGGCAGCGGTTCTACGCGATGACGGGCCGGGTCGCCGAGCGGGTGTTCCCCACCCTCACCGAACCGCTTCCGGCCCGCGACGAGCTGCGGGCGCGCGTGGCCGACGCCGACGCCTGGCGCATGCTGTTCGAGGAGCCCATCGGCGTCGCCGTCGAGAAGAACTTCACCGACGACCTCGTCCGCGGAGTCGTGCTCACCGACGCGCTGATCGGCACCTTCGCCGACGCCCACGACCCGTCCCTGCTCCAGAACCGCTGCTTCCTCTACCACGTGATCGGCAACTCCACGGGGGACTGGGACGTCCCGGTCGGCGGCATGGGCGCGCTCACCGACGCCCTGGCCGGAGCCGCGCGGGCGGCGGGCGCCGAGATCCGCGTGCTGCACGAGGCGACCCGTATCGAGACCGACGGCACCCAGGCCGAGGTCACCGTCCGCTCACCCGAGGGAGAGCACGTCGTCGGCGCACGCCGGGTCCTGGTCAACGCCTCGCCCCGGGCGCTGGCCGAGCTCCTCGGCGAGGAGCCGCCCGCCCCCGCCGAAGGCGCCCAGCTGAAGGTGAACATGCTGCTCACCCGGCTGCCGAGGCTGCGTGACCGCTCCGTCGACCCGCACCGGGCGTTCGCCGGGACGTTCCACATCGCCGAGGGATACGGCCAACTGGCCACCGCCTACCAGGAGGCCGCGGCCGGCCGCCTGCCCTCCGCCCCGCCCTCGGAGATCTACTGCCACTCCCTGACCGACCCGTCGATCCTCGGACCCGACCTCGCGTCACGCGGCTACCAGACCCTCACCCTGTTCGGCCTGCACACCCCCGCCAGGCTCTTCGCGGAGGACAACGAGACGGCGCGCGAAGCCCTGCTGTCGGCCACCCTGGCCCAGCTCGACGCCCACCTGGAGGAACCCCTCACCGACTGCCTGGCCCTCGACGCCGACGGCCGTCCGTGCATCGAGGCGAAGACCCCCCTCGACCTGGAGCGCGACCTGAGGCTCCCCGGCGGTCACATCTTCCACCGGGACCTCTCCTTCCCGTACGCCACCGGGGAGACGGGCCGCTGGGGCGTGGAGACCGCCCACGCCAACGTCCTGCTGTGCGGTGCGGGCGCGGTGCGCGGCGGCGGGGTCAGCGGGGTGCCCGGCCACAACGCCGCGATGGCGGCACTGGGCCGGTGACGCCCCACCGCTAGCGGCCGAACACCCCGCGCAGCGCCCCGATCTTGCGCGGCAGGTCGTACTCCGCGCCGCCCTCGTGGCCGTTGTACGGGAACACCTCCAGCTCGGCCGGTCCCGCGTACGCGTGGTACGCGGCGAACACCGTCGACGACGGGCAGATCCGGTCCATCAGCCCCACCGAGAACCACGCCGGAGCCGTCGCCCGCGCCGCGAAGTTGACCCCGTCGAAGTAGGAGAGGGTCTCCATCGCCTCCTCGACCCGGAAGCGGTGGCCGGACAGCCAGCGGGCGATCTCCGCGTACGGACCCGAGTCGGTGATCTGAGAGCCGCGCCGGAAGTGGCAGAGGAACGGCACGTCGGCCACGGCCGCCGCCACGTCGTCGCGCAGTCCGGCGACCGCCAGCGCGAGGCCGCCTCCCTGGCTGCCGCCGAGCACCGCGACCCGCGAGGGATCCACGGCCTCGTGCGCCCGCACCGCGTCGACCGCGCGCACGGCGTCGGTGACGAGCCGCCGGTAGTAGTGCCGGTAAGGGTCCTCGATGCCCCGGGTGAGGAAGCCGGGGGAGGAGGAGCCATGACCGTCCGGGTCGAGGTCCGGGGTGTCCGACGTGTTCTTGCCGCCGCCGCCCTGCCCCCGGTTGTCCATCACCAGGTGGGCGTAGCCGAGCGCGCTCCACGTCAGCCACGCGTACGGCACTCCGCGCCCGCCGTTGTACCCGATGTACTGCACCACGGCGGGCAGCGGCCCCGAGCGGACGCGCGGCAGCATCAGCCATGCCTTCACCGGCTGCCCGCCCCAGCCGCCGAACGTCACGTCGTACACGTCGACGGTCGCGAACCCGGCGTCGTACGGCACGAAGGAGGCGTCCAGACCGTGGCGCGCGCTCTCGCCGAGCGTCTTCTCCCAGAACGCGTCGAAGTCGGCGGGCTCCTCCGGCTCGGGCCGGTACGCACGCAACTTCTCCAAGGGCATGTCGAACAGCAAGGGTCTAGCTCCTCTTCAGGGTGAGGCCGAGGGTGGCGCCGTGCAGGCCCGCCGTGTCCGCGGTGATCCGCAGCCCCCGGCCCGTGACGGCGGTACGGACACCGGGGTCCGCCGTGGCGACGGTGAGGCCGGGCAGGTCCAGGTCCAGCACCACCGAGGACCGCAGCTGCGTCGGATCGGACAGGGCGACCGTGACCGTCCTGCCCTCCGGGCGCACCAGCACCGAGGCGGGCCCGTCGCAGGTCAGTTCCCGCGCGGTGCCGGCGCCCCAGAAGTTCGCGGCGAGCAGCCCGTCGGAGAGGCGGCGCACCGCGTGCACGGCCGTCGAGCGGGAGACCGGCTCCACCGGAGGCGCCGCCGCCCACTGCCGGGTCCGCGCCGCCGAGGCCGCCGGAGCCTGGAGCCAGAAGTAGCCGGCACCGGAGGGCGCCTCGCCGTGGTCCTGCCACAGCGTCAGATAGGGGCGGGTGACCGGGGTGTCCGTACCGTACTTGAGGTTGATCTCCCGCCAGGTCGCCGTGCGCTCCTCACGCAGAGCGCGCAGGTCGGCCGGCTCGGGGAAGACATAGCCCCCGGTCCCTTCGAGGTGCAGCCAGCGGACCCCGCCGAGCCGCGCCGACCAGTCCGTGGCACCGGGGGCGGGGACGCCGTCGACGAGCAGGGGCGCCGCCGGGTCACGCAGTTTGCGGTTCTCGACGACGGTCTCCACGGCGCCCGTGTCCGCGTCGATGCCCGACCCCACGCACGCGATCACGTCGTCCAGGCAGAACCAGCTCTTCAGCGCGCGCAGCGTGCTCCCGTACGCCCGCAGCTCCATGCCGTACGCGCCGAGCGTCGTGCCGGCCAGCGCGGTGCCGCCCGCCCAGTCGGCGGTGCTCGTCGTGCGCTGGCCCGCGGCGTCCGCCGGCCGGCCTGCGACGACCGTGGTGCCCGGCAGCCGGGTGGGGTCGACGGTGGGCCAGTAGTCCTCGCTGTAGTGCCCGAGGTCGTCCGTGTACAGGAGGACCATGCCGTCGGACAGGTGCCAGCCGTGCAGGTTCTCGTTCTGGATCGACTCGTAGGTGTAGATCCGGCTCGAGTACGCCGAGACGCCCAGGGCGAACGACGGCCGGTGGTGCGCCGCCTTGTCCATCCGGGGGTGCTGCTTGTGGGTGACCAGCGGACCGCGCGCCGGGACGGGCGAGTCGAGGACCCGCAACGCGGCGACGAGGGACGCGGGGTCGGTCACCGCGAGGAAGTCCCGGTAGGTGTCCTCGGCGATCCACTGCTTGACCAGCGAGGTGAACACCTCGCCCGTCTCACCGGGGAAGCCCGGGATCAGCCGCAGCACCGCCTCCACGACGGTCTGCGCGGAGGCGTGGCCCTGCTTGCTGGGGCGTGCGATCTCGCGCCCGCACACCGAGGCCATCACGTCGCCGCGCACCAGCAGCGGGTCGAAACCGTCGACGATCCAGCCGCGAACGTTGTCGAGGGCGGGGTCGGTGACCGCCCAGTCCGTGCCGGCGAGCAGATTCAGCAACCGGGAGAGACTGTTGAGCAGCTCCTTCCCGTAGCCCCCGTTGTACGGATGCTTGTAGTGCTGCAGGAACGAGCCGTCCGCGTAGAAGCCCTCTCCCGTGCCCGAGGGCCCGTCCGTACCGTCGTTGAAGGCCAGGACGCTGTTGGCACTCCCACCCTCGACGTCCGAAAGAGCGTCACGCACCGTGCCCAGGGCGTCCCCGTCGTCACGGAGCACCGCGTTGACGGCGACCACGGTGGAGACCCACACCCGGTTGGCGCCGGTGGCGATCTGGCGGTCGGCGCGCCACAGGTCGGGGTCGGGGGTGTAGTGCCGCACCGCGGTGGTGACGCGCCCCAGCCGGTCCGCACCGAGTGCGTCGTACAGCAGGACGGCCGCGTCGTTGAGGGCGAGGGCCGAGCCGATCTCCCAGTCCCAGTCGTTGTCGAAGCGGGTGTGCCCGGGGCCGTAACGGTTCGTCAGCATCCAGTCGAGGCCCGCGAGCAGCAGGTCGCGCAGGGAGGTGTCGCCGTGCTGCGGGGTGCCGGGCATCGCCCAGGCGGTGGCGATCGTGGCGAGGCGCTTGAACGAGGTGGTGACGTGGTTGGAGAGCGTCGTGCTGGTGAGATCCTCGAACAGCCCGTCGGTACGGGAGGGGTCGAGCCCCTTGGCGGCGGTGGTGGCGGCCCTGCCGGTCCGGGCCACGGCCGCCGCGATCCGCTCGTCCGCGAGGTCGAGACCGGGACCTCCGGTCAGCAGGGTGTGCCAGCGGGCGCGCAGCGCGGCGGCGTCACCGGCGGCGGCGTGGGCGGTCCCAGGGGTAAGGGTCAGGGGCAGGGTGACGGCCGCGCCGAGCGCCGCCGCTCCGGCCAGGACGGTGCGGCGTGTGGTGCCGGTGTCCGGTCGCATGGTTGGGGTCCTCACAGGTGTCGGCGGTCGACGGCGCCGGCGAGCGCGGCGTGACCGGACGGGTCGGGATGCAGGCCGTCACCGCTGTCGAAGGCGGGCCGCAGACGTGACGGGCGTGCGGGGTCGCGCAGCGCCGCGTCGAAGTCGGCGACGGCGTCGAACAGGTGGCCGGTGCGCACGGCGCGGTTGATCCGCTGCCTCACCTCGTCGGCCGCAGGGGTCCAGCGGACCCAGCCCTCGAACGGGGTGATGGTCGCGCCGACGGTCCTCAGCCCCGCGCTCCTGGCCCGCAGCACCAGCTGGCGGTAGCCGGCCAGCACGAGCGAGGAGTCCGGCTGAACGGGCGGCTGCTGGAGGTCGTTGACGCCGAGCTGGACCAGCACGGTGCGCAGACCGGGCAGCGACAGGACATCGCGGTCGAAGCGCGCCTGGCCGCCGGGCCCGTACCGGGCGTCGTCCAGCAGCAGTCTGTTGCCGCTGATCCCGAGGTTGGCGACCGCCGAACCGGGCAGCCGCCGGGCCAGCTGGTCCGGCCAGCGCAGATCGGCGTCGTCGGGTGTGCCGACGCCCTCCGCGACGGAGTCGCCCAGCACGGCCACGACGGGCCCCCGGGCGCCCGTCACCTCGACGCCCGTCAGGAGGAACACCGAGGTGGTGCGCGCCCCGTCGACACGGTGCGACGCATGCGTGTTCCGGTGGAAGGACAACGGACCGGTGGGACCGGGCAGCCGGGTCTCCACCGTCAGCGCCGACCCGTCCGGAGCACGCAGCCCGTCGACCGGGTCGCTGGTCAGGGACGCTCCCGCGGCCAGCCACGCTTGCCGCCGCCCGCCGAACGTCACCGCCCGCCCGCCGGCGGTCACCGGACCGACCAGCACCGGTACGGTCCCGAAGGCATGCCCGTACCTCAGGCGCACCCGGCCGCCGGCGGAGAGCCGCACGGTCGCGGTGCACACCCCGTCGGTCAGTCCGGCGGCCGCCACCGTGTCCGCGTCGGTCGGCGCGGTCTGCGCGGTCGCCCAGGACGTGGCCCAGGCCGTGTGGGCTTCCTTCGACTGCGCCGCCCGGGCCTGCGGAACCGTCGCCGCGGCCGCCGCCACCCCCGCGACCGTGGCCGTCAGCACCCCGCGTCTCGCGGGCCCCCGGGCGGTCACCGCGGGCACGCGCCGGTCGGGTCGTGCTCGCCGCCGTAGGTGCCGACCGCGTCGCCGCCGGTGTTGCCGCTCATCGTGTTGGCGCACACCGGGCCCTGCGGGGTGCGCATGAACTTGACACCACCGCCCGCGTTGCCGGTGATCGTGTTCCCGTACACGCTCGTGCCGGTGCCGTCGGTCGCGGTGTCACCTCCGAGACGGACACCCGCGCCCACGTTGTCGTGCACGGTGTTGTAGCGGAAGACGTTGCCGCTGCCACGGGCGTCCAGCCCGCCGGAGCTCGCGTCCCTCTGTCCGCTGCAGTCGTTGTACTCGACGTAGTTGGCGGTCGAGTTCTCCTTCACGTCCACGCACTCGTTGCCCCGGGTGACGATGGTGTTGTGGTGGATGCGGTTGTTCCTGCTGACGTCGGCCGCCGCGTCCGGCGCGCCGTTGGCGCCCTGCTGCTCGGGCGCCGTACCGAGGTAGATCCCCTCGCCGTTCTTGCCGCCCCCGCCGAACTTGAAGTCGGCGACCCCGCAGTCGGTGATGGTGTTGCCGTCCACCTCGGCGCCCGTGACCAGATAGCGCAGCCGCAGGCACTCGTCCGCCGCGTTCCTCAGCGTCATCCTGGTGATGTGCAGGGCGCCCACCCCGTTGCCCGGGGTGGTGCTCATGACGTAGATCAGCTTGGCGCGGTAGCCGGCGACGTCGTCGGCCGAGCCGTGCAGTCCGTCGACCGTGAAGCCGCTCAGCGTCGTCGAGTCGTGCCGCACCTGGATGATCCTGCTGTCACCCGCGCCCTTCACCACGGCGTTCGCCGGCCCGGTGACCGTGACACCGGGGCGCGTGGTGACCACGTCCTGCCGGTACGTACCCGCCGCGAGGTGCACCACCGCCCCGGTGGGCGCCAGGTCGAGGGCCTTCTGGATCGTGGCGAGCGGCGCCTCCGCCGACGTACCGGAGGCGGAATCGCTCCCGGACGGCGAGACGTAGTACGCGGTGGCCGCCTCGACGGCCGGCGAGGGCGGGGCGAGCAGGAGCGGGACGCCGGCGGCGAGCGCGGCGACGAGGACGGTACGCGGTAAACGCCTCATGGGGTGTGCCTCCTGGGATCGGCGAAGGACAGAGCGAGCAGTACGGGGACACTGGGGCCCAGCAGCAGCGGCCCCAGCGGTACGACGAGCGGGAGCAGCACGGCGGAGACGGCAGCGCCGAGCAGCGCGGTGCCCCGGGCCGGGGACCCGAAGGCGAGCGCGAGCGCACCGGCCGACCAGGCGCGGACCGAACCGCCCGGCGACCGGCCCGCCTCGGCCGCCAGGGCGATGTGATGGACGACGAGAGCGGCGGCGATGCCCACCTGGGCCGCGAGCACGACGAAGGTCCAGGGCTCCGGACGCCCCACCAGATACACGATGTTCGCCGCGAGGACCGACGCCGCCACCGTGGAGAGCAGCCCGTGGAGCCACAGCGCGCGCCCGTACCGGGTGAACGCGGCGAAGGTGTTCACGAACACCCGGCTGTCCCCCTCCGTACGCCAGAGCTGGAGGGCGTGCCCCATCGCGGCCAGCGCGGGCAGCCACGTCACGACACCCAGGGACAGCACGGTGCACGCGGCCCCGGCGACGGCGGGAAAGGCGATGAACTCCAGCCGGCGCAGCAGCGCCGTCCCGCCGGACGGGAGGATTGCCTGCATGGTCAGCCGACCTTTCCCGTGTACGGCTCGGGCGCGTCGAGGAGCACGACCCCGTCCAGTTCCAGCCGTGTGCACCCCACGACGTACGGCGCCGAGCCGGCGCGGATGAGCACGGCGGCGGCGTCGGCGTCCACCCGTGGCGAGCTGATCCGCCGGGCGACGGGGGACAGCAGGACGCTCTCCCCGGTCTCCGTGAAGGTGACACCGTGCCCGTCCGCGCAGGCGGTCCGCTCGGCGCCCGGTGCCCCGCCCGGGGTGAGCGCGGTCAGGAAGAGCCCTTCGCGGGACGGCGCGGTCGTGGCGCGGAGCGTGTGCAGGGTGCGGGTCAGCCGCAGCTCCGGGGTGCTGGACGTCGGGTTGGCCTCCACCTCGGTGACCTCGCAGGTGACCGAGGCGTCCTGGGGTGCGAACCGGCGTACGAGCGCGGTGGCCGCGCCCGATCTGATCAGCCGGCTGCCTTCGGGGCCGGGCTCCGTCGGGCGGTCGGTCTGGAGCAGGAACGTCCATTCACGCGGTTCCTCCGCCTCGGCCAGATCGAGCAGGACGAGCCGTCCCGACGGGGTGAACACCAGCGTCCGGTCGAGCCGCCGGACACCGAGCCCGGCGTCGTACATCGCGGCGATCTCAGCCGTGGCGTGCGCCCAGCCGCCCTCGGCGTCGGCCAGCACATCGCGCTGCCGGGCCTGCCGTTCGTACGGGATGCCCTCGTAGACGTGGTACCGGTCCTCGTCCGCGTACCCCTGCCCGTCCACCAGCAGGAGATTGTGGTGGGCCGCCCGCTTGCGGTTGCTGTAGCCCTCGTCGACGGCGAGGAACTCGCCCTGCGAGACCAGGACGAACGAGCCGGAATCGGGATGGTGATGCCCCTGGTTCAGGGTCTCCCACCCTCGCTCGGCCCGGTGCTTCGCCGAGGTCTCCCACGCCGTGCGACCGCCGCCCGGACTCGCCTTGAACGACACCAGCGTGGCGTCGTCGTCCCAGCCCGTACGGGCCGCGAGCAGCCCGAGGTCCGGGAAGAACGCATGCGTCTCCGTGGGCGGGGCCGCCCGTACGGACGGGTCGTACCAGAGGTACTCCAGATACGCCTCGGGCAGGATCCCCGGCCGCACCCCGCTCTCCGAGGCCTCCTTCCACAGCAGTTCACCCGACGCGAGATCGCCCATCCACTGGGCCTCCGCGATCCCGTACCGCGCCGCGAGGCGGTAGTACAGACCGGCGCTGTGGCCGCTGCGCCGGTCATGGCAGTCGCCGTGGTCGACGTTGAACGCGAAGCCCGGCGCCGTCTGATGCAGCCGGTAGCGGAACGTCGAGGGGAGGAAGCCGCCGCGCTCCCACCAGTCGACACCCTCCGCCTCCTGGAGCAGGTCCAGATGGACCGCCAGGAACGGCACGCCGTAACGCCAGTAGACGACACCCTCGGCATGCGAACCGTCCGGTGGCATCAGGTCCAGGACCGTGCCCAGGTTGTCCTTGGCGCGCTCGGTCCACTCCTCCTTGCCCAGCACGTAGCCGGCCGTCGCCAGACCCGCGTAACAGATCCAGTTGTGGTTCTGCCAGTACGACGACGACCACCAGCTGCCCTCGCTCGCCACCGCGAACTCGTACATCCGGCGGCCCTGGAGCAGCAGCTTGTACCGGAGCATCGCCTCGACCTCCTCCGGCAGTTCGTCACCGATCCACCGGTGGGCGAGCGAGAGGTGGTGCAGCAGCCAGCCGGCGTCCAGGTCGTGGTCCGGCATATGGGCGCGGCCCCAGTGCGGCAGCCGCACCACGGCCTCGATCCAGCGCCGGCTCTCGTCCAGATGCGCGCGGTCACCGGTGACGCGGTACGCCAGCGCCGGATTGGAGGCGGCGGGCCCCAGCCAGGTGATGCTGGCCAGGGGGTGCGTACGGGGCGGGGTGAGACCGCGGTGACGGGCGGCCTCCTCCCGCAGACGGAGCTCCTGCGCGGGGCGCGGCCCGGGCGGCGGTGTGGCGGAGAGCAGCACGGGTCAGACCCCCGTTCCGAAACGCGTGGCCGAACCGTCCGCCAGCTCCACCGTCAGCTCCTCGCCGTCGAACCGCACCCCGGTCACCGCCGGGCCCGCGGACGCCGCCTGGTACACCGAGGCGAACGTGACCCGATCCGCCCGCGCGGTGAGGTCGACCCAGGTGCGGGTGCGCTGCGGATCGTCGGCCGGTCCGGGGCCCGGCCGCGAGAACGGACGGACCTCCGTCCCCGGGGTGTGCGTGTGCCAGCCGTGCAGGGTCTCGTCGCCGTACCAGGTGGTGCGCACGGGACCGGTGGCCTGGTGCTGGACGTCCAGAGCCGTCCCCGGACGCAGCTGGCCGGTGACGCGGCGCGGCCTTCCGCCCGTCACGGTGAGCAGATCCACCAGGTAGCAGTCGCCCGCCACGACCCTGCGCACCGCCCGCACCCCCTCATACGCCGTGGTGACCTCGGCGGTGACCGCGCGGGCGTCCGAGGCCAGGAGCGCGCCCGCGCACTCCGCCTGCTCCGCGCCGTCGACCCGGAACGCCGGATGCGCCTCGGTGGACGCGTACAGCTCCCGGAACTCCGCGTGGGCGTACGGCACCTGACCGGGGTCCGGCTGCCACGCGGTCGTGTCGCCGTACAGATAGAGGGACAGTTTGTCGCGGTGCCCGTGGGACCCGCCGTGCGGACCGAAGTCCAGCAGGGCGTGGATGCCCGCCGCACGCACCACCGCGTAACCCGTCGACGGGAACAGGGCGACCGTGTCCGGTGCCGGGCGTCGGGGGAGGGGCGGGCCCGCGAACCAGCCGCCCAGCTCACGATCGAGTCCGTCGTCGTACGCCCCCAGCTCCTGCCGGGCCCGCGCCGCCACCGCCTCCAAGCCGCCGGCCGGAACCAACTGCTGTGCCAGTGCGATCAGTTCGAGCCACTCCAGGGCCAGCGGCCGGCGCAGATAGGGGCCGTCGTGCAAGGCCGGCAGAATACCGCCGTCCGTCGCGATCACCGCCAGTACGTCCGTCATCCCGGCCAGCACCCCGACCACGTCGGACGGGATCGCCGCCGGGTCGGTCGAGCGCAGCGCCAGCAGCGCCGCCCGCAGCACGAACCCGTGGTAGTAGGTGCTGCCCTCCCACTCCCACCCGTCCTCGGCGACGGCCACCCGCAGATGCGCGTACAGCCCGTGCTCACCCTCCAGCCACTGCTTGCCGCCGTCCCACTCCAGACCGCGCGCCGCCGAAGCGGCACGGCTCGCGGAGGCACCGGCGGCGTTCAGCCAGGCGGTGTAGTTGGACGCCAGCTCACCCCGGCCCGTCAGCACGCCGCGCGCCTCCAGCGCCGCCTGCTCCAGCTCGTCCAGCAGCGGCAGCACCGGAGCCAGATCCTCCGTACCGTCCTGCGCCAGCGTGATCACGGCGTGCCCGATGTTCACCGCCCAGATGGCGTCGGTCAGCGCCTGGTGGAAGAGCCGGCCGCGCAGCATCCAGCCCTGCGCCTCGCCGTGCCGCTCCGTGGCGAGCGACGCGTACACACCGGCGTACTCGGCCAGCCGCGCCACCGTCTCCGCGCGCTCTCCCCGATGGGCGAGCACCCGCAGATGCCTGGCCCACGCCTGGTGCGACAGGACCACCCACGCGCCGCGCACCGCCGGAGTGTCCACCCGGCAGCCGTGCGCACACCGTGCACCGCCCTCCGGGAAGACCCCGGCGAGCGGATCACCGTGATCGAGCTCCACGCCGTGCGCCGGGCACACGTACGCGTGCCACCAGCCGCCCCGCTCCCGGGGGATCCGCCTCAACGCGGCCATACGCCACCGTCGATGTCCACCGTGGTGGCGGTCAGGAAACCGGAGGCGGGCGAGGCCAGATGGACGACCGCGTGGGCCACGTCCTCCGGGGTGCCGGCCCGGCCGACCGGGATGCCGGCCTCCATGGCCTCCTGTGCCGGGGCGGCGGTGAAGGTGTCGTGGAACGCGGTGCCCTTGATGAAGCCGGGGGCGACCGTGTTGACGGTGATCCCGGTGCCGGCGAGCTCCTTCGCGAGGCCCTTGGTGAAGCCCCGGACGCCGGCCTTGGCCGCCGCGTACGCGACCGAGCCGGGCCCGCCGCCGTTGTGCGCGGCCAGCGACGACATCGTGATGACGCGTCCCGCGGACGACCGCGTCAGATGCGGCAGGGCGGCCCGCACCGTGCGGAACGTCGACGTCAGATTGGTGGAGACGACCCGCTCGAAGTGGTCGTCGGACATCTCCGCTATCTTCTCGCGGCCGATGAGGTGGCCCGCGTTGCACACGAGGACGTCGAGCCCGCCGAGGAACCCGGTGGCCTCCTCGACCAGCAGGTCCACCTCGGCGGTCACCGTCGCGTCGGCCCGGAACGCCTTGGCCCTGCGGCCCAGCGCCTCGATCGCGGAGACGGTCCCCGCCGCCTCGTCGGCGGAGGAGTGGTAGTGGACGGCGACATCGGCGCCGGCCTCGGCCAGGGCGATCGCGATGGCGCGGCCGATGCCGTGCCCCGCCCCCGTGACGAGAGCGCGGGAGCCGGTGAGATCAGCAGACATGGGTGAAGCCCTTTCGGTGGCCGGCCCGCGGGGGGCCGGAGCCGGTCACTTGAGACCGGCGGTCGCGAAGCCCTGCACGAAGTAGCGCTGGCCGATGAGGAAGAGGACGACCATGGGCAGGGTGGCGAGCGTGGTGCCCGCCATCAGGAAGTGCCACTGGGTGCCGTTCTCCGTCTTGAAGACGGAGAGTCCCACCTGGATGACCCGCAGGCTGTCCGTATGGGTCACCAGCAGCGGCCAGAGGAAGTTGTTCCACGACGACTCGAAGGTCAGCAGCGCCACGGTGATGAAGGCGGGCTTGACCTGCGGCGACATGATCCGCGAGTAGATCCGGAACTCACCGAGCCCGTCGAGCCTGGCCGCCTCCTCCAGCTCGACCGGCAGGTCCAGGTAGAACTGCCGGAAGAGGAACACGGCGAAGGGCGTGACGGCTCCCGGGACGATCAGCGCCCACCAGCTGTCCAGCCAGCCGCTGCCGCCCTGGCCGAGGAGGTCGTTCCCGCCCGCCAGCGGCATGAAGCGGACGATCAGGAATTCCGGCAGCACCTTGGTGTACGTGGGGATCATCAGGGCCGCGACGAAGAGATAGAAGATCATCTCGCTGCCGCGGAACCGGATGCGCGCCAGCGCGTACCCCGCCATCGACGCCACCAGGACGTTGAGCACGGTGTGGCTGACCGCGATGATGAAACTGTTCCGGGCGTACGTCGCGAACGGCGCCGCCTTCAGCGCGTCGACGTAGTTGCCGAACTCCCAGTGCTCCGGCAGCAGTCCGGCGTCCTGCGAAGCGATCTCCACCGGCGTCCTGAGCGAGGTGAGCACCATCCAGGCGAACGGCACCACCATCAGCAGGGAGACGACGGACAGCGTCGCGTAGAGCGCGATCCGGCCGAGGGGCACGGCCCGCCGCCGTGGCACGGGGGCCGTTCGCAGCAGCTCAGTTGTGGCCACGACTGCCTCCCATGATCCGCTTGTTGACCAGGGTGAAGCCCATCAGCAGCACGAAGAGCACCAGTGACTGCGCGCTGGCGTAACCGACGCGGAACTCCCTGAAGGCGGACTTGTAGATCTCGTACGTCATCATCGTGGTGCTGTTGGCGGGGCCGCCGTCGGTCAGGATGTAGATCTGGTCGAAGGACTGGAAGGCGCTGATCATCGAGGTGATGAGCACGAAGAACGTCGCCGGCTTGAGCAGCGGCAGTGTGATCGAGAAGAACTGCCTGACCCTGGACGCCCCGTCCACCGACGCCGCCTCGTACAGCTCCCTCGGCAGGGACTGGAGCGCGGCGAGGTAGATGAGCATCTTCATGCCGATGCCCTGCCAGATGCCGACCAGGATCACCGACGGCAGCGCCCAGGTGGTCGAGGACAGCCAGGCCGGGCCCTGGACCCCGAGGAACGACAGCACCGTGTTGAGCAGGCCGTTGCCCGGGTTGTAGATCCACAGCCAGACCAGCGCGATGGCGACGGTGGCGGTGACCTGCGGCAGGAACACGGCGGTGCGGAAGATGCCGCGCGCCTTGAGCCCGGTGTGCAGGGCGAGGGCCACCAGCAGGCCCAGCGCCATCCCGAACGGCACGGTGAAGAAGGTGTACAGCAGGGTGTTGACGACGGACTTACGGAAGACCGCGTCGTCCAGCATGTCCCGGAAGTTGGCCAGGCCCACGAACTCCGGCGCGGTGAGCACGTCGTACTTCGTGAAGGCCAGGGCCACCGAGACCACGACCGGAAGACCGATCCACAGCGAGGCGTGCAGCAGCGCGGGCGCCACCATGAGCATGCCCGCCCGGCGCCGGCGGCGTCCCGGGCCCGTGGGGAACCGGCCGGTCCGCAGTGCCGCCGGGTTCGCTGGAGGGGAAGGCGGCCGGGCAGGCCTCGCCTTCATGATGGTTGTCGCTCCCATGGTGACGCGTCCTCACATCCGGCCGATGGCGGCCTCGGCGAGACGGCCGAGCTCCGCGATGGCGTCCTTCGCGGACTGGTCGCCGACGATCGCGGGCTCCAGCGTCGGCTTGATCTTTTCCCGGATCTCCATCCAGGCCGCGGTACCGCCCTCGGAGAAGGCGTGCTGGAGGTTCTTCAGGGAGAGATCGACGAACTGGTTCTCCGTGACGTATCCGGTGTCGTCGAGGTCGCGCAGACCGGGCACCGATCCCCGCTGCTCGGCGGCCCCGAGGATCGACTCGGGCGTGGCGAGGTACTCGACGAGCGCGCGCGCCGCCGCAGGGTGCCTGGATCGCGCCGCCTGGGTGACGAGGGTGCCGCCCTGGAGCATCGCGGGCCTGCGGTTGGCGAGCACGAACGAGCCGAGCTTGTCGTCCTCGACGAGGTCGGGGTTCTGCTCCTTCACCTGGACCCACAGCGCGCTGGTCGTCATCATCATCGACGCTTTGCCGGTCTGGACGTTGGACGGGGCACCGGCGTCCGTCTTCCTGGCGTAGTCGGCGGAACCGTCCTTGACCAGGTCCTTGAAGAGCTGAAGGGCCTCGACCCCGCGGGCGCCGGTGAACAGGACCTTCTTGCCGTCGGCGCTGAACAGCTCACCGCCGTTGGCGAAGAGGAACGTCTCCCAGCACTGGCGCAGGTCGATGGAGAACGGGTCGAAACCGATACGGCCGTTCCGGGTCAGCTGCTTGGCGACGGCGCGCAGTTCGGACCAGTTCGCCGGCGTCCTCCTCACTCCGGCCTCGGCGAAGTGGTCCTTGCGGTAGACGACGATGCGGGTGTCGAGGACGACGGGCAGCGCGTAGAGCTTCCCGTCGTAGCGCGAGGGCTCCAGCACACGCTTCTCGTAGTCGTGCGCGGAGGCGAGCGTCTCCGGCAGCTCGGCGATCGCCTTCTTCGCCGCGAACGGCGGGATCCAGCCGACGCCCATCATCAGCACGTCGGGCAGCAGCCCGCCGGCGAGGCCGGTGGTGATCTTCTCGTTGAGCTGCGCGTACGTCGTGTAGTCCACGTTCACCTTGACGTCCGGATACTTCTTCCGGAACCCGCCGAGGATCTTCTTCTCCAGCAGTGTCTTCCCGTCGGCGCCTTCGTAGATCGGTGTGAGCAGCGTGATCTCGCCCTCGGCCGGGCCGTCGGCCGAGCCGGCGGACGACGCGCCGCCGCCACAGCCTGCGAGAGCGGCGGCGGCGGTGCCCGCGCCGATCGCGGCGAGCACGGACCGTCGGTTGAGTTCCATGGGACACCCCTTGTGAGGTGGAGCGGTGGATCGATCCAGCGTTGACTTCCTCAAGGTGGCTGGGAAGTACTGGTAAATCGATGCAGTGATGCTAGGAACGCCTTGAGAGTGGCGTCAACAGCTGATGCACAAGAATTTTCAGGGACGTTAACGGGTGTACCGGTGGAGTGAGTTCAGTAAATCGGTACACTAGGCTGGGCAGTGCGTTCCCAACCGGAGGTGGCATGAGCGGGGTAACGATCCATCAGGTCGCGGAGACCGCAGGGGTCTCGGCGAGCACGGTCTCCAACGTCCTCAACGGGCGTACGGACCGTATGCAGGCGGCCACCCTGGCTCGCGTGGAACAGGCCATCGAGCAGCTCAACTACCGTCCCAACCGGGCGGCCCGCATGCTCCGCACGGGCCGGATCAAGGTCATCGGCCTTATCGTGCCGTCCGTCGCCAACCCCTTCTGGGGGGCGCTGGCGAGGGAGCTGGAGGCCATCGCGCTGGCCGAGGGCTACCACGTACTGCTCTGCAACAGCGAGCGCGACCCCGCCCGGGAGCTGAAGTACGGCGAGGAGCTGCTCGCCGACGGGGTGAGCGGGGTGGTGCTCTGCTCCTCGCTGCCCTCGCTGGACCACATGACGCCTCTGCTGAGCAGAGGACTCAAGATGGTGGCCTTCGACCGGACGGCGCAGGCGGGCGACCCGTCCTCCCTGGCCAGCATCAGTGTGGACAACGCGATGGGGGCGGAGCTCGCCACCCGTCATCTGGTCGAGCTGGGCCATCGGAAGCTGGCCTTCGTCTCAGGCTCCGTCCACAGTGTGAACCGGCGCGAGCGGCTGCGGGGCTTCCGTTCGGCCCTGGAAGCGGCGGGGATCGACCCGGCCGGCGCGATCGTCTGGCCCGGTGCGGACACCACCGAGTTCGGCGACAAGGACGCTGCGGAGCTGGGCCGGAACGCCGCCCGGGAGCTCCTCGCCCGCGCCGACCCGCCCACCGGCTTCGTCGCGATCAACGACATGTGCGCGATCGGCATCTGCCGCGGAGCCAGGGACGCCGGGCGCGGCGCGGGACGGGACGTCTCGGTGGTGGGCTTCGACGACATCCTGCTCGCCGACCTCTTCGAGCCGCCGCTCACCACGGTCCGCCAACCGCTGCCGGAGATGGCCGCGGAGACGTTCCAGCAGTTGCGGGCCCGGATCGACTCCGCCCCCGCCGCCGGGCGTTCGCTGCTGATCAGGCCCCGGCTGGTGGTACGGGAATCGACGGCACCGGCACCTCGGGGGGCGGATGCCCCGGCCGGGACCACCGTCCCCGCGCCGTCCGCCGCTCCGGCGCTCGCCGTCACCGGAACCGGCCCCTCCACCACCGGCTGACCGCCCCGGCAGTGCTCCGCCCCGCCCGGTCGGAGGTCCGGGCGGGGCGGAGGGGGTGCGGGGACGTCAGGAAGCGGTGCAGGTCCCGACGACGGGGGCCGAGGTGTCGCCGTTCGTCGTGACGGTGAACCCGAAGCTCGTCGAGGCACCGGCCGCCAGGGTCCCGTTCCAGGCGGGCCTGACCGTCATCACGTTGCCGGACGTGGTGGGCGTACCGTTCCAGAGGGCCGAGACCTTCTGGGACGACGGTACGGTCACCGGAACCGACCAGGTGGTGATGCCCGAACTGCCGGCCTTGACGGTCACCTCACCGTTGTACCCGCCGTTCCAGGCCGAGGTCCGGGTGTACGTCGCCGTGCAGGCGCCGGTGGTACCGCCGTCGTCACCACCCCCGTCGTCACCGCCACCGCCGGACCCGCCGAGCGCCGCCAGCACCGCGTCGTAGGCCGGCTTCTTGTTGTAGTCGCCGTCGAAGAGCAGCGGGGTGCCGCTGCTGCGCCACGAGTACTTGTCCGTGACGCCCCAGACGGTCAGGCCGGTGCACCGGGTGACGGCCAGGCAGGCGTTCACCACCTTGGTGTAGTTCGCGGCCTGTGCCGAACCCGAGCCCTCGATGTCCAGCTCGGTGATCTGCACATCCACGCCGAGATCGGCGAAGCGCTGCAGATTGGCCTGGTAGTCGGAGGGGACGGGCGAGTTGCTGTTGAAGTGCGACTGGAAGCCCACGCAGTCGATCGGGACGCCGCGCTGCTTGAAGTCCTTCACCATGTCGTAGACCGCGTTGCTCTTCGCGTTCTGACCGTCGGTGTTGTAGTCGTTGTAGCAGAGCTTGGCGCCGGCATCGACCGCACGAGCGGTGCGGAACGCCTCCTCGATGAAGCCGTTGCCGAGCTTGTCCTGGAACGGCGAACTGCGCCGGGCGCCGCTGCTCCCGTCCTGGTACGCCTCGTTCACCACGTCCCACGAGTGGATCTTGCCCTTGTAGTGGGTCATCACCTGGGTGATGTGGTTGTTCATGGCGGAACGGAGCTCGGTGGCCGACAGGCCGCTCACCCAGCCCGGAAGCTGGGAGTGCCACACGAGGGTGTGGCCCCTGACCTTCATCCCCTTGGCCTGGGCGTGGCTGACGATCTGGTCGGCCGCCGAGAAACTGAACGAGTTGCGGGAGCTCTCGACGGCGTCCCACTTCATCTCGTTCTCGGGGGTGACCGAGTCGAACTGGGCGTCCAGCGTCGACGCGTACGCCGCCTCGCCGAGGTGGTTGGCGGCCACCGCCGTACCGAAGTAGCGGCCCTTCGCGGCCGCGGCATCGCCGAGAGCGCCCACGGCCTGGGCGTTGCCGGCGAGGGCGACGACACCGGCTGCGGCGAGCACACCAGCCGTGACGAGGGACAGGGCCCGTCTGCCGCGGGCCGGCAGGTGGGGGCGGGCGGAAGATCCGCCGGGGGGTATCTGGGCCATCACGTTTCCAGCCTCTTCTTCCGGTTGCCGGGCGTGTCGAACCGGACGCCCGGACAGGGGGATTCGGACCGTTCGAGGTGCTGTGCGGCCGTCGGCGGACGCGCGGGAGGGGCGTCGGCCGACGGAGGGAAGAGCTGTGGAACAAGGGGAGCGAGGGAGAGTATGCGCTTCACGGGAAGTCACGTCAACGTCGCATTTCCGAAACATTTCCGAGTGAACTGCCGCTCATATGGCGGCCGTTGTTGTCCTGACCTGCCAATAGCCCCGCACTGTCGATGTGTTCGGTGCTCGAACGGGGAAGGCTCCGTCTGTCGGCCTCAGTCACGACGAAACGCGTTCACATCACTCATCGAAACTTTCGAACCGCTTCTGGGGGAAGGAACGGACCTGGGAGAAGCGGGGAGGAGGCGGGGAATGAGAAGGCGCGGGCTCCCTCGGGAGGCCCGCGCCCGTCGTCGTGCCGTGGTGGGTGTGTCAGCCGCCGATGAGCGAGAGGCCGAGGACGACCCCCGCGGACACGGTCACCTTGCCGGGCGTCAGATCGCCCTCGCCGCCGCCACTCCGGTTACTGCTGTGGCTGCGGTAGTTCTGCACCTGCTCGGCGTCCACGTCCTTGATGTGGATGACGGGCCCGAGCTGCGCACCCGCCGCCTCCGCGTACAGGGCGGCCTTCTCCCTCGCCGCCGCCACGGCCGCCGTACGGGCGCGGGCGCGCAGCTCCCTCTTCGTGCGCACGTCGAACTCGACGCCCTGGACCTCGTTGGCCCCGGCCTCCACCACGTCGATGAGGACCGTCTCCAGGGTGTCCAGCTCCCGCAGTTCGATCACGAACGAGGCCGTGCACTCGTAACCGACGAACGTGCGCTCGTTGCCGTAGCTCCACTGCGACGACAGGTTCAGCCTCGACGTGGACACGGCGGCCTCCGGTATCTGGTGGCCGCGCAGGACCTCCCGGATCGCGTTCACCCCGCTCCGGGTGGCGGCGAACGCCTCGCCCGGCTTGTTCCTCGTCTGCGATATCGCGACGCGGAGGCGTGCCAGGTCGGGCGCGGCGTCCACGCTCGCCGCCCCGAACACCGACACGCCCCACGGGCTCTCTATGGACTGGGTTCCGTTCATGCCTCCATCCAACCAGCCGGACCCGCCCGGCCGGAGGGGTCAGCCGGAGGGATCAGTCGGAGGGATCGGCCGGCGGGGCGGCCGGAGGATCAGTCGGAGGAAACGGCCCACCCCGACGCCTCGATGCGCCCGGCGTCCCGCGGCCTGCTGTCGTCGAAGAGCGTACGGCCGGCGTCCTCGACCCGGACGCCGTCCACGTACACCCCTCGCCCGACGTACAGCTGGTCGGTGACATACCGCCAGCGGAGCCGCACCTCGGTGCCCCGCCAGGCCTTCAGGTCCGCCTCCAGTCGGTGCCAGACGCGCCCCGACCACCCCGAGACCGAGCCGTCGGGGTGGGGCGTCGACTCCCTTTGCCCTCCACCCCGCGTCGGTACGGTGGTGAAGGGCACGGGCACCCATGTCGCCCCGGAGTCCGACGACGCCTCCAGACGGAGGACGTCCGAGGCCGGCTCGGTGTCCCACCACAGGGCACAGCTCAGTGACGTGCGCGAGGAGGCCGGGCGCAGCGCGGGCAGCGTGAGCGTCGCGGTGGAGGCGCTCGCCATGCCGGAGAACCAGGCGGTGCGGCCCCGGGCGGGGCGGACGGGCACCGCGCGCGCCATCCGGTTGGCCGTCGCGACCCGCGGAGCGCTGCCCGAGCGCCATGTGCGTACGGGATGGACCGAGTTGCCCAGGACGATCAGGAACGAGTCCGTGGTCGGGTCGAGGACCAGGCTCGTCCCGGTGAACCCCGTGTGGCCCGCGGTGCGGGGCGTGGCCATCGCGCCCATGTACCAGTGCTGGTAGAGCTCGAAGCCCAGGCCGTGCTCATCTCCGGGGAACGCGGTGTTGAAGTCCGTGAACAGCAGCTCCACGGACTTCTCGGACAGGATCCGCGCCGAGCCGTAGCTCCCGCCGTTGAGCAGGGTCCGGGCCAGCACGGCCAGGTCCCAGGCGCAGGAGAAGACGCCCGCGTGGCCGGCGACCCCGCCGAGGCTGTACGCGTTCTCGTCGTGGACCTCGCCCCACACGAGGCCGCGCTCCAGCCCCGACCAGGGCAGCCGGGCGTCCTCGGTGGCCGCGATCTTCGGCTTCCAGGAGGCCGGCGGGTTGTACCGGGTGCGGTGCATCCCGAGTGGAGCGGTGATCTCGTCGCGGAGCAGGGCGTCCTCGGTGCGTCCGGTGATCTTCTCCAGGATCAGCTGGAGCGAGATCAGGTTGAGGTCGGAGTACAGGTACGCCGTACCGGGAGCCGACGCCGGGACCTCGTCCCAGATCAGGCGCAGCTTCCCTTCGCGGGTCGGCTCCTTGTAGAGCGGGATCCACGCCCGGAACCCGGAGGTGTGCGTCAGCAGCTGACGGACCGTGACGTCCTGCTTGCCGCCGCCGGCGAAATCGGGGAGGTAGGACGCGACCGGCGCCTCCAGCTCCAGCTTGCCGCGCTCGATCTGCTGCACGGCCAGGATCGAGGTGAACAGTTTGGACACCGAGGCCAGGTCGAAGACCGTGTCCTCGGCCATCGCGATCTGCTGGTCCGGCGGAAACTCCACGCCGGTGTCGGTCGTCTCGTCGTACGCCGCATAGCGCACGGCATGGCCGATCGGCCGGTGCAGGGCCACGGTGCCGCCCCGGCCGGCCAGCAGGACCGCGCCCGCGTACCAGGGGTGCGTGGGGGAGTCGGCCAGGTACTTCTCCGCGTCCGACACGAGCAGGCCGAGCTGGTCCGGCAGCAGGCCGGCCCGTGCGGCCGACCCGCGGCGGAGGGTCGGTCCGCCCCGCCCTGATCCCATACCCGTCCCGGTTCCCGATGCTGTGCCGGGCTGCTGCGCTACCCGCCCGGCGCCGGCGGCCGCTCCCGCAGCACCCGCGAAGGGGATCGGAGCGAGGGCGAACGCACCGCCCAGGGCCAGTATCCCGCCGCCCATCCTCCGACGGCTCATTCCCCGTCCCGACACGTCTCCGGTCATCCGGAACCCCTTCCCCTCATGTCGAAAGCACCCGCGCGAAAGTAACTTTCGAAATCTCGTACGGTGATGAAACTTCCTGCCGAAGCAGAGGTTACTGTCACCGCCGTCGCCCGTGGGGTCCCTCGCGTAACAAAAGAATCTGACCAACCATCAGGCGCCGGGCGGGGTTCCGGTGTGCGGCGCGGCGCCCCCGGCCGGGCGCGCGGTCCGGGCCGACACGGGCGCTCCCGGCTCTTGACCCCCGGCGACCCGCCACCCAGGATCACGCCATGACAGGTGTACGCAGCAGCACAGTGGACGGTGTCCTGACCCGCAGCGCACGGCGCACCCCCGGGCGCACCGCCGTACGGTACGCCGAGCGGTCGTGGACCTACGCCGCCCTGGACGAGGCGGTCAGCACGGCGGCCGCGGTGCTGACGGACGCACACGGACTGCGCCCCGGCGACCGCGTGGCCTCCTACGCCCATAACTCCGACGCGTACCTGATCGCCTATCTGGCCTGCGCCCGGGCCGGACTGATCCATGTCCCGGTCAACCAGAACCTCACCGGCGCGGACCTGTCGTACATCCTCGGCCAGTCCGGCAGCGCACTCGTCCTCACCGACCCGGAGCTCGCCCCGCGCGTCCCGGCGGGCCACACGGTGCGGCCCCTGCGCGACGCGCCGGACTGCCTGCTCGGCGAGCTGGCCACCCCGCGCCCCTTCACCCCCGAACGCGAGCCCGGCGCCGACGATCTGGTCCAGCTGCTCTACACCTCCGGCACGACCGCCCAGCCCAAGGGCGCGATGATGACGCACGGCGCGCTGGTCCACGAGTACGTCAGTGCCGTCACCGCCCTCGACCTGCGGGCCACCGACCGGCCGGTCCACTCGCTGCCCCTCTACCACTCCGCGCAGATGCACGTGTTCCTGCTTCCGTATCTCGCGGTGGGCGCCGAGAACACCATCCTCGACTCACCGGACGCCGGCCGGATCTTCGACCTGGTCGAGGCGGGCCGGGCGGACAGCCTCTTCGCGCCGCCGACCGTCTGGATCGGACTCGCCAACCATCCCGAGTTCGCCACCCGCGACCTCCGGGCCCTGCGCAAGGCCTACTACGGCGCGTCGATCATGCCCGTGCCCGTGCTGGAACGTCTGCGCGAGCAGCTGCCGGAGCTGGCGTTCTACAACTGCTTCGGCCAGAGCGAGATCGGCCCCCTCGCCACCGTCCTCGGGCCCGACGAGCACGAGGGACGGATGGACTCCTGCGGCCGCCCCGTGCTCTTCGTCGAGGCGAAGGTGGTCGACGAGGACGGCAAGGAGCTGCCCGACGGCACGGCGGGCGAAGTCGTCTACCGCTCCCCTCAGCTGTGCCAGGGCTACTGGGACAAGCCGGAGGAGACCGCGGAGGCCTTCCGCGACGGCTGGTTCCACTCCGGCGACCTCGCCGTACGTGACCCGGAGGGCTACTTCACGGTCGTCGACCGCGTGAAGGACGTCATCAACTCGGGTGGCGTGCTCGTCGCCTCCCGGCAGGTCGAGGATGCTCTCTACACGCATCCCGCGGTGGCCGAGGCCGCCGTGGTGGGACTGCCCGACGAGCGCTGGATCGAGGCGGTCACGGCGATCGTGGTGCTCCGCGGTGAGGTCTCGGAGCCTGAGCTCATCGAGCACGCCCGCGGCGCACTCGCCCACTTCAAGGCGCCGAAGCGGATCCTGTTCGTCGCCGAACTCCCGCGCAACGCCAGCGGCAAGATCCTCAAGCGGGAGCTCCGTGACCGGTTCTCCGCATCCGGGACCGCGGTGGTTCGGGAGCCCGCCGCCCCGGCGCCGGGGACGCGGAGCTGAGCTCGCTCCCGGCGCTGGACGCGAACATCCGGCCGCCGCCGTCCGCAGCGGTGGCGGCCTGCTTACGCCGTTCGACGTCCGGGGTGTGATACCTCCTCAGCTGCCGTGCCGGAAACAGGTGACCTGCGAAAACGGGCGCCGACGCGGAGAGGTGCCGGGACCGGCCGGGTGACGGGGGCGGCCGGGTCGTGTTGCGGGGGTGACGGACTGTCGGTTGCCTCGACAGCGGAGCACAGCAGAGGTGCCGCGCAGACGGCCGGACCCTGCTCCCGTTGGAGGATCCACATGCGCAACACACGCATCGGTGCGGGTATCTGTCTGGCCGTAGGTTCTCTCGCACTCGCGGCCCCGGTCGCGGGAGCGGCGGCCGGGCCCTCCGGTGAACAGACCATTCGCATCACCCCGGCGCAGGCCTCGCCGGGCTCACAGGTCACCGTCAGCACCGGGGCCTGCGGCAAGGAGACCTACGGCAAGGGGACGTCCGAGGCGGGCGGGGCCTTCCACCTCTTCGCGGGCGACCGGCCAGGGGTACTCGTCGGCGTCTTCGACGTCCCGCCGGGCACCCGGCCGGGCACCGACACGGTCACCGTGAAGTGCCCGCCGCGCACCAGGATCACGGACACGTACCGGATCGTCGAACGCGCCCCCACCGGCGGGGTCGACGCGGGCTTCGGCACCCCCACCGACCGGACCACGCAGCTCGCCGCAGGCAGTGTGCTGCTCGCCGCGGCCGCGGCCGGGGGAGTGGTACGGCTGCGCCGCAGGACCGCAGCAGCGGCCGGTTCCTGACCGTACGGCGCGCCTCGTGCGGCGTACGACGCACCACGTGCAGGACGCGCGACGTACGAGGCGCGACGTACGAGGCGCGACGCACGAGGTACGACACACCACGCACTACGTGCGGCGCACGTCGTACGAGGCGCGACGCACGTCCTCCGGCCCGGACGCCGTCCCTGTCCGGGCCCGAGGACGCCCCTCCCCACCCGCTGCGAAGCAGAGGCACACGCGGAAGCCGAGGCACACGCGATGGAATCCGGGCGCACCACCAGCACGACACCCCCGCCGTTCCCGGCGGTCAAGCACCTCGTCTGGGCCCTGGTCGCGGGCACAGCGCTGGTGATCAGCGGCACGCGCGACGACCGGCCACCCCAGCCGCCGGCCGCCGGGAGCGCAGCCGTTGCCTCCGACCCCGCGCCGGCCGCCGGAACAGCCATCCCCGTGCCACCCGCCACCGCGTCCCCCGCGCCCGCCGCCGCTCCTCGGAGCCTCGGCATCGGGACGGCGTCCGGGCTTGCGGGAGTGCCCCTCCACCTGTTCGGGGAACGCCCGGCCCACGAACCGCCCTCCTATCTGCGCCGGCCCTCCACGACACCGGCACCGCTGTCCCGACCGCACTCCCGGCCGGTCCCTCCGGCCCCGCTGTGGACCGGCCCCACCCCCACGAGCCGCGAGGAGCACACCCCGGCCGGCGCGTCGGGCTCGCCCTCCACCGGCCCCGCACCTGGCCGCACCACCTCGCCCCTCCCAGCCTCCACACGACCTGCCGCGCAGCCGCTGCCGCCCTCGACGCCGCTCCGGCTGCGGATCCCGGCCATCAAGGTGGACGCGCCCATGATGAAGCTCGCCCTGAACGCGACCGGCTCCCTCGTCCCCCCGCCCGACAACAACCCCGTACTCGCCGGCTGGTACGCAGGCGGCACCGTGCCCGGAGCTGTCGGCACCGCCGTCACGGCCGGGCACGTCGACACGAGCATGGGGCCCGGTGTCTTCCACGGCCTGGGGTCCGTGCGCAAGGGCGCCACCGTCGACATCGTCCGCGCCGACGGACGCACCGCCGTGTTCACCGTCTACGCCGTCGGGGTCTACGACAAAGCGCACTTCCCCGACGACAAGGTCTACGGCCCCTCCACCCGGCCCGAACTACGGGTGATCACCTGCGGAGGCGCCTACGACAAGAAGTCCGGCTACCAGGACAACGTCGTGCTCTTCGCGGCCCTGACCGCCACGCGCTGAGCCCTGTTCCAGGACTACTCCCAGGAGTCTCGCCGTACCCGAAGGCCGCCGCCCCCGCGGCCCGCCCCCTCGGTCCCCGTTCGGACCACCCCCGGGCCTGCCCCTCGGACTCCTCAGCCCCCCCCTCGGCCTCCTCAGCTCACTCAGCCCTCCCTCAGATCGACGATCCGCTTGATCTTGCCGACCGACCGTTCCAGGGTCTCCGGGTCGACGATCTCGACCTCGACGCTCACACCGACCCCGTCCTTCACCGCCGCCGCGATGGAACGGGCGGCCGCTTCGCGCTCGGCCTTGGAGGCACCGGCCCGTGCCTCCGCCCGTACGGTCAGCGCGTCCATCCGTCCCTGCCGCGTCAGCCGCAGCTGGAAGTGCGGGGCGACCCCCGGTGTCCGCAGCACGATCTCCTCGATCTGCGTGGGGAAGAGATTCACCCCGCGCAGGATCACCATGTCGTCACTGCGCCCGGTGACCTTCTCCATCCTGCGGAAGACGCGCGCCGTGCCCGGCAGCAGCCGCGTCAGATCACGGGTCCGGTAGCGGATCACCGGCATGGCTTCCTTGGTGAGCGAGGTGAAGACCAGCTCGCCCTCCTCCCCGTCCGGGAGGACCTCACCGGTGAACGGGTCGACGACCTCCGGATAGAAGTGGTCCTCCCAGATGTGCAGCCCGTCCTTGGTCTCCGCGCATTCCTGCGCCACCCCCGGGCCCATCACCTCCGACAGCCCGTATATGTCGACCGCGTCGATGGCGAACCGCTCCTCGATCTCGCCGCGCATCTGCTCGGTCCACGGCTCGGCGCCGAAGATCCCCACCTTCAGCGACGTCGACCGGGGGTCCACCCCCTGGCGCTCGAACTCGTCCAGAAGGGTCAGCATGTACGAGGGCGTGATCATGATGATCTCGGGCCGGAAGTCCTGGATCAGCTGCACCTGGCGCGCCGTCATCCCACCGGACGCCGGAATCACGGTGCAGCCGAGCCGCTCCGCCCCGTAATGGGCTCCCAGCCCGCCGGTGAACAGCCCGTACCCGTAGGCCACATGCGCCTTGTGGCCCGGTCGCCCGCCCGCCGCCCTGATCGACCGCGCGACCACGTCCGCCCACGTGTCCAGGTCCCGCTCGGTGTACCCGACCACGGTGGGCCGGCCGGTCGTGCCGCTGGAGGCGTGGATCCGCCGGACCCGGTCCTCGGGAACGGCGAACATCCCGAAGGGGTAGTTGTCGCGCAGGTCGGCCTTGACGGTGAACGGGAAGCGGGAGAGGTCGGCGAGTGTGCGGCAGTCCTCGGGGTGCAGCCCCGCCTTGTCGAAGGCCGCCCGGTAGAAACCGACGTTCTCGTAGGCGTGCCGCAGCGTGGCCCGTAGCCGCTCCAGCTGCAGAGCTTCGAGCTCGTCGCGGCCGAGCCGCTCGCCGGCGTCAAGCAGCGCGGTCATAAGGATCATCCCCTCGCCGACCGGCGACCGACCATTCGGTCGCCTCCTGGGAGCAGTAATTCAGGAGGCGGGGGGTTCTGGCAAGGGGTGCGGTGCGCCTGTGGATAACTCCTGGTGGAAGCCCCGTCCGGGCCACCCGACACCGATGCCCCCGCCCGGGCCACCCGCACAGCCGCAGGGCAGCCGGACGGCCGTCCGGCCGCCGCGTCCTGCGCCCCGGTGCTCCCGGTGCCCCCGGCGCCGACACGCCGTGTGCGCGCCCCCGCGCCCGCATACAAGCGGTGGGCGGCGGGCGCCCGGACCCTGGTGGGACGCGGCCCTGACCCGATTCGCTCTTGGCGTACGCACCCGCGACGCGCCGCCCGCCCTGTTTTGATGACCGTATGCCGATCTTCAGCACATACGACGGAACCGAGCTCGCCTACCACCTGGTGGGCGAGGGCGAACCGCTGATCTGTCTGCCCGGCGGCCCCATGCGGGCGGCCCGCTACTTCGGCGACCTCGGCGGTCTGTCCCGGATGCGCCGGCTGGTGCTGCTCGACCTGCGGGGCACCGGGGACTCCGCCGTCCCGCACGACCCCTCGACGTACCGGATCGACCGGCTCGTCGACGATGTCGAGGCACTCCGCGCGCACCTCGGCCTCGAACAGGCCGACCTGCTCGGCCACTCCGCCTCCGGCGAACTCGCGGCGCTCTACGCGGCGAAGTACCCCCAGCGGCTGCGCTCCCTCACCCTCGTCACCCCCGGTACGGGCATCCTGGGCCTCCCCGCCACCGACCAGGACCGGCGCGACGCCGCCGAGCTGCGCGCCGACGAACCCTGGTACGCCGAGGCCAGGGCCGCGCTCGACGAGATCCAGGCCGGCCGGGCCACGCCCGGGACCTGGGAGGGGATCCGGCCGTTCATGTACGGGCGCTGGGACGCCGCGGCCCAGGCACACGCCGCCGAATCACCCGCGCAGCGCAACGCCGAGGCAGGCGCCCTCTACTACCCGGACAGCGGCCTCCTCGACACCGAAGCCGTCGTCGCCGCACTCCGCGAGCTGCAGGCGCCCGTGCTCGTCCTCGCGGGGGAGTACGACGGCGGTCCCACCCCCGACCGCGCGGCGGAGCTCGCCGCCGTCTTCCCCCACGCGGAGTTCGCCGTCCAGCGGGGCGCGGCCCACTTCCCGTGGATGGACGACCCCGGAGCCTTCGCCCGTACCGTCGAGGCCTTCCTCGACCCCGGCGTCCGCAGTGTGCAGGCGGGCGGGATCCGGCTCGCCTACCGCACCTGGGGCGACCCCGCGGCCCCGCCGGTCGTCCTCGCCCACGGGCGCGGCGGGAGCAGCCTGGACTGGACCGGTATCGCCGAACGGCTCGCGGCCCGCCACCGGGTGTACGCGCTCGACTTCCGGGGCCACGGCCTCAGCGACTGGCCGGGCCGCTACTCCTTCGAATTCTTCCGTGACGACCTGCACGCCTTCCTGGAGACCCGCAACCTGCCCGGAGCCACGGTGATCGGGCACTCCATGGGCGGCGCGGCAGCCCTGCTGCTCGCCGAGCGGCACCCGGCGCTCCTCGGCGCCCTGGTCATCGAGGACGCCCCCACCCTGCTCCCGCTCGACCCGCCCCGCCCGCCGGCCGAACGACCGGCGGGCGAGCTCGACTTCGACTGGCAGGTGGTCCCCTCCATCGACGCCCAGCTGAACGCCCCGGACCCGGCCGCCCGGGAGTGCCTGGGCGACATCACCGTCCCCGCGCTCGTCGTCGGAGGGTCCCGCAGCCACGTCGACCAGGAGCAACTGGCCTGGATGGCGACGCAGATACCCGCAGGGCGCTTCGTCTCCGTGGACGCGGGCCATCTGGTGCACGCCGACAACCCGGAGGCGTTCCTCGCCGCCCTCGATGCGTTCGGCGTCGGCTGACGGGCCCCGCCGGGGCCCGCCCGCCGTGCGTTCCGCGCGTCAGCCCCGGTGGAGCAGGGTCACCATGACCTCGTACAGCGTGGCCTCGGGGTCCGCCGCCGAGCCCACGGAGCGCCAGGCCACGAATCCGTCGGGGCGCACCAGCACCGCGCCCTCGTCGGACGTGCCGTGGGAAGCGGCCCAGTCGGCCCCCTCCCCGGACCGCAGATCGGCGTCCGGCGCGGAGCCGATCCCGAACGCCTCCAGCGGGACGGACAGACGCTTCGCCACCTGCTCCGTCGCCGTACGCCACTCCGGGTGGCGGGCGTCGCACAGCAGGACGAACGACTTCTCGTAGAGGTCCAGCGTCGAGACCCTGGCTCCGTCCCGGTCGAGCCACATGTGCGGCGCCCGGGTGCCCGGGTCGCCCGACAGGTTCATGCCGTCCGGCACCACCGGGAGACCGGGGTCGACGTCCAGCACGGCGCCCCGCACATAGCGGTAGCCGAGCGCGACCGTCAGCATGCCGCCCTTGCGCCCGCCGGTCGGGCCGGGTGAGCCGGCGTACCCCGGGTGGCTGTGCTCCCCCGAACGGGCCGACGCACGCGCACTCGTGGCCTTCGCCACCGGAAGCCGCTCCGCCTCGTACGTCTCGAGAAGCCCGGGCCCCGCCGCCTCGTCGATCACGGCGGCCAGCTTCCAGGCCAGGTTGTGCGCGTCCTGGATACCGGTGTTCGAGCCGAACGCCCCGGTGGGGGACATCTCGTGCGCGGAGTCACCGGCCAGGAAGACCCGGCCGGCACCGTACCGTTCGGCGACCCGCTCGGCGGCGTGCCACGGGGCCTTGCCCGTGATCTCGACGTCCAGGTCAGGGGCTCCGACCGCCCTGCGGATGTGGTCCGCGCACCGCTCGTCGGTGAAGTCCTCCAGCGTCTCGCCCCGGTCCGGCTGCCACGGCGCGTGGAACACCCACCGCTCCTCGTTGTCCACGGGCAGAAGGGCCCCGTCGGCGTCCGGGGTGGTCAGATAACAGACGATGAAGCGCCGGTCACCCACCACGGCGGCGAGACGGCGGGAGCGGAACGTGATGCTCACGTTGTGGAAGAGGTCCCCGGGACCCATCTGGCCGATGCCCAGCTGCTCCCGGATCGGGCTGCGGGGCCCGTCGGCCGCGACGAGATAGTCCGCGCGCACCGTGGTGTGCGCCCCGGTCTCCCGGTCCTTGATCACGGCGGTGACCCCGTCCGCGTCCTGCTCGAAGCTGAGCAGCTCGGTGGAGAACCGCAGCTCGCTGCCCAGCGCCCGGGCATGGTCGACCAGCACGGGCTCCAGGTCGTTCTGGCTGCACAGGCACCAGCCGCTCGGGCTGAACCTGGCGATGCCGCCGCCCGGGTCGATCTCCTTGAACAGCCACTCCTGGTCGTCGCCGGTGAGGGATCCGGCCTGCAGGATGCCGTGGTTGTCGGCCAGGACGGACGCGGCATCCCTGATCAGCTGCTCCGCCCCCGCGGTCCGGAACACCTCCATCGTGCGGACGTTGTTCCCGCGCCCCCGCGGGTGGGTCGAGGTGGCGCTGTGTTTCTCCACCAGCAGGTGACGGACTCCGAGCCGGCTCAGGAAGAGGGAGGTGGACAGGCCCACCAGGGAGCCGCCCACGATGAGGACCGGTACGCGGAGGTCGACGTTCTCGTTCATCAGTTGCTCCAGCTCGGACGCATGACGGATGCAGTGTCCATGCCCTCGCGGGACGCCTTCGGCCGGGCTTCGGCCGCCGCCTCACCTGAACGGTTCATAAATCTCGCGCCGCCCGTACCAGCGTTCCACGATCAGTCGCGGGAGCGCTGCTCGCGCTGCGGGGGTGGACCACACACGCCGGCGGGCGGAGACCTGTGCCGCTTCCACCGAAACCGACGGATGACGAGGGGCCACGGGACGTGGCCGCCGCACCGTCTCGAAGGAGAGCGAAAGATGACAACCCTCTCGGAACGGATATCTCAGTCCGCCTTCGACGGTTCGAGGCTCCGGGTCATACTGCTGCTGGACCTGCACGACGGCGCCCAGAACCAGTTCCTCGAGGCGTACGAGCACATGCGCAACCAGGTGGCCTCGATCCCCGGACACATCAGCGACCAGCTGTGCCAGTCCATCGAGAACCCCTCGCAGTGGCTCATCACCAGTGAGTGGGAGAGCGCCCCGCCGTTCCTCGCCTGGGTGAACAGCGAGGAGCACGTGGCGACGGTGCAGCCGCTGCACAGCTGCGTACGTGACACCCGCTCCCTGCGCTTCAGTGTTCTGCGGGAGACCGGGAAGGCGTTCGAGAGCACGCCCGAACCGGCTGCCAAGGGCCGCCTCCAGTCCGCCCCGCGGCTGGGCGACGGTGTCGTGCGGCACGCACTCACCTTCACGGTGAAGCCGGGCACGGAGGAGATGGTCGCGAAGCTTCTCGCCGACTACGACTCCCCGCAGGCCCGCGTCGACGAGAACACCCGTCTGCGCCGCACCTCGCTCTTCATGCACGGGAACCGTGTCGTGCGAGCGGTCGAGGTCGAAGGAGACCTCATGGCCGCGCTCCGCCACGTCTCCCGTCAGCCCGAGGTCAGGGCCGTCGAGGAGGCCATCAACCCCTACCTGGAGCAGGACCGCGACCTCAGCGACCCCGACTCCGCCCGGATGTTCTTCACCAGGGCCGCCCTCCCGACCGTCCACCACGTGAAGGCCGGACGCCACGCCCCCGAGGACGTCCAGCGGCACTCGCTGTTCTACCAGGCCAAGGAAGGCTGCGGCATGGCGCTGGCCAGGCTGCTCGCCGGCCAGGACGAGGAAGCGGCGAACGAGGCGTCGAGCCCGATCGAGAGCAGCACGATCTTCCAGCGCGACGACATCGTCGTACGGCTCCTCGAAGTGAGCGGCCCGCTGGACGCGCAGCCCACGCAGGCGCTCGGCATCGGTGGCCACCGCAAGGCGGCCATGCTCGGCCGGCTGCTCGACGGCGGTGCGAACGGACTGCCGACGACCGACCAGGAGGCCGCGCGCTTCCTCGCGCAGGCCGAGATGGACCTGATCACCGACCGTCGGGCCGCCGAGTCCTGATGCGTCAACGGCAGCGGGGCCGACCCGTGTTGCCGTCCCACCGCACAACGTGCCTGGAGGAGAACAGCCATGACCACCCACCGGCCTCGCATCGTGGACCTCAGCGAGACTCAGCCCAACCGCAGGCGCGGAGGCGACCTGCGCGCCATGCTCACCCCCACGGCGGTGGGCGCCACCAGCGGCTTCATGGGGCTGGCCATCGTCGCCCCCGGCGACCGGATCGGCGAGCACTACCACCCGTACTCCGAGGAGTTCGTGTACGTCGTGGACGGGCTCCTCGAAGTGGACCTGGACGGTGAGTCGCACCCGATGCGGCCCGACCAGGGCCTGCTGATCCCGCCGCACGTCCGTCACCGCTTCCGCAACGTGGGTGACGTGGAGGCGCGCATGGTCTTCCACCTCGGCCCGCTGGCCCCCCGCCCCGAGCTCGGGCACGTGGACACCGAGGTCACGGAGAACGCGGACTCCAGTGACGGCTACGCCCCGCCAGAACGAACGGGGGCGGCCTCATGACCCGGCGCGTGGCTGTCACCGGGGTCGGCGTCGTCGCACCCGGCGGCATCGGCGCCCCGGCTTTCTGGGACCTGCTCGCCAACGGCCGTACGGCGACACGGGGCATCACCCTGTTCGACCCGGCGGAGTTCCGCTCGCGGATCGCCGCCGAGTGCGACTTCGATCCCGTCGCGCACGGCCTGGACGCCGACCTGATCGCCCGCTCCGACCGCTACATCCAGTTCGCGCTGGTGGCGGCGAGGGAGGCCCTCGGTGACGCCGGGCTCGACCTCGAGAAGGAGGACCCCTGGCGCATCGGGGTCTCCCTCGGAACCGCGGTCGGCGGCACCACGCGCCTGGAGCACGACTACGTCGCCGTCAGCGGCAGCGGGGCGCGCTGGGACGTCGACCACCGGCCGGCGGGCGCCCATCTCGAGCGGGCGTTCGCGCCGAGCACCCTCGCCTCCGCGGTCGCCGAGGAGGTCGGCGCGCACGGCCCGGTGCAGACGGTCTCGACCGGCTGCACCTCCGGCCTCGACGCGATCGGCTACGCCTTCCACTCCGTCGAGGAGGGCCGCGTCGACATCTGCGTCGCCGGCGCGTCCGACACGCCGATCACCCCCATCACGGTGGCCTGCTTCGACGCGATCAAGGCGACCTCGGCGAACAACGACGACCCGGAGCACGCCTCCAGGCCGTTCGACGCCCGCCGGGACGGCTTCGTCATGGGCGAGGGCGGCGCCGTCCTCATCCTCGAGGAGCTGGAGCACGCCCGCGCCCGCGGCGCGACCGTCTACTGCGAGATATCGGGCTACGCCACGTTCGGCAACGCCTACCACATGACCGGGCTGACCACCGAAGGACTGGAGATGGCCGAGGCCATCAACACCGCCCTCGCGCATGCCCGGCTCGACGGATCGCAGGTCGACTACGTCAACGCGCACGGCTCGGGCACCAAGCAGAACGACCGGCACGAGACGGCAGCGGTGAAGAAGGCCCTGGGCGCACACGCGTACAAGGTGCCGATGAGCTCGATCAAGTCGATGGTGGGGCACTCCCTCGGCGCCATCGGCGCCATCGAGATCGCCGCCTGCGTCCTGGCCCTCAAGCACCAGACGGTGCCGCCGACGGCCAACTACGAGACCGCGGACCCCGAGTGCGACCTCGACTACGTACCCCGCACCGCACGGCCCCTCAAGCTGCGCAGTGTGCTCTCGGTCGGCAGCGGCTTCGGCGGATTCCAGTCCGCCGTCGCCATGACCAGATCAGGCGGGAGGACCCCATGAACGCCCCGGCAACTCCGGCACACCGCAGTTCCGTCATCACGGGGATCGGTGTCGTCGCCCCCAACGGGACCGGCGCCGGCGCCTTCTGGAAGCAGACCCAGGAAGGGGTCAGCGTCCTCGACCGCGTGTCCCGCGAGGGCTGCGAGAACCTCCCGCTGCGCGTCGCGGGCGAGGTCAGGGACTTTGACCCGGTCGCGTTCATCGAGGAGCGCTTCCTCGTCCAGACCGACCGCTTCACGCACTACGCGATGGCAGCCGCCGACCTCGCCCTGGACGACGCCCGGCTCGGCCGCGCGGACTACGAGGGCGCGCCGTTCAAGGTGGGCGTCGTCACCGCCGCCGGGTCCGGCGGCGGTGAGTTCGGCCAGCGCGAGCTGCAGCGGCTGTGGGGCGAGGGCTCCCGGTTCGTCGGTCCGTACCAGTCCATCGCCTGGTTCTACGCGGCCAGCACCGGTCAGATCTCGATCCGGGGCGGCTTCAAGGGACCGTGCGCCGTCGTCGCCAGCGACGAGGCCGGTGGCCTGGACGCGCTCATGCATGCCGCACGCTCCATCCGGCGCGGCACGGACGCCGTCGTCGTCGGTGCGGCCGAGGCGCCCCTCGCGCCGTACTCGGTGGTCTGCCAGCTCGGCTACGACGATCTCAGCCTCGCCGACGAACCGACCCGCGCCTACCGGCCGTTCACCGCGGACGCCTGCGGGTTCGTGCCGGCCGAGGGCGGTGCCATGCTGGTGGTCGAGGAGGAGACGGCGGCCCGCGAACGCGGAGCCAAGGTCCGGGCCGAGCTGGCCGGCCACGCCGCCACCTTCACCGGAGCGGCCCGCTGGGAGGAGTCCCGCGCGGGGCTTGCCCGGGCGATCGAAGGGGCGCTCCGCGAGGCGGACTGCGCGCCGGAGGAGATCGACGTCGTGTTCGCCGACGCGCTGGGCGTGCCCGCGGCCGACCGGGCCGAGGCACTGGCGATCGCCGACGCCCTGGGCGCCCACGGACGCCGGGTGCCGGTGACCGCGCCCAAGACGGGCACCGGCCGCGCCTACTGCGGCGCACCCGTGCTCGACACCTCCGCGGCGGTGCTCGCCATGGAACACGGCCTGGTCCCGCCGACGCCCAACGTCTTCGAGGTGTGCCACGACCTGGACGTGGTCACCGGGCGCGCGCGCCCCGCGGAACTGCGGACCGCCCTCGTGCTGAGCCGAGGACTCATGGGCTCGAACGCGGCCCTGGTGCTGCGGCGCCCGACCGACACCCCCCACTGAGAAGGAGCAGACCCCCGTGAACGATCGACTGACGTACGAAGAACTGGCCACGCTCATGAAGAACGGCGCCGGCCTGACCGTCGACCCGTCGGACATGGCCGGCCGGCCCGGCTCGGCCTTCGACGAGTACGGCCTGGACTCGCTCGGTCTGCTCGGCATCGTCGCCGCGCTCGAGAACCGGTACGGCCGTCCGCTGCCCGCCGACGCCGACCGGTGCAAGACGCCCGGCGAGTTCCTCGACCTCGTGAACAACACCCCAGTGACAGGAGTCTGAACGTGTCCGGACACACGGAGAACGAGATCACCATCGCCGCCCCCCTGGACCTCGTCTGGGACATGACGAACGACCTCGAGAACTGGCCGCAGCTGTTCAGCGAGTACGCCGCCGTCGAGGTGATCGAGCGGCAGGGCCAGAAGACGACCTTCCGTCTCACGATGCACCCCGACGACAACGGCAAGGTCTGGAGCTGGGTCTCCGAGCGCACCACGGACCGCCAGGGCCGCAACGTACGCGCACGGCGGGTCGAGCCCGGCCCGTTCCAGCACATGGACATCCGGTGGGAGTACTCGGAGGTGCCGGGCGGTACGCGCATGCACTGGCGCCAGGACTTCGCCATGCGCCCCGACGCCCCGGTCGACGACGCGTGGATGACCGACAACATCAACCGCAACTCCCGCGTCCAGCTGGAGCTCATCCGCGACAAGATCGAGCAGCGCGACCGGGAACGCCGCTCCGCCTCCGTCCCCGCCAACTGATGCCCCGAAAGGCAGCCAGATGCACCACGCACTGATCGTCGCCCGGATGGCGCCGGAATCGGCGCCGGACATCGCGAAGCTGTTCGCGGCCTCCGACAACACCGATCTGCCGCACCTCGTCGGCGTCAAGCGGCGCACCCTGTACCAGTTCGGCGACGTGTACCTGCACCTGATCGAATCCGAGCACCCCCCGGGCCCGGAGATCGCCAAGGTGACGGAGCACCCGGAGTTCAAGGCCATCAGCGACCGGCTGACCGCCTACGTGAGCCCCTACGACCCGGAGACCTGGCGCGGTCCGAAGGACGCGATGGCGCAGCAGTTCTACCGCTGGGAGAGCGACGGTTCCGCCTGACACACCGCCGATCGCTCCGGGTCCGACACCTGGAGCGTGTCTCGTCGACGGATCTGGTCGGTCGATCGGATGTGTCCGTCCGGTGGGTGATCAGTGAGGCGTTGCGGGACCGGATCGAGCCGTTCAAGCCGGCCGGTCCGGTCCGGTCGGCGTGCTCAGCGTGTGGGGTCGGTGGACCTGTCGCGGGCCGCGTCGGCACCCCAGCCGGCCAGTAGCCGCAACGCCTGCTCGGACGTCGAACCGGGTTCGGCGTGATAGCTGCTCAGCACCTACGAGCGGGTGGGGCAGACGCATGGTGCCGTGGGTCTTGTTCTTGACGTCGTGACGCGAGCTGCGCGTCCTCCGGGCGCACGTCCGCCCAGACCCGTAGTTGCCCCACCACGTGACCTGGGCCGGCGGCTCCGTGTGTGTCCAGGTCAGGGGATGAGGACGAGCTTGCCGTCGATCCTCCCGCTCTCGCCGAGCCGGTGCGCTTCGGCGGCGCTCGACAGCGGGAGTGTCGAGTCGACCTTGACCCGCAATGCGCCTGTGGCGGCCATGTCGGCGATGGCCTGCATACCGGCGTGGTCGGACTGCACCATCATGCTGCGGTACCGCACGCCGCGTTCGCCGGCCAGGGCGAGGGCCTCGTCGTCCGCCCCGAGGAGGGAGACGAGGACGCCGCCGCGGCGCAGGGCGCGCAGGGAGTCCAGACGCGTCCGCCCGGTGAGCGGCACGAGTGCGACGTCGGCGTCCGTGAGGACGTCGCTGATGGTGGTGGTGCGGTAGTCGAACACCTGGTCCGCGCCCAGCGAGCGTACGAAGTCGGCGTCGGCGGCCGACGCGGTGGCGACGACTTCGGCGCCGAGATGGCGGGCGATCTGTACGGCGAGGTGCCCGACGCCACCGGCACCGCCCTGGATCAGCACCCGCTGCCCACGGGTGAGCCCGGCGGTGTCGTTCAGCGCCTGCCAGGCCGTCAGCGAGGCCAGGGGCAGCGCCGCGGCCTGCGTGAAGTCGATGCTGTCGGGCTTGGCGGCGAACGCCCGGGCCGGCCCGGTGGCGTACTCGGCGTAGCCGCCGGGCTCGTACGGATACGGCAGCATTCCGAAGACCGCGTCGCCCTCGTCGAAGATCGTGACCCCGGGGCCGGCCTTGTCGATCACCCCGGCCACGTCCCAGCCGGTGGTGGCGGGCAGGCCGTGGTCGTAGGGGATGGTGCCGTCGCGGTGCTTCCAGTCGGTGGGGTTCACACCCGCCGCGGCGACCCGTACGCGGATCTCGCCCACGCCGGGCTCGGGAAGCGGCAGTTCGGTCCCGGTGAGGACCTCGGGCTCTCCGTAGGTGTGCTGAACGATGGCGCGCATGGTGCGGCTCCTTGGGTGTGGGGGCGGTGGTCGCCGGTGCTCAGGTCCGGGTGGAGCGTGGCGTTCGGCAGTGGCGTCGGCATGAGGAGCGGGGCCGTGGACCGGGCCCGCGCATCGTGGACGACAGCCGCGAGAGGCCGACCGGGCCGGCCGACGACACGGCGAACGAGTGAGGGTCGGGTGAGCGGCGCCGATGGCCCTGTTCCCTGGCATGTACTGGCACGTACGAACCCCACCAGGAGGCCCGCGTGATCCCCGTGAACCAGCTGACCGACCCCGTCGTCCGCGCCTTCGTCACCGCCGTCAACATGAACGACAAGGCGGCTTTCGACTCGGTCCTGACTCCCGGCGCGACCATGTCCGACGACGGGACCGACCGCGACCTGCAGGACTGGGCCGACCGGGAGATCTTCTCCGCCAACGGACGCATGGACGTCGAGTCCGAGTCCGCGGACGGCCGCTCCCTGGTGGTCGACTACCGCAACGACACCTGGGGTGCCATGCGCACCACCTGGCAGTTCACCGTCGAGGACGGCCGCGTGAGCCGTTTCGAGACCGGCCAGGCCTGAACTCCGGCCCCACACCGCATCACTGATCACCGACCGGACGGACACATCCGGTCGACCGCCTGGCCCGTCGAAGGGACACGCTCCGGGTGCCGGACCCGGAGCGTGTCCCTGTGCGCCTGGCCGGGCGCTACGGCACGACGCATTCGAACGCGTGCAGGTACGCGTTGACGGGGTGGACCTCGCCCACCCGCAGACCGGCGTCGGTCATCCGGCCGACCAGGCTCTCCCGGGTGTGCTTGGCACCCCCGACGTTGAGCAGGAGCAGCAGGTCCATGGCGGTCGTGAACCTCATCGACGGGCTGTCGTCCACGAGGTTCTCGATGATCACCACGCGGGCGCCCGGGCGGGCCGCCGCGACCACGTTGCCCAGGGTCCGCCGTGTGCTCTCGTCGTCCCATTCGAGGATGTTCTTGATGATGTACAGATCCGCCTCGACGGGGATGTCCTCACGGCAGTCGCCCGGCACGATCCGTGCGCGGTCCGCGAGTGCGCCGCCTTCCCGCAGCCGGGCGTCCGCGCGGGCCACGACACCCGGAAGGTCCAGGAGCGTTCCCCGGACCGAGGGGTGCTTCTCCAGCAGGCTCGCGAGGACGTGCCCCTGGCCGCCGCCGATGTCGACGACCGAGGACACCCCGGTGAGGTCCAGCAGATCGGCGACGTCCTGCGCGGACTGCACGCTGGAGGTGGTCATCGCCCGGTTGAACACCTGCGCGGACTCGCCCGCGTCCTGGTGGAGGTAGTCGAAGAAGCCCTTGCCGAACGTCTCCGGGAAGACGCTGGCGCCGGAGCGCACCGCGTCGTCGAGCCGCGGCCAGACCTCCCAGGTCCAGGGCTCGGTGCACCACAGCGAGATGTAGCGCAGGCTGTTCGGGTCGTCCTCGCGCAGCAGCCGGGACATCTCCGTGTGGACGAACTTCCCGTCCGCCGTCTCTTCGAAGATCCCGTAGCAGCACAGCGCACGCAGCAGCCGCCGCAGTGGCGTGGGCTCGGCGTCCACGACCAGGGCGAGCTCCGCGGCCGATGCCGGGGCATCGCCCAGCGCGTCCGCCACGCGCAGCCTCGCCGCCGCGCGGACCGCCGCGGCGCATGCGGCCCCGAACGCCAGCTCCCGGAGCCGCATGGACGGCGGCGGGGACTGCGCGGCGGAGACCTGGGGAACGGTGACAGGGGTCGCGACGGGGGTGGTGTCGGGGGTGGGGCTCACGGTGGTCATACCGTCTCGTTTCTCCTTGTCCGGCGCTGAGCCGTCATCCGGCGCACATGCCGGCCGGGACGGACGTCCCGCACGTGTTGCTGACGAAGGTGTTGCCGGTGCCCGAGGTGTCACCGTTGGCAAGGTCGGCCGGCTTGTTGCCCTGCACGAGGTTGTGGCTGACGGTGTTGTCGGTGTTGAGGGCGCCCACGAAGCTCTTGAACAGCAGGACACCGCCCGAGAGCGGGGTCGAGCCGACGTTGTCCCGGATGACGTTGGAGCGTACGACCGTGGCCTCGCTGCCGGTGAGGACGATGCCCGAGCCCTGGATCGCCGACAGGCGCGGGGTCGCCGGACAGAACTTGTTGTTCTTGACGATCCGGTTGCCGCTGATCGTCATCGCACCCGCCGCTGGCTTGGACTCGTCGCCCACCACGAAGACCCCGCTGCAGTTGCCGGTCAGGGTGTTCCCGTCGATGACGAGGTTCCTGACCCGGCGGGCCGTGACGCCGATGCGGTTGCCGCTCACCGAGTTGTCGACGACGGCGGTCCCCCCGGTGTCGGTGGCCCCGCCCTCCTCGCTGACCGAGTTCGCGACGAAGATCCCCGCGTCCCCGTTGCCGGTGGCGGTGTTCCGCCGGAAGTCGCCGCGGGTCGACCGCTCCTGCGCGATGCCCCAGGTGCCGTTGGACTCGGCGGTCACCTTGCGGACGCTGAGCCCGTCGGTCCACGACGCCCAGATGCCGTTCCCGGAGAAGCCGGAGACGGTCAGGGAGCGGATGGTGACGTCGTCGACGGTGCGGCCCTTGGCCCCGATGACGCAGATGCCGTTCCCGCCGGTGGCACAGGCGTTGGCGGCCTTGGCGCCGTCCGCGGCCGGCGGCGCGACGACCGTCCGGCCCCGGGTGCCCAGCAGGGTCAGCCCCGGCTTGGTGATCAGGACGCTCTCGCGGTACGTGCCGGGCAGGATGACGATGGTGTCGCCGGCGTCCGCGGCGTCCACGGCGCTCTGGATCGAGTCACCGGGGCGCACCACATGATCACCGGGTCCTGCCGCGGCGGAGGGGACGGCCGCCAGACCCAGTGCCGTGGCCGTGGAGACGGTGATACCCGCCAGGCATTTCATGTGTCTTTTCCTCATGAGCCGAAGCTATGGGCGATCAACCGCCGGTGCCACGCAAGGTGAGCGTATGGATACATGGCGTGCCTGAATGGCTTACTGCGTCGGCGCCCCGCCTCCGCGCACCCGTAGCGTGACCCCCATGACGGGCGAGCGCGACCTTCGCACACTGCTGCACGGCATGCGGCCGGAGCTGAACCCCGGCCGCTACGTCTACACGACCCTGCCCGGGGGAGCGGTGCCCACCGGTGTCACCCCGGTGGCCACCGTCTCCGAACAGGAGGGACTGACCCTCGTCGTCCCCGAGGCGCAGGCCCTGGCGGCGGGACTGACGTACCACTTCGCCGCCGCCTGGATCACGCTCCGCGTGCACTCCGCGCTGGACGCCGTCGGACTGACGGCGGCGGTCTCCCTGGCCCTCACCGACGCCGGGATCAGCTGCAACGTGGTCGCCGGATATCACCACGACCACCTGTTCGTGCCGTACGCCCGCGCGGCCGACGCGATCCGCGCGCTCGAAGCGCTGGCCGCCGAGTCCGCGTAGGAGTGCCCGGCTCCGCGACGTGAGCCGGGACACGTAACATGGGCCCATGTCCTTCCTCCGCCGCCGTAGCGCCGCCACACCCGCGGGCCCGGACTTCGACGTCCTGGCCATGGACCCGGGGGACTGGCCCGGCAACCTCGGCGCCGGTCTGCTCCCCGCTCCCGACGGGAGCTGCCAGGGCGTGTTCCTGCGCTACGACCTCTTCGGCGGACGCGGCCCCGCGATGATCATCGGCAATCTGCCGGAGGGCTCCCCGGCCCGCGAGGCCGAGGAGGGCCAGGTCCCCTTCGAGGTCGCCCAGCTGCTCCTCGCCCTCGAGAACGACGAACCGGTCGAAGTCACCGGCACCGAGGACGTGCCCGTCATGCAGGGCGACAGCCTGCTGATCGTGCGCCGTATCAAGCTCTCCGAGAGCCGGATCTCATGCGTCCAGTTCGACCGGAGCGACGGCGTCCTCGTCACCATCGCCAGCTGGGACCGGCCGATCACCGATGATCTGTACGCCCTGCTGAAGCCGCTTCCCGCGGAGCTGTTCCAGCAAGGCTGAAACGTCCCTGCGTCAGCAGTCGTGTCACCCGCGCCGCCGACGTCCCGAACCCCGTGGGGCCGCTGATGTGCCACGGGGTCCCGGTGCCCCGGCGCAGATCCTCCTCGCGGTAGCGCCGGCAGCCCCGGTGCCAGATGAGGATCCCCGCCAGCCAGTGCTGGAGCTCCAGCACATAACCCGCCAGGACCTCCCTCGCCTCGGCGTCCAGGTCGAAGTCGTCGTAGAGGACCGGCAGCTCCTGCTCCGCCACGTGCTGGAACTGGCGCATCCGGGAGTTCATCAGGTCGTCCACGATCGCGACCCCCGTCGGGTAGTCCACCCCGAAGAAGTTCTGGACGACCAGCACCCCGTTGTGCACCTCCCCCTCGTACTCGATCTCCTTCTGGTACGAGAACAGGTCGTTCAGCAGGCACGCGTAGTCCGCCGCGGCGTTCTCCAGGGAACGCATCGGGCCGCTGCGGTAGACGGCCTCCGGCACCTTCCTGCCGTGACCCAGCCGGCACAGGCTCATGGTGAGATCCGAACCGAACGTGGCCCGGCGCATCTCCACGTAGTCCACCGGATCGGGAATCCGGTTCTGCGCCTGGTTCGCCAGCTCCCACAGCCAGCTCGCCGTCATCGACTCCACCGCGTCCCGGAAGGTGCGGCGCGCCCCCTCGTCCATCGGCTCCGCCGTACGCCGCCAGAGGTCCGCAAGCCCACGCTCCAGCGCGTTGACCGGCTCCGGCACGGACGAGCCGTCCAGCGGCATGAACAGCGACAGCCGCTCGTTGGCCAGGCGCGCACCCGCCAGATCACGGGTCCGGCCGTGCACCACCGGGAACCAGTCGTCACCGTACGTCCCCCAGGTCAGCCACCCCGACGACAGATCGAGCTCGTCCGGCGTCGCGTCCGGGTGCAGCCCCGCCGCACAGAGCGGCAGGTCGGTCGCGACGAGCCGCTCCTCGTCCCAGATGTGCGAACCCGGCACGCCCGGCTGCGCCTCCAGGATCCCCATCCGGCGCGCCCAGTCCACGATCCGCACGCGCGCCCCCTCCAGATGCGGGCTCAGCGTCGTACGGAACGGCATGTCGAAGTCCGGCAGCAGCGACGGACCGACCCGCTGGTACGGGACATGCGTCCGGCTGCGCAGCCGGAGCGACTCGGAGCGCGGCGTGAGCCGGAGCGAGGCGGCGGCCATCCCGAAACCGGGGACGCTCTCGCCCGCACCACCCCCGTTCATGTAGCGGCTGGAGCGCATGTGCCACTCATGGCCGCCCGACTGCCAGTCCTGAAGCCCCTTGACGTACGCCAGGACCGCGGCCGTCCCGTCCGGTGTGAGCCCCTGCTCCGCGCAGAGCGGACCCAGTTCGGTGAGAGCGGTGTTCTCGAACTGCTGGAGGCGTGAGGTGAGCAGATCGTTGACCGCCTCCGCCGCCTCCTGGGTGGAGCAGCCCAGGAACCTCTCCAGGACCAGGACGCCGTTGCTGTTCTCGCCCTCCTCCTCGACCTCGCGCTGGTACGAGAAGAGGTCGTTGCGCAGGTGCACACCGTCGGAGAAGGCGTCCCTCAGCACCCGCAGCGGGCGTGAATCCGCCACGGCTTCGGGAACCTCCGCGCTCGCCGCGTACTCCACCAGGCCCGCCGACCACGGCGCCCCGCCCACCTTGCGGCGCATCTCGATGTACTCGACGGGGTTGGCGATACGCCCCTCGTTGATGTTCGAGAGCTCCCACAGGGACTCGTTGAGCAGGTTCTCCGTCGCCTCGGCGAACCGGGCCCGCCAGGCGTCCGACATGGCGGGCACCGTCCTCGTCCAGAGGTCGGCCAGCCCCGCCTCCACCGGATTCCCGGGCTCCGGAGTCGCCGCACCCCGCTCCATCGGCATGAAGGCCGGCAGCCGGTCGAGATACCGCTTCGCGCCCTCCCGGTCCGGCGTGCGCTTGAACAGCTCCAGGAAATGGTCGTCGAAGAAGAAGACCCACACATACCAGTCGGTGACCAGGGACAACGCCTCGGCCGAGCAGTCCGGGTGCGTGTACGCGCAGAGCAGCGCGTAGTCGTGGGCCTCCAGGTCCTTCTCCTCCCAGACACCGGAGCCTTCCAGCATCCCCATTCCGCGCGCCCACTCCCGGGTGTGGCTCCGGGCCGCCTCCAGATGGGGGTTGAGACGCGCCGGGTACGGCACGTAGAAGTCCGGCAGTGAGAAGGGCTGTGCCATGGGTGCGTCCGGCCTTTCCGAGAATTGCGCGCGGTCCACGCGGACCGGTCCTGTCGGCGCCAGCACTACCCCTCGGCCATACGGGGCACGCGCGGCGCGAAATAGTCACACAAGCTCATGTCCAGCAGCACGCTGCACTCTTGACTCATCAACACCTTGCGCCACAGAGTGTGCGCCGACCGATGAACGCGGGGAGCGCCCCTGGGAACCTCTCTGCCACCCGGCCCAGGAAGGGTTGTCATGACGTCGAAGCAGAGGATCAGACTCGCGCTCGCACTGACCACGGCGGGGGCGCTGAGCGTGGCGCTCCTCACCCCGGCCGCCGCCGGCGCGGCCACCGTACGACCCGAATGTCCGCGCGGACTGGCCTGCGACTGGGTCCCCGCGGCCTACCAGCAGACCGGTGACCCGGCGGACAAGGAGACCTACGGCAACTACGACACCGCGAACCGGCCCGCGAGCAATTCCATCAAGTACATCGTCCTGCACGACACCGAGGTCGACTACGACACCACCCTGAAGATCTTCCAGAACCCCGCCAACCAGACCTCCGCCCACTACGTGGTGCGTTCTGCCGACGGCCACGTCACACAGATGGTGAAGAACAAGGACGTCGCCTGGCAGGCGGGCAACTGGTACCTCAACACCCACTCCATCGGCATCGAGCAGGAGGGCTTCGCAGCCGAGGGCGCCAAGTGGTACACCGACGAGATGTACCGCTCGACCGCACGGCTCGTACGCCACCTCGCGGCGAAGTACGACATCCCGCTCGACCGGCAGCACATCCTCGGCCACGACGGCGTACCGCCCACCAGTGCGGCGGGCACCCAGAACATGCACTGGGACCCGGGCCCCTACTGGGACTGGAACCGCTTCATGGCGCTGCTCGGCAGGCCCACCGTGCCGACCGCGCCCCGGAACAGCGAACTGGTCACCGTCAGCGCGGACTTCACCAAGAATCAGCAGGAGTTCCGCGACTGCGAGAAGAGCGTCGACCTGCCCCGGCAGGGCAGCAGCGCGGTGCCCCTGCACACCGGACCGTCCGACGACTCACCGCTCTTCTCCGACCCGGGACTGCACCCGGACGGATCGGCGGGGACGAACTGCGCCGCGGACTGGGGCAGCAAGATCAGCGCCACCCAGCAAGCGGTCGTCGCCGGCAAGGCACCCGGCTGGACGGCGATCTGGTGGTACGGGGAGAAGGCCTGGCTCCGCACGCCCGCCGGAAGCCGGGTCGTCAGCCCCACAGCCGGCCGTCTCGTACGACCGAAGGCAGGCAAGGAGGAGGTGCCGGTGTACGGCGTCGCCTACCCGGAGAAGGCGGAGTACCCCACGGACTTCGTCAAGCCGACCGTGGGCACTCCGCTCGTCTACACCATCAAGGCGGGACAGGCCTTCCCCGGTGGAGGCGAAGCCCCCAACGGATACTTCTACGCACCGACGATCGACTCCTCGAAGCCCTACGACCACACGTACTTCCGGGGAGATCAGAAGTATGTGACGGTCCAGATCGGTCACCGGATCGGCTTCGTCAAGGCGTCCGACGTCGATGTGGTGCGAGCCGGATCCTGACCGGCTGCCGATTCGGCGAACGGCGCGCTGCGGGACCTGTGTGTCGGCACACGTCCCGCAGCGCGCTTCCCCCGTCCGTCAGGCCGGTCGACCCGGCGTGGTCAGCGTGTTCCCACCGCGGCGCGCACGGCCCGCCGGGCCATGGCGCAGTCGTCGTGCAGCCTGCGCAGCAGCAGCCGCTGCTCCTCGCCGGAGGACAGCACCCCCTGCCGTGCCTGGCCGCCCCCGGCCGGCGCACCTTCGCGCATGGCCCGCTGGACAGCCGTCTCGTACGTACGGATCTCCCGGGTCAGCACGATCATGAGGTTCACCAGGAAGGCGTCACGGGCGGCCGCGCCCGACGCCTGTGCCAGCTGGCTGATCTGGCGCCTGGACGCCGGTGCGTCGCCGAGCACGGTCCACAGCGTCGCCAGGTCATACCCCGGCAGATACCAGCCGGCGTGCTCCCAGTCGACCAGGACGGGCCCGGTGGGCGGCAGCAGGATGTTCGAGAGCAGGGCGTCGCCGTGGCAGAACTGGCCCATGCCCTGTCGCCCGCCCGCGTGGGCCAGACCGTGCAGCAGCTTCTGCAGGTCACCCAGATCACGGTCGGTGAAGAGACCCAGCTCGTGATAGCGGGCGATCCGCGAGGCGTAGTCCAGGGGCGCGTCGAACAGACCGGCCGGCGGCCTCCAGGCGTTGATCCGGCTGACCGCGCCGAGCACGGCACGCAGATCCGCGCGGGGCGGCGCCTCCGCGGGATGCCTCGTCAGTGCCGCGACCCGTCCGGGCATCCGCTCGATCACCAGGGTGCAGTTCTCCGGGTCGGCGGCGATGAGCCGCGGGGCCCGGACCGGTGGGCGGTGCCTGACGAAGGCGCGGTATGCCGCTATTTCGTGCCGGAACCGCTCCGTCCACGCGGGGGAGTGGTCAAGTAAACACTTGGCCACCGCGGTCGCGCGGCCGGTGGTGCCCACGATCAGCACCGATCGCCCGCTGCGGCGCAGCACCTGAACCGGGTTGAACTCGGGGCAGATGCGGTGCACGGAGGCGATGGCCATCCGTAGCTGCGCGCCCTGGGCACCGGACAGGTCCAGTCGTCCGCTGAGCGGTGGGGAGCCCGGCCCCGCCGCCCGCCGGGTCCGACCCGTGCCGGACGCCGGTGACGCGGCGCGGGGGTCGAGATACGGCCCGCCGCCCGTCCCCAAGGGACGAAGCGGCCGGGGCGGGGCGGACACGGAGGACGATGCTGTGTACATGGGCGAGACAGATCCCTTCGTGCGCCGACAAGTTACGTGCGCCGCCCCGGCCGGCGGCCGTCCGGCACCCTGGGGAGTACCGAGGGCTGCCGGGCGGGGTGGCGCTTTCCTACCTGACACCGGATCGCGGGTGGCACAACATCTAGCGACCCCTGGCGAACCCTGGCGAATATTCGCCCGGCATCCGCCGGGGGGCTAGGGTCAAGTCAGCCGAGAACCTGGGGGCTTGACGTGACCGGAGAACCCAACACCCGTCTGTCGGACCTGTTCGGCCTGGCCGGCTGGTCCAAGGGCGAACTCGCGAGAATGGTGAACAGGCAGGCGGCGGCCATGGGCCACCTCCAACTCGCCACCGACACCTCGCGGGTGAGGCGCTGGATCGACATGGGGGAGTCCCCCCGCGATCCCGTGCCCGAAGTGTTGGCAGCTCTGTTCACCGAGCGGCTCGGCCGTGTCGTGACCATCGAGGACCTCGGGTTCGGCCGGCGCGGGCGTGTGGGGAAGCGGCGAAAAGCCGGGACGGAAGACAATCCCGACGGTTTGCCGTGGGCGCCCGAACGGACGGCAGCGGTCCTCACCGAATTCACGGGAATGGACCTCATGCTCAACCGACGCGGCTTGGTGGGCGCGGGCGCCGCGCTCGCCGCTGGCTCAGCTCTCACCGGCGCCATGTACGACTGGCTGCACTCCGAGCCCGCTCCGGCGGCCCGGGCCTCCGGTCTCAACGATCCCCTGTACGCCGACAACGCCGGCTTCGACCTGTACGAGGCCGCCCCCGTCGGATCCGAGGAGATCGAGGCCCTCGAGCGCTCGGTCGAGGTCTTCCGGGCCTGGGACGCATCGAGAGGCGGCGGACTCCAGCGCAAGGCGGTCGTGGGCCAGCTCAACGAGGTGGGCGGCATGCTCGCCTACCGCCACCCCGACCATCTGCAGCGCCGTCTCTGGGGCGTCGCCGCCAACCTCGCCGTCCTCGCCGGCTGGATGTCCCACGACGTCGGCCTCGAACCCACCGCCCAGAAGTACTTCGTGATCGCCGCACACGCGGCGCGCGAGGGCGGGGACCGTCCCCGCGCCGGCGAGGCACTCTCCCGCGCCGCCCGCCAGATGGTCCACCTGGGCAGGCCGGACGACGCCCTGGACCTGATGAAGCTCGCCAAGTCGGGTTCGGGGGAGGAGACCCTGCCGCGTACCCGGGCGATGCTGCGCACCATCGAGGCCTGGGCGCAGGCATCGATGGGACGCGGGCAGGCCATGCGACGCACACTCGGTGAGGCCGAGGAGCTCTTCGTCTCGGACAAGGGCGATGTGCCGCCCCCGAGCTGGATGCAGATGTTCGACGAGGCGGACATGCACGGGATGCAGGCCCTGGCCTTCCGTACGCTGGCCGAGCACGACCCGGGAGCGGCCTCCACCGCTCAGCGTCATGCCAAGCAGGCACTGGATCTGCGGATAAACGGGCGCCAGCGGTCGAAGATCTTCGACTACATCTCTCTGGCCTCCGCGTGCTTCATCGCCGACGACCCCGAGCAGGCCGACCGCTACGCACGGCTGGCCCTCGTGTCGATGGGGGAGACGTCCTCGCACCGCACGTGGGACCGGCTGCGCGAGATGTACCGCCTCACCGGCCAGTTCGCGGGATACGCCAAGATCGAGGACCTGCGGGAGGAGATCGAACGCGCTCTGCCTCCCCGCGTGGCCGGCAAGAAGACGAAGGGTTCAGAGGTCTGATCCGTCCGCACACGGCGGGCGGGTCCGTACGGGCAGCTCTGGCAGGACGTCTTCAGCAGGACGGTCTTCGGTATGGCGGCCGTGGCCCGCTCATGCCTCGACGCGGGCCACCAACACGCAGGCGTCGTCGAGTCGTTCGGCGGAGCCGAGCGCCTCGACCACCGTCCGTACGCACTCCTGTGCCGTGCGGGCCTGCGCGAACCGAGGCGCCAGCCCCAGAAGCATGTCCGGGCCGGCGTTCCGGTCGTCCGTGCTCGTCAGTCCGCCGGTGTGCAGTACGAGTACGTCGCCCGCCAGCAGGTCCACCTGGTCCTGCTCGTAGGTGACCCCGGACGCAGCCCCGAGCAGCACCCCGTCCGGCGCGGGCAGCGGACGCCCCACCCCGTCGCGGAACAGCAGCGGCGCGGGGTGTCCTGCCTGCGCCCAGACGAGGGCTCCGGTCGCGGGGTCGAAGCGGCAGCAGACGGCGCTGCCCAGGGCGGGCTGTGCCGAGGCTTCGATCAGCTGGTTCAGATGGCCCATGACCGGTCCGGGTCCGATGCCCGCCACGGCCATGCCGCGCAGTGCCCCGAGCAGCATCGCCATGGCCGAGGTCGCCGGGATCCCGTGGCCGGTGAGGTCCCCGACGGTCAGCAGAGTCGTTCCGTCAGGGAGGGGCAGCGCGTCGTACCAGTCGCCGCCGATGAGGTCGCTCGACCCCGACGGAAGGTAGTGCGCGGCGATGTCCAGGCCCCTCGTGCCCCGGTCGGATATGGGCAGCGACCCCCGCCACGAGGGGAGAACGGCCTCCTGGAGCTCCACTGCCATCCGGTGCTCGGCCCGGGCCATGTGCTCCTGGCGCCGCAGCGTGTCCCGGGTCCTGCCCACGATGTGCTGGCTGCGCCGCAGCCTGCTGACATCGCGCAGGACCGCCCACATGGAAGCGGTGCAGCCGTCAGCGTCGAGGACGGGCTCGCCCATCATGTGCAGGGTGCGCATGCCTCCGTCGGGCAGCAGGATGCGGAATTCGCCGTCTATCGGGCGTCCGTCCACCAGGCAGTCGGTCACCATCGAGGTCAGGAGAGGCTGGTCCTCCGCGAGAAGCACCGACGGCAGTTCGTCCAAGGACAGCGCTCCCGCCCCCGGGTCCCTGCCGAAGATCTGGTACAGCTCATCGGACCAGCTGACCTCGTCGGTGAGCAGATTCCACTCCGCGCTGCCCACCCTGCTGAGGAGTGAGCCCGTCGGCGGCCCGGCCGGCGTCGGGGAGTGCTCTCCCACGGGCTCGGCGGCGGCCGGAGCCCGGGAGATGCCGTCCCTCAGCTGGCCCAGATGCTCGCCGAGGTCGTCGAGCTGATGGACGGCGAGTTCGCAGAGGGCTCGCTGCCAGCGCTGCTGGGGATCGTCGTCGTCGATGACACAGGTGTCGCGCCGCACCGCGTCGACATCGCCGCGCAGCAGCCGGGTCCGATTGATCAGGGCGTCGACGGCGTCACGCTCGGGCGGCTGTGGGGCGGGGCGGTCCGCGAACAGATGGGACGGCATCTGGCACTCCGATACAGGCGGTACGGCCGGTTCGTGGGGTGGACCGAACACGACTGTTGCACAGGCCGAGAGGCCCCGTAAGGGGTTTGGCAACACTCGATACGTTCTTGCTTCCGGCATATGCCATCGGCTGAGTGGAGCGGGGGTCCGCCGAACACCCTTGCCCCTGGTGGCGAGTTGACGCAAGTCGCCGGGCGTGAGCCGCTCGGCGTACGCCCGCGCGTGCGACCTCTCACGGCTCGCACCGACCGGGAGCAGGGCATATGCGCAGGAGTGCGAAAGCGTCCGCCGGTGCGGGTCGGCGCCGGCGTCCGGTGTCGATTCGATGAGGGGTTCGAGGTCGATGACGCATGTGCGTCGGTCGCCCGTTCGAGCCCTCTGGGTGGGAACGTCCGGCGACTCCGCGGGGGAGCGGGGGCCCGGGAATGGCGGGGCCCCTGTGTGCGTTGTGCGGACCAGAAACGAAAACGACACCCATTCCCACCCCGGGAGTGAGGTCGGAATTTGTCTGGAGGCTCCATGGCGCGCAGTGAGACCAGGCCCGTCGTCCTGCTCCGCTCCACGGCCGGAACCGGCCACACCTATGTGACGCGGAAGAGCAGGCGCAACGATCCCGACCGGCTGGAGCTGCGGAAGTTCGACCCGGCCGCCGGGCGGCATGTCGTGTTCCGCGAGGCCCGCTGACGATCGGCCGCGCCACCGCTCCGTGACCCGTGCGGACGCCCCGGCCTGCACGGCCGTGGTGTGGATCACACGGCCAGGGGTCGATGTACGGGAACGGGCGGCGGTGGTTTATCGTTCATCTATGCGTAGGGGTGAGTGGCCGTAGGGCCGCCGGGCAGTGGCCCGCCTTCACCTCCGCACACAAGCCGCCCCGGCTGGATTCCCCCGATCCGGCCGGGGCTTCTCCTTGCCTCCCTGGCGCTCACATGGTCCGGGTGAGATCTGCCGCGTAATGCTCGATGGCCGGCCGGTACTGCTGGACGTGCGGACTGTCGCTCGTCGTCGCGACTAGACGCAGCAGGAGCTGCATGGCCTCGTGGTGCTCGCCGGTGTTGAACAGGGCCATGGACAGGAAGGTCCTCAGCGCCCCGTCGTCCGGGAACTCCGACACACCGCGCCGGAGCGTTTCGACGGCCTGCCCGTACCTGCCCAGGACGCGATAGGTGCTGCCGAGACCCAGCAGCGCACCCCGGCGGTCCTCGCCCGTGAGGTCGTCGCCCTGCAGACTCCGCTCGTAGTACGGCACCGCCTCGGCCTCGAGGCCGAGCACATCGTGGACCCAGGCGGTCTGGTACGCGACGTCCACCGCGTCCGGGAACGAGGCGGTGAGGGCGAGGAGGCGTTCCCTGGCCTGTTCGGGATGGCCCTGCTCCCGCAGCCCTACGGCCTCCGCCAGCAACTCGTCCTTCTTCTGTGCGCTCATGCGCACATGGTCGCACCCGGACCGGGGGTGTGGCCGCGGAGGTTGGGGGCATTCGTTCCGCCATGACAGCAGAGGCGAATCGTAGTGCACGACACGGAGGCATAGGGCGTCTGCTGCTGCGGGCGGCTGTACTGGCCGCCGCGTTCGTGGCGTTGGTCGCGTTCTCGGTGGTCCTGGCGAAGCTGACGCTCACCCCGTCGCCCGCCTCGGAGGACATCGTGACGTCCAATCTGAGGCCGGGGCGGTCCCTGCGGCAGTACGCGGAGGACTACACCTTCCTCGCCGCGTGCAAACAGGCGGGCGGAAACATCCTGATGGGCACACCGTTCGGTGTGCTGCTGCCCATTCTGGTGCCGCGCCGTCTGCGGATGATCCGGATGACCGTGCTGACAGTGCTCGTCATGGCGGTCGTCGAGCTGACGCAGGGCGCCCTGGTGGCCGGACGGGCCTTCGACATCGACGACGTGATCCTCAACACGACGGGCGCGCTGCTGGGGTACGCGCTGGTGGGGCGCCGGATCAGCCACCGCTACCACGCCCTCTCGGACGACCCGGCCGCGGCCGACGAGAAGAAGCCCGGACCGCGGACGCCGTCGCCCCGGAAGAAGCCGGACGCCGAGCGCGCGACCAAGCCCGCCGCCACGAAGGCCGGCGCCACGAAGAAGCCCGCCGCCACGAAGCCCGCCGCCGGGACGAAGGCCCGGGCCAAGGCGGCGGAGACGAAGCCCCGTGGGTCCGGCTCCACCGCGCGCCGGAGCGCGTCCGCGCCGGTGACTCGCGGACGCGCTCTGTTCGACAGGTGGCGCGGCCGGCGGGAGGGCCCGGGCGGGGGAGCGCCCGGAGCCCGCCGGCGCGGAGCTTAGAGCGCCGGGTAGGCGTTCTTCATGAGCTCCTGGAACTGGGCGGAGAACCATTTGCCGGAGACCGGCGCGTCGGCCAGCGCCCCGGACGGGTTGTTGCCGTTACGGACGTTGCCCGCGTAGGCCGGGTCGCACATCTGGTCGAAGCCCTTGCCCTCGTCGTTCGGGATCTCCTTGCTGGAGCCGTCCGACTCCCCCGGGGGCTTCATCCAGACGTACGCGTCGATGCCCGCGGCGGGCGCCGCCTGCGGCCGTTCGCCGAGGCCGGCTCCGGCCTGGTTGCACCAGTTCCCCAGGTGGATGCGCCGGTCGTAGCGGCCGCCGTCCACGTAGGTGTCGACGCTGGTGCTCGCGCCCGGCCCGGTCGGCCGGTTCGCGCCGCCCCAGCCGTTGCGGGAGGTGTCGATCAGCATGCCGATGCCGGAGTTGAAGCCGACCGAGACCAGCTCGTTGCGGAAGGCCTGGGCGAAGGACTGCTCGTCCGTGTAGCGGTTCCAGTCGACCCACTTCGACTGGCGTACGGACGTGCCGTTGACGGAGTCGTCGATGGAGAAGTTGTCCTCCGTCGTGGCGCCGTAGTTGGCCGTGTTGGTGATGAAGCCGTGCACGTCGTCGACCGTGGCGCCCTCGGTCGTCGCCGCCTCCTTGAAGAGGTCGGCGGACGGGCCGAAGTTGTCGTCCCAGCCGATCCAGCCGTGGTGCCCCGCGTCGATGTAGTTGTAGACGTTGGGCGCGTCGCCGAGCTTGTTCAGCGCGTAGCCGACGCCCTTCTGGTAGTTTCCGTTGGCCTTCATCACGTCACAGGCCGGGGTCGCGGTCGGCCGGCTGCCGGTGTTGGTGACGAGGTTCGGCAGGGAGTCGATCTCGACCGTGGTGACGATGCGCAGACCGGCGTACTTCTCGTCGGCGAGGATGGCGGCGATCGGGTCGATGTACTCGGTCTTGTAGCGGCCGATCTCGGTGGGGCCGAGCTCACCGTTGGAGGCGAGCGCCGCGCAGTCGCGTCCGGGCAGGTTGTAGATGACGACCTGGAAGACGAGCTCGCCGGAGCCCTTCTGGGCCAGGGCCTCGTCCAGGTGGTCACGCAGGCCCATTCCGCCGTTGGCGCCCTCGATGGCGGCGATGCGGTCGAGCCAGACGCCCGTCGGCTGATCAGCGATGCGGCTGCCGCCCGGTTCGGCGGCGGCGTTGGCCGACCACTCCGGGTTCACATAGACCTTGGCGCCCTCGTACGGGTTGTTGACCCGGGCCGTCGGACCCGTGGGGTCCGTCGGGTCGGTCGGATCGGTCGGGTCGGTGGGGTCCGTCGGGTCGGCGTTGCACGTGACGCCGTTCAGCTTGAAGGTCGCGGGTACGGCGCTGTTGCCGTTGCCCGTCGCGTTGAAGCCGAAGGACGCGGAAGCCCCCTTGGCGAGCGCCGCGTTGTACGAGAGGCCCTTCGCGGTGACCGCGGCGCCGCTCTGCGAGACCGTGGCGTTCCAGCCCTGGCTGATCGTCTCGCCGCCGGCGAACGACCACTCCAGCTGCCAGCCGGCCAGGGCGTCACCGGTGTTGGTGACGCTGACGGCGGCGGTGAGTCCGCCGTTCCACTGATTCTGGATCTTGTAGTCGACCGTGCAGCCGGCTGCCGCCGCGGCGGAGGCTCCGAAGGGGGCCGCCGCGGTGGCGGAGCCCGCTGCGGCGGCGACGAGTGCGCCCGCGGCTATGAGCGCCATTCGGGATCGGCGCAGGGTGGTGCGGCTCGTGCGGCTCATACGAATTCCGTTTCCTCAGCTGTCGAGGGCGCGCGGGTGTCGCGCAGCCCGATTCGTACGGGGTGGGGGTTCCGTCGTGGTCGCTGATCGAGGACGGGCCGTGAGCGGTCCCAGGTGTTCCAGGCCCGTCCGTGAGGTGGGTCTTCGGTCGCCGGGCCCCCGGTGGGGGCAGGTCTGTTCGCCGACTCGCCTGCGGCGAGGGGGACTTCGGCGAGACCGGTGCGAGCGGGGGTGTTCGAGCGGTCCTCGCTCGCGCGGATGGCGAGTGGTGGGCGTGCCACGCGGCTGCGGGCGGTTCTTCGTGCCCGCGGGTCCTCATGGCCGATGCCGTCGGCGTGCGCATCGGCCCGTCGGGCCGTTCCGCGTACTGCCGATCCATGGGTTCAGGTCAGGCCGGTGCTCCTTGTCCGAGGGTGCGGGGGCTGCGCGGGTGTCCCGGCCGGCGCACGTCCGCAGAGCGGCGCGCTCGTTGCTCCGGACGCCCGTTCCGGGCGTCCGTCGGCGGGGACGGGGAGATCCACCGGACCGGTGGAGCCGGTCGGATCCGTGGTGCGGGCCGCACTGTCGCGCCTGGGCGCACCGACGCGGGACCGCCGCCCCGCTGATGCGCCGTGCTGTTCTCCACCGTGCGTACGAGGGTGGATCCGGAAGCCGTGACCATGGCCGTGCGGGTGTTGCCGGCCATGCCGAGCACTGCTCCGGGGAGCAGCCTGAACAGGTGCGACACGCGGGGGATGACACATGAGCGACTCCTTGCAGATCGGGCGTGCCCCCTACGGCACGTCGACTGGTGGAACCGCTCCCACTGGTGTGGCTTGACGTTAGAGCGTCAAGTGGTGTCGGTCAACACACCCGTTCTCATCTCTCGGTATCGAAATAATTCGACTCTTCAAGTCTCTTGACTCTCTTTTTCCTCGTCCCCATGCTGGGAGCGCTCCCACTGGTTCAAGGCTTGTGCTCAGCCCCGCACACTCCCCATGTCGCCGAGCCGCGAGGAGGTACTGCGCATGCCATCGGGACGCGCACGAAGAACCTGGTTACCGAGAAGATCGGGCAGAACCGGAGCCGGACGCCGACGGCGGCTGTGGACAGCCCTCGCGGCGGCGCTGGCCCTCCCTCTGGGAATGACTGCCGCAGCCGGTACGCCGGCCCAGGCCGCCGCGGTCCAATGCAGCGTCGACTACACGACCAACGACTGGGGTTCGGGCTTCAGCACCGAACTCACCGTCACCAACAGGAGTTCCACCGCGATCGACGGCTGGACCCTGACGTACGACTACGCCGGCAGCCAGAAGCTCACCAACGGGTGGAACGGCACCTGGTCCCAGTCCGGCAGCACGGTGACCGTCAGGAACGCGAGCTGGAACGGCGCCATCGCCGCCGGAAGCGCCGTCACGACGGGCGCGCAGTTCACCTACAGCGGCACCAACACCGCGCCCACCACCTTCGCCGTCAACGGCACCGCGTGCGTGGGCGCCCATCAGCCGCCGATCACCGTTCTCACCAGTCCGGCGGCGGGCGCCGTCTTCACCGCCGGAGACGCCGTCCCGCTGGCCGCCACCGCCGCGGCCGCCGACGGAGCGGGGATCAGCAAGGTCGAGTTCTACGACGACACGAAGCTGCTGGGCACGGACACCACGTCCCCCTACACCTACAGCGCCCAGGGGCTGACCGCCGGCGGCCACTCCGTGTACGCCAGGGCCTACGACAGCCTCGGCGCGTCGGCGGAGTCCACCCCGGCGGGCATCACCGTCGTCGCGGGCCCGGCCGTCGTCGCCACGCCCGCCCAACTGGGCGTGCAGCAGGGCACGTCGGGGACCTTCGAGGTGTCGCTCTCCACCGAGCCCGCCTCGTCCGTCGCCGTCACGGTGGCGCGGAGCGCCGGAAACTCCGGACTGAGCGTCACCGGTGGCGCCGGCCTCACCTTCACCCCCTCGAACTGGTCCACACCCCAGAAGGTGACCGTCTCGGCCGACGGAACCGGCACGGGAGCGGCGACCTTCACGGTCACGGCGCCCGGCCACAGCAAGGCCGAGGTCACCGTCACCCAGCTCGCGGAGGCCAAGGAGTACGACGCCCGCTTCCTCGATCTGTACGGGAAGATCACCGACCCCGCGAACGGCTACTTCTCCTCGGAGGGCATCCCCTACCACTCCGTGGAGACGCTCATCGTGGAGGCTCCCGACCACGGCCACGAGACGACGTCGGAGGCGTACAGCTATCTGATCTGGCTCCAGGCGATGTACGGGAAGATCACCGGCGACTGGACGAAGTTCAACGGTGCGTGGGACACCATGGAGACGTACATGATCCCCACCCACGCCGACCAGCCCACGAACTCCTTCTACAACGCGTCCAAGCCGGCGACGTACGCCCCCGAGTACGACACCCCGAACGAGTACCCGGCCGTCCTCGACGGCTCGGCGACCTCCGGCTCGGACCCGATCGCCGCCGAGCTGAAGAGCGCCTACGGCACCGACGACATCTACGGGATGCACTGGATCCAGGACGTCGACAACGTCTACGGCTACGGCAACACGCCCGGTAAGTGCGCGGCCGGACCCACCGAGACCGGACCGTCGTACATCAACACCTTCCAGCGCGGCCCCCAGGAGTCCGTCTGGGAGACCGTCACCCACCCCACCTGCGACAACTTCACCTACGGCGGGACCAACGGCTACCTGGACCTGTTCACCGGGGATGCCTCCTACGCCAAGCAGTGGAAGTTCACCAACGCTCCGGACGCGGACGCCCGTGCCGTACAGGCCGCCTACTGGGCCGATGTCTGGGCGAAGGAGCAGGGCAAGTCGAGCGAGGTCTCGGCGACCGTCGGCAAGGCCGCCAAGATGGGCGACTACCTCCGCTACTCCATGTTCGACAAGTACTTCAAGAAGGTCGGCAACTGCGTCGGCCCCACCACCTGCCCCGCCGGCAGCGGCAAGGACAGCGCGCATTACCTGATGTCCTGGTACTACGCCTGGGGCGGCGCCACCGACACCTCGGCCGGCTGGTCCTGGCGCATCGGATCCAGCCACGCGCACGGCGGCTACCAGAACCCGATGGCGGCCTACGCGCTCAGCTCCGTCGCCGACCTCAAGCCCAAGTCGGCCACGGGACAGTCCGACTGGGCCAAGAGCCTGGACCGGCAGCTGGACTTCTACCAGTGGCTCCAGTCCGACGAGGGAGCCATCGCGGGCGGCGCGACCAACAGCTGGAAGGGCAGCTACGCCCAGCCGCCGGCCGGTACGCCCACCTTCTACGGCATGTACTACGACGAGAAGCCCGTCTACCACGACCCGCCGTCCAACCAGTGGTTCGGCTTCCAGGCGTGGTCCATGGAGCGCGTCGCGGAGTACTACCACGAGTCGGGTGACGCACAGGCCAAGGCCGTGCTCGACAAGTGGGTCGACTGGGCCCTGTCCGAGACGACCGTCAACCCGGACGGCACCTACCTCATGCCGTCCACCCTCCAGTGGTCGGGCGCGCCCGACACCTGGAACGCGTCGAGCCCCGGGGCGAACTCCGGGCTGCACGTCACGGTCGCGGACTACACCAACGACGTCGGGGTGGCCGGGGCCTACGCCAGGACACTGACCTACTACGCCGCCAGGTCCGGTGACGCCGAGGCCAAGGCCACGGCACAGGGGCTGCTCGACGGCATGTGGAGCCACTACCAGGACGACGCCGGAATAGCGGTCCCCGAAACCCGTGCCGACTACAACCGGTTCGACGACCCGGTGTACGTCCCGAACGGCTGGACGGGTGAGATGCCCAACGGGGACACCGTCGACAACGACTCGACGTTCCTCTCCATCCGGTCGTTCTACGAGGACGACCCGAACTGGCCGAAGGTGCAGGCCTATCTGGACGGCGGGACCGCTCCCGTCTTCACCTACCACCGGTTCTGGGCACAGACCGACGTCGCACTGGCTCTGGGGGCGTACTCGGACCTTCTGGAGTGAGTGACCGCGCGATCCGGGGGTCCCGGTCGCCGGCAGGCGGCCGGGACTTCCCCGTAGGCGCGTGCGGGCGCCTCCTAATCCCTCGCGCGAACCGTCCGACGCGAGGCATGATCATGCGATGACATGGACAGCTCCTGAAGCAACCCGCACCATCGGACCGCTCGTCGGCGGCGAACGCGAGACACTGACCGGCTTCCTGGCGTTCTACCGCAGCACACTGCTGCAGAAGTGCGCCGGACTGACGGGCCGCCAGCTCGCCGAGCAGACCGTCGAGCCGTCCAACCTCACCCTCCTCGGCCTGATCCGGCACATGGCCAAGGTGGAGCGGATCTGGTTCCGCCAGGGTCTCGCGGGCCTGTCGCTCCCCTCGATGTACGACCCGGAGAAGGGCAAGGACGCGGACTTCGAGGACCTCGAACCGGACCGTGCCGCCGAGGACTACGCCCGTCTCGTCGAGGAGATGCGCCTCGCCGACGAGACGGCGGACGGGGTGTCGCTCGACACCACCCTCACCTGGCGCGGCTCGGTCCTCTCGCTGCGCACGGTGTACGTCCACATGATCGCCGAGTACGCCCGCCACATCGGCCACGCCGACCTCCTGAGGGAACGGCTGGACGGCGCCACCGGAGCCTGAGCAAGCCCAACAGCCCACGCCCGTACAGGATCTGGCGTAATCCGGGGGCCCGGGCGGACTGAAATCGCCGGACCGGGTCACACGGAAGGAATGACGTCCACTGACGTAAGGACAGACAGCACCGGGGACCCCGGCCACGACGGCGCGCCGCGCCGCCGCTCCCGCACGCGGGGATGCCTGCCGTTCGCGGGAGTGTGCGCCGCGGCGCTCGTCCTGCTGCTCCTGGGTTCCCGGATCAGCCTGCTGCCGGGACTCGGCGGTCTCTTCGGCGAGGAGACCACCGACCGCTCCGGCCCCGCGGTGCTCAAGTCCATCCAGGACATGAGCGCCTACGAGGCGGCCTCCGGGAACTTCCAGGTCGTCGTCGACCTGGAGAAGGACGCCAAATTCCTGCCCGACGCCATCCGGGGCACCCGCACGCTGTACGTCGGCGCGGGCACCGTCGGCGCCTCCGTGGACCTCGGCGAGCTCGGGCCCGACGGGGTGAAGGTCGACAAGGACCGCACCACGGCCGAGCTCGTCCTGCCCCACGCGGTGCTGGGCAAGCCCGCCCTGGACCCGGAGCGCTCCTACGCCGTGTCCAAGCAGCGTGGTCTCCTCGACCGGCTCGGCGACTTCTTCTCCGACAACCCCGGAAGCGAGCAGGCGGTCAACAAGCTGGCCGCACAGCACATCGGGAAGGCGGCCGAGGAGAGCGGCCTGACGAAGCGGGCCGAGAAGAACACCACCTCGATGCTCCAGGGACTGCTGGCCTCCCTGGGATTCGAGAAGGTCACCGTCCGTTACGCCGATACGCCCGGCTGACCCCCTGCCACCGCGGCCCCGCCTTCACCGGCCCACCGGCCCTGCGCCACACTCGCCTGAGCGAACGGTCGCCCCACCGGCGGCCGTCAGGAGCCGGGGAGTGATGACCATGACCGCCGAAACCACGGAACGCTTCAGGGCCGCCGTCGAGAAGGGCGACCACGCGGCACTCGAGGAGCTGTTCACCGAGGACGCCCGACTCTTCAGCCCGGTGAAGTTCACACCCTTCGAGGGCCGGCCGATGGTGCTCGGACTCTTCGGCGTACTCCTCAGGACGTTCGAGGACTTCCGGTACGTCGGGCAGTTCGAGGGCGAGGCCTCCACCAGTGCGGAGGGCGCCCAGGAGCCCTCGGAGATCCTGCTGTTCAGGGCGACGGTGAACGGCAAGGCGATCCACGGGATCGACCTGCTCCAGTTCGACGAGGACGGCCGCATCAAGGAGTTCACCGTGATGGTGCGCCCGATGTCCGCGGTCCAGGCGCTGGGTGAGGCCGTCCTGCAGGGCCTCGCCGCCGACGGACTCGTCCCGGACGGCACGGCCCACTGAGAGAGCGCTGTCCGGCCGGGCGTCACCCGGCCGGACACCGAACGGCATGGCGCAATCGCCTTACGGAGTCATTCGCTTACCCTACGTGAGCCTACCGAGTACTCATCGGCATCCGAGGGGACACCCGAATGAACCGTATCCGCACCGCACTTGCCGCGATCGGCCTCGCCGCCGGCCTGGTGGCCGCGCCCGCCGCGAGCGCCGCACCGCACGAGGACCGTACGACGGCGGCAGTCGCCCACGACCCCTGCACCGGTGAGTTCCTCGGGGACGCGCGGCTGGGCCCCCAGTGGCTGCCCTCCACGAAGCAGGCCCCCGTCGGCCCCCTGCTCAAGGGGTACAAGCGGACCGGAAGTCTCTCCCCCTCCGCCTTCCTGAACAAGTACTGGGAGGGACCGGCGGACACGGGCAGCTGGAAGTACCCGCCCAACGACGGCTTCGCCGAGGTCAACGGCGAGATCGACAAGGAGCCCGCGAAGCTGCGCACCGGCCAGCGCCTGGACCGCTTCGGGTCGGAGTACGGCGGCTACCTCGCCCCGGCGGGCGACGCCTACAAGGAGCGCGCCCTGCCCCCGCAGAACCTCAACACCCGCGACACCGCGGTCCCGTGCGACTACCGCGTCTACAAGGTCACCAAGCCGTTCTGGGTCTGGCAGGGCAGCATCGCCCCGTGGTTCGAACAGCCCGGCGGCGGCCAGCAGATCAAGCTCGACGCCGTCTTCCTCGACCCGGGCGCGGGCCAGCGGCTCAACGTGAAGTGGCTGCTCGACCACGCCTACCTCACCGCCGTGGGAGCGTAGGACCCGCCGTGGAACGCCGGGAACTGCGCGCCGCGCTGCACGCCGCCGGCGTCGCCGACGGCTACTACCGCATCGAAGGCGTGCACGAACCGGCGCCCACACCCCCCGACTTCCTGTTCCTGCGGAAGGCCCCCGACGGGGTGTGGGAGACCGGCGCGTACGAACGCGGTACGTACGAGGTGATCGCGCGGCACCCGGGCGAGGCGGCGGCCTGCGCCCACCTCCTGCACCTCCTCGTCGGACGACCGCAGACGCGTTTGCCGTAACGGCAACTTCTCTTGGCCGGCGGTGCCGTGGCGCCGAATGATGGTCGTGCCGACAGGCACCGATCACCCGAGGAGACCCATGTCGCAGCACGCTCCCGCCGCCGAGCCCTCCACCACCGTCCCCGGGGCGGTCCACCGGCTGGTGGACGTTCCCGGCGGCCGGATCCATCTCCTGGAACAGGGGAGCGGCCCGCTCGTCCTCATGATCCACGGCTTCCCGGAGACCTCGTACTCCTGGCGCCACCAGCTCGCCGCCGTCGCCGAGGCGGGCTTCCGCGCGGTCGCCCTCGACGTACGCGGCTACGGGCGCTCCTCGGCCCCCGGGCCGGTGGACGCCTACCGGATGACGGCCCACGTGGCCGACAACGTCGGCGTCGTACGCGCCCTGGGGGAGGAGACCGCGACGCTCGTCGGCCACGACTGGGGCTCGAACATCGCCGCCGACAGCGCGCTGCTGCGCCCCGACATGTTCACGGCCGCGGCCATGCTCAGCGTCCCCTACGCCCCCTGGAACCCGGTCCGCCCCACCGACGGCTTCGCCCGTATCGGCGGGGACGAGGAGTTCTACGTCAGCTACTTCCAGCAGCCCGGCCGCGCCGAGGCGGAGATCGAACCGGACGTACGCGGGTGGCTCGCGGGGTTCTACACCTCGCTCTCCGGCGACACGATGCCGCCGCCCGGCGCGGACAGCCCCTTCTTCGTGCCCGCCGGAGGGACCATGCGTGACCGCTTCACCGGCGGCGCCCTGCCGTCCTGGCTCCCGGAGGCGGAGCTGGACGTCTGCAGCGCCGAGTTCGAGAGGACCGGCCTCACCGGCGCGCTCAACCGCTACCGGAACGTCGACCGTGACTGGGAGGACCTGGCGGCCTGGGACGGAGCGCGTCTCAGCTGCCCCTCGCTCTTCATCGGGGGAGCCCTCGACTCCTCCACGACCTGGATGGCCGACGCCATCGCCGCCTTCCCCACGACGCTTCCGGGCCTGGTCTCCTCCCACATCCTGGACGGGTGCGGCCACTGGATCCAGCAGGAACGCCCCTCGGAGGTCAACGCCCTGCTGACCAAGTGGCTCCACACCGTGCACCCGTGACGGCCGCGTGTCGAAGTCGGGGCCCCGTCCGCGGACCGGCCATGGTGGTCGTATGAACAGTGCAGGCATTCTCGCCGATGCGTTCGAGCGAATCCATGAAGCGGTGCACTCCGCGGTCGAGGGACTCCCACCCGAGGACCTCAACGCCAGGACCGACGACGACGCGAACTCCATCGCCTGGCTCGTGTGGCACCTCACGCGCGTCCAGGACGACCACGTCGCCGATGCGGCGGGCACGGAACAGATCTGGTTCTCCGAGGACTGGGAATCCCGCTTCGAGCTGCCCCTGGAGAAAGGCGCGACCGGCTACGGCCAGAGCAGCGCGCAGGTGGGTTCCGTGACGGTGGGGTCGGGCGACCTTCTCCTCGGCTACTTCGACGCCGTGCACGAGCAGACCCTCGGCTTCGTCCGGGGACTCGACGGCCGGGCCCTGGACCGCGTCGTGGACGAGGCGTGGTCACCGCCGGTGACCCTCGGCGTACGGCTGATCAGCGTCATCGCCGACGACCTGCAGCACGCGGGCCAGGCGGCCTTCGTACGCGGGGTGCTGGAGCGGCGTCAGTAGGCCGCGGCCCCTGTGCGCGCGTAATGACCCGGACTCGTGCCGACCACGCGCTTGAAGTGCCGTGAGAAGTGGGACTGGTCGTAGAACCCGGCCGATGCCGCGACCTCCGGGGCGCGCATGCCACCGAGCAGCAGACGGCGGGCCAGGTCGACGCGGCGCCCCGTCAGGTACTGGTGCGGTGCCATGCCGAACTCCCGGCTGAAGGCCCGCACCAGGTGGGTGTGATGGGAGTGCAGTCGCTCCGCCGCCTCGCGCAGCGTCAGCCCTTCCACGAAGTGCTCGTCGAGCAGGTCCCGGAGCGCGTACGCGACCCGGCGGTCGGGCACCTGCGGGGCGACGGTCTCGTCATGCAGGTGCCCGACGAGGCGTTCGGAGACGAGGGCCAGACGGCTCTGTGCCTCCAGCTCGTCCCCGGGGTGCTCCAGCGTCCGGTGCAGCTGGTCGACACGGTGGCGCAGCTGCGGGTCCCGCAGCACGGGCCGGTCGACCGCGCGCCCCACGAGACCGGCGTCGAGCTGCGCGTTGTTGAGGTACAGGACCCGCTTGCGGAACCCTCCGGGAGTCGCCGCGCCGCCGTTGTGCGGGACGTGCGGAGGCAGCAGCGTCACGACGGAACTGGGCGCCCCGTGCTCATGGTGGTCCAGGTCGTAGCGGACCACTCCCTCGTCGACGATGAGAAGGGTCCACGCGTCGTGCGTGTGCATGGGATACGCGTGGTCGGCGAAGTGCGCGTGGAAGACCTCGTCGATCCCCTCGACGCGCGGACGCCACGCGCTGATGTCCGGACGTGCACCCATGGGCGAAGCGTACAAGAGGGGGCCGGGGCCCCTGCGGCGTGCAAACTTCGTACAAGACGGCCGTCGGCCGGGCTCGGCAGACTTCCCGCATGACCGACGACAACGCACCCGTACGCTTCGACACCAAGATCGCTGTGCTGCTCCGCGACGACCTGGAGACCTGGCAGCGCCTCAACGTCACCGCCTTCCTGGTCAGCGGCCTCGGCACCCAGGTGCCCGAGGTGATCGGCGAGCCGTACGCGGACGCCGACGACACCCCGTACCTGCCCATGTTCCGTCAGCCGGTCCTCGTGTTCGCCGGGTCCAAGGAGATCCTGACCGGCGCGCACGCCAAGGCGGTCAGCAGGGGCGTGACCCTGTCCGTGTTCACCTCCGACCTCTTCGCGACCGGCCACGACGAGGCCAACAGGGCAGCCGTCCGGGCGGTGAGGAGGGACGGGATGGACCTGGTGGGCCTGGCCGTCCACGGGCCGCGCAACGCCGTCGACAAGATCCTCAAGGGTGCCTCCATGCACCCGTGACCGGCGTCCCGGCGTCACCGGGCGGATACTCACGGACACACCCGTGCGGGTGATGGTTCCCGGTGCCATACTCGAGACAAGTCCGCTTGACAGGCTTGTCATCGTCCCGAAAGGCGACGCGTCATGAACTGGGCATCGTGGACCACCCTCGGTGTCTTCGCGGGAACCGGCGGAGTGCGCACCGAAGAGGTAGGTGTCGTGAGCGGTGATCTGACCGTACACACGACGTGGACCGAGGAGCAGGCCGAGGTCGCTGTCCAGTACAGCGGCGCATCGGACTGGTTCACACTGGCCGGCAGTCCGGTGCCGTGCTCCTCCGAGGAAGCCAGCAGGGATCTCCACCAGAGAGTCGTCGAGGCGGTACGCGACGGCGGCGGAGCCACGGTTCCGGTTCCGCACGCGGTGGAGTGACCGCAACCGTGGAGCGATCACACCCGGTGGTGTGACCGCACGGGTGGAGCGGCCGTACGCGGCGGTGTGAGGGACGCCGGCGTCGTGGTCAGGGCTGCGCGAAGCGGACCACGTACCGCCGCTGCCAGGGCGTCTCGACCGCCCGGGGGTGATAGCGGGCGCGGACGTACGCGACGGCTTCCGCCGCCGGGACGCCGTCCAGGACGGCCAGGCACGCCAGAGCCGTGCCCGTCCGTCCACGACCTCCCGCGCACGCGACCTCGACGCGCTGGTCCGCGGCCCGGCTCCACGCCTCCGTGAGGACGAGGCGCGCCTCCTCCCTGTCGGCCGGCAGACGGAAGTCGGGCCAGCGGACCCACCGCGACTCCCAGGCCACCGGGGGTGGCGGCCCGCCCAGCAGATGAACCGCGAAGGCGGGCCCGGGCCCCGGGGGAAGCGGGCGCCTCAGACCACGGCCGCGGACCAGCCGCCCCGAAGGCAGCCGCATCACGCCGTCACCCTGCGGGTCCCAGGTCTCCGCCACGCTCGGTCCTTCCGGGGTCGAGGTCCTACTGGTCCAGGTCGCTGGAGAGAAGGCTAGCCAGTTCCTCGACCGCGCCCTCCGCGCTTTCGCCCACGGCTGAGAGCACCAGCTGATCCCCGTGCTGGGCCGCCAGGGCGAGCACCGAGAGCATGCTGCGGGCGTCGACCGGAGTGCCGCCCTCACGTGCGACGGTGACGGTGACCGGCTGGCGGGCCGCGGCCTGAACGAAGAGCGATGCGGGACGGGCGTGCAGGCCGCTGCGGGAGCCGACGGAGACGGTGCGCTGGTACACGGGTTCACTCCTGGGTGACGGGGGATGGGGTGCGGGGGAACGGGGATCAGGCGGCCACGGCGACGCCGGACTCGTCGTCGGCCGGGGCGGGGACGGGGGTCCGCCGCATGCCCTTGAGGACGACGACCAGAGCGGTGGACACGGCGGTGCCGACGGCGATCGCCAGCAGGTACAGGAACGGCTCGCCGATGAGCGGGACGACGAACACACCGCCGTGCGGGGCGCGGAGCGTGCAGCCGAACGCCATGGACAGCGCGCCGGTGACCGCCCCGCCCGCCATCACGGACGGGATCACCCGCAGCGGGTCCGCGGCGGCGAACGGGATCGCGCCCTCGGTGATGAACGAGGCGCCCAGCACCCATGCCGCCCTGCCGTTCTCCCGCTCGGTCGCGGTGAACAGCCCGCGGCGTACGGTCGTGGCGAGGGCCAGCGCCAGCGGGGGCACCATGCCGGCCGCCATCACGGCGGCCATGACCTTGAGGCTGCCGGGCGTCGGATCGGCCAGCCCGCCGACCGCGAAGGCGTACGCCACCTTGTTCAGCGGGCCGCCCATGTCGAAGCACATCATCAGGCCGAGGACGACGCCGAGGATGACCGCGTTGGAGCCGGACAGCCCGTTCAGCCAGTCGGTGAGGGCGTTCTGCAGCGAGGCGATCGGCTTGCCGACCACGATGAACATCAGGAAGCCGACGGCGATCGACGCGAGCAGGGGGATCACCAGCACCGGCATGATGCCCCGCAGCGTGGGGTGCACCTTCACCCGCTGGATCGCCATCACCGCCGCACCGGCCAGCAGACCCGCGACCAGACCGCCGAGGAACCCCGCGTCGATGGTGAGCGCGATGGCCCCGCCGACGAACCCGGGGACGAGGGCGGGCCGGTCCGCCATCCCGTAGGCGATGTACCCCGCCAGCACCGGCACCAGGAAGCCGAAGGCGGCGCTGCCGATCTGGTTGAGGAGCGCGGCCCAGCTGTCCGCCTCGCCCCAGACGAAGTGGTCGGCCACCGACTTGGCGGTCGCGATCTCGTATCCGCCGATGGCGAAGGAGAGCGCGATGAGCAGCCCTCCGGCCGCGACGAACGGCACCATGTAGCTGACGCCGGACATCAGATAGGTCCGCAGCCGGACACCGAAGTGCCCGGACGCCCCCGCCGGACCGCCCGCATCGGCGCCCGCTGCGTCGCGGTCGTCGGCGAAGCCGCCGACCTCTCCCCGCTCGGCCTTCCGCCGGGCCTCGGCGATGAGCTCGGCGGGCCGGTTGATCCCGGCCTTCACCCCGGTGTCGACCACCGGCTTGCCGCCGAAGCGGGCCTTCTCCCGTACGTCGACGTCGTGCGCCCAGATGACGGCGTCGGCTGCGGCGATCACCGCCGGATCCAGCCGCTCGAAGCCCGCCGACCCCTGTGTCTCGACATCCAGCACGACGCCCTGGGCGCGTGCGGCCGCCTCCAGCGACTCGGCGGCCATGTAGGTGTGCGCGATCCCGGTCGGGCAGGACGTGACCGCGACGATACGGAAGGGCTCGGCCGCAGCCGTGTCCTGCGGCTCCGGTGCACTCGTGGCCGTGTCCTGCGGCGACGGAGCCGCCGCGGGAACCTCTTCGCCGCGGATCAGGGCCGCCGCCGCGCCGGGGTCGGCCTCCGCCCGCAGCGCCCCGGTGAAGCCGGGGTCCATGAGCCTGCGCGCCAGGCCGGACAGGATCGTGAGGTGGTCGTCGTCCGCGCCCGCGGGCGCGGCTATCAGGAAGACGAGATCCGCGGGACCGTCCGGGGCGCCGAAGTCGATGCCGCCCGCGCTGCGCCCGAAGGCCAGCGTCGGCTCGGTGACATGCTCGCTCCGGCAGTGCGGAATGCCGATGCCGCCGTCCAGACCGGTCGGCATCTGCGCCTCGCGGGCCGCCACGTCGGCGAGGAAGCCGTCGAGGTCGGTGACGCGGCCGGCGGCCACCATGCGGCCGGCCAGCGAACGGGCGGCCGCGTCCTTCGTCTCGGCGGACAGATCGAGATCGACCAGGTCCGCGGTGATCAGCTCACTCATCGCGGGGCTCCTTGCTCGTGGACCGCCCGGGGGACGGCGCGGGGGACGGGGGAGTCGTACGGCTGGACAGGGGCGGGGCGGTTCATGGGGCCTGCTCGGTGAGCGGCAGGTCCGTCGGGATGTCCGCGGTGGTGACCACCGCCGACGGATCGAGGTCGGCGGGCGTCGGCATGGCACTTCCGGGCAGCTGCACGGCGGCGGCACCGTGGGCCACGGCGGCGGACAACGCGGCCCGGCCCGTGCCGCCCGCGGACAGGAACCCCGCGAGCGAGGCGTCCCCCGCACCGACGTCGCTCCGGACGGCAGCCACCCGCGCCACGGCGAAATGGGCTCCGGAAGGTTCCACCAGCAGCTGGCCGACGGCACCGAGGCTGGCGAGCACCGACCGTGCGCCGAGGTCGCACAGCCCCTGCGCGGCCTTGAGCGCGTCACCGACCGTCGCGAGCGGGCGGCCCACGGCCTCGGCGAGCTCCTGCGTGTTCGGCTTGATGACGTCCGGCCGCTCGGCCAGCGCGGCGACGAGCGCCGCACCGGAGGTGTCGAGCGCGATCCGTACGCCGGCCCGGTGGCTCCGGGCGACCAGTTCCGCGTACCACTGCGGCGGCAGACCGCGCGGCAGACTTCCGCAGCAGGCGATCCAGTCCGCGCCGGCCGACCGCGCCCGGACGGTGTCCAGCAGACGCTCGGACTCGGCGGTGGTGATCTCGGGGCCCGCCGCGTTGACCTTGGTGAGCGTGCCGTCGGGTTCGACCAGGGTGACGTTGACACGGGTGTTGCCGGCGATCGGCACCCCGGCGGCCTCGATGCCGTGCTCTCCGAGCAGCTGGGCCAGCAACGCGCCCTCGGGCCCGCCCAGCGGAGCGACGGCCACCGTGCGGTGCCCGGCCGCGGAGACCGCGCGGGAGACGTTGACGCCCTTGCCGCCGGGATCCACACGGTCCGCGGCGGCCCGCAGGACGGCGCCACGGGTGAGCCCGGGGAGTTCGTAGGTGCGGTCCAGGCTCGGATTGGGTGTGACGGTGAGGATCATGCGCGTACCACTTCCGTGCCCCGGCTCTCGATGGCCCGGGCGTCCTCGGGGCTCAGCCCCGTATCGGTGATCAGCAGGTCGACGTGGGAGAGATCGCCGAAGCGGGCGAAGTGCTCCTGGCCGGACTTGCCCGAGTCGGCGAGGAGCACCACCCTGCGGGCCGCCGCGATCACGGCACGCTTGACGGCGGCCTCGGCCAGGTCGGGGGTGGTCAGGCCGCCGTCGGGGGAGAAGCCGTTCGTGGCGAGGAAGACGACGTCCGCGTTGATCTCGGCGTACGCGCTCAGCGCCCAGGCGTCGACGGCCGCGCGGGTGCGGTGACGGACCCTGCCGCCGACCAGGTGCAGCGCGATCCCCGGGTGGTCCGCGAGACGGGCGGCCACCGGGAGGGCGTGGGTGACCACGGTGAGGGACGAGTCGATGGGGACGGCCGCCGCCAGCCTGACGGTCGTCGTCCCGGCGTCGATGATGATGTTGCCCTCGGCCGGGAGCTCGCCCAGGGCGGCCGCGGCGATGCGGTCCTTCTCGTCGGCCGCCACGGTGTCGCGCTCGGCGAGGTCCGGTTCGAAGCCGAGCCGCCCGGCCGGGATCGCGCCGCCGTGCACCCGGCGGAGGAGCCCCGCCCGGTCGAGAGCCTTGAGGTCCCGCCGTACCGTCTCTGCGGTCACCTGGAACTGCTCGGCCAGGGAGAGCACGTCGACCCGCCCGCTCTCGCCGGCGATGCGGAGGATCTCCTGCTGCCGCTCCGGTGCGTACATGTGGTTACGTTTCCGTTTCATGCCCGAGTCTGTGGGTTCACTGGCAGGCTACGGGCGCACTTCAGGAAAGTAAACACATCCGGGCAATGGGTGGGCATGAACGGACTTCGGGCCCGGCGGCTGTCGCGGCGGGCCCGGAGTCCTCAGTCGCTGCCGTGCGTGCCGCGTGGACTCAGCGGCCGGGCCAGCAGCGGTGCCCCCAGGACCTGATGGCCGCCGCTCGCCTGCATGCGCACCTCGCCGCGCCGGCTGATCTCGGCGCGCACGATTCCGGTCTCGTCCTCGTAGACGGGGTACCCGCCCGCACCGGAGCGGGCCGTGAGATGGACGACGACCACGTCGTCCTCGGCGCCGCCCGCCTGGAAGATGAGTTCGTAACTCTCCGGGTAATCCATGACCACCTCCGACCGGGCATGGCAGAAGTCGCTCGCCCGTCACTCCCATTGTTTCCCACCGGAGCGCATGGCGCTCCGGGGATCATGGTCAGGTGACCGTCCGTGACTGCGGATGCGGAATGGGTGAGGCGGGGCGACCATCATCTGCAAGGGATCGGACGCGTGCTGTCAGCTTCGCACGGCCGCCCGTGACGCCAGGCGGTACCGCCGGCGCGATCGGACTTCGTCGGCGCGGGGCCCACAGGCTCCCGGCCGCCCTGTGGAGAGGAACTGCCGTGCTGATGGCCAATCCCGCAACGCTGCGGAATCTCGTCAAGCGCTACGAGACACTGCGGAGCACCCATGCACGGCTCGGCACCTCCGAGAGCAGCCGTCAACTCGAAGACGTCTCGTACACCCTCTGCGTCACCACCGGGACCAGGACCGTCCCCGATGCCCTGGCCGCCGCGGCCGTCCAGCTGCGCGCCGTCCCGGCGGCCGGATCTCTGGGCCCGGCACCAGGTGCGGCCGAGGTGCAGCTGACCGCCTGACGCGGCACCGCACACCTGGGAATGGCGCCGGTTCGACAGAACCGGCGCCATTCGGCCTGTCGGGCCCACCGCCTGGCGGCAGACCGCGCGACACGCCGAATGGGCGGACGGCACCGTCGATCGGGTGACTCCCACCGGTCGGACAACATGACTGTTCGCGCGGGCGGCTAGGCATGTCGGCATGAGATCTGAGCCCCGCCGAAACAAGACTGTGTCCCCGCGCACCCGTCGGCTCCGCGTCGCCGGAGGCGCCTTGTGCGCTGCCGCTCTTGCCGCCACCCTCGTGACCGGTTGTGGTCAGGACAGCGGTGACGAGACCGCCGCGGCCACCTCCGAGGCTGCGAAGGTCCTTCCGAACCAGACGACCAGCCCCTCCGGCAGTCCCTCCGGGACGGCGCAGCTGACCGAGGACCAGACCAAGCGCAAGGACCTGCTGTCGACCGTCAAGGTCACCTTCGACAAGGCGGCCACGACGGCTGTCGGCGAGGTGTCCGGTGGCAAGCTGACCGATCTGGACCTCGAAGGCCTCGACGACCAGGACGACGACGCGACCGGCAGCCCGAGCCCCACCGGCAGCCCGACCGGCAGCCCGACGGGTGGCACCGGCAGCCCGAGCCCGGACGGCAGCGAGAGCCCGGGCGGCACCGGAAGCCCCAGCCCGAGCGGCAGCGCCGGCAGCCCGAAGTGGGTCGCGGAGGTCGTCGAGGAGGACGGAACCGCCCACAACGTGACCATCGACGCGGTGACCGGCAAGGTCATCGACTCGTCGCCGGACGCCGACCAGAGCGACGCCGACAAGCAGAAGCTCGCGGACCAGATCTCCAAGGCGACGCAGACGCCCCAGCAGGCGGCGAAGGTCGCCACGGACAAGACGCCGGGCAAGGTCACCTCGATCGCCCTCGACGAGAACGACAGCAACGTTCTGGTCTGGCAGGTCGACGTGGTCACCAAGGACTGGAAGAAGACCACCTTCGACGTGGACGCGGCCAAGGGCACGATCACGGACGAGCAGGTCGACGACGACTGATCACGGCACCTACGGACTCATCGGTGGCGCACCGCGAGGCGGTGCGCCACCGATGTGCTGTTCCCGGGCGCACCGGGACCGACGGCTCAGCCTCCGTGCCCCGCGTCCGTCAGATCACGCGTGAAGGACAGCCCGGGCTTTCCCATCAGGGTGATCGGGCCGGCCTCCACGAACCCGGTACGGGCCAGCACGGCCCTCGAACCCGCGTTGTCCGCCGTCGTCCTGGCCCGGAGGACGGTCAGGCCGTACTCCGCGAAGGCCAGCGCACACACCTCGGTGACCGCCGACGTGGCCAGTCCCCGGCCGGCCGCCCGTTCGGCGATCCGGTACCCGAGTTCGGCCGAGCCTCCCGCGACGTCCACGAGGTTGACCCGGCCCAGCACGGCCCCGTCGCCGTCCGACAGGACGTGGAGGTGGTCCACGCCCGCCGCCTGCCCCGCGAGCAACTCGGCGAGCCGGGCGTCGAACCCGGCGAAGAACGCGTCGCCCCGGTCCGGGACGGAAGCGGCGAAGTAGGCGCGGTTCTCCCGCTCGAAGGCGAGCAGGGCGGGAGCGTGATCGGGGCGCAGACGTTCGAGGACGGCCATCCGGGAACGATATACAGCCCCGGTCGCCGGGGGAGAGCGAATTCCGGGCCGGGGCACTGGCCCCGGGCCGGCGTCAGCCCTCCGCCGATGCAACTCAGGGCGCGATTCCCACGTCCTCGAGCCGGCTCCACTTCCTCTCCTGGGCCCTGGTCATCGCGGGCCACAGCGTGGCCCCCGGGCGTGCGTTCACGCGCGAGGCGTAGGGGCCGGGACGGTACCCGGGCCGGAAGAAGCACCCGGTCCCGTACACGTCGTCGAAGGCCGGGCAGGAGGAGGCGACGGAGTCCGGCGTCGGCTTCCTTCCTGTGCGCACCCACCCGGACAACGCCGAGATCGCACTGGCGTACTCCGCCGTGCTGAGCCCGCTGTGCTCGCCCTCCTGGGTGAAGGTCTGCACGAGGTACCGGTCGCGGTGAGCCCCCTTCAGACTGTCGCGATAGGCCGCCTCGTGCTCCACGAAGGCGGTGGGGTCGTCGATGGCGTGCATGGTCAGCACGGGGACGGACACGGAGCCGGTCACATCGCTGTCGTACGAGAGGTCACGCCGGCCCGACGGGTCGGCGGAGAACCGTTCGACCCCGGCATTCAGTGCCGCGTCGTCGTGCGACCCGCTGTAACGCACGTGCTCGTTGCCGAAGGGGCTGCGCAGGCCGAGCCGTCGCACGATGTCGCGGAACGTGAAGGTCGCGAAGGAGAGATGGGACTCCAGGGTCCGCTCGGGGATCTTCGTGACCGCGAGGATGTCGTCCAGGTTCTGCTGCTGGAGGGGCGTGCGCTCCGCCGGCTCCGAGGCGTACCCCGTGCACTCCTGGAGCCGGGCGCGCAGCCCCGCGCCCGTCATGGACGAATCGTCACGGAGCCCCATCCACAGGGGGTACGAAGGCTCCGACGGGCGCGGGTGGTTCCGGCAGTAGTACTGGTAGACGACACGCAGGTCAACCCGGTAGTCGTAGCCACGCGAGCCACCCGCGAGGACACCGTTGGTGAGCAGCGCGCCGTCGTAGGGAGAGCCGGGGCCCGTCCCGTACGTCTCGATGGTCTTCGCTGCCACGTTCCCGCCCCAGGACTGGCCGTGGATCAGCGTGGTGTCCGGGCGCCCGAACCTCTTGGTGAACAGCCGGCGCAGATTCTCGGTGTCCTCGGCCGCCATCCTCGTACCGTAGCCACCGCGACGGTAGGCCGAACCCGCCCAGGCGTAACCCTCGTCGACCATGACCGACCAGCGCTCCAGGTCCTCGGCGCTGCGCTCCGGATCCGACTCCGCGCCCAGGTCGGGCCCACCATGGGCGTGCATGACCAGCGTTCCGTTCCACGCGTCGGGGACGGCGACGGTGTAGTGGGCGCCGTGGGAGTCCTGCCCGGCGTAGCACGTCGCCTTCGACGCCAGCCGTTCCGGGCAGGCGACCGTATCCGGCGCTCCCGCCGCAGCCGAGGGCTGGGCGGGGCCGACGAGACTCGCGGCGAGCATGAGGCTCGCGGCGAGAGCGCCCGCCGCGAAGCCTGACGTCACCGCTGACCGCCTTCCGCGTGAACGCTGCCGCATGACAAAGGCGACCACGGTATTGCCTCCTGGCTTCTCGCTCCGTTGCATGCGGGCCGATGCTAGCCACGCCGCTGTGATCCACCAGGGGTCGCGTCATTGCGTTCATATCGTTTACCGGACCGCCCCTTCTGCGGCGCGGACACCGGCGCGAACGGTGACCTCGGCCCTTCCCGCGCGTTGTGCAGAACATGCCCACCTCCTCGCCCAGTTCGCCCCCCGCTCCGGCCGCACCGGTGGCGAAGCCGAAGCCCTTCCTGCTGACGCCCAGCCAGGGAGAAGCCGCCCGTACGCTCCTGGCCTACGTGGGTTCACTGCCGCTGAGGGGAGCCGACGCGCAGCTCCTCGCGGTCGTCGTCGTCATCCGGGCGGCGCGGACCGGAATCGGCAACCTCACCGGCCAGGACCTGCGTTCCCTGCGTCTGGCCGACCCGGAGGCCGCCGTCACCTCGTTCGCCGCCCTCGGCTGGCAGAAGCAGGAGGCCCTGCTCGGCGACGACCTCGTCACCCCGGTGGGGATCACCGTGCCGGACCTCGCCGGCCGGCCGGCGTCCCCGCTGCCCTTCGGCAAGGTGATGCGGTCCAGGGTCTCGGGCTGGACGATGCGGACCCTGTCCGCCAAGCCCGTCAAGAAGACCTCCACCGCCGCGCGGCTGGCCGCGCTGTTCCTGGCGGCCCACGGTCCGGCCGACGCGTACGGCACGCTGCCCGCCCACCTGCCCGACGACTGCCGGGCCGCCCTGCCCGAACTGGTCGCCAAGGGCTTCCTGGAGGAGCTCGACGACGACCGGTACCTGCTGTCGGAAACCGTCCGGCATCTGTCCGGAGTGCGCCCCCCGTCCGACACCCCCGCGGCCACGCGCAAGGAGCCCGAGGCGGACCCGCTGAGCTGGCACGAGTGGAAGGACCGGGCGAGCGTGGCCCTGCGCCGGCATGTGGAGGCGGTGGAGAACTGCCCCGACTGCTCCCTGCCGGCGGCCAGGGTCTCCGAGGCGTTCATGCGCACGGCGGTTCCCGCCCAGTTCGAGGAGAAGGTGCGTGCGGCCCACGCCGTCTGGGAGGCCAGGTTCCCCGACCGGGGGCCGGCCGCCGCCGAGTTCGCCGCCGCCTTCCGCGCCTCACACGGTCACGGGCCCTCGGTCAAGCAGCTCTGCAAGTCGATGGGCTGGGGGAAGATGTCGCGGGAACTGCGGATGTACGCCGTCCGAAGGCTGATCGCCGAGGGCTGGCTGATGAACACCGACCCGGTGCCGTGGACGCTGCGCCCGGGCAGGGCCGCCGGTGCCGGTGCCTCGGCGGCGACGGCAACGACCGTACGGCCGGGCTGAATCGAGCGGCGCCGTACCCGCGTCACTCGCGGGGTTCAAGACGATTGTGGTGGGCATGCCAGGCGTATCGCGCGTGCCCCCCACAGCCACGCGCCGACCGGGAGGACGTCAGTGAAAAGCCGCGTACCGATCCGTAAGGCCGCTCTCGTCGTGACCAGCGCCGTCGCTCTGGTCATCGCCACCGCGAGCAGCGCGCTCGCCGACCCGCCGACCGCGCTTCCGGCGAACGCGGACGCGCTGGAACAGACATTCCAGCCGGCGTTCGACTACGACACGGACGGCTGCTACCCCACGCCGGCGATCGGCCCCGACGGAACGATCGCCCCCGGCCTCAACACCACCGGTGCGGTCAACGGCAGTTGCCGTGACGCCGTGGATCTGGACAACACCAACGGCTATGCCCGGTCCACCTGCAACAACGGGTGGTGCGCCGTCATGTACGGGCTCTACTTCGAGAAGGACCAGGCGGTGGCCGGCAGCGGGCTCGGCGGGCACCGGCACGACTGGGAACACGTCGTGGTGTGGATCCAGGACAACGAGGCCCGCTACGTCTCCACCTCCGCCCACGGAAACTTCGACGTCTACTCCAGTGACCGGATCCGGTGGGACGGAACGCATCCCAAGATCGTCTACCACAAGGACGGTGTGAGCACCCACTGCTTCCGCCCCGCGAACTCCAACGACGAGCCGCCGGAGAACCACTACCACGAGTGGCGGTTCCCGGCTCTCGTCGGCTGGAACGGCTACCCGGCCGGACTGAGGGACAAGCTGGTCCAGGCGGACTTCGGGAGCGCGGTCTTCGGCCTCAAGGACGGCAACTTCGCCGCCCATCTGGCGAAGGCGCTCCCGTCCGGCATCCCCTTCGACCCCAACGCCTGACACGGGAGAGGCCGCTGACGCCGGGCGCCCGCGCCGAGTGGCGCGGGCGCCCGGCAGCCACGAGCCGAGTGGCGCTGGCCCTGGTGACGTGTCAGCGGGCCGAGAGCTCCGCGGGTGCCTCCTGGACCACCCATCCGTTGCCGTCCGGGTCGGCGAAGGACATGAACGAATTCCAGGTGTCCCCCTTCCCCTCCTCCCAGCCCGTCGCGCCGACGTGCCGGACCGGGGAGACGTCCACACCCCGGCCCGCCAACTCCTCGCGGGCCGCCTCGATGTCCGTGACGCAGAGCTGAAGACCCTGCAACGTGCCGGGTGCCATCGTCTTCTCACCGGGGAAGGCGGGCATCCCCCGGAGCATCGCGATCGAGCACCGGGACCCCGGCGGCGTCAGCTGGATGATGCGCATGCCGGGGGCGACCTCGTCGTCCAGGTCCAGCCGGAAGCCGGCCTTCTCGGTGTAGAACGCCTTCGCCCGGTCCATGTCGGTGACGGGGACGGGGATGACCTCGAGTGTCCAGTTCATGGAGCCACCGTCACCCGGGGAGGGGGCGGGAGGCACGCCGAAACGCCTGCGGAGTCCGCACTGTGACCCCATGTGCCCCGCCGGGCCGAAGGTGAAGCGACCCGGACGGGTCGGCCTGACCCGCACGGAAGCTCCTACGGGTCAGCGGTGGATGTCCGCGCCCGGGCCCAGCGGCAGGCCCAAGCCGTAGAAAAGGCCGAGGACAGCGAGCCAGGCGATCAGGAACGGGATGACGAACACCGAGAGGCGGGAGAGGACCGTGCCGAGCTGCGCGCTCGGTTCGTAGCGGCGCAGGATCGTCAGCATCAGGAAGACGTACGGGTTCAGCGGCGTGATCATCTGGGTCGCGGAGTCGCCGATACGGAACGCCGCCTGGGTGACGGCCGGTTCCATGCCCAGAAGCAGGAACGCCGGCACGAAGACGGGCGCGACCAGCGACCACAGGGCTGAGCCCGAGGTGACGAACAGGTTCAGGACGCAGACGAGCAGGACGAACAGGACCAGGCCCGTGAAGCCGGTCAGGCCCGCGGACTCCAGGAGGTTGGCGCAGTTCACCGCGAGCAGGGTGCCGACGTTGGACCAGTCGAACACGCCGATGACCTGGGAGATCACCAGGATGAGGACGATGTACCCGGACATCCCGGTGATCGACTCGGCCATCATGCGGGGCGCGTCCTCGGCCCGCGTGAGCGTGCCCACGGTGCGGCCGTAGACGACACCGGCCAGGACGAAGGCGACGAACAGCAGCGGCACGATGCCGTCCAGGACCGGCGAGGGGACCAGTGCGCCGCCCTCGCCGCGCAGCGGGGAGCCCGGCAGCAGCCAGCAGATGACCACGACGGCCGCGTACAGCAGGACGGCCAGGCCCGAGCGCAGCAGGCCGGTACGCTGCCGGGCGGTGACGGTGACCGAGGGGCGGGCGATTGCCCCGTCCCCGGTCTCGGTCCTGTCCTCCTCCTCGGCGTCGGCCGCCGCCTCCGCGGCCGGGTCCGGCTGGGGCAGCCGGGGCTCGAGGACGCGGGAGATCAGGAAGCCGCCGATCAGGGCGAGGGCCCCGCTGGCCGCGGCCGTGTAGAAGTAGTTGATCAGGATGTGCGTGGGGGAGCTCTCGCCGCCCGGCACGACCGCGGCCGCCTGGTGGGTGATGCCGGTGTAGAGCGCGTCGAGCGCGCCGATCGAGAAGCCCGCCGCGTAGCCCGCACAGGTGCAGGCGAAACCGCCGATGAGGCCCGCGATCGGGTTGCGGCCCGCGTTCTTGAAGACCAGTGCGGCCAGCGGCGGGATCACCAGGATCGCCACGTCGCTCATCAGGTGCGCCTGGCAGGCCACGAACGCCACCAGGTAGGGGAGCAGCAGCCGCGGGGCCCGCGCGATGGAGGCGCGGACGGCCGTCTCGAGCAGGCCCGTCTTCTCGGCCACACCGACGGCGGCCATCATCAGCAGGACGGTGCCCAGGGAGGGGAAGCCGGTGAAGTTCGGGATGAAGTTCTCGAGCAGCCAGCGCACGCCCTCGCCGGTGAACAGGCCCTTGACCGCGAGTGTCTCGTCCTCGCCGGGCACGGTGACGGTGGTGCCGGTGGCGGCGAAGATCGTCGAGACCGTGCCGATGATCAGGAACAGGCCGAGGAAGAGCAGCACCGGGTGCGGAAGCTTGTTCCCGGCGCGCTCGATGCCGCTCATGACCTTGTCGAGGAGGGAGCGCTGAGACGGTCCGCCCGCCGGGGTCTTCACGGTGGTGGCCGAGGGGCTCATCCGGCGGCTCCTTCCGATTGCGCGCCGTCGGCCGCCGGAGCGGTGCGGGCCAGGCCGAGGGTGTCCTTGCGTACGACGCCGCGCTGGGCGACGAGCAGGATGCGGGACGGGTCGGACAGTACGGAGACGTCCGCGAGCGGGTCGCCCTCGCACATCACCAGGTCGCCGTGCTTGCGCGTCTCGAGCGTGCCGATCTGGGCGGAGAGTCCGAGCAGTTCGGCGGCGTGGCGGGTGCCCGCCTCGATGGCCCGGGCCGGGGTCATGCCCAGGGACACCAGGTGGGAGAGCTCGCGCAGGTTGCGGCCGTGCGGCACCATCGCCGCGTCGGTGCCCATCGCGATGCGTACGCCGTCGGCGATGGCGGCGGCGATGTTCTCGCGGGTGATGCCGGACCAGCGGACTTTCTTCTCGTAGTGGAAGGGCTCCATGGTCGAGCGGTCGATGCCGTCGAACACCGTGGAGAGGGTCGGCACCACGAACGTGCCCTGTTCGCCGGCCAGTTCACGGGCCTGCGCGGTGAGGCCGTAGCCGTGCTCGACGCTGCTGACGCCGCCGCGGATGGCGTTGACGATGCCCGCGGTGCCCTGGGCGTGGGCCGCCACGGGGCGGCCGCCGTGCCGGGCCACCTCGTCGACGACCGTACGGATCTCCTCGACGGTCAGGCCCTCGTCGTCGGGCTGGTCGTAAGGGCTGCTCATGCCGCCGGTCGCACAGACTTTGATCACGTCGGCGCCGGAGCGGAGCAGGCGGCGCACCGCGACCCGGACCTCGTCGGGGGTGTCGGCGATCTCGCCCACCCCGGCACTGGGGTCGAAGCCGCACTCCGAGCGGAAGTCGGCGTGGCCGCCGGTGTGGCTGAGGATGCGCACCGCCGTGTGCAGGCGGGGTCCCACGGTCAGGCCCGCGGCGACCGCGTCGCGGTAGCCGGCCGGCAGGCCGCCCAGGTCGCGGGCGGTGGTGATGCCCGCTTCCAGAGTGATGCGCAGCCGTTCGGCGGTGCGGAACGTCTCCAGCGTCGGATCGCTTTCATGGCGGCGGACCATCTGGCGCGGGGATTCGACGGCGAGGTGGACGTGGGTGTCGATGAAGCCCGGCAGGACCGTGCGGCCTGCGGCATCCACCGTCCGGGCCCTGGCGGGCGCCGGGGGCGCCATGGCGGCCGGTCCGGCGTAGGCGATGGTGCCATCGTCGTCGATGTCGATGACGGCGTCCGTCACCGGGGCCGCGCCGGTGCCGTCGATGAGGCGGGCCCGGGTGATGCGCAAGGAGGAGAACAGTGCGTGGCTCATGGGCGACGATCCTTGGTATGAGGGATAACGGCTGTGTAAAATCGCCGGAATCCATCACAGCGACCGCTTCGACGCAGGATTCGGCATCTTCCATGGACACGGACACACAACGCGCACCCACCCTGGACGAGCTGGATCTGGCCATCGTGCATGCCCTGCAGATCCAGCCGCGGGTGCCCTGGGTGCGGGTGGGCGAGGTCCTGGAGGTCGATGCGGTGACGGTGGCCCGCCGCTGGGAGCGCCTGGTGCGTGCGGGCGTGGCCTGGGTCGACGGCTATCTGTCGCCCGACCACGACGAGGGCGTCTACGCGCAGGTCGAGATCGACATGAACGGACGGCTGAGCGAGGACTCGATCGGGCAGCTCGCCCGTGATCCCCAGGTGCTCAGCCTGAAGCAGACCTCGGGCGGCCGCGACCTGCTGGCGATCGTGGCCGCCGCCGACCTCGACGGCCTGGCCCGGCTCTCCGGCGAGCGGATGTCGCAGCTGCCCGGGGTGCGCGCCGTGCGCAGCCACGTCATCACCGCGGCGCCCTTCGAGGGGGCCTCCTGGCGGTTGCGCAGCCTGACCCGGCAGCAGCGCGGCGCGCTCGCCGTGGAGCGACCCGCGCTGCCCGACGAACCGCTGCGGCCCCTCGATCGCCGCATCGCCCTCGCCCTTGGCACCGACGGGCGGATGCCCCTGACGGACCTGGCCGAGAGCGTCGGTGCCTCGGCAGCCACCGTGCGGCGCAGGCTGCGCGTGCTGACCGGCACCGGGCGGCTCTCACTGCGCTGCGCCCTTGCCCGGCCGCTGACCGGCTTCCCGGTCTCGGTCGTCTACTTCGGCTCGGTGCCCGCCCAGCATCTCGACGAGACGGTGAAGGCGCTGCGCACCCTGCCCGGTCTGCGCATGTGCAGCATCACGGCGGGCGCGCACAATCTGATGCTCGACATCTGGCTGCCTGCCCTTTCCGAGGTCCACACCACCGAGGCGCTGCTCAACAGCCGCCTGGCGCCCCTGGACCTGCGGATCACGGAGCGCGCGGTGGTGCTGCGCACGGTCAAGCACGTGGGGCGCATCCTTGACCGCCGCGGGCACAGCGTGGGCTCGGCGCCGCTCAACTACTGGGACTCGTAGAGCCGTTGAGCAACGCTCGCAGGGCGTGAGCCGGGTGAGCGGTTGGAGAGGGGCAGCCAGCCCTCGCACTCGTAGTGGGTCAGGATCCGGACGGATCGGGAAGACCCAGTTCGTCTCGGAGCCGGTGGCCGAAGGGCCCGTGCTGAGCGGTGGCGAGGAACCAGAACCGCTGAGGCCGGTCAGCAGGCATCATCCTCCGGTCAGCGCGGTGATCCAAACGAAACGGCCTAGGTCGCCGCCTGGGTGCTGTCCCGGAAGCCGCCCCACCCGTGCCAGCGGTCGATCTCGATCCAGGCGTTGACCCGGGCGCGTTCCCGGTCGGCGTACGGCTGACCGAGATACTGCCGGGACAGCCGGTCGATGCCGGCGAGGCCCTCGTCGTCGCTCATCTCGACGACGTGTCCGATCAGGGTCACATGGGTGTACCAGTCGGAGTCGTCGAGCACCGTCAGCGTCACCCGCGGGTCCCGGCGCAGATGGTCCAGACGCTTGCGTCCCTCGTCCATGTTGACCAGCACCCGGCCCTCGTCCCAGAGGTACCAGGTCGCCGTCGACACCGGCTGCCCGTCCTGCCGAAGGGTCGCGATCACCGCGGGGTTGGGCTTGCGCAGCATGGTGACCGCGGCGTCGGGAAGTGGCGGCTTCGACATGTTCTCTCCTCTGTCTCGCACGGTGCCCTCCCTGTGCCGGTGAACCGCACCGGATCATGCGGAGGGTGCGCCTCCACGCTGCCACAGGAGGTGAGCGCCGGCCCGTACCCGACGCGCACCGGACGACCGCGCCGGGCCACCACACAGCCCTCGGGCAGGTCCTGGGTCGCCGGAGGGGGATTGTCGGTGGTGGCTGTGATGCTGGGGACATGGACGAACTGATGAGACGCCGTGTCTACGGCGCCGACCACGACGGCCCCGACCCGGGGCCCAGGCCCGGGCACGTCTACGTGGAACTGGTGGGCGGCCCCCTGGACGGGCTGCTCCTGGACGTGACCGGCTGGCCCGAGGAGCGCCTCGCCGTGGGCGCCGCGCTCGGCACGGAGCTCGGGAAGTTCGGTGCGGGAGGACGCGCCGTGTACGGGCCCGTGGCCGCCGACCCCAAGCGCTGGGCCTGGGAGGCGGACAGCCCCTGACCACTGCCCGCCTCCCGCTTCCCCGCTTCCCCGCGCGAACGGTCTCCCGGTCAGTCCGTGCAGCGGGTGTCCCGGGCGGGGCGCTGCCCGGTGGTGAGGAAACGGGTCACGGTGCGGTCGCCGCACGCGGTGCCGTTGCCCAGGTACATCCCGTGGCCGCCCTGGTCCACGGTCACCATCCTGGCGCGGTCACCGAGCGCCGTGCGCATCTTCAGCGCGCCGGCGTACGGCGTCGCGGGATCGCGCGGACTCTGCACCATCAGGATGTTCGACGGCCCCTCGTCGGTGATCCGTACGGGCCGCTCGGCCGGGCCGTCCTTCCAGAAGTCGCACGGGGTGATGTTGACGGGCATCCCGGCCGTCAACGGATACCGCGCGCGGTCGGCGGCGACCCGCTCCGCGTGGCCGGAGGCCGGACCGGGCCAGCGCACGTCGTTGCAGATCACGGCGATCATCAGCGACGCGTCCTCGTCCGGGACGACCTGGGCCAGGTCCGGCGGCAGGGCGGGCGTGCCCTGCGGATCCCGGACCTCCTGGACGAGACGGGCCATCGCCGGGAACGCCGCGTCGCTGTACAGGGCGTTCTGGAGCGCCTGCCTCAGCCCGTTGCCGGTCAGCGGGACACCCGGCGTGTCCGAGTCACGCGGGGAGCGGTCCAGGCCCTCGGCCAGCGCGAGGAACAGCGGTTCCACGTCCTCCGCACGCGTGGCCAGCCGCAGCCCCTCGCTCTCCCGCGCGGGATCCGCCGACCAGGCCGCGAAGTCCACGAAGCGGTCGGCGGCACCCCGCGCCATGTTCTCCAGCCACCCGCGTGCGACCCGCGAGGGGTCGGGGTCGCCCGTGCTGTCGAGGACCGTACGGTCGACGCGGCCGGGCTCCGTCTGCGCGTACACGGCCCCCACGTAGGAACCGTAGGACGTGCCCCAGACGGACAGCTTCCGCTCGCCCAGGGCCTGCCGGAAGCGGTCGATGTCACGCACCTCGTTCCTCGTGGTGAACGACCGCAGCACCGCGCCCCCGCCGGCGGCACAGGACTCGGCCGTCCGCCGGGACCGCGCCGTGTTCTCCGCGATCCCGCCGTCGGGGGCGGGCCACGACCGCAGCGTCACCAGCCGGCGGTCCGCCGCCGGGAGGCCGCAGCGCGCCCTGACGCTTCCGCCGACGCCGCGCGGGTCGAGGCTGATGAGGTCGTACGCGCCGTCCAGCGCCTCCTGCAACGCGGCGCCCTTCTGCGCCAGACGCTGCACGCCGGACGATCCGGGCCCACCCGGGATCACCACCAGGGTGCCGCGTCGGTTCTCCGGCCGGTCGCTGCGCAGCCGGGTGACAGCGACCGGGACGGTGCTCCCATGGGGCCTGGAGTAGTCCAGGGGGACGGGCAGGGTCGCGCATTCCTGCCCCGCGGGACCGTTGGTTCCGGCGGGCAGTTCGCACGGATGCCAGCGGAGCTGCGGCACGGCCGCACCTCCGGCTCCGGCCGCCAGGGCTGCGGGCGGGGCGGCGGTCACCGTGGCGGCCACGGCGGTGGCACAGAGCGTCAGGAACAGTGTCGTGCGGGTCCAGTTCGTCATGCGGCAAGACTGGTCGAGGCCCGCCCGGGTGCCCATGCGGCAGGCACGCGTCCCGGAGGTGGGGCAAACCCCCCTGGGACGGTCCGTGGCGACGTCCGTGGTTCCGGGTCCGCCCCGCAGGCGCGCTCGATATCATCGGCCCCATGAGCGTCGATCCCGCACACCCCGTCCCCCTGCGCGCCTCCGACGCGGACCGCGAGGCAGTGGTGGCGGAGTTGCAGGAAGCGGCCGCCGACGGCCGTATCGACCTCGACGAGCTGGGCGTGCGCCTGGAAGTGGCCCTGGCCGCCAGGACACATGACGAACTGGCGCCCCTCACCGCCGACCTCGTCCCCGTCCTGCCGCCGGTTCAGCCACTGGTCCTCAGGGCGGGCATGGCCGGTGTGGTGCGTGAGGGGGCCTGGCGGGTGCCCGAGCACATCACCGCGTACGGCGGTCTGGGCGGCGCCAGGATCGACTTCACCCGGGTCGAGTGCCGGCTGCGCGTGGTGGAGATCGAGGTGGCCGGGCAGACCGGTGGTGTCGAGATCATCATCCCTGACGGGTGGGTGATGGAAACGGGGGACTTGGACCCCGGCCTCGCCGGCCTGCGGGACAGGACCACCGCCGACAAGCTCCCGGGCACACCCCTGATCCGCCTGACCGGCGACTGCGGGACGGGCGGGGTGACGGTGCGTCACCCCAAGCGCGGCGAACGCCGCAAGCTGCTCAAGGAAAGCCGGTGAACGAGGGGCTCGCCCCCGTCGGGAGCATCCGGACCACCCGGCCGGCAGGAGCTGCCCGGCAGGTCACAGCTCCCCCTCAGCAGGTCGCGGCTTCCTGAAGCCGTTCGCGGTGGGCACGGGCCGTGGAGATGAGCCCGTCGAGCGCGTCCCGGGTCGCCGCGAGGTCGGTGATGTGCCGGCTGATCCGGTCGCGCTCCTGCGCCATCCGCTCGAGGGCGGCGTCCGAGTTGTCCTGGCTCGGCGAGTCGGTGCAGGGGAGCAGTTCGAGGACGGTGCGGCTGGAGAGGCCTGCCGCGTAGAGCCGTTGGATGAACCCGACCCGCTCGGTCTGGGCGTCCGTGTAGTGCCGCTGCCCGCTGTTGCTGCGGGTGCTGGTGAGCAGCCCCTGCTCCTCGTAGTAGCGCAGGGAACGGACGCTCACCCCCGTCCGTGCCGCGAGCTCCCCGATCCGCATGCGTCCTCCCGATGACCCGTGATGTGCGTCACAGCGCTTGCCTCTGACATTGATGTGAGGTTTTAGCGTAATCGATGTGCCCGGGAACCGGGTACGGGAAGTCGACGCAAGGAAGTTCTCGAGATGACGGACCTCTTCCGCAGCTATCAGCTCGGTGACCTGAATCTGCCCAACCGGCTGGTGATGGCACCGATGACGCGCGTCCGCGCTGCGGCGGGCGGACTCGCCACCCCGTCGATGGCCGCCTACTACGCCCAGCGTGCGACGGCCGGACTCATCGTGAGCGAGGGGGTGCAGCCCAGCCTGATCGGACAGTCCAACCCCGGCACCCCGGGGCTGCACACCGATGAGCAGGTGGCCGCATGGCGTCCCGTGACGTCCGCGGTGCACGCCAACGGCGGGCGGATCTTCGCGCAGATCATGCACGGCGGCCGGGTCTCCCACCCCGACACCACCGGCCACCGGCCGGTCGGTCCTTCCGCGGTCCCCGCCGTGGGTGACGTGTTCACCCCCACCGGCCCGCAGCTGGCTCCGCTCCCGCGCGCGCTGGAGACCTCCGAGGTGGCCGAGCACGCCGAGGCGTACGCGAGTGCGGCGCGGCGGGCGATCGACGCGGGTTTCGACGGTGTGGAACTCCATGGCGCCAACGGCTATCTGATCTCGCAGTTCCTCTCGACCAACGCCAATCTGCGTACGGACGTCTACGGCGGTTCGGTCGCCAACCGCATCCGGTTCGCGGTGGAGACGGTCTCCGCGACGGTGCAGGCGGTCGGTGCGGCGAGGACCGGGATACGCCTGTCCCCGGGCGGCGGCTTCTGGGGTGTCGAGGAGACCGACGCCCTGGAGCTCAACAAGGCGCTGCTGGCCGAACTGGCACGGCTGGAGGTCGCCTACGTACACCTCGAGGCCACGTCAGGTGAAGAGGTGCTGCTGGATCTGCGGCGGGCCTGGCCGGGGACCCTGATCATGAACCCGGTGTTCCCCATGGGCCCCAAGCAGACCGGCCGGGCCGAAGCGGACCACTGGCTCCAGCTGGGTGCGGACCTGATCGGCTTCGGCCGTGCGTTCATCGCCAACCCCGACCTCGTGGAGCGCGTGCGCTCCAACCTGCCGATCGCCCCCGTCGACGAGGCCACGTACTACCAGGGGGGCGACGAGGGCTATCTGACCTACCCGGCGTACCAGTACACCGCCTGACACCGGCAGCCGGGCGGACCGGGGGAGGGGGACGACTTCCCCGGCACCGGGGCCTGGGATGTGCTGCTCGGTGCCGGCCGCCTCGATCCGTGGTCATGCCGTGGCGAGGGACGTGTCAGTGCACGGCGAGGGCGAGGCTGACCACATAGCGCTCCTCGACCGTCCCGCGCGGGAAGACTTCGAGGAGACGGTCCCGCTCCTCGGCCAGGAACCTCCCGGTGGCCTTCTCGCCGAGCACGAGGAAATCGGAGTAGGTGGCGAGGTTCGCGAGATGCGATGCGAGCGGGACGCTCCTGGACCAGGTGATCTGCCGCTCGGCGAAACCGAGTTCGGATGGCAGGCCTCGGAACCGTGCCCTGCGGTCGGGCTTCTCGTCCTCCGCGCCGAAGAGCCGGCGAAGCCGGGCGTCCTGGTCGGCGGTCCAGCCGACCGCACTGTCCGAGTCGTTCCACCACAGGGCGAGTGCTCCGCCCCGGCGAAGCACTCGCCGGGCCTCCGGCACGGACTCCCGCCGGTCGGTCCAGTGCCAGCTCTGGGCGTAGGTGAGTATGTCGACGGATCCGGAAGCGAGCGGCAGGTGGTTCCCGTCGCCCCGTACGAGCGGGACGTCCGGCAGGTCGAGGCGGAACCGGGCCGCCATGGCGGCACCTGGCTCGACCGCGACGACGCGCGCGCCGCGGGTATGAAGGTGCCTGGTCGCGAGCCCCGTACCCGCGCCGATGTCGGCGACGTCGGCGCCCCTCAGCGGACGGCCGGCGAGCTCCTGGACCGCGTCGAACAGCGCGGGCGGATACGAAGGCCGGTACGCGGCGTACTGGGAGGCCGCTCCCTCGAAGGAGAGGGCCTGTGAAGTGGTCGTCATACGACGATCCTGGCGAATCGCGGGACGGCCGGGGCCGGAACGAGAAATCGGAGGGTCACGTACGCCGGTACATCGTCGGCACATGTGTGGAGACGCCGCCACCTGATCCGGCCTGATCCAGCCCTGCGGGGGCACATGTGTGTTCCGACGACACAAGGGAGCGACGCCATGCTGGGTATTGCCGCAGCCGTACTGTTCTTCATCGCCTTTCTCATCAACGCCGCCGACATAGCGACGAACGACGTCTTCGCCTCGACGAACATCATGCTGCTCGGCCTCGTCGCCCTGGCGCTGCACGTCGCGGGTATCGGCAACGGGCGGCGCGTCGGCCGCCGTTGAGCGTCGGGCCGGCAGGCCGGGGGCGGCGCGGCCGGGTGGCCCGCCGCCCGGGACAATGTCCCCATGCGTATCCGACCGGTGAACATCGACGAGCCACCGCTTCTCCAGGACATCGAGCGAGCGGCCGGGCAGTGCTTCCGCGACATCGGCATGCCCGAGATCGCCGACGACGAGCCGCTCCCGGCCGGTGAACTGGAGCGCTACCGGAGCAACGGACTGGCCTGGGTCGCGGTCACCCCCGACGACGTACCGGTCGCCTACCTCATCGCCGAGCACGTGGACGGGAACCTCCACATCGAGCAGGTCTCGGTGCACCCCGACCATGCGCGCCGCGCGTTCGGACGCGCACTGCTCGACCACCTCGCGGCTCATGCCGAGGCCGACGGCGTACCCGCCCTCACCCTCACCACCTTCGCCGATGTCCCCTGGAACGCGCCCTACTACGCGCGCTGCGGCTTCCACCCGCTCGACGACACCGAGCTCGGTCCTGGCCTGCGCGAGATCCGGCGGACGGAGGCCGCCCACGGCCTGGACCGCTGGCCGAGGGTCTGTATGCGCAGAGACCTGTGATCCGGTGGTGGCGTGCGGCGGCGGCCGGACACCCGGCGGCGCACCCGGAAACAGGGAGTCGACCGCGTCGGAACCGGCAAGAATGGAGCCGGCTCCCGTGCATCCGTGCCCGTCCCGACATGCCTCGCCCGTACCGCTCCCCGTATCCGCGCCGCCGACGAGCGGACGGCACGGAACGTCCGGGACGGGGCGCCGGGCCGGGAACGGGAGCGGAAACGGCCCGTCGTCGCACCGGGCTTCACCGGATCGAGTGGAAGAGGGACATGGCAGAGTACGAGATCACGACCGCCGGGACCCGTGAGATGACGAGGTTCCTGGAGTGGGCCGCGGACGAACAGTGGAACCCGGGGAAGTCCGACCACCTCCCCTTCCACGCCGCCGACCCGCACGGATTCCTCCTGGGCAGGCTCGACGACGAACCCGTCACCTCCATCTCGGCCGTACGGTACGGAGCGGACTTCGGCTTCATCGGGTTCTACATCGCGCGCCCCCAGGTCCGGGGTCAGGGCTACGGGATCCGGGCCTGGCAGGCGGCCATGGAGCGCCTCGACGGCCGCAACGTGGGGCTCGACGGCGTGGTCGACCAGCAGGACAACTACCGCAGGTCCGGGTTCCGCACCGCCTGGACCCACATCCGGTACGCGGGAACGCCGGCGGGCGAGAGTTCCGCGCGGGACATCACCGTGGCGGACGCCGGCTCCGTCCCCTTCGGCCGGCTGGCCTCGTACGACCGCCGCTTCTTCCCCGCGAGCCGTGACGCCTTCCTCTCCCTGTGGGTGGGCGTGCCCGGACACACCGCGCTTGTGGCGCTGCGGGACGGGGAGTTGAGCGGCTTCGGGGTCGCCCGCCCCGCGGAGTCGGGTGTGCGCGTCGGCCCCCTCTACGCCGCTTCCGACGACGTGGCTCTGGCTCTGCTGAACAGCCTGTCGGCAGCCCACCAGGGGGCACCGGTGGCCCTGGATGTGCCCGACGTCAACGTGAGGGCGATCCGGCTGATGGAACGCCTGGGACTCCAGCCGACCTTCGAGTGCGCCCGGATGTACACCCGGGACGCCCCCGAAGTCGACATGGCCGGCCTCTACGCCGCGACGACCATCGAACTCGGTTGAGGGATGATCTCTGGCGTGCGCGGCCACCGTGCCGATGCCGCCGGGCGGGGACGGACCCCACCGTCCCCGAAAGCGGTCGGGTCTACAGCTCGTCGCCGAACGCCTCTGCCAGCTCCCGCCATTCGGCCCGCGGCAGACCGTCGCCGCCCTCCTCGGCGGTGATGACCTGGAGTGCCACATGGTCGGCACCGGCGTCGAGGTACTCCTCGGCCCGTGCTTTCACGCGCTCGGTGTCACCCAGGGCGAACAGGGCGTCGAGCAGACGGACGCTGCCGCCGCCGTCGAAGTCGCTCTCCGAGAACCCCAGGCGCAGCAAGTTGTCGGTGTAGTTGGGCAGCTGGAGGTACCTCGCGAACATCTTCCGTGCGGTGGTGCGCGCCCGGTCGGTGTCGGTGTCGAGGACCACCGACAGCTCCGGGGCGAGCAGGGCGTCGGGACCGAGCGCCGCACGCGCCTCCGCGGTGTGCTCGGCGGTGACGAGATAGGGATGCGCCCCCAGCGCCCGTCCCGTGGCGAGCTTCAGCATCTTCGGGCCGAGAGCGGCCAGGACCCGGCTCTCCGGCCCCACCGGCGGGGTCGCGGCGTCCAGCGCGTCGAGGTAGTCGACCATCGCGCTGTACGGCTTGCTGTACTGCGGCACCATCGGACCATGGCTGACGCCCAGGCCGAGCACGAACCGCCCGCGCGAGCCGGCGCCGATCGCGGCGATGCGCGCCGCCACGTCCGGGGCCGCGTGGTCCCAGATGCTCAGGATGCCGGTGGCCACGGTGATCGTGCGGGTGGCGGCGACGAGAGCCGCGGTGTCCTCGACCGAAGGGCTGCCCCCGAGCCAGAGGGTGCCGTACTTCAGCTCGTCGAGCTCGGCGACCGCCTCCGCGATCGCTTCCCTGCCCGCGTCGTCCGTTCGCGACCCGTGCAGGGCACCGCTCCAAATGCCGACCCGTCCGAATGTCTCGCGCTTGTCAGAACTCATGGTGAGGTCAACAGTGATCCGTACTCGCTATTCCCGACCGGAGACAGGAGTTCACCCGAACGGGGTCAACGGCGCCGTCGGGTGTGTGCTGCCCGTGCCGTGGGGCGGAGCGGGGCGGGTGCGGCCGGTGGCCGGGAGGGCCGGGGGCTTCCTCGGGGGCGACCGTTACGCGTACGTTCATGGTGTCCTCGCTGTGAGGCCTCGCGTGGTCCGAATTCCCGGGATTGGCTTCGCGGCGTCCAGCTCGACGCAACAGACGAGGCACACATGTCCCTGAGGCACGCAGTCGCCGGCCTGGCCCTTCTGCCCGCGCTCGCCGTTCCGGCGACCGCGCAGGCGGCCACGGCTCCCCACCACCACGTACCCCATCCTCGCGCGGCCTTCGACCTCCAGGCCCACCGCGGAGGTCTCGGGCTCACCACGGAGGCCTCCCTGGAGGGCTTCGCCAAGGCGATACGCCTGGGTGTCAGCACGCTGGAGCTGGACACCCAGATCACCAAGGACCTCGAAGTGGTCGTGACCCACGACCGGCAGGTCAGCACCCAGAAGTGCAAGGACACCGGTCCGCTGACACCGGGTGACGCGATGTACCCGTATGCCGGCAAGTACGTCAAGGACCTGACGCTCGCGCAGATCAGGACCATGGACTGCGGCTATCAGCAGCTGCCCGGATTCCCCGAGCAGGAACAGATCAAGGGCCATCGCATGGTCGAACTGAAGGCCGTCCTCGGCCTGGTGAAGAGTTACGGCGCCAAGCGGATCAAGCTGAACATCGAGACGAAGGTGGAGGCCGGAGCGCCCGAGCAGACCGCCCCGCGCACGTTGTTCGTGCGGCGCGTCCACGAGGAGATCCGCCGGTCCGGCATCGGGAAGCAGGTGACCATCCAGTCCTTCGACTGGGGAGCCCTGAAGGAGATGCACAGGATCGCCCCGTCGTACCCCCTGGTGGCGCTGACGAACTACGACTTCCTCCAGGTCGGGAAGCCCGGAGCCTCGCCCTGGCTCGGCGGGATCGACGCCGACGACTACGACGGGGACTTCGTCCGTGCCGCCGCGTCCGTCCCCGGGGTGACCGCGCTGTCCCCGAACTACGGATTCCCGCAGAACGGCACGGTCGCGGACCCCGGCTTCCGCTTCTACCCCGACCGGAAGATGGTCCGCGACGCCCACCGGCGCGGCTTGAAGGTCATCCCCTGGACCTGCGACGACCCGGCCACCATCGAGGCGCTCATGGACATCGGCGTCGACGGTGTCATCACCGACTACCCCGACCGCGTAAGGGACATCCTGGCCGCCCGAGGTATGCCGCTGCCCACGCCGTACCCCGCACCGCGCCCCTGACAGCGGTGGCGGCACACGTCCGACGGGCCGGGGACGGGCACGGCGGCCGTGCCCCGGGGCCAGGGACATGACCGCCCCGGGGCTGCCGCTCAGTGGTGACGGTTGCGCAGCACTCCGGCGCACAGGAACGCGAGCAGCCCGGCCAGGGGCACCACCAGCAGGCCCACCCGGAGACTCGTGGCGTCCGTGACCAGCCCGACGATCGGGGGCGAGGCAAGGAAGCCCAGGCGCATGAGCCAGGAGACGATCGCCAGTCCCGAACCGGGCTTGAGCCCGGGCAGTTCGTCGGCTTCGTGCATGGCGGCGGGTACCAGAGTCGCCACCCCGAACCCGGCCGCGGCGAAGCCCAGGACCGTACCGGGCACCGAGGGCACCGCCAGGGCCAGACCCATGCCGGCCGCCGTGATCAGACCGCCCGCCCGGGCCACGGTGCGCTGGCCGAACCGGTCGACGAGCCGGTCACCGATGATGCGGCCGACGAACTGGGCACCGACGAGGGCGATGTAGCCGAAGGCGGCCAGGGTCACCGACGCGTGCAGCGAGCCGGAGAGGTAGAGCGTCGCCCAGGAACTGCCGGCGTCCTCGACGAGGGTGCCGGCCGTCGCGATGAGGACGAGGGCGGCCAGTACGTACGCGGTGCGTCGGCCCCTCGCCTCCGGACCCGTCGCGCGTTCCAGGCGGCGCCCGGCGTCCGGCACGCCGGCGGAATCGTTCTCAGCGCCGGAGCCCCACTCGGGCCCGGACTCGTGCTCCGGCGCGGACTCGTCCTCGGGCCCGGAGAGGCAGTACCGCAGAGCGACGCACGCCGCGACCGCGAACACCACGGCCGAGATGGTCAGGTGCTGGCCTCTGGAAAGGCCGAGCGCGATCGCCGCGGCGGCCATGGACCCCCCGGCCACGGCTCCGATGGACCAGACCGCGTGGAAGGAGTTGATGATGGAGCGCCCGTAGCGGCGCTGTACCCGCAACCCATGGGCGTTCTGCGCGACGTCGGTCACGGCGTCCATCGCACCGGCCAGGAACAGCGCGCCCGCGAACAGGACCACCGATTCGGCCAGGCCCGCCGCGAGGATGCCCGCCCCGGTCAGCACCGTGCCCAGCACCGCAGCCCGAGCCGAACCCACCCGGCGGACAGCCACTCCGGCCGCGAGTCCGGCCGCGATGGCTCCCGCCGGGAACGCGGCGACGGCCAGCCCGTAGACGGAGTTGCTCAGGTCCAGATCGGCCTTGATCTGCGGGTATCGCGGCAGGAGGTTGGCGAAGAGTGCCCCGTTGGTGAAGAACAGCACGGCGACGGCCACCCGGGCCTGCCGTTCGGCCAGGGCAGGCCGGCTCGGTGCTTCAACAGTCATACGGGGAACCATATCCCCCGAGCGTACGAACGTACACTTCTGGTCCTGTGCAGACACCGGACCTCACGCCGGGGGTGACGGTCATGTCCTTCGAAGGTGCGTGTCTCACCGGAGTGCGGTCCGGGGGAGGACGGGGTGAGAGCGAGGCGGCCGGGAGGCCGGGTGGGCGTGCCGCCTCCCTGCCGCCGCTTCGCCGGAGGCGCCGCAGGTGTGCGTGCGCGGCCTCGAACCGCCTACTCGGCCGCGGCGCCGGTGGCCTTGGCGGCCGGGACCGGGCTGTAGTAGACGGAGCGTCCCTGCTTGGAGCGCTCCAGCAGCCCGTGCGCGACGCCCTGCTCGAGCGTGTTGCGTACCACCGTGACCTGCGTGGTGCGCTGGGGGTGAGCCTCGGTCAGGGCCGCGGCCACCTCGGCGGCGGACTTCGGCTCCCGCTGCTCCGCGAGGTATCCGGTGACCAGCTCACGCCACGTCGGCTCCCCGGACTTCTTGGCCGTCCCGGTCTCGGCGGCGGGCTTCTGGCGGCCGGTACGGGTGCGCGGCTTCGGCGCGCTGCCACCCTTCGGTGACCCCTTCCCGGCCTTGGAGCCGCGGGCCGCCGGGACGGTCGCCGTCTTCGCGCCCTTGCTCCTGCTCGCGGCGGGCGGCGCCGAGACGCCGAGTACCTCCTGCATCTTGACCAGGATCTGCTCGCCCTCCTCCAGCTGGATGAGCACGTCCTGCAGTCGGGTCAGCTCGGCGCGCGCCCGGTCCTGTTCGCTCCGGTTGGCTGCGAGATCGTCCGTGATGCGCTGCGCATAATCTGCGCTGATGCCGGACGTAGGAGTGTTTTCGGACATGCAGTCCTCGTCTTTCGCTGTGTGTCTCGAACGGCCTATGGCGGGTGATGCTACCGATACGGGCGTAGGTAACACCCGGTGGATCCCGAATCGCCACGGATGTGTGCCCTTTTCATGTGCCGTACCGGGAGGAGCGGGCGTGTGCCGCCTCCGGACGTGAGGGCCTCCGTGGCAGGGCGACTCGGCAAGGTTGGCCCGAAGTTGTTGTTCGCGTGTGTGTCCTCAGGAGGGCGCGGAGGACGATGACATCGTTCCGCGCCGCGAGCAATGGGGTGACGCACATCCGAAGTTCACGCCCAAATCACGCCGTAGGAGTGAGCCGATCCCACCGGAGGCGCACATCGCGTCGTTGCTCTCTGGTGGGGGCCGGTTTCGCCATGTAGCGTCACTGCCAGATGTCGTGGTTCGCCTGCCCGCCCGCGCTTCGGTGCGGGCGTTTTGCTGGGCAGGCACAGAACCACGACGCCTCCGGGACCGCGAGGTGCGGGTCCGGATCTCAAAGGGAAGGCACGAGCATGGCCAGCGGAACCGTCAAGTGGTTCAACGCCGAAAAGGGTTTCGGCTTCATCCAGCAGGACGGCGGCGGTCCGGACGTCTTCGCGCACTACTCCGCCATCAACGCCACCGGCTTCCGTGAGCTCCAGGAAGGCCAGGCCGTGACCTTCGACGTCACCCAGGGCCAGAAGGGCCCGCAGGCGGAGAACATCACCACCGCCTGAGCGCGTAGGCCGGGACAGCCAGGCCCTCGGGGGAGCGACCATCCGAGGGCCTGCTGTCCCGCACAGGCTCAACTCGCCGGAAACGGCCCTGCGGCCTCGACACGACCGGACCCGGTCCGGCCGGCATCGGGCGTCGGACCTCCCGGCCCGCCCCGCTCATCGAGGAGGCAGCACGTGGAGTCGGACGACGGCATGGGCAGCGCCGATCAGCAGGCGCAGGTGATCGTGGTGGGTGCGGGACCCGCCGGCTCGGCTGCGGCACTCCACCTGGCACGGGCGGGCGTGGACGTGGTGCTGCTGGAGAAAGGCACCTTTCCCCGCGACAAGGTGTGCGGGGACGGCCTCACCCCGCGCGGCGTACAACAGTTGGTGCGCATGGGTGTCGACATCGACGCCCCCGGCTGGATGCGGACCAAAGGCATGCGATGGGTCTGCGGAGGACGCCAGGTACACATCGACTGGCCCCGCTCGGGCAGCCATCCGGACTTCGGCCTGACCCGCTCCCGCCACGACTTCGACGACATCCTGGCCCGGCACGCCGTGGCCGCCGGGGCGAGGCTGTGCCTGGAGACCAAGGCGACAGCCCCCTTGACCGACCGCGCCGGACGCATCGTCGGCGTGAGCACCGTCGCCGGACCGGACAAGCAGCCGAGGAACTTCCGCGCCCCCGTGGTGATCGCCGCTGACGGCGCCTCCGCCCGGACCGCCCTCGCCATGGGTCTGGAGCGGGACCGCAGCAGGCCCATGGCCACCGCGGCCCGGCGCTACTACCGCAGCGAGGCCCGCACCCACGACCCGTATCTGGAGCTCTGGGCCGACCTGCTCTGCTCCCGTACGGACCGTGACCTGCCGGGGTACGGATGGATCTTCCCTCTCGGTGACGGCCGCGTGAACGTCGGCCTGGGAGCCCTGCCGCACCGCGGCCACGGCTCGGTGGATCTGCGGGCCACCATGGACCGTTGGCTCACCCGGGTGCCTCGCCACTGGGATCTGCGCGAGGAGAACGCCGACTCCCCGCTGCGCAGCGCCGCGCTCCCCATGGGCTTCAACCGCCGGCCCCAGTACCGTCGCGGCCTGCTCCTGGTCGGCGACAGCGCCGGCATGGTCAGTCCGTGGAGCGGCGAAGGAATCGTCCAGGCGATGGAGGCGGGAGAGGTCGCGGCCGAGACCGTCGCACTCGCGCTGCACCGCCCGCACGGCCCGGGACGGGAGCAGGCGCTCCACCAGTACGTGAGCGAGGTGAACCGCCGCTGGGGGCGCTACTACCGGCTGGGCAACACCGTCGCCGACCTGGTGCTCGCCCGCTACGGCTACCGGCCGCTCCTCAGCCCCCGTGTCATGGCCTCGCCCGCTCTGGTGCGTACCCTCGCACGGCTGCTGACGCACGGCAGTGACGCACCCTCCGACGACCTGATCGACACCCTGGTCCGGGGCATCGTACGGATGGTCCCGGCTCCGGGCCGGAGCGCGCGAGGCGTGGGCACCCGCCGCCGCTGACCAGGGTCCCCCGGTGACCTCCGCCTTTGTGGGTAGCCGTAGGGGAGACGCGAAACCGAAGGCGCACAGAGGAGCTCCCATGACCACATTCGTGATCACCGTGCCCGGCACATTCGTCACGGACGTCACCGACACGTCCCGTGCCGCCCTGGAGCGCAAACTGGCGTCGCAGCACACGGACGTGAGCGAGAGCGAGGGCCTCGACCTGCTCACCCTCAACGAGGACGCCACCTTCTCCATCCGGCTGGAGGTCGACGCCGGCGACCGGTACGAGGCGGAACTGACCGCTGTGCGACTCGTGTCCGAGGCCCTGCGGGAGACCGGCTTCTCGGAGAAGGACGTACCCCTGGGACCGCCTGCCGTGACCGGGATCGACAGCGACCTCTGAACGGCGGCAGCAGGAGCCGGCCCCGGCAGAGAGGTCTGGGCGCGCCTTTCGGCAGCCTGTTCGGACCGGAACGCATGCCGGAGATCGTCCGACCGTGCGGGGGCACATGGGGACAACCCCCGACTCGTCCACCGGCCCGCCGGATGTCCTCCTGACCCACCGGTCGGCGATCGTCGGTTCCCTGTACGCACGTCGCGTACGGGGAGAGGGAAAACGTGCGATCCAGGAGTTCCAAGGCAGTAACGGCCACCGTGGCACTGGTCCTTGCCGGCGGGGCCGTGGCGCCCGCGGCAGCCGTGCCACGGCCGGACGCCGACGCGGTTTGGCGGGTGACGGGCTACGGGGCCGTCGTGTCGGTCGCTGACGGGCGGCTCCAGGAGTACCAGACGAGTGCCGTGGGCTGTCTGAAGGGCGACTCCGCGCAGCAGACGGCGCCGGGTGTGTTCACCGCCGACGACGGGACGGTTCTCACCGTCCGGCCGTCGGGGGCGCTGCATGTGGCGGGTTCGCCGGGGGACAGGGAAATGCAGCGGCTCGCCGGACTCCCGGAGGCGTGCACACGTGCCACGCCCGACGACCCGGTGACCGCGTTCGACGTCTTCTGGCAGTCGTTCGAGGAGCATTACCCCTTCTTCGCCGCCAAGGGCATCGACTGGCACGCGGTGCGGCACACCTACCGGCCCAAGGTGCAGGCCGACACCACCAGGGACGAACTCTTCACCCTCTTCAGCGAGATGGTGAGGCCGCTCCACGACGCACATGTCGCCGTCCTGGACGGTGACCGCTACTTCGCGCAGGTCCGCCCGGGCACCGTCATGCCGAGCGAGGAGCTCGACAACCGCGTCAAGAACCACGTCGTCCGGCGGGACCTCGGAGGCGCGCGGCCGCAGGAATTCGGAAGCGGCCGGATCAGCTACGCGGACCTGCCCGGCGGCCAGGGGTATCTGCGCATCTCGGGGTTCGCCGGCTACCACAGGCAGGATCCCTCGTACGCGGCCCAGCTGGCCGAGCTCCAGACGGCTCTGGACGCCGTCCTCACCGCCGGGCGCACGGCCTCCCTCAAGGGGCTGATCATCGACCTGCGGATCAACGGCGGCGGCTCCGACGAGCTCGGCCTGCGCATCGCCGAGCGCCTCACCGACTCCCCGTATCTCGCCTACCGCAAGCGCACCAGGTACACCCGGCCGCAGCCCATCCCCGTGGTGCCGGCGCGGGACACTCCCCGCTACGACGGTCCGGTCGCCGTGCTGACGGCAGGGACGACGGTCAGCGCGGGAGAGACCTTCACCCAGGCCCTCATCGACCGGCCCGGCAGGACCGTCCGCATCGGGGAGCCCACCCAGGGCGTCTTCTCCGACACCCTGGACCGCAGGCTGCCCAACGGGATGGAGGTGTGGCTGCCGAACGAGGAGTTCCTGACCCGGTCGGGGCGGACCTTCGACGGCGCCGGTATCCCGCCGCACATCCGCACACCTGTCTTCACCGAGGAGGAGTTCAGGAACAACCGGGACTCGGCTTTCGACGCGGCGGTCGCGGTGCTGCGGCGCTGAGAACGGTCCGGGCCGGGGGGCGTCCATCCCCGCCCCCCGGCCCGGCGGGCAGTCACCGCTCAAGGACCTTGGCCACCTCGTCCGCCATCACCCGGTAGCCGGTGTCGTCGGGGTGCAGGCCGTCCTCGTAGGCGTAGGCGGAGTTCAGGCGGTCCGGGTCGACGGGGTCGGCGAGCGCCTTGTCGAGATCGACATAGGCGTCGAACTCGCCCGCGTGCCGGATCCAGTGGTTGACCTCGTTGCTGACCCGTTCCGCGTGCGGGCCCCAGTGGTCCGAGCCCTTGAAGGGCAGCAGGGTCGCCCCGACGACTTCGAGGCCCTTCGCGTGCCCGGCGGCGATCAGGGTGCGGAATCCGGCGATGAGCTCTCGGGAGGAAACGACCGGGGCGGGCTTGTAGGTCTCGGGAGGATTCGGCCCCTTGGCGGCTTCGCTGAAGCCGATGTCGTTGACCCCTTCGAGGATCACGACCGTGGAGATGCCCGGCTGGTCGAGGACGTCGCGCCGGAAGCGGGCGGTCGCGCGCTCGCCGAACCACGCCGAGTCGTTGAGCACCAGGTTGCCTCCGATGCCCTGGTTGACGACGGGCCTGCCCGTCCGTTCGGCGAGGGCGTCGGAGTAGCGGCGGTCGGTGTTGGGAGTGGAGCCGAACCCGTCGGTGATGGAGTCACCGAAGACGACGATGCCGCCCTTCTCCGCCTCGACTCCGGTGTGGTTCCCGGCCGTCGCGGAAGAGCGCCCGTGCTCCGCGTCGCCGACCTCGACACCGGAGAGGTAGTACCAGGACTGGGATGTGCTGGTGTACGCGGTGCCTGACGTATCGGCGCGGTGGTCGCCCTCGGCCCGGTAGGTGTCGGCCCAGCCCTGGGAGTGAAACGTGGCGGGGCCCGTGGTCCCCGCGAAGTAGAGGGTGACCGTGACCGACTCCAGTCTCCTCAGCCCCAGTCGGGTCATGTCGCTGCGGAGCTCGCCATGAGCCGGGACCCACGCCGATCGTTTGCCGTTGAACGTGAGGTGGCGGACCGACCCCTTCTCGACCGCGGCGCCCTCGGTGGTGCGGGCGATCACCGCACCGGTGATCCGCAGAGGCGAGGTGCCATAGGCGTTGGAGAGCCGGATCCTGGCCAGGTCGCCGCCCTTGGTGACCCGGACGACCTGGCGTACGGACTGGTGGGAGAAGCCCTCCTGCGACCAGTTCGGGGTGAAGCCGATGCTGGGCAGCTGAGGGGAGGCGCCCCAGGCGGCGGTCCAGGCGACCGGCGTCCTCGCCTCGGCGGAAGCGGCCGGACCGGCCGGCGCCGCCAGGACGCCGAGGGCGAGGGATCCGGCGAAGAGAGGTGCGGCGATGCGGCGTACGGATCGGGTGTCCACAGCGGGCTCCTAAATGGGAAACTGGTTCCGTTAAGTTCATGGGAACCGTACCAGAGTCGGCCGCTTTAATGGAACCGTAGAACCGTTTAATTGGCGCGCTCAGTGCTGGGCTCAGCGATGGGCTCAGTGCGCGGCATCGGCTGACCACCCGGCGTCGTCTCGCTGTCCGGCCCGTCCGAGAGCCCGTCCCCGGGCTGTGAGAAGGTCTGATCCGGACCGGGTGGACGGGTGGGGGGAAATGGGTCTGACCTACGGCTACGACATCTATCTGCGTCCCGGGAACGTCGCCGGGGCGCTCACGGCCCTGGCCGCGCTGGCGCCACCGGCCCGCCGGGTGCCGCCGCTCGAACTCACCCTCCCCGGCGGCGAACGGCTCACCCTCCCGTTCACGTCCCACTTCAAGAGCGACCCGGTCGATTGCACCACCCGCGCCACGAGCGGCATGAGCACCACGATCGAGCTCGACACGTCGATCATGTTCGACGCCGATGACGCGCTGCGCGCGTACGCGGACGTCCACGGCGACGACATCGAGGAGGACGGGCGGATCGCGATCGGATACGTCTATCTGACGATCCGGTTCGCGTCCCTGCTGCACCCCGGCTACGCGTCACTGGAGTTCTGGGCGGCGACGTCGGGAATGAGTCGTGTGTTCGCGCGGTCGGCCGGCGTCAGGGAGGTGTTCACCGGGCTCACCGCCGCCGCCGGCGGGGTGTGCTGTCTGTTCGACACCGGCGACGGCAGCCCCGCCCGACTGTGCTGGCTCAACGGTGAGGCGGCCCCGGAGCTGGTCCCCGTGCCGGACGCGCGTGCCTTCGCAGCGACGTGGCCGGACCCCGACCGGTGAGCACCGGTGAGGGTGGACATGGGGGAGGGGGCGAACTCCACCCTCGAATCCACCCGTGGGTCCAGGTGCCGTGAGCCTCGTCGCGGCAGCCTTGAGGCATGACAACGACCGAGTGGATCACCGACATCGCCCTCATCCTCGTCGTCTTCCGGCAGCTGCGGGAAGGCCGACTCGACCTCAAGTCCTTCCTGATCCCGCTGGGAATCGTGGCCTTCGTGGCCTACACGTACCTGGACACGGTTCCCACGGGCGGCAACGACCTGGTGCTGACCGGCGCCCTGATGAGTGTGGGCGCCGTCCTGGGCATCACCGGCGGCATCTTCACCAGGATCCGTACGGCCGGCGAGCACGTCCTGATCAAGGCCGGCGCGATATCGGCGATCCTGTGGGTCGTCGGCATGGGAGCACGGATGGCGTTCCAGACCTGGGTCGAGCACGGCGGCGGCGCCGACGACGTCGCCCGGTTCAGCATCACGCACCACATCACCGGCGACCAGGCCTGGGTCGCGGCGTTCGTCCTGATGGCACTCACCGAGGTCGTCACGCGACTGGCCACGATCTTCATACGGAGCCGGAGGCACAGCCGGACCCCGGCGGTGACCGGTTCCGCGCCCGCTGCGCCCGCTGTCGAACGTACGGCCTGACCATGCGATATGTTCTGCCCGTGTCCGGAACCGAGAGCGCCCTGCCCCTGGGAAAGGCCGCAGCCCCGGGTCCGGGCCGGCGGCCGGTGCCCGGACAGGACCCGCGTGCGCAATGGGTGTTGACCCTGGCGGTCATCGCGGCCGGGATCTGGACGATCCGGCCCATCGGCCTCAGCGGCCGGGGTCTGGCGGTCGCCGTACTCCTCGTGATCAACTCCGCGGCGCTGCTCGCACGGCGGCTGCCCGAGAGCAGGGTGCCCCCGCGCGTCGCTCTCGTCTGGCTGACACTCGGCATCGTCGCGGCGGCCGCCCTGATCGGGGTGAGCCGCAGCGGGACGAGCTACCTCTTCGCCTTCTTCCTCGCGGGCCACATCGGATACAGGCTGGAGACCAGGCCGGCGCTGGTCCTCGCGGCGACGTGCAGTCTCCTCTGCGGCGGGGTCCTGTTCCTCCGCCTCGGCCCTGGGTACCACGAGTTGCCCTGGATGGTCGGTCTCGTCACCGGCGTGCCTGCCCTGGCAGGCATCGCCAACCGCAGCCGGCGCCGGGCCGTCCTGGCGGCGATCGAGGCCGCCGAATCGGCCGAACGAGCTGCCCGGGCCGAGGCCAGGACCGCGGTGCTGACCGAGCGCAGCAGGATCGCCCGGGACGTGCACGACGTCCTGGCGCACTCGCTGGCCGGCATCAACATGCAGCTGGAGCTGGCCGACGCCCTGCTCGACACCGGTGATCTGGAGAAGGTCAGGGAGGCCAACGACAAGGCCCATGGACTGGTCAAGGAGAGCCTGAAGCAGGCGCAGTGGACCGTGCACGCCCTGCGCGAGGACTCGCTGCCGCTGGTGGAGAGCCTGACCGCGATGCTCGAATCGTCGGGCCACCGCGACGTTCTCACCGTCACCGGGACCGCCCGTGAGGTGCCCGCCCAGGTGACGCAGAATCTGCTGCGGATCGCCCAGGAGGCGTTGACCAACGCTGCTCGGCACGCGCCTGGGGGAGAAGTCGGCGTACGACTGACGTTCGGGACCTCGGCTACGACACTGAGGATCCGCAACGGCCCGCCGACCCGCGAGGTGAGCGCGGGAGTGGGCAGCGGGATGGGACTGATCGGCATGCGCGAGAGGGTCGCCCTGCTGGGCGGCAGCGTCATCGCGTGCCCGGTCACCGAAGGACCTGACGAAGGCGGCTGGCAGGTGGAGGCAGTGATCCCCGATGAGTGAACCGACCGATGAGCCACAGCGGTTGAGGGTGGTCGTCGCCGACGACCAGGCAGCCGTCCGTGAACCGCTCGCCGCGGTGCTCGGGCTGGCCGAGGACATCGACGTCGTCGCGGCCGCCGCCGACGGGAGCGAGGTGCTGGCAGCTGTCGCCGCCGGGCCGGTGGACGTGGTTCTGATGGACCTGAGAATGCCTGTCATGGACGGGATCGAGGCAACCCGCCGGCTGGGCGAGGAGTACCCGGAGGTCGCGGTCGTCGTACTGACCACGTTCGCCGACGACGACTCGATCCTCGGAGCCCTGGGCGCAGGGGCCCGCGGCTATCTGACCAAGAACGCCGGCCGCCAGGACATCACCCGGGCGATCCGCGCCGCAGCCGCCGGGCAGTCCGTGCTCGACCGGGAGGTCCAGGACCGGCTGCTCGCCACCGTCAGAACCAAGGCACCGGTGCCCGGACAGACCTTGCCCGGCGACCTCACCCCGCGCGAACGGGAAGTGTTCGCGCTGATCGGCCAGGGCCTGCCCAATCGCGGAATCGCCGAGAAGCTCTTCATCAGCGAGGCCACGGTCAAGACCCACATCAACAACCTGTTCGCCAAGGCGGGGATCCGCGACCGGGCCGATGCCGTCCGCCGCGCGATCGAGGCCGGACTGGCCTGACCCCGGCACGCCGCCCGCCACGGGACACCGGCCCGATCCGCCGCGCGCTCCTTGCCCGGTGCACGCCGCCGCAGTCCAGCACAGCGCGAGAGCGCGCTCCTGCCGGGCGGGAACGCGCTCTCGTGTCCTGGGACGCAATCAGTGCTGCTTGACACCGCTCAGCTCGTCGGGAGCCTTCGGGAGTTCCGTCGAGGCCACCTGCTTGCCCGACTCGATGTCGATGGCCAGCAGCTTCCTGCTCGACGGGTCGGAGACGTACGCCGTGTGGTCGCGGACGAACAGAGCCGGGCGGGGCTGCTGCCAGTCAAGGGGCTCCTGCCACGCACCGAGTGCGGAGATCTTCCTGGTCACCTTGCCCGTCGCGGGGTCGATGACATGGATCTTGCCGTCGGTGCCCAGGACGAGCGCCTCACCGTGCGGGCCACGCGCCAGCGAACGGAAGGTGTAGCTCGTGCCGATGTCGACCAGCTGCATCGTGCCGGTATTGGTGTCGATCAGGGACACCTGTTCCGGCCGCTCCAGCTCGGCGTCCTTGTCCTTCTTGTAGTCGCCGAGGACCACGGGCGACTCGTCGGACCCGGCCTGGTTGCCGATCCGGCCGTACGCCGCGGGGCTCTTCACCTTCTTGATGGCGCCGTCCTTGTAGACCAGGACGCCGTCCTCGCAGCCTATGACGACCGCCTCGCCCTGCGCGGCGGCCTCCCCGTGGACACCGGGGCACTCCTCGCTGCGGGTGATCTCCTTGCGGTCCTTGTCGAGCACGGCGATGCCGACGCGCTTCTCCTCCGTACCGAGGGTGGTCACCAGCTTGCCGTCGGCCAGCTGGATGGCCACACCGTGGTGCGGGGCCGCAGAGGTGTACGTCTCGGTCTCGGGCTTCGTGCCGCCGCCCAGGTCCTCGGGATCGAAGACCGTGACCTCGCCGGTGCCGTCGGCGAAGAGAATCGTCCTGCCCGCGTGACGTACGACGTGGCCGGGCTTGCTGCCCTCGAACTCCACGTCGGTCAGCTTGCGGCCCGCCGCGTCCAGTACCCGGAAACCGGTCGCGGTCGAGACCATCACATGACGGTCGTCGCCCGCGGGGTTGACCCGGTTGAAGCCTTCCAGAGGAATGTCCTCGGCGAGCTTCAGCGTCTTCCCGTCCAGTACGTACAGGCCCCCGTCGTACGTGGTGACGATCGGGTCCGTGACCTGGGAAGCCGGAGCCTCCGACGCCTTGCCGGCCGTCCCTGCGGCAGACTCCTTGCCGTCGCTCCCGCAGGCGGTGAGCGCCACGGAGACCGCGAGCAGGGCGCCGACGGCGGCGGCCTGCCTCGGGAGTACTACATGCTTCATCTGGTGGTGTTCCTTTCCATGGATGTCGCTCATGACAGGCGACAACGTGGCTGTCGGGTACTCAGGCCGTGGGAGATGGCCTTGGTGTTGGCGCGCATCATGCGCAGGTAGGTGTCCGCCCCTTTGCCCTTCGCGGTGAGGGATTCGGAGAACAGCGGCACGACGTCGACCTCGACGTCGCTCTCGCGCTTCAGTACCTGGGCCAGCCGGTCGGGCTGCGACGAGTCCGCGAAGATCGCGCACACACCCGCCGTCTCGATCGCGGTGGCGAGGGACTTGAGGTCCGAGGCACTCGGCGAGGCGAGCGTGGTCCCGCTCGGGATCACCGCGCCCACGATCCGGAACCCGAAGCGTTGCGCCAGATACCCGAAGACGTGATGGTTGGTCACCAGCCGGCGCTGCCCGGCCGGGATGGCGTCGAACTGCTGCCGCATCCACGAGGCCAGCTCGGTGACCTTCGCCCCGTACGCGGAGGCGTTCTTCCCGACGGCCGCCTTGTCCACGCCCCGCACGTGCTCGATGACCTGATCCGCGATCAGTGCGACGGCCTCGCGGACCCGTTCGGGGTCGGTCCAGAAGTGAGGGTCGGGCTCGTCGGCCGACGCGCCCGCCGCATAGCTGATCGGATCGACGGACTCTCCGACCGCCAGGGTCGGGACACCGGCTTCCTCGGCGGCCCGCACATGGCGCAGGACGTTCTCCTCCAGACCGAGGCCGTTGTGCACGACCAGATCGGCCTGCTCGACGGAGGCCGCCTGCGGAGCCGAGACACCGAAGGAATGGGGGTCGGCATCGGCCTGCATCAGTACCGTCACCTCGGCTTCTTCGCCCACGACGTTGCGGGTGATGTCACCGAGGATGTTGGTGGTGACGACCACCGAGGGACGGCTCCGCTCGCTCTCCGCACAGCCGCCCGCTCCCACGAGCAGCACCCCGGCCAGGGCCGCGACCAGGAGACGCGTACGCAGCCGGCGAAGACGACCGGACGTGGCACCGGCGCTCATCGGCCGGCCTCCACCATGTACGTCGGGGCGAAGTCGAGACGGAAGGTCCGGGCGAGCCGCAACCGGTCGCTGTAGTCGATCTCGTAGACCTTCCGGCCCGCCGCGTCGTTGACGTACGCGCGGGTGGTGTCGATCTCCACAGCTGCGGTCCCGCCCCCCTCGGGCAGGAGTTCCTTACGCGCGAGGTTCTTCCCCGTGGCGATGTCGTAGGCCGTGAGGGCGCCGTCCCGGCCGAGCACGAGCAACGGAGCACCCTCACCCGCGGTGTTGGCGGCCACGACCGGGCCGGTCTTCACGCGGGTCCAGGAGCGGTCGGTGACATCGAGCACCCAGACGGCGTCATCGCCCGACCTGGCCGCGAGCGTGGTGCTGCCCGCCCGATGGTGGAACTCGGCTGCCCGCTCCGAAGCCCTCACCTTCGTTCCGTACGGGATCTTCTCGGCCTCGAACGTGCCCTTGTTCTCGCTGACCAGCAGCGCGCCGTCGGCACATCCGAACACCACGCCCCGGCGGGTCACGGCCTCGCCGCGTGCCTGGGCACACGGCTCCTTCAGCGTGGCGACGCGCGCACCGTCCCGGTCGCGGACCTCGACGCCGTCCTTCCCCGCTCCCATCGCGCTGACCAGCAGGCGCTCCTTGTACGGGACGACCACTCCGCTGCCCGCCCCGGTCAGCCCGGTGCCTCGGGGGAGGACGCCGTCCTCCAGCTTCTTGCGGTCGAGCAGTCGGGCGCCACCCTTCGCGGAGGAGACCGCGGTGACGGCCTGATCGCTGTGGATGCGGGTGGAGTCCGCCCCCGCGATGGTCCCTACGTCGCGGATCGCGGCGCGGTAGTAGTGGACGTGGTCGCCGTGGTCGACCGTCCAGGCACCGGTGTCGACGACGCGGGTCCCGCCATCGGTGCCCAGATAGGCGAAGCGGCCGTCGGTGCGCAGACTTCGTACGTCGTCACTGTGCTCGAGCGGTGTGGTGTCCTCGGTGATCAGGTCCAGCACCTCGACCGCTCCCGAGTCGGCGTCGGCGAGGACGAGGCGGGACTGCTGCTCGGAGGCTTCCTCGGCCCCTTCCACGTACCCGTGAGGTGTCGCGGGGGCCGAGGCCGAGGACGTCGAGGGCGACTTCGAGTCGCTGCCGTTCTGGCAGCCGGCGAGCAGCCCGGAGCCGACGAGGACGGCGCAGGTGAGTGCCGTGGCGGTTCGGGTTTTCCTGGGTGTCATGACGTCTGTCCGTTTTCGATGTGCGGGCGGTCGGGTGGGGAGGTGGGGAGAGCGGCCCGCACCCCTCGGCTGTGGAGGGCCGAAAACCCGGTGGAGAGCAGGAACTGGACGACCGCCGTCGCGGCGATGCTCGCCCCCGCAGCCGTGTGGAGGTGCCACGAGAGCAACAGGCCGATGAACGTCGAGCTCGCTCCGAGGCAGCCGGCGCCGATCATGATCACCGGGATGCGCCGGGCCCACGGAAGCATGGCCGCGGGCGGCGCGATGAGCAGGCCGAAGACGAGCAGTGTGCCCACCACGTGGAACGACGCGACGATGGCCAGCGTGAGCAGGGCGAGCAGAGCCGCGTGCGCGACGCGCGGCCGCAGCCCCAGCGTGTGCGCCTTGCGCTCGTCGAACGCGAGCGCAACGAACGCGCGGTAGCCGAGCGCGGAGACCCCCAGCGCGATGACCAGCGCACCCCCGAGGACGGCCAGATCGGCCGGCCTCACGGCGAGGACATCGCCGAAGAGGAAGCCGGTCAGGTCGACCGCGAACGACTGGGAGCGCGAGACGATGATCACGCCCAGCGACAGCATCCCCACGAAGAGCAGACCGATGCTCGTGTCCTGCGAGAGACGGGGCGACCGGCCGACGGCGCTGACGCCGAGCGCCATGACGGCCGCGCTCACGGCGGCGCCGACGAGCAGATTGCCTCCCAGCAGGGAAGCGAGCGCGATCCCGGGAAGCATGCCGTGCGACATCGCGTCCCCGAGGAACGCCATCCCGCGCAGAACGACCCACGTACCTGCCAAGGCGCAGATCAACGACACCAGCACGCCGCCCCACAGGGCCCGTTGCACAAAGGTCACCTCGAAGGGGGCCATCAACCATTCCATGCAGCGGGACACTACAATGAAAATGATTATCACTACAAAGAAGTGTGCGGAAAGAGGCTCCGGAGATGCAGCGGCAGGTAAGGCTCGACGGCGTGGCGGCCGGATACCCCAACCGTGCGGTACTCGATCAACTCACCCTGGATATACCTGCGTTGACCACGACAGTGGTGGTCGGACCGAACGGATCCGGCAAGTCCACACTGCTCGGGGTGATCGCCGGAGTGATCCAGGTAACAGCGGGAACGGTCGAGCATGGAACGGACACACGCGTGGCGTTCGTGACGCAGCGCAGCAACGTGGCCGATGTGCTGCCGCTGACGGTGCGGGACGCCGTGTCGATGGGAAGGTGGGGACACCGCGGGCTGTGGCGGCGCCTCACCCCGCGGGACCGGGAGGTCGTGGAGACCAGCATGGACCGGCTCGGCATCAGCTCCCTCGCCCACCGGCAACTGGGGGAGCTCTCGGGCGGCCAGCGCCAGCGCGCCTTGATCGCGCAGGGGCTGGCCCAGGAGGCGGATCTGCTCCTGCTCGACGAGCCCGCCACCGGCCTCGACGCGACGGCCCAGCGGCTCATCGCCGAGGTGCTGGCCGAGGTGGCGGGGGAGGGGCTGACGGTCGTCCAGGCGACCCACGACCTCGAAGTGGCCAGAGCGGCGGGCCACCTCCTCCTGCTCCGGGACGGAAGGCTGTGGGCCGAGGGCGATCCGCGGGAGGTGCTGACGGGAGAGGCGATCGACGAGATCTGGCAGCTACCGCCTCGCGTGTGAGATACGGCAGCGGGGCTCCCGGGACGCCCGCAGCACCCCGAGCCCCGCTGTTCTCAAGGTGAGAAGACGCCCCGCCCCTGAGGGCGCTCGCTGTCACCGGACGGTCCACCCGGCTCCTGGGGCCGCTTCCGGCAGGGCGCACCCCCGGCCCCCTGGAGGCCGCTCCCGCAGCTCCGACCGGGTGAGTCGGCATCCCCGCGGCGGTGCAATCCAGCACCTCGCCCGCCCGTGCGGCCACACTTCCCAGGACCCACCGCCCCCGGAATCCGGAGACCGCCATGCCTCAGTCCTCCAGCGGACCGACCGAAGCGGACGTCTTCCTGGCCGTATGCGACCACACGCACCTCTTCCCGGGTGCCCGCTGCCGCGTCCAGGGACTTCCCGATCCCCGTGCGTTCGCAGCCGATCCGTGGCCGATCGACCTGGAGCTCCGCCTGTCCGACGACGTGGTCACCGAGGCGGCACTGCGCACGCAGGCCCCGGAGGGCCCCGTACTCACCCTCCCCGCGTACACCACAGGTGCCGGCACTTCCATCGGCGGCCGGACCTGGACGATCCGGGAGCTCATCAGCGCCGGAGACGACGTGGAACTGACGATCGGGGGCCGAGCCTCGGCCTGAGGGCCCGGGGCGATGTGGCGCGGCCGGAACAGCCGACAGCGGGAGTGTGTGCGCAGATGCGTGAAGGCGCCTGCCGGGGGCAAGGTGGGAGACATGACCACGACGCTCGGTGCCTTTGTGCTCGGTACTCCCGACCCGCCCGCGCTGGCCGACTTCTACCGCGCCCTGCTGGGCTGGGAGGAAGTCGACCGTCAGCCGGAATGGGTCCGCCTCAGAGCGCCGGAACGTGAACGCCCCAGCCTGAGCTTCCAGTTGGAAGCCGATCACATCGCCCCGGTGTGGCCCCAGCGCCCGGGCGCGCAGCAGATGCAAGCGCACCTGGACCTCCAGGTCGACGACCTGGGCGCGGAGACCGAGCGAGCCTGCGCCCTGGGTGCGACTCTGGAGCACCACCAGCCCCAGAAGGACGTACGGGTCCTCCGCGACCCCCACGGCCACCCGTTCTGCCTCTTCCTCCCAGGAGCTTGACCGTCAGCCTGCCGTGGGGCGAGCGGCGGCGCGGGCCCACAGGTACAGCGGGACCTGGAGCGGAAGACGTCCGTAGGCGACTGCGCGGGCCGGTGCCGGACGGGTGCGCCAGTCGTACGCCATCTTGACGTTGGCGGGGAAGACACCCACGAAGAAGAGCGCGGTGGCCTGGGCACTGATGCGACGGGTCCTGGGGACGGCGAGACCGGCCGCGAGGGCCAGCTCCACGGCACCGCTCGCCAGCGTCCAGGCCCGGGGGCTGCCGGGGAGCGAGCGCGGTACGAGCGCGTCGAACGGCTCGGGGGAGGCAAGGTGCGCGGCCCCGGCCGCAGCCATGAGACCGGCGAGCATGAGGGGTGAGCGAGGGGCGAAGCGTGGCATCGGGGCTCCTGAAGGTCGGTCGGCAGAGCGGAGCTCAAGTTACCGCAGAGTAAGGAAGGTGGTGGCCCCGTCTCGACGACTGCTCCACACGTGGCCCCCAGCGCGTGACGCCCGCGACGTCGAGCAGATCGTGCATCAGCTGCGCCGGAAGGGCGGGGTTTCCGGCCGCCGAGCGCGACACCCCTTCTTCGCCGAGCAGTTCGACGAGCCTGGACAGAGGCAGACGCGGGTCCGCCGCCGCACGGCGGCGAACCATGTCCTTCGTGTCGTGCGAGAGCTGTTCGACGAGGTCCGGACCGGCCCGTGGATCAAAGAGAGCCGCGTACCGCAACCGGTGGTTCGGGCTGTCCACGAACCGGGCCAGGCCGGGGCGGGCGAAGTTGCGGTGATACGCCAGCCTGCCCCAGCTCAGACCGTCCCAGTCGGCGAACATCTCGACCAGCAGCTCGTGCGGAGCGTCGTCGTTGTCGCAGAGCATCAGCCTGACGTAATAGTCGTCATCGGCCGCCAGCCGCTCGATCACATCGGAGGGCAGCGCCGGTGCGCCCGTGACACCCCGGCGCAGCACGACATGACTGGAGGCCGCGATCTCCCGTAGCGCATCCGCGTCCCCGAAGAGCTCCTCCACCCAGGAAGGCACCGGCAGGCGGCCCGGGGGCACGGTGTAGTCGATCGCCGCTCGCTGCGCCTCGGTCACATCCGGGCGGAGGGACACGGCGAGACGGACCGACGGTTCGGTGTCGGAGGCCATCCCGAGGGCCAGGGCCGTGGGTACGTGCGGATTGAGCGCGGCCGAGCGACGCAGCGAACGGTCCTCGTGGGTGACGAGGAGCGCGGCCAGGGCCTCCTCCACGGGTGCCGTGGACGCGGCGTCATGGCGACGGCGCTCGTCCGTCTCGGCGACGAAGCCCTCGACCGTCGTCGGCAGGGGTATGTCGACGTGAGTGGCGCGTCCCACCGCCGTACGCACGCGGGGATCAGGATCGGCCGCCGCCGCGTCCCGGACCTCCGGGCGCAGCCGGGGCCAGCTCCAGGAGCCGAGGGCCGCGCTGCGGACGCGTGGATCGGGATCCTCGGCCAGCGCGAGCCGTATCCGGTCCGGCAGATCGACGAGCCCGGTGGCCCGGGACCGCAGCCCCGGATCCGGGCCGGTGGCGAGCCGCACGGTCAGCTCCGTCGGCAGTTCGACCTCGTACTCACACGCCATCGTCACCGCGACACGCCGTACCTTCGGGTCCGGGTCCTCGGCCAGGGCGGCGAGCGCCGCCGACGGCAGATGCGGATTCTCGGCGAGCACCGCACGGACCCCCGGGTCGGGGTGCGCGACGGCGGCCGTCGCCGCTGCGGGCGACAGCGGGCAGAAGGCGAGCCAGTACCGGGCGTCGGGCAGGGGATCCACCGTGAACACGCGACGCAGCACCTCCTCCGGCGCCGCGCTGTTCACCGCGAGCCCCATGACCCACCGCGCGTGCAGGGAACGGTCGGCGCCGAGCAGCCGTACGGCGTCGGCGCGAGCCGCATCCGTCGCCTCCACCATCCCGAACGCGATCCGGGCCGTCCGATCACCTCTGTGCGTCATGGCGTGATCCTCTCAACGACGCTCAAGGCGCCCCGCACCGAAGCGCCCGCCGGCACGCCCCTGTGGTTATCCCCCGGACGAACACTGCAGGGAACCGGCTGTCCGGGGGCCTGCGTCTGTCGGCAGCCTTGATCCATGTCCGTACCGCACAGAACACATCGATCACCTCGGTTACTGCTGCTCCCGCTCCTGCTGGCACTGACGCTCGGCGCCGGGACACCGGCGGTCGCCGCACGGCCGGCTCACACGAACCCGACGTCCACCGCAGATCCGGCGCGCGAACTGGCCCGTGTGGCACAGCCGTTGCGTTCCACGGTGCCCGGGACCCACGACGACGATCTCCGGCCGCTCGGCCGGATGGTCGGCTCGGCGAAGATCGTCGGGCTGGGCGAGGCGACGCACAGCTCCCGGCAGTTCTTCACGATGAAGCACCGCGTCTTCCGCTATCTGGTCGAGGAGAAGGGGTTCACCACCTTCGCACTGGAGGCGCCCTGGTCCACCGGCCTCGTTCTCAACGCGTACGTGGTGCACGGGAAGGGCGACCCGGAAGAGATCATGCGGGAGGAGTTCCAGAGCTCGTACCGGCTCTGGAACAACCGTGAGTACCTCGCCCTGCTGAAGTGGATGCGCGCCCACAACGTCCGCCACCCCGACCGGCCCGTGCAGTTCATGGGCGAGGACAACGGCTACGCGGGGCCGCAGCTCTTCGACGAGGTCACGGACTACGTATCCGCACACCACCCGGAACTGCTGCCGGAGTTCCGCCGCCTCTACGGCGGATTCCGGCCGACGGGGAGCGTGGAGGACACCGTGAACGGCAATCTGGCCAAGCCCCTCGCCGAGCGCGAACGGACGGCCACCTCCGTACGGCGTGCCTACGAACTGCTCCGGGCTCAGGGCCCGGACGGGGACCGGAAGGCGTACGAGTGGGTTCTCCAGCACGCCAGGGCCATCTCCCAGACCGCCACCCTCTACGCGTACTACGACTTCTCCGACCCCGAGAAGATCGCTCAGGCCATGCTCCACCGCGATCAGGTCATGGCCGAGAACACCGTGTGGTGGCAGCGGCACACCGGCCACCGGATGCTGCTGTCGGCGCACAACGGCCATGTCTCCTACGAGTCCGACAACCCTGAGCAGTACCCGAAGACCCAGGGGGAGTTCATCCGCCGGCGGGTCGGCACCGAGTACATGAACATCGGTTACACGTTCGGTCAGGGCTCGTTCAACGCGATGGACCTGACAGACCCGGCGGAGCCCTACCGCCGATTCTCCGTGGACCCGCTGGGCGCGGGCAGCAACGAGGAGGTGCTGGAGCGGGTCTCGCGCCGGGACTACTACCTCGATCTACGGACCGCCCCCGCCCCGACGCGCGCCTGGCTGGCAGAGAAGCGGCCGACCCGCTCGATCGGGAACTCCTGGCCGGAGGACCCGTATCAGACGTCGCTCGGGCAGCACTTCGACGTGCTGGTGCATCTCCATGACGTGACGGCTGCGCATCTGATGCGTACGGGGCAGGAGCCCTAGCCCCGGGACGTGGACAGCGGGCGGCGCCGACGTGGGCATCTGCGCGATCGATGCCCACGCCGGCGCCGCTGCCCCGCCGCCCGTGATGGCGGCGGTCCGTCGAAGCGGACCGTTCCGAGGCCGGCCGGACGCGAGGATCCGTTGAGCAACGGCCCTGACGATGATGAGGGCGTTTCGCCATGGGTCACGGGCCCGGCTCGATGCCGAGCCGCCGCCGCCCGGCCGCGTGCTGTGACTCACGCCGCCGTGGCGCGGAACGTGCTGGGGCTGAGGCCCCTGTGGCGTTTGAAGGCGGTGCTGAAGCCGAAGGCGTCGGCGTAGCCGATGGTCCTGGCGATCTGGGCGATGCTGAGGTCGGTGTCCGCGAGGAGTGCCTCGGCGTCGTCCATGCGGCACTCGGTGAGGTAGGCGAGGGGCGGACGGCCCATCAGCTCGGTGAAGCGCCGCGCGAACAGCGCGCGGGAGACGCCGGATTGAGCGGCCAGCGACGCCACCGTCCAGCTCTCGGCGGGCCGCCCGTGGAAGGCGTGCAGGGCGGGGGAGAGGACCGGGTCGGCGAGGCCTCGGTACCAGCTGGGCGCGTCGGCGCCCGCCCGGTCGAACCAGGTGCGCAGTGTGCAGACCAGAGCCCAGTCGAGGAGCCGGTCCATCAGCGCCTGCGAGCCGGCGGAGAGCCGGGCGGCGTCGGCGGCGGAGTTCTCCAGCCAGGCGCAGACCTCGGCGTCCTCGGCGACGACCAGGACGGGCGGCAGGGCGCGCAGGAGCCGTTCGTGGCGGTGCCCCGAGGCCCGGTAGGCGCCCACGATCAGCGCGGTCGCTTCCTCCGGGCCGGCGCCCCAGTGGATCCCGTCGAGTTCCTCGCCGGCGCACGCGGGGTCCGCGGTGAAGCAGTTGATCTCGTACGCGCTGTGGGGGCGGTGGACGGTGGCAGGCTCGTCGGCGAGGCGGAACCGCGCGGGGCCCTGGACGATGGCCGTGTCGCCCGCGCCGATCGCCCGCTCGGTGCCGTCGGCCAGCAGCAGCGTGCCCCCGCCGCGCAGCACGCTGACCATGGTGAGCGGAGCGGCGTCGGCGAAGGTGATACTCCAGGGCGCCGTCAGGACGGCATGGCTGACGACCGAGCCCTCGGCCCGGATGCCGCTCAGCAGTGAACTCAGAGGATCCACAGGGCAATCGTAGTAGACGATCTCCTATGCCCTGGAGAGTTTCTCCCATGGATCATCTACGGGGGCCGCGGCTGTAATGGACGCACCGCACAGAACGAGCCCTCGGGAGACACCGTGCCGCAGCACAGCAGTGACACCAGGACCGCCCTCGTGGTCGTCGCGCACCACCGCAGCGATTCCCTCACCGCCCACACCGCACGCCGGGCGGCGGCCCAGCTCGAGGCCGCCGGATACCGCATCGACCTGCTCGACCTGCACGGCGAGGGGTTCGACCCCCGGATGACCGTGGAGGACCAGCCGGAATGGGGCAACCGGGAGAAGCCGTACTCGGACGAGACGCACGCCCACATGGCGCGGATCCTCGCCGCCGACGTCGTCGTCGCCGTCTTCCCGGTGTACTGGCAGAGCGTGCCCGCCGTCCTCAAGGGGTGGATCGACCGCGTGTGGAACTACGGTTTCGCCTACGGCCGCAGCAAGCCCCGCCTGGCGGGCAAGCGCGTGCTGTGGCTGGGCCTGGCGGGCGCCACCGCCGACGACCCCGTCGCGGACTCGATGCAGTCCGTCCTGGAGGCCAGCCTCAGCGACGGCATCGCCTACTACTGCGGCTTCTCCCGCTCCACCGTAGGCCTGCTCCTGAACGCGGAGGAGCGACCGCAGCTCATCGACCCCGAGGGCAACCTGCTGGTCGGCGAAGCGGTCACCGGCGCGGAGTGGGAGGCGCAGTACACCGACTTCGACCGTCGGGCCCGGAAGTTCGTGGAGGAGTTCCTCGCGGACGGACTCGTCGCGGCCTGACGGCCGCCGGGACCCGCGGGGCATCGAAGGCCAGGTGGAGGCCCGGCCGTGGAACACGCCGGGCCGCCCGCGGTCAGCCCTGCCCGGCGACGAGCGGTGACGGGTCGCCGTGACGAGTCAGTCGCGGTGGGTGCCGTCCTCCATCCGGGCCATGAGCGCTTGATGGCTGCGCCGGACGTGCTCCCGCATGACGCGCTCCGCCCCGTCCCCGTCCTTGGCGAGGATCAGGTCGAGTACGCGATGGTGCTCGTGATCGGACTCGCTGAGGCGGCCGGGCTGCGACAGGGACGTGCGGACGAGCCGGGAGTAGGCGAGCTGGTTCATCAGGGTGCGGTAATGGGCCTCGAGCTTGGAATTGTCGGCCCCGACCATGATCAGCTCGTGGAAGTCGTGCACCAGCTTCTCGTACTGCTCGGAGTCACCGGCGCGCACCGCCTCGTCGGCGGCGCTCATGTTGGCGGCCAGCCGCTCCACCTCGGGCACGTTGCCGCGGAAGGCGAGGAGGCGGGCCGCCGCGCCTTCGAGGAGTTCCTTCATCTGGAAGAGTTCGGTGATCTCACGGCGCGAGGGCACGGCGACGAACGTGCCGACCCGCGGGCGCACCTCCACCAGGCCCTCGATCTGGAGCTGCTTGAGGGCCTCACGGATGGGGGTGCGGCTGACGCCGAAGGTCTGCGACAGCGTCATCTCGGAGAGGCTGGAGCGCGGCGGCAGCTCCCCACTGATGATCATCCGGCGCAGCTCTTCGGCGACCTTCGCCTGCATGCTGGTCTGCTGCAGCGGCCTGCGCGCGGGTCGATTGGGCTCTTGCATGGCACGTGAACCTAGTCTGCCGGGTCGGGTGGCGTCAATTGACGGAGAATGCGAAGGGCTGCCATGCAAGCGGCCCGGACGATGCCCGTGCGGGGCCCTCGTGGGAGGGCCCCTGGAGAAGGCCTCCTACCGGAAGGCCGGCACGACCTCCTTGACGAACAGCTGCAGCGACTCGCGCTTCTCCTCGTGGGACAGCGTGTTGTCGATCCAGAAGCTGTATTCGTCGACGCCCAGTTCCTCGTAGCCGCGCAGCCGCTCGGTGATCTCGGCCGGCGTGCCGATCATCGCGGTCTCGCGCAGGGCCTCCGGCGCGAACTCGGGGCGCTCGGCGAACTTCTCCTGCGGGCTGGGATCGAGGAAGCCGTTGACAGGGGTCTTCCTGTTACCGAACCAGGCGTCGAAGGTGCGGTAGAACCGGTTGATGCCCTCGGCCGCAGGCCGCCAGCCCTCCGGGTCCTCGGGGGAGTGCACGTGGGTGTGGCGCAGCACCATGATGTCGGGGCGCTCCACCTCGGGGTGAGCGGCCACGGCGGTGTCGAACTTGCCCTTGAGCGCCGCGACTTCCTCGTCCCCCTTCATCAGCGGGGTCACCATGACGTTGCAGCCCTGGGAGACCGCGAAGTCGTGCGAGGCGGGGTCTCGGGCGGCGATCCACATCGGCGGTGTGGGCTGCTGGACCGGCTTCGGCACGCTGGTCGACGTCGGGAACTTCCAGATCTCGCCGTCGTGGGCGTAGTCGCCCTGCCACAACGCCCGTACAGCGGGGACGAGCTCGCGCAGGTGCTTGCCGCCGTCGGCCGCGGCAAGCCCGTCCGCGAGACGGTCGAACTCGATCTGATAAGCGCCGCGAGCGAGCCCGACCTCAGCCCGGCCGTTACTGATCACATCGAGCAGCGCGGTCTCCCCTGCGGCCCGGATCGGGTGCCAGAACGGGGCGATGATCGTACCCGCGCCGAGCCGGATCGTGTCGGTCCTCGCCGCCAGATGCGCCAGGATCGGTATCGGGCTGGGCGAGATGGTGTACTCCATGGCGTGGTGCTCACCGACCCACACCGTACTGAACCCGCCGGCCTCGGCGATCTGCGTCAGCTCGGTGAGGTTCTCGAAGAGTTCGCGGTGGGAGGTGTCCTCGTCCCAGCGCTCCATGTGCACGAACAGCGAAAACCTCATGACAGCTCCTTCTCTGCGGTGGGGGTGGCGCGTGTCTCGGCGATCGTGATGTCGCCGGTGGCCCAGTGCGTGGCGGGGACCTCGTGGACGACGACCCGGATGTACTCCGGCCGGGTGTCCACCGAGCGCAGCACGGCCGCGTGGACCTCGTGCTGAAGGGCCCGGATCTGATCGGGCGTACGGCCCTCGGCGAGCGTGATGGTGACCTGGGGCATGCCGCTCAGCTCCGCATCGTGAACGGATCGGCGACGGGCTCCTCGCTCGTGTTGATCCATACGCTCTTGAGCCGGGTGTACTCCTTGATGGTCTCGGTGCCGTGCTCGACGCCGACACCGCTGGCCTTGAAGCCCTGGCGCGGGGACATCGGCGACATGGCCCGGTAGGTGTTGACCCAGACGGTCCCCGCGTCGAGCCGCCCGGCCACCCGGTGCGCGCGCGACAGACTGGTGGTCCAGATCCCGGCGGCGAGACCGTAGTCGGTGTCATTGGCGAGGCGTACGACCTCGTCCTCGGTGTCGAACGGCATGATCGCCACGACCGGGCCGAAGATCTCCTCGCGTACGACACGCATGCGGTTGTCGACATCGACCAGGACGGTCGGCTCGTAGTAGAACCCGCCCGTGCCGCCGTCGGTGGGCGCGCCACCGGTCAGTACCCGGGCGCCCTCCTCGCGTCCGAGGTCGACGTACGCGGCGACCTTGTCGCGCTGCGCCTCGAAGGCGAGCGGGCCGAGCTCGGTGGCTTCGTCCAGGGGGTCGCCGATCCGGATGGACTTGGCGCGCTCGCAGACGCGGTCCAGGAGTTCGTCGTGGACGGAGCGGTGGGCGAAGACGCGGCTGCCGGCGATGCAGGTCTGACCCGCCGCGGCGAAGACACCGGCGATCACACCCATGGCGGCGTTCGCCACGTCCGCGTCCTCGAAGACGATCTGCGGTGACTTGCCGCCGAGTTCGAGGGTGGAGCCGATGAAGCGGCCCGCCGCCGCCGCGGCGATCCGTGATCCGGTGGCCGTGGAGCCCGTGAAGGAGATCTTGGCGAGGCCCTCGTGGTCGACGAGGGCCTGGCCGGCCTCGGCCCCGTACCCCGTGACGACATTGACGACGCCCGGCGGGAAGCCCGCCTCCAGGGCGAGTTCGGCAAGACGCAGGCCGCTGGCCGAGGTGTACTCGGAGGGCTTGACGACGACCGTGTTGCCCGCGCACAAGGCGGGGGCCAGCTTGCTGGTGGTGAGGGTCAGCGGCGAGTTCCAGGGGGTGATCGCGCCGACGACGCCGAGGGGTTCGCGCGCCGTGTAGTTCAGGACGGCGCGGTCGGAGGTGGGGATGGTCTCCCCGTGGATCTTGTCGGCGAGTCCCGCGTAGTAGTGGAAGTACTCCGGCAGCGCCGCGAGTTGGCCGCGCATCTCGCGCAGCAGCTTGCCGTTGTCCCGCGACTCCATGAGGGCGAGTTCCTCGGCGTTCTCGGCGATCAGCTCGCCGAGACGGCGCAGGAGGTGCCCTCGGCCGGTCTGGCTCAGGTCGCGCCAGCTCGGATCGTCGAAGGCCTCGCGCGCGGCGGTGACGGCCTTGTCGACGTCGGCCGCCGTGCCACGGGCAGCGCGGTAGAGGGTGTGGCGGGTGGCGGGGTCGGTGCTCTCGAAGTACTCGCCCGCGGTCGGTTCGACCCACCTGCCGCCGATGAAGTGCTTCCAGGTCGTGAGCTCAGACATGTGCGGTGTCTCCATGTGCGCTCTCGTTGGTGAGCTGTGCGCTCTCTGCGATGAACGTGGTGAGGATCCCGGCGAACACCTTCGGGCGTTCGACGGGCAGCATGTGCCGCGCCCCGGGCACGATCACGGCCCGGCACGAGGGCAGCGCCTCGGCCAGCCGGTGTGTCATCCCGGGAGTGGATCCGGGGTCGTCCTCCCCGGTCACGGCGAGCGCGGGCGTGGTGATGTCACCGAGCCGGGGGCCGAGCTCGGCGTCCGCGTACGCGAACACCCGGTAACAGCCGAGGAAGGAGCCGACGTCGTTGGCGCTCAACGTGGTGCGCGTCCGCTCGATCACCTCGTGCGGCACGTCGGTGCCCGCGTACCAGCGATCGAGGGACGCGGCGGCGCTCGCCGCGAAGTCGCTCTCGGCATTGCGCAGCCGGGCCTGGACGGCCGCCCGCTCCGTGCGGGTGCGGCGGCAGACGGAGCTCACCGAGGTGAGTGTCCGCGTCAGCTCCGGCCGGTGCAGGGCGATGTGCTGGGCGACCAGCGCGCCGAGCGAGAAGCCGACCACATGCGAGCCGGCCGGAATGTGCCCGGAGACTCCGTCGGCGAGCTCCGCGAGGGTGACGTCGCCGCGAACCGGCGGGCGGGCGCCGTGACCGGGCAGGTCCAGCGCGACGACCGTGAACCGGTCGGCCAGCACTGCGGTGACGGGTTCCCACATGGTGCGGTCGAGACCGACACCGTGCAGGAGGACGAGGGGCGGCTTGTCCATGACGAAGGCCTACTGCTCGGTGGCGAGCGGGGCGAGGCGGGCCTGTGGGCGCCCCTGGGCCGCGGCGGCGAGACCGACGACGATCTCGTCCGCGCGGGGACCGTCCGGGACGCGTACCTCGATGCTCTGGTGGTGCGAGCGGATGGTGGCGTCGGTGATGTGCTTGAGCGGGATGTCGAAGACGCCCCCTGCGACCGCACGCTTCTCCACCGCCGGAAGGAGCGTGGTGGCGTTCGCCGCCTTGCGGAAGTGGTCGCCGAACTTCAGCGTGTGGATCAGGGCACTGCCGTGCTCCACCTCGCCGTCCAGGCCGACGATCGCGGCCTTCCCGTACGCCTCGACGGACGCGCCGAGCGCCTCCACGACGCGCGGTGCGAGCAACTCGCCGAGCTGTGGAGCCACTTCGTCGATGCGGGGAAGCAGGTCGTCGACGAAGCCCTGTCCCGCCCACGGGTTCTCGATCACGGCGAGTACCACGGCGGTGCGCGCGACCGAGTCGACGGGACGGCCGCCCTCGGCGTGGATGTCTTCGACGTAGGTAAGGATCTTGCGGACGTTCATCGAGCGGTCTCCAAGTCGGCGAGCCGGACCACGGGGTCCTGGCGGCGGTCTCCGATACGGGCGTTGGGGCGCGGCCCCGAAGCGGCTGCGGCGATCACGACGATCTCGTCGGGGCGCGGTGCGTCCGGCACCCGGATCTGCACGGTCTGGTAGTGGGAGCGGGTGGCGGCTGCGGTCTTGTGCCACACGGGGACGGTCAGCGGTTCACCCGCCGCGAGCCGGTCGTCGCTGAACACGATGATCGAGGTGCCCTCGGTCAGCTCCCGCAGCACATTGCCGAAGTACGGGGTGTGGATCAGCGCCCCACCGTGCTCGATCTCCCCGTCGAGCCCGACGACGGCCGCCTTCCCGAAAGCCTCGACACGGTCCACCCCGCCCAGCATCTCGATCAGCCGGTCGGTGAGGAGCCGCCCGATCCCGGGCGCGATGCTCTCCACTTCGGGCTGCAGGTCGGCGACGAGGCCGCGGCCTGCCCAGGGGTTCTCGATCACGGCGGCTGCGGCGACACGTCGTACGGGAGTGGCGACCGGCCGCCCGAGTTCCTGAAGGACTTCGTCGACCACGGTAACGACCTTGCGCAGTCTGCCTCTTGTGGGCGTGACCCACAGCTGTTGGCCTGCTGATTGTTGCTGTGCCATGGCAGCGAGGCTACGAGTCGCCCCCGGTGCCGTCAAGGGTCGGCAGCGAGCAATAGCCGCTGACCTAGGCATTCACAGAGAGTCAGCCGGAAAGGATGCGAATGCTGCTCGAACCATTGACAGGGGAGAGGGCGCGTTCCTACGGTCCTCTGCCATACAACAGATCTGCCATACAAGGGTCATCGAGGGAGCGTCATGTCATCCATGCTCGAACAAACCATTGACTCCACGGACCGCCCCGCCCGGCTGCGGGCGGCCTGGGACGCGGCCTGGAACCGGGGCGACGTCGACGCCCTGGACACCGTGTTGAGCCCCGGATACGTACGTCGCCGAGGCCCGGCCGGCACCGCCCAGGACCGCACCGGATTCAAGGAGAGCATCAGCGCCGTGCGCGCCGCGTTCCCCGATCTGCACACCGAGATCGAGGACCTGGTCGAGGACGGGGACCGACTGGCCGTCCGCTGGCGCAGCACAGGCAGGCACACCGACACGTTCCTCGGTGTGCCGGCGACCGGGCGGCCCGTCGAAGTGTCGGGTGCCACCTTCGCGCGCTTCGACGGCGACACCGTCACCGAGGAATCGGTGACCTTCGACTCCCGGCAGCTTCTCGAAGCACTCGGCATCATCACGACGGCGCACGAGGCCGCCGTCGACGCCGACCTGGTCAAGGGGGTGCACCGAAAGTTCATCACCGGTGTCACCGTGGTGACCACCGACGACGGCGGGACCCCCAAGGGCCTCGCGGTGAACGCCTTCTCCAGCATCTCGCTGGACCCGCCGATGGTCCTGGTGTGTGTCCAGCGCAGCTCGTCCACGCACCCCGCGCTGCACCGCGCGACCCACATAGGCATCAACATCCTCGCCGCCGATCAGCTCGACGTGGCGAAGGTGTTCGCCGCCAAGGGCACCGACAAGTTCGCCGCCCTCGACTGGGCGCCCGGCGAGCACGGCGCTCCACTGCTCGACGGCTCGGCCGCCCAGCTCGAGGTCGAGATCGGCGAGCGCCTGGAAGCCGGCAGTCACACCGTGTTCACCGGCCGTGTGGTGTCCGCCCGCCACGACGACCGCGCCCCGCTCGTCTACAGCGGTGGCGGCTTCTTCGACATCTCCCAGACGGCGCCCCTCCCGTGGTGACTCGCATCCGCCCCCGCACCCACGTTCTCCGGAGCACGCCATGACACATGACTCCCAGGGCCCATCCGTCTACGGAAGCGCCGTCACCAAGGTCGAGCCGTTCGGCGTCGATCACATCCCCGACAGCGAGCGGCACGGCAAACCGAGCTCGCAGTTCTTCGTGTGGTTCGCCGCGGGGCTCAACTTCCCGGTCATCCTGCTCGGCTTCAGCGCCACGTGGTTCGGGCTCAGCTTCGCCACCGCCGTCGGCGCGATCGTCGTCGGCGCGGGTGCCGGCGCCGTCCTGATGGCCGTCATGTCACGCATGGGCGTCCGCCTCGGAGTGCCGCAGCAGATCCAGGCCAGAGGACCCCTGGGATTCTTCGGCAACTTCCTGCCCGTCGCGTACATCAACGTGTTCTCCGGCGTCGGCTGGGCGGCCGTCACGGTCATCCTCGGAGGTAAGGCCTTCGCGGAGCTGAGCCACCTGCCGTACTGGCTCTGCGCCCTGCTGCTCACCGTGGTCGAGCTCGTCGTGGCCGTCTTCGGCTACAACATGATCAACTTCCTTCAGCGGGCGCTGACCTACGTCCTCACCCCGCTGTTCGTCCTGATCACCGTCGTGGCGGTGGCCCGCGGCGGCAGCCTCTTCGAGGCCAACCCCCAGGCGGACGGATATGTCGGCGCGGCCGGCGGCTCGATCACCCTGGGCGGCTGGTTCCTGGCGTTCCTCGTGGCCTGGGCACCCTTCGCCTCCGACTACTCGCGCTATCTGCCGGACACCGCGACGGTCGTCCGGCAGACCACCTGGTACACCGGCCTCGGCAACTTCCTCACCATCTGCTGGCTCGGCATCCTGGGCGTCGTGGTCGGCGCATCCGCCTCCAGCACGGACACGATCACCGCCCTGCACCAGCTGATGGGACCGTTCGCCGTCCCCGCCCTGGTCGCCGTGGGCCTCTCCGCCCTGGCCCAGAACTTCCTCAACGTCTACGGCGGCGCGATCTCCGTACAGACCCTCAAGATCCCCGTCACCCGTACCCAGGCGGTGGCCGCGATCTGCGCCCTGGCCTACGGGATCAGTCTGTGGGGCGCCTCGGGCACGGAGGACAAGTTCAAGGTCTTCCTCAACCTCACCGCGTACTTCATCGCCCCGTTCGCCGCCGTGCTCCTGATCGACTTCTACCTGGGCGGGCGCAGCGATCCCCGCAGGATCGCCGAGCTCTACGACCGCTCCAGGATCGTCGACTGGGGCCTGGTGGCCTGGGCGGCCGGTGTCGCGGCATCCGTCCCCTTCTGGCAGTCCAGCCTCTACAAGGGCGCCTTCGCCTCGGCCCACCCGGGAGCCGGCGACCTCAGCATGCTCGTCGCGGCAGCGGTCGCGACCGTCGTGTACCTGCTCACCTACCGACTGAAGCCGCTGTGGCGGCTGGCAGGCGCCGGACAGGCCTCCGCGCCCGAGGAACGGGACGACCGCGCGGTCGATATGGCAGGGCGCGCCTGAAGGTACTGGCGCGCGGCCCCTGTGAAGTGACGGCGGTCGGATCGACATTCGCAGGTCAAGGTGTAGGCGCGGACCGACTCGAGGGGCTCTGCGGAGGTCGCGGCGGCCGCGCATGGACGGGGTCCTGGCCGTGGTGGAGATCGAGGGCGTTCTCCGTGGTTCTGCTTGACCGCCGACGCGTGGTCGGCGGTACGCGAGAAGCAGCGGCCGGCGCGGGCGGAGTACCACGCGGCGGTCCATCGCGACGTGGGGTTGCCGGCGGGCCGCCCTGGCCGGTGGCAGTTCCCGCCGGCTCAGTCCTCCTGAACCAGAGCGGTGTGCCCAGGCATGGGGCGTCGTCAGCAGTCGGAGACCGAAGCCGACTCGCTCACCGCCGGAGATTCTTCGGTTCGTCCGGTGCCTTCCAGCAGTGAACGCCTGCTGTCCGTTCTCGTGGAGAAGACCAGAGGTGTCGCCGGGGAATGCCTTAGCGCCGGTTCTCGTCCCGGTGTCGTGGCGGCTTCAGTTCAGAAATCCAGGGATGTCCGGGGTGTACGCGGTCGAGTAGCTCGGTCAGGGCCCCGCGCTGAGTCGGAGTCATGTGCGGGACGGTCGTGGAGAGGTCTGTCCGATCCTTACGGCGGGCGTGTTTGGCCTTGAACAGCAGGACCAGTTCGGGTGCCAGGTAGGGGATGCCGTCCTGGGTGTGGTGGATGATGTCGCTGTACGGAAGCCGGATCCGCTCATCGCGTCGGCAGATCCAGGTGTCGCCGTCGTGCGGTTCGCGGAACACGTCGAGCATGTAGTGTCCGGTGGCCGGATCGCGGAGCCAGGTCTGATGTACGGCGGCCAGCACCTCCGGGGTGGCGTCCTGCCAGATCCGGCCGCTGCCTGCCGCGTCGAAGACGTATCCGGGGAAGCGGTCGCGGATCTCGGGAAAGCTCGCGGCCGGAATCGCGATCTCGATGTCTCCATGAGCGCGCGTCTGCCTGCCACGGAACAGGTCCAGCGCCCAGCCTGCGGCCACGTACCAGGGCGTGCCGATCCCGGCCAGCCGCTGGGCGACCTCAGCCGGGGTCCAGCAGGACGACCACCTGGCGGGGAGGGCCGCGATCTCGTCGGGTGACAGCTCGGCGCCGCCGCTGGGCAGTTGCTCGCTCACCACAGGAATCTATCAACGGCTCGAAGGCGGGCTCCTGGGCTGCGGCCGACGAACGGCACCAGCGGGACGTGGAGCCGTACGCCGGACGACCACACGAGCTCACCAGCCGCTTTGCCTGTCCGGTGAGCTGGTGACCGTTGAGTACGCGAGCTCGTTCACGTCCTCGTCAGGTGGTGGGCCGCCAGCCCAGTGCCGGGGCCAGTTTCGTCGCGATGTCGGTGAGTATCTGCTCGTAGTCCGCGTGTTCGAAGGTGAAGGGAAGCGCGAACGCGACCTCGTCCACCTCACGGAAGGCTGCGTGTGCCTGCAGCCGCTCGGCGATCATCTCCGAAGTGCCGACCAGGTCAGGGGCGTACATCATGCGCGCCGGGCCTTGGGGTGCCGTTGTGCGGGGCAGCCGTTCGGCGGCGTACCGTTCGTACGTGGCTCGCTGCCCGGGGGACGCCGAGTCGGTGGGGATGACGACCAGTCCCTGGGAGACACGGGCAGTGTCCCCGTCGCTGTGGGCCGCGCGGAAGGCGCGGATGTGCGAGAGCTGGATCGCGGCGAAGTCGGCGGGACCATCCTGGGGGTCCTCGGCCTTGACGACGCTGCTGGTCAGCAAGTTCATCCCGTGCTCGCCCGCCCACCGGGCCGATCGCAGGCTGCCGCCGCCGTACCACATGCGCCGGGCCAGTCCGGGGGAGTGCGGCTGCACCCGGTCGGAGAAGACTTCGAAGCCCTCCTTGTCGCTGGAGACGGCGGCGGATTCGCCCCGTACGAGCTCCAGCAGCCGCTCCACCCGCCGGTACCCGAAGTCCTCGGCGTCGGCGGTGTCCGGGTACAACGCGTCCTTGACCCGGTCGTAGAACATCGGAGGGCCGACGCTGATACCCGGATTGAGCCGGCCGCCGGACAGGACATCAACCGTGGCCAGGTCCTCGGCGAGCCGCAGCGGATTCTCCCATCCGAGCGGGGTGACCGCCGTGCCGAGCTCGATGCGCTGGGTGCGCTGTGTGGCAGCGGCCAGGACCGCGATGGGCGAGGAGATGCCGTACTGCAGATGGCGATGGCGGACCCAGGCGCTGTCGAAGCCCAACCGCTCGCCCAGCTCGATCAGTTGGAGCGTGGACTCGTGGCCCGCGCCCGGATCGGCCTCGTCGAAGAGCCCGATGGTCAGGAACCCCAGCTTGCGCAGCGGTCGTGAGGGGAGTGGCACCCGGTCCTCCAACGTTGAATCACTCAGCTCCATGCGCTGGCCAACAGATTGGCGGCCCGCGGTGTTCCCGCCTGACTGATCGTGTCCGGCGGGAACACCGCGCCGTGCTCGTCCGCCGCCGGCCGGGCGTGCCGGTCACGTATCGGCAGGAACCGGGGCCCCCGTCTCCACGCCCGCCCCGCCATCGCCTTCACTTCCTGACCCACCGCCCGGGGCGTCGAGGGGGACATGGGTGCCCGCCGGCCCGGCCGGTTCAGCGTCGGCGCTGGTCCGCCCGGAGTTCGTGATCGCCGTAGCTGTTGTCGACGGGATTGACGGTGACGCCGGGGGCGACGATGTCGTCGATGGCGTCCAGGACCTCCGCGGGCAGGGTGATGTCGGCGGCGGGCAGGAACGCTTCGAGTTGCTGCATGGTGCGCGGGCCGATGATCGCCGAGGTCACGCCCGGGTGGTTGATGACGAACGCGACGGCGAGTTCGATCAGGGCGAGGTCCGCCTTCTCCGCCAGGAGCGCGAGCCGTTCGACGGCGTCGAGCTTGCGCTGGTTGGCGGGGGTGTCCATGTCGAACCGGGCCTGCGGGCGGGCTGCGGAGGCGGGGCCCTCGGTGGCGTTCTTGCGGTAGCGGCCCGACAGCCAGCCGCCGGACAGCGGGCTGTAGGTGAGGGTGCCCATGCCGTGGCGGCGCACGGTGGGCAGCACGTCCTCCTCGATGCCGCGGACCAGGATCGAGTACGGCGGCTGCTCGGTGACGAACCGCTCCAGGTTCCGTTCCCGCGCGGTCCACTGGGCCTCGACGATCTGGGAGCCGGAGTAGGACGAGGAACCGATGTACCGGACCTTGCCCTGGTGCACGAGGTCGGACAGGGCGCCGAGGGTTTCGGCGATGTCCGTGTCGGGGCTCGGGCGATGGACCTGGTACAGGTCGATGTGGTCGGTGCCGAGGCGGCGCAGGGAGTTCTCGACCTCGCGGATGATCCAGCGCCGCGAGCCGCCCCGCTGGTTGGGGTCGTCCGGGTCCATCGGCATGAAGAACTTCGTCGCCAGGAACACGTCCTCACGACGGCCCTTCAACGCCTTGCCGACGATCTCCTCGGAGACGCCGGCGGAGTACACGTCGGCGGTGTCGACGAAGTTGATCCCGGCGTCGAGGGCGCGGTGGATGATGCGGATCGAGTCGGCCTCGTCCTCGTTGCCCCAAGGACCGAACATCATCGCGCCCAGGCAGAGCGGGCTCACGTGGACACCGGTGCGGCCGAGCGGTCGGTACTGCATGAAAAGTGTTCTCCTCGTGTGGGATCAGTCGTTCCCGCCGGGGACGACCGTGCCGGTGGTCGTCCAGCTGGCGAGCAGGTCCAGGGCCCCTCGCTCCGGAGAGTCCGGTTCGGGGGTGTAGAAGTTCAGACGCAGCCCCGGGTCGGAGGGCAGATCCATCGCTTCGTAAGGCAGGGCGAGATCGCCGACCAGCGGGTGGTGGAACCTCTTCACACCGGAGCGGTGGAACTTCACGTCGTGGCGGGCCCACCGTTGAGCGAAGTCCTCGCTACGGGTCGTCAGCTCGCCGATCAGGTCGGTCAGCGCCCGATCGTGCGGTGCCCGCCCGGTTTCGGTGCGCAGGAAGGCCACCGCGTCGTCGGCGCCCTTGTCCCAGTCGACCCAGAAGTCCTGGGCCGCGGGGTCCAGGAACAGGAAGCGGGCGCTGTTGACGGGCCCGCGCTGGGCGAACAGCGGCGAGTCGAACAGCGGCGCGTACAAGGCTCGGCCCAGCGCGTTGGCGGCCACGACATCGAAGCGGGCGTTGCGCACGAATGCCGGTACGCCCGTCATCGAGTCGAGCAGCCGCAGCACGGTGGGCCGTACCCGGGAGGTGGTCGCAACGCGCCGACGGCCGGCGGGGGTGGAGGCGCGGGCCAGGTCGTAGAGGTGGGTGCGTTCGGCCTCGTTGAGCTGGAGGGCGTGGGCGAGGGCTTCGAGGACCGAGTCGGAGGCGCCGGAGAGATTGCCGCGCTCGAGACGGACGTAGTAGTCGACGCTCATGCCGGCGAGCAGGGCGACCTCCTCACGGCGCAGACCGGCGACCCTCCGGTTGCCGCCGTAGACCGGCAGGTTGGCCTGTTCGGGGGTGATCCGGGCCCGCCGCGTACTGAGGAACTCGCGGACCTCGGTTGCCACGCCCCTCCTGTCACCGGCGGCCACGATCGGCCTCCGCGTTCGTGTGCCGCGAGGATCCCGGGCGCCGTCGCGGGTGGCAGCGGGCGGCTTCGGCAGGGGGCAGGGGCACGAGCGGTCTCCTTCGGGTCGGCGTGGATCTGTGCCGCTTCTCCACGGTAGGCCGGTGAGCACACGCCTGCGAGGTACTGCCAGTACCTGGAAGAGCAGTGACTCCCACCCGGGCCGCCGCGCGCGGTTCCCTGGAGAGGACCGCGGCCCCGTTCCGCCGGAAAGGCGGCCTGACCTCGGGCCGCCAGAGACATGCGTGAGGGCGAGGTGCCCGACGGCCACCGGGTCATGGGCGTGCGCGGTGTGCCCCGGGTGCCCCGGGATGCCGGCGCGGCCGTGGACCGGCAGTCTGTGATCAGGGTGGCGGGCCACCTTCGCCCACGCGTACGGCAGCTCGTCCGCTGCTCCTGCACCGACGGGAACCGTGCTGACGAGGGGCTGGTGACCACATGACCGCCACCACCCAGCGCGGCCGCACGTCCACGGCCACGCAGCCGGGTGCCCCCACGGGCCACCACGCCACCCTCATCCCGCTGGCCGGCCTGGCGTTCCTGCCGATGACGCTGGTCAACGTCGTCTTCGCCATCCAGGGGAGGGCCGGGCTGCTCAGCACCGTGCACCGGATCGGCAGTGCGATGGCCCTGAGCATCCTGACCGCTGAGGCCGCCACCGTGGCCACCGGCCACACACCCGCCGACAGCGCGGCCCGCTCCGGCACTGCCCTGACCGGCTCCGCCGTCCTGCTCGCCCTCGGCCTCGCCACCGCCCTGACCCTGATCGTGCCCGCACGGGCCACCCGTCCCGCACGGGCCACCCGTCCCGCACGGGCCTCCCGTAACGAAAGGACCCTGTGATGCAGACCCTCACCCTCAACAACGGCGTCGAGATGCCCGCACTGGGACTCGGTGTCTTCCAGACCCCGCCCGAGGAGACGAAGGCCGCCGTCCGGGACGCCCTCGACCTCGGTTACCGGCACATCGATACCGCCGCCGCCTACGGCAACGAACGCGAGGTCGGCGAGGCACTGCGCGAGTCCGCCGTCCCCCGCGACGACATCTTCGTCGAGACGAAGGTCTGGATCAGCGACTACGGCTCCCCTCCCCTCGGACTTCGAGAAGACGCTGGCCGCCTACCGGGCCCTGAAAAAGCTCCTGGCCGACGGGAAGGTCCGCGCCATCGGCGTGAGCAACTTCATGGTCGACCACCTCAGGACGCTGCTGGACGCCACCACCGTCGTCCCGGCCGTCAACCAGCTGGAGATCCACCCCTACTTCCAGCAGCGCGACGTCCTCGACTTCGACGACGCGCACGGCATCCTCAACCAGGCGTGGTCCCCGATCGGCGGGATCACCTTCTACCCGGGCTACGGCGAGGACCGCACAAGCGTCCTGGAGGACCCGGCCGTCACCCGGATCGCCGAGACCCACGGCAAGAGCCCCGCCCAGGTACTGCTGCGGTGGGGTATCCAGCAGGGCCGCTCGGTCATCCCGAAGTCCACCAAGCGCCACCGCATCGCCGAGAACATCGACGTCTTCGACTTCACCCTCACCCCTGGCGAGATGGAGGCCCTCGACGCCTTGGAGACCGGCCGCCGAGGCGGGCCCGACCCACAGGCCGTCACCCTCGCGGACTTCGGCCGCCCCATCCCCGAAGCCTGACCCCGCCCCAACCCGCCTACGGAAGGTGACCCCAATGCCCGGCTGGAACGACACCGACCTCAACGAGATCAGCGCGGCGGAAGAACTCGACCTGGAATCGGAGCGCGGCGACGGCACCCTGCGCGCTCCCGTCACCATGTGGGTCGTCAGGGCCGGCGACCGGTTGTACGTCCGCTCCGTCAAGGGCACGGACGGGCCCTGGTACCGGGGCACCCGCACCCGCCACCAAGGACGCGTCTCGGCCGGAGGCGTGCGGGCCGACGTCACCTTCCACGACGCCGACCCCGGCGTCTACCCGGACGTGGACGCCGCCTACCGCACCAAGTACGGCCGCTACCCGAGCATCGTCGAGCACGTGCTGACCGACCGGGCCCGCGCCTCCACCCTGCGCCTCGAACCCCGCTGACCACCCGCTCCGGCACCCGCCGGGGCGCCCCGCTTCCCGGCTACCACGCCGCCCGCACCGCCGGCGTCCGGCGCGGCGACACGGTCACCGTCGTCGGCGACGGCGCGGTGGGCCTGGCCGGGGTGATCTCCGCGAAGCTCCTGGGCGCGGAACAGATCATCCTCATGGGCCGCCACCGTGCGCGCACCGATCTGGGCCGCGATTTCGGTGCCACCGACGTGGTCGCCGAGCACGGGGAGGAAGGCGTGGCCCGCGTACGGGAGCTGACCGGCGGCGAAGGCACCCGCCGGGTCCTGGAGTGCGTCGGGCTCAAGGACGCGCTCGTACAGTCCTTCGGCGTGGTCCGGACCGGCGGCACGATCAGCCGCGTCGGCGCCCCGCACTACACGGAGGTGCCCTTCGGCTTTCCCGACTTCATGCGCAACATCACCCTCACCGGCGGCGTGGCCCCGGCCCGCGCCTCCATCGAGGAACTGATGCCGCACATCCTGGACGGTTCCATCGGGCCCGGCCGGGTCTTCGACCGCTCGATCGGCCTGGAAGAGGTCGCCGACGGCTACCGGGCAATGAACGACCGGCAGGCGCTCAAGGTGCTGGTACGGCCGTAACGCTGCACGTACGAGCCCGCCGCCCCGGCCGACGGTGGCTCCCGTCGCGCGGGCGCGGTGTACCAGCAGTGGGCGGTCAGTCGGCCGGGCCGGCGGCGGGCTGCCGGGCGGCTGCCCAGGAGGCCAGGATGCGCAGCCCGTCGTGGGTGGGAGAGCCGACCTCGGCCGTCCACACCACCAACTGCTGGTCCGGGTCCGTGCTGGCACTCAGGGTGTCCCAGTCCAGCGACAGTTCCCCCGCGACGGGATGCCGCAGCACCTTTGTGCCCACGCTGAGGGTCGCCACGTGGTGGGCGGCCCACCAGGTGCGGAAGTCGGCGTCCTGCACGGACAGCTCCCCGACGAGCGCGGTCAGGCGCGGATCGTCCGGATACTTCGCCGCCTCCATCCTCAATTGCGCGACCGCGGTACGCGCGACGCTCTTCCAGTCCGCGTACAGGCGGCGCATCATCGGATCGGTGAAAAGAATCCGCACGTAATTGCGGTGCTTTTCCGGCACCGTCCCGAAATCCTTGATCAGGGCCGCCGCCAAGGGATTCCACGCGATGACGTCCATGCGGCGCCCCATCACGATCGCCGGGGTGGAGGCGAGATCGTCCAAGACCCTGCGCAGCTGCGGCTGGACCTTCTGCACCGTGCGGCGGCGCGGCCGGGCGGTCTCCTTCCCCGCCAGGCCGAACAGGTAACGGCGCTGGTCCTCATCCAGGTGCAGCACCTCGGCCAGCGTCTCCAGCACCGGCGCGGAGGCGGGCAGGCGGCCCTGCTCCAGGCGCGTGTAGTAGTCGGTGGAGATCGTCGCCAACTGCGCGACCTCCTCGCGCCGCAGCCCGGCCACCCGGCGCGGGCCCGCACTGTCGGGAAGGCCGACGGCACGCGGAGTCAGCTCGGCCCGGCGCGCCTTCAGGAAATCTCCCAGCTCGTTGCGGTTGGTGCTCATGAACCCACTCTCTCACCCGGAACCGCGCGGGTACGAGGGAAGGTTTCTTCCCAGGATGACCCCCACCCCGGAAGAAGATCTCCTCCGGGCGGAGCGCTGGGCGGGTGCACACCTGTCGCCGTGGGAATGCGCACCACGAAACGACGCTCCGAATTCCGGCGCACCGAAGAGCAGAGAACACACAGCCGTGCGGGATGCACCGCAGACGATTCCCGACGCTCCTGCGGTCCGCGCGCCGAAGGGGTCACGGCCGCGGAATCGGACATCGGGAGGAGTGCCAAGCGCCGCCGACCCACTCGAACAACAGCTCATCCCTTGATGAACTCGATGATCTGCGGGGCGATCTTTCTCGGGGCCATGACGACGGCGCCGTGGTTGAGTCCGGGCAGAGCGCGTTGGTCGGGCCTGCGGCAGGATCTGGGTGACGGCGAGGGTTGCGAGCTGGAACGCGGCCGCACTCTTGCCACCGGTCAGCACTCGGGTGGGTTCGGCCACCCCTTTCCACTCCTCGGCATCGAGCGGCTTGCCTTGCTGGGTATCGCCCATGACCGCGATGTCATAGGGCAGAGTGCTGGCCAGCTTGGTGCGACACCGACCTCGGGCTGGTGGCCAAGGCCAACCCGGGGACTGGGGCGACACCGCGGATCCTGCTCAGCATCGGTGTCGAGGACGTCGACGAGACGCTCGGCCGGGTGGAGGCGCTGGGCGGCTCGGTCCGCAGCGGCCCCAACGACATGCCGTGGGGACAGCGCGTCGCCCACATCCAGGACCCAGACGGCAACCCGGTGAACCTCACCCAGCCGATCCCGGTCCGGTGACGCTGTTCCACGGTGCTTGCCCTGGTCGTGGGCTACCTGCGGTATAGGTCAATTGCCAGCAGTGGCTCGATGTTCGTCAGGATGAGCAGCGCGCGAAACATGTGGGTGGCGCGGGCGGGGTCGGTACGGAGCTTGGTGAGGATCCACCAGTTCTTCAGGTGGGCAAAGCCGCGCTCGACGGGGACGCGTGCGGCGGCCAGGACCCGGTTGGCCTCCTCCCAGCCCTACTTGGCCGACCGCTGGAACGAGGGCTGCACGAACGCGTGGAAGTCGGGGGAGGAAAACGCTCCTTTCGGCTACAAGGGCAGCTACCGGTGCGTTCGTGCCTACCTGCGCGACAAGCGCACCTCACCAGGGCCGGTGAACGGGGGGGCATGGAACCAGCACCGCCCTCACTGCCCCCGACGGCACCGTTCTTGCCCCCACCAGCCAGCTCTCTGCCACCCACGCCGACAGCCGCCCCGCGTCACCCACACCACCCGCATCCACTCCACCGGTCCCCAAACCCAACACCACCTCGACACCCTCATCCGCCCGTCGGCCCCGCCGCGATCTGACCCGATGCCAAGCAGCCAGCTTGTGCCAACTCGGTCTCAAACGGCTCCGGAACGATGTATTCACGGTGATACAGGTCCGCTGACCGGCATCCTGATGCCATGCCCCTCAACGGACCTACCAACTCGCAGAAGCACCAGGGCGGGCGCCACCTCGTGCTGGCGGAAGCCTTGTTGCGGGGGATTCCCTCACGGCCGCGCGGAGCGGCCACTTACGTCGATGTGGCCCCTACCAGGCACAAGTGTTGGTCGCCCCCAGGGGGCCTGAATGACCGCCAAAATAGATGCCACCACCGCTCCCACCTGCGAGCGGGCGATGCGGTCGGCACGATGCAGGTAACGGGGCAGCAGACCTTCCAGACACCACCGAATACTGGCTGTTGATTGCCCACAGGGATGTTTTACAGATCTCCGTTTTCTATTCTTCCGAGGTTCACGTGATTAGCGCCATCCTTCGAGGGAACCCATGGTTGGTTCCCGCCTTTCTGGTCTCCAGCGCTATTTTGGGCGTATTGATGTTGTTCGTTGCGCGCAAACGCGGTTTGTCGAGACCGCCGGCAGTGCTGCTCGGCGTGGCTACGGCTGGTGAGCTAGTGGCGACGCTCTATCCGAGCCACGCGTCGGCAACCGCGTCAGGTACGTGCTGGGTAAACCGCGATCCCATCACCCCCCTGTTGACCCAGCAGGGCTTGATGAACGTCGCCATGTACATTCCGCTCGCATTTTTGGCTGTCGCAGTGTTCCGGCGGCCAGCAGTTCTGACCCCGTGTTGCATCCTGCTTTCTGCGGGAACCGAGCTCACGCAAGCCCTCGTACCGCACGTGGGACGCTCATGTACGTCCGAAGATCTTGTAGCCAACAGCATGGGTTCCCTGCTGGGTGCGGCAGCAGCCGTCTTCATGAGCCGCAGAAAGGAAGTAAAAGGCGGTACGGAACCGAAGGCCCTGAACAAGCTAGATTTTTCCCGTGCCGCAAATATCCTCCTCGGTGGGATGATTCTGGTCCTTGCGATCGGGTCTATGAGCGTCACTCCGGTACTCACCGAAGTAGCCGAACTGACACGGGCAGGCTCCACCCAGGAGGACCAAGCCAAGAAGATAGTAAAAGAGATTTATGGGGATCAGGCGCAGATCTCCAGCATTCAGTACATGAAGGGAGAGGGTGGGCAGGACGATCAGATTCTTGTCACCCTCGAAGACGGATTCATGAACTTTACGACCAACGAAAACTTCATTACCGGATCCACCTTTTCTAAAACACTTCCGGGGGTACGGAATCGCCAGATTGCAACAGATGATGAAGCAACTCGACAAGCTGTGTCATTTGTGCAGTCAAGGTTTCCCTGGGCGCTCGAATCAAGCAGTCCCATGGTTGACCCTACGGCCGTGGGGACTGGGCAGAAGACCGTTAGATGGCGCCAGCGAGTGGACGGCGTCCTCATGCCGATGAGAATGGACGTTGTCGTCGAACCGAACGGCCGTATCTCTGCCTTCACGGGTCGCAAAGAAAAAGGGCCGAGCATACCTCCAGCTCACAAGATCACCGCAGCCCAGGCGCAGAAGATCGCTGAGGGCAGTGTCCCCAACGGTGAGTATGATAGCTCGGAAATGCTAGTACAAAAGAATGCGCAGGGGGAATGGGAAACTCGGTGGGCGGTCAATTTCGCACTTCCTCCAGTGGAGGGGAGTGGGGAAGAGGTGCCTGTGCAGCAAATTGCCTATGTCGTGATTCATGCGGAAACGGGGAAACTGATAGAAGTGAACTACGGTGACAAGGTAACCTGAAGACCCCAGCCCGGCATCAGAATGAGTGATCCCTTTCCATCCTGCGGTGGGTACACGTGAAGATGTTGATCGCTTCGCGTGCTCGGACGACGGAGTGAAGCCGATCATGGCTGGATTTCTCGTTGCTCGGGCGGGCCGGTCCGGGCCATGCGGAGGTTCGGCAGCTTGTCGCGCCACAGGTGCCGCTCGCCGGTGTCTTCGAATCCGTAGTGCTGGTAGAAGTTGATGGCCCGCTCGTTGTAGGCAGTAACCCACAAGCGGATGGGTGCGTCGTTGGCCCAGGTGAGGAATGCCGTCATCAAGTTGCGTCCGATGCTTCGGCCTTGCGCCTGGGGCATCAGGTACATCGGTCCGAGACTGACCGCTTCGTCGCGGCGCCCACACAGGAAGCCGATGATCTCGTCCCCCTGGCGCACGACACGGCAGAAGAGATGTGCGGGCCGGCGCTCAACCTCCTCGATGAACTCCCGCCACTGGGCGATGCCCTCGTTGGTGACCACGTCGCCGCGCTGCGCCCGGATCCATGCCTCGTCGATCCCTGCGTCCTGGTTGGGGTAGGTCAGTAGCCAGGCCGCCAGGAGGGTGTGGGCAAGGCCTGGGGCGTCCTCCACTCGGGGGGTGTCGATCACGAAGTCCACCTGGGCATTGTTCAGCGTGGTCCTTCGGGTTGTCTTGCGATATTCGTCGTCCCACACGCTTGCGGGGCCACCCGCTTCAGGCTGGGTCGAGATGAAGGGTGAGGGCTGCCTGCACGAGGTGGTTGATGCGGGTGGTGCTGCAGCGAAGTTTGCGGAGGAGGCGCCAGATCTTCAGGGTGGCCATGGCTTACTCGCCGACGGCGCGGATGCTGGCGTGGGCGACGTTAACGGCCTGCAAGCCGGGTGCAGGTGTCACCGCAGTGCAAGTGGGCGAGGACCAGCAGGGCCTGACGTGGCGCGGGGCAGGCGCCGCCAGCGGGTGCCCAGCCGACGCCGGTGCTCGGCGAGCAGCCGGGTCAGGAACGCAGGCGCGAGTTGGACAGGTCGATCCCGGGCGGGTAGGCAAGCCCAAGGAAGCTCCTGGTCGGGCGAGTGATTTTGATCGTGAACTCGTCCACCAGGAGCTTCGCTCTTCCGCCAGCCCAACTGGCCAGCGGCACAGCAGGTTGAAGTACGGGGTGCCGCTGTATACCCAGGGAAAGCGACCCGGTCCCTGTACAGGGTCGTGCGCCCCTGCCCAGGCCTGATGGGAACCTCTTCCCGGGCGCGCGGGGAGAGCGCACCCTGGTCCGCAGCGCCCCGCAGGCCAAGGCGCTGCAAGAGGCAGGGCGCACACGAAGGACGCATCACGCACTTCGGCCTGCTGGCCCAGTGCCCAGAGCGATCTCGCTTGTCAGACCCGCCGTCTATGGTCTGCCCATGACATCGATGGATCTTGTTGCATTCGATCTGGCGTGGGATCGCTTGGAATCCTGGCTCGTGGCGCATTCGCCCGCAGATCACGCTGCCCTTCGGCCGCCGGCAGAAGCTGGTGAGATCGCCGAGTTGGAGCACCGCCTCGGCTTTGCCCTTCATCCGGAGCTCAGGAGACTTCTCGCTCGGCGAAATGGTGTCGTCGAGCCGGAGTGGGGCAGCGGGTCCGGTTCTGGGTTCTTTCCGGCAGGGGGCATCCTGCCTCTGGGGCATCGACTCATCTCCATCGCCGAGGTCGCAGAGATGCATGCGATTCTTGTGGGCGTTGGTGAGGACAACGCTGAATCTGAGCTGTGGGATGAAGAGGATCTCGCTGGTCACCTCCACCAGTGCGTGCCCTTCGCTATGCCAAACGACGGTGGTTTCGCGTTCGTCGACCATCGCCCCGGCCCCACGTATGGACATGTATTCGAGATGGGAATCGGCTCTGGCGACCTCGAGGGAACACTCTGGGGCTCGAATCTGACCGAGTTCGTCGGGACCATTGCGAATGCGTTGGAGACCGGCGGTCCGTTCAAGTACTACTGGCCCACCGCCTTCGAGCACTCCTCTGGCCGGACCTGCGTTGAATGGGAGGTCCGTGCGTAGGCCGGCGAGCTGGAGCGACACCTCGTGTGGACCTTTTGGCTCCCGATTTGAGGGACCCCTGCGTGGAATTGTGAGGTGCGGAAGAGGACCTTGCCTCATGGCCCGGAGACCGACACGAGCATGATTTACCACGAAAGGACGACCGGGACAGCCCTTAAAGGCTGTCCTGTAAGTGATCTTGGAGCTGGTGCGTGCGGGCAACCGCTGGGGTCATCGTCGTCTATCCCGGCGAGCGCGAGATTGTGAAGACGGGCGATGCCGAGCATGGCGTGGTAGACGCCGTCACCTTTGAGCCGGCAGTCGCGGAGGATCTTCCAGCTCTTCATCCGAGCGAAGGTGTGCTCGACGCGGGCCCGGATTCGTTTGTGGGAGCGGTTGTGTTCTTCCTTCCAGGCCGGGAGATCTTCTCCCTTGGCTCGACGGTGCGGGATGACGAGTCCGGTGCCTCGGTAACCGCCGTCCGCGATGGTCATCGTCGTGCCGACGGCGTCCTTGACGCCGGATTCTTCCCGGCCACGGGAGTCGTGGCGGTTGCCGGGCAACGGCTGGCCAACCACGACGACCAGGCGACTGTCGGCGTCGATGACGACCTGGTGGGCGGTGGAGTAGCGGTGGTCTTTCGACTGCTTGGCGATCGAACGGTCGCGGGTGGGCACCAGAGTGCCGTCCACGATGAGCACCGTGTCCTTGGCGAACCGCTGGCGTGGATGGAGCGCGAGGAGCGGGCCGAGGTGGTTGATGACCCGGTCTGCTGGCGATTTCGAGATGCCGAACAGCGGGGCGCGCTGGCGCATCGTCAAGTTCGTACGCCAGTAGGCCGCAACCAGCAGGATGCGGTTCTCCAACGGCAAACCCCACGGCCTCCCGCGATGCGCGTGCGCGTTGGCTGCGGTCTCACGGCGTATCGCGGTGACCAACTTGCTGAAGCAGCGCGGGCTCAGCCCTGTGAAGGGGGCTATCCAGGACGGCTCCGACGCCGTGATCACACCAGCCACACCAAGATCATGTCAGGGGCGTGCGGTCGGCTCCGTAACCGCGCTACGTTCGCGGTATGCAGCAGCCCTCGGACAAGGTTCCCGCCCTTCTCGACGGACCGGCCGTGGACGTCTCTGACGCCCAAGAGCTCCTCCTTGGCTATCTGGACTGGTATCGCGAGACCTTGATGCGCAAGCTCACCGGACTGTCCGACGACCGGCTCCGTGCGCCTGTCGAACCGCTGGGCTGGTCGCCGCTCGGTCTGGTCCAGCACCTTGGCTGGGTCGAACGACGGTGGATGCGATGGGGGTTCGGCGCCGTGGACCTCATCGCCTATCCACCCGGCGGAGACACTGAGGAGTGGACGGTCGCCTCCAGCACCACCACCGCGCAGGTCATGGCCGACTACCAAGCGGAGGTTGCCGCCGCGAGCTCCCTGATGACGACTGCCACCTTGAACGACAAGGCACGTCTCGGTGGCCGCTTCAAGACACCCGACCAAGCACCCTCGCTCGGCCGGATCCTCTTCCACCTTCTCCAGGAGTACGCCCGCCACGTCGGCCACCTCGACGTCGCGCGCGAGCTCATCGACGGTGCGACTGGTGAGTGAAGCACCCGGGGCTGCTGATGCTTTACGGGACAGCCTTTAGGCAGCGTCGTCAAAGACTTCGGCCTGGGCGGCCCGCAGCATCCGGTCGAACGCCCCATCCGCCGCCCACCTGTGAATGCGCGTGTGGAACTGTGATCGTTTGAAGACACTCCCTAGTTCGTCCGGGGGGTACCGACGAGGGCGAGAACGAGGAGGTCGGCGTTGTGCGCGGCTTGGGTCAGGATGCTGTGCGCGGGGCCGTCCAGGACGTGTCTGTGCACGGTGACGCCGTTCTCGAGGGCGGTCCGGTCGGGGAGTGCCGCGTCGAGAAGTGCGTCGGCCGTCGGTGAGTCGGGGCCCGGTGGGTCCTGCCGCGTCTCCTGTCGGCTCCGGGCGTGAATCGCGACCAGGTCGCAATCACGGGCCCGTGCTTCCTGGAGGGCGTACGCGACGTGCGCCGCGCCGGTTTCTGTTCCCTCCGCGACACCGAGGACGACCTGCCCGGCTGAGGAGCGTTCCGGGACGGAGTCGCCGACGAACACGACGGGGCACCACGCTCGTTCGGCGACACCAGGCCCGATGGAGCCGATGAACAGGCGGCGCACGAGTGCATCGTGTCCGCGGTGGCCCACGACCAGCACGAAGGCGTCCTCTCCCGCGCGGACCAGGACCTCGATGGGTTCCCCTGGCAGTACTTCGGCGTGGACCCTGATCTCGGGGCGGCGCCGGCGGGCCCGGGTCTCGGCGTCGGTGATGATCTCTTGGAGTGCGGCGGTTTCGGTCCGGCCCTCAGGGAGATCCTCTGCAGGGGTGGCGCCTTCGAAGCGTTCCCATACGGAGGCGTGCACGATACGAAGGGGCCGGCCGTGCAGAGCGGCCTCGTCCGCGGCCCAGTCGATTGCTCTCATGCTCGATGGGGAGCCGTCCACGCCCACCGTCACTGGTCTGTCCACCGATCACGCTCCCTTCTGTCACCAGTGAAACGACCGTCTGCGGGGCCCGCAAGCCGCACGGGCCCTCCCGGCCTCCGGATGCTCGCGGTCAGCGTGGCGGTTCGCCGCGGCGGACTGAGCCCGGGGCACGCGCACCGTGGTGGTCGGCTCGCGCGGAGGAGAGGAGCTGCCAGGGCACGCTCATCACCACGACGCCGGGAGTGAAGCGCAGGCGTGCCTTGATCCGGAGTGCGGACTGGTTGTGCAGCAGGTTCTCCCACCAGCGGCCGACGACGTACTCGGGGATGTAGACGCCGAGGATGTCGCGGGGACTTTCGCGGCTGAGGGAGCGTACGTAGTCGACGACGGGCCGGGTGACCTCACGGTAGGGGGAGTCCAGGACCTTGAGGGGGACGTCGATGCCGAGCAGCTGCCACTGGTCCTCCAGCGCGCGTGTCTCGTCGTGGTCGACGGCGACGGTCAGCGCCTCCAGCCGGGCCGGCTTGGAGGCGCGCGCATAGGCCAGGGCCCGGAGCGTCGGTTTCTGGACGTTGGAGACCAGCACGATCGCCAGGACGCGGGAGGGAGCGGCGAGATCGGCGCGCGGATCGGTGCTTGTCAGCTCGGCGGCGGTGCGGTCGTAATGTCCCCGGATGGCGCGCATCAGCAGCCACAGCACCCCGGCGGCGACCACGGCCAGCCAGGCACCTTCGAAGAACTTCGTCAACAGGACCACCACCAGGACCAGGCCGGTGAACACCGCGCCGACCGAGTTGATGACCCTGGCGATGCGGTGGCGGCGCCGCAGCACGGGATCGCTCGCCGTGGACAGAACTCGGTTCCAGTGCCGGACCATACCGGTCTGCGAGAGCGTGAAGGAGGTGAAGACGCCCAGGATGTAGAGGTGGATCAGCGCCGTGACGCTGGCCCTGAACCCCCACAGCAGCAGGCCGGCAATGACGGCCAGCCCCACGATGCCGTTGGAGAAGGCGAGCCTGTCGCCCCGGTTGTGCAGCTGGCGGGGCAGGTAGCGGCGCTGCGCGAGGACCGACGAGAGCAACGGGAAACCGTTGAACGCGGTGTTCGCGGCGAGGACCAGCACAAGCGCGGTGGCGGCCTGGATGTAGTAGAAGCCGATACTTCTCTCCCCGCCGAGGACCGCGGCGGCGATCTGGGCGATGACGGTGCGCTGCTGGTAGGTGGAGCAGGCCTGACCCAGCCCGGTGAGCCGGCAGGCGTCATCGGCGATGTGGACCTTGGAGATGATCGCGAGAGTGGTGACACCGAGGAACATGGTGATGGCGATGACGCCCATCGCGGCCAGGGTGGTCGCCGCGTTGCGTGACTTCGGTTTCCGGAAGGCGGGAACGCCGTTGGAGATCGCCTCGACGCCGGTCAGCGCGGTGCAGCCGTTGGAGAACGCCCGCAGGGCCAGCAGCATCAGCGCCACACCGGCCAGCTGTGCGTCACCCTCCTGCGGCCGGATCCCGTACGAGGCGCTCTCGGCCACCGGCGCGTCCCCGGCCAGGTACCGGAAGAGCCCGGTGGCGATCATGATGAGGACACCGCTGACGAACAGGTACGTCGGCGCGGCGAAGGCCCGTCCGGACTCGCGTACGCCCCGCAGGTTCACCACCATGAGCAGTGCCACGAAACCCAGCGCCATCGGCACTCGCTGGGCGTGCAGCTGGGGGACGGCGGAGATGATGTTGTCCACGCCGGAAGCCACCGACACCGCCACGGTCATCACGTAGTCGACCAGCAGGGAAGCCCCCACCACCAGACCGGCCTTCTCGCCGAGGTTCGCGGACACGACCTCGTACGAGCCCCCACCACTCGGGTAGGCACGTACGACCTGCCGGTAGGACAGCACCACCACCGTCATCAGCGCGACGACCGCCGCCGCGATCCACGGCGTGAAATGCACATACGCCAACCCGCCCAACGTCAGCACGACCAGGATCTCCTGTGTCGCGTAAGCAACCGACGACAAGGGGTCCGAGGCGAAGATCGGCAGAGCCACACGCTTGGGAAGCAACGCCTGGCCCATCTCACTGCTGCGCAGGGCACGGCCGACCATGAGCCGCTTCGCCATCCCGGAGATCCTGATCACAGTAGCGAAGGTAGAACGGCAGCCTGCCGATCCGAAGGACCACCGCCCCGACGCACGTCAGCGCTTCCGGCCCACCAAGGCTTGCTCGCGCCGGCCGGGCATGCGCGAAGGGGGGAAGGATCCTTCCCCGGAAGAATCTCTCCTCTTTTCGGGCACGCGAGGCGGGGCCAAGGTGGATGACGTGGTGATGAGGCAGCCCCGGAAACCGGAAAGGAATTCCGGACGTACGAACCCGCTCCTCCACCCCGAAGGACTTTGCACATCATCCGGCGTGCGGCGCCGGAGACGCTTTCCGGAATGTTCCGGAGAACGGAGAAGAAGCCGCCGTGCGGCACAGCAAACGCGCAACCCGGCCGCTTCGCCGACGAGGTCCAGGCGGTCGCCACCGGGGCGAGGCGACCGGGGCCCGGGTGGCGCGGGCCTGGCTGCCGGCCAAGGGTGAAGACATCGCTCCGATCCCCGGCACCGACCGGGCCTCCCGCGTCGAGGAGAACACCGCCGACGCCCGCGTCCTGGCCGTCGACCAGCTCGCCCGTCTCGACAACCGCTGCTCATGGAGAAGCGACCCGCTCCCCCCTTTTTTTCACCTCCTGCCGGCCCGGCAGAGAACAAGGAGACACGCCATGTCGCAGGAACCCTCCGCGGCGCAGCAGGCCATCGGTGACATCACGCCCAAGCTGGCCGACCTGACCGACCAGGTTCTCTTCGGAGACGTCTGGGAGCGGCCCGGCCTCTCGCCCAGGGACCGCAGCCTGGTCACCGTCACCGCCCTCATCGCTCTCTACCGCAGCGGCCAGCTCGACTTCCACCTCAAGCTGGCGATGGACAACGGGCTGACCGAACAAGAGCTGAGCGAGGTCATCACCCACCTGGCCTTCTACGCCGGATGGCCCAACGCAATGGGCGCCGCCGGCCAGCTCAAGGCCATCCTCGCCGACTCCGGCCAGGCGGGAGTACCGGGAAGCAGCTCTTCGTGAGACCAGGCCCCGTCACCGGGGTGCCGCACGGCGTGGATGCCCCGCGCCGAGGTGCGGTGCCCACAGGGCCCACGAGCACCCAGCAGCCCCTCAGCAACCGCAACGATCCAGGAGACACCCGATATGGCCGACCACCCGTTCGAGCAGATCTTCCCGCTCGGTGATACGAACGACGCCTACGCCGAGAACTTCATCGGACAGAGCTACCTGGCGCCCCTGACCGGCGGGAGCGTCCCGGTCAGCAACGTGTCCTTCGAGCCGGGCTGCCGCAACAACTGGCACATCCACCACGGCACCGGTGGTAGTGGCGACCAGATCCTGCTGTGCACGGCCGGCAGCGGCTGGTACCAGGCCGAAGGCCAGGACGCCGTCAGCATGACCCCGGGCACCGCGATACGCATCCCGGCGGGCACGAAGCACTGGCACGGTGCGAAGGCCGAATCGTGGTTCTCCCACGTCGCCTTCATCACGCCGGGCGAGGACGTCAGCAACGAGTGGCTGGAGCCGGTCACCGACGAGGTGTACGGCCGACTGCCCAGGAGCGGAGAGAACGCATGAGCACCCTGAACGAGACCTACACCCTGTCCAACGGCGTCGAGATCCCCAAACTCGGCCTGGGCACATGGTTCATCGACGACGACAAGGCATCCGACGCCGTACGCGCGGCGATCGACATCGGCTACCGCAACATCGACACCGCCCAGGCGTACGGCAACGAGCGCGGCGTCGGAGAAGGCATCCGTACCTCCGGCGTGGCGCGCGGCGACCTGTTCGTGTCGACCAAGCTGGCCGCGGAGATCAAGGACTGCGACGCGGCGACCGCAGCGATCGACGAGTCGCTGGCGAAGCTGGACATCGGTCACATCGACCTCATGCTGATCCACGCCCCGCAGCCGTGGGACGACTTCCGCGGCGGCGACTACGCCGAGGGCAACCGCCAGGCGTGGCGCGCACTGGAGGACGCCCACACGGCCGGGAAGATCCGCACCATCGGAGTGTCGAACTTCCTCCGGTCCGACCTGGAGAACGTCCTCGCCCACGGGAGGGTGGCACCGCACGTCAACCAGGTGCTCCTGCACGCCGGCAACACCCCGGCCGAGCTGCTGGCCTTCTGCGAGGAGCGGAACATCCTCGTGCAGGCCTACTCGCCCATCGCCCACGGCACGCTCCTGGACAGCCGCCGGATCAGGACGATCGCCGAGAAGTACGCAGTGAGCGTCCCACAACTGTGCATCCGCTACACCCTGCAACTGGGCACCCAGCCGCTGCCGAAGACCGCGAACCCCGCGCACATGCGCTCCAACGCCGACGTCGACTTCGAGATCTCCGAGGAAGACATGACCGCACTGCGCACCCTCGACGAGCGCGACTACGGCGAGCACGCCGCCTTCCCCGTCTACAGCGGCAAGTAGGACCCGTACGCGGGCCGGCCGCCACGCACCACGCCGCGGCCGGCCCGCCGCGTCACCGCCGCCAGGACGGCGGCAGAGCCACACCCAGGGGGAGCTCCCACGCGACGGACACGATGAAAGCACTACTGCTCGGCCGCGGACCGGAGTGGGTCCTGGACGACGTGCCGGTCCCCGAGTCCGGACGCGGTGACGTACTCATCCGCAACTGTGCCTCGGTGACCAACAACGCTGACCTGCCCCATGCTCGCGGAAGCCGACCCCACCCACGGCGGCACCGGCAAAGGGGTCCATTGCCGGGTTCGAGTACGCCGGGGAGATCGCCGCCGTCGGCCAGGACGCCGGCGACTGGAGGACCGGGGACCCGGTCATGGGTACCGTCCCCTCCGCGTTCGCCGAGTACCTGGTCGCCGATCACCGGTTCGTACTGCCCCGCTGCAGGGCCCTAGCCCCAAGGCCTTCGCCCTGGTAGTGGCGTGCGCACTGCCGACCGCACTGCTGACCGAGTTCGGCGCGCTCACCATCGCGGGCTTCCGGCTGGGACAGAGTGTCCTGAGCACGGGAGCGTCGAGGGGCATCGGCATGATCGGCATCCAGATCACCAGGGTCTTCGTCGTCTACGGCGACCTGCTCACCAGCCTTGGCGCGCCCACCGTGATCGTCACCGGCAACAACGACGATCTCGCCCGCACGGTACTGGTCGCCACCGGCGACAAAGGGGTGGACGTGGTGCTCGACCACGTCGCCGGTGACCCCTTCGCCGCCTACAGCATCGCCTCGTTCGACACCAGGGGCACGGTGTCCACGCCGGGCAGCTGACGGCGTACCAGCCGCGTCCTGCCGCACCAGCCGGCGCCGTGGGGGTGCCCTCGCGGCGCGGCAGGACGGCTGACGTTGGCGGTCGCCTGACTCGACACCACAGGCATGGTGTCCACGCCGGGCAGCTGACGGCGCACCAGCCGCGCTGACAGCGGCAGCCGCCCTGCCGCACCGTGGAGTCGCCTTCCGGCGCGCCCTGCCGCCCGAGTACGGCCGGTTGTGGGCACCGCCCCCGCACGACCGCACGACCGCGACGCCCCGCACTGGAACGGCCCGGAACGGCCCGCCCGCCCGCAACAGCCCCCCACGCCCGCAACGCCCCGCAACGGCTCCGCCACACCCCCCGCCTGTCCTCTCCACCGCCCCCGCCCGTCCCCGTGTCTCCGCAGAAAAAGGAGCCGATCATGGACAAGAACGTCTACGGCCCGTGGGCGGTCATCGCCGGTGGATCCGAAGGAGTGGGTGCCTCCTTCGCCGACCAGCTCGCCAACGCCGGTATCGACCTCGTGCTCATCGCCCGCGTGACCGGCCCTCTGGAACAAACGGCCGCTGACGTCCGCGCCAAGGGCGTCGAGATACGCACCCTCCAGCTCGACCTGCTCGAGACCGGCGCCCTCGAGACAATCCGTACCGTCACCGACGGCCTGGACGTCGGCCTGCTCATCTTCAACGCCGGCGAACACCTACGGCCACGACTTCATCAGCGGCGAACTCGACCGTGTCCAAGGCGTGATCGACCTCAACATCACCGCCCAGCTCGCCCTCACCCACTACTTCGGCGAGGCGATGAAGGAACACGGCCGGGGCGGTATCCTGCTCGCCGGCTCCCTCGTCGGCTACATGGGCCAGGCACGCCTGAACACCTACTGCGCCGTGAAGGCGTTCAGCCGGGTCTTCGCCGAGGGCCTGTGGCCGGAACTCGCCCCGTACGGCGTGCACGTCCTCGAACTCGTCCTCGGCGTGACCCGCACACCCGCGATGCAACGGGCCGGCCTGCGCATGGACGCCTCCGGCCTCCATGTCGCCGACTCCGACGACGTCGCCCGCGAGGGCCTGGAGCACCTGGCGGACGGCCCCCTGCGGATGGCCGGCGGCAACCTGGCGACAACCGAGAAACGCGCCGCTGTACGGGAGCGCGCCGGCCTGGTCCGCGGCGCCCACGAGGCCTGCCAGCGCCTCCTGCCCAAGGAGTGACGGGCATGACCGTCGACGAGACCACCATCCCCGCCGTCCTTGCCCGTGCCGCCGCGGCCCACCCGGATCAGGAGGCACTGGTCGACGGCGACCTGCGGCTGACCAACCGTCACCTGCACGAGCGGGCCCACGCGGTCACCCGGTCGCTCATGGCACTCGGCATTCAACGCGGCGAACCCGTCGCCCTGTGGGCACCCAACAGCGCCCGCTGGATCACCACCGCGCTCGGCATCCTCGGCGCCGGAGCCGTCCTGGTCCCGGTGAACACCCGCTACACGGGCGACGAGGCGCGCCGGCTCCTGGACAAGAGCCGCGCCCGGCTGCTGTTCGTCGAGAACGGCTTCCTCGGCACACCTCCGGCGAGGACCCCCGTGCCCGCTCTCCCCGACCTGGCCCACGTGATCGACCTCGCCGAACCGGCGGCCACCGCCGGCACCGAAGGCGCCACCCACGGCGCCACCGGCGACGGTACGCGCCCAACCAGTGACGGTCCGCGCCCCACCGGCGGCGCCCAACGGCGCCCACGACGCCCACGACGCCCACGGCGACGGTCCGCCCCCCACCAACGACGCTCCCCGCGCCACCAACTGGCCGGCCTTCCCCCACCTGGGCACCCGCGTCCCCACCACCGACGCACAAACCAGAACAGCCCGCGTACGCGAGGACGACGTCTCCGACGTGCTGTTCACCTCAGGCACCACCGGCCACCCCAAAGGAGTGATGACCACCCACCAGCAGAACATCCGCACCTACCTGGGCTGGTCCCAACGCACCCCGACTCACCCGAGGCGACCGCTACCTGATCATCAGCCCCATGTTCCACTGCTTCCGGCTACAAAGCAGGCGCCCCGGCATGCCTGCTGCACGGCGCCACCATGGCGCTCCAGCCCGTCCTCGACCCCGCCCAGACCCTGCGACTGATCGAAACCGAGACGATCACCGTCCTGCCCGGCCCGCCCACCGTCTTCACCACCCTCCTGGACACCCCCCGCCGCCACCTGCACGACCTCTCCTCGCTACGCCTCGCCGTCACCGGCGCCGCCACCGTGCCGGTCACCCCCATCACACGCCGACGAGCCGAACTCTTCCCCGTCGTCGTCACCGCGTACGGGCTCACCGAGTCCTGCGGGACCGTCACCGTCTGACACGCTACCGACAACGACGAGACCATCGCCCATACCGCCAGCCGCCCCATCGACGGCGTCGAGGCCCGCATGACCGGAACCGACCACCACCCACTGCCCCCCGGACACGACGGCGAAGTCCAGGTCCGCGGCTACAACGTGATGCTCGGCTACCTCGACGACCCCGCAGCCACCGCCGCCACCCTCGACGACCAGGGCTGGCTCGCCACCGGGGACATCGGACACCTCGACGAAGAAAGGCCGGCTCACCCTGACCGGACGCCTCAAGGACATGTACGTCGTCGGCGTACCCGACGAACGGCGCCGAGATCGAACAGCTCCTCAACCGCCACCACGCCATCTCCGAGGCCGCCGTCATCGGCGTACCCGACGAACGGATCGGAGAGACCGGACGCGCCTACATCACCCTCCGCCCACACACCCACACCACCCCGGCGCAACTCATCACCCTCTGCCGCGAACACCTCGCCAACTACAAAGTGCCCCGCGAGATCACCATCCTCAACGCCTTCCCACGCAACGCCGCAGGCAAGATCAGCAACACCGACCTCTGGACACCCGACCCCACCCCACGCCCGGCAGGAACACCCGAAGGGACGACACCATGGGAAACACGGATCTTGAGGCGGTACGCACCCTGCTCCCGACGATCGCCCCCGTGCCCAGACCACCGACGAAAAGGGACAGGCCCCCCAGGAGACCATGCGCGCACGACGCGAGACCGGCATCTTCCGAACGCTCCAACCCCGCCCCTTCAGCGGACAGGAAGCCACCCCCACCAACTTCCACCAGATCACACGGACCATCTCGGCCGCCTGCTGCTCCACCGGCCGGATCACATCCGTCCTCGGCGTACACCCCTGGCACCTGGCGCTCTTCCCCGCCCAGGCACAGGCAGAAGTATGGGGCGAGGACACCGACACGCTCCTGTCCTCCGCCTACGCACCCGTGGGCCGGCTCACCCCCTCGACGACGGCTACCGGCTCACCGGCCGCTGGAGCTTCTCCTCCAGCTGCGGATACGCCCGCTGGGCACTGCTCGGCGCACTGGTCGTCGGCGGCCAAGGACGCCCCGTCGACTTCCTGACCGTGCTCGTACCCCGCTCCGACTACCGGATCGACGACTACTGGATCGAGGACGCCTGGGACGTCGTCGGCCTGCGCGGCACCGCCAGCAACGACATCATCGTCGACCAGGCGCACATCCCCCGCCACCGAGTGATCCGCACCTACGAGACCACCCAACTCAAGGCCCCCGGCCAGAAAACCAACCCTGGCCCCCTGTACAAACTGCCCTTCGCCACCGTGTTCACCACCGCCGTCACCGCACCCCTCGTCGGCGCGGTCGCCGGCGGCTACGAGTCCTACCTGCGCCTCATGAAGGACCGGACCCGGCTCAGCCTGGGCGGCGGCCGCTTCGCCGAGGACCCGCACACCCAGGCCGCCGTCGCGCGAGCAGGGTCCGAGACCGACGCGACGATCCTCCAGATGGACCACAACATGAGAGAACTGACAGCACGCGCGGCCGCAGGACAGGACATCCCCATGGAACTACGCCTACGCACGCACCCGCCGCGACCAGGTACGCGGCACCGAACGCGCGGTCGCCGCGATCGACCTCCCGTTCAAGACGGCAGGCGGCAACTCCCTGCGCCGCGGCAACCCGATCGAACGCGTCTGGCGCGACGCCCACGCGGGCAGCGTCCACGTCGCGAACGACGTCGAACGCACCCTGGCAATGTACGGCCGCAACGCCCTGGGCCTGACAGTGGAAGACAACCTGATCTGACCACCACCCGCCCGCCGGCACCGCACACCCGCCCCGGACCCCACCTCCGCATGGCACAGACATCCACGGCCCCACCCGCCATACCCACGGCACAGCACAAAAACGGGCACCAGCCCCGTACCGGAAAAACCGGCCCGCAGACCCACGCGCGGGCCGAAGGAGACCGCCACGCACAGAGGCACGCCAACCCTCCGCACCACACATAGGCACAACCCCACCACCCCACCACCCATCGACCGCCCCTCCCCGAACACGCCCGCCACCTCGCATCACGGCAAACGCCCCCCCCACCGACACCGGACGCTCAGCGCCTGGTCTCATACCTGGTCAGCACCACGCCGTCGGGAAACGTCCGCGTCTCCACCAGGGTCAGGTTCACCCAGTTGTCCAGAGCCGTGAAGAACGGCGTGCCGCTGCCCACCAAGACCGGCGCGGTGGCCAGCACATACTCGTCAATCAGACCGGCCCGCATAGCCGCTGCGGCGAGCGTGGCGCCACCGATATCCATGGGACCGCCGTCCTCGGCCTTGAGCCGGACGATCTCGGCGACCGCATCACCGGTGACCAGACGTGCGTTCCAGCCGACCACGCTCGCCGTCGAGGAGAACACCACCTTCGGCATCTTCCGCCAGCGGCGGGCGAACTCGATCTCCGCCGACGAGACATCAGGCCGCTGGTCGGCGGTCGGCCAGTAGGAGCTCATCGTCTCCCAAAGCCTGCGCCCATACAGCGCCAGGTCCGTCGCCCCCACCCGGTCGGACCACCACTGAAACAGCTCATCGCTCGGCACGCTCCAGCCGAGATCGTCACCGGGCGCAGCGACGAAGCCATCCAGACTCAGGTTCATACCGAAGATCAGTTTCCGCATGGCGTCAGCCTCCTGTGACTCGGACCTCGGCGTACAGACCAACACGCCCCGGCAAAAACACCGGTCAGGCCACACCATCCAGGGGCCCGGTCGCGATTCGGCAAAAGCCCGCCGGGAGCGAACTCACCGGCATCAACTGCAGCAGCTGCTCCTCGGCACTGTCCATCGCCTGGGCGATCAGCATGCACCGCCCTTCAGGCACCCCAGAGCCCGGCGCCCGTCCACTCCCTTCCCTGCCGAGCACCCGCAACCAGCAGGCAGCAACACGGCCGATCGAAGATGCCGAGATCTCCTGTGGCGGGGGAGCAAATCGACGAACTCCAGCACATGAGAGAGCACGCCGGACCCCAGCCTTCTGGCAGCAGATGAGTTGCGTGCGACAGCGGACAGCGCCCACCCATCCCTACGACCAGTCGAGCACCGAGGATCGACGACTTCTGGCACTGGACGACCGTTCCTCGTGGAGGTACGCCGGCGCCATACGGGGCATACAGGTCCTCAATCGTGCCCATTCGAGTCCGAGACCCGCTAGGGTGGTGAGCTGGTCGTCCGTCAGCTTGTCGCGACGGCTTCTGTGATTGCTGAGATCCGCCGGCCCGGAGGCCTCGGGAAAGACACCGACAGGGCGCAGCGGCGGGCCGCGGAGCTCGCCGCGATCGACCCTGACTGGAACCCTCGGCCGCTCGGGTGGACGGTGGACTGGCAGCGTCGCTACGTGGGCCTGGCAGGTTGGTGAGCCATTGCCCCACAGGCCGGTCGAGGGCGGTGGCGTGCCGGGGCGCGGCCAGCGTTCCGGCCTCCGCGAAGTACGCGCGGGCGGCGGCGAGGTTCTCCTCGAAGGCGGCGTCGGCGGTGTCCCACACGATCCCGAGCTCTTCCAGCTCGTCGGCGCGCCTACCGTTCATGGTCCCGGCCCGGTAGGAGCGCCTCTGGTCGGATAGCCACCGCCCCAGCGGGTAGGCGCCCTCGGCGTGCTCGTAGGGCACCTCCAGGTCGCCTTCGCGCTCGTAGTAGCGGCGGGCTGCGTCGTAGCCGCGCTGCCAGTCCTGGCGCTCGGTGTCGATGACGTTGAACCGCACCCACTTCGCGATCACCACCGGGTCACGGGGAGCCGCGAAGCGCAGCAGGAGCCGCGACTCCTCCTCGCCCTCCTCGGGCGGGGGACCGATGTACAGCGACGGGTCAACGACCGCCTTCTGCTGTTCCTGGGGAATGGCAAGCATCTCGACGGCACGTTCATCGTGTGCCCGCAGCCCCTCCAGAACCTTCACCAAGGGCCTATATGAGGCAGAGGTGAACATGTCCTCCGGTTTTTCACCGGGCGCGAGAAAGACGGGCACGATCAGGGTCGCCAATTTCCCCTGCCCCGGCTTTTGCCGCAGTGCCCGGCCGATGGCCTGGACGATGTCGACGGCCGACCCCTTGGGGTCGAGAAGGGCGACGGAATCGACGGCGCGGATGTCTACGCCTTCACCCAGGACGCGGCAGTTGGAGAGCACGCCGTGCCCGGCGCGTCGGCCGAAGTCGGTGAGGACCTGGCGGCGGTGGTCGGGTTCATGCTCCCCGCACAGCCAGTCCGCCCACACCCGCTCCGGATACCGCCCCGGGTTCGCCGCATGGAGCCGCTTCGCGACGCGGGGCAGCCCTTCCGCGAACGCAGACGCCTCAACGGTGCGGTGGTGAAAGGTGATGGTGGTCTGCAACCCGTGCTCGGCCATGGTCTCCAGCAGCGCGGCCTGCAGCGCGCCCATGCGTAGGCCGCGTACGTCCTCATCCCGTTTCCCCAGCCCGGACAACCGGGCCGGGGTGACGACCGGGTCGGTGAGCTCCACGACCACGACCTGATACCGCGCGCCAGGAGCCCCCGCGAAACGGCCGATGCAAGCGACAGCTCGTAGACGACGGGGCCGAAGATTTTCGGGTCGTCCATGGAACAGGCCATCTCCTGCGGCAACGGATCCCACAGCTTCCCGGCCCCTTCCCGCCGCTCGGCCACGGAAAGCCGGGCCGGGCGCTCCTTCCAGATCCGGGGTGTGGCGGTCATGTACAGCCGGCGCATGGCAGGGATGACGTCCTGGTCATGAACAGCCGCCCACGCCTTCCCAGCCGAACCACTAGTTCTGTGCGCCTCGTCCGTTTTACCGAGTCTGGGAGTGATCGGAATGTTCCTGAGCTGCTCCGATACGTCGCAGACATGTACGCGACACATGGAGCGAGGCGACACTCCCAGGTGCCGACGACGCGCTCATGCCGTCGTTGTTCAGCCTTTAGATCCGGTCGGAGGGCCAGCCAGTGTGACGGATGGTAACCGTCCCGTGGGTGCTTGAGTACCGAGGGTGGTGATCGGCAGGGTGAGTGCTGTTCGCTGTATGTCTATGCAGGTGGGTTTCGTCGGCCCCAGCCTTGTAGCGACGGGCGCGTGCTTATGGGATCTGTGCGGTGGCTCGGCGGACGCGTGCGCTGTTGTCGGTGCGGAGCCGCTCGGTGATGGCTTCGTACTCAAGGCGTTCGGCCGGGGGGAGTTCGGCGAGGGTGTGGGCCAGGTTGTGGCGGACGCTGGTGTTGGAGTCCTCGGCGAAAGTGCGTGCGAGGGACGGATCCCGGTGAACGGCGCGGCCCCAGCAGATCACGGCGGTCTGCCGCATGAACGGTGAGGGATGGGTGGCCATCAGGGACGCCGGCGCGGGGGACAGGCGGTCGAGCGCGAGCATGGTCTGTGCCTGCAGCCAGCCGTGGCCTGGTTTTTGTTCGGGATGGGACAGGTGTGGGAGCAGGCGCTGTTCGACGCGGATGGCTTGTTCGGCGGTGGTGGCGAGGACGGCGGTCGTGTGCAGGATCTCCGCGGGCAGACGCCAGTCTCCTCCAGCGTTGATCTTGTAGCGGCTCAGGGGGTGCTGGGTGCGTCGGTCGAAGGCGTTGGCAGGGTGCTCTGTGAGACCTTGGTACAGGTCCATGAGTCGTTCGAACGTGTCGTTTCGCACGGGCGCCAGCAGGGTTTCAGCGAGGATGGACAGTGCGCGAACGGCCTCGGAGCGTCGTTCGGCGATGTCGTTGTGGTCTTCGGCCCACAACAGCAGGTGTCCTGCGACGCGTTCGCGCAAGAGACTGTTCGGCTCGCCTGTGCCCATGCTGCTCTGGTCGTCGGAGCACGCTGAGAGGTATGCCGCGCACTGCTGCGCGGTGGTGCCCATGGCATAGAAGGGGCGGACGGTCCCCACCGGTTCGGCCAGCACGGTGTCGGCCAGCTCCCGCGCGGTCTCGGCTACAGACGGGTCGTCCACCTGCCAGTCGGCCAGGAGGGCCGTGGCCCCACGGTGCCCTTGCTGCGCCCGTTCGCGTACCACTGGCACAGCCGTCGGCAGGTGGGCATGGAGGCTGACAAGCAGACCCTCAGCGCCTTTTATGTCGAGCTTCCATGCATCCAGCAGGGCTTGAGCGGCCTGGTCGGCCACGGGCAGTTGGGCCTTGATGCAGGCACCCAGGAAAGCCAGCATCTGCTCATCGGTGAACCGGGAGATGTTCGGCTCTCTGGGGATCGATTCGACCAACAAGGGCAGTACCTGTTGCGCTGACGGGGCTGGCAGTCGCTCATCAAGCGCTGCAAGCGCTCCGAGAGCCTCCTTGACCGGTTGGATACCTGTCAGACCTGTCTGCGCGCCTGTGGTGACGATCTCCGTCAGGCGGGCGGCGATGCTCGCGAGGACGTCATCAGGAATGAGATCCGCCTGCTGGCCGATCACCGCTGCGGCCGCGCTGCATACCCATCGTGCACGCACCTCCAGAAGGTCGCGTACATCGAGGAACTCGAGAAGCGGTTCGGCGGCGGAACGTGCGTCTTTCCTGCGGCCGGCAAGGACGAACTGACGCACGGCGTGTTTTCCCTCTCCGGCGCGGTCGAAGACTTCGCCGGAGCGCTGGTGGGAGAGGTTCTCGTCGGTCAGCGCACCGGAGATCCGGTCCTGCCACAGCCACTGGTGCGAGGCCCGTGAGGCATCCGGCAGTCTGTCGTCGACCAGGGCTTCCAGCGCACTGACGGCCGGGTTGAAGGAGAGGTCGATGAGTCGCGTGCCCCTGGCACCGACCGTGCGGGCCGAGAGCATGGCCTGGGACGATTCCCTGAATCCGACGTTGTACTGGTCGGACAGAAAGGAAATTGACCGTAGGGCGTGCCGGGCGTCGCCTCCCAGGCCCTCTCGGGTAGCGGCCAGCACAGCGCGCCGGTAGACCTCGATGGCCTCGCTTCCGAGGTCTGCAAGGGCCAGGGCCCGCCCGCGGCGCATGTGTACCAAGACCGCAGAGCGTTCCGGTATGCGGCCGCCCAGAGCGCGCCGGTCGAGGTCGGCATAGGCCTCTTCTGGGCTTTGTCCGGCTCGTATGGCCAGGTCCGCCAGACAGCACTCCAGCCGAATCCGCAGAAGCCCTGTCTGAGAGGTGACAACCTCGGAAGCCAGATCAGTCAGCCCCGCCGGGTGATCGTCGGGGTGTTCGTCGACAACGATCTGCTCGATTACCGCCAGAACCAGGCGGGCTGCCAGGGGATCGCCCGCCTGCACCACAGCTGCAAGCACGGTTGTGATCGGCGCGAGGTCGTATCCGAACTCGAACCAGTCCGCCAGCGCCTTCAAGACCACGTAGATGTCGGATGCCGTGCCGCCGGCGTCGGAAGCCAGGCGCTCCAGGCGCTGATCTACGAACATGCGGTCGCCGGTCTCGTACCGGTCGAGCATCAACTTGGCCGCGACGGTGAATGCCGCGTCGGCCTGTCCTACGGACGCCAGCAGGTCGCGCTGCCGAGTGCGTAGCTGGTCGGCATGCCCGGTAAACGAGGCATGCTCAAGCGCATCCGCCAGATCGCCGAAGAGCTCGGCAGCCGGCCCCGGCTCCGTCTCCGCGAGTTGCTGAGCGCGGTGCAGGGCGGCCGCCAGACCCAGGTGCTCAAGCGGGTCGTTCAACAGCGCGTAGCCATGCGGCAAGGTCGGAACCGGAAGCGTTTCCACCCCGCAGAAGGCCTTGGCCCATTCTGGACCGAAGACGCCAGCGACAAGGTACGGGCGTTCCCTCAGGGACCGCGAGAGGGCGCCTGCGTCGTACAAGTCGATGTCTATGTCGCCCTGGTACTTCTCCTGCAGGGCGACGAGTTCGTTTTCCACGGCAGTGTCATCGACGACGCACCCCGTTGCCAGGACGAAACGCACGGCGTCGAACCGTCGCTCGGACCATTCCTCAGCAGGCGTCGTAGTGCGGGGCGGACCGGTGAAGTCGGTGACCGCTGCACGGAGTGCGGGCGCCGACAAGGAAACGATCCTGCGCACCTGGTAGACGTGTGTCTGTCCGTTGCGTCTGCCGATGAGGTCGAGTCCACCCTGGTCCTGCCCGGAGCGGCCGTAGCCACGGATGTCGTTCATCCCGTCGATAAGCCACATGACCTCGCCGACCAAGCGCTCGAACACAGGCGGGGGCAGCTTGCCGAAGGGCAACGTTTCGGGGGCCGAGAGGGGTGGACTGAGGGGCAGCTGACTTCGTCGACTGACGAGCGCACCGATACGGATCTCTTCCAAAGGTGATTCAGCGGCCATCCAGCTCTCCCTGCGACCCGCGGCGCTTGTGTGCAGTAGAGACGGATGGTATCGGGACGGACCGCCATAGATCTGCGGCACTGTTTCGGGATCAGATTGCCGTCCGGAGTTGGGTGTGCCCGGGGGATGGCGGGCGGTGGCCGCCGATCGAGGACGCAAGGTCTGCTTGGCGCAGGGCCGAGATACGTGTGTCAGCGTCAGCCGCCACCATAAGTTGAGTACACCCGTCCGGTTGTCAGTGGCAGGTGGCACTCTTTGAGCATGGCCTTCCGGGGAACGTGTTCATATCGAAGGTATTCCGACGTACACGGGCGGTGCTCCATGAGTGGTGGTCGGGTGATACGCGTGCATCGCAAAGACCTGCCGTCCCCTGACGGCTGCCGCTGGTGTGGCGACGATCCGGGTCACCACGGGTCTCAGTGGGTGGCTTCGGCCGGTCTGCATACGTGGGAGGCGCCGACGCCGCAGCAGCGGCTGATGCGTATGAAGGCGCGGCGCGCGGCTCGTCAGGCCGGGGCGGCTACCAAAGATGCGGCCCCGCGTCCTGCGCGCGACTGACGAGAGCATCGAAGACCGTGGACAGGGCGGCGGGGATGCGGTCCTTTGCGAGGTGGGCGGCGATGCCGACCATGAGGTCTTCCTTGTTTTTCGGTCCCTCAGGGGAACCGCTCTTGAGCAGGTCCAGCAACTGCGAGCTGAACTTGCCGGCCCGTAGCTCTTCGATCTCCTGAGGCTGCCAGGGGCCGCGTTCAGGGTTCGGCCTCCACAGCACGTTCGCTGTCTCAGCCCAGTCGTCGTCGGTGAAGAGGTCTTCGAGCTCGTTGGGGGAGCCGAGGTAGAGGCACTCCTCCTTGAGGTCGAAGCCGTGCTCCTTGAGCTTGTCGTCTCGGAAGGCGCGCTTCTGATTGGTGCGGCTGTCCTTGTCGACGACGAAGGCGACGTCGCGGCCGTGATCCTTGAGGAACCGGGCGAATCGCAGTGCGCCCTCGTTGCTGCCGCCGGCCCACAGGCAGATCCCGGCGGACTGGATCGGGAAGCCGGCGTGCTTGCGGAAGAGGATGGGGAACGCGGATGTCTCGGATACGCCCTCCACAGCGACGAAGAACCGCTCGTGCAAGAGGACGCTGTTGCGGAACCCCAGCGTTGTCGCGATCGTCGACAGATGCCGACGCACATCCTTGTCCGCGCTGTCCTCGCTCAGAACCTCCGCCCGAACGCGGCCCTCATGAGTACGCAAGTGCACCACAGAGGAGATGTCGACCCCGTCGATCAAGTTGAGCGAGTGCGTCGCCACGATGACGCGCGCGTTGGGCCGTGACGACTGCAACTGGATCAGCGCCATGATGCGCCGCTGATGGGAGTAGTCGAGGTGGGTGTCGGGCTCGTCGTAGACGAATACGACATCCGACTCGGACGCCTGAGCGGCGTCGCGCTGCCCCAGGTCGTTGCTGCTCTCCCACAGGGCCAGCGAGATCCGGCGTGAGCGACCGGTTCCGGCCGACGAGAGTGGGAACCGGCGGCCCTGCGAGTCCACAATGTTCAGCTCGACCCCGACCAGTGCCGGACGCACCTGCACCTGAGGGTCCAGTTCCACAGACGGCAGGGCGCACCGCCGCGCGATATGTCCGCGGATGCTGTCGATGTCCGCTGTCAGCGAATCGGCGAGATAATCCTCAAGGTCTGCTACGCGCTTGACCACCTCATCGGCCCGCGTGTACTCGGCAGCCGGGAGTTGAGCAAACTCTGGACCACCGCCTCAGGCGCCTGGACCGAGTCGCCCTTGAAATACACCATTGACGGCATCGCGGCGGCTACCTCGGAGTCCGCTGCCACCCATGCGTCGACCTGCTCCATCTGCTGGGCCAGTTCCCGCAAGGGCTGCTCCCAGCTGTTCCTCGCGTTCGCCTGCCCGACGGGCTCGACCCCGTGCGTGGCCGCGAGTTCCTTGAGGCCCGCCAGCTTCACCGATCCCAAGTCGCGCAGCTCTGGGTTCTGGCAGACGCGGCGGCGGATCTCCAGGAACGTTCCCGCCTCCGGGCGGAAGCGACGGCGGATCTGCACCCGCTCGGGCAGGGCGAAGTGCTGCTGCTCGTCGGCGCTGAGGGTGAACTCGCCCGTCACGGCAGTCTGAGGCACCCGTGCGTGCGGTGCGACCGCGTCCCCGTCGGGCACGGGTTCCTGTCGGCCCCCATCGCCGACGTAGGTAAGATCGCGCTCGCTCAGCGCGGTTCCGTGGAGCAAGAAGTTCAGCGCGTCCAGCAGAGCGCTCTTCCCACCCTCGTTCTGGCCAGTCAGAACTGTCTGTGGCAGGACTGGAACATTGGCGATATCTGCAAGGCAGCGGAAGCCCTCAACGGAAACGGAGCAGATCTGCACGCGCGCCTCAACTCAACAACGATGGAACGGTTTTGGATGAACTATGTGGACGTCAGCTTGAGATCGGGCGGTAAGGATAGTGACCCTTGATGAACCGAGCCAAGAAACCCCCCTTGCTAGGGGAAGCCATCAATGCCAGGTGCACGTCCGCAGGCACGTTGTCGTAGCGGTACACCCCTCCGCTGTGGAAAGCGACCTCGAGCACACGCTCCGCCTGGCTGTAGCCCACCGACCGGACGTTGGTGGAGCGAACCGGCTCATGCAACAAGGTGCCTCCAGCGGCCTACGTGACGGGCGTTGCACGATTGACAGAAAGGATAGCGCTGCGCGCTGCCCTCAAGGATGCAGTTGGTGCGAAGCGCCGCCTGCACCTGACCACGTCGGCCCGGTGACCTCGGTTTGAGCCGATGGCGGCGGATCGTCGACGGTCGAGAAGCTGTGGAACTCCAACGCCGTGACGAGTTGCGCCGACCAGGCCCCAGCGGCCACTCGCACACCGACTTTCGGCCTGCCCAGGCGACACCTCGCTCGCGCGCCACCGCCTACGCCGAGGAAGGGCTCGCAACGCGGCGTTTCACAAGCTTAAAGACTGCCAGCATCCGATCATGTCCGGTCGGTACACGGTTTCTCACGGCGCGACCGGTTCGCTGCATGACTCTCTCGGGCGGGCTTTGTGGCACCGCTCACTACTCCAGACCTAGATGAAGGAGAAAGTTCTCATGGCCGCTTCTACCGCAGTGTCCGGTGTTTCTGATGGGGCGTTGTCGCCGTTAGGGCGGCGGTTGGGTGCCCTGCTGAGTTCCGAGCGCGTGGTCCGTGACCTGCGGCATTACTTCGGCCTGGGCGTGCCGCCCGGCGGGATGCCGTTCACCGGGAGTCGGTTCGAGCATCTGGCGGGTGGGGGAGACCGGCCGGAGGTCGCCGGCCGGATCACGGCGGAGGATCTGATCGCGGTGCAGACCTTGTCGGTCACCGTTCCGGCACCTGTCGCGCTGGACATCCTGGAGGGCCGCCTCGGCGCGCAGTTGTCCGGTCTGCTGCATGCCATTCCCAGGGACATCGACATGGCCGACGCCGAAGCGGACGTCTTGGCCGAGGGCTCGCCGGCGGACCAGGCCTGGCACCTCCTCTGCGACCAGTACGGAGTCGACTGGGTGATCGCTGGGAAGCTCCTAGCCAGGAAGCGCCCGCAGCTGCTGCCGGTCTACGACAAGGTGGTGCGCTGTGCGCTGGACCGCCCGCGCCCGTCGTTTTGGCTTGCGCTGCATGCCGCGCTGCGCGCGGACGACCGCGCCCTGCACCGCCAATCGCTCGAGCTGCGCCAGATCGCTGGGGTGCCGGAGACAGTGAGTGCGCTGCGGGTGTGCGACGTGGCGGTGTGGATGGGGCACCGAGCGGAGGAGCACGCCTGCCCTCGCTGACCGCGGCAGCAGAGGTGCCCCTTGGGTGTTCTGGCGTATGAGGGTGACGGACTTTACCAACTGTCACTTGGGTGTGTGGGACGTTCGCGTGGAGTGGTCCAGGGACGTGGGGTAGGGGTGTGGACTCGGGGGCGGGAGTGCTGCCACCGGGGCGGTTCCCGGTTCGGAGGAGGCGGCACCTGATGGACGGCCGGCTGGTAGTGGGCGACTTACGCGTACAGGAGATCGTCCGCGGGGACGGGCGGGTGTCCTACACCGTCGTGGACATGGACTGCACGCTTGTGGCGGAGGCGGACGGGTTCCTGCGTTCCTGCCGGGCGGGTACGGACCGCACGTACGCGTATGTGCTGGTTGATCATCTGCGGTGGCTACGGTTCGCGGGCCTGGACACAGGCGCGGTGTCGCTTGAGGACCTGCGGCACTACATGGCGGCCCTCGGGGCGGATTACCCGGGGCCGTTCGGGCTGCCGTGGCGCGAGGGGAAACGCCCCTACGGACACAGCGCACTGAAGACCGCCGCGGCCTGCCTGAAGGGCTTCTACCTCCGCCTGGGCACCCGCGGCGTGAACCCGGCACTGGCGGAGGCATTGCGCGCGACCCGTTTGCCGACGCGGGCGGACCGTCGGCGGGCGATGCTCGGGCACATCCTGCACAGCATGCCCGCGAACCCGCTGGCTCCGGCAGACCGGATACGCCGACACCCGAAGATGCTGCCCGAGGGCGCCCGGGATCTGTTGCTAGAGGCGGTGTCATGCGCGCGGGACCGGATGGTGGTCACGTGGCTGGCCGACGGCGGTTTCCGGATCGGTGAGCTGTGCGGGCTGCGTCTGGTCGACCTGCACCTGCGCGAGCAGGCCGCGTGCGGTCAATGCCGGGGGCCGCACGTGCACATCTGTCACCGCGAGGACAACGCTAACCGGGCCCGGGTCAAGACCAAGTCCCCCTGGACGTCGCAGGATGGCACTGTGTGCGGGGGGACGGTACGCCGGGTGAGTCCGGCGATGATCCACACCTACTTCGAGTACATCACCACCCAATACCCCGCCCAGACCGCTCGCGGCATGCTCCTGGTCAGCCTGCACGGCCCCACCCGGGGCCAGTCGTGGAGCACGGCCGCGGCCCGTGGCATGCTGCGCCGGGCCGCATCCCGTCTGGAGATCGGCCGAGTGGTCCCGCACGCTTTCCGGCACAGCTTCGCCACCGCAGTCCTGGACGCCGCACGGGGTAACGCAGTGATCGCGCGTGACGCCGGCGGCTGGGCCTCAGCGGCGACCGTCGAGCAGGTCTACGGCCACGTGGACGTCCACGACCCGGTCTTCACCGCGGCACTGGAGCAGGTCTGGGGGACACAGCCGTGATCCCGCTGACGCTGCTGCCCGGCCGCACCGACACCACCCGCATCGGCCGCGACCGGCTCGAACTGCTCACGGGCCTCATAGAGGCCCCCTCATTCGATCCGCTCTTCCGCGACACGCTGATCTTCATCCCGCCCCAGCACCCGGTCTTCGCCTGGCAGTGCGGCGTCGACGGCTGTGAGCGCATCCGCCGCGTCAGCCACAACCTGTGCGGTTCCCACTGCCTCGAGTGGGAGCAGGCAGAGCGGGCTGGCCAGTCCAAGCGTGCCTTCATGAACGCCGCGACGCCGCTTCCGGCCGCGCGGGGAGTGGACTACGGGCGCTGCCGGATCTGCCCCGACCGGCCGGCCCTCAGCCCCACGACCCAGCTATGCCACCAACACCAGAACCGCTGGCAGTATGGCTCGGCGGCGCCCATTGACCGGAAGCACCTCAAACGATGGGCTCTGGACCAGCCCGCGCTACCCGGCTTCGGCCTCTGCAAGGCCCGCTGCCCGTTCCTAGCCTGCGGCTCGGTGGGCTTATGTATCCAGCACCAGGCTCGTTACCAAACCCAGCAGCGTCCGGGAGGAGCCCGGTCGGAACGCATCCACGGTCGCATCAAAGACCGACGCCCACTCCCCGTGACGTACGACGACGAGTCCGCTTTCCACGCATGGTGTGCCACCACGGGACCCGTGTCACAACCGGGACTGATCAACCTCCACCCGCTGCCTCCTCTGCTGCGGGCCGAGATCCAGTGGGGCCTGCACACCCATGCCCAGGCCGCACAGCACTCCGAGTGGACCACCAACGGCATCAGGAACCTCGTCAGACATTGCCAGCGAGGCGGCGTCACGTCCCTGATGGACCTGCACGACGAGGGCTACAAAGACCTGACCCGCAAGCAGATGGACTCCGAAGTCCGCAAGATCATATGGGAGATCGTCAACGGTCTGCGCTGCGTCTACTACAGCCCCTCGGACAGCAAAGACGCCGGCTTCCTGGAGACCGATCACTTCGGACGACGCTTCAAGAACGCCCAGAGCCACTTCGACATCACCGCCGTACCGCAGCGGTGGCTGCGCGACCTGCCCTGGGATCATCTCGCCGAGTGGCTCCGTTCACCGCAGTGCCCCCGTACCCGCGGCCCCTTCGACCAGATGCGCCGCGCCGCCGTCGAACTGGGCGTCTTCCTCCAGACTGACGCCCCCGAGGCCGGGCACGACCCCACCGTGCTGCGCCGTGAACACGCCGAGCGGTTCGTCGCCGACCAGCGCCACCGCGCCCGCCACGGCCTGCCATCCCTGGGGATGGTCCTGGTCGACGGACGATCCCCCACCGTCACCGACCTGAGCTGCCAATTCATCTTCAACCAGGCGCGCAAGCTGCTCTACAGCGCCATCCCCGCCGGCCACGCCGAACGCCTCGGCATCGACACCGGCTTCCTGACCGCCATCCCCTTCGGCGGCACCGGCCTCAAGCAGCGCTCCCGCAACCCCTTCAGCGACGACGTCGCCCGCGCGCTGACCGACGAGACCAACCTGCGCCGCCTGGAGGAACTCGACCTCAACGACCGGGGCCTGCGGGACATCTGGGAGACCATCGTCGCCACCGGGCGCCGCTGCAGCGAGGTCGTCGGTCTGCGCCTGGACTGCATCGGCCGCTACCGCGGCCTGGCCATGCTGTGGCACGACCAGACCAAGGTCGGCAACTACAACGAGGGCATCCGCATCCCCGAGCCCATCTACCAGCGCCTCGATGCCCGCCGCACCAAGACACTCCAGCTCTTCGAGAAGCGTTACGGCCGCACCCCGGCAGCCACCGAACGCGCCGGCCTGGCCCTGTTTCCCTCCCGCATCCGCAACCCCAACGGCCGCCAGCCGATCTCCTACGGACACTTCAACGAGCGCTTCAGGACCTGGATCTCCGACCTCGACCTCGGTGGCGCGTACGTCGCCCACCAGGCCCGCCACACCCTGGCCACCAACCTGCTGCGCGCCGGCGCCATGCTCACTCACATCCGCCGCTACCTGGGCCAGCTCTCCGAGCGCATGGCCGAGCACTACGTGAAGATCACCCACAGCGACCTCGAAGACGTCCTGAACACCGTCTGGGTGGCAGGCCCCGGCGCACCCCGCCCAGGTGAACTCCTCTCCGGCACCACCACCCCCATTGACCGCGAGACAGCCCTCGCCCTGGCCCTGGACTCTCCCGCCGCAGCACCCCCGCCGACGGCGGCTTCTGCACCTACCAACCCGTCGTCGACGGCGGAGCCTGCCCCTGGAAACTCGACTGCGAGAACTGCGACAACTTCGTCCTCTCCGGCGCAGACCTCCTCTACTGGCGACGCAAAGCCGAACAGTGGCGCTCCATCGCAGAGAACGCCCCCGACGACGCCACCGCCGACTACCTCCACACCGTCTTCGAACCCACCGCCCAGGCCATCAAAGGACTCGAGCAGGCCCTGGCCGCCCTCGGCATCCTCGACGAAGCCCTCACCCTGGACCTTCGGCGCCCCCAGGACTACTTCCACCGCACCTGGAGTACCGCCTTCCGCGCCCGAGACCTCGCAGCACTCAGGCCCCCGACGACGCCACAGGACAGCCATGAGCACGTCCCGCACCGACGCAGCCGCCCAAGCCCGCCGCCAAGCCACCCAAGAGATGCTCGAACGCCTCCAGACCGCGCTGGCGGCCGCAGCACGCGACCATACGCCTGTCACCGTCGCCGCCCTCGCCCGTACCGCCCGCGTCTCACGCACCTTCCTCTATCAAAACCAGCAGGCCAGAGACCTGATCGAGCAGGCCACCTGCGCAAGCAGACCCCATCCCGCAGTCTCCAACAGCGGCAGCCGCGCCCAGCCCGCCTGGAAGGAACGTGCACTCAACGCCGAAGACGCACTCACCCAGGCCCAGCGCGAAATCCGCACCCAGCGCACCCACATCGCAGAACTCCTCGGCAAGATCCGCGACCTCGAACACGACCTACCCGAGGGCTCCCTCCAGCGCATCGTCACCGAGAACACCACGCTGAAGCAGCACGTACGACAGCTCACCCAGGACAACCAGCAGATTCAAGAGCGCCTGACCAGCGCCCGCCAGAACAACCGCTTCATGGACAAACGCATCGCCGACCTCGAAGCCCAACTCGCTCCGTACCTCACCAACCCAACCCCGCGCCCCTGACCCAGCCTCGGATCACTGCCAAACGGGACGGACCCTGTCGACGACCGTCAGATCCAGTCGATGCCTAGCTTCCGTAGCGCTTCTGTCCAGGGGCGGTTTTGTTGATCAGTGGGTGGTGGGTCGGCCTGGGTTGATCAGTTTGGTCCGGGGTGTGGTGCGGGGTGGAACGATGGGGAGGTTGACGAGGAGGAGTCCTTGGGCAGGGAGCTGGCCTGCGGGTTTGTCAGGTTCGGGGGTTGTTGGTCAGGTGGGGTCAGTTTCATTGCGTGTTGATCAGGTTCGTTGAGCGCTGTTATGTGGTCGTGTTGAGCCATTACAGGGCGGTGTCCATGTCTCGTGCGGTCCAATTGGGGATCGGGGCTGGGGCGTCGGCCAGGAGCTGGTCGATCGCTTCTATGTAGCGGCTGTAGCGGCCGGGCGCATGGCTGAGGGTGATGCCAGGGTGCGCAGCCCGCTGTGGGCTCGCCGGTCGTAGACGGCCATGCGGTCCGTTGCGGCTGCTGTGAGGACGGCGGAGGCGAGGGCGTCGCCGGTGCGGAAACCCGGTAGCGAGGCCAGGGCTGCTCTGCCGGCTTGTGCTGCCGAGCTGCGGCTGAGAGTGGTGTCCCGGGCGGCGATCGTGGCTGCGGCCGTTACGCGGCGTACGTCGGCGTCCGCGAGCGCCATGAGTTCGGCGGCACAGGGCGTATCGGCTCTGAGCCGTTTCCACATCAGCAGTGCTCCGATGTCGGCTTTGCCGATGCCCCCGCTGACACACGCACGGTGGGTCACGTCTTGCAGTGTCTCGTCGTAGTACGGACTGACAGCGTCGGTGTAGGCCTGGCGGGCGGAGGAGAGGCGCTGCCATTGTTCGGGCGAGGGGGCGAACGGGCTGTCTGTCACGGCTTGCTGCTCCGTCCTGCCGCAGGAGGTGGGTCGGGTGGTGGTCAGCCGTTGCTCGGGGCGTTGCCGCGGTGTTCGCGGAGTGCCTGGAGGATGCGCGCCCGGTGTTCGTCCTGGGAGTTGTCGGGGTTGGTTGCGGGGGTTTCGAGGAGCGGGCCGAGGCGGTTGTGCAGCGCTTCGAGGCCGATGAGCGCGTTGAGGCTTTGCAGGGTGTCGTTGTCGATGACGGGGAACAACGCCCGGTCGGGAGGGAGAAGTACGGCGAGAAGGTCGAGCGTGGTCCATGCCTGATCGAGCCGCTGGTTGATCCAGGTCCGGGCGGCCTCGGGTTTGGTGTGGCGCCATGCCCAGATGAGGGTGATCTCCCGCTCGGTGAGTTCGTCGACTGACCGGCTTGCGGAGGGGGCGAGGTGCCGTGCGATCTCGTGGCTTATCAGTGAGCGGGCCTCATCTATCCAGTCGATGGTGGCTGCTGCCTGTGTGTGGTCTGGGCTGTCGGAGTCGTTCCGGGCGGTGACGCGTTGCAGAGTGCGAGCAGCCAGGACGGCTCCGTCAGGGTTCTCGGCCATGGTCTTGAGGATCGCGGGCCGGTCGGGCTCGGCAAGGTCGGTCAGGAGGTCTTTTGCGAGGAAGTCCATGGCGCGGTCTGCGGTGAACAGGCCGAGGGCCCCTTGCGGGGCGGCGGTGAGGTGGCCGTAATACGGGGCTGTGGCTTTGAGGAGCGCGGCCGCCGGTAGGGGAGTGCCGACGGCGCGTTTGTAACCGATGCGGCGGGTGATGCGCTGGGTGTCGTCGCGCAGGCGCAGGAGCAATTCGTCCGCTTCGGTGCCTGGGGTGTTATCGGCCAGTTGCTGCAGGGCGGTGTCGAGGGTGTGCTCGGGAAGGTCGTCGTCGGGGACGCCGAAGACCATGTACCGGTCGAAGTAGTCGGTGCTGCCGATGCCGCGCCGCAGCGCGATGGCCTGAAGGTTGATGCCTTGGCCGAGAGCCTGCCGGACTGGTGCGAACAGCATGCCCATCAGGCCGATCACGCCGTCCAGGTGCTGTTCGGCGACGCCGGCGCCCTGCAGCCTGATGCGCCAGCGGTCGATGCCCTGTTCGGGCCGCTCGTCGCGGTACGAGGGCAGGTCCATGCTGGTGCCGGTAAGTTCGGCTCGGTGCTGCCACAGCAACTGGTAGGCGCGGGGCTCGCTGGTGCGCAGGAAGGTGACGAGCAGGAAGTCGACGATATCGACGTTGCCGGTGAGCTGGCCGAGGGTGGCGTCCACCTGGCCGAAGAAGCGCTTGATGGCCCGCGGGGTACGCAACCGGGCCTGCAGGTACCGGTAGTAGGCCTCGGAGAGCCTTTCATGATCGTTGGGTGTCAGGGTCAGGCTGTGCGAGGCGAGGACTGCGGAGAGGGAGCGGTCGACCAGGGTGTCGGCGTCGCGCTCGCGAAACGCGGGAAGGTCCATTCGGACCTGGATGATCTTTTCCATGAAGTCGCGTGCGCGGGGCTCGCTGTTGCCGACCAACTCACTGCGTTGCAGGACGTCCAGCAGGGTCCGTTCGTCGAAGCTGATCAGGTAGTACACCCCTGGCAGGTGGCCTACCAGGCGTACCAGCTTGAAGACGACGAGGAGCTCTTCGGGGGTGAGGCGGTCCAGGTCGTCCATGACGACGAGGACAGGGTGGCCCGCTTTACGCAGGGCGTCTTCGGCTTTGTGTTTGGCGGCGGATGCGCTCGTGTCGCCGCTGATGCGGTTGCTGACCTCCTGGATCAGTCCCTCCGAGTCCAGGCCGAAGAGAGCGGTGACCTTCCCCAGAGGACTGATGGCCTTGCCGAATCCGCCGATCTTCTCTCGCGCCTCGGACCACCGTCCGTCATTCGGGAGGGCTTCGCGGATCTCGCTGAACAGTGCCAGCGTCAACGACTCCAGGTCGGAGTACAGCCATGGGTTGAGTTCCGCGACCAGCCAGCCGTCATCGTTGGCTGTCTCCCGTAGACGGCATGTCACCTTGCCCAGGACGCTGGACTTGCCTGAGCCCCAGGGGCCGATCAGCGCGAGGACTCCGGTTTCGGTCTGGGCTCGTACCCGGTCCAGCAGGCTGATCACATGCTGGGCGTACTGTCCGTGCCCGAGCAGGTCAGGTCCTTCCTCGTGGTCGAGGAAGGGCTCGTCGTTGAAGAAGCGCGCGTCGGCCATCTGTTCATTGTCGGGGCAGGCCTCGGCTCGGGTACGGGCGTTAGCGAATCAGGTTGGGGGCGATGCCGATGCTGCCCAGGAGGTGTTGTTGGTGGGGGTGGAGGAGGGGCCAGCCGCGTTGCTGGTTGTTGAGCCAGTGGCGGGCTGCTGGGTGGCGGGGATCGGCCTGTGCTTGGTGGTAGGTGCGTTGCCACAGGATGGGCCAGGGCGGGTTCCACCAGGGGTCGATCGTGGCGAGGGCCTGCTGGGTGGGGGAGGGGCTGCTGCGTTTCTTCGCGAGTTGGCGTTGGCTGTCCAGGCATTGACCGAGGGGGAAGCCGGCGTGGACGGTTTTGATCGGCGGGCAGAGGTGGCCGTGTTCGGCTGCCCAGGTGCGGGCATGTTGGAGGGCTTCGGCGTGGGGCCGGGGCCGGGGGCTGGGCGGCCACTGGTCGGCTGTCTGAGCGGTGATGCCGATCGCGTTCAGCAGGTGCTGCTGGTCTGGGTGGAGCTGGTCGTACTGGAGGCACGCCCGGGTGATCCAGCTGCCCAGGACGGTGCTCGGTGCAGGGACGCGGGCGGCGGGGTCGAAGGGTTCGCCGGCTTCGATGTGGTTGCGGGCGCGGTAGTAGTTGCGCTGCCACTCGCTGTTCCAGGGCGGGTTCCACCACGGGTCGATTGCGGCGAGCTCGGTCAGGTGGGGTGAGGGGGGCAGGCCGGCTCGGGCGCGTTGTTTGGCTCGGTTGCGTTAGCTGAGCAGCCACATGCCCAGGGGGTAGCCGTCGTGCCGGGTGTCGCGGGGGGCTGCGAGGTGGCCGTGTTCGGCTGCGTAGGCGCGGGCGTGTGCCAGGGCTGTTTCGAAGCCCGGCCGCAGGTCGGGGCGGTGTCCCAGGCGGCTGCGGGGCTCGCGGGGACGCTTGGGTTCGGCGGCACGCCGTGTGCGGTGTCGATGGGTGGGAGCGGCAGGATCCGCGCCCTTTCCGGTCGGGCTGGGCTTGTCTGTCTGCTGAGCCGGGGCGGCAGCCGGTCTCGGTGGTGCCGTCCGTGCGTGTTCCCGGGCGCTGCGTGCCACTTCGGCAGTGATGCCGATGTCGGTGAGGAGCTGCCGCTGCTCCTCACTGAGCTCGTCGTACGTAGCGCTCTGGCGCCACAGCCAATCAGCGGCACCAGAGTCGTCGAGGTCACTGAAGCCGCTCTCAGCCTGGAGGAGACTGCCGACTGCGGCGTCACGGGCCCCGGAATAGTGGCGCTGCCATGACAGGCCCCAGGGTGGGTTCCACCAGGGATCGATGTCCGCGAGGGCCTGAGCCCGGTCGGCGGGCAGGGGGCGGCGATCAGAGCGACGGCCCCTGCGCTGGTTGCCCAGCCACTGACCCAGTGGGTAGCTGTCGTGCATCGCCGCGTGGGCGACGACGGCGAGGTTGCCGTGGACGTCCGCGTACGCGCGAGCATGCGCCAGCCCTACCTGAAAGCGTTCGGCGGAGCTGCGCCGTCGGGGGCGTGCGGCGGCAGCCGCCGGCGCGTCGATGCCGATGTGGGTGAGGAGGCGTTGTTGTTCGGGGTGGAGGGTGGGGTAGCGGGTGCACTGCAGCTACAGCCATTCACCAAGGCTGTAGCTGGTGGTGGGGAACCCGCGGGCCGGCTCGAGCGGTCCGTTGACTTCCAAGTGATCGTGGGCTTGGTGCCAGGTGCGCTGCCACAGCGTGCTCCAGGGCGCGTTCCACCACGGGTAGAGCGCGTTGAGGGCGGCGGCTTGGTGGGCGGGCACGCGGGTGTGGCGGGTGCGCAGGTTGGACAGCCATGTGCCCAGCGGGTAATCGCCGAAGGAGTCTTCCTTGGGGACGGCCAGGTGCCCGAACTGCTGGTGGTAGGCACGGGCGTGCGCAAGGCTTCTCTGGAAGGCGCGTTCGGCCTGGAGACTGTGGCCGCGCAGCCGTTTCACCGGCCGTGGGTCTGACTGGCCGCTGTCGGTGCGTGATTCCGGTGGGGGCAGGAGATCGCTGAGGGGGGCGGGGCCGGTGCGATGAATGCACCTTCCACAGCTTCTGCTGCGCCGCGGGTGTCGGGTCGGCGCGGGTGAGAACGCAGGAGTGGGCCCAGGTAAACAGTGGTCCGTGGGTGACAGCGGCGAGGCGGTGGACAAGCCACGACCGCTGCAGCTCATGGGCGACTTCGGTCAGAAGAGCGGGTAGCTCACCAAGACGGTAGGGGAGATGGCCGCCCGATTCGGCGACAGCGCGTTGCTGCAGAGGGCGGCTGGCCAGCAGACGGGCGAGGGCGGCGGTCTCGGGATAGCTGATCAGGTCGCGTGCCGCCACCATCCACCAGCCGGGATCGGCGCCGTCCGGGCGTGTGGCATCGAGGCGCGCCAGCCAGGCGCGTTCCTGACGGGGCCAGGGCTGCTCCCACCAGGAGTTGGTGACGGCACGAGCGACCTCGAACGCCGATGCCCCGATGGGGGAGCGGTGCAGCAGCCTGGCATGCTGCCGCTGGGCTTCGATCACTTCCGGGCACCGGCCGAGGGGGACGGTCAGCCCGCCGGTGTGGGGCAGGTACAGGAGCCAGTACCGGTGGCGTGCGCAGACGCGCTGCTCGGGTGCGAGGTACCGGCGGGCAGGCGCCTCTCGTCCGGTACGGGCGGTGGTGCATGCGGGGCAGGCCGGCCCCCATGCGGCGACGACCTCCTCATCGCGCATCAGCCGCCCGACCGAGCCCACCCCGTACTTTCCGCACGGCTCTTCCCGCGTCCATGCGGGCAGCGCCTGCTCAAGCACGTGCTGCGGAACATGGCAGAGTGCGGCGACCCGTTCGCGTGCCTGGGCGTTGGGGTGGATCTCGCTGTCCGGGTACAGCATCCCGGTGAGGTTCTGCAGGCCGCCGACGTCGGTGACGGCGGCGAGCACGTCACGGATCCCGAGGTGGTACCGGGCGGCGATCCTGGTCAGGAACGACAGCGTCAGCTCCCCGTTCAACGCAGCGATGCGTCCTGCCGCGCCGCCGCCCATGGCGGACACGATCCCGCCGGATGCCGCCCGTTCGCGCCCCGCTCGTCTGCTCCGGGGCAGGCGTGCGGGTGCGGGCGTGCTGGACCGGTACGCCATTGCGGAATTCCTACTGCTTCCGTCGTGCGGGTCGGGCCGGCCGGGCCTGGGTTTCGGCGGCTGCGTCGAGTTCGACCTCCGCGAGCAGTTGCTTGGTGATGCGTTCGGTGCCTTCGGTGAGGGCGATCAGGGCGGCTTCGCGGATGAGGTGGGAGAGGCTGCCGATCCGCCCTGCGGTGCGGGCGTGGAGGTAGGCGGCGTGCTTGACCAGGGTTCCGGTCCGGTGCGCGCGCAGCCGCAGCAGGTCTTCCATGGCCCGCACGAGGTTGTCCCAGACCGCCCGGTCCTGCTCGGTCGCGTAGGCCAACGGGCGGTGGCGGAAGATTTTGAAGCGGCCGGCGATCTGCGCGCCGCGCACTCCGCTGAGCAGTGAGGAGGTCTCGATGTCGATGGCGGAGTAGACGAAGGTGGCGGGGATGCGTTCGCCGAGGTACTTGAGCTGGTCGGAGGTTTCCGCGCCGGCGCGCCGCTGGGTGTCCAGGAGGTGGACGTCGTCGATGAGGACCAGCTGGGTGCCCAGTTCGCACAGCAGGTCGCACACGGCGCCGGTGATCTGGGTCTGGTTGAGGCGGTCGGTGACGGGCATGCCGAGGAACCGGGCGAACTCGCTGACGAGCATCTTCGGGGTGGCGGCCGGGGGCACGCTGATGAACAGCACCGGTCTTCTGCTGTCCTGGCCGGGGTGCTGGCGGGCGTCGGCCAGTTGGAAGGACCGCCCCAGCGCCATCATCGTGGTGGTCTTACCTGTCGTGGCCGGGCCGGAGATGATCAGACCGCGCCGGGCGCCTGCCTGCTGGCGGCGGTTGACCAGCAGCAGGCGACGCACGGCGGTGAAGACGCTGTCCATGGCGGGGCTGCGCATGACGGCGAGTTCGGAGTGGTAGTCCTCCCGCTCGGTCTGCGGCCAGGCGGGGTCCGCTGCGTCGTGTGGGGGCGCGGGAGCTCGGTGGACGAAGGCGTCCCAGCCCTGCCAGAGGGTCGGAGGGGCCAGGGGAGCGAACCCGGCGGAGAAGGCGCTCACCATCGCAGTGATTCCTCAAAGGGGTTGTAGACCGTGACGTAGGAATCTCGCGCCGGACGTGCTTGGCCGTCGTTGTCCCCGGCCGGGCCCTCGGAGCCGCCGGGGCCAAGAGGCTGGCGATCACTGGAGGCGTCGGCTTCCTCCGTCTCCGCCTCCGCGTCTTCGGCGAAGGCCTCCTCACTGTGGTCGAAGCCGTCGTCCTGGTCGGACCTGCCGTCTGCGGCCGGCGGTGGCTGGCCGTACAGGATCCCCCACACCGCACCGTCCTCGTTCGCGGTGCCATGGGCGCGTGCCCGGGCGGCGACGACCTTGACCCGGCTGCCGTGTCCGGCGGCGGCGCGTTCCAGGAGCTCGCGCAGGGCGAGGGCCAGGACGTGTTCGTGGCTCACGCGGCTGCCGCGCTGGTCGACGGTGCTCCTGACGTGCTGCCAGGTGAAGTCGGTGAACGGGGCGCTGACCAGGGTGTGGTGGATCCACGGCACCGCCTCCCACCCGTACTCCCGCGGCCGGTCGGGTTGGGGCAGGCGCACCCAGACCTCGTGGGGAGCGTGCGGGTTGTAGTGGATCTCCCACAGGCTGTCCGCCGCCGGTGAGCGTTCGCCGCGGTAGGGGTTGAGGACCTGGTGGTCGTAGGTGCGGTAGTCGATGCGGATGCCGTAGTCGTTGATCTTCTGCCGTTTGACGGGCATCAGCTCGATGTAGTCCTCGCGCCCCAAGGGCACCGGTACGTACCCGCACACGGCGACCAGTGCCGCCCACATCTCGTTCGGCGACAGAGCGCGGCGGGGCATCATCGGGTGCCGCAGCCCGTCGTGCTCGCGCTCCTGCCACCCGCAGATGATCCACTCCTGCAGCAGGTCGTCCAGCTGGGCCAGCGTCCATACCGCCTCGCCTTCGGTATCCCGGCCGCGCTCGCCGGTGTGGGAACCCGTGTAGCCGGCCACGTGCTGGGCGAACAGCGTGTTGATCGAGGAGAACGTGCGCTCCACTTGCCCTTTGGCCGGCCCGTTGCCCGGCGGCGCCGGCTGCAGGGAAATGCCCAGCGACCCGCAGGCGGCGACGAACGAGGACGAGACGAACACCTTGCCCTGATCGACCACGACGGTCCGCGGGGTGATCATCGGCCGCGCCGCGGCACCTTTCAGCCGGTCGTCCACGCTCAGCAGCCGCTCGTACGGGATCACCGAGCATTCCATCGCCAGCACCTCGGGCCACGCGGGCCGCATCGGCGCCGGCATCATCATCTGCGCCAGCAACTGCGCCGCGTCCACACTGCGGGTTCCCTTCGGCCGCATCACGGCCGCGCAGATACTGCGGGTCGCCACATCCAGCGCGATCGTCAGCTCGGGCCGCTCCACCACCCCCTCGTCGAGCACCACGAAGACATCCAGCACGGTGCTGTCCATCATCACCAGCTCACCCGGCGCCATCACCGTCGTCGGGACGAACGGGGGAGCCGGGCGCGCCGAGCGCCAGCGGCGCTGGCGCGCACTGCCCAGCAGCCCTCGCCCGTCGGCCAGGGCGTGAACGAGCCGGTTGAACGTCGCCGTCGACGGCAGCGGCACCACCCCGGGGCCGTGCCGCTCGGCCAGCAGCCGCTCGGTGTACACGCGCAGCCGCCCCAGCGTCCCACTGGAGCGTTCCTGCCCGGCCTCCAGCACCTCGAGCAGGGCGGCCACCACCCGCTCATCCGCCCGCCCCAGTGCCGACCGGGGCCGAACGGCCCGCTGATCCACCAGTGCCCACACCCCGCCGTCGCGGTAGCGGGCCCGCATCCGCCGCACCGTCACCGCGCTGGTCGCCATCCCCGCTGCCGACAGCTCCGCCGCCTTCGCCTCGTCCCGCTGCGCCAGCGTCCGCACCTGCGGGTCGTACGCAGCCCGCGCGGGGCTGGCCGCACCGGATCCGCCGGGGTGCCCGGTCTCCACCTCCCGCACGTGCCGCTCCCAGGCAAGCGCCCGCTCCCGCACCGGTGCGGGCAGCGACTCCAGCAGGCCCAGCGGCGGTACCCGGCAGACGGCCGGCGCGGCCACGACCTCGAACCCCTCGTCGGCGAACAACAGCGACAGCAGCAGTGCCGCCATCTCGCCGTTCTCGGCGATCAGCCGCACCTGCCCGCCGGTGAGGGCCGCTACCGTCCAGGCCCGCCCCTCGAACCGCACCCGGGCCCCCACCTCCACCACCGGCCCGCCGGCCCCCCGGCCCCGTGCTCCCATCACGCCGCCGGCGCCCACACCGGCATCCGCTCATGCATCGGAGCGCCCAGATCGGCGGACAGCTGCCCCGCCCACAGAGCATGGAACAGCGCGGGAAGGACCACCATCGGATCCCCGGTCCGGCGCACGCCCTCCCACAGCGGCGTACGGCTTGCGAACGACTCCCGCAACGCCGCTGCCAGTTGCTGTCCTGCGCGGTACCGCGGATGCCGATACTCGGCCAGCCAGGTCACGTTGGCCCGGTAGACCGGATCGACCGGCCCCAGCACCCAGTACCGCCAGCCCACCCCCGCACACACCTCACCGACCACCGCCGCGAGGGACCGCTGCCGCCCGGAAAGCTCCCCTGCGGCAGTGCAGTCCGCCAAGACCCCCTGGCCGTCGGTGAGCCGGAGCATCACCTGCGGGACATGCGTCCGCCCGCCCTCCGGCGCACGCCACCGCAGTTCCAGCGGCCGACTGGCCAGGCCTTGGACGCGTGGATCGCGGTCGAGGAGCATCAGATGCAGACGCATCGCCCCAGACCCGTAGTGCACGAGCCCCCCGGTGGTCGCCGACCACCACCATCCCGGCGCCATGCGCTTGCCCTTGCGGACTGGAAACGGCCTCAGAGGCGGACACCGCTCGAAGGCCACGTCGGCAGCCGCCGCCGGCCACGGCGAACACTCCGTCGCCCCGCCCGCAGCCAGGAACCGTACGTCTACAGCCCCGACATCGGCCGGCCCGGCCCCTGCCGCATCCCATTCCGCGCTCCGCACACAGAGCCAAACGCCTTATCGGCTCATCCGGTAATGGGCATAACAAGCCAACGGCAAATGCGTACCAGAACCAGATCCCGGTTCTGCCAGGCGTTCCTGACCCCGCAGACGTGCTGTCAGCCGCGCTCGGGCTGCCCTTCGGCCCAGGTGTAGCCCAGCTGAGCGAGGGCTGCTCGTTGCTCCGCCTCCAGCCGGTCACGCCTGGCCTTCTGGTTACTCAGAAACACACCCAGCCTGATCGCCGAACCGTCCGGCAACTGCTCGATGTGCGCCCTTCCAACGACGGTTCTGCCTTCCCGCTGGATGTACTGGGTGAGGGCTGCCAGGCCGCGTTGGAAGGCTGCTGCCTTCCCGGCGCCCTTGGCCGCCGAGGCTGGGGCGGGTGGTTCGGCGGGTTGCACGCCCAGCGCTGTCAGCCGCTGCTGCTGTCCCCCGGAGAGCTCCGCCCAGCTGCGGCGTTGCCGCTGAAGCCATTTGCCGAGGTCGTCGCCCTCGTAGAGGACGCCGGGGGCGATGTCGGGCAGGTGGCCGCCTGGTTCGTCGGCGGCGAGTTCGGCCAGGACGCGGTAGTGGCGTTGCCAGTCCAGTGGCCAGGAGCAGTTCCAGTCGGGGTCGATCGCGGCCAGCTGCGCGGCCCGCGTTGCGGCGCGATGCGGGGACTTGCCGAGGCCGTCTTTCCGGCGGAGGTTGGCCATGTGCTCCCCGACCGGGACCAGTTCGCTGTCGGCGTCGCCCCAGACGGCGTCGCGTCTGGGGGCGAGGTGGCCGTGGGCGCGCCGGTAGGAGCGCAGGACGGCGAGTTTGGTCTCCCAGGCTTCCTCGCCGGGTTCCCACACCATGCCAGCTTCGTCGAGGAGTTCCTGGCGGTGGCCGTCGAGTTCACCGGCGCGGTAGGTGCGCCGCTGCTGGTGCACCCACCTGCCGAGCGGAAACGCCTTCGTAGCCCCGGCTTTGGTCTCGGTGTCGTAGGGGACGGCGTACAGGCCGGTGATGTGGTTCTCTTTCCGCCAGCGCAGCAGGGCCTGGTAGCCCTCCAGCCACACCAGCGATTCGGGCCGATACACCCGCGTGCGCAGGAACGCCGCGATCATCGCCGGGTCGCGGGAACTGGAGAAGTTCAGCAGCACGGACCCCACCGCGCCCTGCGCACCGTCCAGCTCCCCGTCACCGTCACTTTCGCCGCTGGCCCCGACGATGCGCCCGTCCTCGTCGCGGACGAGGTGGTGCGTCTTCGTCCGCGGCTGCCTGGTCAGGGCCTGGGAGGCGAGCTGTTCGACGAGGCGTTCCGAGTGGGAGCGCAGGCCCTGCAGGACGGCTGTGAGGGGGCGGAACGAGGCGGAGGCGACCATGTCGGTGGGGTCTTCGCCGGGCTTAAGGAAGACGGGCACGATGATCCTGGCGGTCTTGGCCGTGCCGTCGGGGTTGGGGCGCAGGGCACGGCCGATGTTCTGGACGATCTCGACCTGGGAGCCGCGGGTGTCGGCGAAGCAGATGGCCTCCACGCCGCGCGCACCGGTGATGTCGACGCCCTCGCCCAGGACCCGCACGCTGGCCAGGAACGCCCGGTGCACGCGCTTGTTGCCTGCGTCGAGGCCGTCGGCGAACTGGCGCAGGACCTCCCGGCGTTCGGCGACGAGGTGGTCACCGCACAGCCACGCCGACCACACCCTGTCCGGGGGTACGTGGCGGCCGGCCTCCAGCTCGTAGAACTCCGCGCCGATGGACGACTTCGGCAGGGCGTCCGCGACGGCCAGGGCCTTCTCGGAGGTCTCGGTCGCATACAGCCGGGCGGCCGTCTGCGGCATCCTCTCCGCGAACGCGGCGGCTTCCTCCACCCGCTGGTGGAACGTCATGACGGTGCGCAGGTTGTGCCGGGCAGCGTGCTCCAGGAGCGCGGTCTGCAGCAGCGCCAGGCGCCGCCCACGCAGCGCCTCCTCCGACAGCCCGGCCACGGGGGAGGGGTCGCGGATCTCCAGCACGTCGATCTCGAACCCGGCGAGGATGCCCCGCTCGATCGCCTCCGACAGCCCGAGCTCGAACAGCCATTCACCGTACGGCCCGTCCGGGTCGCTGGCCATCGTCGCGATCTCCAGCTCCCGGCCGTCCGCGCCCTTCTGCGGGCGGGGGGAGGCGAGGATGCGCGGGGTCGCGGTCAGGTAGAGCCGGAAGTCCGCGGGGATCCGGATGTTGTCGTGGACCGCCGCCCAAGGCCGACCGAGATCACCGGTGGTTGAGTGGGCTTCGTCGATGACGGCGAGGTCGAACTGGGCCATTGTCTGCCCATACAGCCGCTGCCCACCGGCCAGAGCAGTCTCCAGCGGCCCGCGCACCTTCGTCCGGCCGGTGACATCCTCGGGGTCCTCACGGTCCACGAGTGAGGCGTACGTGGCGAACACGACCACCGGCCCGTGCCCCGCCCACAGGGCGAGCTGGATCGGGTGGGTGGTAGTCCGCACGCCGTGCTGCTCCAGGACCTCGTCCTTCTCCAGCGAGCACACCGCGACCATCGGCCCATGGTGGCCGACCCTCCGCCACGCCTGGGCGGTCTGCACGAGCAGGTCGAGGGTGGGGACCATGACGAGGATCCGCCCGCCGCGGAAGCACTCCCGTGCGGCCCACGCGGCGGTGATCGTCTTCCCGGAGCCGGTCGCAGAGACGACGGTCCCGCGCAACCCGTGCGCCGGTACAGGTGACCTCGTGGGAAATCCCGCCCATGCGCGGATGCGCGCGTTCGCTTCCACCTGGTGTTCTCGCAGGCTGATCATCACTCAGCTCCCGCCTGGCCGACGGGTTCCGGTCCGTCCTGCGGCGTCGGTTTCCCGGCCGCCGGCTGCTGCAGGGGCGGGGTCTGCTGTTTGCGGCGACGACGGTGCTCGCGCTGGGCTTGAGCGCGGGCGCATTCGCGGCTGCAGTACTTGATGCCGCTGGTGCGGTTCTGTCCGTATGCGGCGCGGCCACGCTGGCGTACGAAGTTGCGGCGGCAGGTCTCGTTGGCGCACTCGCGGATCGTGGCGTCCTCGGCGAGATGGTTGTACAGCTGGAGGAACGCCACGGCGAGGATGGTGGGGTAGCGGTCGCCCAGGCCGCCGATGCCGATGCTGAACCGCTTCAACGCGGCGTTCAGCTCATCCACCAGGTCGCTGATCCTCATTCCCAGGACGAGCTCGCGCATATGGTCCAGGTCGCGTGGCCACACCTCGTCCCGATGCGTGTTCTGGGCCTGCCACTGCGCCAGCTGTTCCTCGGAGACTTCCGGCTCGATGAGCGCGTCGAGTCCGCCCTCGCGGCGCAGGGCCAGCCAGGTGGTGATGGCCGTCTTGGCCTGCGTCACGTAGAGCGTGGCCAGTTCGCCGTGAAGGGCGAACGGCGCGCGGGGGTGTTCGCGCTCGGTGAGTTCCTTGAGCCGGTCGTACTCGTCTTCGTGCCAGCTCCCGGTGTCGATGCTCCCGCCGAGGTGTCCGTAAGTGCGCATCAAGGCGGCCACGGCATGGAGGTCCCCGGGGTCGACCTCCATGAACTCGCGCAGGTAGAAGTCCTCCGGCACGGGGACCGTGTGCGAGCGGGAATGGAGCTGCGGGGTCCAGACGATCCACTCGCCGTCGGCCCGCGCCCCGCGAAGAGGCATCAACTCCGGTGTCGGCACGGGCGTCCCGGGCCAGAGCGTAGGACGAAAGCGTGGGTCAACGTATGCCGCCATGAGGAGCATCATAGCGTCCAGGGGGGTAGGACGAACTATGAATCCTTCGTATCACGCGTGCGGATGACAGAACTTACCCGAGGGGGAACCAGGGTGACGCAGTGGCAGGACCGCCAGGCGATAGGCGACATGCACGAACGTCGGGTGGCAGCCGCGCTGCGCGCCCGCGGCTGGACCGTCCAGCCCTGCGGACAGGGCACCTACCCGCCCGCCGTACAGGAAGCCCTGCGCCGGACCCGCTCCGTCCTGCGGCACTTCCCCGACCTCATCGCCGCCCGCGGCGCCGACCTGATCACTATCGACGCCAAAGACCGTATGCCCAGCACCGACACCGACCGCTACGCCGTCAGCGCCGACACCGTGACCGCCGGTCTCTTCTTCACCGCGGCCCACGCCCCGACCCCGCTGTACTACGTTTTCGGCGACCTGAAGGTCCTCACCCCGGCCGAAGTTGTCCACTACACCGCCCACGCTTTACGCCACCACAGCGGCGCCTTCCACCTCGTACGCACAGAGCAAGCGCACCGCTTCGACGACGTCTTCGGACCGGCTGGCACAGCAGCTGCGGCATGACAGCCACCGCCCCCGCTCCGCCAGTCGTAGAGCGCGGGCCCCGTGGCGGGTGCCGGCAATTCGGCTGGGCTTTCAACGACGTGGAAACCGTCTGCGCCGATGCGCCCAGAGGGCGGTCGGGGACCGCATCGGCACCCCCGGGGGCTCGGGGAAACATCCTCTCTGCAGCTGAGCACCGGGCGCCAGCGGGAGCCGTCGACCAGGATGAAATGATCTTGCAGAGAATTATTTCCTAAAATTTCATTTGCTAAAAAAGATTCGGCATAATTTTCCAGGAAGGGAATACCGGATATGACTTTCCTGGCCTCGTACTCTGCCGTCGGCCATAAATAGGGCACGAGCTCCGCTGGAGGCGGAGTCACAGAGGAAGTTGCGGACTCGCCATGTTCCTCGATGAACCGCCGTACGCCATGCCGGGGTCCTCTTTCTTTGCCCCAGATCTCGACCGCCTTGCTCGCCGCGCCCGTCCCGTACGGCGCTGCTACGGCCATTCCACCGGGCAGTTCCTCACCGCCGCCCTGACCAACCATTCGTCGGCCCGCCGCGGTGCGCGCGGGCGCCGCTCCGCGCGCTACGCGTGTACGCGAGGCCGGTACGGGTCGGTATCGATCGATGTCAGGGCGCGACGGCACCGTGTCCGCGTCCTGCGGTGCGGGCCGGGACGGTGGGCAGGCGTTCGCCTGCGAGCTGGGCGCGCGGCGTGGTCGCCGGCCCGGCGTGGCCGACTGGACGTAGCGCAGGATCGGGGAGTTCGCGGGTCAGTCGGCCACGACGGTAAACAAGATCAAGGCCAATGCGTTGGCGACGTAGGACGCCGCTGTTTCGTACGAACGCGTGCGTGGCCCGGCCGGAGGTGTTCCGGCCGGGCCACGCACGCGGGTGCCGGCGGGTTCACAGATCGTTGATGCGGCGCTGCCAGACGGTGGGGTCGTCATCGTCGCTGAACGGCCTGGCGGGCTGGCTGAAGACCCCCGGCGCCCCGGTGGTGGCTTCGTGGGGGTCGAGCTGGCCGAGGGCGTCGGGGTTGAGGTCGTAGACGTGCCGGGTACGCAGCGGGTCGTCGAAGAGCCCCTGGTGCAGGGGCCGCTTGGAGACCTTGATGAGGCCGTGGGCGGCTAGTTCGGTGAGGCCCTTGCGGCGGGTTTCGTCGCTGAGGTCGTAGACCTCGCGGCCGATCCGGGGCGAGAGCCAGACCTGCTTGTTCTCGCCGCGCCGCTCGTGCAGCAGCACCAGGTACATGGCGACCGCGGCCCCGGACAGCTCCATGATCCAACCATTGGTCCACAGACCGGCTGGGAGCTGGACGTACAGATGCTCGTCCCGCTGTGCCCGAGGCACGGTTTTGATCGCCGGTCCGGGCGCCTGGTAGGGACGGCCGGTGCCCGCGTCGCTCAGGAGGTGAACGGCCGAGGAAGCTCCCTGACGCCGGCGCAGCTCGATGAACGCCTCGCGATCGAGCCAACGCAGCGCCTCCTGCACACGCCGTACGCCCGCGGGGTTGTCGCCGTAACCGAGCAGCAGGCTCCAGGTGATCGCGGGGTACTGGAACACAGGCCGGTCCTCGTTGCGCGCCAGCCACAACATCGAGAGGTACAGCTGCAACCGGGTCTTGCCGCCCCGCCCGCCGCTGCCGCGCAGCAGCCTCGCCATCGGCGGCGAGTCCCCTTCCACGCCGCCGCGGGCGATGAACCGGTACCGCACAGCGGCACTGCGCGCATGACTGATCAGCAGGGCCTGCTGCGCAGCGGATCGCTGAGCGGCGCGCGCGGCCTTCACCTCGTCATCGGACCCCACGGCCATCGCATAGACTCCTAGCGAAATAGTCAATTTAGTACTGCCATAGCTAAGTGTACTCCTGGAGCCGCTGTAAACGTGGGTCCTAGTTGATTACAAGCAGTCATTGGAGTCTGAAACCAGCGGTGAGTGCCTGGTCTAAAACGCTTGGTCTTGACGCACAGTCTCGCACCGGCGTAGAGTGGGGGACACGTTGAAGCACTCACCCGACATGGGGCGGCCAGGTCTGCCGGCCCAGAGGAGCGGGCGCTGATGCGGAGTGAATGCGTGCGGGAGACCAGAAGCGGGCCTCACGGCAAAAGGACTGACCTCCTTCGTAGGTTTCCGCGGTCTGCAGGCTCTTGGTATGGGTCTGGCCGCCAGGTTCGCGCACGTAAGGGGTGATCCCATCAGGGATCACCCCTTACGTCTTTTCCGCCGCAGAAACGCCTACGGGTCGGGGATGAGGCCCAGGCGGTGACGGCGACGGAGCCGGCGGTGCAAGCAACGGGACGTCGGGCACGACGGGCGGCACTTTGACGGGGACGACGGGTGGCGCGAGCGTCACGGGCAACGCCTCGACTGGCACGACGGGCGGTACCAGTTCCTCTGGCCGTTCAGTGCACCGGGCCGGGAACGGGAACGGCTCACCCTCTCCCCCACACGCCTACACGACCATGTCGCTGCTGAAGTGCACCTTGCCGCGGACCTTCTGCCGAGAACTCGTCGTGGAGCTGGCCGACGGCAGCGGTGATCGCGCAGTGCTTCACGAACTCGACCTTGGCGGCCTCGACGTCGGCTTCCTCGTCGATGTTGATGATCATGGCGCCGAGCATCTCGCTCATGCTCTGGACCGTCGTACGACCTCCTGACCACGACGGCGGCCTGGCCATGGCTCTGACCTGCTGTGGTCGGGACGGATGCCGTGCCGCCGGAACGGCATGTCGGCGAGACCGCGCATGTGAGGTTCTCTGGTGATGATCTGAAATCGGCGGCCCTCCGAGCACACGCTCGGAGGGCCGGGGTGCCGCCTACTTCTTGCGAGAATTGAACTTTTCAGTTAGGCAAATAGCATAATAAATAGTGCCTAGTAGGTACATGAACGTATCGATACCGAACATTATGAAGCTCCTTATATAATTTATTTGGCATGGCACTTCCTTCCCTTTGGGGGTTAATGCCTTACGCTTATCATTATAGCAGACACTTCCTTATGAGGCGAAATCTAAAAAGCCATGAGGTGTTTATGTAGAGGTTATTCGTGAGGTAATTTTCGGCGTTTGTGGCGACCGATTGAATTCACGTGTAGGGCTTCGGCGGGCGGTTGGCCGGCCTCTCGCACGGGGTGGTTCGGCGGGGCCTGCGGCGCGGTGTGCAACACGGCTCAGGAGTACGCCCATGGTGGGTGTACGCGCAGGTCACGGCGCTGCGCCCCGCGCGGGCTCGGGTGTTGGCAGGTCGTACTCACCCCGGGGAGGGGGTTCCCGATATCCGCCAAGTCTACATACATCTACCAAGTGATGCAGAGTGATGCGGCCTCCATTCCAGAGTCGCTCCCGGCCCCGGGAGTGAAGCACCGTCAGTAGTCGTGCCACTGGCGGCACTACGGCATGTCGTTACGACGGCATGTCGTTACGACGGCATGTCGTTACGACGGCAAGATCGATGCTGTTCCGGACCGCCAGCCACACCCCCACCCCGCATAGCCAGCCTGGCCCGCGCGAGCGGGCCCAACGATCCTGGAGGCGCAGCCGGAAGGACCGCCAGGCGGGGGAGCGCAGCGGACCCGCCGGCCAGGCTGGAGCGAAGCGGAAGCCTGGTAGCGGGACGCAGTCCCGCCGGTCCGGGAGCGCAGCGGACGGGCCGTCACCCTGCTTGCGCAGCAAGCAGGGTGTGCGGGTGGCGCAGCCACCCGCCAGCGCTCCCGCGGAGCGGGAGGGGTAGTCCCGCGCGCAGCGCG
>NZ_JBVJNK010000004.1:0-236699 GCF_055583745.1 Streptomyces sp. NPDC104381
TAGCCGGCTTCCTTCAGGATCGCCTTCGACGCCGCGTAGAGCTGCTCGTTCTGCTCCGCGGACAGGAACGGGGCCGGCGCCTCCTCCACCAGCTTCTGATGACGGCGCTGGAGCGAGCAGTCACGGGTGGAGACCACCACCACATTGCCGTGGGTGTCCGCCAGGCACTGCGTCTCCACATGGCGGGGCTTGTCGAGGTAGCGCTCCACGAAGCACTCACCGCGGCCGAACGCCGCGACGGCCTCACGGACCGCCGAGTCGTACAGCTCCGGGATCTCCTCCATGGTGCGGGCCACCTTCAACCCACGCCCGCCCCCACCGAACGCCGCCTTGATCGCGATCGGCAGACCGTTCTTCTCCGCGAACTCCACGACCTCCGCCGACCCCGACACCGGATCCGGCGTACCGGCCACCAAAGGGGCCCCGGCCCGCTGCGCGATATGACGCGCGGCGACCTTGTCACCCAGATCCCGGATCGCGTGCGGCGGCGGACCGATCCACGTCAGACCCGCATCCAGCACCGCCTGCGCGAACTCCGCGTTCTCCGACAGGAAGCCATACCCCGGATGCACCGCGTCCGCACCCGAATCCTTCGCCGCCCCCAACACCTTGGCGATGTCCAGATAGCTCGCCGCCGGAGTGTCACCGCCCAGAGCGAACGCCTCGTCCGCCGCGCGCACATGCAGAGCATCCCGGTCCGGATCGGCGTAGACAGCAACGCTCCCGATCCCGGCATCCCGGCAAGCCCGAGCAACACGGACAGCGATTTCACCACGGTTGGCGATGAGCACCTTGCGCACGATGACTCCCTCCTTGAGAACAAGCTGAGTTTAGGGACTACCGACACGGCCGTACGACCCGTCCCCAATAGTGAACTTGCCCACACGGAGTGTGATCCGAGGCTAGCTCGGGTCGCGAAATCCCTTGTCGCACCACGGTACGCCGCGATCCTCAACCGCACAGTAGCCACGAGGTGTGGCCCAAGTCTCTGTTCGTACGGTCAACGCCGCGCGGCGTTTCTTTGTGGAGTCCCTACGAACGGACGAGGGAATCTTTGCCGCCGCGCCGAAGCGGCGGTACGGGCGTGCGAAGTGTGCGCGAACTCTTGTCCCTGCCATTACCGGTTAGTAGGGTCCGCGCTGTACCGGACGTACTACAGGTAACAAGGGGTGGGTGCCGTGGTGCGCAGACCAGTGGCCTTCGTGACCGCGATCGTTCTGTTCGTGGAAGCCGTGGGCATCGTGCTCGTCAACGGCGTCCTCGCGACGGTCGCCGACAACCAGAGCATGTCCCTGGCCGGGATGGACCCGGACGCCATGGTCACCGGCACCTGGGTGATGGGCGGCGTCTCCGGCGTCCTGCTGGTGCTCTGCGGGCTGATACCGCTGCTGGCGGGGATACGCGACCGGTCGCCGGGCCGCTTCGGCAGGATCGCCCTGATCGCCTGCGCGGTCGTCCACGGGGTGCTGGGTGCCCTGGCGGTGGGACTGATCGGCTGGGCGGCGTTCGCGTTCCTGATGGTCGTCCTGGCGCTGATCGTGCTGACCCTCGTCGCCTTCGACCGGCGTGAGCCGGAAGCGGAGAAGCCCGGCGCGGGGGAGGCCCCCGCACCGGCGTGACCCCGGCCGCTCAGACCCACAAGTCGGTGACCGAGACGCCCAGTTCGCCGAGGAGCCGGCGCAGCAGCGGCAGCGAGAGCCCGATGACGTTGCCGTGATCGCCCTCGATCGACTCGACGAACGGTGCCGAGCGGCCGTCCAGGGTGAACGCCCCGGCGACGTGCAGCGGCTCACCCGAGGCGACGTAGGCCGCCACCTCGGCGTCCGTGGGCTCGCCGAACCTGACGACGGTGGACGCGGTCGCCGACGCCGTGCGGCCGGTGGCCGTGTCGATGACGCTGTGCCCCGTCTGCAGGATCCCCGACCGGCCGCGCATGGACTTCCAGCGGGCGGTGGCCTCCTCGCTGTCGGCGGGCTTGCCGAGCGCCTCGCCGTCCAGCTCCAGCACCGAGTCGCAGCCGATGACGAGCGCGCCCGAGGCCTCCGGACGGCCCGCCACCGTGGCGGCCTTCGCCTCGGCCAGGACGAGCGCCAGCTCACCCGGGGTCGGAGCGGTCAGCGCGTCCTCGTCCACCCCGCTGACGATCACCTCGGGGGCGAATCCGGCCTGCCGCAGGAGGCCGAGACGGGCGGGGGAGGCGGAGGCGAGCACGAGGCGGCGCTGATCAGTCATACCCGCCATCGTAGGCGCGGCCGGAGGGGCTCCCGCGCCCTCAGCGGGTGCCCAGGACGAACATCGCGACGACCATGGCCAGCGCGAGCAGCAGCCCCGCGCGGCGCATCATGTCCTGGGCGTCGCGCAGTTCCTTGGGCGGCTTGTTCTCGGGGTCGGACCACAGCATGCTTCCGATGGTGCTCCGGGGACGGCTGCGGCGCCTGAGTACGCGTACTCAAGCGCCGCCGGGCCCGCTCTCAGGAGGGCCAGTACGTCCGTGCCCACGAGCGGGGCCCCGGCCGGAGCGCGCCCCTGCGGGCGATCCGACCCGGGTCCGACCACTGCTCGGGCGGCAGCGGGGCCCCGGACGGCTCGGCGGTCACCGCCGCCGCGCGGGCCCGGACCACGGCGAGGGCCGCGGCGAGCTCCTCCGGCGTCGGGTTGCCCCGTACGACCTTGATCATGGTGGCTCCCGGTGGTTAGAGGGGGATGTTGCCGTGCTTCTTCGGCGGCAGCGACTCGCGCTTCGTACGGAGCTGGCGCAGGCCCTTCACGAGGTGCGCCCGGGTGTCGGACGGCATGATCACCGCGTCGACGTAGCCCCGCTCGGCCGCGACGTACGGGTTGAGGAGCGCGTCCTCGTAGTCCGCCATCAGTTCGGCCCGGGTGGCGTCGCGCTCGTCGGCATCCGCAACGGCGGCGATCGTGCGCCGGTGCAGGATGTTGACCGCGCCCTGCGCGCCCATCACGGCGATCTGCGCGGTCGGCCAGGCCAGGTTCAGGTCGGCGCCCAGGTGCTTGGACCCCATGACGTCGTACGCCCCGCCGAACGCCTTGCGCGTGATCACCGTGATCAGCGGGACGGTCGCCTCCGCGTACGCGTAGATCAGCTTGGCGCCGCGCCGGATGATGCCGCCGTACTCCTGGTCGACGCCCGGCAGGAAACCCGGCACGTCGACGAAGGTGAGGACCGGCACGTTGAACGCGTCGCACGTACGGACGAAGCGTGAGGCCTTCTCGCTCGCGTCGATGTCCAGACAGCCGGCGAGCTGCATCGGCTGGTTGGCGACGATGCCGACCGGGTGGCCCTCGATGCGTCCGAAGCCGGTGAGGATGTTCGGCGCGAACAGGGCCTGGGTCTCCAGGAACTCACCGTCGTCGAGCACGTGCTCGATGGCGGTGTGCATGTCGTACGGCTGGTTCGCCGAGTCCGGGATGAGGGTGTCGAGCTCGCGGTCCTCGTCCGTGGTCTCCAGGTCGGCCTCCTCCGGGAAGGCCGGGGCCTCGGAGAGGTTGTTCGACGGGAGGTAGGACAGCAGGGACTTGACGTACTCGATGGCGTCCTTCTCGTCGCCCGCCATGTGGTGGGCCACGCCGGACGTGGTGTTGTGCGTACGGGCGCCGCCCAGCTCCTCGAAGCCGACGTCCTCACCGGTGACCGTCTTGATGACGTCCGGGCCGGTGATGAACATGTGCGAGGTCTGGTCGACCATGACCGTGAAGTCGGTGATCGCGGGGGAGTAGACCGCGCCGCCCGCGCAGGGCCCGACGATCAGGGAGATCTGGGGGATGACACCCGAGGCGTGGACGTTGCGGCGGAAGATCTCCGCGAACAGCCCGAGGGCGGCCACACCCTCCTGGATACGCGCGCCGCCGCCGTCGTTGATGCCGATGACCGGGCAGCCGGTCTTCATCGCGAAGTCCATGACCTTGACGATCTTCTCGCCGTAGACCTCGCCGAGCGAGCCGCCGAAGATCGTGAAGTCCTGCGAGTACACGCAGACGGGGCGGCCGTCGACCGTGCCGTAGCCGGTGACCACGCCGTCCCCGTAAGGGCGGTTCTTCTCGATGCCGAAATTGGTGGACCGGTGCCGTGCGAACTCGTCGAGCTCCACGAAGGAACCTTCGTCGAGCAGGAGATCGACCCGCTCCCGGGCGGTCAACTTGCCCTTGGCGTGCTGCTTTTCGACGGCACGGGCGGAACCTGCGTGTGTGGCCTCTTCGATACGGCGCTGCAGGTCCGCGATCTTGCCCGCGGTGGTGTGGATGTCGCTCTGCGGCTCGGACATCGGGTGGCGGCTCCCTGCCTGGTCACGGGGACGGCTGGTACATCTGGTACATCCGGTGGACGCTCGACGGCTGTCCGCTCGTCGGCCCTGGTTGCTACTGATCCGTAGCGTATCGGCGCGGATACGGTTCGGCAGTGCGTCGTTGGACACACCTAATGTGGGTTGCATGACACCTCCGGATGCGCCGCACAACCGCTGGTCGGACCTCGACAGGCCGCCCCTGAACGTCGCCGCGCTGCGTCGCGGGCTCCTGAAGCCCGAGAGCCTGTGGACCTCGCTCGACGTCGTCGAGGCGACCGGTTCCACCAACTCCGACCTCGCGGCACTGGCCTCCGGCGGCGGCCTTGCCGAGGGCGCCGTGCTCGTCGCGGAGGAGCAGACCGCGGGCCGCGGGCGGCTCGACCGGAGCTGGACGGCTCCGCCCCGCTCGGGCCTCTTCCTCTCCGTCTACCTCACCCCCGGCGACGTACCCGCCGAGCGGTGGGGCTGGCTGCCGCTGCTGACCGGCGTCGCCGCCGCCACCGGCCTCGCGCAGTCGGCGGGCGTGGACATGGCACTGAAATGGCCCAACGACCTCCTGGTGACCATCGGCGGCGCCGAGCGCAAGACCGGCGGCATCCTCGCCGAGCGCGCCGGCGACGGGGTCGTCATCGGCATCGGCCTCAACGTGTCGCTGCGCGCGGCCGAGCTGCCCGCCCCGCACGCCGGTTCGCTGGCGCTCGCCGGAGCCGTCTCCACCGATCGCGAGACCTTGCTCCGGGCCGTCCTGCGTTCACTGGAACAGTGGTACGGGCAGTGGCGCGACGCGAACGGCGACGCCGCCGAGAGCGGCCTCCAGGCCGCCTACGCGGCGGGCTGCGCCACGCTCGACCGGACCGTGCGGGCCCAGCTGCCCGGCGACCGCTCCCTCGTCGGCGAGGCCGTGGCGATCGACGGAGACGGGCGGCTCGTGCTGGCCACGGGCGACGGCCTCCAGGAGCCCGTGTCGGCCGGGGACATCGTCCACCTGCGCGGGGAGGAGGGCGGTCTCACCTGATCGACCGCTCCCGCGCACACGTGTGGTGCCACACGTGTGCGCTACGCCGGATCAGGTGAGACCGCGCCACCGGGGACGTGAGCCAGGGCACACCTGCCGTATCGTTGAGGCGATCCAGCGACAGATCGGCAGGGCAGTGCGCAGGGAACGGGCAGGAGGCGGCCGGTGACCGTCGACGACACGAACTCCGACGACGGCGCGGAGCCCTCGTCGGGACCGTCCGTCCACTCGACACCGCATCACGAGGTCGACCACACGGCCGAACCGACCGACGACCCTCTCGCGATCAGGCTGGAACAGCTGATCCTGGGGGCCGACCGTCGCTACACGCCGTTCCAGGCGGCCAGGACCGCCGGGGTCTCCATGGACCTGGCGTCCCGCTTCTGGCGCGCGATGGGGTTCGCCGACATCGGGCAGGCCAAGGCGCTGACCGAGGCCGACGTCCTGGCGCTGCGCCGCCTCGCCGGACTCGTCGAGGCCGGCCTGCTCAGCGAGCCGATGGCGATCCAGGTGGCCCGGTCGACCGGGCAGACCACCGCCCGGCTCGCGGAGTGGCAGATCGACTCGTTCCTGGCGGGGCTGACCGAGCCCCCCGAGCCCGGTATGACCCGCACCGAGGTCACGTATCCGCTGATCGAGCTGCTCCTGCCCGAGCTGCAGGAGTTCCTGGTCTACGTGTGGCGGCGCCAGCTCGCCGCCGCCACCGGCCGGGTCGTGCAGACCGGGGACGACGAGGAGATGGTCGACCGGCGGCTCGCCGTGGGCTTCGCCGACCTCGTCGGCTTCACCCGGCTGACCCGGCGGCTGGAGGAGGAGGAGCTCGGCGAGCTGGTCGAGGCCTTCGAGACGACCTCGGCGGACCTGGTTGCCGCGCACGGCGGGCGGCTCATCAAGACCCTGGGCGACGAGGTCCTCTTCGCCGCGGACGACGCGGGCACGGCGGGCGAGATAGCGCTCCGGCTGGTCGAGGTGATGGCCCAGGACACGACGATGCCCTCGCTGCGGGTCGGTATCGCGTTCGGCACGGTCACCACGCGCATGGGCGACGTGTTCGGTACGACGGTGAACCTGGCCAGCCGGCTCACGTCGATAGCGCCCAAGGACGCGGTGCTCGTCGACGGCGCCTTCGCCGCGGAGCTGATCAGGAACGGCGACGCCCCCGCGTCCGAGGCCGAGGAGACCGCCGCGGCGGCCGAGCGGGCCCGGCTGGCGGAGAAGGAGGACCACCGCCCCGACGAGGAGCCCCCGCACCCGTCGTACCGCTTCGGGCTGCAGCCCATGTGGCAGCGGCCGGTGCGCGGACTGGGCGTGGTGGAGCCGTGGCTGCTGGCCCGGCGGGGCAAGCCCTCGACCTGACGGACGGCGTTACTTTCAAAACACGCCCTAGGATTCCGGTAACGCTCGTTAACCGGAGGGGTGCAGTCATGGGTGTCGCGTCGGAGCAGAGGTTCGGGGAGTTCGTCGTCGTACGGCGGCACGAGGGCCAGGACCACGTCGCGGAGCTGGTGCTCGACCGGCCCGAGGCGATGAACGCCGTGAGCACCGCGATGGCGCGCTCCGTCGCGGAGGCCTGCGCCGCGCTCGCCGCCGATCAGGGGGTGCGGGCCACGGTGCTCACCTCCAGCCACGAGCGGGCCTTCTGCGTGGGCGCCGACCTCAAGGAGCGGAACTCCTTCACCGACGCCGAGCTGGTGCGGCAGCGGCCCACGGCCCGGGCCGCTTACACCGGCGTGCTGGAACTCCCCATGCCGGTCGTCGCCGCCGTGCACGGCTTCGCCCTCGGCGGCGGCTTCGAGCTCGCGCTGGCCTGCGACGTGATCGTGGCCGACCGCACGGCCGTGGTCGGTCTGCCCGAGGTGTCCGTCGGCGTCATCCCCGGCGGCGGCGGTACGCAGCTGCTGCCCCGCCGCATCGGGGCGGCCCGCGCCGCCGAGCTGGTCTTCACGGCCCGGCGGGTGGAGGCGGCCGAGGCCCGTGAGCTGGGCCTGGTCGACGAGCTGGTCGAGGCGGGCCGGGACCGTGAGGAGGCGCTGGCGCTCGGCGCCCGGATCGCGGCGAACTCGCCGGTGGGGCTGCGGGCCGCCAAGCGGGCCCTGCGGCTTGGGCAGGGCCTCGACCTGCGGGCCGGCCTGGAGGTGGAGGACGCCGCCTGGCGTTCCGTGGCCTTCTCCGGGGACCGGGCCGAGGGGGTCGCCGCGTTCAACGAGAAGCGGAAGCCGAGCTGGCCCGGCGAATGAGCCGGGGAACGTTCTGAAGATCATCAGCGCTGCCAACTGATCAAATCGTCACAAACCTCCCTAAGCTGGGGCGATGGGCGGTGATGATGCGCGGCTGCGCGCCGTGGTGGCGCTGGCACAGACGATGGCGGCGGCCTACACCCCGCACGAGTCCTGGCACGCCGCGGCGGAGGGGGCGTGCGAGGCGCTGGGGGGCAGCTTCGCCGCCCTCTCCGTGTGGGAGCGGGACCAGGGCAGGCTGCGCGTACTGGTGAACGCGGGGGAGCGGGCCGAGGGGGAGGAGGAGTTCCCCGAGAACGAGGCCTACCCGGTGCACCAGTTCCCGGAGATCACCGAGTTCCTGCACGAGCGCTGGGCGGGCGGCGGTGAGCCCGACGCCTGGGTGGAGACCGCCGACGGCGGCCCGGCCGCCGGGGCGCCGGCTCGGGGCGCCCGCCCGTACTGCCACCAGCGGGTCGCCGCGCTGCGCCGGCGCGGGCGGGGCTGCTGCGTGGTGGCGCCGATCGTGCTGCACGGCCGGGCCTGGGGCGAGCTGTACGTGGCCCGCCCCGCCGGGGCCCCGGTCTTCGACCGGGACGACGCGGACTTCGCGACCGTGCTGGCCGCGGTCGTCGCGGCGGGCATCGCGCAGACCGAGCGGCTGGAGGAGGTCCGCAAGCTGGCCTTCACGGACCCGCTGACCGGCCTGGCGAACCGCAGGGCCGTCGATCTCCGCCTCGACGAGGCGGTGGACCGGTACCGCGCCGAAGGGGTCGTGGTCAGCCTGGTGGTGTGCGATCTGAACGGCCTCAAGACGGTCAACGACACCCACGGCCACGCGGTCGGCGACCGTCTGCTGGAACGTTTCGGCTCCGTGCTCTCGCTCTGCGGCGCGATGCTCCCCGGCGCGCTGGCCGCACGCCTGGGCGGTGACGAGTTCTGCCTGCTGGCCGTGGGGCCCCCGGCGGACGAGGTGGTCCGGGTCTCCGAGGAGCTCTGCGCGCGGGCCGTGGCCCTGGAGCCCGGCGACGGCGTCGCCTGCGGGGTCGCGTCCACCGGCGACGACATCGGCCCGGTCCAGTCCGCACGCCGGCTCTTCCGGCTGGCGGACGCCGCCCAGTACCAGGCGAAGGCCGCGCACTCCCGGCGGCCGGTGGTCGCCGGGCGCGACGGCGACGTGATCCGGCTCGCGGACTCCCCGCCCCGGTCCCCCCACGACCGCCGCAGGCTGCGCGGCAATCCGCCCGGCGGCGATCGGTAAGGGGTCAACCCGGCGACCACTGGTGACATGACGGCTTTCAGTCCGTACGCTTCTGAATATGGATATGCATACAGTCGTGGTGGGGACGTCCGGAACCACCGCCGAGGACGTCGTCGCCGTGGCCCGCCGGGACGCCAGGGTCGAGCTCTCGCCGGCCGCCGTCGAGGCGCTCGCCGCCGCCCGGGGGATCGTCGACGCCCTCGCCGCCAAGCCCGAGCCGGTCTACGGCGTCTCCACCGGCTTCGGAGCCCTGGCCAGCCGGCACATCAGCCCCGGTCTGCGGGCCCAGCTGCAGCGCAACATCGTCCGCTCGCACGCGGCGGGCATGGGCCCCCGCGTGGAGCGCGAGGTCGTCCGGGCCCTGATGTTCCTGCGGCTGAAGACGCTCGCCTCCGGCCACACCGGCGTACGCCCCGAGGTCGCGCAGACCATGGCGGACGTGCTCAACGCGGGCATCACCCCCGTCGTGCACGAGTACGGCTCGCTCGGCTGCTCCGGCGACCTCGCCCCGCTCTCGCACTGCGCCCTGACGCTGATGGGCGAGGGCGACGCGGAGGGCCCCGACGGCGTCGTACGCCCCGCCGGTGAGCTCCTCGCGGCGCACGGCATCACCCCCGTCGAGCTGCGCGAGAAGGAGGGCCTCGCCCTCCTCAACGGCACCGACGGCATGCTGGGCATGCTCGTGATGGCCCTGGCCGACCTCAGGAACCTCTACACCAGCGCGGACATCACCGCCGCGCTCTCCCTGGAGGCCCTCCTCGGCACGGACCGGGTCCTCGCCCCGGAGCTGCACGCCATCCGCCCGCACCCCGGCCAGGGCGCCTCCGCCGACAACATGCTGCGGGTGCTCGCCGGGTCGGGCCTCACGGGCCACCACCAGGACGACGCCCCCCGGGTCCAGGACGCCTACTCCGTGCGCTGCGCGCCCCAGGTCAACGGCGCGGGCCGGGACACCCTCGCGCACGGTGCGCTCGTCGCCGACCGTGAGCTGGCCTCGGCGGTGGACAACCCGGTCGTGCTTCCGGACGGCAGGGTCGAGTCCAACGGGAACTTCCACGGCGCGCCCGTCGCGTACGTCCTCGACTTCCTGGCGATCGTCGCCGCCGACCTCGGCTCGATCACCGAGCGCCGCACGGACCGGCTGCTGGACAAGAACCGCTCGCACGGACTGCCGCCGTTCCTCGCCGACGACGCCGGGGTCGACTCCGGGCTGATGATCGCCCAGTACACGCAGGCCGCCCTGGTCAGCGAGCTGAAGCGGCTCGCCGTACCGGCGTCCGCCGACTCGATCCCGTCCTCCGCGATGCAGGAGGACCACGTCTCCATGGGCTGGTCGGCCGCGCGGAAGCTCCGTACCGCCGTCACCAACCTCGCGCGGATCGTCGCCGTCGAGCTGTACGCCGCCACCCGCGCCGTCGAGCTGCGGGCCGCCGAGGGGCTGACCCCCGGGCCCGCGTCCGAGGCCGCCATCGGCGCCCTGCGCGCCGCCGGTGTCCAGGGACCGGGCCCCGACCGCTTCCTCTCCCCGGACCTGGAGGCCGCCGACGCCTTCGTACGGGAGGGGAAGCTGGTCGCGGCCGTGGAGACGGTGACCGGCCCGCTGGCCTGAGCGGCCGGGCCCGTACGCGTGAGGGCTGCCGCACCCCGGGGGATGCGGCAGCCCTCACGTACCTCAGAAGCCGGTGCCCCGCACCGAGCCGCGGCGCACCGAGTACACGACGAACCCCGCGCCGACGCACAGGGAGGCCGTGCCGCCGAGCAGGTAGGGCGTCGTGTCGATGCCCGTCCCGGTGTCGGCGAGCGTGTCCTCGGAGGTGAACTCCCCCGTGGCGGAGGCCTGGCGGACCTCGGTGGAGGAACCGGCGGACGAGCCGGCCGTACCGCTCCGTGCGTCTGTTCCGCCCGTCGCGTTCGCGGAGGGGACGAACCAGAGAGCACAGAGCAGGGTGCCTGCCGCTGTGGTGGTCAGCAGCGTGCGACGAGCGATGGACACAGAATCGATCCCCTTGCGACAGCCATCAGTTGAGGCCACTCGTTCGGATCAGGCCGGACGAAAGGCCTTTGCCCCGTGGGCCGATGCTAAGCAAAGCAGCGGGTCGGTGGAAAGCCGCGGGTCCCGGGAGCCTTACGCTCCGGCGTATGAGCACTTCGGAGACACCCTCATTTGTTCGGCTTCGCGTGGAGATGGTGCTGGAGATCAGCGACGCGGACGCCCTGACCGGCACGGCGCTGGAGAGCATCGCCGCCGACCACACCGCCACCGGCGCCGCCGCCGAGGAGTCGGCCGAGGAACGCACGCATGCCGAGGAGACGGTCAGGGAAGACGCAGCGGAGGCCCTCGCCTCGCTGATCGACCCGTTCGATCTGGTGAGCCAGGTGCCCGGGGTCGAGCTCGCCCAGGCCTCCTGGAGCAGCGAGACGATCGACTACGACCCCGACGCCGAGGACTGGACCGCCGGAGAGGACGGGGACGGGGCGTACTACGGGATCGAGGACAATGAGACGGACGACGAAGAAGGCGGCGGAAACACGGAACGCTGACACTGCCGGAGCACTCCTCACAGAGGGCGGGAACCGCCGCCGTTCCGGGTGCGTCGATGAGTGGTGTTCCCCACATCCACGGCGGATGTGGAACGGAAGACCCGGTCGCGGTGTTCTTGGAACATTGACGGGGAATCGCCGTCGGGCGACCCTGTCCGGGGATCTTGGGGAATCGGCAACGATGGAGAAGCTTGTGATGACGGACAGCAAGCGGCGCAGGGGCCTCATGGCCGCGTCCGCACTGCTCGGCGGCGTGCTGGTGCTTTCGGCCTGTAGCGACGACGGCGGAAACTCGGGCGCGAGCGCCGACAGCTCGAAGACGTCACAGGCGCAGGTCGACGAAGCGGCCGCCAAGGACACCTCCGAGGCGCAGATAACGATCGCGCCGAAGAACGGTGCCACCAACGCGAGCATCAACAACGCCGCGATGGTCACCGTCGCCAAGGGCAAGCTGACCGAGGTCACCATGACCACGGCGGACGGCGACGCCGTCGAGGGCACCCTCGCGGCCGACGGCTCCAGCTGGAAGCCCAGCGGCCAGCTCGAGCGCTCCACGACGTACAAGATCAGCGCCACCGCGGCCGACTCCAAGGGGCGCGAGGCCCACGGCAACAGCTCCTTCACCACGGTCTCCCCGGAGAACAGCTTCATCGGAAACTTCACCCCCGAGGACGGCTCCACCGTCGGCGTCGGCATGCCCGTCTCGATCAACTTCAACAAGGCGATCACCAACAAGAAGGCCGTTCAGGACGGCATCAAGGTGACGTCCAGCAGCGGCCAGGAAGTCGTCGGCCACTGGTTCAACAACCAGCGCCTCGACCTGCGCCCCGAGGACTACTGGCAGGGCGGCTCCACCGTCACCCTGAAGCTGGCCCTGGACGGCGTCGAGGGCGCCGACGGCGTCGTCGGCGTGCAGCAGAAGACGGTCACCTTCAAGATCGGCCGCAACCAGGTCTCCACCGTGGACGCCAAGGCGCACACCATGACGGTCACCCGGGACGGCAAGACCGTGAAGACCATCCCGATCTCCGCCGGATCCTCCGACAACCCGACGTACAACGGCCAGATGGTGATCTCCGAGAAGTTCAAGGAGACCCGCATGGACGGTTCGACGGTCGGCTTCACGGACGACGACGGCAAGGGCGAGTACGACATCAAGGACGTGCCGCACGCCATGCGGCTCTCCACGTCGGGCACCTTCATCCACGGCAACTACTGGGGCGCCAAGTCGATCTTCGGCAGCGCGAACACCAGCCACGGCTGTGTCGGCCTGTCCGACACCAAGGGCGCCGACGACCCCAACACGCCGGCCGCCTGGCTGTACAACAACTCGATGGTCGGTGACCTGGTCATCGTCACGAACTCCCCGGACAAGACGATCTCTCCGGACAACGGCCTCAACGGCTGGAACATGAGCTGGTCGGAGTGGACGGCGGGCTCCGCCGCCTGACGCCGACCGCGCCCCTTCCCCTTCGAAGGCGGCGGCACCCGGATCCTTCCGGGCGCCGCCGCCTTCGGCGTATGCGCGCCGCAGGCGTTCTCATCCAGCTCTCATCAGAGACTTAACTCCTCATCACACCCGGTCCATATCTTCGCGCCATGTTCTTCACCTACCTCCGGCGCGAGCTGCGCCGCCGCAGAAAGGCGGCGCTCGTCGTCGCCTCGGGGCTGGCCCTCGGCATTGCGCTCGTCATCATCGTCAGCTCGGTCTCCTCGGGCATGAGCAAGGCCCAGGACAAGGTCCTCGAATCGCTGTACGGCCTCGGCACGGACATGACGGTGACCAAGGCCGCGGCCGCCCCCGGTTCCGGCGGCACCGAGCGGCCCCGGTTCGAGTTCGACGCCAAGGACGACGACGAGGCGACCCAGAGCACGGACCGCGTCATGGTCCAGGGCTTCCAGACGCTGGCCTCCAGCACCGTCGACAAGGTGGGACAGCAGGACGGCGTCGCGGACGCGGTGGGCGGGCTGAGCCTGACCGTCATGAAGGTCGACGGCCAGTTCAAGCGCGGCGAGTTCAAGCAGGACGAGAGCGCGTCCCAGGGCGGCCCCGGCGGCCGGGGCGGCAGCGGCGGCGGCCAGCCGCAGGGTGAGGTCCAGGGCGGCGGGGCATCCTTCGACGTCAACTCCTTCACCGTGTACGGCACCGACGTCACCCAGCAGAACCTCGGCCCGCTGACCTCCTCCAAGATCACCAAGGGCCGTACCTTCAAGGCCGCCGAGACCGACGCCAAGGTCGCGGTCGTCGACTCCGCCTACGCCAAGGAGAAGGAGCTCGCGGTCGGCAAGACCGTCACCGTCTCCGGCACCGCGTACACGATCGTGGGCGTCTCCACGGCGGACAGCGGCGACGCGGCCGCCAACGTCTACATCCCGCTGAAGCAGGCGCAGACCGTCGCCGACTCCAAGGACAAGGTCACCACGGTCTACGTCCAGGCCGCCGACTCGCAGAAGATCGACACCGTCAAGGCCGCCATCCAGAAGAACATCTCGGGCACGACGGTCACCACCTCCGCCGACCTCGCCGACACGGTGTCCGGCTCCCTCTCCACCGCCTCCGACCTGGCCTCCAGCGTCGGCAAGTGGCTCTCCATCGCGGTCCTGGTCGCCGCGTTCCTCGTCGCCGGCCTGCTGACGTCCTCCGCGGTCAGCCGCCGGGTGCGGGAGTTCGGCACGCTCAAGGCCCTCGGCTGGAAGAGCGGACGGGTCACCCGCCAGGTCGTCGGCGAGGCCCTCGTCAACGGCCTGATGGGCGGCGTCCTCGGCATCGCCGTCGGTGTCGCCGGCGCCTATGTCGTGACCGCCATCAGCCCCACCCTCACCGCGCAGCTCGGCTCCACCGGCGGAGGCCGCGGAGGCGGCATGGGCGGCGGCCCGATGGGCGGCGGCGGAGGCGGCCGTCAGACCGCGTCCAAGACCCTGGACATCGCCCTGACCGCGCCCGTCTCCCTCACCACGATCCTCATCGCCGTCGCCCTGGCGGTGGCGGGCGGGCTCATCGCGGGAGCCTTCGGCGGCTGGCGTGCCTCCCGGCTGCGGCCGGCCGACGCGCTGCGCCGCGTCGCGTAGCCCCTTCCTCCCCTCCCGTACGTACAGCAGGAGTCCACACGTGTACCAGCTCAAGGGCGTCACCAAGCGCTACATGCGCGGCAAGAATCCCGTCGACGCGCTCGCCGGAGTCGATCTGACCATCGAGGACGGCGGGCGGCTCGTCATCCAGGGCCCCACCGGCGGGGGCAAGTCCACGCTCCTGCAGATGCTCGGCGGGCTGGACCGGCCGACCTCCGGCACCATCGAGCTCGACGGTGTCGACCTGGCCAAGCTCCCCGAGTCCCGGCTCACCAAGGTCCGGGCCGAGTCCATCGGATTCGTCTTCCAGAGCTTCAACCTGATCCCGACGCTCACCGCCCAGGAGAACGTCGAGACGGCGCTCGTCCCCCTCGGCCTCGGCGCGAGGACCCGCCGCGAGCGGGCCGCGGAGGCCCTGGAGTCGGTGGGCCTCGGCGACCGCCCCACCCACCTGCCGAGCGAGATGTCCGGCGGCCAGCAGCAGCGCGTCGCGATCGCCCGGGCGCTGGTGAAGCGGCCCAAGGTGCTGCTCGCCGACGAACCGACCGGCAACCTCGACGAGTCCATGCGCGACGAGATCATGGAGCTGCTCGACGGGCTGTGGAAGGAGCACGGGCTCACCTTCGTGATGGTCACCCACGACAGCTCCCTCGCCCGTAAGGCGCCCAGGGTGGCGACCATCCGCAAGGGCAAGGTCACCGTGACGGAGAACGCGGCGGCCTGACCCGGGCACCGCCGGACCTCACAGCCGTCCTCCTCCGACTGTGAGGTTCGCCACCCGCGCCGCCCCACGGCGCGGGTGGCGTGCGGCCCGTCCGCCCCGGAGGGAACGGGTGTACGGGGCCAGAACCGCCCGTACCGGACGGGCCCCCATGGCCACTATGTGGATGTCGCCTGAGCGCGAAGGGGCCGCGCTGCGAGACTTGCGGGGTGCAAACGGTCCCCACGGGCCGGTGGCGCCTCCGGGGACAGGGAGCGCCGACGCGCATGAGCCCACCCACGGAAGGTCTTGATCAGATGCCGGCCAGCTCCGACTCCCTCACCCCGCGCACCGCCGAGAACCGTGTCATCGAGCCGCTGTACGCGGAGATCCTCCGGCGCAACCAGGGCGAGAACGAGTTCCACCAGGCGGTGCGCGAGGTCCTCGAAACCCTGGGCCCCGTGCTGGCGCAGCGACCGGAGTTCGTCGACGCCCGGATCATCGAGCGCGTCTGCGAGCCCGAGCGGCAGCTCATCTTCCGGGTGCCGTGGGCGGACGACGCCGGCGACATCCACGTCAACCGCGGCTTCCGCGTCGAGTTCTCCAGCTCGCTCGGCCCGTACAAGGGCGGACTGCGCTTCCACCCCTCCGTCAACCTCGGCATCGTGAAGTTCCTCGGCTTCGAGCAGATCTTCAAGAACGCCCTCACCGGCATGCCGATCGGCGGCGGCAAGGGCGGCGCGGACTTCGACCCCAAGGGCCGGTCCGACGCCGAGGTCATGCGGTTCTGCCAGTCGTTCATGACGGAACTCCACCGTCACCTGGGCGAGTACACCGACGTGCCCGCCGGTGACATCGGTGTCGGCGGCCGGGAGATCGGCTACCTCTTCGGCCAGTACAAGCGGATCACCAACCGCTACGAGTCCGGTGTGCTCACCGGCAAGGGCCTCGGCTGGGGCGGCGCCCAGGCCCGCACCGAGGCGACCGGCTACGGCTGCGTCCTGTTCACCGCCGAGATGCTCCGCGTGCGCGGTGAGACCCTCGAAGGCCAGCGCATCGCGGTCTCCGGCTCCGGCAACGTGGCCATCTACGCCATCGAGAAGGCCCAGCAGCTCGGCGCGACCGTCGTGACCTGCTCCGACTCGGGCGGCTACGTCGTCGACGAGAAGGGCATCGACCTCGCGCTGCTCAAGGAGGTCAAGGAGGACGGCCGCGGCCGGATCTCCGAGTACGCCGAGCGGCGCGGCGACCATGTGCGCTACGTCCCCGGGACCGGCGTGTGGAGCGTCCCGGCGGACGTGGCCCTGCCCTGCGCCACCCAGAACGAACTCCACGAGGAGGATGCGCTGACCCTCGTACGCAACGGGGTCAAGGCGGTCGCCGAGGGCGCCAACATGCCCACCACCCCCGAGGCCGTCCACGTCTTCCAGGACGCGGGCGTCGCCTTCGCCCCCGGCAAGGCGGCCAACGCCGGCGGGGTGGCCACCAGCGCGCTGGAGATGCAGCAGAACGCCTCCCGCGACTCCTGGACGTTCTCCCACACCGAGGAGCGGCTCGCGGAGATCATGCGCCACATCCACGACTCCTGCTACACCACCGCCGAGAAGTACGGCAGCCCCGGCAACTACGTGGTGGGCGCGAACATCGCGGGCTTCGAACTCGTCGCGGACGCCATGCTGGCGCAGGGCCTGATCTGACCCCGCCCGGCGGGCCGGGGGCGACCGGCCTCCGGCCCTGCCGGCGCCGGAAGCACTCCGCGCGGAGCGTGTGCGCCGGCCGGAGCGGTTCGGGGGCGACCGGCAACCGCCGTTCTGCCGACAGCAGATCCGCCCCGCGCGGACGGCTTTCCTCTCCCGCTCCGGGCGTCCTCGTCCCTACGCTCGGACGATGAGCAGCTACGCGTCGAACCAAGCCCGCGTCATCCCCCTGCGCCCCGTCCGCACGGCACCGGCCCCCGCCGTCAGGGAGCCTCTCTGGAGGGACGTCGTCGGCGATGTCCTGCGCCGCGAGCGCACCGCCCAGCAGCGGACGCTCAAGGACGTGGCCGAGGCCGCCCGCATCTCCATGCCGTACCTCTCCGAGATCGAGCGCGGCCGCAAGGAGGCCTCGTCGGAGGTGCTCGCCGCCGCGGCCCGCTCGCTCGGACTCGGGCTGGCCGACGTGCTGTCCCTGGCCCAGGGGGAGATCGCCCGCCGCACACCGTCCCGTACGGCTCCGGGCCGCGCACCGATGGGCGAGGTGCGCCTGGCCGCCTGACCCGGCGGCATCCGGTCGGGCGCCGTACGTCCAGGGGGCGGCGTACGGTCAGGCGGCGGCCGGGACCCGGCGGCTGAGGATCTCGTCCGCCAGGCCGTACGCCACCGCCTCCTCGGCGGTGAAGACCCGGTCCCGGTCGGTGTCGGCCCGCAGGGTCGCGACGTCATGGGGCGTGTGACGGGCCAGGACCTCCTCGACCTGCGAGCGGATCCTCAGCATCTCCCGGGCGTGGAGCCGCAGATCGGAGACCGTGCCCTGCTGTCCGCCGCTGGCCGGCTGGCCCAGCAGCACCCGGGAGTGCTCCAGGACGAACCGCCGCCCCGGGTCACCGCCGGCCAGGAGGACCGCCGCGGTCGAGGCGGCCTGGCCGACGCAGAACGTCGCGATGGGCGCCGAGACGAAGCTCATCGTGTCGTAGATGGCCATGAGCGAAGTGAACGAGCCGCCGGGCGAGTTGAGATAGACCGCGATCTCGCCCCCGGGGTTCGACGACTCCAGGTGGAGCAGCTGGGCGATGACGACGTTGGCGACCCCGTCGTCGATCTCCGTACCGATGAAGATGATGCGCTCGGACAGGAGCCGGCTGAACACGTCGTAGGACCGCTCACCCTGCGGGGTGCGCTCGACGACGTTCGGAATCGTGTACTGGCCCATGTCAGAGTCCCATCCGTCGACGCGAACCGGCCGGGCGCACGTCGTCGAGCGACTCGACGACGTGGTCGACCATGCCGTACGCCTTCGCCTGCGCGGCCGTGAACCAGCGGTCCCGGTCGCCGTCCCGGGAGATCGTCTCCTCGGACTGCCCGGTGTGCGCCGCGGTGATCCGCTCGACCGCCTGCTTCGTGAAGTCGAGGTTCTCCGCCTGGATCGCGATGTCGGCGGCCGTGCCGCCGATGCCCGCCGACGGCTGATGCATCATGATCCGCGCGTTCGGCAGGGCGTACCTCTTGCCCGGGGCCCCGACGGTGAGCAGGAACTGCCCCATCGAGGCGGCGAATCCCATGGCGAGGGTGGAGACGTCGTTCGGGATGAGCTGCATCGTGTCGTAGATGGCCAGCCCCGCCGTCACCGAGCCGCCGGGGCTGTTGATGTACAGGCTGATGTCGGTGCGCGGTTCCTCGGCGGACAGCAGCAGCAGCTGGGCGCAGACCCGGTTCGCGGAGACCTCGTCCACCTGGGTGCCCAGGAAGACGATCCGCTGGGCGAGGAGCTGGGCGGCGAGGTGGTCGTCGAACCGTGTCGACGGCGTGTCCTCGTCGGCGGCGCGTGGGACGGCGGCGGGGTGGGGCGACATGGGACCTCCCGGTGAGGGGCGGCGGCCTGGGCGACCGCGTTCCCTCCACTCTTGGCCCACCCGGGCCGCCGCATCACCCTTCTCTGCCCGCGGCAGATACGCCGCGGGCAGAGCCCGGTCACTCCCCGGCGGACGGGGCCGGGGCGATGCCCGTCGGGCAGGCGCGGCCCCAGTTGGTCTCCGAGGGGGACTCCAGCGTGGCGCCCGTGCCGCCGATGCCACAGTAGCCGTCGGGGTTCTTGTCGAGGTACTGCTGGTGGTACGGCTCGGCGGGCCAGAAGGTGCGGCCCTCGGCCGGCAGGATCTCCGTGGTGATCTCCTTGAAGCCCGCGCCCGTCAGCACCTGCTGGTACGCCTCGCGGGACGCCTGCGCGGCCTCCGCCTGCTCGGGGGAGTGGGTGTAGAGAGCCGAGCGGTACTGCGTACCCACGTCGTTGCCCTGCCGGAAGCCCTGGGTCGGGTTGTGGGACTCCCAGAAGACCTTCAGCAGGTCCGCGTAGCCGACGACCTTCGGGTCGAAGACGACACGGACCGCCTCCGTGTGGCCGGTCAGACCCGAGCAGGTCTCCTCGTACGAGGGATTCTCGGTGTAGCCGCCCTGGTAGCCGACGAGCGTCGTCCAGACGCCCTCCGTCTGCCAGAACTTGCGCTCGGCACCCCAGAAACAGCCCAGCGCGAAGTCGGCGACCTCCAGGCCCTGCGGATAGGGGCCGGTCAGCGGGTTGCCGAGGACGGTGTGGCGGGACGGCACGGTGAACTCGGGGGTGGGACGACCGCGCAGGGCCTCCTCCGGGGTGGGGAGCTGCGGGGTGCGGTGGGTCAGGAACATGCGGGGGCTCCTCCGGGGTCGGGGTTCGCTCCGTACAACGCCGTGGGGGCGCCGTGGATTCCGGGTCTCAGGCCGCCGGGGCCGGGGGATCGCGGCGCTCGCCGGCCTCGCGGTCACCGCCGGCCGGCGACTCGTAGGAGGCCATGTACGAGGCGGTCTTCCTGCGGGCCCGCAGCCAGAACCAGACGGCGAGGGCTATCAGGATCAGGGGGATCAGTCGTGCCATGGGTGTGCCGGTCCAATCCGGAGGGGGCGGTCGTGCCGGGGTCGGTCAGTGGAGCAGCGTCGCGGGGCTGCCGCCGTTCGCCTCGTACCCGGCGACGGCCAGCGCCCGGTACACCGTGTACTCGGCGGCCGGGTCGGAGCTCTGGGTCCAGGGCAGCGCGCCCACGTGGCCGTCGATGTGGACGAGCTGGTGCATCGCCTCCGACCAGCGTTCCATGCGGACCAGGAAGAGGACCAGCAGGTGCCGGACGTGGGCGAGCACCGGGTCGTCCGCGCGCGCCGCGTGCACCGCGAACATCGCGCCCTCGACCGCCTTCGTGACGACGACGCCCCGGTAGAAGCCCTGCACCAGATTGACCTCGGGCAGGTGCTCGTACACCGCGAACAGCGGCAGCGCGGCGAGCAGCGAGCCCTGCGGGGCGCGGGCGGCGGCCGTCGTCGCGAAGCGGTCGGCCTCCTCGCGCGAGCCGTGCCACTTCTCGCACCAGAAGTGCAGGGCCGCGATGTGCGCGCCCATGTGCGCCGGGGCCCGGTCGATGATCTTCGCCCAGAGCTGGTCGAACTCCTCGTGGGAGTACCCCAGTCCACGGGCGACGGCCAGCTCCACGATGTACGGGACGGGGTCGCCCGGGGCCAGCAGGGCCGCCTCGCCGCAGACCGTACGGGCCTCCTCCAGGATGATCCGGAAGTCGTCCGTGCCCACCGTGCCGGTACGCCACGCCTGCTGCACCAGGAACTCCGCGTGCACCGCCGCCGCGCCCGCGTCCTTCGGGGCCTCGGCCCGCCACGCCCTCAGCCACGCCCCGCCTGCGCCGGGCTGCCGTGCCAGCTCCAGGGAGGCCGCCCCGGCGAACGCCTGCACCCGCTGCCAGCGGATCTCGCTCTCCTTGGGCGTGCCGGCGAGCAGCTGCGAGGCTGCCTTCCAGCTCCCGGTCCCCTGGACGACGTCGAGCACGTCGAGGAGGTCCTGGTCGGGGCCCGGCATCCGGACGTCCAGCTCCTCCTGGCGTGCGAACCCGTACGTGTCCGGGTCGGCGGCGTCGGGCGAACCGGGCGCGACCTGGCGGATACCGCCACGGCGCCGCAGCATGAGCGGGCCGACGACGGCGACGAGCATGCACACGGCGAGCAGGAACCACAGAATCTCCATGCGGTCCATTGTCCCCGGACGGGTATCGGGGCGGCGAGTGGCCCGTAACCACCCTCCCGACGAACTACGCTCGGGCCCCATGAGCGACCAGCACAGCTTCGAGACCCTTGCGATCCACGCCGGCAACACGGCGGATCCCCTCACCGGCGCCGTGGTCCCGCCGATCTACCAGGTGTCCACGTACAAGCAGGACGGCGTCGGCGGGCTGCGCGGCGGTTACGAGTACAGCCGCAGCGCCAACCCCACCCGCACCGCACTGGAGGAGAACCTCGCGGCACTGGAGGGCGGCCGCCGCGGACTCGCCTTCGCGTCAGGCCTCGCCGCCGAGGACTGCCTCCTGCGTACGCTGCTGACCCCCGGCGACCACGTGGTCATCCCGAACGACGCGTACGGCGGCACGTTCCGGCTGTTCGCGAAGGTCGCCTCGCGCTGGGGCGTGGAGTTCTCGGTCGCCGACACCTCGGACGTGAGCGCGGTACGGGCGGCGCTCACCCCGCGCACCAAGGCGATCTGGGTGGAGACCCCGTCGAACCCGCTGCTCGGCATCACCGACATCGCCGCCGTCGCCGGCGTGGCCCGGCAGGCGGGCGTGCGGCTGGTCGTCGACAACACCTTCGCCAGCCCGTACCTCCAGCAGCCGCTCTCGCTCGGCGCGGACGTCGTCGTGCACTCCACCACCAAGTACATGGGCGGCCACTCGGACGTCGTCGGCGGCGCGCTCGTCGTCAGCGATCCGGAGCTGGCCGAGGAACTGGCGTACCACCAGAACGCGATGGGCGCCGTCGCCGGGCCGTTCGACGCGTGGCTGGTGCTGCGCGGGATCAAGACCCTCGCGGTCCGCATGGACCGTCACGACGCGAACGCCACCAAGGTGGCCGACCTGCTGACCCGGCACCCGAAGGTCACCCAGGTCCTCTACCCGGGGCTGCCGGAGCACCCCGGCCACGAGGTCGCCGCCAAGCAGATGAAGGCGTTCGGCGGGATGGTGTCGTTCCGGGTCGCGGGCGGCGAGGAGGCGGCGGTCGAGGTCTGCAACCGGGCGAAGCTCTTCACGCTCGGGGAGTCGCTCGGCGGTGTGGAGTCGCTGATCGAGCACCCGGGCCGGATGACGCACGCGTCCACCGCCGGATCCCTGCTGGAGGTCCCGGCCGACCTGGTCCGGCTGTCCGTCGGCATCGAGAACGCCGACGACCTGCTGGCCGACCTGACGCAGGCACTGGGCTGACACGCCTCCGTCCGGCGGCCGGGACCCGTCCCCGCCGCCGGACGGCGCACGCACGGTGGTCAGACAGCGGCCTTCTCGTCCTCCAGCGAGCCCCTGATCTGCTCACGCAGCTCCGGGCCGTCCGTGTGCTCATGGACCGATACCGCGTGTTCGGCGGCTGCCCGGACGACCTCGTCCTCCTCACCGGAGATGGTGAGGGTGCAGTTCATGACGCTCGGGTACCTACGGCAGTCGGCGGTCTTCCGTGTCATGGCGGGCCTCCTCGACTCGCGAGTGCAGGCACTTCCAGGATAGATCCGCGGGGCCGGACGGACAGGCCGGGGAGAGTCCGGTCAGTTCTCCTGCGCCGACTGGTGCGCCGACTGCCGGGCCGCCAGTGAGCCGTTGAACCGGGTCAGCAGCGCACAGAACGTGTCGCGCTCCTCCTCGGTCCACCCGTCGGTCACCTGCGACATCAGCTCACGCCGCGAGGCGCGGACCTCCTCGAGACGGGACTGGCCGCGCGGCGACAGCTGCAGCACGACGGCGCGCCCGTCCTCCGGGTGCGAGGTGCGCTTGACCAGACCGGTGTCGACGAGCGGCGCGACCTGCCGGGTCACGGTCGACGAGTCGATCCCCATGCCCGCGGCCAGCGCCTTGACGCCCATGGGGCCTTCCACGTCGAGCCGGTTGAGCAGCAGATAGGCCGCCCGGTCCATCGAGTTGCGGACCTGGCCGACACCGCCGAGGCGGGTCTGCTCGGCACGGCGGGCGAAGACGGCCACCTGGTGCTGGAGAGCGTCGAGCAGGTGGTCGGTTCCCGGATGTCCGGGGGTCGCGCCCCCGGAAGGAGACGCAGCAGTCGTCATGTCCTGAGGGGGCATGGCTGGAGGCTCTCTTCGTGCGGTGTCGGATGGGTGGGGGACAGAGTACGCGGCCACGGGGCAACGTGTACCAGCGCTGCACAAACCTGTGGACACCACCGCAGGCCGCCATGAGATGCGACGGCCCCGACCGCTCCGAGCTGCAAGACTTGCTGCCATGAGCTTCCGTACGTCAGGTCCCTTCCCGCCGCTGATCCTCGACGACATCAGAGGGGCGCAGAAGATGCTGTCCGGGGTGGCCAGAACGACCGGGATGGAAGGGAGCCGGCACCTCAGCTCCCTCGTCGGCGCACCGGTCCACCTCAAGTGCGAGAACCTCCAGCGCACCGGGTCGTTCAAACTGCGGGGCGCGTACGTACGGATCGCCGGGCTCAGCCCCGTCGAAAGGGCGGCCGGAGTGGTGGCCGCGAGTGCCGGAAACCATGCGCAGGGTGTCGCACTCGCCTCTTCGCTGCTCGGCGTACGCTCCACGGTCTTCATGCCCGTCGGCGCCCCCCTGCCGAAGGTCGCGGCGACCCGGGAGTACGGCGCGGAGGTCCGGCTCCAGGGCCACGTCGTCGACGAGACGCTCGCCGCCGCCCAGGAGTACGCCGAGCAGACCGGCGCCGTCTTTATCCACCCCTTCGACCACCCCGACATCATCGCGGGCCAGGGCACCGTCGGCCTGGAGATCCTCGAACAGTGCCCGGAGGTCCGCACGGTCGTCGTCGGCATCGGCGGGGGCGGCCTGGCCGCCGGCATCGCGGTCGCGGTGAAGGCGATGCGCCCCGACGTCAAGGTCGTCGGCGTCCAGGCGGCGGGGGCGGCCGCCTTCCCGCCCTCGCTGTCCGCCGGGCACCCGGTGGCGCTCGGCTCGGTGCAGACCATGGCCGACGGGATCAAGGTGGGCCGCCCCGGCGACCTCACGTTCCCGCTGGTCCAGGAGCTGGTGGACGAGGTCCGTACGGTCTCCGAGGACGAGCTCTCCAGCGCGCTGCTGCTCTGCCTGGAGCGCGCCAAGATGGTCGTCGAACCGGCCGGGGCGAGCCCGGTCGCCGCCCTCCTGAGCGACCCGAAGGCGTTCCGCGGGCCCGTCGTCGCCGTGCTGTCGGGCGGCAACGTCGACCCCCTGCTGATGCAGCGCATCCTGACCCACGGCATGGTCGCCGCCGGCCGCTACCTCAGCCTGCGGCTGCGGCTCACCGACCGCCCGGGGGCGCTCGCCGCGATGCTCGCCACCCTGTCCGTCGCCGACGCCAACGTGCTCGACATCCAGCACGTACGGACCGACCCCCGGCTCGGGCTCACCGAGGCGGAGGTGGAACTGCACCTGGAGACCAAGGGCCCGGAGCACTGCGAGGAGGTCGCCTCCGCACTGAGGGCCGCGGGGTACCTCGTGCGGGCCTGAGCGACGGCGCCCCGGGAAAACCTGTTGTGGGTCGCGATGTATCGCGTTACCGTGCATCGCCGAACAACCCCGTGGTCCCGGCCCGGAGAGGCCGGAAACCCTACGATCCGCTCAGGAATTCACGCGAAAGCAACTGGGGGAATCCCGTATGCCAGGCGCCATTTACGCCGAAGGCCTGGTGAAGACCTTCGGCGATGTACGAGCACTGGACGGCGTCGACCTCGACGTACCCGAAGGCACCGTCCTCGGCCTGCTGGGGCCCAACGGCGCCGGCAAGACGACCGCCGTCCGCGTCCTGACCACCCTGATCCGGCCGGACAGCGGTCAGGCCGTCGTGGCGGGCATCGACGTCCTGAAGAACCCCGACGAGGTACGCCGCTCGATCGGCCTCTCCGGCCAGTTCGCGGCCGTCGACGAATACCTCACGGGCCGCGAGAACCTCCAGATGGTCGGCCAGCTCTACCAGATGGGCGCACGCGACGCGAAGAAGCGGGCGGGGGAGCTCCTGGAGAAGTTCCACCTCGCCGACGCCGCCGACCGCACCGCGAAGACGTACTCCGGGGGCATGCGCCGCCGCCTCGACCTGGCGGCGGCGCTCGTCGTCTCCCCGCCGGTGATGTTCATGGACGAGCCCACCACCGGGCTCGACCCGCGCAACCGGCAGCAGCTCTGGGAGGTCATCGAGGAGCTCGTCGCGGGCGGTACGACACTGCTGCTGACCACGCAGTACCTGGAGGAGGCTGACCACCTGGCGCACGACATCTGCGTCATCGACCACGGCAAGGTCATCGCCCGAGGCACCTCCGACCAGCTCAAGGCCCGCACGGGCGGCGAACGCGTCGAGGTCGTCGTGCACCGGCCCGACGAGATCGGACCGGCCCGCTCGGTGCTCGCCACCTACGGCAAGGGGGAGATCTCCGTCGCCGAGCACACCCGCAAGCTGACCGTCCCGGTCACCGGCGGGGCCAAGCTGCTCGCCGAGGTCATCCGCGACCTCGACGCCCACGGCGTGGAGATCGACGACATCGGACTGCGCCGCCCCACCCTCGACGACGTCTTCATCTCGCTCACCGGCCACGCCGCCGAGCTGGGGAAGAACGGCGCCGACGCATCGACAGAGGCCGCTGACGGCCGGAAGGAGGACGGCCGGTGACCGCCGTCACTGACACCCCGGGCGTCGTGCCGCTCAAGAAGCGGGGGGCGATCGGCCGGTCCGTCGCCGACTCCCTCGTCGTCGCCAGACGCAACCTGATCCGCATGGCCAGGATCCCCGAGATGGTGATCTTCGGACTGGTCCAGCCGATCATGTTCGTGGTGCTGTTCACCTACGTGTTCGGCGGGTCCATCAAGGTCGGCGGTTCGCTCTCGTCGACGGACTACAAGGAATTCCTGATGGCCGGGATCTTCGCCCAGACCGTCACCTTCGCCACCGCCGGCGCCGGAGCGGGCATCGCGGACGACATGCACAAGGGGCTGATCGACCGCTTCAGGTCGCTGCCGATGGCCCGCGGCGCCGTCCTCACCGGACGTACGCTCGCCGACCTCGTCCAGACCGCGCTCACCCTCGTCGTCCTCGCCGGGGTCGCGCTGATCATCGGCTGGCGGGCCCACGAGAACATCGGCAGGGTGCTCCTCGGCTTCCTGCTGCTGCTCCTGCTCGGCTACGCCTTCTCCTGGATCGGCGCGATGATCGGCCTGATCGTGCGCACCCCGGAGGCGGCCACGTCCGGCGGACTGATCTGGCTCTTCCCGCTGACGTTCATCTCGAACGCCTTCGTGGACGCCAACCAGATGCCGACGGTCCTGCGCCACATCGCGGAGTGGAACCCCTTCAGCGCCACCGTGCAGGCCTGCCGCGAGCTGTTCGGCAACCTGCCGCCGGGATTCGTCACCCCCGACGCCTGGCCGATGCAGCACCCGATCCTCGCCTCGGTGATCTGGTCGGTCGTGATCGTCGCGGTCTTCCGCACCCTGGCGGTCCGCAGGTACCGCTCGGCCACGGCCTGATCCGCACACGACGGAGCCCCGGCCGCGTGTACGGCCGGGGCTCCGTGCGTATGTGTGGGGGCCGGGTCAGCCCTGGTAGGGCTTCGCCGAGACGATCTTCACCGTGGCCTTCTTGCCGTTCGGCAGCTCGTACTCCGCGTCCTCGCCCATCCGCTTGCCGTTCACGCCGGTGCCGAGCGGGGACTGGGGGGAGTAGGTCTCGATGTCGGCGCTCGCGTACTCACGGGAGGCGAGCAGGAAGGTGACCGTGTCGTCGGGGTCGCCGTCGAAGGCGATGGTCACGACCATGCCGGGCTCGACCACGCCGTCGTCGGCAGGTGCCTCGCCGACCTTCGCGTGCTCCAGGAGCTGGGTCAGCTGGCGGACCCGGAGCTCCATCTTGCCCTGCTCCTCCTTGGCCGCGTGGTACCCGCCGTTCTCACGGAGGTCACCCTCCTCCCGGGCCGCCGCGATCTTGACGGAGATCTCCGTGCGCGCGGGACCAGACAGGTACTCCAGCTCCGCCTTCAGCTGGTTGTACGCCTCCGGCGTGAGCCAGGTGACGTTATCGCTGGTCTGGGTCACAGGGTGCTCCTCGTCGGTGCTGGGAATACAAAGCAACGCCCTACCCCAAGCATGCGCTGCCACGGGTGGGCGAAACAACGAGCCTAACAATTCCGCGCGAAAAGGGGGAGAAGGTAAAACGTCACACGCGCATCCGCGCAGGTCAGCCCCAAATCTGGGGGGTGAGGACGGCGCGCGCCCCGGCGCACGGCCGGCCGGCGGCGTCGAGGTGCGGTCAGCCGCCCGCGGCGCACCCCTTGAGTTCCACCGCGGTGGCCCTGGAGGTGGTGCGCAGGGTGACGACCTCGTCGATCCGGTCGGACCGCTCGTCGAACCGGAAGTCCGCCCGGCCGACCTCCCCGCCGTCCTCGCTCAGGGCGCGGAGCGTGCAGTGGCCGTCGGCGTCCCGGTCCTTGCGGACCTCCAGGTGGGCCTCGGCGCGGCTGTCGGAGACGATCCTGGACTTGATCAGCTCGGCGCTGACGTCCGTACCGGCGACGTAGGAGTAGCCGAACCAGCCGATCACGGCGAGGAAGGCCACACCCAGGACCGAGCCGATGATCTTCAGCTTGCGGTCCGCGCGTTCGTCCTGCGACCGGCCGTAGCGCCCCTCGGGCAAGGCCTCGCGCACCGCTGCCATGATCGTTCCTCCCGTACCGGGGATCGAGGAATTTTCCACCCCCCGGTTCAGTCACTATAGAAGCCGACCACTGCGACCAATCACTGAGGACCGAGTCTTGACCGAGCAGCTGAGACTGATGGCCGTCCACGCCCACCCCGACGACGAGTCGAGCAAGGGCGCGGCCACCATGGCCAAGTACGTGTCCGAGGGGGTGGACGTCCTGGTCGTCACCTGCACAGGGGGCGAACGGGGATCCATCCTCAACCCGAAGCTCCAGGGGGACGCGTACATCGAGGCGAACATCCACGAGGTGCGCAAGAAGGAGATGGACGAGGCCCGGGAGATCCTGGGTGTCAAGCAGGAGTGGCTCGGCTTCGTCGACTCGGGTCTGCCCGAGGGCGATCCGCTGCCCCCGCTGCCCGAGGGCTGCTTCGCCCTGGAGGACGACGAGACGGCGGCGGGGCGTCTCGTCGCGAAGATCCGCGTGTTCCGGCCGCAGGTGATCACCACCTACGACGAGAACGGCGGGTACCCGCACCCCGACCACATCAAGACCCACACGATCTCGATGATCGCGTTCGAGGCGGCCGGGGACACCGACCGGTTCCCCGAGGCGGAGTTCGGCCCGGCCTGGCAGCCGCAGAAGCTCTACTACAACCAGGGCTTCAACAAGCCGCGCACGGTCGCCCTGCACGAGGCGCTGCTCGCCCGGGGACTGGAGTCCCCGTACGGCGACTGGCTGGAGCGCTGGAAGCAGTTCGAGCGCGCCGAACGCACGCTGACCACGCACATCCCGTGCGACGACTTCTTCGAGATCCGTGACAAGGCGCTGATCGCGCACGCCACGCAGATCGATCCGGACGGCGGCTGGTTCCGGGTGCCGATGGACGTCCAGCGGGAGGTCTGGCCGACCGAGGAGTACGAGCTCGCCAAGTCTCTGGTCGACACCTCCCTCCCCGAGAGCGACCTCTTCGCGGGCATCCGCGACAATGCCTGATATGTACGCGACCCAGGCACTGACGCAGCTCGTTCCGCTCGCCGCCGATGAGCTCGACAAGAACAAGGTGACCCCCGGAGTCCTCGGCTTCCTCGTCTTCGCGGCTCTCGCCGTGGGAACGTGGTTCCTGATGAAGTCGATGAACCGCCACATGGGCAAGGTCGACTTCGAGGAGGCCCCGGACCCGGCGGCCGAGGCCGGCGACACCGATGGCGAGCCGACGGCCTCCTCCGGCACCGGTACGAAGGCGACAGGCACGAAGGCGACCGGGACGAAGGCGACCGCTTCGGGCAAGGGCTGACACCGCGGGCCGCCCCCTTCCCCCTGCGGGGGCGGAGGTGGCCCGCGTCGCTTCTCAGGCCCCGCCCCGCCTCTACGGCCGTACGCCCACCGCGACGCCCATCACCTCGCGGGCGTGCCGGGACGGTGTCAGGCCGAGGCGCCACGCCTGCCACCCGTCGTCCAGGTCCACCCCGCGGTTCAGGACCACACCGAACGCCTCCGCGCAGTCCTCCAGCCCGGGGTCGCGCAGCGGGTGGGCGGCCTCCACCAGATCGGCCAGCTCCTGCTGCGCCACCGCCGTGCCCACCTCGCTGCCGCCCGGTGAGGCGTACGGCAGCAGCGTGCAGCGCAGGAACGCCGCCCAGTCGCCGCCCCGGGCGTCGCCGTACGAGGCGAACAGGGTGATCGCCTCGCCGCAGAGCTCCAGCGCCTGCGCGGCGCGGTTGTTCCCGCCGTCGATCAGGGCGAGTTCCAGGCAGGTCCAGGCCTCGCCGTGGGCCACCCCGATCCGCCGGAAGTCGGCGCGGGCGTCCACCAGGAGCTGCCGCGCGAAACCGGAGTTGCGCAGGTTGCCGGTCTGCGCGGCCCGCTGGTCACGGGTGACGCGCCCCGAGTGGTGACGGGCGCAGGCCAGCCCGTACACGTCGCGCATCCGGGAGAACATCGTGCGGGCCCGCTCCAGCTCCCGTACTGCCTGATCGGTGTCGCCGTCCTCCTCCAGTGCCTGCCCCAGGTAGTACCGCGTCCAGGCCTCGCCCCGCGCGTCCTCGTTGCCCCGGTGCCGGGCGAGGGCCCCGCGCAGCTCCTCCACGGCAGCCGCCGCGGAGCTGTCCCCGTCCATCAGCCGGGCGCGGGCCAGCTGGGTCAGCGCCCACGCCTCCCCGCGCTCGTCCCGGGTGCGGCCGTACAGGTCCAGGGCGGAGGACAGCTCCTCCTCGGCCCTGGCGACCTCGCCGAGGCGCAGACAGACCTGGCCGAGCTGGAAGTGCGACCAGGCCTCGCCGTGCAGCGACTCGCCCTCGCGGTGCAGGGCCAGCGCGGTGTCCAGCAGGCTCAGGGCCTCGGGCAGATTGGCCCGGTCGCGTTCGACGGCGGCCAGGGCGTGCAGGGACCAGGCCCGGTCCTCGGCCTGCTCCGGGGAGGCCTGCAGGGCGAGCGCCTCCCGCAGCCGGGCCGACGCCTCGCCGAGATTGCCCTGGTGGTGCAGGGTGATGCCCAGCGAGCACAGCGCCAGCGCGGCGCCCGCGTCGTTCTGCGCCTCACGGTAGAGGCCGACGACCGAGGACAGCGTGGTGCGGGCCTTGTCGAGCTCACCGAGCTGCCGGGCCGCGATCCCCGTACGCCACTGCACCGACCGCTCCAGCAGCCCCTGGTCGACGGCCTGCGTCAACTCGCTGATCTCACCCAGCCGGTAGAGGTCGCCGCGCAGCAGGCAGTAGTCGCAGAGCGCGCCCAGCAGATGGAGCACCGCCGCCTGGTCGACGCCCTCGGCGTGCCGCAGGGCCGAGGTGATGAAGCTCGACTCGTCGTCCAGCCAGCGCAGCGCGGCGTCCAGCGAGCTGAAGCCGTGCGAGCCGAACTGCCCCGCGCGGGTGGACATCTTGCCGTCGACCATGCGGATCACGGCGTCGGCGAGCTCCGCGTAGTTCTGGATGAGGCGTTCCTGCGCGGCCGTACGGTCGGCCGCCGGCTCCTCGTCGAGCAGCCGGGCCAGCGCGAAGTCCCGTACGAGGTCGTGCAGCCGGTAGCGCGTGCCCCGCACATGCACCAGGAGCCCGGCCCTGGCCAGGGCCTCCAGCAGCCGGCCGGCCTCCTGCTCGTCCGAGGAGAGCAGCGACGCCGCGGCGGCGGCCCCGAGGCTCGCCCGTCCGGCCAGGGCGAGCCGCCGCAGCAGCCGGCGGGCCGCCTCGGACTGGTCGGTGTAGCGCAGCCACAGGGCCCGCTCGACGGGCGCGACCGGGCCGTACGCCCCCAGAGCGGCGGCGAGTTCGGCCCGGGAACGCTCACCGAGGGCGGAGCCCACGACCCGCAGCGCGAGCGGCAGCCCGCCGCACAGCTCGACGACGGTGTCCGTCGACGCATAGTCGTACGGACCGGCCTCCGCAGGGGCCTCCCCTGCGCGAGGGGAGTCGAGACCCTGGGGAACCAGGGCCGACTCCCGCAGCACCTCCTCGGCGCCCGCCGCGTCCAGACCGCCGACCGGCAGCTGGTACACCCGGGCCGGGAGGCCGTCGGGCAGCTCCAGGGGCTCGCGGGCCGTGACCAGGACCAGGCTGTCGGAGCGCTCGGGCACCAGCGTGCGGACCTGCGCCGCGTCCGTGGCGTCGTCCAGGACGATCGTGACGGGCGTACCCGTCAGATGCTGGTGGTAGAGCTCGCTGAGGCGCCGCACCTGCTGCTCGGCGGACGACCCCTCCCGGAAGAGCAGCTGCTCGCGCGGCGCACCCAGCCGGTTGAGCAGGTGCAGCAGCGCGTCCCGCGTCGGCAGCGGCGTCTCGCCGGAGACACCGCCCCGCAGATCGACCACGCACGCCCCGCGGAACTGGTCCTTCAGCGCGTGCGCGGCCCGTACGGCCAGTGTGGTGCGCCCGGAGCCCGGCGTGCCGTGCAGGACGACGACGGTCGGCAGGGTCTCGGTCGCCGCGCGCGCCGCGTGCACCCACTGGGCGATCCGGGCCAGTTCGGCGCGGCGGCCCGCGAACGGGCCGTCCGCGGCGGGCAGATGTCCGAAGGACTGTTCGAGGAGTGAGCGGGTGCGTGCGGCCGCGCTGCGGTCACCCCCGCGCAGCTGCGCCACCACGGAGGCGCCGGCCTTCTTCGGCATACGGGTGGAGGCGGTCAGCACGCGCTGCTGGTCGAGGAACGGGCGGATGCCCCGTACCTCCAGGGCCGTCAGCCACTCCAGCCGCAACTGCTCGGGGCCGCCCGGCTGGTTCCGCTCACCCGCCCTGCGATGGGCGGCGGGCCAGTGCGAGGCGGTCACCCGCGCCACGGTCGCGGTCGTCCCGGCGGCGGCGACGACGGCGCCGGCGCCCAGGGCGAGGCCCGTCGCGGTGCCGAGTGCCAGATCCGCGCCGAAGGCGGCCGCCGCGGCAACTCCCGTCACGATCAGGGGCGTTCCGAGCGTCGCTCTGCTGAAGCGTGCGGACAGCGGCTGCTGGCCGGCCCCCGCCGCGTCCAGCGCCCGGGTGTAGGCGGCGTACTCGTCGGCCGCGCCCGCCGCCATGGTGTCGAGCGCGCCCCGCGCCCGCGCCAGCAGCGCCCCGGAGTCCGTACGGCCCCCTGTCCGCCGTGCCTCCTCCTCCACGGCACGTACCAACAGCCGTTCGGCTTCCGCCCGATGGCTGTCCCGCATGCGTCCCCCTCGTTGCGCGCGTCGCCGGCCGCGACCGGATCCGTTCGTGTGGACCCCCCAGTCTCCAGGGTCCGGAGCCCCGGCGACAGGGCGTCTGCCGGACTGCGCGCCGACAGCCGTACGGATGCGGAGCGCGGGAACATGAACGACCGTGGCACCACCGACCGGACGCGGACCGGCACCGCCGCCGGCCGGCGCCGGGCGCGCACCGGCCTGTCGGGAGTCGTCGGCGGTGCTTACACGCCCTTGGTGATCACGCGCTTCCCCAGAGCTTCGAGTCGGACGGTTCCCAGGTCCACGGTGACGGAGAGGTGACGGAGAAGGGCGCAGCAGTCTTGATCGCGGTGTCCGGTTCGGCCGAGTGAGCGGGAGTCCGTGCGGTCTCCACGGTGAGGACAAGCCCTGTGAGAGGCTGGCCGTATGAACCGGTTGGCTGGTGTGACCTCGCCGTATCTGCTTCAGCATGCTGACAATCCGGTCGACTGGTGGCCCTGGTCGCCCGAGGCGTTCGAGGAGGCCCGCAGGCGGGACGTGCCCGTGCTGCTCAGCGTCGGGTACGCCAGCTGCCACTGGTGCCACGTGATGGCCCACGAGTCGTTCGAGGACGCAGCCGTCGCCGAGTACCTCAACGCGCACTTCGTGCCGGTGAAGGTCGACCGCGAGGAGCGGCCCGACGTCGACGCCGTGTACATGGAGGCGGTGCAGGCCGCGACCGGTCAGGGCGGGTGGCCGATGACCGTCTTCCTGACCGCCGACGCCGAACCCTTCTACTTCGGCACGTACTTCCCGCCCGAGCCGCGCCACGGCATGCCCGCCTTCCGGCAGGTGCTCGAAGGGGTCGTCGCCGCCTGGTCCGACCGGCGTGAGGAGGTCGCCGAGGTCGCCGGGCGCATCGTCCGCGACCTCGCCGGCCGTTCCCTGGCCGCCGGTGAGGGGGGCCTGCCGGGCGAGGCCGAGTCGGCACAGGCCCTGCTGCGGCTCACCCGGGACTACGACGAGAAGTACGGCGGATTCGGCGGCGCGCCCAAGTTCCCGCCGTCCATGGTCATCGAGTTCCTGCTGCGCCACCACGCCCGTACGGGGGCCGAGGGCGCCCTGCAGATGGCCGCCGACAGCTGCGCGGCCATGGCGCACGGCGGGATCTACGACCAGCTCGGCGGCGGCTTCGCCCGGTACTCCGTGGACCGGGAATGGATCGTCCCGCACTTCGAGAAGATGCTCTACGACAACGCGCTGCTCTGCCGCGTGTACGCCCATCTCTGGCGCGCCACCGGGTCGGACCTGGCACGCCGGGTGGCCCTGGAGACGGCCGACTTCATGGTCCGCGAGCTGCGGACCGCCGAGGGCGGCTTCGCCTCCGCGCTGGACGCCGACAGCGAGGACGCGCAGGGGCGCCACGTCGAGGGCGCCTACTACGTGTGGACGCCCGCGCAGCTGCGCGAGGTGCTGGGGGAGGCGGACGCCGCCTTCGCCGCCGGGTACTTCGGGGTGACCGACGAGGGCACCTTCGAGGAGGGTTCCTCCGTGCTGCGGCTCCTGCGGAACGGGGAGCCCGAGGAGCAGGAGGAGGCCCGGGTCGCCGATGTGCGGGCCCGGCTGCTGGCCGCACGTGAGCTGCGGGCCCGCCCCGAGCGCGACGACAAGGTCGTGGCCGCCTGGAACGGGCTGGCGATCGCCGCGCTCGCCGAGACCGGGGCGTACTTCGACCGCCCGGATCTGGTCGAGCGGGCCACCGAGGCCGCCGACCTGCTCGTACGGGTGCACATGGGCGAGGCCGCCCGGCTCTGCCGCACGTCGAGGGACGGCCGTGCCGGGGACAACTCCGGGGTCCTGGAAGACTACGGCGATGTCGCCGAGGGCTTCCTCGCGCTGGCCTCCGTCACCGGCGAGGGCGCCTGGCTGGACTTCGCCGGCTTCCTGCTGGACATCGTGCTGGAGCGCTTCACCGGCGAGGGCGGGCAGCTGTTCGACACCGCTGATGACGCGGAGCGGCTGATCCGCCGCCCCCAGGACCCCACCGACAGCGCCACCCCGGCCGGCTGGACCGCGGCCGCCGGCGCGCTGCTCTCGTACGCCGCGCACACCGGTTCCGAGGCGCACCGTACGGCGGCCGAGGGCGCCCTCGGGATCGTCGGGGCGCTCGGCCCGAAGGCGCCCCGGTTCATCGGCTGGGGCCTCGCGGTCGCCGAGGCGCTGCTGGACGGCCCGCGCGAGGTTGCGGTGGCCGGCCCCGTCGGCGGCGAGCTGCACCGGACGGCGCTGCTGGGGCGGGCGCCCGGCGCGGTCGTCGCGGCGGGCGAGGAGGCGGACGCGGGCACCGAGTTCCCGCTGCTGGTGGACCGGCCGCTGGTGGGCGGCGAGCCGACCGCGTACGTCTGCCGGCACTTCGTCTGCGACGCGCCGACGACGGACGCGGGGGAGCTGGCCGCGAAGCTGGGCGGCTGACGGAGCCGCGCGCGTACGGCGAAGGGCCCGGCCGGGGTGGCCGGGCCCTTCGCCGTACGCGGTCACTTCTGGTAGGCGACCAGGGATATGCCGACGTAGTGCACGATGAACGCGGCCAGCGTCAGCGAGTGGAACACCTCGTGGAAGCCGAACCAGCGCGGTGACGGGTTGGGGCGCTTGATCCCGTAGATGACGCCGCCGGCGCTGTAGAGCAGCCCGCCGACGACGACGAGGACCAGTACGGCGATGCCGCCCGCCCGCATGAAGTCCGGCAGGAAGAACACCGCGGCCCAGCCCATGGCGATGTAGCACGGGGTGTAGAGCCAGCGCGGGGCGCCGACCCAGAAGACGCGGAAGGCTATGCCGGCCGCCGCGGCGCCCCAGATCGCCCACATGAGCGGGCGGCTGGTGGACTCGGGCAGCAGGAGGAGCGTCAGCGGCGTGTAGGTGCCCGCGATGATCAGGAAGATGTTGGCGTGGTCGAGTCTGCGCAGCACGGCTTCGCCGCGCGGGCCCCAGGTGCCCCGGTGGTAGATGCCGCTCACACCGAAGAGCAGGCAGGCGCTGAGTACGTAGACCGCGCAGGCGATCCGGGCGCGTGTGCTGTCGGCCAGGGCGATCAGGGTGATTCCGGCGATGACGACCGCGGGGAACATCCCCGCGTGCAGCCACCCGCGCATCCGTGGCTTGACCGGTACGGGGTCGGTGAGCTCCACGGGTCCGGACCCGGAGGCGGCAGAAGTCATATCGGCATGCTACCTACGCTCCCGTAGGTAACCCCCAGCAGTGGCGATGCTCACGTGTGCGGCCCTCTGGACATATGGGCGGGATGGTCGGATGATCAAATGAGTGCGGTCGGCACCGGATGAGCGCCAGGGGAATTCGAAGGGGTCAGCATCCGGGTCGCAGCCCCCACGGGGCCGGACAACACACCCTCTCTCCAAGGAGCGATCGTGGCGCGAGACATCGCGGCTCCCCTCACTGTTCCCACTCGGCACCAGGAGCTCGTCTCCTGGGTGGACGAGATCGCCGCCCTCACCCAGCCGGACCGTGTGGTCTGGTGCGACGGTTCCGAGGCCGAGTACGAGCGCCTGTGCGAGGAGCTCGTCGCCAAGGGCACCTTCACGAAGCTCGACCCGGTCAAGCGCCCCAACTCCTACTACGCCGCCTCCGACCCGAGCGATGTCGCCCGCGTCGAGGACCGCACCTTCATCTGCTCCGAGAAGGAGGAGGACGCGGGCCCGACCAACCACTGGAAGGCCCCCGCCGAGATGCGGGACATCTTCACGGGCGAGAAGGGCGTCTTCCGCGGCTCCATGCGCGGCCGCACGATGTACGTCGTCCCGTTCTGCATGGGCCCCGTCGGCTCCCCGCTCTCCGCGATCGGCGTCGAGATCACCGACTCCGCGTACGTCGCCGTGTCGATGCGCACGATGACGCGCATGGGCCAGGACGTCCTGGACGAGCTCGGCACCGACGGCTTCTTCGTGAAGGCCGTCCACACGCTGGGCGCCCCCCTCGCCGACGGCGAGGCCGACGTGCCGTGGCCGTGCAACTCCACCAAGTACATCTCGCACTTCCCCGAGGACCGCGAGATCTGGTCCTACGGCTCCGGCTACGGCGGCAACGCCCTGCTCGGCAAGAAGTGCTACGCCCTGCGCATCGCCTCCGTCATGGCCCGTGACGAGGGCTGGCTCGCCGAGCACATGCTGATCCTCAAGCTGACCCCGCCGCGCGGGGAGGCGGAGGCCATCAAGTACGTCGCCGCGGCCTTCCCCAGCGCCTGCGGCAAGACCAACCTCGCCATGCTGGAGCCCACGATCTCCGGCTGGACCGTCGAGACCATCGGCGACGACATCGCCTGGATGCGGTTCGGCGAGGACGGCCAGCTGTACGCGATCAACCCGGAGGCCGGATTCTTCGGCGTCGCGCCCGGCACCGGCGAGCACACCAACGCCAACGCCATGAAGACCATGTGGGGCAACTCCGTCTTCACGAACGTCGCGCTCACCGACGACGGCGACGTGTGGTGGGAGGGCATGACCGAGGAGGCCCCCGCGCACCTCACGGACTGGAAGGGCAACGACTGGACCCCGGAGTCCGGCACGCCCGCCGCCCACCCCAACGCCCGCTTCACCGTCCCGGCCGGGCAGTGCCCGATCATCGCGCCGGAGTGGGAGGACCCGAAGGGCGTGCCGATCTCGGCGATTCTCTTCGGCGGCCGCCGCGCTTCCGCCGTCCCGCTGGTCACCGAGTCCTTCACCTGGCAGCACGGCGTCTTCCTCGGCGCCAACGTCGCCTCCGAGAAGACCGCCGCCGCCGAGGGCAAGGTCGGCGAGCTGCGCCGCGACCCCTTCGCCATGCTGCCGTTCTGCGGGTACAACATGGGCGACTACATGAAGCACTGGGTCGAGGTCGGCGCCGACAAGGCCGACCAGTCGAAGCTCCCGAAGATCTACTACGTGAACTGGTTCCGCAAGAACGACGCCGGACAGTTCGTCTGGCCCGGCTTCGGCGAGAACAGCCGCGTCCTGAAGTGGATCGTGGAGCGGCTGGAGGGCACGGCCGAGGGCGTCGAGACCCCGATCGGCATCCTGCCGGCCAAGGGCTCGCTGGACACCGAGGGACTGGAGCTCTCCGGGTCCGACCTCGACTTCCTGCTCACCGTGGACAAGGAGGTCTGGCGCGAGGAGGCCGCGCTGATCCCCGAGCACCTCAACACCTTCGGCGACCACACGCCGAAGGAGCTGTGGGACGAGTACCACGCGCTGGTCCGGCGCCTGGGCTGACCCCGCCCCCGAACCCCGCGGCCGGGCCTTCCGACATCCGCCCTGACCTGTGGGGTCAACGGCCCGCCGCGGCACGGCACCCGGAGCCCCCTCATGGCTCCGGGTGCCGCTTCGTTCCGGGCCGCCCCGTGAGCGGGCGGCCCGGCCGGGTGTGTGGCACCCGGTCCACGCGTCTTCGCGACCCGTGGACCGGGGCCGTCAGGGGGCGCCGACCAGGACGGTCGGCGCGGTGGGGGCGGACAGGGCCGCGGCGTGCGCGTCCATGGCCTCGGCCGCGAGGATCGCCACGGCGGTGTCCGCGCGGGACGCGGCCACCACGAGGACCCGGCCCGCGAGGGCGTGGGCGCGGCGGTGAAGAGCGGCCGGGGACGCGTCGCTCCGGCCCGCGTGCCGTGCGGGCGGCGCCGAGCGCAGCCGGGCGACCTGCCCGGCGATGCGGTCGCCCATGGTGTCGAGACCCAGCTCGTCGGTGACGGCGAGCAGGGCCGCGAGATGCCCGGCGAGCTGGATGTCCAGCTCGTCCTCGCGGCTGCGGTGGGGGAAATCGGCGTCGTCGGCCGATGTGTGGACCGACTTGGTGCGGATCGGCTCGTACATGGATGGCCTCCAGATCGTGCAGTAAAGCCATCCTATCTTGGATTCAGTCTAAAGTTGTGCCGGATCCGAAAATCTTGGTCGCTCAGGGCTGGCTGTAACCGTCCAGGAAGTTCCCGATCCGCGTCACCGCGTCCGTCAGATCCTTGGCCGGCGGCAGCGTGACCACCCGGAAGTGATCCGGCTCCGGCCAGTTGAAGCCCGTACCCTGCACCACCATGATCTTCTCGGCCCGCAGCAGATCGAGGACCATCTGCCGGTCGTCCTTGATCTTGAAGACCTTGGGGTCGAGCCTCGGAAAGAGGTACAGCGCCCCCTTCGGCTTCACACAGGTCACCCCGGGAATCCGCGTCAGCAGGTCGTACGCCACGTCACGCTGCTCCAGGATCCGTCCGCCCGGCAGCACCAGCTCGTTGATCGACTGCCGCCCGCCGAGCGCGGTCGCCACCGCGTGCTGCGCGGGCATGTTGGCGCACAGCCGCATGTTGGCCAGGACCGTCAGGCCCTCGATGTACGAGGAGGCGTGCGCCTTCGGGCCGCAGACCGCCATCCAGCCCGAGCGGTACCCCGCGATCCGGTAGTTCTTCGAGAGCCCGTTGAAGGTCAGCACCATCAGATCGGGGGCGATGGCGGCGGTCGGGGTGTGCGTCGCGCCGTCGTAGAGGATCCGGTCGTAGATCTCGTCCGAGCAGACGACCAGGTTGTGGCGCCGGGCGATCTCCGTCAGCCCGCGCAGCATCTCGTCGTCGTAGACCGCGCCCGTAGGGTTGTTCGGGTTGATGATCACGAGCGCCTTGGTGCGGTCGGTGATCTTCCGCTCGATGTCCGCGAGGTCGGGCATCCAGTCGGCCTGCTCGTCGCACCGGTAGTGCACCGCCGTACCGCCGGCCAGCGAGACCGAGGCCGTCCACAGCGGATAGTCCGGAGCGGGGACGAGCACCTCGTCACCGTCGTCGAGCAGCGCCTGCATCGACATCTGGATCAGCTCGGAGACCCCGTTGCCCAGGTAGATGTCCTCGACGTCGAGGTCGATCCCCTTGGTCTGGTAGTGCTGCATCACCGCGCGGCGCGCGGACAGCAGCCCCTTCGCGTCGCCGTAGCCGTGCGCCCCGGAGAGGTTGCGCAGGATGTCCTCGAGGATCTCCGGCGGACATTCGAAACCGAACGCCGCGGGGTTGCCCGTGTTGAGCTTGAGGATGCGATGACCTGCGGCTTCGAGCCGCATCGCTTCCTCGAGCACGGGGCCGCGGATTTCGTAACAGACGCCGGCGAGCTTCGTGGACTGGATGACCTGCATGTCTGCGAGCTTACGGCCGTGTTTCCCGCGCTGCGCCCGGTTCGCGCACCGGTTGCTCCCTCCGGGGGTGCGCGCCGGCGCGCCGGGTCTTCCATCGGCATGCCGCCCCGCCCGCGGACCGTGGGAACGGCCGGTCGGGGCGGGGCCGCGGCTTGGAAACCGGGCGTGGGCACGCGGCCGGGTGAGATGCGCCACCCGCCACCCGCCACCCGCCACCCGCCACCCGCCACCCACCGCCCGCCAACCGGTCAGTCCGGCAGGACGGTCCCCTCGGGGAGGCGTACGCCGAAGTCCTCGGCCAGCACCCGCACCACCTCGGCGGAGTCGCTCAGCTCCCGCTCGGTGACCGTGCCGTCGTCGGCGGTCTCCACCAGCGTCCGGCCGGACAGCGACCGGTGCAGGCCCGGCAGGGTGCGCTGGGCGTACAGGGCCTGCCGGAACGGCGAGCGCGGGTTCGTCGCGATGTGCCAGTTGATGACGTCGTAGTCCGGGGCCTCGAAGGGCTCCAGGGTGAACTCGTACTGCGGCTCCCAGTAGCCGCCCTTGTCCGTCTGCAGCTCCCACATCTCCAGCGGCCCGTCGTGCGGGGCGTGGACGAGCCGGTGGCGGCGCGGGGTGTCGAGCAGCTCGGTGTCCACCACCAGCGGGATCGGCTCCAGCAGCGCGCCGTGCGACCCGAAGCCGACATCGGCCAGCCACGGGGTGGACTCACCCTCCACGTCCACCTGCATCAGCATGTGCGTACGGGGCCTGATGTCACCGGGCGCGGCCCCCACCACCACCCGCGCGGTCAGCAGCGTCACCCGGAACCCGAGCTGGGTGAGGACGGCGGCGAGAAGGGTGTTGTGCTCGTAGCAGTACCCGCCGCGCTCACCGCGCACGAGCTTCCTCTCCAGGTCGGGGAGCGCGAGGGACGGGGCGCTGCCGAGGAGGGGCTCCAGATTCTCGAACGGGATGCCCAGCATGTGGGCGCGGTGCACGGACCGCAGCACCTCCACCGTGGGGCGGCGGTCCGTGTCTCCCGCCCAGCCGATGCGGGCGAAATAGGCGTCGAGGTCGAGTGTCATACCCCGACAGTACGCAGACGTTTCAAGGGTTTCTCACATGCCCCGGCAGCACAGAAGAGAGGGGAACACGGCCCCCTTACGCCCTCGGCGCGTGCGGACGGTGCGTCAGGGCGCGGATCCTCACGCGGCTTGAATTCGCCCCTTGTGGGGACCCTCCCCGTACGCAAACATGCGCATGTCAAAAACCGGAAGAACTCCGGTCACACGCAATGCGGAGGGGACCCCCCACATGAAGAAGCCTCTCATCGGTGCGCTTTTTGCTGTCCTGTTCCTCGGTGCGGGCATCGCACCCGCAACCGCGGCCACCGGCCCGGACACCGCAGACGTCCGGGTGAAGGCCGTCGATCTCGCCGGGACGGTCGCGCTCAGCAACTGTTCCGGATCGGTCGTCCGGGCACCGTCCTCGCAGCCCGGCGACCGCGCCCTCGTCCTGTCCAACGGGCACTGCCTGGAGTCCGGCTTCCCCGGCCCCGGCGAGGTCGTGCTCGACCAGGCCTCGACCCGGAGCTTCACCCTGCTGAACGGCTCGGGCAGCGGCGTCGGCACCCTGCGCGCCGACAAGGTGGCGTACGGGACCATGACCGACACGGACGTCTCGCTCTACCGGCTCACCAGCACGTACGCCCAGATCGAGAGCAGCTACGGCATCGAGGCCCTGGAGCTCGACGCAGGGCGCCCGGCCCAGGGCACCGCCATCACGGTCGCCTCCGGCTACTGGAAGCGCACCTACAGCTGCGCCGTCGACGGCTTCGCCTACCGGCTGAAGGAGGGCGCCTGGACCTGGAAGGACTCGGTCCGCTACACCTCCGCCTGCCAGACCATCGGCGGCACGTCCGGATCCCCGGTGATCGACGACGCGACCGGCAAGGTGGTCGCCGTCAACAACACCGGTAACGAGGACGGGCAGCAGTGCACGGACAACAACCCGTGCGAGGTCGACGAGAGCGGCACCGTGACCGTCCGCGAGGGCATCAACTACGCCCAGCAGACGTATGGCATCGTTCCGTGCATCGGCAGCGGCAACGAGATCGACCTGGACCTGGCCGGGTGCGCGCTGCCCAAGCCCTGACCCCTGGCGGCCTTTCGGGACGGCCTCCGGCCAACGGCAGGATCCTGCCTACCGGTTGGCAGGAGGCTGCCTCGCGGGGCCGCCCCGCGCGGGTCCCCCGGGTGCCAGACTGACGGCTGTTCACCCGGGACGCCCCAGCTGTACGGGGACTGGGGCGCCGGGCGGGGTGCGAGGAAACAGGATGCGTGTGATCTTCGGCGGTACGCGTGGAGCCATGGCGGGAGCGGCTCTCGTGGTCCTCACGCTGGCCGGGTCGTCCTGGGCGACGGCAGGCCAGGCGGGCGTGGCGGACAGAGGTGTGCGGCAGGTCGCCGACTCACCCCTGGACGACCCCTGCCGCGGCCCGATCAACGGCTGGCAGGGGAAGCCGCCCGCCAGCTGCTCCGGCAAGTGACGGTCCGGCGCCGGGGCTGAGGCCCGACCGGGACCGAGGCGTCGGATTCCCCCGGCACGTACGGGGGAGCCGGCGGCTCCTCAGATCCAGTGGCGTTCGCGGGCGAGCAGCGCCGCGTGGGCGCGGTTCTCCGCGCCCAGCAGCTGCATCAGGTCCGAGATGTGACGGCGGTAGGTGCGCAGGGCGATGCCCGCCTCTCGGGCGCCGATCTCGTCCTTGCCGACCGTGCACATCAGGCGCAGCACCTTCCCCTGGATCTCGGTGGGCCCGGGGCCGTCGGCGCCGCCGAGCCGGCCGGCCAGGGTGGCGAAGTCCTCCGCGCCCGCCCAGAGCCGCTCGAAGTTGTTGACGACGGTGGTGACGATGCCCTCCTCCCGCGAACACAGCGCTCCCTTGGCCGTGTTGGCGGGGTCCAGCGGCACCAGCGCGGTGTGCCGGTCGTAGACCAGCATCAGTTCGTCCAGCTCGTCCAGGACCCTGATGTGCGCGCCCGCGGCGGTGAGCTCCTGAAGGTAGGCGAAGGTCGGGCCGTCCTCCATGGCCACGCGGCGGATCAGGCTGCGGCAGCTGACCCCGCGGCGCAGGCAACGCAGGTCCAGAGGACGGGAGTTCTCGATGTTCTCGGGTGTGAGCGCGTCGTACGGTTCGGCGGCGAGCACTTCCTCCCGGGCGAAGAACGCCAGCTCGTCCAGGCGGGTGCGGATGGCCTCCAGGCCGGTGATCCGCTCGACGGGCTTCTCGTCCTCGTCCAGTTCGGGTTCGGGGATCTCCCGCCCCAGCGAGTCCACGAGGGGCCGCAGATGGGTGAGCGAGCGAATGTCGTCGTACAGCTCCTCCAGCCGCCGTTCGGCGAGACGGGCCACCACGAGCTCGGGCTCGCAGGCCCGGGTCTGGCCGTCGACCTGCTGGATGATCTTCAGCTCGCGCAGCCTCCGGATGGACCGCCGGGTCGGCTCGGCCTCGTGGCGGAGCAGGACGTGGATGTCGTCCACCTCGATGCCGGGGTTGCGGAGCAGGTGCCGGTAGATGTCTTCCTCGATGTGCGACAACCCGAGTACGAACATTTTGTGCTCAGGCAATGGGGACACTCCGTTGTGAACGGTCCGGTGCGACCGAGTGATCTCCAGGTCTTCGACGGAGTGTAGGAGCGGCGTGACTTCCTGGTAAAGCATTCGCGGGGCGTGGTGGAGGGACGGGGACCGGATGCGAACGGTTCGCGGACATAGGCGAGTTGGAGCCGTGACGTACCTCGGCCCGCCGGGGTCGGGGCCGGCGGGCCGAGGTGGCTGGGTGCCCCGGGGAGGCGGCGGTCTCAGCTCCCGGAGCCGCCCGTGCCGCGTACCGACCGGCCGGCCAGGGTGGAGGTCCGCCTGCCGTCCTCGACGACGAACCGGCCGTCGATGAGGACGTGCGGGATGCCCACGGGGAGGGTGCGCGGCTCCTCGAAGGTCGACCCCGCGGCCACCGTGGCCGGGTCGAAGAGGACCAGGTCCGCGCGGTAGCCCTCGCGGACGTACCCGCGGTCGGGCAGGCGCAGCCGGGCCGCCGGGCGGGACGTGAGGTGGGCGACGCACTCCTCCAGCGAGAGGATGCCCAGCTCCCGGACGTACCGCCCGAGGTACTGGGGGAACGTGCCGTACGCGCGCGGGTGCGGCTTGTCGCCCTGGAGGATGCCGTCGCTGCCGCCGGTGTGCACCCGGTGGCGCATGATCCGGCGGACGTTCTCCTCGTGGCCGACGTGCTGGAGGATCGTCGTGCCCAGCCGGTCCTCGACCAGCAGCCGGCGGGCCGTCACCCAGGGCTCCTCGCCGCGCAGCCGGGCGGACTCGGCCACCGTACGGCCGACGTATCCGGCCAGCTCGGGGGAGCCGACGCCGGAGATCTCGATCCGGTCCCACTCGATCGGGACGCCGTGACAGCCGTCGGAGCCCACGACCTCGACGTCGTGACGCATCCGTGCGGCCGTCGCCTCGTCGGCGAGCCGGGTCAGGACCGACTCCGGGCCGCCCTCGTTCGCCCAGCTGGGCAGCATCGCCACGAGGGTCGTGCAGCCCGGCGTGTACGGATAGGTGTCGAGGGTGATGTCCGACCCCGACGCGAGCGCGTCGTCCAGGAGGGCGAGCAGCTCCGGCGCCTTGCCCTTGTTCACACCGAAGTTCATCGTGGCGTGGGCGAGGTGGAGGGCGCACCCGGCGTCCCGGGTGAGCTGCACCATCTCCTCGTACGCCCGGAGGGCGCCCGCCCCGTACGAGCGGTGGTGCGGGCAGTAGTAGCCGCCGTGGTCGGCCACCACCCGGCACAGCTCGGTGAGTTCGGCGTCCTTCGCGTACATCCCGGGGGTGTACGTCAGACCCGACGACATGCCGACCGCGCCCTCGGCCATGCCCTGGGCGACGAGCTCCCTCATGCGGTCCAGCTCGGCGTCGGTGGCGGGGCGGTCGTCCCAGCCGACGGCGAGCATCCGCACGGTGCCCTGCGGGATGAGGTAGGCGGCGTTGACGGCGATGCCCTGGCCGCCGAAGTTGCGGTCGAGGCGGTCCAGATAGCCGCCGACGGTGCGCCAGTCGAAGTCGATGTCGCTGCCGTCGCCGTTCCACCCGGCGATGGAACGGCGGACCTCGGCCAGGGTGCGGTCGTCGGCGGGGGCGTACGACAGGCCGTCCTGGCCGAGGACCTCCAGGGTGACGCCCTGGGCGGCCTTCGCGCTGTGGTCGGGGTCGCGCAGCAGGGCGAGGTCGCTGTGCGCGTGCATGTCGATGAAGCCCGGCGAGAGCGCGAGGCCGTCGGCGTCCAGGGTGCGGGTGGCGCTGGGGCGGGGGCCGTCGCCCTCACCGCGGATCTCGGTGATCCGGCCGTCCGTGATGCCGACGTCGGCGCGGTAGGAGGGGGCACCGGTGCCGTCGACGACGGACGCGTTGCGAATGACCAGGTCCATGGTGTGGCTTGCCTTTCAGGGGGAGCGGCCCCCCGGGGGATCAGAAGAACGTGCGGATGTAGTCCGTGACCGTGCCGTCCGCCTCCACCAGCGGGATCAGCTGCCACTTGTCGAACGACGTGCAGGGGTGCGAGAGCCCCATGCCGATCCAGTCACCGACCTCCAGCTCCGCCCCCGCCTCCGTACGCACCCACCCGTGCTGGTCGGAGAGCCCGGTGACCGTGATGCCGGTGGCCGGCCGGACCGAGCCGTCGCGTGCGGAGCGCACGACCTGCGCCTCGGGGAGGTCCAGGTCGTAGGCCGCGTCGCGCTTGCCCGCGTTGACGAAGGCCTGCTCCGGGGTGGGCCGGGAGACGACCTGGGCCCAGAGGCGGAAGGCGGGCAGCAGCGTGCCCTCCTCGGGGATCCGGTTGAAGGGGGTGAGGTGGCGGTAGTGGCCGTCGTCGTGGCTGACGTACGCCCCGGAGCGCAGCAGCTTGAGGACGGGACGGCTCAGCGCGGGGATGCCGGCGAAGACATCGGCGACCGCGTCGAACCAGGCGCTGCCGCCCGCGCTGACCAGGATCTCCTCGCCGTCGGCGAGCGCGGCGAAGCGCCCGGCCGCGTCGAGGTCCGCCGCCAGCGCGACGAGCCGGCGCAGCCACTCGCGGACCCGCTCGGGTGAGGCGTCCGGCACCTCGCCCTCGTATCCCGCGACACCCACCAGCCGCAGGGTCGACGTGGCCGCCACCGCGTCGGCGACGGCCGCGCAGTCCGCCTCCGTACGGGCGCCGGTGCGGGCGCCGTCGCCGGCACCCAGCTCGATCACGACGTCCACGGGGCGTACGGCGCCCGCCGCGCGCAGGGCCTCGTCCATCAGCTCGACGCCGCGCACCGAGTCCACGTAACAGGCGAACGTGAAACCGGGGTCGGCGTCCAGCTCACCGGCGAGCCAGCGCAGCGCCACCGCGTCGACGAGCTCGTTGGCGAGGAAGATCCGCCCGATGCCGTACGCGCGGTACACCCGGGCCTGGTGGGGGACGGCGGCGGTGATGCCCCACGCGCCGTACTCCAGCTGGCGGGCGAAGAGCTGCGGGGACATCGACGTCTTGCCGTGCGGCGCGAACGCCAGACCGTGCCGCTCCGCGTACGTCTCCAGCAGCGCGAGGTTGGCCTCGACCGACTCGGCGGACAGGGCCAGCACGGGCGTGGTGAACCCGCCCGTGAAGAGGTTGCGGCGCTCGGCCGCCAGCGCGCCCACGGTCAGCCCCTCCGCGTCGGGCGGCAGCGCCTTGAAGCGGTGGTCGACCCGTTCGCCGGCGAGTGCCGTCACGGACTGTTCGGGGGACTGCTCGGCGGCCAAGGGGGTCTCCTCGGAAACTAGTCGTTGCATTGTGTGCAACAGGCGTTGCGTATATCGCTCAGGGCTGTCTAACATCCGAGCCGATGCCGGGTCAATGGTGGACACCGGCGCCCACGGCCGACCACGAGGAGCCCAGAGTGCCCGGATCCGCAGCCAGGACAGCCACCGCGGACGTGGTCTGCCTCGGCGAGTCCATGGTGACGTTCCTGCCCTCGCAGCCGGGCCGCCTCGCCGACGTCCCCTCCTTCGGCCGGGGCATCGGCGGCGCCGAGTCCAACGTCGCCTGTGCCCTCGCCGCCGCGGGCCACCGCGCGAAATGGGTCGGCCGCGTCGGCGCCGACGGCTTCGGCGACCACCTCGTCGACACCATCGCCGGCTACGGGGTCGACACCTCCGCCGTCCGCCGCGACCCCGCCCGCCCCACCGGCATCTACTTCCGCACCGCGACGGACCGGGCCACCGACACCCACGAGGTGGCGTACTACCGGGCCGGCTCCGCGGCCTCCGCGATGTCCCCGCACAACGTGCCGTACGAGGACCTCCTCGACACCCGCGTCCTGCACCTGTCCGGCATCACCGCCGCGCTCTCCGCCGACTGCCTGTCCCTCCTCCACAACCTCACCGCACCCCGCGAACAGCGCCCCCTGATCTCCTTCGACGTCAACCACCGCCCCGGTCTGTGGCGCGAGGGAGAGGCCGGCCCCGAGGTGCTGCTCGACCTCGCCCGCCGCGCCGACCTCGTCTTCGTCGGGGAGGACGAGGCCGAGGAGGCGTGGGGGATCGTGGGAGCCGAGGCGATCCGCGCGGCCCTTCCGGAGCCGGACGTGCTGGTCGTGAAGCGGGGATCCGACGGCGTCACCGTCTTCTCCCGCACCGGCGCCGGCACGGCACAGGACACCGTCACCACCGCCCCCTCCCTGCGGGTCGACGTCGTCGCCGCCGTCGGCGCGGGCGACGCCTTCGCCGCCGGATTCCTCTCCGCCACCCTGCGCGACCTGCCCGTACGCGACCGCGCCCGGCACGGCCACCTCATGGCCGCCGCCGTCCTCACCGTCCCCGGCGACCTCACCGGCCCCCCGCCCCGCGCGTACGCCGACCGGCTCGCCGCCCTCGACGACGAGGCCTGGGGCACACTTCGTCTCGGCCCCGGCTGGACCGTCACCGCCGGGGCGAACGAGGAGGTACGAGTCACATGAGCCAGACCGTCGACCGCGCGCTGAGCATCCTGCCGCTGCTCGCCCAGGGCCCCGCCGACCTCGGCCAGGTCGCCGACCGGCTCGGCGTCCACAAGTCCACGGCGCTGCGCCTGCTCCGTACGCTCCATGAACACGGCCTGGTCTACCGCCAGGAGGACCAGCGCTACCGCCTCGGCGCACGGCTCTTCGCCCTCGCGCAGGAAGCCGTCGAGAACCTCGACGTACGCGAGATCGCCCACAGCCACCTCGTCGCCCTCAACGAACAGTGCGGGCACACCGTCCACCTCGCCGTGTACGAGGAGAACGAGGTCCTCTACATCGACAAGGTCGAGAGCCGCTACCCGGTCCGGATGTACTCACGGATCGGCAAACCCGTCGCGATCACCGTCGCCGCGGTCGCCAAGCTGCTCCTCGCCGACCTCCCCGAGCCCGAACGGCGCGCCATCGCCGAACGGCTCGACTACCCCATGTACACGTCCCGTTCGCTCCCGAACGCCGGCGCCTTCCTCAAGGAACTCGCCGTCGTACGCGAACAGGGCTGGGCCACCGACCTCGGAGGCCACGAGGAGTCCATCAACTGCGTCGGCGCCCCCATCCGGGGAGCCGACGGGCGGGTCGTCGCCGCCATGTCGGTGTCCGCACCGAACGTGGTCGTCACCGCCGAGGAACTCCTCACCCTGCTCCCCCTGGTACGCCGCACCGCGGACACCATCAGCCGGGAGTACTCCGGAACCACCCCCACCAAGAAAGCCTGAACCGCCATGACCGAGAAGACCGCCCTCACCCCCAGCACCCACACCACCCCGCCGGCCAAGTTCTCGCACGGCGTGAAGAAGGGGAACATCCTCCAGGTCGCCGGTCAGGTCGGCTTCCTGCCCGCCGTCGAGGGCCAGGCGCCCACCCCGGCCGGCCCGACCCTGCGCGAGCAGACCCTGCAGACCTTCGCCAACGTCAAGGCGATCCTGGAGGAGGGCGGCGCGAGCTGGGACGACGTCATGATGATGCGCGTCTACCTCACGGACGTCGACCACTTCGCCGAGATGAACGCGATCTACAACGAGTACTTCGAGGAGCAGGGCCTCAAGGCACCCGCCTCCGCACGTACGACGGTGTACGTCGGCCTGCCCAAGGGCCTCCTCATCGAGATCGACGCACTCGCGGTGCTCGGCTGATCACCTGATCCGCCGGGCCGGCACTCCGCCCCCGGAGAGCCGGCTCCCCGAACCGCTCACTGACGGCACGGCGCCCCGCCCCTTCCCCCGAGGGGCGCCGTACCGCGCTCCCCCCTGCCCCGAAGGACCCCGTCACCAACGGAGTTGACCGCTCATGCTGCTCGCCGCCGCCCCCGCCCCCGAGGCGCCACCCCACACCGGTGGACTGCTCCTCCTGATCGGCGGAACGCCCGGTCTGCTGACCGTCGCCGCCCTCGGGATCGCGCTCCTGCTCGTCCTGATCATCAAGGTCAGGCTCCAGCCGTTCGTCGCGCTGCTCGCCGTATCCATAGCCGTCGGCCTGGGTGCCGGTCTCTCCGTCACCGAACTCTTCGGCACGGTCCAGAAGTCGGCCGCCGTCTCGGTCATCGAGTCCGGCATGGGCGGCATCCTGGGACACGTCGCGATCATCATCGGCCTCGGCACGATGCTCGGCGCGATCCTGGAGGTGTCCGGCGGGGCCGAGGTCCTCAGCGCCCGCCTGCTGAACCTCTTCGGCGAGAAGCGCGCCCCGCTCGCCATGGGCCTCACCGGCCTCATCTTCGGCATCCCGGTCTTCTTCGACGTCGGCATCTTCGTCCTCGCGCCGATCGTGTACGCCGCCGCCAAGCGCTCCGGCAAGTCGATCATCCTCTACGCGATGCCGCTGCTGGCCGGGCTCTCCATGACCCACGCGTTCCTGCCGCCGCACCCCGGACCGGTCGCCGCCGCCGGCCTCTTCAACGTCTCCCTCGGCTGGGTCATCCTGATGGGCGCCCTCGTCGGCATCCCGTCCGTCCTCGCCGCCTGGGGGTACGCCGCCTGGATCGGCAAGCGCATCTTCGTCGACGTACCGCAGGACATGGTCGAGGCGGCCGCCGAGGCCAAGGCCGCCGTCGTCGCCGAGCAGCGCGCCGCCGGTGTCACCCCGCACGAGAAGCCCGTCCCGCTCGGCACCGTCCTCGCGATCATCGGCACACCGCTGATCCTCATCCTGGCCGCGACGTTCTCCTCCATCGCGCTGGACCCCTCCACCCTGCGCTCCGTCATCGAGTTCTTCGGCAACCCGTTCGTCGCGCTGACGATCGCCCTGCTGCTCGCCTACTACCTGCTGGGCATCCGGCGGGGCTGGTCGCGCAAGTCCCTGGAGTCGGTCTCGACGTCCTCGCTGAAGCCCGTCGGCAACATCCTGCTGGTCGTCGGCGCGGGCGGCATCTTCGGAGCCGTGCTCAAGGGCAGCGGCATCGCCGACGCGCTCGCCGACACCTTCAACGACGTGGGCCTGCCCGTCATCCTGCTCGCCTGGCTGATCTCCGTCGTCCTGCGCGTCGCCCAGGGCTCCGCGACGGTCGCGATCGTCACCACCGCCGGCATCGTCGTCCCCCTCGTCGACGGCCAGGACATGTCGCAGGCCCACCTGGCGCTGATCATCATGGCGATCTCGGCGGGCTCCATCTTCGCCTCGCACGTCAACGACGGCGGGTTCTGGATGGTCTCGAAGTACTTCGGCATCTCCGAGCGCGACACCCTGAAGACCTGGACGGTCCTGGAGACCGTCCTCTCGGTCGCCGGCTTCGTCGTCGCCGCCGCGCTGAGCCTGGTGATCTAGCGACTCCCTGTCGGGGCCGGGTCCCCGGTCCGGCCCCGACAGGTCCGTCTCACACCCACTTGACGCAGAGCACCGTCTTGTCGTCGTTCACCTCGTAACGCCAGTAGTCCTCCTGGTCGTCACGGTTCTCGGAGCAGTAGCCGGGCGGGTACGTCGACTCCGCGCGCCAGCGGCCCGTGATCTGGAGTATCACGTCGTAGCCCTCGGGGACGGTGTCCTTGCTGCAGCTCCACACCGTCATGAGCCGGGCATCCACCATCCGGTCACCCTTGCGCTTGGACACGAAGCACTGGCCCACCCGGAACTGACGCTCGACGCAGAGCGTGGTGCCGAACTCCGGCTCGGAACCCGAGTGGGTCCAGTACGACTCGCCGGAGCCGGACGGACAGTCGGAGGCACCGTCCTCCGTCGAGGTCACCCGCAGATAGGCGTCGGCCGCATCGCAGTCCACGGTCACCGGTGTGTCCGTCGACCAGTCGTCGTACCCGTCGTCGAAGGCGGTGAGGCAGTCCCCGGCCGACACCGCGGCGAACGCCTCGTCCTCCTCGTCGGGCGTGGGCTCCGGGGTCGGCTCGGGCGAGTCGTACTCGGTGCCCGTGTCCGTGTCCGTGTCCGAGCCGGACCCGCTCTGTGCGGTCGCGCTGCTGCTCGCCCCCGTGCTGCCGTGGGAACCCGTGTCGGAGTCCGGCTTGTCGACCTGCCAGATCACCAGGGCGATGACGGCCAGTACCACCAGCCACACCAGGCCCGAGTACGACTTCTTGGGGGAGGGTGAGGACGAGGGAGTACGGGCCGGAGTGGTGCGCGGTGTCCCGGACGGCGCCGAGCCGGCCGAGGCAGCCTGGGAGCGCCGGGCCAGTGCATCGGCGACCTTCGCCCGGGCGGCCTGCTTCTCGGCCCGCGCCCGCTCCTGCTCCTTCTCCCGTTCCTGCTCCTTCTCCCGCTGGACGCGTGCCTGCTCGGCCTGTTGCTCCTTCTCGCGTGCGGCCCGTTCGGCCCGTTCGCGATCCTCCGTGAGCACCCGGGTCGGGTCCGGCGGCGGCACCATCCCGGTGCGCTGGTCGACCGTGAGGCCCTCCGGGTCCACTCCGCCGCCGACGCCCGCGCCCCGCGCGAGGTCCCGGCCGTGCCGCTCGTACGCGCCGATGAGGTCGGTCCAGCGCTGCGGAAGCCAGCGGCGCCCGCCCTGCGACACCGGAAGCCCGGACAGCGACCGCCGGAAACGGTCCAGCATCTCGGCCGGGACCGGTCGCCGCGCGGGGTCGGCCTCCAGACAGGGGCGGATCAGCGTGGTCAGTTCCTTGGGCAGGCCGTCGAGGTCGAGCTCGCCCCGCTGCACCTGCGCCAGCAGGGCGAGCGTGTCGCTGTCGGCCCGGTACGGAGGCCTGCCGAGCGCCAGATGGAAGAGGGTCGCTCCGAGCGAGTACACGTCCGACGCCTCCGTCGACGGCTCGCCCCGCGCCTGCTCCGGCGAGGTGAAGGCGATCGTGCCCAGCGTGAGACTGGTCCGGGTGATGTCGTTGGCGTGCGAGATGCCGAAGTCGATCACCCGTGGGCCGGCCAGCGGCAGCAGAATGTTCTGCGGCTTGAGGTCGCGGTGGATGATGCCCTCGCCGTGCAGCGTGACCAGCGCCTCCGCCGTGCCCGCCGCCAGCCAGCGGACCGCCGACGCGGGGAGCACCCCCGCGGAACGCACCAGCTCGGACAGCGGCGGCGCGGCGATGTAGTCGATCGCCATCCAGGGCCGCTCCGCCCGCGGGTCGGCGTCCCGTACCCGTGCCGTGAACGCGCTGTCGACGCGCTGGGCCAGCTCCACCTCCCGGGTGAAGCGGCGCCGGTCGACGTCACTGACGACTCCCTCGGCGAGGAGCGTCTTCACCGCCACCAGCTGTCCCTCGGCACTTCTGGCGAGATAGATCCTCCCCATCCCGCCGGAGGCGAGCCTCCCGAGCAGTTCATATCTGCCGAGCGTCGCCGGATCACCGCTTCCCAACGGCTCAACTCGCGCGCCTGTCATGCGACTTCCCCCGTCCAGCGCCCTACCGTCCAGCAGGCCAAGCGTCCCACGGTGAGTCGGGCAGTGCACCACCCTCTCCTGTCACGGAACATCCACAGCTGTCGGCGACCCGAGGGGGCCTGACGGCGTTATGACGCGCCCCCTTGTGCGATCCGGCACGATGCGCTTCGTTGATCGACATGGCGGAGACAAGCGAGACCACAGGAGCGGGGGAGCTGGGCTCCCCACCACGTAAGTCCAGTTGGCGCTACATCGGACCCGGCATCGTCGTCGCGGCCACCGGTGTCGGCGCCGGAGACCTGGTCGCGACGCTCATCGCGGGCAGCAAGTTCGGCTACACCCTCATGTGGGCGGCCGTCATCGGCTGCCTCGTGAAGATCTCCCTCGCGGAGGCGGTCGGCCGCTGGCACCTCGCGACGGGCCGCACCCTCTTCGACGGCTGGCGCACCCTCGGCGGCTGGACCACGGGCTACTTCGCCGTGTACGTCGTCGTCTGGGGCTTCGTGTACGGCGCCACGGCCATGTCCTCCAGCGCCCTGCCCATCGTGGCGCTCTTCCCCGACGGACCGGGCCTGAAGACCTGGGCGATCATCACCGGGCTGATCGGCCTGGTCTTCGTCTGGTTCAACCAGTACGCCGTCTTCGAGAAGGTCATGACGGTCCTGATCGGCGTGATGTTCGTCGTCGTGGTCTACGTCGCGATCCGGGTGTCCCCGGACATCGGCGCCTCCTTCGCGGGGCTGCTCCCCGTCCTCCCCGACGGCTCGCTGATCTACACGCTCGGGCTGATCGGCGGGGTCGGCGGCACCATCACCATGGCGGCGTACGGGTACTGGGTGAACGCCAAGGGCTGGTCCGACACCTCATGGATGAAGGTGATGCGGATCGACAACCGGGCCGCCTACATCACCACCGGCATCTTCGTCGTCGCGATGCTCGTCGTCGGCGCGGAGCTGCTGCACTCCTCGAACATCGCCCTGACGCAGGGCGACCGCGGGCTCGTCGATCTCGGCAAGGTCCTGGAGGACCGCTTCGGGGCGGGCACCGCGAAGCTGTTCCTGGTCGGCTTCTTCGCCACGTCGTTCTCGTCGCTCATCGGTGTGTGGCACGGCGTGAGCCTGATGTTCGCCGACTTCGTGGAGCGCATCCGGGCGGCCCGCACTGCCACCGGCACGGAGGGGCCGGACGGCGGGAAGGCGGGCAGCGAGACGGTCGGCCGGCAGGAGCGGTCCGTGCCCTTCCGCGCGTATCTGCTCTGGCTGACGTTCCCGCCGATGACCCTGCTGTGGCTGGACGAGCCCTTCGGGCTGGTCATCGGCTACGGGGTCCTGGGCGCGTTCTTCATGCCGTTCCTGGCCCTGACCCTGCTCTGGCTGCTCAACTCCTCCCGTACGCCCAGGGAGTGGCGCAACGGCTGGCTCAGCAACGGGATGCTCGGCGCGGCGGGCCTGCTGTTCATCGTGCTGTGCGTCCAGCAGGTGCGCGAACTCCCCTGGTGACGGCGGCGTAGACCTCCTCACGCACGCAGCACGCACGCAGCAGCGCCGCCGGGGGAGCGGCGGCGCTGCTGGACCGGAGGGGCCTTCGCGTTACGGGAGGCCGTGCACGTGCGGGCCGACCGCGCCGGACCAGGCGTTGCCGGCCGTGGCGTCCCAGTTCGTGGACCAGGTCATCGCGCCGCGCAGGCCCGGGTAGGTCCTGGAGGGCTTGAAGGAGCCGCAGCCCGTGCCCTTGGCCAGGCAGTCCAGGGCCGCGTTCACGACGGACGGGGCGACGTAGCCGCTGCCCGCGCCACGGGTGGAGGCGGGGACCCCGAGGCCGACCTGGGACGGGTCGAGACCGCCCTCCAGCTGGATGCAGGCGAGCGCGGTGAGGAAGTCCACCGAGCCCTGCGAGTAGACCTTGCCGTCGCAGCCCAGCATCGAACCGCTGTTGTAGTACTGCATGTTGACGACGGTCAGGATGTCCTTGATGTTGAGCGCCGTCTTGAAGTACTCACCGGACGTCGACTGCATGTCGATGGTCTGCGGGGCCATCGTGATGACGAGACCGGAGCCCGTCTTCGACGACAGGGAGCGCAGGGCCTTCGTCATGTAGGTGGAGTTGAGGCCGTTCTCCAGGTCGATGTCGACCCCGTTGAAGCCGTACTCCTGGATCAGCGCGTACACCGAGTCGGCGAAGGCGGTGGCGGAGGCGTCGCTGTTGACGGCGACCGCGCCCTTCTCGCCGCCCACGGAGATGATGACGTTCTTCCCGGCGGCCTGCTTGGCCTTGATGTCGGCCTTGAACTGGGCGACGGTGTAGCCGTTGAGGCCCGCCGAGTCCAGGTTGAAGGTGACGGCACCGGGCGTGGCCGTGGCGTCCGCGAAGGAGACGGCGATGATGTCGTAGTCCGCGGGGACGTCGCTGAGCTTCTGGACGGCAGCGCCGTTGTTGAAGTTCTGCCAGTAGCCGGTCACCGCGTGCTTGGGCACCGACGTCGTCGGGCCGGGGCCCGTCGCGGCCTTCGCCGTACGGCCGCTGACGACCGCCGACTTGACCGACTCACCGGCGGCGTTCGTGGCGCTGACGGAGAACTGGTAGGCGGTGTCCGCGGCGAGGCCGGTCACCGTCGCGGAGGTGCCGGTCGAGGTGGTCGCCTTCGCGCCGTCGCGGTAGACGGTGTAGCCGGTGGCGCCGGAGACGGAGTTCCAGGTCAGGGCGACCGAGGAGCTGGTCGTCGTGCCGACGGCCAGCCCGGCCGGGGCGCCGGGGATCGAGGGACCCGGGTCGGTGCCACCGCCACCGTCCGGACCGGTCACCTCGACGTCGTCCGCGAGGTAGGCGGCCTGGCCGTACCAGCCGTGGGTGTAGACGGTCACCGAGGTGGTGGAGGGGCCGGTGGTGAAGGTGGTCCGCAGCTGGGTCCAGGCGCTGGAGCCGGGCGACCAGGTGGAGACGTCCGTGGTCCCCGTACCGCTGGCGCCGAGATAGGCGTAACCGCCCTGCACCCAGGAGCTCAGCGCGTAGGTGGAGTTCGGCTTCACGGCCACGCTCTGCGTGCACTTGGCGTTGTCCTGGCCGGCCGGGGTGGCCTTCAGCGCGGAGGAGCCGCCGTGCACGGGGGAGGAGACGGTGGTGCCGGAGCCGCCGGAACAGGTCCAGCCGGTGAGCCCCGATTCGAACCCGGCGTTCCTGGCCACGTTGATGTCGGCGGCCTGCGCGGTGCTGACGAGCCCGGTGACGCCCAGCGCCCCGGCCGCCATGACGGCGACGGCCCCGCCGAGGAGAGGCCGGACGCGGCGCCTTCTGTGCCTGCTGCTGCCTGCGGAGCGTTCCACTTGCTGCCTCCGGTGGGGGAGTTGGGGTGCTGGCGGGAACGGTGGCCACCGTTGGCCGATAAACTGGTCCAGACCAATCGAGTTGTCAAGACCTCTGGCGGTCCGGATGCCGGTGGGGGGTGCGTGCGTGCCTTCGGGTGAACGTCCCCGGGCTCTCCCGCGTGCACTCGCACGGGTGACAGCGCGGGGGTGGCGCGGGGGTGGCCGGAACGTGACGGAGTGGATATCGCGGAGACCTCCGGAAAGGAGCGTAAATCCGTTCTGACGTGGGTTGATTAATTCCCGCCGATTTCAAACCCCGTAGGCCGGGGTAACTCTGCGCAGTGGTGCAGCAGTTAACCACTTTGCTTTTCGTCCGATTTCGTACGGAGGCGTAGCGAACGCCTGTGCAGCACGTCTTCGTACTGGGTTCCGATATCTGTTCTCTGCCTGGTCCGACGTGGCTAAAGTGCTGGGGAAGAAGCACGGAGCATGAGCGATTGCGGCCGGAGTCACCCCAGACGACGGCCGGGGCCGAACGGGGAAGAGCGTGCCGACCGCAATAGCAGTGACCAGCGCTGATCTCGTACTACCGCCGACCGATCAGCAGACACCCACGGCAGCCCTGTTGCAGGCACCCGAGGCCCAGTCGCTCGATCTCGCCATCGGTGACATGAACCTGCTCCTGGAGCAGCACGGCTATGTGGTCGCGGTCTACCCCACCGGCATCAGCCCCGCCCATGAACGCAGGCTGCACGCCATCCGCTCCGTCCTGGAGAGCGACCGCATCGCGCTGCTCAGAACCGATCTGCCGCCGCTGGGCGTCGCCGTGCTCGTGCGCCAGCTGCGCCAGCTCTCCATCTGCGACTTCAGCCCGGGAGTGGTCGCCTCGGCGGCCCGGCTGCTCGCCCACTACATCCATGCCGGCGCCCTGCTGAACTCCGTGGCCCGCCTCGACCGCGTCCCCGTCAGCCTCAAGAGCCACGCCAAGTCCTGGGTGCCCGGCTCCCAGTTCGCCGTGCTCGCCGGTCCGAACCCGCAGCTCATCAAGATCGGCCCGACAGTCGAACCGCCGGCTGGGCCCACGTTCGCCACACAACTGCTGCTAGCCAAAGGTCAGTTGACCTCCGATTGGGTCCAGCAGACCCTGGCGCCGGCCTGGGGGGTCCAGACTATTCAGGAGTGCGCGCTGCCTTCCGGTTCGGCACGCTGGTGGGGCACGGGGAAGCTGGTGGAATTCGCCTCCTTCCTTCCGGACATCTCCGTGATCTACCAGCTGGTGTCCTCCGTGCGCCGGGAAAGCTGCCACTGGTGCGGAATGGAGCTCATCGGCGACCGCTGCGGCTTCTGTTCCTCGCCCCTGGTACCTCCGGAGAACCGAATGCTCTCTCCGAGTGTCCTGAGCCATGGAGTGCCCGCGCCGCCCAGCACCTAGCGCGCCCAGGGCTCTCCGCAGACACCGCGCATCCCTCTCTGTCCGCTGCCCCACGCATCCGATTCGAACGAGGTTGTCCGGCCCATGAACTCCCGCCAGCGCCGCGGCGTGATACTCCTGCTCCTCTCGGTCCTGTGCGCCTTCGGCGCCTTCGCCGGGGTGCTCTCGGTGATCAGCGACGTCAACTCGAAGGTCGGACCCGAGGTCGACGCCTACCGGCTCAAGAACAACGTGGCGCCGTACACGAGCCTGTCCGCCGACCAGTTCGAGAAGGTCTCCATGCCCAAGCGCTGGCTGTCGGACAACGCTGTGACGGAGATCGACGAGATCGACGGGAAGATCGCCGTGACCGAACTCCGCAAGGGCTCCCTGATGCAGTCCGACATGATGGTCAGGAGCCCGGAACTGCGCCCGGGTGAGCAGGAGATCGCCATCATGATCGACGCCGCCACGGGTGTCGCGGGCAAGATCCGCCCGAACGACAAGGTGAACATCTACGCCACCTTCGCGGGCGAGCGGGACGGCGAGGCCTCCCAGTCCAAGGTCATCGTCTCCAACGCCAAGGTCCTCGACGTCGGTGAACTGACCGCCTTGGAACCGAAGAAGGACGACCGGAACCAGGCCACCGAGGCCGTGCCGATCACTTTCGCGCTCAACACCCTCGACACCCAACGCGTGGCCTACGCGGAATCCTTCGCCGAGCACGTACGGCTCGCACTGATCGCACCCGGCAGTGACGGCACCATCCGGCCGGGCGACCGGACCTACACGCTCGACAAGGACAAGTGAGGGCCCGGATGACCACCAGAATCCTCCCGGCGGTCGGTGACGCCGACGCGGCCAGGTCTGTGACCACTCTCCTCAGCCAGCTCCCCGACGCGGAGCCGGCGGCGCCTGTGGGCGACTCGACGCAGCTCATCGACACCCTCGCACGGCTCGCCGGCGAGTCCATCGAGGAGCTGCCCGAGGTCGTGCTGGTCCACGAGCGGATCGGCCCGGTGCCCGCCCTGGAGCTGATCCGGGAGGTTTCCCTGCGCTTCCCCGCCGTCGGGGTCGTGCTGATCACCGCCGACGCCAGCCAGAGCCTCTTCGCCGCCGCCATGGACGCCGGCGCACGCGGCCTGGTCACCCTCCCGCTCAGCTACGAGGAACTCGCCAACCGGGTCCAGGCCGCTGCCCAGTGGTCCACGGGCGTACGGCGCCACCTCGGGTCCGGCGGCGACGTCTTCACCGGCCCCGGCGGCACGGTCGTCACCGTCACCGGCGCCAAGGGCGGGGTCGGAGCGACCGTCACCGCTGTGCAACTGGCCCTGGCCGCCCAGGCCTCCGGGCACACGGCCGCCCTCGTCGACCTGGATCTCCAGACGGGCGACATCGCCGCCTATCTCGACGTCCAGTTCCGGCGCTCCGTCGTCGACCTGGCGGCCATCACCGACATATCGCCCCGGGTCCTTTCCGACGCGGTCTTCTCCCACGACACGGGTCTGGCCCTGCTGTTGGCCCCCGGGGAGGGCGAGCGCGGCGAAGAGGTCAGCGACCGCGCCGCCCGCCAGATCGTCAGCGCCCTTCGCTCCCGCTACGAGGTCGTCGTCCTCGACTGCGGAAGCCAGATGAGCGGCGCCAACGCCGCGGCCATCGAGATGGCCGACACCGCCGTGCTGGTGACGACACCGGACGTCGTCGCCGTGCGGGGCGCGAAGCGGATCGTACGGATGTGGGACCGGCTCCAGATCCGCAAGGCCGAGGAGACCGTCACCCTCGTCAACCGCTTCAACCGCAACACCGAGATCCAGCCCGCCCTGATCCAGCGGATCACCGGGACCCGGATGGCGGGCACGGCTGTGCCCGCGAACTTCAAGGAACTGCAGGGCGCGGTGGATTCGGGCCGTATGCACGAACTGGACCCACGTTCCACCGTGAAACAGGCCCTCTGGGCCCTGGCGGGCGAGCTCGGACTCGTGAAGCCTTCCCAGGGAGCGGAGCCGCGCGGCGGCATGCTGCGCGGCGACCGGGGCTCGATCGGGGGCCGCAAGCGCAGGAGCGGCACGACCAGCGGGGGAGGCCGACAGTGACAGCGGGCAGAGGACAGCCGGGCCGGATACGGGCACGGCTGAGACACGACCGCGGCCAGCTGACCATCGAGTTCACCGGGATGGTGCCGATCATCCTGGTGACCCTGGTGCTGCTCTGGCAGGCGGTCCTCGTGGGATACACCTTCACCCTGGCGAGCGGCGCGGCCGACGAAGGCGTACGCAAGGCCGTCGCCTCCGGGGCGTGGGACCGTCGGAGCAGCTGCGAGGCGGCCGTGCACGAACGGCTCCCGAGCGCCTGGGACGGGCCCGCGCGGATCCATGAGTGCGGGGCCCAGGGGGACGACATGGTCAAGGTCAGGATCACTCTGAAGGCCCCCGTCCTGTTCCCCGGCTTCGCCAGCCTCCCCATCCCCGTCGACGCGACGGCCGGTGCGGCCGCGGAAGGGAAGTGACGTGCCATGGCACCCGTACGGACCTCACGCACGGCCCCGCGGGGGCCGCGCAGGACCGGGGACCGGGGCTCGACCGCCATCGAGTACCTGGGTTTCCTCCCCGTCCTCATCCTCATCGGCCTCGCCGGCCTCCAGCTCGGCCTGATCGCCTACACCGCACAGCAGGCCGGCACCGGTGCGAGAGCGGCCGCCCGCACCGCCTCGCAGGACGGCCTGCGCGGCTCGTACGAGCGCGTCGGCAAGGCGTCGATGACCGGATGGGTCGCCCAGCGGGCCCGGGTCGCCCCGCCCACAGGGGGCGACCCGGTCACGGTGAAGGTCACGGTCACCGTCCCGGACGTCCTGCTCGGCCTGCTCGGCGACCGGACCGTCGAGAAGTCCGCCACCATGCCCCGCGACTGAGCGCGCCCCCCATCCCATTCGAGGAGTACCACCCATGAGCCTGCGGGCACGCATCACCGCCCCCGAGGAGCGCGGAGGGGGACGGGAGGACGGCCACCTGGTCGCCACGTACCGCGCCAAGCTCCTCGAGGAGATCGACCTCGCGGAGATGTCGTCGCTGGCCGCAGCCGACCGGCGCGCCCGACTCGAACGCGTCCTGGGCCACATCATCAGCCGGGAGGGCCCCGTCCTCTCGACCGTCGAACGCTCCCAGCTCATCCGCCGGGTCGTCGACGAGGCACTGGGCCTCGGCGTCCTCGAACCGCTCCTGGAGGACGCTTCCATCACGGAGATCATGGTCAACGGACCCGACCAGATCTTCGTCGAACGGGCCGGCCGGGTCGAGCAGCTCCCTATGCGCTTCGCCAGCCACGAACAGCTCATGCAGACGATCGAACGCATCGTGTCCACCGTCAACCGGCGCGTGGACGAGGCCAATCCGATGGTCGACGCCCGTCTGCCCAGCGGCGAGCGCGTCAACGTCATCATCCCGCCCCTCGCCCTCACCGGCGCCACGCTCACCATCCGGCGCTTCCCCCGGTCCTTCTCGCTCCAGGAGATGATCGGCTTCGGCTCGCTCGACCAGCAGATGCTGCTGCTGCTCGCCGGCCTCGTCCAGGCCAAGTTCAACCTGATCGTCTCCGGGGCCACGGGCACCGGGAAGACCACGCTCCTCAACGCGCTCTCCGGGCTCATCCCCGAAGGAGAGCGCATCGTCACCATCGAGGACTCCGCGGAGCTCCAGCTCCAGCAGAACCACGTGATCCGGCTGGAGTCACGCCCCGCGAACGTCGAGGGCAAGGGCCAGATCACCATCCGCGACCTGGTCCGCAACTCCCTGCGTATGCGGCCCGACCGCATCGTCGTCGGTGAGGTCCGAGGCGGCGAATCCCTCGACATGCTCCAGGCGATGTCGACCGGCCACGACGGATCGCTGGCCACCGTCCACGCCAACAGCGCCGAGGACGCGCTGATGCGACTCCAGACCCTGGCCTCGATGTCCGAGATCAAGATCCCCTTCGAGGCGCTGCACGACCAGATCAACAGCGCCGTCGACGTGATCGTCCAGCTGACCCGCCACGCCGACGGCACCAGGCGTGTCACCGAGATCGCGGTCCTCGACTCCCACGGACGTGACCCGTACAGGATCGTCACCGTCGCCCGGTTCGACGCCCGGCCGATGGACACCGACGGTGTGATCCACGGCGAGTTCCAGGCCCTCCCGCTCCCGCGCCGCATCGCCGACCGGCTCTACATGGCCGGACAGCCGATTCCCCAGGCCTTCGGGGTCGCCCCGTCAGACGAATACCTCGCCACCCGAGAGGCCAGATAGGTACACCGACATGGACAACCTCGCACCGCTCACCATCGGCGTCACACTGCTGTGCTGCGTACTCGGCGTCCTGGGCCTGCATGCCTACACCTCGGGCAAGGCCCAGCGCGAAGCCCTCGTCGACCGGCTCTCCTCGACCGGCCAGATCGACCTGGGCCCGCAGCGACGCTTCCGCGGCCTCGACCGCAGGCTGCGCCGTACGAAGCTGGGCAAGAGGATCGAGCTGAAGCTCGCGGCCACCGGCCTCGACCTCACCCCGGGCGAGTACTTCCTCTACGTCCTGGCTTCCGTGGCGGCCCTCTGGCTCATCGCCGCGTCCGTCCTGGCCTCCTTCTTCGGGCCGCTCGCCGGAATCGCCGCGATCTGGGGCGGCAACACCTTCCTGAACTGGCACCGCACGAAACGAACCGAGGCCTTCATCAGCCAGCTGCCGGAGATCTCCCGGGTGCTCGCCAACGCCACCCAGGCCGGGCTCTCCCTGCGTACGTCCATCGCCATGGCCGCGGACGAACTCGAAGCGCCCGCCGGGGACGAACTCCGCGTCGTCGCCGACCAGCTCGCTGTCGGCCGCACCCTCGACGACGCACTCGGTGAACTCGCCGAACGCCTGCCCTCCCGCGAACTCGTCGTCCTCGTCTCCACGCTGATCCTCTCCAACCGAGCCGGCGGCCAGGTCGTCTCCTCACTGCGCAACCTCACCGTCACCCTGGAGGAACGCAAGGAGACCCGGCGCGAGGTCCGCACCCAGCTCTCACAGGTCAACACCACCGCGTACGCCGTCCCCGCCATCGGCGTCGGCGCCATGCTCCTCGTGAACTCGATCATCCCCGGAGCACTCGACCGGATGACCGGATCCGTCGCCGGTCAGATCGCGGTCATCATCTCGCTCGGCCTCTACGTCCTCGGTTTCATCGCCATCCGCCGCATTTCCAAGATCGATATCTGAGGAGGGGACCGGTATGGAACTGCTGCTCGCGCTCGTCGTCGGCCTCAGTGTGTTCGGCGTTTTCAAGGGCGTCCGGATGTACCGGGCCGAGGCCACCCTCCCCGGGGACCTCGCCCTCGCCCTCGAAGTCGGCTCGACCCGCACCACCGCAGTGGGTTCCGGCATCGACCGGCTCGGCATGCGCTGGGCACCCCTGGTCCTACGCCTCATGGGCCCCAAGAAGGTCAACGAGAAACGCCGCAAGATCGACATGGCCGGCAACCCCGGCGGCCTCACCATCGACCGTTACGCCGCCCGCCGCGCCGTCTACAGCGCCCTCGGCGGCTTCGCCGCCTTCGCGATGCTCACCAGCGGCAAGATCTTCATGGCCCTGTTCATGATCGCCTTCGGCCTGTTCTGGGGCGAGGTCGGTATCTGGGCCGCCGTCCGCAAGCGCCGCGACGACATCGACCGCACCCTCCCCGACTTCCTGGACGTCCTCGCCGTCGTCGTCTCGGCGGGCCTCGGCTTCCGGCAGGCCCTCGACCGGGTCGCCGAGAAGTACCAGGGCCCCTGGTCCGACGAACTCCGCATCACCCTGCGCCAGATGGACATGGGCGTCAGCCGCCGTCAGGCCTTCGATGAACTGCGCAAACGCAACGACTCCGAACAGGTCGCCATGTTCGTCACCGCCCTCCAGCAGGGCGAGGAGCTCGGCGCGCCGATCGTCGACACCCTCATCGCCATCGCCAACGACATGCGCCGGACCGACGCGCAGAACGCCCGGCGCAAGGCGGCCAAGGCCGTCCCCAAGGCCACCCTGATGGTCACCACCTTCATGATCCCCGCGACCATGATCCTCATGGGCGCGGCCATGCTGCTCGGATCCGACACCAACCTCGGATCCCTCACAGGGGAGTGAGCGGCCGCCGATGACGATCTCCCTGCACCCGGGCGCCGAGGAATCCCGACACACAGCCCTGTCCACCCCCGCCGGCCCGGCGCCCACCGTCTCCATCCAGGTCAACGCCCTCTCGGCGCTGGCCCGCCAGGTGTTCCTCTTTCGGCTGGCCATGATCGCCATCGGCACCCCGCAGGCCCTCGACAACACCGCCCCCGGCCTCCCGAGCTGGCTGGTCGCCTCGGCCGTCCTGGTCACATTCGTCGGCTCGTACGCCCTGTACCGCGACTGGGAGCGCTTCGGGCCGCTCCTCGTACGCTCTCCGCTCCTGCTCGGCGCCGACACGGTCTTCGGTGCCCTCCTGCTGTTCACCGCCACACCCGACTCGACCCTCGGATACGCCGTCGTCTGCACCCCCCTCCTGGCCGGACTGCTCTACGGCTGGCGAGCGGCAGGCGTCTTCGCCGCCGTACAGGGCCTGATCCTGGCCGCGGCCTACGGAGCCGAGGCCAAGCTCCAGGCCGACGGCCTGGCCTCCGTGCTCCTGCTGCCCGGTTTCTGCGTCCTCGCCGGGGCGGTCGGCGTGGCCCTGCGCAACCTGATGCTTCGCGTCGGCGCGGCCAGCCAGGCACTCACCGAGACCCGCGCGCGGCTCGCCGTCAGTGTGGCCGTCGAGGAGGAACGCGCCCGCCTCGCCCGCGAGATGCACGACTCGGTCGCCAAGACCCTCCACGGCCTGGCCCTGGCAGCGGACGGATTGGCGCACTCCTCCGACCGGATGGACCCCCTCACCGTCCGGCACCAGGCGGAGCTGGTCGCGCGCTCGGCCCGCCGCGCCGCTGCCGAGTCCCGCGAACTCCTCTCCGACCTGCGTCGCGAGTCCGGGCTGGACGGCGGGGTCGACATCGCCGCCGAACTCCGCGCCAGAGCGGACGACTTCTCCCGGCGTCACGGTACGAGCACGGTGTTCCGCACCCTGGGCGACACCCCGGTGCCGCCGGTACCGCACATTGTTGCCCGCCAGTTGCTCACCGTCGCCTCCGAAGCCATGGAGAACGCGCACCGGCACGCCCACCCCACCTACCTCGCCGTCCTGGCGGGGATCAAGGGCGACGTTCTGCGCGTCAGCGTGTACGACGACGGCCGGGGCCTCCCGGCAGGCACCACCCTCGACGACCTCCGGCGGGCCGGCCATTTCGGCCTCGTCGGCATGGTCGAGCGCGCGGCCTCGATCGGGGCCCGCATCCGCATCGGCAAGGGCAGGGCCGCCAAGGGCACGGAGGTACGTCTGGAACTCCCCGTCGCGGCACTGTCACCACCCCCGGTGACGGCCGGGACCTCCGTCCCGGATCCGGCCGCAAGCCCGTAACGGCTCCACCGATCCTGCTCCGCTCCCCGCTCCTTCGTCCCCACCACACCTGAGAGGAGGTCGCAGAATGCCGGACGACATCTCCCGTGCCTCGGGCCAGAACTGGGCCTCGCAGAACCACGTCTCCCAGCACACCTCCCCGCACTCCAGTCCCCTCAGCACGGAGAGCAGCTCCGCCGGATTCCCGGCCGCCCCGCACTCCCCGACAGCCGAATCGATGCCTGCGTTCCCCAGCGGCCCCGATGTGCCGGTTGCCGGCCCCCTGCGGGTCGTGGTCGCCGACGACAACCCCGTCGTACGGGCCGGCCTGGGCGTCCTGCTCAGCGGCCGCGCCGACATCGAGGTCGTCGCCGAGGCCGCGGACGGCCGTCAGGCGTACGAGGCCGCCGTCCGCCACCGCCCCGACGTCGTCCTGCTCGACGTACGGATGCCCGGCGTGGACGGCATCTCCGCCTTGCCCCACCTGGTGCAGGTTGCACCTGTGATGATGCTGACGTACAGCCGCGAGAGCGACATCGTCCACGAGGCGCTGCGGCTGGGCGCGGGCGGCTACCTGGTCCACGGCGAGTTCACGGCGGACGAGCTCGTCCAGTCCGTACGGGACACGAAGAACGGCCGGGCCCCCTTCACCACCACAGCGGCCAACGCACTGCTCGCCCATATGCGCCAAGGCCCCGAACAGGTCCCGAGGAACCTCCCGGAAGGCCTGGGGACGGCCCTGACGCCCGGCGCCCCCCATGGGAGCCCCGCCCGCGCGCCGCAACAACCGGGGAACACTCCGCCCACCGCGCCGCCGCCCAGTCCCTCGGGCACGCGACCTGCGGGCCCGCCGGAAGGCCTTTCGCAACTGCAACCTGTTGTGGCACAGTCTTCGACTGAGGGAAGCCATAACCGGCAGCTGGCGCCCAACAGGCAGCAATATGAACTGAGTTCGAGGGAGGCGGAGGTCATGGAGCTCATTGCGTCCGGGATGAGCAACCACCAGATCGCCGCCACCTGCTTCATCAGCGAAAAGACAGTCAAGAACCACATCAACAGGATCTTCACCAAGCTGCACAGCAGCAGCCGCAGTGAAGCGATCGCCCGCTGGCTCGGCACAGCGCCGGGCCCGGGACCTGGGACGAGGGGGACAGGCCGCCATGGCTGAACGGGGGAGAACGACGGGGCGGGCCCAACGCGCGTTTTGGGCCCGGCTTTGGGCCCTGGGGCCCTGCGTCGAACGGGGTGCCCGGCCGTACGTTTCTCATGTCACCGACGGCACCGGCCAGGAGGAAGCCGGTAACGCAGGTGGCACCAGAGAGACTTGCGAGCCGACCGGCACACGGTTGGCCGAACCCGGAGGGGAACAACATGAGCAACCCGATGCTGAAGGCGTCCGTCAACGCCAAGGTCTGGGCGAACACGTCCGTCGAGCGCATGAAGGCCCGGGCGGACCGCGGGCAGGGTGCGGTGGAGTACCTGGGCATCATCGTGGTGGTCGTGGCAATCATCGGGGTGCTCATGACGACGAACTTCGGCAGCGCGATCGCTGGCGCGATCACCACGCAGATCGGCAAGATCACGGGGGGCGGTGGCGGCGAAGGGGCCGGCCACTAACCGGACGGTCGCGCGAGGTAGGGCAGGCTTTCCCCATCTACATCATGGTGGTGGCGGGCCTGCTCTTCCTTGCGTTCGCTTACTTCGCGGTGGGCCAGGCGTCGATGAAGAAGAACGAGGCCCAGACAGCCGCCGACGCCGCCGCGCTGGCGGCGGCCCAGGACGCGCGGGACGAGTGGAGCTGGCCCGGGGCCTTCGACCTCGACGCGTGGGACGACCTGCTGAGCGGCCGGGACATCGGAGGAAGGTCGTGCTCCGCAGCCGACCGGCTCGCGGCGGCGAACGACGCCCGTTCGGTCACATGCGATCCGGACTACTGGCCCGAGGCGTCCTACACGGTCACGGTCGAGACCAACGGGACGGTCGGTAGCTCGGTGATCGCCAGCACCGGGACGAAGAAAGCCGAGGCAACCGCCAGGGCGGTGATCGAGCCGCGCTGTCGCATCGAACAGGACACACGTCCCACGCCGAGTCCCTCGGCGGATGACGACGACGGCGACACGGACGAGTCCGAGGAGCAGAAGGCGTACAAAGCCGTCTGTGATGACGAAGACTTGGACTTCGATATCGACCCGAAGAACCTCAACCTCCTGCCGGACCTGGCAGACCTTTTCTCCGTCCACCTGGCCGACAAGTAAGTGAACGTCACCGAGAGGAACACGCCCATGCGTGCAGCCATGACCCGGATTCGCTTCAAGGGGGCCGCCGTCGCTGCCGCCTCCGTAGCCATGGCTGTCGTCCTGACGGCCTGTGGCGGCGATGACGGTTCGGACAAGCCGGGTAGTGAGCAGAAGGAATCCAACTCCTCTGCGTCGCAGAAGGAGGAGTCCCCGGACACGGAGGAAAGCGCCGACCCCTCAGTTGTACTGGCCAGCGTGAAGGGACCGGGCGAAATCGGCCTGGTAGTGAACTCGGCCGAGAGGGATTCCGGTGGATTCGTCACGGTCAAGGGCAGCGTAACGAACGATTCGAAGCAACAGTTCACCGCTCCGGGCTGGCAGGGGACCGAGCAGGAGATGGTGAGCAACGGCGCCTCCGTTGCCGGTGCTTCCTTGGTGGATCAGGCTGGCAAGAAGCGCTACCTGACTCTGCGGGACACTGACGGAAGGTGCCTCTGCACGGCGTTCACCACAGGCATCGCGCCGGGACAGACCGCGCCGTTCTTCGTCCAGTTCCCCGCCCCGCCCCAGAGCACCACCGAGGTCGACTTCCAGATCCCCACCATGCCCACCGCGACGATCAAGATCTCGGGGTGACGACCGCCATGCAGCCACTCACCCCCACACCAGCCGCACCACGCAGTGCCCTCCGATGCCGCGTCGGACTCTGCGCCGCCGCGGCGGTCGTCCTCGGCACCTCGACCCTCTGGGGGGCCACCTCTGCCTCGGCGGACGACAACCCCACCGCCGTGCCGAGCGCCTCGCCGCCCGTCGAGGTCGACGCCAACTCACCGGGTCTCATGCTCGGCGACGGAGCGGCCCTCGGCGACGTCCGCGTGCTCGACATCAAGTCCATCGTCGAGGACATGGGCGGTGAGGAACGCCGCGAGGACACCAACGCCGACATCACCTTCGCCCTTCAGGCCGAAGTCCTCTTCGGTAAGGACAGTGCCAAGCTGAGCGGCGAGGCCACGGCCCGTATCAACGCGATCGCCCTGGAGATCCAGACGCAGAACGCCCCGAAGGTGCGCGTCTTCGGTTTCACGGACAACCTCGGGTCGTCCGCCCACGGCGACGTCCTGTCCAAGCAGCGGGCGAACGCCGTACAGGGAGTGCTGGCCACCAAGCTCCCGAGCGTCACGTTCGAGATCCGCGGTTACGGCGAGCAGTACCCGATCGCCAGCAACGACACCGAAGAGGGCCGCAAGAAGAACCGTCGCGTGGAGGTCTCCTTCCCACGCACCGAAGGCTCGTAGGGGCGGCACGCAGTCTGGGGGTTCGGTGCCCGCGGCCGTAAGGTCGGGCACCGGACCCCGTATGAACGGGGCCTCCGTGCCCGACGAGAGGAATCGGAATCGTGTCGAGGCCCCGAGGCGGTGCCGCTGCCGGGGTGGCGGCAGCGCTCTGTGTCCTGCTGCTGCCGAGCGCCGCGACGGCGGCCCCCCGTGCGGACGACGCCCCGGGCGGCGCCGCCCGCTCGTACCGGCCGGCCGAAGGATCGGTGCCCGTCACCGGCGCGGAGTCGAGCGTGGACGGGCCCGAGCTGGAGCGGGCGAAGATCTACTCGGACACCATCGCGCCGGGCCAGAAGAAGTACTACCGCGTCCGGCTCGACGACACGTCCCATGCGTACGTCTCCACCGTGCTCGCCCCGCCCCCCGGCAGCAGGAGCGGCATCCTCGACGGCATCCAGGTCTCCCTGACCTCCCCCGACGGCATGACGTGCGGCTCCAGCCCGGCCGCCTACTTCGGGGGCGAGACCGCTCGTACGATCGCGAGCTACGCCTCGCGGCGCATCAAGGACAGCAGCACACCGTGCCAGGAGGCCGGGGACTACCTCTACACCGTGTCCTGGGCGGGCACGAAGACCGGTGGCGGAGCGAAGTGGCCGATCGAGCTGACGTACATGGCGGAGCCCGGCCTCAAGCCCGGTGCCGATGAGCCGGCGGCGCCGACCGGCTGGAGCTCGAAGGCACCGTCACCGAGCGGCGGAACCCCGCAGAAGGTGAGCGGCGGAACCGGGTTCAACGACGCGGCAGCCGTGGAAGGCGGCGCCTGGAGGGACGACATCCGGCCGGGCGAGAGCCGCTTCTACCGGGTGCCGGTCGCCTGGGGCCAGCAGCTCTTCTTGCGGGCCCAACTGGCCAACGCCACGTCGGACACGTCGGTCTTCACCGTCAACGGGCTGCGCCTCGCGCTGTACAACACCGCCCGTGGCCGCGTCGCCGACAAGAGCACCGGCTATTCGGGCGCCCCCACGGGCGTCGATCTCGGCACGGCCCCGGCCGCGTACGCGAACCGGTTCGCGGAGGGCACGGACGCGACGTCGGCGATGCGGTTCCAGGGCTGGTACTACGTCCAGGTCACCCTGGACCCCAAGGTGCCCAGCAACGTCCCCATGACGTTGAACGTCGGCGTGGAGGGCGAGGCGCAGCAGGGTCCCGCGTACGACGGTGACGCGGAGGCGGCCGGGTTCGGGCTCGGCAGCGACGTCCCCGGCGTCGGCGCCGACTCCACGATGCGCGCGGTCGGGTTCGCGGGGATCGGCATCGGCACCGTGCTGGTCCTGGGCCTGGGTGCCTGGCAGCTCGTGAGCCGTCGCAGGCACCCGGCCGGCGGGCCGGCGGAGGGGAACGTCGCCTACGGCGGGTGAGGGGACCTTGTCTGCCTGGATCATGGGTCAACGATCCATGATCCGGGCCAAGGCCGCACAAGGCTGTGGATAACCGCCTCTTTTGGGCCCTCGGACCCATGCTTCCGGCCACCCGCCTGTGGTCCGATGGACCGGGTGGGTGAACTCTCGCCTCACAGCGCCTGGTTGGGGGCCGGAGTGTCTGGTACAGGGGGATTTGCGGCATCGGGAGGCGTCGGCGGACTGCCGGCTCCGGCGGGCGGGGGCGGGGTTCCGCTGCCGAGGCCGTTGGGGGTGGTGCTGCTCCTCGTCCGGACGCTGTTCGTGTTCACGGTCGTCGGGGGCGTCGGCGTACTCCTCCAGGCCGCGTCGGTCGACGCCATCGACGGTGAGCTCCTCGGACTCCTGCTGTACGCGGCACTGCCGGGCGCCGCCGGGCTCGCGCTGTCGGCGTACGTACGCTCCGGGGACACCTGGATCTGGCGCGGGCTCGTCGCCGTACACGTGTGGTTCCTGCTCGGCGCACTGGCGACGCTGAGCGGGGACGGCGACCCGCGGGGAGTACCGCAACTGGTGATCCCGGTCGCCGGCCTGATCCTGCTGCTGCGCCGTAGCTCGCGCGACTGGTTCGACGTGCCGGTCGCGCAGCGCGTCGCACACCGGCGGTTCAGCCTCGCGCGGATGATCCGGTGGCGCCGCGACGGGGGCCAGACGGCGATGGAGTACCTGGGCCTGATCGTGATCGTCGTCGCCATCGTGGGCGCGCTCGTGGCGTCCGGGATCGGCGGGCAGGTGACCGGGGGGATACGCAGCGCCCTCTGCGACCTGACCGGCAGCGCGTGCCCTGCGTCCGACGGGGGCGAGGTCGTGGCGGGCGACGGGCCCGAGTCCGACGGGGAGGGCGGGACCGAGGGCGGGACCGAGGGGAGTAACGAGGGCGGGGATCCCGGCGGTACGGGGGCGACCGGCGGATCCGGTAGTTCCAGCGGTGGGGCGACCGGCGGATCCAGCGGCGAGGCAACCGGCGGATCCGGTAGTTCCAGCGGCGAAACGACCGGCAGCTCCGGCGGTTCCAGCGGCGAGGCGACCGGCGGATCCGGAGGCGAAACGACCGGCGGCGCCAGCGGCGAAACGACCGGAGGTTCCGGTGGCGAGGCGTCCGGCGGTTCCAGTGGTGATCCCGGGGCCGTGCAGGTCGGGGACGGCGGCGACGACGTGGACGACTCGGGCGGCGCGGACGGCGGCGATCCGGGTGAGGGCGGTGGCGACGAGGAGAAGAGCGGCGAGAGCTGCACCTCGGGCGTGGGCGCCTTCCTCTCCTGCGCCGGGCACCAGACCGGCGGGTTTTTCACCGGTGTGTTCGCCAACGGCCTGTGGGGTGACGTCACCGGCACGTTCGACACGGTCATCCACCCCGTCAAGGCGTGGAACGGCCTCATGGACTACGGCAAGAGCCTCGGCGACACCTGGTCCAAGAACTCGGAGGGCGCCGGCGACAAGTGGTCCGACGGCGACTACCTCGGGGCCGTCTGGGACTGGACCAAGGCCAGCGGCAGCACCGGCCTGAAGGTGGTCGACGACGTCTTCATCGGCGACGAGGTGCGGGACCAGTGGAAGGACGGGAACGAGGGCCAGGCCATCGGCACCGGCCTCTGGAACGTCGGCTCCCTCTTCATCCCCGGCTACGGCGAGGCCAAGCTCATCGGCAAGGTGGGGAAGCTCGGCAAACTGGGCAAGCTCGGCAAGCTGGGAGAGGTCGCCCAGAAGGCGTCCGAGGCCGCCGCGAAGGCCAAGAAGGCCGCCAAGGCCGGCGATGTGGAGGGCGCGGAGAAGGCCGCCGCCGACGCGCAGAAGCACGCGGACGACGCGGCGGACGAGGCCGGCCTGACCGGCTGCACCGTCGGACTGGGCGGCCTCCTGCGCGTCCCCTACGGCGATCCGGCAGGCCCCGGGGCGGACACGAGCACCGGCACAGGCACCGGCACCGGCCCGGTCGGGGCCACCGGCACCCGCACGGTCGGGGTCTCCGGCAGTGGCACCGGCGTCCTCGCGGCCGCGCACGCCTCGGTGCGCGTCGGGTTCCGTACCGAGCGGTGCGACGAGGTCGACCCCGAGAAGAAGGCGGCCGCCGACGAGGCGCAGAAGCAGGCCGACGAGGCCAAGAAGGCCGCCGCCGAGGCCAAGCGGAAGAAGGAGCTGGAGCGGGCCAGGAACGCGCCGAAGCCGGCCTGGTACAAGGACCTCAAGAACCCCCGGGCCGGTTCGAAGGACGGCGGCACCGGCACCTGGACGAAGATCAAGCCCGGCGTCTGGAACTACCCGACCGAGATGGGCGCGCGTTACCAGGAGCAGATCTCCAAGGTGGCCCGCGGCAAGGAGTACCAGGTCCCGCTCGACAAGCTCACCGGGAAGCCGGTCGACTTCGACGGCTGGGACGCCGCGCGGGGCACCTACCTGGAGGCGAAGTACGGCTACCGGGGCAAGGACTTCTACAACGCCGAGACCGGGGAGCTCACCCCGAAGGTCCAGCAGCGCTGGGCGGACCAGGCGACCCGGCAGGTGGACGCGGCGCGCGGCAAGCCCGTCGAGTGGCACCTGTCCGACCCGGACGTCGCCGAGGCGGCGCGGGAGCTCTTCGAGGAGCGGGGCATCGACGTTAAGGTCATCAACACGCCTGGCGATGTGACGGGGTGAGGCGCCGGCGGGAGCGCGTGCCGGCGGCGCGGTGGAGAAGGACGAGGAGAGCGTCGTGCTGAACGTCGTCGTCAACGGATTCTGGGGCACCCGGGAAGAGGACCCGCAGGGCATCGCCGAGCGGTGGTACGCCACCCTGGCGCGGCTCGCGGACATCGACGGCGGGACGTTCCACGGGTGGCACGAGGCGGGGGACGGTATTCCGGCCGACCCCCTGCTGATGCCCACCGTCCCCGCCCTGGCCGACTACCTCGTCCGGGAGAACCCCGGGCCGGACCTCGACGTGGTGGGCCTCGGGGGGTCGCTGTGGGCGCACAACCAGGACGCGGCGAAGGTGACGTCGAACGTCCGCGCGGGCGGCCTCTCCCCGTACATCACCCGCTCCGCCTCGGTCGTCTTCCGCTCGCGCACGGTGGACGAGGACGCGGACGTCGTCCGGCGCACCCCCGAGATCCTGGCGGTCATCGGCGAGGAGTGGGACATCGACGCCGGGCAGGTGTACGACAGGCCGCTGTACCGGGCGGTCGCGGACCACTTCGGCCTGAAGAACTCGGACCCCCGGTGCGGCCGTGCGGTCTGGCTCTCCGAGCGGCGGGCGGCGCTCGCCCCCGAGGGGCTGCCCGGCACGTACACGCCTGCCGCGCACGGCGGGCTGGTCATCGACCTGACGTACGGCGGCACGCGGACGCCGTCGGTGGAGACCGTCATTGACGTCAACACCCAGCTCCGCGCGACGGGGGCGCTGGACCCGCTCGCCCCGCCCTTCGACCGCGCCAAGCTCTGAGAGTCCGCCCCGCCCTTCGACCGCGCCAAGCTCCGAGAGGCCGGTACGCTCCGCCCCCCCCGCCTCCGTCCCCTCAGCCCAGCACCGTCGCCGCGAACCCCGCCAGCAGCCCCAGCGAGAACAGGCCCAGCACCGTCGCGAACACCGCCGGCATCAGCAGCGGCCCCCATGCCCCCGGCCCCGCGACCGTGGCCCGCAGCTCCGGGGCCGCCGGGTCGTAGGAGACGCGTACCGGGGCGCCGACCTCGAAGCCGAAGGGGCCCGGGGCGTGGTCGGTGAACTCCACCTCCCGGCCGTCCGGGGTGCGGAAGGCGAAGACGTACTCCGTGCGGTAACGGTTCTCCGTGCCGGTCCCGCGGTCCTCCACCCGCCGGTCCGCGCAGCGGCCCTCGGCGCGCTCGCCGCGCCGGACCAGCCGCAGCACACGTATCAGTCGCAGGCCGGAGCGGATCGCGAACGCCCCGAGGAACAGGCCGAACAGCAGCAGGAAGGTGGCCGTGCCACCCGGCAGTACGTCCATCGACAACGCTCCGGTACGGATTACTCGAAGACGGCCGGCCTGCTGCTCGACGGGGTCGGGCGTAATCGACGGCGGCCGGCCGGTCTGACGGCGGTCGGGCCTACTTGACGGTGATCGACCCGACGAACGCGTCGAGGTCCGCCGGACTCAGCGCCTCCTTCACCGCGTTGATCCGGATGGCGAACGGTACGTCCTTCGAGTCGACGCCCGCCACCACGACCCCCGTCATCCGCGTTCCCTCCGCCGGGGTCGACTCCTCGCCCGTGGACGTGAACTCGTAGTCGATCCTGCGTGCTTCACGGGCGCTCTCCTCACCCGCGAGGCTCACGTCCCGGGTGTCCTTGCGGGTGGTCCCGAGGCCGATCCCGGCGCCCGCCGCGGCGGCGGCCTCCCCGGCGTCGCTGACACCCGTGGCGAAGTCCAGCTGGACCGAGACCATGCCGGTGCGTACGCCCTTCTCCTCCTTGAGCGCGACCGCCGCGTTGGCCTTGCCGCGCTCGGCAGCCGGCTGCGGCGCGTACCCCTGGTCCTTCGGATAGCCCACGGACACGCTCTTCGTGTCGAGCGTGCCCCAGCCCTCGGGGACCGAGGCGGCGTCCGTGCCGCCGCAGCCGCCGAGGAGCGTCAGGCCGAGGGCGGCGGCGACGGCCGCGCCGAGCGTCCTGGACTTCGTCAACGTCATCGCCTCTTCCGGGCCGGGTGGGGGTTCACTGCGGTTCATAGCGATGCACTGCGGTTCCAGCGATGCACTGCGGTTCCAGCGATTCACAGCGGTTCAGCGGGCGCAATAGCTGTACGGGAGGTACGTGCGCTTGTCGCCCTGCGGAGCTCCGAGGAACTGTGCGTCCGTCAGTGTCTCCTTCTTGTGCTCGTCGGAGACCGAGAACCCGAGGCTCATGCCCAGCGACACCTCGAAGCCGAACTCCTGGGCGTCCGACTCGCCGTGGTACTGCATCGTGCTGGACAGGCCGTCCTGGAACATCAGCTGGTCGAAGGGGTCGGTACCGGCGGGCTTCTCCTGGAGGGAACGGTCGCCGAACATGTACTCGAACGGGGCGGTGTTGTTACCGGAGCCGTCGAGCCACTGCTCGGCGACGGCGCGCTTGTCCTCCGTGGCCTTGTCGGTCTCCTTGCCGAAGACGATCGAGTTCGTCTGCACCTCGATGCCGGTGTCCCCCGAGGAGTCGGTGACGCTGCCCTTGCCGCCCCGCTTGTCCGAGCCCGTCTTGCCGTTGTCGCCGCCGGCCTCGCCCTTGTCGGAGGTCGAGGTCTTCTCCACCGTCTTGGTCATGTCGATCCGGACGATCTTCCCCGTCTTCTGGTCACGGGTGACGGTGAGAGCCCCCGTGCGGGTGTCCTTGGCGCCCGCGGTCCCGCCCAGCGGGCCCGCGTTGCCGCCGACCTTGCCCTCGATCTCCAGCTTGGCGGTGTAGGTGTACGACTCGTTGCCGTTGACGTCGTCCTTGGTGATCGTGACGTCCGGCGAGAACTTGGCCTTGCCGCCGAGCTTCGCGCCGAGCTTGTCCTCGTCGCCCGCCTTGATGGAGAGGCCGCCGTCCGCGTAGACGTTCAGCCCGATGGTCGAGTACGAGATCTTCTTGTCGCCGATCTTCTTCTCGATGTCCTCCTTCTTGTCGGCCCACTTCATGCCGGAGTACCAGCCGCCGCCGTAGCCGCCGCTGTGCTTCATCGAGGTCTCCCACATCTTCATCTCCTCGATGTCGTCCCTCATCTTCTGGGCGTCGGCCTCGCTCCTGAACACCCAGGTGTCACCGTTGGTGATCTTGATGCCGCCGCCGATGTCGACGTCCGCCTTGCCCAGACTGCCGAGCTTGACGCCCGGCGTGCTGGCGTTGACCCCCGCGGAGGCGGCGTCGGTGAAGGTCATGTAGACGAGCTTGTCGTTCTCGTCGACCTTCCCGTCCTCGTTCACATCGGTGTTGGCCTGGGCGACCTTCTGCTGGAAGCCGTACTCCTCACCCCACTCGAACCAGCCGATCTTGACCTTGCCGCCCGCCGTGTCCGAGACGGCGGAGATCTGGCAGAGCTTGGGCTCGTAGTCGGCGTCGGTCTTCGGCTTCGCGGTGCCGTCCCCGCCCGTGGTGCAGCCGCCGCCGTCCCCGGTGAGCGAGCTGATGGCACAGCGGATGCGCTCCCCGATCCTGCCCCCGACACCGGCCATGGCGAGCGCGCCGATCAGTGCGACGACCAGGACGATGACGCCGAGGTACTCGGTGGCCGTGGCGCCGCGCTCACGCCAGTCGTACGAGCGGGTGTACGCCGACGGGGACGCGGGCCCGTCGTCCCGGTCCTCGACGAGCCGGTCGAGGGCCAGCCCCACGGCGGCACCGGTGACCATGGCGACCACCGGCATCAGAAGGCCCTCGGTGCCGACGACGTCCCAGGTCACGGCATAGCCGTACGCGAGCCCGGCGACGGGGACGGTGAGCGTGCCGAGGGAGTACAGCAGACGGGAGTCCCGGTGGCGGGCGGGGAGCGTACGGGCTGCCGCCAGGACCGTCAGTACGGTGACGACGACGCCGGGCAGGTGCAGCAACGCCAGGCGCCAGCCGAACAGTTCGAGGCGCTCGTCGGTGGCGAGGGTCTCGATGAGCGCCCGCGTCATCAGGAACCCGGCGATGACGTAGACGAGGGCGCCGGCCGCCCAGCTGCGGGTCAGCGGGAAGAACCAGCCGCCCTCCGGACCGCCCGGCGGTATATGGCCCGTGCCCCTGTCGCCCCAGCCGCCTCCACCGCTCACGGTTCACCCTCTCGCCCGTCACCCGCCCATTGCGTTTCGGGTGAATGTACGGTCGGCGCCCGCGCCTGACCCGGGCCCGCAGCCCCAAAAGCGGTCCCAACGGGTGTGCGCACTTTGGGTGCGTACGGCGACGGTTTGGGCCCGCGGGCCCAAGACCGCGCGTGCGTCCGGTGGTTAGCGTCACGGGTATGACTGGACCGGGGGAAGTGCGTCGTCGGCTGCGCCGTTGGTCGCGGGAGAGGGTGCCGCGGACCGACGCGCGCCTGCTGGGGCTGAGGCGTGCGCGTCGGGGGCAGCGGGGCCAGGGGGCGATCGAGTACGTCGGTCTGGTCATGGTGGTCGTGGCGATCGTCGGCGCGCTGGTGGCGACGGGGATCGGTGCGGAGCTGTCGGAGAAGATCGGTGCGCAGGTGTGCCGTATCGCCGGCGGTGGTGACTGCGGCAGCGGGGGGAATCCCGAGGCGCAGGGCTCTCCGGGGGACGGCCGGCCGGTGTCCGACGACGGCACGCCGAAATCCCAGTCGCAGATCGACTACGACGCCGCGCTGAAGGAGCTTCAGGACGCGCAGAGCGCGGAGAAGACCAGCTCGGACAAGGCGGTCGAGGCGGCGAAGGAGCTCGCCAAGATCCTGGCCGAGGAACTCGGGATCACCGACGCGCTGGACTGCATCACCAAGGGCGACATGGGCGCCTGCACGGAGACGTTGATCAATGTGCTGCTGAGTCTGATCGGGGGTGCGGTCGGGAAGCTCGCGGCGAAGTACGGGGCGCCGTGGAAGTGGAAGAAGGCCGCGAAGCTGATCAAGGCGTTGAAGAAGCACGGCGGAGACCTCTACGACGGGCTGAAGGGCCTGGTCAAGAACCGTAAGAAGGTCAAGGACGCCGAGAAGAAGCTCGCCGACGCGAAGAAGAAGCTCGACGCAGAGAAGAAGGACCCGCCGAAGAAGGACGACAAGCCGGACGGCAAACCGACCACGTGCCCGGCAGCACACAGCTTCCCTCCGGGAACGCGGGTCCTGCTGGCGGACGGTCGTCGCACAGGGATCGAGAAGGTCACCGCCGGTTCCCTGGTGTACGCGACGGACCCGGACACCGGATTGTCCGAGCCCCGTGCTGTCGAGCGGCTGATCACCACACACGACGACAAGCACTTCACCCAACTGACGTTCCGTACGCCGGCAGGTCCCGCAGTCGTCACGGCGACCGACACCCACCCCTTCTGGCAGCCCGACGAGGGGCGGTGGCTCGACGCGGGGGACATCCGGCCCGGAGCAGATCTGCGCACAGCGGACGGCACCACGCTGACGGTGGCTTCCGTCTCCCGTTACACGGAGCGGCAGACGACGTACGACCTCACCGTCTCCGGCATCCACACGTACTACGTGGTCGCCGGGTCCGAGGCGGTCCTGGTGCACAACACCGACTGTGGCGTTCCGATCTCGAAGGGGCGATGGGACCACATCTGGGATCGCCATGTGAATCGGTCGAAGTACCCGAACAAGAGCAAGTTCACCACCACGAGCAAGCCCAAGATCGAGAAGATGATCAAGCGTGCCCTCAACGGCGAGACACGCGACGGGACGTACTACCACAAGTTCAACTCGGCCATCGGCAAGACTGCGTCGGGAGATCCCCAGTACTACATCCGAGTGGTCGTGCGTGATGGGAAACTCATCACCGCGTTCCCGTCCGCAGCGCCGTAGGGCGGGCCCGTGACAAGGACTCTGACGGTGAGACATGAGAGACGAAGGTGGCCCATGGGCGTCGACGCAGTGCTGATGCGGGTGGAACAGCCCGGCACCGGTCCGAGACGGCGCCGGCTGACCCAGGTCGATGTCTTCGTGGACGAGGCGGACCTGTTCGCGCGGCTCTGTACCGGGAGCGGTCTGCCGATGCTGTCCCGGGTCGATCCCTACGGGACACTGGTCCTGACAGCCGTCGAAATGGCGCAACTGCTCTCCGAGATCGACGCGACGCGCAGGGGTGTCACCGAGGCGTCGCAGCGAGCGGCTCTGGACGAGGTCGGTCGTCTGGCCAGTATCTGCCAGGAGGACTCCTCCACGGAACTCCATCTGGAGGGCGATTGATCCAGAGGTACGGGCCGGACTCGTGAACCATGGCTGCTGAGTCCGAGAACGATCTGTCGGCACGTCTGTCCGCGCTGGACGCGGCGGTGAACGGGGATACGGACCCCCCGGCCAAGGCCTCCTGGGAGGACGGCCATGCCCGGTGGGAGCTCTACCGCCGGGCCGTGGAGCAGCCCGCGGCACACGCGCTCCTGCTGGATGCCGTACGGGCGGAGACCGACGGGCCTCTCGCCTCGGCCGTCGTGGTCCTGATGCTGGAGAGGACGCCCGTCGCGGAGCACGGCAGTTGGACCGCCGCCCTGGATCCCGAGGTCCGGGAATTCGCCGAACGGCGCTCGGGGGAACTGGCGGTGCTCGACTCCTTGGACCGGCGTATGGCCGGCTACGACGCTGCGGAGGTCGGGTCCTGGTCGGACTGGCTGCAGCTGCGTGTGGCGCAGAGCCGCGCGGAGGGCCACCGGCACGCCCTGGAGCTGCTGGCCGGGCACGGCAGGACGAAGAGGATCCGCCGCACCGCGACCGAGTCGCTGGCGGACATCGGGAAGGCCGGCCCGCGGGCCTGACGAAGCGCTGAGGGGGTCGCCGATGGCCGCGTACACGTTCCTGACCGTGCACCGGCTCCCGGTGGCCGCCATGGCGGTGGCCCTGGCCGAGGTGGTCGGGGTGACGGCGGCCGAGGTGGACATCGCCGACGAGTCCGGCCGACACCGTGACTGGGCGGCCGCGGTGCTGTGCGACCGCATGAGCCTGGCCGGTGACCTGGCTCTCGCCTGGGACGTCCATGTCTCACCCCGCGTCGGGCCCGCGCCGCCGCCCGAGGCCGAAGCCGCCCTGCGGCTCGCGGCCCGGCTCGGTACGACCGTCCTCCATCCGGCCGACGGGGTGCGCCCCTCGGCCTACTGGGCGGCCACTCCGGACGGCTTCAGGACACGAGCCCGGGTTCTGGACGGCGGTGGGGGCGGGGTCATGGACGGGGACGGCCGGCCGTTCTTCACCGTCGACGCCGTCGAGAAGGCCGTCGCACAGCTGCCTCGGGCTCGGGTGGAGCGCATCGTCGAAGCCCGACAGGACGGCTGAGGCCCCCTCTTGGGCCCCTGGGCCCAAGACGGGACGCCGCCATGGCCTTAGCGTCTGTGCCGCAGGTGATCGACGCCCGTCCCGGCGCACCCCCACGGCGCCGGGCCGGGCCGCAACCGGAAGGTGACGGCGCGTGCCCACGGCTCAACAGCTGGCCCTGACCGATGAGGAGACCCGTCTCCTCCAGCAAGGGCTGATGGAATGGTGCGGCCCCGCCCGCTGCACGGAGGAGTTCGCCGTCGCCATGGGCTTCGACAGCGCCCAGGACCTCAGCCGACGCGGCATGACGATCCGCAGCTCCCTCGCGGCGAGGGGGGAGCTGGAACCGATGGACTGGGCGCGGGCCCTGCTGGCGACCGAGCTGGCCTTCGTCAGCGAGCTGGTCGGCTCGGGATACGAGTGGTCCACCACGACCGGGTGGCCCGACGACACCACCCTGCGGGTCCTGCGCTCGACGCAGCTGAAGCTGATCCGCACGGTCAGCCCGCTGGTCGGCCGGGGTCTCGGCACCCGGGAGGACCCGCACACGGAGGTCCTGCGGGCCGGCGGAGGGCCCCCGCCGAGCCCGGCTTGGTGACCGCCACGGGCGCGGCCCCATAATCGGCCGTATGCCCGATCCGCTCACGCGCCCCCGCCCCGCGGCGGCGCCCGTACCCCGCGGTGCCCGGCCTCGCGCCAAGGCCCTGCTCGCCGCCGCCGCGCCCGCCCTGGGTGCCTACGCCGTGGTCAGGGCCGTCGGGCTCCTCGTCTTCTGGATCTCCGCCTCGGCCGCCGGGAAGGACGCCCCGCACCTGCTCGGCGGACGCTGGGACTCCGTCTGGTACCAGCGGATCGCCGTCCACGGCTACGGCCACACCGTCACCCTCCCCGACGGCGGCGTCCACCCCGACCTGGCCTTCTTCCCGCTCCTCCCGGCCCTGGAACGCGGCATCGCCGCGGTCACCCCGCTCACCGTGCAGGGCGCCGGGATCGCCGTCGCCTGGCTGGCGGGGCTCCTCGCCGCCTGGGGGATCTTCGCCGTCGGCGCCGAGCTGCACGGGCGGCGCACCGGAGTGGTGCTGGCCGCGCTGTGGGGCGCGTACCCGACGGCGTTCGTGCAGTCGATGGCCTACACCGAGACCCTCTTCACCGCCCTCGCCGCCTGGTCGCTGTACGCGGTGCTCAAGGACCGCTGGATCGCCGCGGGCGCGCTGTGCGTCCTGGCCGGGCTGACCCGCCCCTCGGCCGCCGCGCTCATCGCGGCGCTCGCGCTCACCGCCGTCGCCGTCCTCGTACGGGAAGGGCGCTCCGGCGGCCGGGACGGCCTGCTGCGCCGGAACGGGCGCATGCTGCTGGGGGTCTGCCTGGCGCCGCTGGGGTGGCTGGCCTACGTCGTGTTCGTCGCCGTACGGCAGGGCGGCCCGTTCGCGTACTTCGACGTCCAGGCACAGTGGGGCAACAGCATCGACGGCGGCCGGGCGCTCGCCGCGTTCATCGCCGGGCTGCCGCTGCCCGCCGCGCTCGGGCTCTGTGCCGCGCTGGGACTGCTGGGGTGGCTGGTGTTCCTGTGTGTACGGCAGCGGCAGCCGCTGCCCGTGCTGGCGTACGGCATCGCGATCGTCGTCGTCTCGCTCGTCGGCTCCGGCTACTTCGGGTCCAGGCCCCGCCTGATGATGCCCGCGTTCCCGCTGCTCCTGCCGCCGGCCGTCGCCCTCGCGGGGCTGCGCACGACGGCGCGTACGGGCGCGGTGCTCGCCGCGCTCGCCGTCGGCTCCGCCGCGTACGGGGCGTGGACGCTGCTGGGGTCCGGCCCGCCGTGAGTTGGGCCCACGGGCCCACGCGCCGGGAGCGCCCCGGTTGTTAGCGTGCTGATCCGGTGCACGTCGGGTCAGGAGCGGTGAGCGATGAGGGTACGTACCACGGTCGTGGCGGCGAGCGCGCTCGTCCTCTGCCTGGCAGCCGCGGGCTGCGGGCCCGACGACGGGGGCGGCGACGGCAAGGGGACCGGCGCGAAGGCCACCGCCTCGCGGACACCGGCCGCCGGCTCCGGGGCCGTCGCCAGCGGGGAGCCCGCCCCGTCCGGGGAGCCCGCGCCCACGGTCACCAGCGACGGCAGGACCCTCACCGAGCCCGAACTCGCGAAGGTGGCCCTCACCACGGGCGAGGTGCCCGGCTACGCGATCGCGCCCCTGGAGGGCACCGACGAACGCGGCACCGAGAAGCCGGAGGACGAGGCCTGCCGGCCGATCACGGCGATCATCAACGGCTCGCCCGAGCCCGCTCCGGCCGCCACCGTCTTCCGTACGGCCATGGACACGGCGGAGGAGGGCAAGGACGACCAGACCGTCGTCACCGAGATCCTCACCTCGCACCCGAAGGGCGGCGCCGAGGAACTGCTGCGCTCGGTCCGGGACGCCGTACGGGCCTGCGCAGCCGGATTCCGGACGACGAGCGACGACGGCCCGTCCACCTACACCGGGGTGAAGACGCTCCCCGCACCCGGCGCGGGCCAGGAGTCGTTCGCCTACCAGGTGACGGGCAGCCTGGAAGGCGTCAGGGTGCCGCTCGTCTTCCACCTCGTACGGACCGGGTCGACGGTCGTCACCTTCTACGCCGCCAACTTCCTCCAGGAGACGGCACCGGAGATCCCGGCCGCACTCGTCACCGCGCAGGCGGCGAAACTTCCGTAGCCGGTACGGAGACCCGCACCCGCGTCCCGGGCCGCAGGCCCCACCGCTCCATCGCGCCGGCCTCCGACTCCACCACATGGCGGGCGCGGATCCTGGGCAGCCCGAGCCGGCCCGGCCTCATCGTGCGGACCGCCAGCACGTTGAACTTCCGGTCCAGGTAGGCCACATCGATGGCGAACCGCATCCGGAACGTGTGGATGCTCCCGCACGGGGTGATCAGCAGCGCGCCCTCGACACCGTCCGCGCCGAGCAGCCCGCGCGTCCGCGCCCGGTACGAGGCGGCGATGCGCAGCGGCACCTCCCGCACCTCGGAGTCCGCCCCGACCGTCAGTGTCCCGCCACCGTCACGCCATTTCCCCATGGGAACCGACCGTAGCGGCTGCGGCCGGCCTGTGGGCCCGGAACGGCCGGCAGTGGGCCCCCGGGCCCAAGACCCCGCCGTGCGGGGCGGATTAGGGTCGCCACCGTGGACGCCACACTGATTGCGGTCGCCGCGCTCTGGGGCGCCGCCGCCGGACTGCTGGTCCCGCGCGCCGCGTACCGCTTCTCCGTCGAGCCCGAGGAGCCCTGGCGGGACGCCTGCCCGGCCGGGCACGCCCTCACGGGGCCGGCCGGGGGCTGGCTGGGGCCCACCAGGTGCGCGGCGTGCGCCGTGACCGTCCCCTCCCTTCCGGAGGGCTCCGCCCCGGGGGCCCCGGCGCCGGCCGCGCCGGGCCGCTACGCCCCCGCCGTGCTCGCCCCGGTCGTCACCGTCGTCGCCTGCGTGGCGCTCGCCGCCGCCACCGGGGCCCGCCCCGAGGCCGTCGTCTGGCTGCTGCTGGCGCCCGTCGCCGTGCTGCTCGCCGTCATCGACCGGCGCGTCCACCGGCTCCCCGACGCGCTGACGCTGCCGCTGGCCGGTGCCGCCGCCCTGCTCCTGGGCGGCGCGGCGCTGCTGCCCGAGCACGGCGGGTCCTGGACGTCGGCCCTGCTCGGCGGAGCGGCGCTCGGCGGCTTCTACCTGGTGCTGTTCCTGATCAACCCGAACGGCATGGGCTTCGGCGATGTGAAGCTGGCCCTCGCCCTGGGCATCGCGCTCGGCTGGTACGGCTGGGGCGTGCTCTGCGCGGGAGGCTTCGCCGGGTTCCTGTTCGGCGCGCTGTACGGGACGGGGCTGATGCTGCTGCGGCGCGCGGGGCGCAAGACGGGCATCCCGTTCGGCCCGTTCATGATCGCCGGTGCGCTGACCGGCCTGCTGTTCGGGGGCCTCGCCGCATGACCCCGCCCCGCACCTCACCCGGCACACGGATGTACGGAATATCCGGTCGCGCCCGGCGGTGTCCGGCTGACACCCTTCCCGTATGACCGGATCGTCCGCCCCTTCCTCCTCTTCTTCCTCCTCCGCCTCCGAGGCGCGTTTCGACGCCCTCGTCGCGGAGGCCGACGCCGTCTCCGTCGACGGCTGGGACTTCTCGTGGCTCGACGGGCGGGCCACCGAGCAGCGCCCCTCCTGGGGGTACGCGCGGACCATGGCGGACCGGCTGGCCCGGGCCGGGGCGGCGCTCGACATCCAGACCGGGGGAGGGGAGGTCCTGGCCTCCGCGCCCGTGCTGGCGCCGCTCACCGTGGCCACCGAGTCCTGGCCGCCGAACGTCGCCCGTGCCACAGCCCTGCTCCATCCGCGCGGCGCCGCCGTCGTCGCGGACTCCGACGAGCCGCCGCTGCCCTTCGCCGACGGCGCCTTCGACCTGGTCGTCAGCCGGCACCCGGTGACGACGTGGTGGGACGAGATCGCCCGGGTCCTGGCACCCGGAGGGACGTACCTCTCCCAGCAGGTCGGTCCGGAGAGCGTGTTCGAGCTCGTCGAGTACTTCCTCGGCCCGCGGACGGCCGAGGAGCGCGGCGCGCGGGACCCGGGGCGAGCCCGGGAGGACGCGGAGGCCGCCGGCCTGGAGGTGGCGGACCTGCGCGCCGAGCGGCTGCGCGTCGAGTTCCTGGACATCGGCGCCGTCGTCTACTTCCTGCGGAAGGTCATCTGGATGGTGCCGGGATTCACCGTCGGCGCCCACCTGCCCCGGCTGCGCTCCCTCCACCGGCAGATCGAGGAGGAAGGGCCGTTCGTCGCGCACAGCGCACGCTTCCTGATCGAGGCCCGGAAACCTGATCGACCGTCAACGAACCGTCGCTGAGGGAGGCTTCACCCGCCACGGATGCAACGGCATCACCTGCCCCTCCGTCCTACCCATCAGTAGTGCGACCCTGGTGGTTGAGCGCACAATGAAGGAGCAGGTCATGTCGGTGGGAAGGGAAATGCCGGGCGGAGAGATCAGCCCGCCGGCCGGCCGGCCGCGCCACGGGAAGGCCGACTGGCTCACGGGTGCGCGGATCACCGCCGTCCAGGGCCTGTTCTACCGCCCCGAAGGCCGCGCGGGGGAACCGGAAGCCGTCGAATTCGTGCTGGAGGGCGGCCAGTCGGTGCTGCTGACCTGCGCCTCCGACCACACCCTGAACATCACCGCGGGAGCCTGGCCCGGCCTGCCCGACTGGTGCGTCCCGGCAGGCCAGTGGCAGTTCGAGCAGCTGAGCAGGCTGCCTCCCCCTCCGTACGGCGGGGCGTGGACCGTCGTCGGCACGCAGGAGCGGCGCGACGAGCACGGCGAGGTGCGCGAGGCGGTGCTCCGGTGCGAGAACGGCGACTTCGTGATCCTCGGCGGCGACACGGTGGCGATCCGCTTCCAGCCCGGCTGAGACCTGGCCGCGCCGCCGCTCCTGAGGGCCCGCGACCGTGCCCGCAGCGCAGTCCGGCGAATTCGGAGAGTGATTATTTCGTGGCGTGGCACCCAGCAGCACTTACGAAGGGTTATGGTGGAAACCCCCCCTCGGGCCGGTCCGTACCCCCCCCCACGGACCGGCCCGTTTTTTGTGCCCGGACTCCGGTCCGGGGCGGGGGCCGCGCGTCAGCCCCGGTTGGCCCAGATGTTGGTGCTCGCGGTGTCCACGGCGAAGGTGTCGATCTCCTTCAGCTCGGCGGCGGTCAGCGCCGGGGCGGCGAGCGCGGCCACGTTCTCCTCCAGCTGCCGCACGCTCGACGCGCCGATCAGGGCCGACGTCATACGGCTGTCGCGCAGGACCCAGTTGAGCGCCAGCTGCGCCAGCGACTGTCCCCGGCCCCGCGCGATCTCGTTCAGCCCCCGCAGCCGGCGCACCATCTCGTCCGAGAGCAGCCCCGGGTCCAGGGACTTGCCCTGGCTGGCGCGCGAACCCTCGGGGATGCCCGCCAGGTACTTGCCGGTGAGCAGCCCCTGGGCGAGCGGGGCGAAGGAGATGCAGCCCATGCCGGCCGTCTCCAGGGTGTCGAGCAGCCCGTCGGCCTCCACCCAGCGGTTGACCATCGAGTAGGACGGCTGGTGGATCAGGGCGGGCACGCCCATCTCCTTGAGGATCCGTGCCGCCTCGGCGGTCTGCTCCGCGTTGTAGGAGGACACGCCCGCGTACAGGGCCTTGCCCCGGTTCACGGCGGAGGCGAGCGCCCCCATCGTCTCCTCGAGCGGGGTGGCGGGGTCGAAGCGGTGGGAGTAGAAGATGTCGACGTGGTCGAGGCCCATCCGCCGCAGGGAGGCGTCGAGCGAGGACAGCAGGTACTTACGGGACCCCCATTCGCCGTACGGGCCGGGGTGCATCAGATAGCCGGCCTTGGTGGAGATGACGAGCTCGTCCCTGTACGGGGCGAAGTCCTGGCGGAAGAGCTTGCCGAAGTTCAGCTCGGCGGAGCCGGGCGGCGGTCCGTAGTTGTTGGCCAGGTCGAAGTGGGTCACGCCCAGGTCGAAGGCGCGGCGCAGGATCGCCCGCTGGGAGCCGAGGCTGCGGTCGTCGCCGAAGTTGTGCCAGAGGCCGAGCGACACGGCCGGCAGCTTGAGCCCGCTGCGGCCGGTGCGGCGGTATTCCATGGAGTCGTAGCGGGACGCTTCGGGGAGGTAGGAGAGGGAATCAGTCACGTTTCACTCTAAGACGGAGCGGCGCACGCGGGCGGCGTCGCACCCGCCCCCGTGCGCCGGTCGGCCTTATCACGGAGTTGTGACAGACCGGGTTGGGCCCCTGTGACCCCGCCGCAGTAATGTGGCGGCTTCGGGACATGCCGATCCGCTGCGCGAGAAGCGCGGGGTGCGGACCGCGCGGCGATCCCCCGGGGGGCGGCCCCGGACCCCCCGCGAGGGGGAGGACGGGCCAGGGCCCGTACGGAACCGAGAGGGTGAACTCAGTGAACTTGCGCGACCTGGTGTACGGGCTCTACGCACGCCGGGTGGGAGGCCGCCTGGACCACGACCAGGTGCCCAAGCACATCGGAGTCATCCTCGACGGCAACCGGCGGTGGGCGAAGGCGTCCGGCGGCTCGGCCGTGCAGGGACACCAGGCCGGGGCGGACAAGATCTCGGAGCTGCTCGGCTGGTGCAGCGAGACGGACGTCGAGGTCGTCACCCTCTGGCTGCTCTCCACGGACAACTTCGACCGGCCGGAGGCGGAGCTCATCCCGCTGCTCGGCATCATCGAGAACACCGTGCGCCAGCTGGCGTCCGACGGCCGCTGGCGCGTCCACCACGTCGGCACCCTGGACCTGCTGCCCTCCAGGACCCAGACGGTCCTCAAGGAGGCCCAGGAGGCCACGGCGGGGGTCGACGGGATAATCGTGAACGTCGCCGTCGGCTACGGCGGGCGTCAGGAGATCGCGGACGCGGTCCGCTCGCTCCTCCTGGAGCACTCCTCCCGGGGCACCACCTTCGAGGAGCTCGCCGAGGTCGTCTCCACGGACCTGATCTCCGAGCACCTCTACACCCGCGGACAGCCCGATCCGGACCTCGTGATCCGTACGAGCGGGGAGCAGCGGCTGTCGGGCTTCATGCTCTGGCAGAGCGCCCATTCGGAGTACTACTTCTGCGAGGTCTTCTGGCCGGCCTTCCGCAAGGTCGACTTCCTGCGCGCCCTGCGTGACTACGCGGCGCGCCACCGGCGCTACGGCGCCTGAGGGGCCCCGCGGCCGCTCCCGGGTCCCCGGCCCGGGCTGATCCAAACGGAAGACCCTTGTCGCAGGCAGGGGCATGGCTTCGCGTGTTCGAGGGAATACAGCTCTCAGGTCGATGTCCGGTCAGTAACCAGGCGGACGTCGCAGCCAAGTGAGCGGCACCCAGCCCGCTCGCCCGGGAGGCCCTTTGCACACGAAGGACCGCACACCGTGCGGCCGACGCGGAGGGCCGGTGTTCGGCCCGCGCACGGGGCCCGAACCCGGTCCGTCCTCTCCCTTCGGGAAGTTGCGCGACGTCCGTCGCACTCCCCGACCTCGTCCGAGGGGGTACGTCCTTCCGTGGTGACCAGCACTAAGCGCCGCATGCCCGACAGGCGCACCTATGTTCTCGACACCAGCGTCCTGCTGGCCGACCCCAAAGCCATGACCCGGTTCGACGAGCACGAAGTCGTGCTGCCGATCGTCGTGGTCACGGAGCTGGAGGCCAAACGGCACCACCCCGAGCTGGGATACTTCGCCCGGCAGGCCCTGCGCCTTCTGGACGACTTCCGGATCAGGTACGGCCGGCTGGACGCCCCGATCCCGCTCGGGGATCTGGGCGGGTCGCTCCGTGTCGAACTCAACCATTCCGACCCCGGCGTGCTGCCCGCCGGCTACCGGTTGGGGGACAACGACTCACGGATCCTCGCGGTCGCACGCAATCTGCAGGCCGAGGGGTACGACGTCACCGTCGTCTCCAAGGACCTGCCGCTGCGGATCAAGGCGTCCTCGGTCGGCCTCCTCGCCGAGGAGTACCGCGCCGAGCTCGCGGTCACCGACTCCGGCTGGACCGGGATGGCCGAGCTCACCCTCGCCGCGGAACAGGTCGATCTGCTGTTCGGTGAGGAGAGCCTGTTCATCCCCGAGGCGGCCGAGTACCCCGTGCACACGGGGCTCGTCCTCCAGTCCGAGCGGGGCAAGGCGCTGGGCAGGGTTACGGCCGAGGGCAACGTGCGTCTCGTACGCGGCGACCGGGAGGCCTTCGGGATCCACGGCCGCAGCGCCGAGCAGCGCATCGCGCTCGATCTGCTCCTCGACCAGGACGTCGGCATCGTGTCCATGGGCGGCCGGGCGGGGACGGGCAAGTCGGCCCTGGCGCTCTGCGCGGGCCTGGAGGCCGTGCTGGAGCGCCGTCAGCACCAGAAGGTGATGGTCTTCCGTCCGCTGTACGCGGTCGGCGGGCAGGAGCTCGGCTATCTCCCCGGCAGCGAGGCCGAGAAGATGAGCCCCTGGGCGCAGGCCGTCTTCGACACGCTGTCGGCGGTCGCCGGGCGCGAGGTCATCGAAGAGGTGCTGGGCCGTGGGATGCTGGAGATCCTGCCGCTCACCCACATCCGGGGCCGCTCGCTCCACGACGCGTTCGTGATCGTGGACGAGGCGCAGTCGCTGGAACGGAACGTCCTGCTGACCGTGTTGTCCCGTATCGGGGCGAATTCACGGGTGGTGCTCACGCACGACGTGGCGCAGCGGGACAACCTCAGGGTCGGCCGGTACGACGGAGTCGTCGCCGTGGTCGAGAAACTGAAGGGGCATCCGCTCTTCGCGCACGTCACGCTCACCCGTTCCGAGCGCTCCCCGATCGCCGCGCTGGTGACCGAAATGCTGGAGGACGGTCACATCTGACCCGTAACACCCCATAGGTGCCGCCCGGCGAGCCAAGGAGCTTAGCCGGGCGGCATTGTGCTGCGCCGTCATTTCCGAAAAAGTGGTGCGCCAAACGGGGTGTGACCTTTCCCACGCAACACAGAATTGCAACAGGCCGTGTCCGTCCGGCAGAGTCTTGCTTCCGTCAGGCCCCGCATACGGCACTTGGGCACCTCCAGAGGCGCCACGCACCACACAACTCAACAATCGCCGTCCGTATGCCGCCCGCGAGAACCATGCGGCGCTTCCGTGAGGAAGTCGCCCACCGGGCCCGTGCCTCCCGTGACCCATGCAGTAGGGAGGCCAGTGTCAAGGGCACGATTGCGCCCGCGAGGTCACCTAAGCGGGCGATGCTGGAAGGACACCGTGTGAGCCGGATCTCGGTCCGGGGGTTCGCCGTGGCATCTGCCACCGCGGTCACCACCGTAGGCGCCGTCGTAGGCGTTGCGTCGGGCAGCACTCCCGCTGCCGACGACAACAACTTCGAGGCGGCCGCAGCCGACACCACGCTGCTCGCAGACATCCCCGCGGGCCAGCAGGCCCAGGTTCAGACCGCTTCGCTGACGCAGCAGGCCGACGCCCAGGCGTCCGCGGCCGACGCGGCGGCGAAGAAGTCCGCCGAGGAGACGGCCCGCATCCAGGCCGCCAAGGACGCCAAGTCGAAGAAGCAGGCGGCCGAGGACAAGCTGGAGGCGGAGCGCAAGGCCAAGGACGACGCCGAGCGCGCGAGCCGCGACTCCGTCCGTGACGCCTCCTCGTTCTCGGCGCAGGGTTCCTACAGCGTGGCCGACGTACAGGCGATGGCCCGCCAGATGATCCCCGCCGACCAGTTCCAGTGCTTCAGCAACATCGTGAACCACGAGTCGAGCTGGAACTACCGGGCGAGCAACCCCTCCTCGGGCGCGTACGGTCTGGTCCAGGCACTGCCCGGCTCCAAGATGTCGTCCGCCGGTGCCGACTGGCAGACCAACCCGGCCACCCAGATCAAGTGGGGCCTCAGCTACATGGACGGCCGCTACGGCAGCCCGTGCGGCGCCTGGTCCTTCTGGCAGGCCAACAACTGGTACTAGAACCCCGCGAGGTTCGCTCAACTCCGGGAAGCCCCGCACCGTCCTACGGTGCGGGGCTTCCCGCGTGTACGGTCGTCCGGACAACCCCCGGGGGCGTGTGCGGGGCGAATGGGGGAAGGAAAGATCCATGTCGAAACTTCCGGGGTGGCTCGGCCGGCTGGGCGCCGAACTCACCGAGATCGGGGCGCGCCTGGAAGAACGCCGCGCCGAGGACGAACGCAGGGCCGAAGCGGATGCCGTGAGCGGCTCGTCGTCGACGCTCTCCACGGTCGTCGCCGAACAGGTGCCCGCCCCGCCCTCCTACGCCCCCTCCGTGGCGGCGAAGCCCGACCCGGTCGCCGCGATCCCCTGGGGGATGCGGGTGGCCGCCGAGGCGGGCTGGCGGCTGCTGGTCCTGGCCGGCACCCTCTGGGTGCTCATGCGGATCATCAGCGCCGTCCAGCTGGTCGTCCTCGCGTTCGTCGCCGCCCTGCTGGTGACCGCCCTGCTCCAGCCGACCGTCGTACGGCTGAGGCGGTCCGGGCTGCCGCGCGGGCTGGCCACCGCGGTCACCGCGGTGCTCGGCTTCGTCGTGATGGGCCTGGTGGGCTGGTTCGTCGTGTGGCAGGTGATGGACAACCTGGACACGCTCTCCGACAAGGTGCGTGACGGCATCGACGAGCTGAAGCGCTGGCTCCTCGACAGCCCGTTCCATGTCACCGAGTCGCAGATCAACGACATCGCGAAGAACCTCAGCGACACCATCGGCACCAACACCGAGGAGATCACCTCCGCCGGGCTCCAGGGCGTCACCGTGATGGTGGAGATCCTCACCGGGATGCTGCTGGCGATGTTCTCGACGCTCTTCCTGCTGTACGACGGGAAGCGCATCTGGCAGTGGGTGCTCAAGCTGGTCCCCGCCCAGGCCCGTCCGGGCGTCGCGGGCGCCGGACCGCGCGCCTGGCGGACGCTGACCGCCTATGTGCGGGGCACGGTGATCGTCGCCCTGATCGACGCGATCTTCATCGGGCTCGGGATCTACTTCCTCGACGTGCCGATGGCGGTGCCGCTGGCCGTCTTCATCTTCCTGTTCGCCTTCATCCCGCTGGTCGGCGCGGTGGTCTCCGGCGCTCTCGCGGTGGTCGTCGCGCTCGTCACCCAGGGCGTGTTCACCGCGCTGATGGTGCTGATCGTGGTGCTCGCCGTGCAGCAGATCGAGGGCCACATCCTCCAGCCCTTCATCCTCGGCCGCGCCGTACGCGTCCACCCGCTGGCCGTCGTCCTGTCGGTCGCGGCGGGCGGCATGGTCGCCGGCATCGGCGGAGCGGTCGTCGCCGTACCGCTGGTCGCGGTCACCAACACGGTGGTCGGCTATCTCCGCTCGTACGGGCAGGACGCGGCCGTGCTCCAGGGGCCCGGGCCGCACGGCGCCACGGCGTTGTCCGCCCTGCCGCCCACGGAACCGCCCACCGCCCGGCGGGCCGAGGAGCCCGAGGGCGGGGACGGGCGGCCGGAACACCCGGCGGACGATCCGGAGAAGTGACATGAGAAGGGCCCCGGGGACGGTCGGTCGTCCTCGGGGCCCTGCTCGTTCACGGGGTACTACACGGCGAGGACGGCCTCGGCTTCGAGGGTCACGCCGACCGCCTGGATCACCGAGGCGATCTTGACGGCTTCCTGAATGGTCTCACGGTCGACGCCCGCCTTGCGCAGCACCTGCTCGTGGGAGTCCAGGCACTGGCCGCAGCCGTTGATCGCGGAGACGGCGAGCGACCACAGCTCGAAGTCGACCTTCTCCACGCCCGGCTTGCCGATGACGTTCATCCGCAGGCCCGCACGGAGGTTTCCGTACTCGGGGTCCGACAGCAGGTGCCGGGTGCGGTAGAAGACGTTGTTCATCGCCATGATGGCGGCCGCCGACTTCGCCGCGGTGTACGCCTCGGCGGAGAGGTTGGCCTTGGCCTCCGGCTCCAGCTCGCGCAGCACCTTCGGCGAGCGCGAGGCGATCGCGCAGGCCAGGACGGTGCCCCACAGCTGCTGCTGGGGAAGCTCGCTGTTGCCGATGACCGAACCGAGGTTCAGCTTCAGGTCCTTGGCGAAGTCCGGTATGGCGGACTTCAGTTCATCGAGTGCCATGTCGTATCAGCTCACTCGCCCGAGAGGAGGGCGACCGGGTCGAGGGTGTTCTCGCCCTTGGTCCAGTTGCAGGGGCAGAGCTCGTCGGTCTGCAGGGCGTCGAGGACCCGCAGGACCTCCTTGGGGTTACGGCCCACGGAACCGGCGGTCACCATCGTGAACTGGATCTCGTTGTTCTGGTCGACGATGAAGACGGCGCGCTGCGCGAAGCCGTCCTCGTCCTCGATGCCGAGGTCACGCATGAGCTCGTGCTTCGAGTCGGCCAGCATCGGGAAGGGCAGGTCGGTCAGGTCCGGGTGGTCCTTGCGCCAGGCGTGGTGCACGAACTCGGAGTCGCCGGAGAAGCCGAGGACCTGCGCGTCACGGTCGGCGAACTCGTCGTTCAGCTTGCCGAAGGCGGCGATCTCGGTGGGGCACACGAAGGTGAAGTCCTTCGGCCACGCGAAGACGATCTTCCACTGACCCTCGTAGGTCTTGTGGTTGATCTGCTCGAACTCCTTGCCGCTCTCCAGCGACACGCAAGCGGTCAGGTCGAACTCGGGGAACTTGTCACCGACAGTGAGCACGCGCACTCCTTGCTGCGTAGGAAATCCCCTTTTGGGGGCGTTCCTGGGGGTTGGACTGCCCCCACCTTGGCACAGAGTGCATTGATCACGGAAATAGCTACACTCGGTCCGGATGATCGGAGGTGCCTATCAGTGGCGTATGTAAATCAGGCTATTAGGGTCAAGCAGCCCAGCCTCTCGCAGCTGCGCGCCTTCGCGGCCGTGGCGGAGCATCTGCACTTCCGGGATGCGGCGGCAGCAATCGGGATGAGTCAGCCGGCACTCTCCGGAGCGGTGTCCGCGCTGGAGGTGGCACTGGGTGTCCAGCTCATCGAGCGTACGACGCGCAAGGTGCTGCTCACGCCCGCGGGGGAGCGCCTCGCGGTGCGGAGCCGGGTGGTGCTGGAGGCGCTCGGCGAGCTGATGGACGAGGCCGAGGCGGTGCGCGCGCCGTTCACCGGGGTGCTCAGGCTCGGGGTGATCCCCACGGTGGCGCCGTATCTGCTGCCGGCCGTGCTCCGGCTGGTCCATGAGCGCTACCCGGACCTGGACCTCCAGGTCCACGAGGAGCAGACCTCCTCGCTGCTGGAGGGGCTGGCCGCCGGACGGCTCGACCTGCTGCTGCTCGCCGTGCCGCTCGGGGTGCCCGGGGTGACGGAACTCCCGCTGTTCGACGAGGACTTCGTGCTCGTCATGGAGAAGGAGCACCACCTCGCCGGGCGCACCGGCCTGCCGCGCGGGACGCTGCGCGACCTGCCGCTGCTGCTGCTCGACGAGGGGCACTGCCTGCGGGACCAGGCGCTGGACATCTGCCGGGAGGCGGGACGCACCCAGGGCGCCCCGGTGACGACGACCGCGGCCGGGCTCTCCACCCTGGTCCAGCTCGTCGCGGGAGGGCTCGGGGTGACGCTCCTGCCGCGTACGGCGGTGACGGTGGAGACCGGGCGGAACGACGCGCTGTCCACCGGGTACTTCACGGACCCGGCGCCCTCGCGGCAGGTGGCGCTGGCGGTGCGGACGGGCTCGGCGCGCCACGAGGAGTTCGAGGAGCTCGCCGCCGCGCTGCGCGGGGCGCTGGGGTCCCTGCCGGTACGCGTGGCGGCGGACGGCCGGACCTGAACCACGGTCCGGCCGCCCGCCGCGGGCGGTGCTACTCGCTGCGCAGCCCGTCGGGGCGCATCATGCGCCACAGCGGCGGCAGGGAGAGCAGGGTGACCAGCAGGATGAGGGCGGCGCCCGCGCCGGCCAGCGGCAGGAACAACCACCAGTCGGACACCTGCTTGCGGACCATCCAGCACAGGGCGGCGCCGAGGGCCAGGCCGCCGGCCACCGCCACGGCGAGCCCGAGGACCACCGGGACCGCGGTCTGCCACAGCACCGACCAGCCGAGGGTGGCCCGCCGGGTGCCGAAGGCCACCAGGACCGACAGCAGCCGCTTGCGCTCACGCAGTTGCTCCAGCTGGGAGACCAGCATGGACGCGGCGATCAGCAGCAGGGTGGCGGTCGCGCCCACCTGGAGACCGGTCTGGATGCTCGCGTACTGGCGGTCGCGTTCGTAGGACGTCATGGTGACCAGGCGCATGCCGGGGTCGATGCGGGCCGCCGTGTTGCGTACGTACTCGGCGGCGTCCGGGACGCTGTCGTCGATACGGATCTGCGAGACGGTGCTCGCGCCCGGCAGGGTGGTCGCGTCGATCGCCCCGGGCGTGACCATGATTCCCCAGCGGTCCTCGCCGACCGGGTCCTTGCGGCCGACCACGGTCCGCGCGTCGGCGGGCAGCGTCCAGCGCAGCTTCCTGCCGGTGCCGGACTCGAACTCGACCTCCTTGCCCTTGCGGGCGGTCTTGTCCATCCAGCCCGACATCTCCTTGTCGTCCCTGGGGTGCACGACGAAGGTGTCGCCGTCCTCGCAGGAGTCGATGCGGGCGACCTCGCGCAGGGTGGCGCAGTCACCGATGCTGAAGGAGGTGGTGGGCTGGATGTCGTCCTCGGCGTACTTCCCGGGCTTGCTGGCGTACGCCTCGATCATGCCGATGACCTGGGTGACGCCCTCGGTCGCGCGGAACTCCTGGATGGTCTGCACGGCGGCGTTGCCGCCGACCTGCTCCGACGTGGCGTAGAACTGGGCGCGGCTGGTGTCCTGCCCGGTGGCCTTGTTGAAGTCGGCGTTCATCGCGGCGAACAGCATCTGCACGGCCACCGCGCCGGCCACCGCCACGGTGACGCCGCTGACCGCGCGGGAGGCCGCCCCGCTGCTCAGCTGGAGCCTGCGGGTGGCGAGCTGCCAGGGCACCGGTCCGCCGCGCAGCCGGTTCACGCTGGCCTCGACCAGCCACGGCAGCAGCAGGGCGAGCCCGACGAGGACCAGGACCGCGCCGCCGGCGATGGCGTACGGGTTGACGACCTCGTACTCGCCGGCCCTGCCGGTGAGCCCGAACACGCCGAGCCCCGCGAGCGGCAGCAGCAGCCGCCACCACACGCGGCGCTTGCGGGCCCGGCTGTTGCGGACCACGCCGAGCGGTTCGATGACCACCGAGCGCATCGCGGTCAGCGTGACGAGCACCGCGGTCAGCGGGACGGCGAGGGCGATGAGAAGGCACAGCCGCAGGTCGGGGGCGAGGTCGGCGGGGAAGACGCTGACGTCCCAGATCTCCACGAGGCCGACGAACCGGCGCCCCGTCAGGAACAGCACCAGCCCGATGAGAAGGCCGAGGGCCGAGCCGAAGAGGGCCTCGCCCGCCGCGATCCGGCGGGTGGACCTGATGTCCGTGCCGACCAGGCGCAGCGCGGCCAGCCGGCGGTCCCGGCGGTCGCCGCCCAGGCGCACGGCGGTGGCGATGAAGATGGCGACGGGCGCCAGCAGCACCACGCAGACCATGATCACCAGCACCACGAGCAGCGGGGCGAGCGGCGGGGTCGGTGAGGGATCGCCGTAACCGATGACGCGGTGGGCGCCCGAGGCCGGGGTCAGCGTGTCGCTGCCGGCGTAGTACAACAGCTCCTTGGGTGACCGCAGTCCCTCGTCCTTGACGGTGCCGGTCACCTTGTAGGGGAAGCGCTCCTTGAGCAGCGCGTGGTCCGGGTCGTCGAGGAAGTCCTTCAGGGCGGGGGAGACCACCATCTCACCGGCCGCCGGCAGGGCGTCGACACCCGGCGGGACGACCGGGTGGGCCCCCTCGGCGCGCATCAGATGGCCGAGGATCGTGCGGTCGCGGTAGTCGGTCTCCGCCGCGATCCGCATGACCGAGGTGTCGGACTTCGTCCCCTGGGCGTCGGGGTTGTCGGAGATCCTGGTCTCGCTGCGCGCGTTCTCCCGCTCGGTACGCGCGTCGAGCGCGTGCGGCACGGAGGCGGCGAGGAACAGGAGCGTCACGCCGAGGCCGACACCGACCGCGGTGAGCAGGGTGCGGGTCCAGCCCTCGCGGCCGCCGCCCGCGGCGAACCGGATGCCGAGGGCGAGGTCGCGCAGCCAGGGCGGGGTGCGGGAGGGGCGGGCCGACGGCGCGGGGGCGGGCGCCGGGGTCCGCTTCTCGTCGAGCAGCGTCATACGGCGTGCTCCAGGTCGCGGGCCCGGCCGTCGCGCACGGTGATGTCGCGGTCGGAGTAGGCGGCCACGCGGGCCTCGTGCGTCACCAGGACCACGGCGACGTTGGCGGAGCGGGCCGCGTCGGTGAGCAGCTGCATGACGCGCTCGCCGTTGAGGGAGTCCAGCGCGCCGGTCGGTTCGTCGGCGAAGATCACCTTCGGGGTGGCGGCGAGCGCGCGGGCCACGGCGACGCGCTGGCCCTGGCCGCCGGAGACCTCACCGGGGCGCTTGGCGCCGAGGTCCTCGACCTCCAGGCGCTCCATCCAGGAGAGGGCGGTGCGCTCGGCGTCCTTGCGGCGGACACCGTTCAGCCGGAGGGGCAGGGCGACGTTCTCCACGCAGGTGAGCTCGGGGACGAGCTGGCCGAACTGGAACACGAAGCCGAAGTCGCTGCGGCGCAGGGCGCTGCGCTGGGCGTCGGACATCGCGGACATGTCGCGGCCGGCGTAGGTGATGGTGCCGGAGTCGGGGGTGACGATCCCGGCGAGGCAGTGCAGCAGGGTCGACTTGCCGGAGCCGGAGGGGCCCATCACGGCGACGACCTCGCCGGGGTGGACGGAGAACGAGGCGCCGTCCAGCGCGGGCGTCGAGCCGTAGGTCTTGTGGAGGTCGTGGGCGGCGAGCAGGGAGCCGGCGGGGATCACGGGGCCACCACCTCGGCGAGCTTGCCGAGCCGGGCGGCGGTCAGTTCCAGCCACCGCAGATCGGCTTCGAGGTGGAACAGGGCATGGTCGCAGATCAGCTGATCGGCGAGGTCCCCCTTGCGCTTGCGGTCGGTGAGGATGCGCATCAGGCGCAGGTGCTCGGAGCGCTGCGCGTCCAGTACGTCGGCGGCGTTGCGGCCGGTGAGCATGGCCAGGACGACCTTGGTGTACAGGGTCGACTGGAGGTAAGGCTCGGGCTTCTCGGGCTGTGCCAGCCAGGCGGCGACGTCGGTGATGCCGGCGTCCGTGATGGCGTACCGCTTGCGCTCGGGCCCGCCGTCCGTCTCGACGCCGTCGACCTCGACGAGCCCGTTCTTGAGCAGGCGGGACATGGTCGCGTAGACCTGGCCGTAGTGCAGGGGGCGATCGTGCCCGAACTTCTCGTCGAAGGCGCGCTTGAGGTCGTAGCCGTGGCGGGGGCCGGACTCCAGGAGCCCGAGGAGGGTGTGACCGATTGACATGTGCTGCACTGTACATGGTGTGTATACCCGGCATGTATACGCCCCCCGGACCCCCGCGCCTCAATCGCCGGCGGGGCTGGAATGTGCGGGGCCGGAATGTGTCACTCCGGGGGCGGCTCCGGCGGCGGGGTCTTCGGGGGGCGGCCCCGGCGGGGGATCGGGGACGCCCCGCCGGGCAGCCGGCCCGCCTCCGACAACGCCCGCCGCAGCAGGAACTCGATCTGCGCGTTCGCGCTGCGGAGCTCGTCCGAGGCCCACCGGGCCAGCGCATCGTGCACCGCCGGATCGAGCCGCAGCAGCATCTGCTTACGGGTGGGCCCGCGCCGGGCGCCCCGTCCGGGAGGAGGAGCCGCGTCGTCGGTCACTGGTAGAGCGACCCCGTGTTCAGGACCGGCTGCGCCGCACGGTCACCGCACAGCACGACCATCAGGTTGCTCACCATCGCGGCCTTCCTCTCGGAGTCGAGCTCGACGATGTCCTGCTCCGCGATCCGGGTCAGCGCCATCTCGACCATGCCCACCGCGCCCTCGACGATCTGCTGGCGGGCCGCGACGACCGCCCCCGCCTGCTGCCGCTGGAGCATCGCCGAGGCGATCTCCGGCGCGTACGCGAGGTGACTGAAGCGGGACTCGATGATGCGGACACCCGCCGCCTGCACCCGCGCCGTGAGCTCGATCGCGAGCTTCTCGGTGATCTCCTCGGCGTTGCCGCGCAGGGAGAGCCCGCCCTCGTCATGGGCGTCGTACGGGTACTCGATCGCGATGTGCCGGACCGCCGCCTCGGTCTGGGTGGCGACGAACTCCAGGAAGTCGTCGACCTCGAAGAGCGCCTGCGCCGTGTCCTCGACCTTCCAGACGACGATGGCCGCGAGCTCGATCGGGTTGCCGTACGCGTCGTTGACCTTCAGGACGGCCGTCTCGTGGTTGCGGACCCGGGTGGAGATCTTGCGGCTGGAGGTCAGCGGGTTGATCCAGCGCAGGCCGTCCGCGCGGATCGTGCCGACGTACCGGCCGAAGAGCTGGATGACCCGGGCCTCGCCCGGAGCGACCATCTTCACACCGCTCATGCAGAAGAAGGACGCGATGGCGAGGAGCAGCCCGAGGACGAAGAGCGGGACGCCGACCCCGTTGTGGCCGTCGGAGCCGAGGACGCCGCCGACGATGCACAGGGCCACGCCGAGGAAGACCCCGAGGACGGTCAGGAGCAGGCCGAGACCGCCGGGGATGGAGTGGGCGGTCACCTCCCTGACCTGCGGCGCGGGCATCTCGGGCGTGTCCGGGGTCAGTTCGGCGCCAGGGCCGTCGGCGCCGGGAAGGTCGTGTGGTGCGGACATGGGTCCCCCGTTTCCTGCGGCTTAGCACCGCGCTAGCAATGTGATTACACATTAATGCCTCTCGCAACCTTGTCCACCCCTCGGGAGTCGGTTCCTTCAGGACCGGGTGCTGATTCTCACGTCCGGAAAAGGCCGGATCGCTTGTCTTTTGTCCAGGCTTTCGGTGTTAGCTGGCACGTCTGACCTGATCGGTACGAGCGGTACGAGCAGAAGAACAGGAGCACCACAGCGATGGGTCGAGCGGATGCGCGACGAGCCCAGGGGCGGGAAGCGCGCCGGGCCGCCAGGGGCGGTGGCATACGCCGGCTCTTCACCTGGCGGAAGATGCTGGGCACCTTCTTCGGACTCTGCCTGCTCGTGATGGGCGCCTTCGCGGTGCTCTACGTCTACGTGGACGTGCCCGAGGCCAACGCCCAGGCCGAGAAGCAGAGCAACGTGTACAAGTACAGCGACGGCACGCTCCTCGCCCGGAGCAACTCCGAGGTCAACCGCGAGATCGTCGACATCGGCGCCATACCCAAGGGCGTCCAGCACGCCTTCGTGGCCGCCGAGAACAAGTCCTTCTACCGGGACCAGGGCGTCGACCTCAAGGGCACCGCGCGAGGCCTGCTCAACACGCTCTCCGGCAAGGGCAAGCAGGGTGGCTCCACGATCACCCAGCAGTACGTGAAGAACTACTACCTCACGCAGGACCAGACGGTCAGCCGCAAGCTCAAGGAGCTGGTGATCTCCCTCAAGGTCGACCAGCGGACCGAGAAGGACGACATCCTCGTCGGCTACCTCAACACCGTCTACTACGGGCGCGGCGCGAGCGGCATCCAGGCGGCGGCCCAGGCGTACTACGGCGTCGACGCCAAGGACCTCGACACCTCGCAGGGCGCCTATCTCGCCGCCCTGCTCCAGGCCCCCAGCCAGTACGACTGGGCGGTGGCCTCCGAGCGTGGCAAGAAACTGGTCAAGGACCGCTGGGCCTACACGCTCAACAACATGGTCGACGAGGGCTGGCTCGACCGGGCCGAGCGGGACAAGATGACGTTCCCCGTCCCGGACGCGCCCAAGGCGGCCCCCGGCATGGACGGCCAGACCGGCTACCTCGTCGAGGCCGCGAACAACGAGATGAAGCGGCAGGGCGTCACCGAGGAGATGCTGGACGCCGGCGGCTGGACGATCACCCTCAACATCGACAGGAAGCGGCAGAAGCAGCTGGAGAAGTCGGTCGACAAGCAGCTGGAGGACCAGCTCGACCGTAAGACCAACAAGGTCGACGCGACCGTCCAGGCGGGCGCCACCTCCGTGGACCCGAAGACCGGCAAGGTCGTCGCGCTGTACGGCGGTGTCGGCGCCACCGAGCACTACATCTCCAACGCCACCCGCCAGGACTACCAGCCGGCCTCCACCTTCAAGCCCCTGGTGCTCGCCTCCGCGCTGGAGAACGAGTCGACCACCCAGGACGGCGACCTGATCGGCCTGAACACGGTCTACGACGGCACCAGCAAGCGCCCGGTCGTCGGCAGCGACACCCCGTTCGCCCCGGAGAACGAGGACGACGTCAGCTACGACAGCCCGACCGTCCAGAGGGCGATGGACAAGTCGATCAACTCCGTCTTCGCCCAGATGGTCGTCGACGTCACCCCGAGCGTCGTGAAGCAGACCGCCCTGGACATGGGCGTACCGGACAAGAACTTCCCCGAACGCCCGGCGATCACGCTCGGCACCATGAACGCCTCGACGTGGGACATGGCCGGGGTGTACGCCACGCTCGACAACCACGGCAAGAAGGTCACCCCGACCATCGTGAAGTCCGCCGAGCACCGCGACCACACCATGGAGCCCGTCGACGGGGTGGGCGGCCAGGCGATCAGCCGGGCCTCCGCGGACACCGTGACGCAGGCGCTGACCGAGGTCGTCGACGTCGGCTCGGGGCACGAGGCGAACACCTCCGCCTACGACGCCGCGGGCAAGACCGGTACGTCGGAGAACAACAAGGCGGCGTGGTTCGCCGGCTACACCCCGGAGCTCACGACCGTCGTCGCCCTCTACGGGGAGTCGACCAAGGAGGGCGGCGGCCAGGTCAGCCTGACCGGCACGGCCAACTCCGGCCGCGCCAACGGCGGCGGCTTCCCCGCGAAGATCTGGGCCGACTACACCCGGGGCGCGCTCGGCGGCGGTTCGGACGCCACCTTCGACCTGGAGGACGTGGAGCGCGGTGAGACCTCGGTGACCGAGAGCCCCTCCGTCACCCCGTCCGAGAGCGACGAGCCATCGGAGACCCCGTCCGAGGAGCCCGAGACGCCCAGCGAGTCGCCGAGCGAGACAGCCGGCGAGGAGTCACCGCCGGCCGATACCCCCAGCGAGACCCCCTCGGGGGACCCGAGCGGGAGCCCCAGCACCACGAAGGACCCCGACGACGGGGACCAGCCGCCGGGCGAGCGCCCGGGCGGCGACGACCTGCTGGGGCAGTAGCGGAGGCCGCGGACAGCGATACGGGTGAGGGGCGGGTGCCGGCACGGCACCCGCCCCTCACCCGTATCCCGCCTCGGGGATCAGGTCACGGGGTGGCCATCTCGAACCAGACGACCTTGCCCGTCGAGAGCCGGGTCGCACCCCACCGCCGGGCCAGCCGGTTGACCAGGAACAGCCCGCGCCCGCCCTCGTCCGTCTCCCGGGCGCGCCGCTGCCGGGGCAGCTGCGGGGAGTCGTCGCCGACCTCGCAGCGCAGGATGTCCGTCCGGAGCAGTCGCAGCGTCACCGGCCGCTCCGCGTAGCGCACCGCATTGGTCACCACCTCGCTGACCAGCAGCTCCACCTCGTCCGAGAGGTCGTCCAGACCCCAGCGGCTCAACGCCCTGCGGGCCAGCCTGCGGGCCCGGCCGGGGGCCGCGTCCTCCGGCTCCAGGAACCAGTACGCGACATCGCTCGGCGCGATCCCGTCGAAGCGTGCGGCCAGCAGCGCGATGTCGTCGTCCCGGTCGCCCGGGCCGAGCATGTCCAGCACGTCGTCGCAGAGGGCCTCCAGCGGCGGCGAGTGGTCCGGGCCGGTGAGCTGGGCGGTGGCGGCGAGCCGCTCCCGCAGGATCTCGATGCCCGTCCAGACGTCCCGCATCCGGGACTCCACCAGGCCGTCCGTGTACAGCAGCAGCGTGGCCCCCGCCGGGGCGTCCAGCTCGACCGCCTCGAAATCGACCCCGCCGACACCGATCGGCGCGCCCGGCGGCACCCGCAGCACCTCGGCCCGGCCGCCCAGGTGGAGCAGCACGGGCGGCGGGTGGCCGGCGTTGGCGATGGTGATGCGGTGGGCGACGGGGTCGTACACCGCGTACATGCAGGTCGCCATGCGGTCGCTGCCGAGCCGCTGCGCCTGCTCGTCCAGGTGGTGCAGGACCTCCTGCGGGGGCAGGTCGAGGCCGGCCAGGGTCTGCGCGGTGGTGCGCAGCTGGCCCATGATCGCCGCGGACGTCATGGAGTGCCCCATCACGTCACCGACGACCAGGGCGACCCGGCTGCCGGGCAGCGGGATCGCGTCGTACCAGTCGCCGCCGACCCGGGCCGTCTCCGCCGCCGGGAGGTAGCGGGAGGCCAGGCGTACGCCCGTGGGCTGCGGCAGCGAGTCGGGGAGCATGGTGCGCTGGAGCTCGTCGGCGATGTACGCCTCGCGGCCGTACAGCACGGCCTTGTCGATGCCGAGCGCGGTGTGCGTGGCCAGCTGGGCGGCGACCAGGAGGTCGTTCGCCTCGAACGGCGGACGGTCCGTGCCGCGCAGGAAGACGGCCGCGCCGATGACCCGGCGGCGGCCCCGCAGCGGAGCCAGGATCGCGCGGTGCCCGGTCGGCACGGTCCGCCCGGCACCCAGCAGCTCGGGCAGGGCGACGCGGGCCGCGGCGGAGTCCCCGAAGACGGGCCGCACCCCGCGCAGCACCTCGTCGAGCGCACCGCCCGCCCGGATCTCGCAGAGGTCGGCGGCGGGCAGCAGCCCGGCCTGCGAATCGGTGACGGACAGCCGCAGCCGCTCGCCCTCCGGCCCGCTCTCGCTCTCCTCGTCGGCCAGCCGCAGCCGGTCGGTGCGCCGCAGCCGCAGCACGAAGGGGCTGACGGGCCGCTCGTCGCCCACCGGGAGCGGGTCGCGCAGGTAGACGAGTATGGCGTCGGAGAAGGTGGGCACGCTCGCCCGGCACAGGCCCAGCACGATCTCGTCCAGGTCTATGCCGCGCGCGATCCGGCGGGTCGCCGCGCCGACGAAACGCAGCCGGTCCCCCTCGCGGCGGCTGACCGTCTGCGTGTCGGCGACGGCCGCGGCGCCGTCCGCACCGGGTGCCGGACTCGGTACGGCGCCCGGGCCTGCCGCCGGGTGCGGCACCGGGGAAGGGCCGGGGATCGCGGCGGTGGCAGCGGCGCCCGGCGGGGCCTCCTCCTGCCGGGGCCGGGCGCGTTCCTGCGGCCGGGCGGCCAGGGGCTGCCGGCCTTCGTGGGAGGTGGGGTGCTCCGTCACGCGTGGGATTCCGTCCGTCCGGGCCGGTTGTATGAGGCAATCACCTCGGGGGGCTGCGCCACTGTGCCCCGGCAAGAGCGGTGAGAACAACGGCTGTCACCGGATGCCCTCGGAAAAGGGGCCGAAACCGTACGCTCGGCGGGCCGGTCGGCAGGGGGTCTGCCGGTGGCCGGGCAGCGGACAGCGAACACGTCTCCACCCCCTCGTAGTGGTGCGTGCGACGCATGGCCCGCCCGGCTCCGTAAACCGTGTGACTCATGCGATGCGTGCGGTGACTGGTGGTCAGGCCCCTGTCCGGTCACGCCGGTTGTGGCGCATCGGTCCGGTGGAGCGGTTCATGGAGGGCGATCCTACGTTTGCCCCCCTGGGGTGCATCAAGGGTCTCACGACGGCGTGGGGGCGGGGGTGCGGTCCCAGTCATCCGGCAGCGGCGGGACCTGCCACCGGGGATCGGGCCGCCAGTGCTCCCAGCCATCGCTGAACGGTGAGCCCCAGCGCTGGATCACCTCGACGGCCGCCAGGCCCGCCTCACGCACCCGCCGCGCGGTGGCCTCGTCCATCAGACCGACCCGCTGGGCCTGGGCGAACTCGTCCTCGTCGAGCCACTCCCAGCTGTGGTCGGGGCGCACCGAGATGTCCAGGAAATGGTCCTGCGAATCGACCCCGCCCGCCCAGCGTGACCGGGGCTCCTCCAGGTTGACGTACCAGTTGCGGAAGAGCCAGCCGCGGTCCCAGAACAGCCAGACCGACCAGGGGTCGCCCGGCCGGGCGAGCTTGAGCACGCCCGAGCCGAACCACCGGGAGCGCACCGTCGTGCGCGGCCGGGTGTAACGGGTGGCGAGCGGCTCGGCGTGCACCTGGGTGCCGTCGGCGAGGACCGGCCGCACGCACTCGGTGCCGGACGCCATCCAGACCGCCAGCAGCTCGTCGGTGTCCTGCACGACGGTGACCGGCCGGCAGATGTGCACCGTCCGGCCGCCCCCGGCCTCACCGGGGCGGGGTTTCTCGTTGTCCCGGTAGCGCCAGAGGATCCGGTCCCCCGGCGACCAGCGCACCCCGTCCCCCGCACCCGCCCCGGAGCCTGCTCCCGTACCCGCGTCCGTCGCTGTCATGAAGAGATCTTAGGGACGCACCCGCCCGTACGGTGCGTTACGCGTCAGGGCCGGGTCATACGCAACACGTCCAGGGCCTCGTCCAGCTGTTCCCGCGTCAGGTCGCCGCGCTCGACGTATCCTCCGGCCAGCACGGTCTCCCGGATCGTCGTGCCGTCGGCCAGGGACTTCTTGGCGACCTTCGCGGCCTCCTCGTAGCCGATGTACTTGTTCAGCGGCGTCACGACCGAGGGCGAGGACTCCGCGTACTGCCGGGCCCGCTCCACATGGGCCGTGATGCCGTCGACCGTACGGTCGGCGAGCAGCCGGGAGGCGTTGGCGAGCAGCCGCACCGACTCCAGCAGGTTCTTCGCGATGACCGGGAGCATGACGTTCAGCTCGAAGTTCCCGGCCGCGCCCGCGACGGCCACCGTGGTGTCGTTGCCCGTGACCTGGGCCGCGACCATCAGCACGGCCTCCGGGACGACCGGGTTGACCTTCCCCGGCATGATCGAGGACCCGGGCTGCAGGTCGGGCAGGCTGATCTCCGCGAGCCCCGTACGGGGGCCGGAGGCCATCCAGCGGAGGTCGTTGGAGATCTTGGTGAGGGAGACGGCGACCGTACGGAGCTGGCCCGACGTCTCGACGAGCCCGTCCCGGGCACCCTGCGCCTCGAAGTGGTCACGGGCCTCGGTGAGCGGCAGCCCGGTCGTACGGGCGACCTCGGCGATCACCGCGGCGGAGAAGCCGGGCGGGGTGTTGATCCCCGTACCCACCGCCGTACCGCCCAGGGGCAGTTCGGCGAGCCGGGGGAGCGAGGAGTGCAGCCGCTCGACACCGTGCCGGATCTGCGCCGCGTACCCGCCGAACTCCTGGCCCAGGGTGACGGGGGTGGCGTCCATCAGATGCGTACGGCCCGACTTCACGACGTCCGAGAATTCGGCCGATTTCCGCTCCAGGGAAGCGGCCAGGTGTTCGAGCGCCGGGATCAGGTCCGCGGTGACCGCCGCGGTCGCCGCGATGTGGATCGACGACGGGAACACGTCGTTCGACGACTGGGAGGCGTTGACGTGGTCGTTGGGGTGGACCTCGCGCCCGAGCCGCTCCGTGGCGAGCGTCGCCACGACCTCGTTGGTGTTCATGTTGGACGACGTGCCGGAACCCGTCTGGAACACGTCGACCGGGAAGTGCTCGTCCCAGCGCCCCGCCACCACCTCGGCGGCGGCCTCCTGGATCGCGTCCGCGATGTCCGGATCCAGCACCTTCAGCTCGGCGTTGACCTTCGCCGCCGCGGCCTTGATCCGGGCCAGGGCCTCGATATGGGCCCGCTCCAGCCGCTGGCCGGAGACGGGGAAGTTCTCCACCGCGCGCTGTGTCTGTGCCCGCCACTTCGCGTGCGCGGGCACCCTCACCTCGCCCATCGAGTCGTGCTCGACGCGGTACTGCGTGTCCTCGGCCGGTTCGCCCATGGTGTCCTACCTCCTGCTGAGGCGAGCACGGTCCGCGCCCGCCGTATTCCCCGCTACTCCTGCCCGGGGCACGCGGACGGATCACACCCCGCCCCGACGTTCACGCGTCCACCGGGGCCGCGCACGCCGGAGGGGCGCGTCCGGCGAACCGGGCGCGCCCCTCCGTCGGGTGTGCGGTCAGCCGAGGCCGGGGCCGCGGACCGGGATGCTGGTGAAGGTGGGGGCCGGGGCGGGCTCGGTGAAGAAGTCGTTGCCCTTGTCGTCGACCACGATGAACGCGGGGAAGTCCTCGACCTCGATCCGCCAGACCGCCTCCATGCCGAGCTCCTCGTACTCGACGACCTCGACCTTCTTGATGCAGTCCTGCGCCAGGCGCGCGGCGGGGCCGCCGATCGAGCCGAGGTAGAAGCCGCCGTGCGCGTCGCACGCGTCGGTGACCTGCTTGGACCGGTTGCCCTTGGCGAGCATCACCTTCGAGCCGCCCGCCGCCTGGAACTGCGCGACGTAGCTGTCCATGCGGCCGGCCGTCGTCGGGCCGAAGGAGCCGGAGGCGTACCCCTCGGGGGTCTTCGCCGGGCCCGCGTAGTACACGGGGTGGTCCTTGAGGTACTGCGGCATCTCCTCGCCCGCGTCCAGCCGCTCCTTGATCTTGGCGTGCGCGATGTCACGCGCCACGACCAGCGGGCCGGTCAGCGAGAGCCGGGTCTTGACCGGGTACTTGGTCAGCTCGGCGAGGATCTCGTCCATGGGGCGGTTGAGGTCGATGCGTACGACGTCGCCCGCCTCGTCGAGGTGCTCGTCGGTGGTGTCCGGGAGGAAGCGCGCCGGGTCCTTCTCCAGCTGCTCCAGGAAGACGCCCTCGGCGGTGATCTTCGCGGTGGCCTGGCGGTCGGCCGAGCAGGACACGGCGATGGCGACGGGCAGCGAGGCGCCGTGCCGGGGCAGGCGCACCACCCGCACGTCGTGGCAGAAGTACTTGCCGCCGAACTGGGCGCCGATGCCGATCTTCTGCGTCAGCTCGAAGACCTTCTGCTCCAGCTCCTTGTCCCGGAAGCCGTGACCGGTGGGGGAGCCCTCGGCGGGCAGCTCGTCCAGGTAGTGCGCGGACGCGTACTTGGCGGTCTTCAGCGCGAACTCGGCCGACGTACCGCCGACGACGATCGCCAGGTGGTAGGGCGGGCAGGCAGCCGTGCCCAGCGAACGGATCTTCTCCTCCAAGAACTTCATCATGGAGGCCTCGTTGAGGACGGCCTTCGTCTCCTGGTAGAGGAACGACTTGTTGGCCGAGCCGCCGCCCTTCGCCATGAAGAGGAACTTGTACGCGCCGCCGTCGGTCGCGTACAGCTCGATCTGGGCCGGGAGGTTCGAGCCGGTGTTCTTCTCGTCCCACATGGTCAGCGGGGCCATCTGCGAGTAGCGCAGGTTGAGCTTGGTGTACGCGTCGAAGATGCCGTGCGAGAGGGCCTCCTCGTCACCGCCCTCGGTGAGCACGTTCTGCCCGCGCTTGCCCATGACGATCGCCGTACCGGTGTCCTGGCACATCGGCAGGACACCCGCTGCGGCGATGTTCGCGTTCTTCAGGAGGTCCAGCGCGACGAACTTGTCGTTGGAGGAGGCCTCCGGGTCGTCCACGATGCGGCGCAGCTGCGCCAGGTGGGCGGGGCGCAGGTAGTGGGAGATGTCGTGCATGGCCTCGGCCGCCAGGGTGCGCAGGGCCTCCGGCTCCACCTTGAGGAACGTACGGCCGTCGGCCTCGAAGGTCGAGACGCCGTCGGCGGTCACCAGCCGGTACGGCGTGGTGTCCTCTCCCAGGGGGAGCAGATCGGAGTACGCAAACTCTGGCATTACGGCCATTCCTCACTCGGCGACAGCGGCTGACCACCCTTGGGCAGCGCATCCACCAGGGTAGAACGCCACCGACGCGCCGGGCCTGTGAGGTAAGGCTCACCCGGGGGCGCCCCGATCCCGTACGCCGGATTCCCGGGCTTCTTCGGAGCGAGGCCGGTGAGGTACTGGTCGCGATCTATCGCGTTTGGGTAGTCTGGTCCGGTGGACCTCGAGAAGCAGCCCCAGCAGCCCGTCGCTCCGGCCGGTCCCGCGCCCGCCGGAATCCGCGCCTCCGACGCGGACCGTGACCGGATCGCGGACATCCTGCGCGACGCCGTGGCCGAGGGCCGGCTGACCGCGGACGAGCACGCCGAGCGGGTCGATCTCGTCTACCGGGCCAAGACGGTCGGTGAGCTGGAGCCGCTGGTCCAGGACCTCCCGGCGACCGGAGGCGCGGCCCGGCCGGCCGCCTCGCCGTACGGCTACGGCCCCGAGGAGACGCCAGGACCCGCCGAGAACCTGGTCGCGGTCTTCAGCAACTCCACCCGCAGGGGCCGTTGGCGCGTCGGGGGGCGCACCAACGCCTTCGCGCTCTTCGGCAGCGTGGAGATCGACCTGACCGAGGCGCTGTTCGGCCAGCGTCTGACGGTCATCAACGCGACGTCCATCTTCGGCAGCGTCGAGATCAAGGTTCCCGAGAACATCTCGCTGCGGGGCAGCGGGACGGGCATTTTCGGCAATTTCGAGGTCGACACACTGGAATCCACCGACCCGGAAGCCCCGGTGGTCGTCGTCAACGGCTACTCGGTGTTCGGGAACGTCGAGGCGAAGCCCAAGCGTGGCAAGCTCATCACCAATCTCCAGAAGCAGTTGCGCAAGCACCTCGGCCACTGAGGCCGGGGGACGGCGAATTCCGGCCAACGGGCGGCACGGGGGCGCGGCGTGGGCCGCGCGGCGGAACCACTCAGTGCATAGGCGTGCGTACAGCGGGTAGGGAGTGCTGCATCGCCTCTCGCTCACGAAGCCGAAGCCGTCGTCAGGAGTGGACCGTGCTGCACATGCCGCATCAGCCCCTGCAGGTCGCCGCCGTTCCGTCCCAGCGCACACCCGCGCGGGAGGACCAGGCGGGGCCCTGGCACTCGGAGGCGGTGTGCCGCCGGGACGAAGCCGGGCTGTTCTTCGCCCCGTCGAAGGAGCCGACTGCTGCCCGGCTGTCCCGTGAGCAGGCCGCGAAACAGGTCTGCGCGGGATGTCCGGTGATGGTGGAGTGCCGGGAGCACGCGCTCGTGCAGCCCGAGCCCTACGGGGTGTGGGGCGGCCTCACCGCCGCCGAGCGCCGTGTGGTGCTCGCCCGGCGCCGCAGGCGGGACGTGGAGCTCAAGGCCGCGGCGCCGACCGGCCGTATAGCCGGCTGAGACCGTATGTGGAGGTGGGGGCCGCCCGGCCGGGCGGCCCCCACCTCCACGCGTTCCGGGGCTACTTGGCGCGGTCGAAGTCGATCGCGCTGTAGGCGCGCAGCTTCGACAGCCGGTGGGTCGAGGAGATCGTCCGGATCGTGCCGGACTTGGACCGCATCACGATCGACTCGGTGGTCGCCGTCTCCGCGCGGTACCGCACACCGCGCATCAGCTCACCGTCGGTGATCCCCGTCGCCACGAAGAACACGTTGTCGCCGCTGACCAGGTCGTCGGTGGACAGCACCCGGTCCAGATCGTGGCCCGCGTCCAGCGCCTTCTGCCGCTCCGCCTCGTCCTTGGGCCAGAGCTTGCCCTGGATGACACCGCCGAGGCACTTTATGGCGCACGCCGAGATGATGCCCTCGGGGGTGCCGCCGATGCCCATCAGCAGGTCGACGCCGGTGCCCTCGCGGGCGGCCATGATGGAGCCCGCCACATCGCCGTCGGAGATGAACTTGATCCGGGCGCCGGTCTCGCGGATCTCCTTGACGATGCCCTCGTGGCGGGGCCGGTCCAGGACGACGACGGTGACGTCCTCGGGCGCGGAGTTCTTCGCCCGTGCGACGCGCCGGATGTTCACCGCCACGGGCGCGTTGATGTCCACGAAGTCCGCCGCCTCCGGGCCCGTGACCAGCTTGTCCATGTAGAAGACCGCCGACGGGTCGAACATCGCCCCGCGGTCGGCGGCCGCCAGCACGGCGATCGCGTTCGGCATGCCCTTGGCGTTGAGCGTGGTGCCGTCGATCGGGTCGACCGCGATGTCGACCTCGGCGCCGGTGCCGTCGCCGACCCGCTCGCCGTTGAACAGCATGGGGGCTTCGTCCTTCTCGCCCTCACCGATGACGACGACGCCGTTCATCGACACCGTGGAGACGAGCGTGCGCATGGCTTTCACGGCGGCGCCGTCGGCGCCGATCTTGTCGCCGCGGCCGACCCAGCGACCGGCGGCCATGGCGGCGGCCTCGGTGACCCGCACCAACTCCAGGGCCAGGTTGCGGTCGGGGGCCTCCGGGGAGACCTCGAGCTGGGACGGCAGATGATGCTCGGACATCGGAGCGCACCTTTCTGTACGACGACGACCGGAAAAGAGGGTGCTGTGACTCTATCGGTAGGTCGATAAAATGAGCAGAGCGGGTCACTTATGAGCGGGTGCCCGCTGGCCGGGTCGCGGGCGGCTCATGCCACCATTGAGTCCGTGGCAAGCAAGCGAGGCAAGCAGACCGTCCGGGACATGATCCTGTCGATGCTCGTGATCACCGCAGTGGCGGGCGTCGTCTACATCTTCATCCCGCACGACGACAAGGCCGACCCGATCAAGGCGGTCGACTACCGGGTCGAGCTCGCGACGGCCCGCCGCGCCGCGCCGTATCCGGTGGCGGCCCCGGCCGGGCTGGCGGACGGCTGGAAGCCCACCTCCGTCTCGTACGAGGGGCACAACGGCGCGGGCTGGCACCTCGGCTTCCTCGACCCGGACGACAAGTACGTGGCCGTGGAGCAGTCGACGAACCCGGCGAAGAAGTACGTCCCCCAGGTCAGCCAGGACGCCGAGAACACCGGCCGCACCCGCGACGTCGGGGGCCGGGCCTGGGAGGTCTGGAAGGGGCCCAAGTACGACGCGCTGGTGCTGCACGCCGAGGGCGTGACGACCGTGGTCACCGGCTCCGCCCCGGCCGGACGGCTGGCGGAGATGGCCGCCGCGCTGAAGACGGACTCCGCCGACGACGCCTCCGGCGCTCCCGCCGCCTCCTGACGCCGTACGGACGTGCGCGAGAGCCCCGCGACGCTCGGCGTCGCGGGGCTCTTCCGCTGTTCCGGGGGCTCGTGCCGTCCCGGGCGGGGGCTCAGACGGTCGTGACGACCTCGTCGTAGGAGAGGCGCGGCAGACGCGGGAACCAGGCGTCCTCGCCCGGCTTGCCGATGTTGACGGCCATGAGGAGCTTGTGGTCGCCGTCCAGGAACTCCTTCTCGATGCCCGCGGCGTCGAAGCCGGTCATCGGGCCGGCGGCGAGACCGGCGGCGCGGACGCCGATGATGAAGTAGGCGGCCTGCAGCGCGGCGTTCAGCGCGGCCGACTGCTCGCGGACCGGGCGCTCGGAGAAGAACGCGTCCTTGGCCTGCGGGAAGTGCGGCATGAGTGCCGGGAGTTCCTCGTGGAACTCGTGGTCCGCGACGAGGAGCGCCACCAGCGGGGCGGCGGAGGTCTTCGGCCGGTTGCCCTCGGCCATGTGCTTCACGAGACGCTCGCGGCCCTCCGGCGTACGCACCAGGACGACGCGCAGCGGCGACTGGTTGAAGGCCGTGGGGCCGTACTTGACCAGGTCGTAGATCGCCTGGACCTGCTCGTCGGTCACCGGCTCGTCGGTGAACGTGTTGGCAGTGCGGGCCTCGCGGAAGAGGAGGTCCTGGGCGGCGGGGTCAAGAACGAGGGACATCTGGAGCGTTACCTTCCGGACGGTACGGGTCAAGCGATGCGATCACCGTAACCGAGGAATAGATTAAACTTCAACTAAATCTGTTCCGGAGTGATCCACCGCACAGACGACCCCCGGACCGGCTCCGGACCGCCCCCGGGACCCCTACTCCGAGCCGTCGCCGGACTCCGGGTCCTCCTCGGGGCGCGCCAGCGCCGCGTCCAGCCGGGCCCGGGCGCCCTCCAGCCAGTGCCGGCACACCTTCGCCAGCTCCTCGCCGCGCTCCCACAGCGCCAGCGACTCCTCCAGCGTCGTGCCACCCGCCTCCAGGCGGCGTACGACCTCGATCAGCTCGTCCCGCGCCTGCTCGTACCCGAGCGTGCCCGTCGCGGCAGCCGTCGTCGTCCCGTCGTCCGTCATGCCGACCACCCTATGCGCGGCCTCCGACAAACCCGGCCCCTCACGGCCACACCCGCGCGGGCCGGCGGGAGCGGGAGGGGGAGCGGCCGGGCCGTCACTCCGCGACCCGTACGGTGAACTCGCCCTCGGAGACCCGCGCCCGCAGCTCCCCGCCCGGCGCCCCGGCGTCCGCGGGGGAGCGCACCACATGGCCGTCCGGCCGCTGGAGCACCGCGTAACCCCGCTCCAGCGTCGCCGCGGGCGACAGCGCCACCACCCGGGCCCGGGTGTGCGACAGCTCCGAATCGGCACGGTCCAGCAGATGCCCGAACACCCTGCGGCTCCGCCCCACCAGCGCGTCGACCTCCGCCTCCCGCTCGTCCACCATCCGCTGCGGCCGCTCCATCGAGGACCGGCCCAGCGCGTGCGCCAGCCCCCGCTCCTCCCGGTCGATCAGCCCGCGCACGGTCCGCAGCGCGCGGTCCCTGAGCCCCTGCACCCGGTCGAGCTCCTCGCCCACGTCCGGCACGACCTTCTTCGCCGCGTCCGTCGGCGTCGACGCCCTGACGTCGGCCACCAGGTCCAGCAGCGGCGAGTCCGGCTCGTGCCCGATGGCCGAGACCACCGGCGTACGGCACGCGGCCACCGCCCTGATCAGCGCCTCGTCGGAGAACGGCAGCAGGTCCTCGACGCTGCCGCCGCCGCGGGCGACGACGATCACGTCGACCTCCGGCAGCCCGTCCAGCTCCTGGACGGCCCGCACCACCTGGTTCACGGCGTGCACGCCCTGCACCGCGGTGTTGCGCACCTCGAAACGGACCGCGGGCCAGCGCCGCCTGGCGTTCTCCAGGACGTCGCGCTCCGCCGCCGACGCCCGCCCCGAGACCAGCCCGATGAGCTGCGGCAGGAAGGGGAGCGGCTTCTTGCGGTCCAACGCGAAGAGCCCCTCGGCCGCCAGCGACTTCTTCAGCTGCTCCAGCCGCACCAGCAGCTCACCGATGCCCACCGGCCTTATCTCCGTGGCCCGCAGCGACAGCTGGCCACGCGGGGCGTACCACTCGGGCTTGGCGAGGACGACCACCCGCGCGCCCTCCGTCACCACATCGGCGATCCGGTCGAAGACCTGCCGGAAGCAGGTCACACTCACCGAGATGTCGTGGGACGGGTCGCGCAGCGTCAGGAACACCACCCCGGCGCCGGGCCGGCGCGAGAGCTGGGTGATCTGCCCCTCGACCCAGACCGCGCCGAGCCGGTCGATCCACCCGCCGATCAGCCGCGACACGTCGCCGACGGGCAGCGGGGCTTCCGGGGACGTAGTGAGAGCCATACGGGCGAGCGTAACGGCCGGTACGGACAACCAGAGGCCTCCCCGGCCCACGCGCCCGGACGGGCCCGGCTAGGCGGTCCGCCGCCCCCACTGCACCGCGAGCACCACCAGGCCGATCCCCAGCCAGCACACGCCCACCAGCTGGGCGCTCGTCGTCGCCTCCAGGATCACCGCGACCAGCACGGCCGCGCCCACCACCGGCACCACGATGTGACGCCACCAGCTCGGCGGCCCCTCCATCCGGCGTACGGCGAACCAGCCGACCACCGACGCGTGCAGCAGCACGAACGCGGTGAGCGCGCCCACGTTCACCACCGACACCAGGTGGTCGAGGCCGTCGTCGCGCCGGGCCGCCCACACCGCCGCCACCAGCGTCACGACCGCCGCGCACGCGATCGCGACACGCGGCACCCCGGAGCGGCTGTCCACCCGCGACAGGAACGACGGCAGCCGCCCCTCCCGCCCCATCGCGAACACCAGACGGCCGGCCGCGGCCTGCCCGGCCAGCGCCGCGAAGGCCGCGCCGATGGCCTTGCTGACGGCCACCAGGTCGTGCAGCCACGTCCCGACCGAGGCGTCCACCGCGTCGTAGAACGCCGAACCCTGCTTCACCGGATCCGCGGCCAGCTCCGCCGAGCTCACCGGCTCCAGCAGGGCCGCCAGATACGACTGGACCACGAACAGCGCCCCGGCGAGCAACAGGCAGAACAGCACCGCCCGCGCCACCTTCGCCGACCCCCCGGTCACCTCCTCCGCGAACGAGGCGATCGCGTCGAAGCCCAGATACGAGAGCACCGCGACGGAGACCGCTCCCACCACCGCCGTCATCGAGAACCCGGTGTCCCCGGTGAGCGGCGACAGCCAGCCCCGCTGCGCCCCGTCCCTGGCCAGCACCACCACCGCCGACACCACGAACACCAGCAGCACCACGATCTCCATGGCGAGCACCGCGAAGCCCACCCGGGCAGCCGCCCGTACGCCCCAGAGGTTGAGCAGGGTCGTCACGACGACCGCGATCGCCGTCCACACCCACCGCGACACCTCGGGGACCAGCGCGTTCATCGCGATCCCGGAGAAGAGGTAGGCCACCGCCGGGATGAGCAGGTAGTCGAGCATCGCCATCCAGCCGGCGATGAACCCCGGGCCCTCCCCGAGCCCCTTGCGGGCGTACGCGAAGACCGATCCGGCGAGCGGGGCCACATGGACCATCTGGGCGTAGCTGAACGCGGTGAAGGCCATCACCACGGTCGCCGCCAGGTACACCAGCGCCACGGCCCCGTCGGACCTGGCGTCCAGCGTGCCGAAGACCCCGACCGGGGCCATCGGCGCGATGAACAGCAGCCCGTAGACCACCAGGTCCCGGAACCCGAGTGTGCGCCGCAGCTTCCCCTTTTCCGTGCTGCTCCCCACCATGAAGCCTCCGTCGCTGGTCCGCGTACGCCCCAGTCTCACCACCACACCGTCCCGGCGCCTGTTCGGTACGGCCTTACGATGGGACGCATGACTGCAACGCCTGCCCGCCGTGTCCTGCTCGCCGCACCCCGTGGCTACTGCGCGGGTGTGGACCGCGCCGTGATCGCCGTCGAGAAAGCCCTGGAACAGTACGGTGCCCCGGTCTACGTCCGGCACGAGATCGTGCACAACAAGTACGTCGTGCAGACGCTCGAGAAGAAGGGCGCGATCTTCGTCGACGTGACCGCGGAGGTGCCCGAGGGCTCCATCGTGATGTTCTCGGCGCACGGCGTCGCCCCGACCGTCCACGCGGAGGCCGCCGAGCGCAAGCTCGCCACCATCGACGCGACCTGCCCGCTGGTCACCAAGGTCCACAAGGAAGCCGTCCGCTACGCCAAGGAGGACTACGACATCCTCCTGATCGGCCACGAGGGCCACGAGGAGGTCATCGGCACGAGCGGCGAGGCGCCCGACCACATCACGCTGGTCGACGGCCCCGAGGATGTCGCCAACGTCGAGGTCCGCGACGAGTCGAAGGTCGTCTGGCTCTCCCAGACCACGCTCTCGGTCGACGAGACGATGGAGACCGTCGGAGCGCTGAAGAACAAGTTCCCGAACCTCCTCTCCCCGCCGAGCGACGACATCTGCTACGCCACGCAGAACCGCCAGATCGCGGTGAAGAAGCTGGCCGAGGACGCCGAGCTGGTCATCGTCGTCGGCTCGAAGAACTCCTCCAACTCGATCCGCATGGTCGAGGTCGCCCTGGACGCCGGCGCGCCCGCCGCCCACCTGGTGGACTTCGCCGACGAGATCGACGAGGCATGGCTGGAGGGCGTCACCACCGTCGGCCTCACCTCGGGCGCCTCGGTGCCCGACGTCCTGGTCGACGGCGTGCTGGAGTGGCTCGGCGAGCGGGGTTACGCGGACGTGGAGACGGTGAAGACGGCGGACGAGTCGATCACCTTCTCGCTGCCCAAGGAGCTCCGGCGCGACCTGCGCGCCGAGGCGGCGGCGCTCGCCGCGGAGTAACCACCGGTACGCACCCGGGCGCGCGGGGTGCCCGGGGGCGTGCGGTGCCGGGGGGCGTGCTCTGGGCACCGCCCGCCGGATCGCGGACCGCGCCTCGGATCGCCCGTCGGATCGCCCCTCCGGGGAGTGATCCCCGCCACCTGCCCGTACCGTGGATCACATGGAGATCTTCGGTGTGGATATCGGCGGTTCGGGCATCAAGGGCGCGCCCGTGGACCTGGACCGCGGAGAGCTGGCGCAGGCGCGCCACAAGGTACTGACACCCCACCCGGCCACGCCCAAGAGCGTGGCCGACGGTGTGGCCGAGGTCGTCGGGCACTTCGACTGGAAGGGCCCGGTCGGCATCACCTTCCCGGGAGTCGTCACCGGCGGCATCACCAGGACCGCGGCCAACGTGGACAAGGGCTGGATCGACACCGACGCCCGGACGCTGCTCAGCGACCGCATCGGCCAGCCCGTCACCATCCTCAACGACGCCGACGCCGCCGGTGTCGCCGAGATGACCTTCGGCGCGGGCCGCGACCGCAAGGGCACGGTGATCATGCTGACCCTCGGTACGGGCATCGGCAGCGCGGTCTTCACCGACGGGCAGCTGGTCCCCAACACGGAGCTCGGCCACCTGGAACTGCACGGCCACGACGCCGAGAAGCGCGCCTCCACGAAGGCCAAGGAGGACGAGGACCTGAGCTGGCAGCACTGGGCGCACCGGGTGCAGAAGTACCTGGTCCACGTCGAGATGCTGTTCTCGCCCGAGCTCTTCATCGTCGGCGGCGGCGTCAGCCGCAAGGCCGAGAAGTTCCTGCCGCTCATCGAGCACGTACGGGCCGAGATGGTCCCGGCCCAGCTGCAGAACAACGCGGGCATCGTCGGCGCGGCCATGGCAGCCGCGGGAAAGTGAGCCCTGGTCCCTAGGGCGTGTTTTGAAAGTCCCGCCTGCCCGGCGACGCCTGGCACGCACGCTCGCGGCGTTGCAGAAATGCCCTAGTAGCTCCTCCCCCATAGCCTGAAGGGCATGGGAGGGGCCCCCACCGAGAACATTTCCGCGCCTTGCGATCGCACGCACCAGACGCCGCCGGGCCCGCCCTCCGGGCGGACGGCGCTACTTTCAAAACACGCCCTAGACGCGGGGGCGGCGGGCGGCGCGGCCGGCCCTGAGCAGGTGGCGCTGCCGCTCCCGCATCTGCCGGACCTTCCGTACGGAGGCGATGAGACCCGCGACGAGCGTGCCGCCGTACAGCCAGCCGGCCTGGACTGCGAGCGCGGTCACCACGGCCATCGCCTGCCCGCCGAAGCCGCCGGTGCCCCCGGCGACGGGGACCACGCCGACCGCGAAGGCGATGGGCACGATGATCGGCGCGGTCACCAGGTCGGCGGGCCGCACCCAGAGGGCGGTCAGGGCGCTGACGGGCAGGAACAGCACCCCGTACACGAGGTCCGAGCCGCCGAACAGCACCCGGTCCACGCAGGCCAGCAGGAACATCGTCAGGGCCGCGAAGAGCCCGGCGCCGATGCCGGTCAGCCGGGGGTTGGGGAACCGGCGCAGCGCCAGGACCACGGGCGGGGTGCCACCGGGCCGGGAACCGCGCGTCACCGGCCCCGGGCCCGTCGCCGGCGCGGGGGCGACCGCGACCGACACCGGCCGGCCGGCCGAGGCCGTGGCCTCGCCGAGGCCGCCGGGCGGGGCGGGCTGAACCTGCGGGGACTGCGTGCGCTGCGGGGTACGTGTCCTGTGCTGCTCCACCCCGACAACCTAGGTCGCCGGGTGCACTCTTTCGGGCGTTGGACACGCGCTTTGGGTGAGCTTGGCGTTGCGTTCGATCCCGCACGGCCGAAACAGGGCCGTCCGGCCCCCTCGCGCCCTCCTCCTCCGTACCCGTGACGGGACGCGCGCCCCCGCCCGTAAACTGGAGAATCGGCCCACCCACGGGCCCGCCCGCGCAGCCCCTCTCCTCACTTCAGGAAGTCGCCAAAGTGTCGCTCACGATCGGAATCGTCGGCCTGCCGAATGTCGGCAAGTCGACCCTGTTCAACGCCCTGACCAAGAACGACGTGCTGGCGGCCAACTACCCGTTCGCCACCATCGAGCCGAACGTCGGCGTCGTGGGCGTCCCCGACCCCCGCCTGGACAAGCTGGCCGAGATCTTCAGCTCCCAGAAGCTGCTCCCGGCCACCGTCGACTTCGTCGACATCGCGGGCATCGTGCGGGGCGCGAGCGAGGGCGAGGGCCTGGGCAACAAGTTCCTGGCGAACATCCGCGAGTCCGACGCGATCTGCCAGGTCATCCGTGCCTTCAAGGACGAGAACGTCGTCCACGTCGACGGCAAGGTCTCGCCGAAGGACGACATCGAGACGATCAACACCGAGCTGATCCTCGCCGACCTCCAGTCCGTCGAGAAGGCCGTCCCGCGCCTGACGAAGGAGTCCCGCCTCCAGAAGGACAAGGTCGCGGTCCTGGCCGCCGTCGAGGAGGCCCAGAAGATCCTCGAGGCGGGCGACACGCTCTTCTCCCAGGGCATCACGGCCGGCACCGAGAAGGGCCGCCTGCTCCACGAGCTGCACCTGCTGACGACGAAGCCCTTCCTGTACGTCTTCAACGTCGACGAGGACGAGCTGGTCGACGAGGACTTCAAGAACGAGCAGCGCGCCCTGGTCGCCCCGGCGGAGGCCATCTTCCTCAACGCGAAGATCGAGTCGGAACTGATCGAGCTCGACGACGAGGAAGCCCTCGAACTGCTCCAGTCGATGGGCCAGGAAGAGCCCGGCCTGGCCACCCTCGGCCGCGTCGGCTTCGACACCCTGGGCCTCCAGACCTACCTCACGGCAGGCCCGAAGGAAGCCCGCGCCTGGACGATCAAGAAGGGCGCCACGGCCCCGGAGGCGGCCGGTGTGATCCACACCGACTTCCAGAAGGGCTTCATCAAGGCGGAGATCGTCTCCTTCGACGACCTGGTCGAGACGGGCTCGGTCGCCGAGGCCCGCGCCAAGGGCAAGGCCCGCATGGAGGGCAAGGACTACGTGATGCAGGACGGCGACGTGGTGGAGTTCCGCTTCAACATCTAATTTAATATTCAACTAAATTTCGTCCTGTATAGCCGCAGGTCAAGAGGGGCCCATCAACTCAAGACGGGCCCCTCTTGTGGGTCCATCGATGGCCGGACGGTGGCTTGGCGCTGGATGCTGTCCCGGAGGGTCGGATCGGACCACCTGTCGGCACCCGTGGTCACCCCCGGGATGCTGTCCCGTGCTGACATTGTGTTTTGCGCGGAAACGTCCCGAAGCGCGTCGAAGTGCCGAGGGTGGCGGATGTAGGAACTGACTGCCCCACTGCAAAACCTCTCGCCCTGGAGCCGACGGACGCAAGAGTCGTCAATAACCTGCAGGGCTAGCCGAGGGGCGTCCATTCTGGGTGCATGACTCAGCCCGATCACTCCTCTCCGCAGCGTGGCGCGCCGAGGATCACGGCGGTGACGCGACGCGTCATCTTTGACTACCTGCGCGATGACGGGGGTCCCTGGTGGGGACAGCTCGAGGAGACGTGCTTCCTGGAGGGTCTCTATGACCTTGACGGGCTGCCGTCAACGGATCGCAGGTTCGCTACTGCACGAGCCGACATCATCCAGCACCGGATCACCAATCCAATGGACTGGCCCGACGACTGGATCTTCGAGGATCCGCGATTCCAACTCCTGGAAGGCCCGGACCAGATACTCCTCAACTTTCTGGCACGACTTGTGCATCCAGAAGTACAGTCCGACGTAGATCAGTCGACACAGCGTGTTGATGACCTGAATCGGCTCCTGGGGCCGGACGGCTGGACCCTCCGTGTCTTCGAGTTCCTCTCGGGCCGGCCGATCTACACGCCGATCCCGACAGATGCCACCGGACCGCTGGTATCGCTGCCAGTCGAAGACGACGACGCTGGGAAGCTCGACCTCATCCTTGGGCAGACCTACAGCCTCCTTGACCGGGACGGTGAGGAAGAGGCACGAGACCTGCTTCGTGCTGCCGTGCTCTCGCTGCGCCGTGACGGCGGCTTCTATCACCCCATGCCCGGTGACGGATGGACGACCAGCACTTGTGAGGCAGTCCTAGCGGTGGATCGTGCGCTCTTGTCAGAGTTCACGAAACCAGTCATAGATGCGATCTGGGCTCGACTCGAACCTCTCCTCACGTGGCTCCAGCGAGAGGATGTGCAGTCCCTCGTAGTCGAAGGCGAGGTTAGGGCGCTGCCGGCCATCCCGGCAGACTGGAGGAACGAGGCAGCCCAGCCTGTTGCGCGGGCCGGTAGAGGCTTTGGTATCAGCTTTCCGACCTCGGAGTTCGACGTCACACGGCAGGATCTTTCCGACCTTGAGGTCCGCGGTAACGGATACACCTACTTCTACGACACCCGCACCCGTCGCAGGATCACAGATTTCCTGCTTGATGACCGGCCGCTGGTAGCAACGCTGTGCCAAGTCACCCTCATCAATAGGGACGGCGTCCTCTCACCCAGGATCAAACTGTGGAAGAAGGACAAGAACAAGGCCGCGAGGACTGTGGTCATGGAAGCCATCCCTGGTACTGATTCCACTCAGGTCATCAAAGCGCTCGTCGATACCAACGATGTCCACGAGAACTTTTGGAAGGTCATCTGCTTCATCCAGAAATGCGTTGGGTTGAACAACATCCCTGGCGGTATCCGACGGCTAATTGTCGGCGATGAGGCAGAGCTGGCTCAGCTGCTAGCCGACCAGGACCGCAGGACCCTGCTCGAAGCGCTCAGGAGCGCCGTCGGCGGCACGCTCACAGATGAGGACATTAGGCGGATCAGCAACCGAAAGTCACAACTACAGCGATTCGAAAAATTGTTGACCAATCCGGAGTTCTTTGAGCGAGAACTTGGGCGGACGGCGGGGCCGGAGGCGGTCTGGCAGGGCTTCTTTGAAGAGAACCCGTGGATCTTTGGTTATGGCCTCAACCTCGTCGCATGTGAACCTCTCGACGATGGCAAGCTGGAGCGTATTACGACTGGTGCGAACATCTTCACAGGGGCTGGCAAGCGCAGTGACGCCGTCATGCGTTCCAAGGGCTTCATCAGCAGCCTGCTGCTTTGTGAGATCAAGACCCACTTGACCCCCTTGTTGGCCAACGCCCCGTATCGGCCCCCGGACGTCTATCAAGTCTCCAAGGACGTTGTCGGAGCAGTGGCGCAAGTCCAGAAGACTGCCTACAAGGCCCTGCGGCTGGTCACAGGCGAACTGCACAGGCTCTACCGAGACGATGGCGCACCGACGGAAATCGAGATCTCCACCATCCGTCCCAGACAGGTGCTGGTGATCGGAAGCCTCAGCGAGTTCGCGGATCGCGGAGGGGCGAACGCAGAGAAGATCACTTCATTCGAGCAGTACAGACGATCTATCCAGGACGTCGAAGTGATCACCTTCGACGAGCTATACGAACGGGCGTGCTTCATCGTTAAGGACTACTGAAAGCGTGCGTGGGCGTGTTAGTTGAGATCAGCGACCCTACTGGGCGGTTGCATCTTGGGTTGCGTGTGACTGGAAAATGCCTGCGCGCGACGGACGAACTCAGATTCTCCGTGAGAGCGCAGCACTGCGCGAGCTCGCGGTGCGATCTGGTAACACCACTTAGGCGAGGTAGCGGGGCGATCTGGCTGGTCAGGATTCAGAACGACTAGTCCGGATTCGACAAACTGAAGTAGAGTAAACCGCCGGATCGATTCCCGGCTATTTGGTTTGTAGTCCTTGCCGTATACCTCGCGAACCCACTGCATGATCTCCACCATGCGCAAAACGGGCGCATCGGATTCCCGCCACTCGGCTTCCGGGTTAAGTTTCAAAAGGGCGAGTAGGACCAGGGCGGAGCGCTCATTGGAGCGTTCGGCATCGAACCCGAACAAGCTAAGGGCTTGGCGCGCCTCCTCGATGCGTCGAGTCTGTGTGCGATCACGCTTGGGAAAGGTCGAGTTCCTAGCCGCATGGTCGGCGTGCTGGGTTGATGCTTGCCTGCCGAGCAGGTTTGCGTGCCCGTCTCGGGCTGCCTGCTCTCTTCTGGCCTGCTGGAGGCGCTGGTCGGCCGCCGTTGCCAGCGCAGACTCTGCCTTCCGCCGAAGTTCCAGCCAGTGACCAGAGTCCCCACCCCATGCCCTTACCGTGAGCTCTAGGGAATCTCGGCCGGGCAGCTGCTTCCCAGCCAGCCACGCGTAGTAGGTAGTCCTGGTTACCCCTACCTGATCACAGGTGGCTCTTGCGCTGCCAGCGGGACCAGCGGCATCCCGGAGCTTGACGAGCTCCATGGCGAACGCATGGAGGGGGTCACTGGGGTTGAGTGGCTTCGGTCTTCTTCCCATGGTTCACCTCCGATAGTGCTAAATAGTCCTGAGTAGTTCGTAGGTAGTTGTGAATCATAGCTGCAGCCTATGCCTGGAGTGGATGCTCAAGCCGTTCAGCTTCACTCACCCGTACAGCGGAGGTCCTAGGTGCATCTGTCGTTCAGCGTCAGGGTGTTGCTCGTCTTGGCGGCGGCACTCGCATCGATCAACGTGGGACTGCTCGCTGGCATCCTCGCCCGTGCTGAAGGGGCGCGCATGCCGAGCTGCATCGTGCGCGGAGGAGCCGCGTGTGGTGCCTCGCTAACCCTGTTCGTCCTGCTTCTCGTTAGCTTGGGAGCCTTGGGATGACCAAGGTGGAGGCCCGATGCGTTATATGGGCATGGGGCCGGATAGGCAGCGTGGCTTCTTGTGTCGTTCAGTTCAGGTGTTGTCCAGAGGCCACTTGCCGCCGCATTCCCTCAGGATGGGGGCCGCCCATGATCTAGGCCACGCCTGGAGAGCAACGGGGCAACTAAAGCGTGTTGCACAAGCCTGGGATTGGTCTGGGGGAAGCTGCATTCTGTGCTCTTGGGGATCATGCGGCCAGGGCGTGGTTGTGGAGTGTGGCGACGGCTTGAACTGCGTAGTGGAGGCCGTTGCCGCGTTGTCGGCAGTCGCGGAGGATTTTGTAGTGCTTCATGCGGCGAAGGCATGTTCCACGCGGGCTCGCACGCGTCGGTGCTCCGCGTTGTCGGTTTCTTCGCCGGGCAGGAGTGGGCGGCCGGGGCGTTTGCGGTGAGGGACGACGAGGCCGGTGTTGATGTAGGCGCCGTCGCCGAGCACCGTCACGCCCTGGTACCTGTACTTCCGCGAGATGGGCCGTACGGAGTCCGATATGCGGGTCGGGCTGCACGAGGAGGGTCGCCACTCCGTGGGCGGTGCGCTCTGCCGCCCATGCGTGGTCGAGGCTGGTGAAGTCGTCGTCGATCCAGATGGCGGGGGCGTCTGCCAGCCAGACGTCGACGTGGTCGCGTTTCCAGAGGTAGCCGTCGCGGTGACTGGTGGTGATCTGGAGTCGAGGCAGGTCGAGGTAAGGGAAGTCGGGCAGCCCCAGGAGGGGGCCGATGACCGTGGTGGCGTCCTTGCGCCAGCTCGTGCACCACACGGGAGTGACGAGTCCGCTGGTCAGGAGATCGGTGAGAATGCCACCCTGGCTCGGTCGAGCCAGATGAGCACGGGGTCGTCGGGGTGTCGGCTGGTGGGCAGGACGGTGTGGCGGACGTGGGTGGGCGGGGTGCTGCCGTCGGCGGCCGGGAACGGGATGAGGACGCCGTCGATGTCCAGGAGCAGGTAGGGCAGGGTCATCGGTGCCTCCGGCGGTCAGCGTTTGCGGGCGGTGATCAGGAGGGTGGTGGGCCACGGGTCGCGGCGCGGGTGCCGCAGCTCCAGCGCCGATGTGATGCGCAGGCCGGTCCGGGAGAGGTGGGCTCCCCAGCGGCGGGCGTCGAACTCCCATCGGGCCAGGGGGAGTCGGGTGCGGTCGGGCATGGTGACGTAGTCCTCGCGCGGACGGTCGTCCGTGGATGGATGTCTTCCGGCCCGTGCCGGGTGAGGGATGGAGAAGGCCAGGACACCGTCTGGTTTCAGGCGTCGGGAAATGGCGGCGAGGAGGAGCTCGGGGGCGACGAGACCGACGGCGCCGAAGACGGAGTAGATCGCGTCGAAGGTGTGGCCGGTGGCCTGCAGGTGGTGCAGTGCGTGGCCGGCGGCGAAGGTGGCGCCGTCGATGCTCTCCTCGCCGCCGAAGACGCGCTGCTGCGCGAGGACGGTCCCCAGCCCAGCTTCTCCCGCGTCAGCGGCCCCGCCGCCGGCACCGTGGCCAGCCACACCGCACGCACGCTGACCGACCTCGCCGACCACATCGGCACGGAACAGCAGCACCGCGACGCGCTCACCCGCTGGGACCCGGAGAAGTACAAGCGCGTCCACGCCCTCACCCACGCCGACCTCGGCGACAGCCTCGCCGCCCAAGCCCGAGCCGACGAAGCGGTCGCAGCCTGGACCCAGGCCCTCGTCCTCATGGAGGGCATGACCTCCGACCGCACCCGCAAGGCGATCACCTCGATCCGCTCCACCCTCGCGGTCTACCAGCGCCGCCGCGTTCCTGGCGCCGCGGATCTGGCCCGCCGAGCCCGCGAGGCCCTCGCCTAACATGCCCAACAACCGGCCCGACGAAGGGAAACCCGTGGCCCAGCAGACCGACAACCGTCCTCCAGCCCTCAAGCCGGCGCTCGACTCGATGACGCTGCTGGTTGCGGCCGTCATCGTCCACGACAAGGCCACCAACCGCGTCGTCCTCCTCCAGCGCAGCGAGAACGCCAAGTTCGCCCAGGGCATGTGGGACCTGCCCGTCGGCAAGAGCGAACCGGGCGAGCCCATCACTGAGACTGCAGTCCGCGAGCTCTACGAGGAGACCGGCCTTACGGTCAAGCCTGAGTCCCTCAAGGTCGCCCACATCATCCACGGAGCCTGGGGCGTTGAGTCCCCCAATGGGTTCCTCACGGTCGTATTCGCCACCCACGAATGGACCGGCGAACCCGAAAACTGCGAACCCCGCAAGCACTCCCAGGTCCGCTGGATCGACGCCAACGCCATCCCTGAGGCGTTTGTGGATACCACTGCCAGCGCCCTCCACCACTACCTGAATGACGGCTCGGAGGTCTCGCTGGACGGCTGGTCGGCAGCGTGAGCATCACGCTGCTTCACCTCATACCCAAGGATCCGCACTTTTCGCCTGCGTCGGCCGCGAGCGAGGCTGCGCAGGCCCAGCTACAGCAACTGGTTCCTGAAGCGCTGGGCGGTTATGACGTCTGGGACATCCCCGGCGCAGCCTTCATCGACCCCGGGGAGAACTGGCGCGGTGTTCGGTGCCCCGTGTGCGGCTCCGACATCGAAGACTGGTGGGGCAACGCGATGGACACGGCAGCCCTTCCGGACGGCTATTTCGACTCGCTTGCCGTTACGGTGCCCTGTTGCTCTGCCCAGACGGACTTGAACGCCCTCGACTACGTCTGGGCTGCGGGTTTCGCCAGGTACAGCCTCGTCACCACAGATCCAGAATGCGGGCTGCCGCTACGGCAAGCCAGCGTCCACGCGCTGGAGGACCTCCTGGGCACGGACCTGCGGCAGGTCATCGCCCGGTACTGACGTAGCGCTGGCTTCGTTATGCAGGGCCACTCGGAAACAGAAGCTTGTAAGGCAGGTAATCGTCGTCCGGTACGCGCGGCACGTAGTCCGGTGCCGTGCGTGCAGCCACCGCCAGCAGGCGAGCGGCAGCCTCCTCCTCGGAGATGGAGGCAAGCCCGAGGGCGTGCAGAAGGCGGTCGCGCTCGGCGTCGAAGTCCGGGTGGTCGGCCCGAAGGCCCGAGCCGAGCTCGCTGATCGCGAAGCCCTTCGCCAGGCCGCGCCAGAAGGGCATCATCACGATGAGTGTGATGGCCTCGACGAGGTCGGCGCCGATCAGTGTGGCCTGGCCTTCCGAGTCGGCGTACAGGACGGGCCTCTCCTCGGCCCCGGCTTCCCCGCACAGGAAGTACGTGCCGCCAGCGCCGCAGCTGGCTATCGGGTGTAGGGGGATACCGGTGGGAAGGGCAAGGTCCTCGATGGGGTCCCGGCGTTCGACGTCGAAATCGCCAGGCCACGCGAGCGCGGCAGCAAGGGAAGGCTCCTGTTCGATCCGGCGGAGTAGATCGTCTGATGCGGTCATGGGACGGAACGTAAGGGCCTGCGCTGGCACTGCACAAGAATGGAGGTCGCGGCGACCTGCACCTGAGCGCTCAGGCTGCTGCTTCGCCCGGGTACTCGTCCTCCGGGGAATCGTCCGCATCGGACTTTGGAGAGACCCAGGTGGTGCCAGGAGGCAGATCTTCCCCTGTCTCCTCCTTGTACTGCGCCTTCTTCTCCTCGCTGGCGTTCCAGCCGTGGTGGAGATTCCGCAGGTGGTTCTTGGCGGAATCGCGAGGACTGCTCGTCCTTTCGGAGGCGGAGGGCTGCTCTTGGCCAGCGACACCCTCGACTTCCGCGGCACCCTCAACATCCTCGGCGTTTGCGGGCCTCTCGGCATAGCTGGGGAACTCGTCTGCGGTTTACAGCCCCAGGGATTTCGCTGCCTCGGATCCCCCGGCAAGTCCGCAGCCAGTCCGCAGGACACCCGTAAATGGTCGTCGGGAGCCAACGCATGCCAACCAGGAAGTACCAGGTCAGGGGCATGCAGGACGCTCCGCCGCAGCCAGGTACGGGCCGCGGACATTCCGCTTCAACGTGTAGCGGGTGACGTGCCACCACGTCGCTGATCTGACAAACATGCAGGTCGAATGGGGTCCGACTCTTCGGGGTCGGGCCCTTGGTTTTTCCGTGCCACGAGCCGATCGTTGGGAGGAACCCAGTCCGCCGCGCCCAGACCAAGGCGTTCGTGCAGGTTCTCGCCGAGCGGCGCTCGCCGGTCCGAAGTTGATCAACCAGTCCAGGTCGGGCTCCTGACTCTGATCGATGCGCCCTCGATACGCTCCGCATTTTGATGCCATTTCTGAGGCCTAATTGATATCGTTATTGGGGCGTCGAGCTGTGGAGGGACAACTGATGGCCAGGACTGTGATCGATCTGGATGAGGAGATCGTCGAGCAGGCGATGCGGATGTACGGGGTGAGAACGAAGGCCGCCGCAGTGCGGGCGGCCATGGAGGAGGGGGTGAGGCTGCGGCTGCGCCGGGAGCTGTTCGATGCCATTGATGAGGGTGAGTTTGAGGACGCGTTCGCGGAGATCCGGTCGCATACGGGGCCGCGGAATCCGGACGGCTCGCTCAAGCGCGGAGGCGGGGCTTCGGCGGCGTGAAAGGGCGCTACCTCATCGACAAGTCCGCGCTGGCCCGCCGGGGTAAACCGGCGGTTCGTGCGCGGCTGGATGCGCTGGACCGCGATGGACTCCTAGCGGTGTGCGCCCCGACCGAGTACGAGGTTCTGCACTCGGCGCGTGGAAAGCCCGAGGCGTTGCGCCTGCGTACCCTGCTTCGTGGTTTCGACTACTTGCCCTGCAACGACGAGGCGTTCGAGCAGGCGCTCGCGATCCAGGCGCTGGCGCTGAACGCCGGCTTTCACCGGGCGCTGTCGCTGGCTGATGTCCTCATCGCGGCAACCGCAGAACGGCACGGGGCCACGGTCCTGCACTACGACGGCGACTTCGACATGATCGCCTCGGTGAGCGGATTGCAAGCCGAGTGGGTCGTGGAACCCGGCACCGCCGACTGATTGGAAACGCAGCCTTCTGTGTCAGCGAGTGCGCGGTCGAGCCGCTTGCCCGGATACTGCCCGACGGCCAGTTCCCCGCAGCGGCGGCGGTAGGTGGCTACTGGACCCGCACCAAGGATGTCGAGATCGACATCGTCGGTGCGGACCGTGCTCCCGCGCAGCGGCGTCGACGCTCCGGGCCTCGACGTGACCTACGGCCCCGGTGACCTGCTGGTCGCTTGGCCGCTGTGAGTGGCGATCGCGGACGCGGCGCGGGAGTTCGCCGTGTACGGTGCGGCGTCCAGGCCGGGCGTGAGCTGTCTGCCCGTCAGGTTCGGACGGTTTCCGGTGCGCCGGGGAGCGGCGCCTCGGCCGGTCGTACGTCCATGGCTGGACCGGTCGGCCGGTGCCGGGCCGTGGCCAGGAGCAGTGCGATGAGGATGATCTGGCAGCCCATGATCAGGGCCTGCGTCGCGGGGGTCCTCACGGCCAGCAGGACCATCGTCGTGTTGACGGCGAAGTGCACGGCGATCGAGGCCAGGACGCCGGCCCGCTCGTAGGCGCAGGTGACCAGCATCGCCATGGGGATGTTGCCGACGGCGAAGAGCACACCGCCCGGGGTCGCGAGGCCCAGGTCGTTCTGGACCGTGCCGTCGATGAAGAACAGCGGCAGGTGCCACACCGCCCAGATGACGCCGAGCACCAGGGCGATCCGGAAGCGGCCCATCGTGGCGCGCATCCTCGGGTAGGCGGTGCCGCGCCAGCCAGGCTCCTCGGAGAGCGGGCCCGAGATGATCATGCTGACCAGGAACGCCGCCGGGCCGCCCATGGCACTCATCGTGTCCTGCGCGTCCGACCAGCTCGGTGCCGGGTCGCCGGCCGCATGCCCGATGACCGCGGCTGCCAGGACGGCTCCCGAGGCCGCCAGCATCAGCAGCGGGGCCAGGAGCAGGGCGGACGGCCGGAACCGGACCGCGTGTTCCGGGACCGGCTCGCCCCGGCGCTTGCGCCGGATGCGGATCACCAGGGCGCCTGCCAGCGGGCCGAAGGCGCCGAGCAGGAAGGGGACGTACGTGGGGGTGCCGGCGGCCGCCGGGCCGCCGAGGGCGATCGCGGTGCCCCAGCAGGCCCAGCTCATGCCGAAGGAGATCAGCATGAAGAGCTTCAGGTCGGTGCTCCGGCGGGTGGGCACGGGCGCGGGTGTGTGTGACATGGGTGTGCGTGACGTGGGCATGCCAATTGATCCCTTGTCGTGGGTGGGGGTGCGTGCGGAGGGGTGGCGGGTCAGAGAGCGGCGGGTCGGCTCTCGGGGAGCGTCTTGCGGCTGTCCGCGCACAGGTGGCCGGTGAGCCACTCGGCGACGAGGTCCAGCAGGGCGGGGTCGACCGGTTCGCGCAGCAGGCGGCGGTACGCGTTCAGGGTGGGCTCTCCGGAGTCGCGCCGCAGGACGTGGGTGAGGCCCTTCACGCAGTGGGTCTCCGCGCCGCCGGGGACCAGCCGGGCGATCTCCTTCAGGTCCTCCGGGTCGACCTGGAGGTCCTTGTCGCCCGTGACGGCGAGGACCTCGGCGTCGATGGCGGCGAGGTCGTCCCGGGTGTCATGGGCGAGCATCTCCCGCAGCCAGCGGGCGTTGACCTTGGCCCCGGCCACGCGCGCCACATCCGTGCGGGTCCCCTTCACCCGGGTGAGGACCAGGTTGCCCAGTCCCGCCAGCGGCCGGCGGAGCAGCCGGACGGGGGCGGGCATGCTCGCGACGATCGAGCGGCCCTGCCGGCGGAACGCGTCCTCGCCCGGGCCGGCGAAGCCTGCCAGCAGCACCACCGCGCGTACATCCGTCCGGGCCCCCAGGGCCATGGCGTGCAGCGCGCCCTCGCTGTGGCCGATCACCCCGATCGCGTCCGCGCGGATGTCGGCCCGGTCCGCCAGGGCGCGTACGGCCGCTGCGGCGTCCCGGCGGTTACCGGTGAAGCCTGCGGCCCGCCAGTCGCCGGGGGTGGTGCCGTTGCCGCGACGGTCGTAGCGCAGGGTGGCGATGCCCCGTGCCGCGAGGGCGTCGGCCACCGGCCGCGCCAGGTTCATCGGGAGCTTCGGGGTGTTGCCGTCGCGGTCCAGCGGGCCCGAGCCGTGCAGCAGCAGGACGGCCGGGTGCGGGCCGGGGCCGGCCGGCAGCGTCAGGGTGCCGGCCAGCGGGGTCCCGTCGTCCGCGGTGACCGTCATGTCGATGTCGGGCAAGGGCTCGCCTCTTCCGTTCCACGGTGCTCGTTCCGGCTTCATTCTCAACTCCGAGAACGTTATCAGATGTGAGACCATGAACCATGGCAACCGCGAATCTCCTCCTCCACCCGGTCCGGATGCGCATCCTCCAGACCCTGGTCGGCGCCGGTGAACTGACCACCGCCCAGCTCCGGGAACGCCTCCCCGACGTCTCGCCGGCCAGCATGTACCGGCACGTCGCGACCCTCACCCAGGCCGGCATCCTGGAGGTGGTCCAGGAGAGACCCGTACGCGGGACGGTCGAACGCAGTTACCGGGTCCGGCAGGACGAGGCCCTCGTCGACGAGGACGCCCGCGCCGGGATGACCAAGGACGACCACCGGCAGGCGTTCACCGTCTTCACCGGCGGGATGATGGCCGATCTCGACCGCTACCTCTCCCGCGACGACGCCGACCCCCCGAACGAGGGCGTCCTCTACCGGCAGGGAGCGGTATGGGTGACCCCCGGCGAATTCACCGAACTGGTGGCGGAGATGGAGGCGTTGGTCGCCCGGTACACCGGACACGCCCCCGGGGACGACCGCGTCCGCCACATCGTCAGCCTCGCCCTGGTGCCCGACAAGGCGGCCGGGGAGCAGGGCCCGGCCGCCCCTGAGGCGTAGGGCGCGCGTCACGACCAGCGGCGCAGTGCCGCCCGCGCGGGCAGTGTCACCGCGAGCAGCGCCAGGGCGACAGCGGCCGCCGCGAAGGAGCCGTACAGCAGCGGGGGCACGTACGGGCCGTCGCCGGTCAGGCCGCGGATCATCGGGATCAGCGTGGCCGCGACGATGGCGGTACCCAGGGCCACGCCCACCGTCGCGACCAGCAGGCCCTCCCAGCGGAGCATCTGCAGCACCTGGCGCCGGGTGGAGCCGACGAGGCGCAGCGTGCCCAGTTCGCGACGGCGGTCGAGGACCGTCATGACCAGGGTGTTGACGGCGGCGACGGCGGCGAAGCCGCTCAGGAGCACGGCCATGGTGGTGTTGGACCAGGCGCCCAGCTCCGCGTCGAGGCTGCGCCCGGCGGCGTAGCCGGAGGCGTCGGTGACCTCGCCCAGGCCGGCGAGTGACTCGGCCGAACCGCCCCGTACCAGCAGCGTGCTGTCGAAGCCCGAGGTCACGTGCCCGGCCAGGGACGCCCGGTCCATGGTCACCGTGGCCAGGCCGAGGCCGCGGCCGTACACCGCGACGACCTCGGGGCGGGCCTCGGTGCCGTCCGGGAGGTGGAGCGGTAGCGGATCGCCCACGCCGACCTCCGCCGAGGCCGCCAGGGTCGTGTCGATGGCGACGCGCCCCGTACCGAGCCGGTCGAGACTGCCTTCGCGTACGTCCAGGTCCTGCACCTTCGCGAGGTCCGCGCCCGTGCCGCCGATCCCCTGGGCCGCCGCGCCCTGAAGCGACGCGAACTCGCCCGAGCCCAGCGGGATCAGCACCTGTGTGCTGAGCACGCCGACGGCCGCCTCCACACCCGGCACCCGGGAGGCGCGTGCCGCCGCGTCCACCGGGATCCCGGCCGGGTCCGTGACCACATGGTCGGCGATGAGGCCCGCGCGCAGCTGCTTGTCGGCGATGTGGCTCTCGCTCGTGTGCATGAAGACGAGCGTCGAGGCGAAGCCCATGGCGAGCACGATCGGGGTGATCGCGGACGCGAGACGCCGGGCGTTCGTACGGGAGTTGGCGGCAGCCAGTTCACCGGCCGGGCCCGCCCCGCGCAGCGGCAGGCCGAAGAGGCCCGCGCACACCCGGGCCACCAGCGGGCCGAGCAGGGCGACGGCGAGCATGAAGCACATGACGACACCGAGGGCGGCGCCGGCCGCGTCGTCCCCCGCGGAGGCCGCTGAGACCCCGGTGAGGATCGCGCCGCCGACGAGGGCGCCGACGCCCAGCACCGTACGGATCACGCCCGGCCGCAGCCGTTCCACGGACGCCTCGGTGAGCGCCTGTCCCGGCTTGGTCCTCGCGGGCCTGCGCCCGGCGGCCCAGCCGGCGGCGAGCGCGGTGAGCAGCCCGATGGCGACGGCGACGAGGAGCGGGATCCAGGAGACGTGCACCCGCACCGCCGCCGGGATCGCGCCGCGGTCCTGCAACTGCCCGAACCACCAGTGCGCGAGCCCGATCCCGGGCAGGCAGCCGACGACCCCGGCGAGCGGCGCGACGAGCAGCGCCTCGGAGGCGACCGCGCGGCGGATCTGCCGAGGGGTCGCCCCGACGGCGCGCAGCAGCGCGAACTCGCGGGCCCGCTGGGACACCGACAGCGCCACCGTCCCGGCCGCGGTGAAGATCGCGACGATGGTGGCGATGCCGCCGAAGGAGCCCCCGATCCCGAAGAGCGTCTCCTTCGCGTAGCCGAGGCCCGGATCCTCGACGGCGCCCCGCTCGTCACCGAGGTGTACGTCGGCGCCGGAACCGGCCAGCGCCGTACGCACGGACCCGGCGAGGGCGTCGGCACGCGTACCGGGCTCCGCCAGTACGGCGATGGCGTCCGCCGTGCCCGGATGGCCGGCGAGCGCGGGGGCCTGGGTGTCGGCGAACCAGACGAGGGCGCCTCCGGCACCGGTGTTCCGGGCGGTGTCCCCGGGCCCGGCCTCGGCGAGGCCCGCGACGCGGAAGTCCCGTCGCCCGGCCGCCGTCCGGAGCGTGACGGTGTCGCCGACGGCGGCCTTCGCGGCACGGGCCGTACCCGCGTCGAGCACGACCTCGCCGTCGTGGGGTGCGGAACCCGTGGCCAGCGCCGTACCGGTGAAGGCGTGCGAGCCCCACCCGTGGGCGGTGAACGCACCGCTGGGAACGGGCAGTTCACGTGAGCCGGCCGTCGCGTCCGCCGTGCGCACGGGGAAGGTGAAGTCCGCGACGGCGGTGGCCGCGCCGGGCGCCGCGGCCGCCTTCGCCACCAGCCCGGCGTCCACCCGTGCCCTGTCCGGCAGCGGGACGGCCTCCTCCTCGCTGTCCTCGCCGCTGCCCGTGACCACGCGTACGTACTGGTCCGCCGCCGCGACGACCGGCACCTGCGCGTACCGCTCCGGCGGCACCGACGCACGCAGGCCCGTCTCCAGCAGGACACCGCAGGCCGAGACGATCAGCGCGGACATCAGCAGCGCGAGGAAGGTGCCCGCGAAGGACGCGGGCTTGAAGCGGACGGCGGCGCGCGCCAGTCCGTTGGGGCGCATCATGCCGCCACCCCGGCCCCCGCGCGGGTGGTACGAGCCGTGAGCGCCGCCATCCGCTCCGCGATCCCCTCCGCCGACCCGCGCTCCAGGCCGCCCGCGAAGACGCCGTCCGCGAGGAAGAGCACCCGGTCCGCCCAGGCGGCCGCGACCGGGTCGTGGGTGACCATCACGACGGTGGCGCCGAGCCGGTCGACGGCGTGCCGGAGCAGACCGAGGACCTCGGCGGCGGTGCCGGTGTCGAGGGCGCCGGTGGGCTCGTCGGCGAACACCACGTCCGGGGCGGTGACCAGCGCGCGGGCGACGGCCACCCGTTGCTGCTGGCCGCCGGACAGCTCGCCCGGGCGGCGCCGCGCCTTGTCGGCGAGCCCGACCTGCGCGAGTACGGCCGCCGCCCGGTGGCGGTCCTGGCGCCGCCCGGCGAGGCGCATGGGCAGCAGGACGTTCTGCGCCACGGTCAGCGACGGCAGCAGATTGAAGGCCTGGAACACGAAGCCGACCCGGCTGCGGCGGAGTTCGGTGAGCTCGTTCTCGCTCATGCCGGTGATCTCCGTACCCCCGAGGCGTACGGACCCCGCCGACGGCCGGTCGAGCCCGGCCGCGCACTGCAGGAAGGTGGACTTGCCCGAACCCGACGGGCCCATCACCGCAGTGAACGTGCCGCGCGCGAGGGCCAGGTCGACGCCCGCGAGGGCGTGCACGGAGCCCGCTCCCCGGCCGTACTGCCGCCGTACGCCGCGCAGTTCGACGGCCGGACCGGGTGGGGCGGCGGCCGGGGCCACCTGTTCCTCGTCGGTGCTCCGGCGTCTGCCGCTGCGTAGCCTCATGATCCACCCTTCCGCGTTCGTCTCGACCGGGAGGAGTGTGCGGTGGCGGCAGCGCGCCGGGCGTCATACCGGGGAGCTGAAGTGGGGGTGCTACCGGAGTAGGGGGTGGAGGAGGCGCGGCGAGCGGATCAGGCGTCCGCGCCGGTGCGGCGCGGGAGCGGGTCAGGCGTCCGCGCCGGTGCGCTTGAGGCGGAGGGCGGAGACCAGGAAGAAGACGCCGCCGAGGAAGGCGTAACCGGCCAGATTGCTCAGCGTGGCGCCGTCCGCGCCCGCCTGCGCGAAGAACGACGCCCCGGCGAGGGTGGAGATGGCACCGCTGGCGATCATCGCCCACTGGCCGCCCAGCCGACGCCGTACGGCGCCCACGACGAGCTGGACGAGGCCCGCCGTGACTGCCCAGACGCCCCAGACGCGCAGGACGGCGGGGATGCCGGACGTGGCGGCGACGGCGAGACCGATGGCGGTGAGGGTGCTGAGGGCGATGTTCACGTACAGACCGCGGACCGGACCGCCGCCCGCCCTCGCGGACCGGGCGTCCACCACCGCGCAGGCCACGTCGAACAGGGGATAGACCACCAGCAGCGCCGCGCTCAGCGGACCCAGGGTGTCGGCGGTCGCGAACAGCAGGCCGGCCCATACGGCGGCGAACGCGAACCGCAGGAAATACAGCTTCCGCAGAGCCGTTGCGGCGCTGGTGGCGGGGACGGTGCCGGGGCTGACGGAGGTGCTGACGGAGGTGTTCATGGGGTGCGGTGCCTTTCGGTGGGGGCGCATCGATGTCGACGCGCGGAGGGTGCGAGAGGGAAGGCATGCGAGAGGTGCGCGAGGGAGAACGTTCGCTCTCTGAGGGAGAACGTTCGGTAGCGAGGGAGAACGTTCAGTCTCTTGCCACCATCAAAGGGCGCCAGCGGGCACCTGTCAAGACCGAACGTTCTCCCTCACCTGTTTGGTAGTCTCGGGAGCATGAGTCGGGGCACAGGAAGCGGAAGCGGCAGCACGTCCGAGGCGCGAGCCAGGCTGCTCGGTACGGCGACGCGGATCTTCTACGCGGAGGGAATCCACTCCGTAGGCGTCGACCGCATCATCGCGGAGGCGCAGGTGACCCGGGCGACGCTGTACCGGCACTTCTCGGGCAAGGAGGAGCTCGTCCTCGCTTACCTCGACCAGGCCGACCAGGGGATCCGGGGACAGGTCGCGGCCGCGCAGGACGGCGACGCGCCGGCGGCGGACCGGATCCGGGCCGTCGGGCGGTCCATCACCGAGGGCATCAGGTCACCCGGATTCCGCGGGTGCGCCTTCCTGAACGCGGTGGCCGAGTACCCCGACCCCGCCCACCCGATCCACCAGGCCGTGCTGGCCCATCGTCAGTGGTTCCTGGACACCGTCACGGAGTTGCTGGCGGAGGCGGGGCACACGCCCGCCGGTGCGGCGGGCCGGCATCTCGTGATGCTGCGGGACGGTGCCATGGCGGCCGGCTGCCTCTTCGACCCGGAGCTCGTCTCCGAGACCTTCCTGCAGGCTGTCGAGGGGCTGTTGGAGACGCGCCCCGCTCCGAAGGGCGCGGGGGCACGGGCCTGAAGCGGGCCCGGCACGGGGCCTGACGCGGGCCGTTTCGAAGGCCTGACGCGGGCCTGACACGGGTCGTCCGGGGGCGGCCGACGCGCGCGGAGCCTCCCGGACTCGCCGGCGTTCTCACGGTCGAGTCGTACGGTCCACATCGGAGACCTGTCGCGCGCCATCCGGCGCCCGCTCCTCGCGCGAGCACCGGGGGCGTGATCGTGGGACGTGAACGCGGCGCCCCACGGCTGCGGCGCCCCACGGCTGCGGCGCCCCACGGCTGCTGCGCCCCACGGCTGCTGCGCCGCACGGCCGTCATGCCCCCACGACCGCTATGCCCCGCGGCCTGACCGGCATCGGGGCATACGGGTTCGGAGTCGGCTCAGGCCGAGAGCGTGGAGGTGGAGCCGAGCCCGGCGACACCCAGCCCGTCGACGCCGAGGGCGCCGGAGAATCCCGCGGAGAGCGAGGAGAGCGGCGTCTCGAGGGAGACCTCGCCGGCCAGGCCGGCGAAGGCGCCACCGGACACGTTGTCCAGGTCCGCGTCGGAGATTTCCTGGGCCTGTATCTGGGGGGCGGAGCTCATGAGGTGAATTCCTTTCACGTTTTGCTTCCGAATCGCGGGAGGCCGGCTCCGTCAGGAAAGAAGGCCTCTTCGCCGCTGTCACGACGGCGGCTTCCGCGGTGCGAAGGATGAAAGCACGGGGGTGCGTCGTGAGGCCACCCGCCCGGAAGTGCCTCGGCCTGCTCTTCCTCACGGAAAGGGCAGGGCGGTCACATCGGTTCATGGACCGGTGCGATTTCTTCACCCGACCGGACGGCTGAATTTCCGCCGGCCGTATTCCTGATCCGCCGCGAACGGGACATTCCCCGTGCCGGTGGCGGTCGTTCCCGCCGCGTGGAGAGAACGGCCGTCACCGGTGGGCCCACCTGCGTGCGCCGTGTGGAGATCCGCCGCAGAAGGGCCCGGAGGAGCCTCCCCGACCCCAGGTCAGTGCCCGACCGGTGTGCCGGGCTCGGTGTCGTACGCCTTCTGTACGAGGGCGGGGCGGCGGCCGTCGTTGAGCTGCCGGTCCCACTGCGCGTCCACCTGCGCGCGGGCCTGCGGCTCCATTTCGGCGGGGAGCAGATGCCGGTAGCGGCGGTCCTCGCCCAGAAGGACCTCGACGGTCCTCCGGTGGACCGGTTCGGGATCGTACTGCTCGTGCGGGAAAGCGAGCCGGCCGTAGTCGAAGAGGCGGTCGGCCGGGTTGTCGCGCCATTCCTTCCACGTCTCGAACATGGTGTCGTTGAAACCGGTGAGGAAGGGGCCCGGATTCACGGTCGCGACCGTGACCCCGAACTCCGCGAGTTCCTGGTCGAGCGCGTCGGCGAACGCCTCCACCGCGTGCTTGGAGGCCGCGTAGGCGCCGGTGAACGGATCGACGGTGAGACCGGCGACCGAGGACATGAATACGATCCGCCCGCTGCGGCGGGCCGCCATCCGGCGGGCGATGCCCTGGGTGAGCAGCACGGTCCCGAAGACGTTCACCTCGAACTGGCGGCGCAGCCGTTGCTCCGGGATGTCGGCGGTCGCGCCGCCCTCGGAGACGCCGGCGTTGTTGAGGAGCACCTCGACGTCCCAGGACCAGGCGTTCTCCCGGTCGCCCGGATCGGTCACGTCCAGCTTCTCGACCCGCAGCTCGGCGCCCCGCTCGCGGGCGTCGGCCCGTACCGCGCTGACCTGGGCGATGATCTCCACCCCCGCGATCACCTCGTGCCCGGCCGCGGCGAGGCGCAGGGCCACCTCCTTGCCGAAGCCGCTGCCCGCGCCGGTGATGAGAATCGGTCCTGTCACGTCGTCACGCCTCTCCGCGCCGGGACCCCGGCGCGCCCGCTGTCCTGACCAGCCCGTACCCGCCGCACCCTATGCGCGGAGTGCGGACATTCCGGTCACCCTCGCGGCGAGGGCGAGGGCGAGGGCGAGGGCGAGGGCGAGGGCGGGCGCGCGGGGGCCGGGGTCAGGACAGGCCCCGCCCGAAGCGGATGTACGCGAAACTCTCCCCCTCGCGCGGCGCCCTGGCCCAGGAACGGGTGACGAAGGTGCGGAGGCGACCGCGGGTCAGTGCGAAGCGCGGCAGGGACAGCCCGAGCACGGTGTGCAGCGCCCCCAGCGCCCGCAGTCCGTTGTCCGGGTCGGTGGCGTCCGGGAGGAACAGCCGTGCCGGGTCCAGGGCCTCCGGTATCGCGCCGGAGCGCTGGATCTCCGTACCCCGCACGGTGAACGCGTAGAGCTCCGCGCCCTGTTCGGCCACCGACAGGTGGAACACGGGCGGGCGGCCATCCAGGTCCGGGCGGCCCGGATCGTGCCACACGACCACCGCGCGGCCGGACGCGGAGGCGGCCGGGGCGGGGGACACGAACCGTTCGTTCAGATACCCGGGCTCGCGGTCGAAGGCGAAGGCCCACCCGTCGGCGGTACGGCCGACGGCGACCGGGGCCCGGTCCTCCCAGGGTTCCGCGTGCTCCCGCGCGCCGGCCGAGGCCGCCTGCCGCCAGCGTCCCCAGCTCTGGTCCGTGGGAGGGCCCAGCACCGAGCCCTCCTCGCCGATCAGACCCGGCAGGCGGGCGGGATCGACCTCCTCGGCCCAGACACAGCGGAAACCGTCGGGCGCCTGCCGGTACGGATCGGATTCCGTCAGCCAGGCGAGACCCGGCGGATCGAGATCGGGCACCGGCTCGGGAGCGGGGCCCTTCTCCCCGGACCGAGGCGTCGCGAGGATCTCCCGCCCGCGCTCCGGGGTGATCAGCGACCCCAGGAACGGATCGGCGAGCAGGCCGATCGGGGCGATCAGCCAGGGGTCGGGCGCCTCCCACAGAGGGAGCGCCGCCCGCAGCACCCGCCACGCGGCGTCGGTCGCGCCCCAGCGGGCCGACTCCCGGGCCTCGGTGACGGCCCGGCCCCACGGACCGGGAGGCGCGTAGCGATGGGTGCCGTCGCGCATCGCACCCAGTACGGACTCGGCGGCCTCCCGGGGGACCCCGCGGGCGGCCATCATGCCGAGCCAGTGGTCGTCCCCGCCCAGCCGCCACTCGCCGCGCGCCGGTTCCATGGCCTGCACGGGGAGGATCTCGGGCAGACAGCTCGGGTCGGCCACCAGGAGGCCGTGGTCCCGGGCACTCTGCGGGGCCAGCAGATGTTGGAGCTGGTTCAGCAGGGCGGCGCTGTGCGGCCGTCCGAAGGACCGCGCGTCCTCCAGCAGGGCCAGGGACTCCTCGTACCGGCCGCGCAGGGCCAGCAGACGGGCCTCCTCGACGTGGGCGTCCTGGGCGCGGGTGGTCGCGTTCACGAAGCCCGGCATCGCCGCCCGGTCCGCGTGGAAACCGCGGTACATGGCCTCCATGTACGCGCGGAACGACGGGTAGCGGTCCGGGTATTCGCCGCTCCAGCCCTTGTACACGTAGAGCGCCCACTCGCCGTCCTGGTCCCGGTCGCCCGGGTCGAGCAGGGCCGACGACATGTCGGACTCCGTCTCCAGCCGGAGCGCCCGCCGCCACATGCCGGCGAGCAGGGTCTCCTCCTCGCGCGGGCTGTCGCCCAGGTTCTCCTCGTACAGCGGGGTCAAGCCGTGCGGATCATGGAACCAGTCGATGTCCGCGGCACCTCCGAGCTCATGGATCGCGGCCGTCTGCTCCACGCGCCATCCGTCGCTCGCGGCCAGGAACTCCCGGTAGGAAGGCGGCAGTCGCTGCCCCAGCCGTCTCTCGGCCGCGGCGATCGCGGCCTCGCCCGCTCCGGGGCGGGCCGGGCCGGCGAGGGGCGACTCGTCGTCCGGCTCGTCGTCCTCGCCGGGAACCCACTCCTCCTGCCAACGGCCCAGGAAGTCGTGCCAGTCGAAAGTCTCATCGCTCATGGCTGGGATGCTGCCACCCGGCACCGACAACGCCGCCTGCGCCCGGGTTCCAGGCGGAGCCGACCGGATTCGAACCGGCGTCCTCGCGGTTGTGGAGACCGGCGCGACGACCTCTGCGCTACGGCTCCGCCCGGCCCGGCATGCTAACAACCGTCTGTTCGCCCGTACCGACGGCCAGTTCACTTACCCCCGCCGGTTTCCCCGCGTCCTCGGAGCGCACCGTCAGCCTGACCCGGCGGGCCGGATCGCCCGGGTGGTACGGGTGCCAGGTGCGGCCGTCCAGGGAGGTCTCCAGGGTGTGGGAGGCCGGGGCGGTGTCCGTCCACCGGGGCTCCAGCGAGGCGATCCGGGTCACCTGACGCAGGGTCACCGTCAGCGTGCCCGTCGCGCCGTCCGGTGACCAGGAGGTCGCCGGGCTGCCGTCCACCGCCGCCTCGGCGTACAGGCCCGGGGCCTCGGAGGTGGCCGTCGCCGGGCGGCAGCGGGCCGCGTCGGTCGTCGGGGCGAGGTCGGGCCGGCGGGTGGGGAGCGTGAGAGCGCCGGAGAGGCGGCGCGGCCCCGCCGGGGTGTGGACCGTGAAGGGCGCGCCCGCCGTCAGCCGGACCGTGGTCGACCGGGGGCCGAGGGAGATGTCGTACGTACTCCCCCGGTAGCGCAGCCCCGTCAGCTCCACGCCCGTACGCAGCTGCGGCGGCAGGAGCGGATCCAGGCGTACGCCGTCCTCGCGCAGCCTGAGCCCCGTCAGGCCGTGCGTGAACACCTGGAGGAAGCCGCCCTTGCCGGTGAGGAAGTCCTCGGCCGGGAAGCCCGAGAGCGGGTCCTCGGCCCCGGACTTCTCGCCCCGCGCCTCGGAGAAGAGGCTGTACGGACCGCGGACGAACGGGCGCACGGCGCGCCGGAGGTAGGTGTACGTGGCGCAGCCCGGCTCCCCGATCGCGGCGGCGTCGATCGCGTGCACCGAGTCGGTCATCGCGGGGCCGTCCGGGTCGGTGCGGGCGGCGTAGTGGTCGAGGGTCGCGGCGGCGGCGCCCTCCTCCATCGGCCACTCCAGCGGGTAGACCAGCAGCACCGTGTCGGCCTGCTTGATCGTCGAGTCGTTGTAGCCGGCGTACTGGAGGAACAGCTTCCGCTCGGCGTCGTACGGGATGCGCAGCCCGTCGGCGACCCGGGTCCAGCCGGCGGGTGCCGGGTGGCCGAGGAGGGCGGCTGCGCGGGTGGCGTGGCGCAGGGCGGTGGCGGCGACCGCGTTGGTGAAGACGCCGTCGGTGACGCCGTTGCTGTACTCGTCGGGGCCCGCGACGTTCTTCACCGACCAGGTGCCGTCGGCGTTGGCCGTGGCGCGTGACTGCCAGAAGTCGGCGATGCCCTTCAGCAGCGGCCAGCCCCGGTCCGCCAGCCAGGCGCGGTCCCCGGTGGCCAGGTAGTACTGCCAGACGGCGAGCGCGATGTCGCCCTGGAGGTGGTTCTGGGTGAGGCAGTGCGGCGGGTCCCAGCTCTGGCACTCGGAGTCCAGGCGCCCCTTGCTCGCGCTCGTCCAGGGGTAGAACAGCCCTTCGTAGCCCAGCTTTTCGGCGTTCGCGCGGGCGGCGCCCCGGGTGCGGTAGCGGTACTCGACGACCGAGCGGGCCAGCTCGGGGCGGGTCGCGAGGAGCCCCGGATACATCCAGGTCTCGGCGTCCCAGAACACCATGCCGGCGTAGTTGTCGCTGGTCAGCCCGGCCGGGGCGATGCTGTCCGAGGAGCCGGGCCGGGTGCTGGCGAGCAGCCCGTACTGCGCGGCCCGCAGCCATGCCTGGAGGTCCGGGCTGCCCGGGGTCCTGACGTCGGACGCCCAGGCCTCGCGCCAGGCCGCCGCGTTGTCCGCGAGGACCCGGGACCAGCCGCGCCGCACCGCGCGGTCCGCCGCCGCGCCGGCGGAGACGAGCGGGGTGCGGGAGGTCAGGGCGGTGTCCACGCCCACGTACTTCTCGAAGGTGTACGAGCGGCCGGCCCTGACCCGGGTGGTGCGCGCACCGTCCGTGCCCCGCTGGACGATCGCCCCCTCCGTCCCGGTGCCGAGCGTCCGGAACGTGCCGTCGCCGGCGACCGTGACCCGGCGCGCCCCGCGCCCGTCCAGCCGGCCCGTGACCGTCGCGGTGCCGCTCCAGTGTGGGGTCATGCGCAGGCGTACGGCGCCGGTGTGGACGTCGGAGCGGTCGGCCAGCACTTCGTAGGTCAGGTCGGTCGCGCGGCCGTCGGCCGTGGTCCACCGCAGGGACGTGACCACGACACCGCAGCGCAGGTGCAGGGTCCGGCGGTAGCGGGAGACACGGCCGGCGGGGGTGGCGGAGCCGTAGGTCTCGGAGCCGACGCGTACGTCGAGCGTGGACCAGGACGGCAGCGCCGCGATCACCTCGCGGCCCCCGGCCAGGCCCTCGTCCCGGGCGTAGAGCCCCGACACGAAGGCACCGTCGTACCGTGGGGTGTAGAGGGGCCACCCCGTCTTCTCGCCCGTGGCGGCGTATCCGGCGCCGGTGGCGGGCACCCGGTGGCCCAGGTAGCCGTTCCCGACATAGGGGTCGTACCCGGCGGCCTCGCCGAAGGTGGTGGACGTCGGTGCCCAGGAGGCGTCGGAGGGAGTCTCCGTCCTGCCGCACACAGGCGCCGGGGCGGGACCCTCGGCGTACGAGAGGGGCGGCAGGGGGAGGATCAGCGCGCCCGCGGTCAACGGCGCCAGGAGAGAGATGCGCGTGAGGCTCACCCCACGAAGGTAGGGAAGACGACGCCGCCGGTGCGGTACCGGCGCGCGGGACGAGCGGCCCGGTCCAGGACCGGGGGCAGGGAGAGCGGCATGTCCTATCCGGAACCCGTCTACACGGACGGCGCGGGCGAGATCAGTGCGACGTACCGTCCGGCGGACACCGTCCCGCATCTGCTGACACGCAGCGGCGGGAACACCCACTACCTGGCCACGGCGGAGTCGACGCACGGCGAGTTCGGGCTGTACCGCATCAACATGGCGCCCAGGGCGGGCGGCCCCGCCGAGCACTTCCACCGGTCGATCTCGGAGTCGTTCTTCATCCTCGGCGGGACGGTCCGGATCTACGACGGCGAGCGATGGGTCGACGCCACCGAGGGCGACTTCCTGTACGTGCCCCAGGGCGGCCTGCACGCCTTCCGCAACGACTCCGACGAACCCGCCTCCATGCTGCTGCTCTTCACCCCGGGAGCGCCCCGCGAGGAGTACTTCGAGAAGGTCGGGCAGGTCTCCGACTGGCCGGAGAAGGAGCGGGCGGAGTTCTTCTTCAAGCACGACACGTACTGGACGGGCTGAGACCTTCCCCGGCCGCTACGGCACGAGGCCCGTCTTGAGCCCGGCCCCGCAGAGCGGGACGACCACGCTCCGGTCCTTCACCCCGCCGACGGCCGCCCAGCAGGCGACCCCGGTGGTCTCCACGAAGAAGCCGCGCGCGGCCAGGTCCTCCTGCGCCGCCCGGATCTGGTCCTCCGTCACCGTCAGGAAGGTGCCGCCCGACTCCCGGACCGCGGCGAGGATCTGCCGGGCGCGCGGCGGCCGGGGGATGGCGATCCCCTCGGCGAGCGTGGGCCGCACCCGGTCCGAGGGATCGTCCGGCAGCCGGTCGGCCCCCGCCCGGAACGCCGCGGCCAGCGGGGACACGGCCTCGGCCTGTACGGCGACGAGGGCCGGGCGGCGGTCGATCAGGCCGTGGGCGAGGAGCTCCGCGGTGGCGAGGGCGGCACCCAGGAGCAGCGTGCCGTTGCCGACGGGTACGGCGAGCGCGTCGGGCAGGGTGCCGCCCAGGTCCTCCCAGATCTCGTAGACGTACGTCTTGGTGCCGTGCAGGAAGTACGGGTTGAAGACGTGCGAGGCGTAGAAGGTGCCGGGCGCTCCGGCGGCGGCGCGGGCGGCGGCGGCCGTGGCCTCCCGGCCTCCGGGCACGGTCTCCAGGCGGGCGCCGTGGGCGCGGATCTGCTCGGTCTTCTTGGCGGAGGTGCCCTCGGGGACGTACACCGTGCAGGGCAGTCCGGCGCGGGCGCAGTACGCGGCGACGGCCGTCCCCGCGTTGCCGCTGCTGTCCGCGACGACCCGGTCGGGGCCGATCCTGCGGGCCAGTTCGGCGAGCATGACCGCGCCCCGGTCCTTGAAGGAGAGCGTCGGCATCAGATAGTCGAGCTTGGCGGAGACCTGGTCCGTGAGGGCGACGAGAGGGGTGCGCCCTTCCCCCAGGGAGACCGCGGGGGCGGCCAGCGGGAGGGCCTCCTCGTACCGCCACAGGGAATTGACGCGGGTGCTCAGCGCGCCGGCCCGGACGGGCGGGAGCGGCCCGGTGTCCAGGTCCCAGGGGCCGCCGCAGGCCGGGCAGCACCAGGCCGTCGTGGAGCTGTCGGCACGCGCCCCGTCCCGGGGGCAGACATAGGTCGCGGTGGGCATAGGTGTCTCGGCCATGGAGCAAACCTATTCCGGGAGCCCGCATACCGGTGCGCACACGGTCGGGTATGCGCCGGTGGCCAGGGAATCATCACATCGGGTGAAACTCTGGCCCGCGCTTGCGGTTCTCAACCCACGGTTGCGACGCTGTTGCTGTCTGTCAACCTGTTGGGAGTGGCCTGTGCCTTTCGGTGAGCAGCCCGCCTATCTGCGCGTGGCGAGCGATCTCAGGGAGAAGATCGTCAACGGCGCGCTGCCGCCCCATACCCGCCTGCCGTCACAGGCCCGGATCCGCGAGGAGTACGGGGTCTCGGACACCGTGGCCCTGGAGGCGCGCAAGGTGCTGATGGCCGAGGGCCTGGTCGAGGGGCGGTCGGGCTCGGGCACCTATGTGCGCGCGCGTCCGGTCCCGCGCCCGATCGCCCGCTCCGGCTACCGGGCGGGCCCCGGCACCACGCCGTTCCGTCAGGAGCAGACGGCGGAAGGGGCGCGGGGGACCTGGGAGTCCCGCAGCGAGCAGGAGGGGGCGAGCGCCGAGATCGCCGAGCGGCTCGGGATCGAGCCGGGCGACCGGGTGATGCGCACGCGGTACGTCTTCCGGGAGTCGGGCGAGCCGATGATGCTGTCCACGTCCTGGGAGCCCCTCGCCGTCACGGGCCGCACACCGGTGATGCTGCCGGAGGAGGGCCCGCTGGGCGGCTGCGGAGTCGTGGACCGCATGGCGGCGATCGACATCGTCGTGGACAACGTGGCGGAGGAGGTCGGCGCGCGCCCCGGCCTGGCGGAGGAGCTCCTGGCGCTCGGCGGTGTGCCGGGCCATGTGGTCATGGTGATCGGCCGGACGTACTACGCCTCGGGGCTGGCCGTCGAGACGGCCGATGTGGTCGTCCCCGCCGACCGCTACCGGATTGCCTACCATCTGCCGGTCAAGTGAGCACCGCCCAGGGTGGGGTGACAGGTGGGACGGCTGTGGTGACCGCTGGGAGCGACGGCTTGTCCGCCCCGGGTGATACGGAGTTAACGGGCCCGCTCCGCACGTAACCGGCGGGCAATCGCACGCCGTGACAGCTTGTCATGTTCAAGTCCTACCTTCCCGTTCGTCACCGCACACCGGACCGACGAACGGGAAGTCACCGATGACGGACATCGCCACGCCCACGACGGGCGAAGCGCCTGGCCGGGCGCCGCAGGAGGCACCCCGGGCGCCCCGCCGCAGTTACGCCGCGCTCGCCGCCGACGAGAGCCGCGAGGACTACTCCCTCCGCTACGCGCCGCACTCCTTCCGGCGCTGGTCGCCCTCCACGGTCGCGGGGACCGCGCTCGGGGGCATCGCGTATCTGGCCGACTTCGCGATCGGTGCGTCGATCGTCTTCACCTACGGATTCACCAGCGGGCTCGCCTCGATCCTGGCCGCGGCGACGATCATCTTCCTCACCGGCATCCCGATCGCCCGGGCCTGCGCGAAGTACGGCCTGGACATGGACCTGGTCACCCGCGGGGCCGGCTTCGGCTACTTCGGTTCGACGCTGACCTCGCTGATCTACGCGTCCTTCACCTTCATCTTCTTCGCGCTCGAAGGCTCGATCATGGCGCAGGCCATGCACCAGGCCGTCGGTCTCCCCGTCGAGGCCGGCTATCTCGTCACCACGCTGATCGTCATCCCGATCGTGTTCCGGGGCATGGGCGCGCTGGCCAAGGTGCAGGCCTGGACCCAGCCGGTCTGGATCATCGGCATGGTGCTGCCCTTCGTGGTGCTCGCCGTCGAGGCCCCCGGCTCCTGGGGCGCGTTCAGCTCGTTCACGGGCACGGAGGGGGCCCGGCCGGGCTTCTCCTGGATCGCCTTCGGGCTCGGCACGGGCGTCGCGCTCTCGCTCATCGCCCAGATCGGCGAACAGGCCGACTACCTGCGCTTCATGCCCGCCAGGACCGAGGCCAACAAGCGGCGCTGGAACCTCGCCGTGCTCGCCGCCGGCCCCGGCTGGGTCGTCATCGGGGCGGCGAAGCAGCTCGGGGGCGCGTTCCTCGCCTTCGTCGCGCTGGAGGCGGTGGGCAGGACGCACGCGCTGGAGCCGATCGCCCCGCAGATCGAGGCGCTGAAGCCGTGGCTCGGCTCGTTCGCGCTCCCGGCCGCCGCCCTCTTCGTGATCGTCTCCCAGATCAAGATCAATGTGACCAATGCCTACAGCGGCTCGCTGTCCTGGTCGAACTTCTTCTCCCGGATCACGCACCGGCACCCCGGCCGGGTCTGGTACATCTTCCTCAACCTCACCATCGCGCTCACGCTGATGGAGATGAACATGTTCGCGGCCCTGAACAAGCTGCTGGGCTTCTACTCCAACGTGGGCATCGCCTGGATCGCGGCCGTCGCCGCCGACCTCGTCATCAACAAGCGGATCGGCCTGAGCCCCCGTTACATCGAGTTCAAGCGTGCCTATCTGCACGCCGTCAATCCGGCCGGCTTCGGGGCGATGGTGATCGCGTCGACCGTCTCGATCCTGGCCTTCTTCGGTCTCTTCGGCAGGTACGCCGAGGCGTTCTCGACCTTCATCGCGGCCGGACTGTCCCTGGTCCTGTGCCCGTTGATCGCCTGGCTGACGAAGGGGAAGTACTACCTGGCCCGGCCGAACCCGGTGAACGGCCCGGACGTCGAGATCGCCGACATCACCGCCACCCACACCTGCGCGGTGTGCGAGACCGCCTACGAGCTGCCGGACATCGCGGACTGCCCGGTCAGGTCGGGCCCGATCTGCTCCCTGTGCTGCTCGCTGGACCAGGAGTGCGGGGACGCCTGCCGCAAGGACCCCGCGGCCGGCCCGGTGCTGATGCCGTTCCCGGTCGTACGGACACCGGCCGGCTGACGCGCCGGAGAGGGCCGGAAGGGGGCGCATTCGGTGGATGCGCCCCCTTGGGTATGGCCGGATGCGTGTCTCTTTGTGCAAACACGCATCCGCTGAGTGAAGGTCAGGCGTACGCTCGGGCATATGCGTACTGCGGTTTCCTGGGGATCCTTAGAGACGTGCACGCCGTGGGGGAGAGGGGCGGGATGCTGGGGAGGAACGTCATGACGGACAGCGGTGCCGTACTTCCCTGGCTGGTGATCAGACAGGACGACAACGGCAACAGGTACCGCGTCGGGCGCTATGCGACGCAGGACGAGGCACAGAAGATCGCCGACGGCCTGGACCGTCACGGACACAAACAGCTCTACTGGGTGGAGCGAACGAGCCGGAGCGCGCGCCCGTAGGGGCGCGGACGGGCACGGGCCACCGGCTACGCTCCGGCACATGAGTGATTCCGTGGTCGTGGCCGGGGCCGTCTGTGACGGCGGGCGGCTCCTGGCCGCCCGCCGCAGCGCCCCGCCCGAGCTGGCCGGACGCTGGGAGCTGCCGGGCGGCAAGCAGGAGCCGGGGGAGACCGGCGAGCAGGCGCTCGTACGGGAGCTGCGGGAGGAGCTGGGCGTGGAGGCCGAGCCCCTGGAGCGCATCCCGGGGGAGTGGCCGCTGAAGCCCGGCTACGTGCTGCGGGTGTGGACGGTCCGGCTGCTGTCGGGCGAGCCCAGCCCGCTGGAGGACCACGACGAGCTGCGCTGGCTCGCGCCGGAGGAGACGGACACCGTCGACTGGCTGGACCAGGACCGCCCCGCCGTGGCCGAAGCCGTACGCCGCCTGCGGGAGGCCTCGCGCGCCTGACCGGCGGTCAGCGGGACGCCTGGACGGCACGGCGCTAGAGATGCACCCGTACGCCCCATAGTGCGCCGTCTGCGATAGGTTGCTCTGAATATCGGGTATGTGCCGATCAAGCCCTTCGAGAGGGCACATCCCCCGCTGCCGGCTCCGGGAAGTGATCGGCGTGACCGATACCGAAGGCGACTGCGCCGAGTGGAGCTTTCCGGCGGTGCCGGGCTCCGTGCGCAGCGCCAGGCACGCGGTCCGTGACGCACTGCACCAGTGGGGGTTCGACGCGACGGTGGGCGACGTCGCCGTACTGCTGGTCAGCGAGCTGGTGACCAATTCCCTGCGCTACGCCTCCGGCCCCATCGGGGTCCGGCTGAGGTGGCCGCATCCCGACGGCGAGGGGCCGGACAGGGGTGCCGAGCCCCAGGGGCTGCTGGTGGAGGTCTCCGATCCGGTTCCGGATCCGCCCACCGAACGCACGGCCGGACCCGAGGACGAGGGCGGCCGTGGGCTGCAGCTCGTGGCTTGTTCCGCGCGCCGCTGGGGGACCCGGCGCGGAAATGGTGGCAAGACCGTGTGGTTCGAGCTCCCTCTGCCTGGTTAGGAGTGGGAAGGGACGCACAGCGATCACCGGAGGTCGGGCAGGACCTGGCTGAAAGGGACTGAGACCGTGCTGTGATCGTGAACGCCGTGCCGGTGAGGCCCGTAGTGCTGAATACTGCGGGCAGGACCGGTCCGGTGTGTGAGCTGGAGGGGACGGTCGCGTGAGCGAGATACCTGGGACGGCGGGCGACGTCATGTGGCAGAGCAGCCCGCCCGGCTCGATCTATGACTACATCAGGGTCGCATCGTTCTCGATCGGGGCCGACGGCCTGATCGAGCAGTGGAGCCGGAGGGCCGCCGGTCTGTTCGGCATGTCCTCCGCCGAGGTGGTGGGCAGAGACCCGGTCGAGGCGTTCATGCCCGCCGAGCTGCGCCCGGACGCCCACCGCGCGGTGAGCGAGATCCTCGACGGCAAGGAGTGGACGGGCCTCGTCCCGTTCCGGATCCCCGGCGAGAACGCGGTCCGCGGGCTCGCGGAGATCTACGTCATGCCGAGCGAGACGGAGACCGGGGAGCGCGCCGCGCTGTGCATCGTCGTCGACGTCAGGGCGCTGCGCCGCATCGAGACGGACCTGGCTGCCTCGCAGGCGATTTTCGGCCAATCTCCCTTCGGCTTCGTGCTCTTCGGCACCGACTTCACCGTCGTACGGGCCAACAAGCGGTTCGCCACCGTCTTCGGCGGCGAGGCCGACGACCACCGCGGCCGCACGGTGGACGACTACCTGGCCCGCCCGGAGGCCGAACGCCTCTCCGCCACGCTCCGGCGCGTCCTGGAGACCGGTGACGCCGTCACCGACCTCCAGCTCGTCGGCACCCCGCCCGGCACCACGGGCCGGCGCCACTGGTCCATGAACCTCTACCGGGTGCACAGCGGCGCCGGACGTCCCGTCGGCATCGCCGGACTCGCCACCGACGTCACGCAGCGGCACATCGCCGCCCGGGAGGCGGCCAGCGCCCGCCGCAACCTCGCCCTGCTCAACGAGGCCAGCGCGCGCATCGGCAACTCCCTCGACCTGGAGACCACCGCCAGGGAGCTGCTCGACGTCGCCGTGCCCGGCTTCTGCGACCTCGCCTCCGTCGACCTCTACCAGGGGCTGCTCACCGGCGAGGAGGCCTCGCCCACCAGCTGGGGCAGGTACCACCAGGAAGCCGGCACCGGCTCGGCGGAGCTGCGCCGCGTCGCCCATGCCAGCGCCGTCTCCGACGCCCTCCCGGAGGTCTACTCCGCCGCCGGCACCGGAAGCGGCGCGGAGGACGGCGGGGACACCGGCCCGCCCGCGCTCGGTTCGGTGCACCGCTACCCGTTCCACTCGCCCTGCGCCGTCGCCCTGCGCACCGGCCGCGTCGAGGACGTGCCCGGCGACGAGCGGGGCTTCGTCCACTCCACCCTCGCCGTGCCGATGGTCGCCCACGACGTCGTCGTCGGCCTCGTCCAGTTCTCCCGCACCAAGGGCAGCGAGTCCTTCGGCGAGCGGGACCGGGCGCTGGCCACCGAGCTCGCCGCCCGCGCCGCGGTCTGTATCGACAACGCCCGCCTCTACCGCCGGGAGCACGAGCGGGCGCTCATCCTCCAGCGCAGCCTGCTGCCCCCGGGCGACCCCGAGGCCGCGGGCCTGGACATCGCCTGCCGCTACCTCCCCGGCAACACCGCCACCGAGGTCGGCGGCGACTGGTTCGACGTGATCGAACTCCCCGGCCACCGCACGGCCCTGGTCGTCGGCGACGTGATGGGCCGTGGGCTGCGGGCGGCCGTCGCCATGGGCGAACTGCGCACCGCCGTACGCACACTGGCCCTCCTGGACCTGGAACCCGCCGAGGTGCTCTCCGCCCTCGACGAGGTCGCCCGGGGACTCGGCACCCCGGGAGGCGGCGAGCGGAGCGACGGCTTCGGCGCGGGCGGCGGAGCCCAGTGGCCCTCGCGCGCCGCCCACAAGTCACGCGAGGCCGACCTCTCCGAGGTGTATCTGGCGACCTGCGTCTACGCGGTGTACGACCCGGTCACCCGGCGCTGCACCTTCGCCAACGCGGGCCATCTGCCCCCGGTCGTCGCCGAACCGGGCGAGCCCGCCCTGCTGCTCGACGTACCCCCGGGCATGCCGCTCGGCGTCGGCGGCGAGCCCTTCGAGGAGGTCGAGGTGGAGCTCAAGGAGGGCGCCCTCCTCGCGCTGTACACCGACGGGCTCGTCGAGTCCCGCGACCATCCGCTCGACGAGGGCCTCGACGCCTTCCGGCGGGCCCTCGCCGAACCGTCCCAGCCGCTGGAAGACGTCTGCGACCACGTGCTGACGACCCTCGACACCCGGCACGGCGAGGACGACATCGCCCTGCTGATGGCCCGTATCCAGGGGCTCGCCCCGGACGCGGTGGGCGACTGGCGCCTCCCGCGCGAGCTCCGCTCGGTCGGCCGCGCCCGCGAGCTGGCCCGCGAACAGCTCACCGCCTGGGACCTGGACGACCTGGTGGACACCACCGAACTGCTCGTCAGCGAACTCGTCACCAACGCCCTGCGCTACGGCGAGGGCGAGATCCGGCTCAGGCTGCTCCGCGACCGTACGCTCGTCTGCGAGGTGTGGGACGCGGGCCTCGTCCAGCCGCGCCGCCGGCGCGCACGCGACACCGACGAGGGCGGCCGCGGGCTGCAACTGGTGGGCCTGCTCAGCGCGGCCTGGGGTTCGCGGCGCACCCCGCGCGGCAAGACGGTCTGGTTCGAGCTGGCCCTGCCCGACGGGGCGCCCGCCGCCGAGCTCTCCGTGGAGCAGCTGCTGAGCATGTACTGACCGGGCGGGGCGGGCAGGTGGCCCGCCCCCGGTCAGGAAGCGGACTTCAGGGCGGCGAGCCGGGCCTCGATCTCCGCGCTCTCCCCGAGGCTGTCCAACTGCTCGAACTGGGCGTCCAGGGAGGAAGCGGCGAGCTCCTGCTTGCCGACCGCCCGCGCCTCCTCGCGCCGCACCTTGTCCTCGAAGCGCCCCAGCTCGCTCGTCGGGTCCATGACGTCGATGCTCTTCACGGCGTCCATCATCCGGTTCTGCGCCTGCGCGGACGCGGCGCGGGCGACCAGCTCGTCGCGCTTGGACTTCAGCTGGGTCAGCTTGTTCTTCATCTGGTCGAGGCCGGACTTCAGCTTGTCCACCACCACCGTCTGCGAGGCGATCGTCGGCTCGGCCGTCTTCGCCTCCTGCTCCGACTGGAGCTGCCGGCCCAGCGCGACCTTGGCGAGGTTGTCGAACGTGTCGGCCTCCGCGCCCGAACCCCCGGCGCGCAGCTCGTCGGCCTTCCGGCTCGCGGCCAGCGCCTTCTGGCCCCACTCCCTGGCCGCGTCGACGTCCTCGCGGTGGTCCTCCTCCATCAGCCTGAGGTTGCCGATGGTCGCGGCCACCGCCTGCTCGGCCTCCGCGATGTTGGCGGTGTAGTCGCGGATCAGCTGGTCCAGCATCTTCTGCGGGTCCTCCGCCTGGTCGATCAGGGCGTTGATGTTGGCCCGCGCCAGCTGGGTGACGCGGCCGAGGATGGTCTGCTTGGTCATGACACCTCTCCTTGTACGAATCCTTGTGCCGAAGTCCCGTGTGCGAAGTCCCCCGGGTGAAGTCCCTCCGGGGGAGATCCCGTCGTACGCGCGCGGCCCGTGTCAGAAGCGGCCCCCGCCGCCGCGCCGGCCGCGGGTCCCCCCGCCGCCGAAGCTGCCCGGACCCCCGCCGTACCCGCCGCCGAACCCGCCCCCGAGACCTCCGCGCCGCCCGCCGCCGCCGAGCAGTCCGCCGAGGATGATGCCGCCCAGCACGGCGCCGCCGGCCCCGCCTCCGCCGCGCGGACCGCCGAATCCGCTCCGGTCGCGGTAGACGCGTACGTCCTGCTCGGCCAGGCTCCGCGCCTGCGTGGCCAGCGCGTCCGCCTGCTGCGCCTCGGCCAGCGCGGCCTGCGGGTCGTCGCCCTCGGAGAGCTCCCGGGCCCTCTCCCAGCGCCGCTGGGCCTCCGCGAGCCGGGTGCGGGCCTGGCTGCCGACCGCGCCCCGGTGGGTGGTGATGTAGTCGGCGGCGGCGCCGATCGCCGCCCGCCCGGTGAGCATCGCCTGGTCCAGCAGCGAGCGTGCGCGCCGGCCGCCCCGCTCCTGTTCCCGGGCCCCGGCCAGCGCCTCGTCCAGCGCCGCGTCGGCCTCCTCCACCCGGCGCAGCGCGTCGACCGGGTCGTACGGTCCGGCGCCGATCTCGTTCCGCACATCGCCGGTCACCGCCTCGGCCCGGGCCACCCGGCCCCGCAGGTCCGCGGTCGGCACCCCCTCCGGGGTGCCGCCCAGCAGGCCCCTGGCGTCGGCCAGATCCGTCTCCGCCTCGGTGAGCGCGCCCGGCAGCCGGTCCGCGGCCTCGGCCAGCTCCCCGGCCCGCCGGTCGACCGCGTCCACGAGGGTGGTCACCTGGTCGATCGCCCCCTCGGCGGCGCGGACGTACACCGCGGCCCGGGCGTGGTCGCCGCTGTCCACCGCCTCGCGCGCCTGGTTGAGGGTGGACGTGGTGAACGTCAGCCGGTCCTTCGCCTGTTCGAGGTCCCCGGCGGCGGGAGCGGCCGCCGACTCGGCGTACCGCTCCCGCATCGCGCCGAGGGACGCCTGTGCGGCGGCGACGCGCTCCGTCAGGGTGCGGTAGGCGGTCTCGGCGGTGGCCACCGCCTGCGGGGCGGTCTGTTCGAGGGAACGCAGCCGGTCGAAGTCCTCGGACACGGCGTCCAGGTGCTCATCGGCGTCCCGGCAGCGGCTGATGATCTCGTCGAGCATGCGGCGCCGTGTCGCGTCGTCCTCGGGGAAGGCGTCGTCCAGCTGCTGCCGCAGCCGGAAGGCGGCGGTCAGCTGGGAGCGGGCGTACCGGACGGCCTCGGCGAACGGGGCCGCGGCCTCCTCGCCGAACTGGGCCGTGGCGAAGCCGAGCTCCTCCTCGCTGGTCCGCACGGCGTCGTCCGTGTCGACCAGGTCGCCCTTCGCCCGTGCGTCCAGGTCGGGCAGGGGGACCGGCGGCTCGCCGGCCGCCCCCGCGCCGGCACCCCAGCCGCCCGCGGCCGGAGTCGTACGGGTGCTCGTACGGCGTCTGCGGCGGGCGAAGGTGAGGGCGGCGACGGCCACCACCACGACGACCAGGGCCAGGGGCAGGATCAGTCCGGCCGACGAGCCTCCGGAGCCCTCCCCGGGGTCCGCGGCGCCCGGGGTGAGCGCGGGGGCCGGCACGGGGTCGCCCGCGAGCACCGCGGCGTAGCCGTCGGCGGCGCCGATCGCGGCCCCGGCCCAGTCGTTCTGCCGGAGCGCCGGTTCGATCGCCGTGTTCGCCACGTCCCGGAGCTGGGCGTCGGTGAGGCGGGAGCCCCGGTCGACCGAGTAGGCGTACCGCCGGTCGTGCGTGGCCACGGCGAGCAGCACGTCATCCTGGCCCAGGCCGTTGCGGTTCGCGGTCTCGTCGGTCCAGGTCTGGGCGTCGCGGCCGGAGAAGTCACGGACGTACGCCACGAACAACTGCACCCGCTGCTCGTCGAACAGACGGTCGAGTGCGGCTGCGGTCTGCCGCTCACGGTCTCCGAGCGCGTCCACCTTGTCGGTGATCTGCCCGTCACGGGACAGGGTGACGGGGTCCTCGGCCCGGGCACCGCCGGCGCCCGGCAGGGCGATCCAGAGCACCGCTGTCAGGGCGGCGACGAGGACCCTGCCGGGTATCGAAGGCCGGGACATCCCGGTACGGCTCGCAGGCGGCGTCACATTCCGGAGGCTATGTCCGCCCACTGCCGCCCGCGACCCGGCGCCGGAGCGGTCAGATGCCGAAGCGTTCCGCTTCGAGCAGCGGACGCACCCGCGACCGGAAGCCGCCCGTCCGGAACGGCCGCTGGAGCAGCCCCGGCTTCAGGGCCTGCGCCAGCGCGGCGACGATCATGCCCTGGTCGAGCGCCAGCATGAAGTCGCTGACCCGCCCGGTGTCCACGTTCACCGAGTCCCGGAAGCCGTAGCCCTCGTGGTACGCGCCGAAGTCACGCTCCAGCGCCCGGAGGTTGGCCACCGCCTCCCGGCCGGCGTACGGCAGCGCGAGGAACGAGGCGTGCGGGGTGACGACACCGTTGGTGAACGCCGACGGGTCCGGCAGGGGCGCGCCGTCCGTGGTGTACGTACGGTCCGTGTTGGACGCGTAGCCGTCGACCTGCATCCCCAGCGCGTCGACGCCGTACTCCTGGTAGCCGCCCTCGGGGACGTTCGCGGGGGAGAAGCCCCAGTAGCCGTACCGCGCCTCCTCCAGGCCGTGCTCGATCTGGCCGCGGACGTACCGCTGATGGCTGCGGCCCCAGGACCGCGGCGACCACTCCGGCTCGGGGACGAACAGCGGCACCATCAGCGCCTCGAACATCGAGCCGCCCCAGGTGGGGACGAGCTTCCGCCCGCCGTGGGTGTAGTGGCCCCGCCAGACACGCACCCCGTCGACCACGGCGTACGCACCACCCGGGTGCTGCTCCTGTTCGTGCTCGGGCAGCATCGTGCGCAGCAGGTGCCAGTAGTGCTCCGGGGGCAGCGAGCCGTCCGCGATGCCGAGGTAACTGGCCATCCGGGGCTCGGTGTTGAGGGCCCCGTAGTGGTGAGGGGTGGGCTCCTCCGTGTCGGTCCAGACGCCGCCGCGCAGCTGCCCGGGACCGGCCACGGGATCGGACGGGTCGTACGGCGTGTAGTAGTACGACCAGTCGGCGGTGGAGAGGATCCGCGCGATGCGGGGGCGGAGCGAGGGGGCGGCGTCGGCGGCGATCCGCAGACCCGTGACCAGCCAGGCGTTGTCGACCGAGGAGAGGAACGGGCGGACCGGGTCTCCGGTGCCGGGCCACTCCGTCAGCACCGAACCGTCGTGCGCGTCGTACCAGTTGAGCCAGAAGCCGTGATGGCGCTCCAGCTTCTCGACGGCGGAGACGGTGCGTTCCAGGGTGCGGAGCAACGCGGCCCCGCTGATCACGCCGAGCCCTCCGGCGGCGACCGCTGACCAGAGTCCGCAGCCGATGTTGGTGGGTGAGGTCTGGCGGGAGACGACGGGTGCGGCGCCGCTGACGTCGATCTTGTCCGCGGTGAGACCGAGGCCGGTCGTCATCGCCTCGATCGAGCGGTACGTGTCGGCGAACCAGGTCAGCAGCTGTCCGGAGCCGGTGCGGGCGGCCGGCGCGGCGGTGGCGTACGGAGCGGTGAGGGCTCCGGCCGACAGGGCGGCGGCTCCCGCCCCGGCTGCGGTGAGAAACGTGCGACGGTCCATCGGAACCTCTCGGGAAGGGTCGGGGTCATCGTCGGTCACGGTGCGGCCCGGACGTGTCCGGGCGGGGTGGCGGGGGAGCCGCCGCAGGTCAGGTGGCGGCGGCTCCCCCGCCGGAGGGAAGCCGTCAGGCGCTCCCCGTTCCGGGGCCGGTCCCGGTGCGGCGGCCGGCGGGCTCCGCCGGCCGCCGCCTCAACCGGCGATGCGGGGCAGCTCGCGGGAGCGGCCGAGGGAGCCCAGCCACTCGGCGGAGGGACGGGCGGTCCGCTCGAACGTCTCCCAGTCGATGCCGATGAGGCCGAAGGTCGGGGTGAAGGAGCCCCACTCGTAGTTGTCCAGGGCGCTCCAGGCCAGGTAGCCCCGGACGTTCAGCCCGTCCTCGATCGCGGCGGCCACCTCGTTCAGCGCGCCCGTGTAGTAGGCGACGCGGCGGGTGTCGTCGGCGGTGGCGATGCCGTTCTCCGTCACGATCAGCGGCATGCCGGTGCCGATGACCTCGGCGGTGTGGCGCAGGGCGTGCCCGACGGCGGCGGGGTAGTACTCCCACTGCGTCAGCGTCCGCTCGACCTCGTCGGACGCGGGGACCGGGCCGTCGGGGCCGATCTCCGTACGGGTGTAGGACTGGACGCCGATCCAGTCGTCGCCCCGGGCGGCCTCGATGAAGACGTCCTCGCGCGGGTGGCGGTAGGCGGCGGTGACGTCCTCGGCGCCAGGACGCGCCTGGTAGACCTGGTTGGCGATGGTCCAGCCGACCTGGATCCCGGCGTCGAGTGCCCGGACCTCCTTCACGGCCGCGTGGTGCGCCGCGATGACGGCCTCGGTGGTCTCGTCGTCGGGGGTGGGCAGCCCCGCGGGCGGGAAGCCGATGTCGCCGCGCTTGGCCTGGCCGGCCATCACCGCGATCATGTTCGGCTCGTTGATGGTGCAGACATGGCTGACGCCCTCGGAGATCACCGGGGCGCAGGCCGCGACGTACCGGGCGAACAGCTCGACGGCGCCGTCGGCCGTCCAGCCGCCGCGCGCCTCGAACCACTGCGGCACGGTGAAGTGGTGCAGGGTGACCATCGGGCGCAGCCCGCGGGCGATCGCGCCCTCGACCATGCGGCGGTAGTGGGCCAGCTCCGCACGGGAGAACCGTCCCTCGACGGGCTCGATCCGGGCCCACTCGACCGAGAAGCGGTAGTCGGTGAAGCCGAGCGACGCCAGCAGGTCCATGTCCTCGCGCCAGCGGTGGTAGCTGTCGCAGGCGTCCAGGCTGGGCTCCTGGATGTGGGTGCCGGTGGAGTGCTCCTTGACCCACCAGTCGCTGTTGGTGTTGTTGCCCTCGATCTGGTGGGCGGCGGTGGAGGCGCCCCACAGGAAGCCTTCGGGGAACGGGACAGGGGCGTGCGTCATCGCGGAGTGTCTTTCTGTGCGTGAAGGGGTGCGGCCGCGGGGTGGGGTGCGGCCTCGTGTACGTACGTGGGGCGGGCGGGCTACTTCATGCCCGCCGTGGCGATGCCCTGGGTGAAGTGCCGTTGCAGGGCGATGAAGAGGATCAGCACCGGCAGGACGACGAGGAAGGCCCCGGCCATCAGCATGCCGTTGGAGCCGCCCGCCTTGTTGGGGTCGGTCGCGAACGTGGCGAGGGCGACCGGGAGCGTGTACTTGTCCGGGTCGTTGGTCGCGATCAGCGGCCAGACGAAGTTGTTCCAGGAGCCGAGGAAGGTGAAGATCGAGAGCGTCGCGAGGGCGGGCTTCACCAGCGGCATGACGATCCGCCAGAAGATGTACCACTCGCCGGCGCCGTCCATCCGGGCCGCCTCCAGCAGCTCGTCCGGGATCGACTGCATGAACTGCCGCATCAGGAAGACGCCGAACGCCCCGGCCGCGAACGGCAGCACCAGACCCGCGTACGAGTCGATCAGCCGGAGCTTGCTCATCAGCACGAACAGCGGCAGCAGCATCAGGTTCCCCGGCACCATCAGCGCGCCCAGGACCACGCCGAAGATCTTGTCGCGGCCGGCGAACCTCAGCTTGGCCAGGGCGTACCCGAGCATCGAGCAGAACACCAGGTTCGAGACGGTGACCAGTACCGCCACGATCACGGAGTTCATGAAGTAGAGCGGCAGGTCCAGCTTGTCCAGCAGCTCCCGGAAGTTGCCCAGGGTCCACTCGGTGGGGATCCACACCGGGGGACTGGCGGACAGCTCGCTCGTGGTCTTGAAGGACGAGAGCGCCATCCAGAGGAACGGCGCCGACATGATCAGCAGGCCCAGCGAGAGCAGGACGTAGACCAGAGGGCTCTTCAGGTTCCGGGACGCGCCCGGACGCGCGGGTGCTCGGCCGACGGTCATTTGGTGTTGTCCTTCAGCAGTCGGAGCTGCAGCACCGTGATGCCCATGATCACCACGAAGAGGACGTACGCCATGGCGCTCGCGTAGCCCATGTGGAAGAAGTTGAAGCCCTCGCGGTACATGTTCAGCGACACGGTCAGCGTGGAGTCGGAGGGGCCGCCCTGCGTCATCACGAACGGTTCCTCGAAGACGTTGAGATAGCCGATCGTCGTGATCACCGTGGCGTAGAGCAGTGTGGGGCGCAGCAGCGGGACCGTGATCCCGCGGAACTCCTGCCACACCCCGGCGCCGTCGAGCCGCGCCGCCTCCCGGACCTCGGTCGGGATGGCCTGGAGGCCCGCGATGAAGAGCACCATGACCGTGCCGACGTTGCGCCAGACGGCCATCGCGATCATCGACGGCATGGCCAGCGCCTCGGAACCGAGGAAGTCCGGCGCGGTGAGGCCCACTTCGGAGAAGAGGCCGGCGACGAGCCCGTCGCTCGGGTCCAGGACGAAGCGCCACACCACGGCGACCGCCACGATCGTGGTGACCACCGGGGCGTAGAAGCCGACCCGGAAGAAGGTCCTCGCCCGGTCGATCCCGTTGTTCAGGAGCACGGCGACGACCAGCCCGAGGGCGATCGTCAGCGGGACGCCCACCACGACGAAGTACGCCGTGTTGAAGAGGGACGTCAGGAACTTCTCGTCGCCGAACAGCTCGGTGTAGTTCTCGAAGCCGATGAAGTTCGCTTCCCACGGGCGCGTGACGTTGCGCAGCCCGAAGTCCGTGAAGCTCATCAGCAGCGTGGCGAGGATCGGGAACGCCATGAAGACGGTGAACAGGACGAGGAACGGGGTGGAGAACAGCCAGCCCGCCGCGTTCTGTACGCCCATCGAGCGCTTCCGGCGCCCCGGCCCGTCCCGCCCGGCCCCGGGCGGAGGCGCCCCGGGGCCCTTCTTCACCTCGGCCGGCTGTGCGGCCCGTACGGTCGTGGTGCCCATGGCTACTTCTTCACGAGGCCTTCGATCTCGGACTGCGCGGTCTTCAGCGCGTCCTCGGCGGAGGCCTTGCCCTGCGTCACCTTCGCGATCGCCTGGTCGACCTTGTCGTTGATCTCGGTCAGCCTGGCCGAGGGGTGGGAGGACTTCGCGGTGTCCATCTGCTTCTTGAAGATCTGCAGGTTCACGTCGTCGGCGAGCTTGCCGGAGTCCCAGGCGGTGGTGTTCGCGGGGAGGTCCTTGGTGCGCGCGTACCAGTCGGCCTGGCCCTCGGTGTCGGTGAGGTACCGGATGAACTCCGTGGCCGCCGCCTTGTGCTCACTGTCCTTGGAGACCACCAGCGAGGAGCCGCCCGCCTGGGACGCGGAGGTCCTGTCGGCCGGGACGGGGGCCACCGCCCACTTGCCCTCGATCTGCGGCTGGCCCTCGTTCAGCAGGGTGACGTGCCAGGGGCCGCCGAAGAACATGGGGACCCGGCCGTTGCCGAAGTCCTTCACGACGTCGTAGCCCGGCTGCACCGAGGTGTTGGAGAGGCCCTGCTCGAAGTACGCGCCGTACTCCTTCAGCGCCTTGACGGCCTCGGGGCTGTCGATGACCGCCTCGCCCTTGTCGTCGACGATCGCGCCGCCGGCGGAGTACAGGAACGGGTAGAAGTTCTGCACCGTGTCCAGGCCGCTGGGCTGGATGGACAGGCCCCACTTGGTGCCGGCCTTCTTCTGGTACGCGGTCGCCAGGGCCCGCATCTCCTGCCAGTCGGCGGGCGCCTTGTCGACACCGGCCTTCTTCGCCAGGTCCGTGCGGTAGTAGAGGACGCGGGTGTCGACGTACCACGGCACGCCGTACGCGGTGCCCTCCACCTCGCCCTGGTTCCAGCCGGCGGGGAAGAAGTCCTTCTTGTCGAAGGTCTTCGTGTCGACCGGCTCCAGGACGCCGAGCTCGGCGAACTCTCCCATGTAGCTGCCGCCCATCTGCGCCACGTCCGGCATGGTGCCGGCCGCGGCGGCGGAGACGAGCTTCTGGTGGGCGACGTCCCAGCCGACCGGGGTCACCTTGACGGTGACGTTGGGGTGCGCCTTCTCGTACACCTCGGCCACCTCGGCGAGCTTCTCGCCCTCGGCCCCCATGGCCCAGACGGTGAGCGTCTGCTTCGCATCCGCGGCGACGTCCTCGCCCCCGGAACTGCCGCAGGCGGAGATGCCGAGGGCGAGCGCCACGGTGAGGGCGGCGGAGGCGGTTCTGGCGGTGCGGGACATGGAGGGCTCCTCCTCGAGCAATCCGAATGTATGCGCTGCCTGTAAGCGCATACATCACTCTGCGGCAGTCCTTCAGGAATCCGCAAGAGGGTGCTGGGTCACACTCGTGCAACGTGCTCGACACCTGGCCGTGCGTTCGGGGCACCGTAAGCACGCCGTTTGCGGAATTGAAGTGGATGTGACCGATTCCGCTTGGGACGCGGGATTCGGGGAGCGGGGGGCGGCCCCCTCCGGGGCCGGGGGAGGCCCTACTGTCCTACTCATGGCGCTGTTCCGGCACGACTTCCCGTTCGACCCCTCCTACGGCCGGACGCCCGACGACCTGCTGCGCGTCCCCGCGCCCGAGGAGCCCGTGGACTTCGAGGCGTTCTGGACGGCGCGCCACCGCGAGGCACGCGCCGTGGCCACCGCCCCCGAGGTGGGCCCCGCCGAGGAGGAGCGCGACGGGGTCCGGCTGCACGGCGTGACCTTCACATCCGTCGGCGGGGTACGCCTCGGAGGCTGGCTCGCACTGCCCGCCGACGGCCCGGCGGAGCACGGCTTCGTCGTCGGGCACGGCTACGGAGGCCGCCAGGAGGCCGGGCCCGACGTGCCGCTGCCGCTGCCCCGGTCCGCCGCGATCCTGCCCTGCGTACGCGGAATGGGGTCCCGCGGCCGACTGCCCGGCGTCCCGGACGAGGCGGCGGGACACGTCCTGCACTGCATCGGATCGCGCGACACCTATGTCATCGGCGACTGCGTGGCCGACCTGTGGTGCGCTGCCTCGGCGCTCCAGGAGCTGCTGCCCGCGCTCGCGGGCCCCGGCCGGCTCGGCTACCTGGGGGAGAGCTTCGGCGGCGGGCTCGGGGCCCTCGCGCTGCCCTGGGACGAGCGGTTCGGAGCGGCGCAGCTCACCGTCCCGACCTTCGGCAACCACCCGCTCCGGCTCACCCTGCCCTGCGTGGGCAGCGGGGAGTCCGTACGCGCTCACCACCGCGCGCACCCCGAAGTGACAGACGTGCTGCGCTACTTCGACGCGGCGACCGCCGCCGCCCGGCTGGAGCTGCCGACGCTGGTGGCCGCGGCCCTTTTCGACCCGTCGGTGCCGCCGCCGGGGCAGTTCGCCGTGCACAACGCGCTGCCCGGGCCCCGGGAGCTGATGGTGCTGCGGGCGGGGCACTTCCCGTACGAGGGGCTCGCGGAGGAGGGCGCGGAGCTCGCCGCGCGGCGCCGGCGCTTCTTCGGGACCTGGCTCAGGGGCGCCGCCCCCGGCGGCCGCGGATCAGCCGCAACCGCAGCTCGCCCGGCGCGCCAGGGAGACGGGCAGCTCCAGTGACACCGGGTCGCGACCCGGGTCGGCCAGGCGTTGCACCAGCAACTCCACCGCCTGCTCGCCCAGCTGCCGGATCGGCTGCCGTACGGTCGTGAGCGAGGGCCGCACGATCCGGCTCAGCGGAATCCCGTCGAAGCCGGTCACCGCGATGTCCTCGGGCACCCGCACCCCCCGCCGCTCCAGCGCGCGCAGCGCCCCCACCGCCATCTGGTCGTTGGCGAAGACCATCGCCTCCGGCCGCTCGGCGCCCCGGTCGAGCAGCGTCTCGGCGGCGCGCGCGCCCTCGGCCCGCGTCATCATCCCGGTCCGCAGGTCCGGTGCCTCCGGAACCGGCAGCCCCGCGTCACGGCACGCGTCGCGGAAGCCGCGGAACCGCGCCTCGGCGTCGGGGGACTCCGGGTCGCCCCCGACGAAGGCGAGCCGCCGCAGCCCGTGGTCCTCGATCAGATGGCGGGTCAGCTCACGCTCACCGGCGGCGTTCGCGACGACGATGTGGTCGAGGTGGTCGATCTCGCGCGGTCCGGCGAGCATCACCACGGGAAGCCGGCGCGATATGACGTCGAGGTCCTCGGTCGGCACGGTCTGGGCCAGCACGGCGAAGCCGTCCACCCGCCCCGCCACCTTCGCGACGAGGCTCTCGGGCCCGCCCTGGAGCGACGCGGCGATCAGCAGCGCGTAACCGTGGCGGCGGGCCGCCCGCTCCATGCCGCGGATGATCTGGTCGGAGTACAGCATCGCGGCGTCGTCGGCCCCGCTGTCGGTCTCCGCGTCGGCCTCGGCCTCCGGATCGGCGTAGTCGGGGAAGCAGAGCCCCAGCACCCCGGTGGTGCGGCTGGCCAGCCCCCGGGCGTTCCCGCTCGGTACGTAGCCGAGTGCGCGGGCCGCCTCCAGCACCCGCTCGCGCGTCTGGGCGCGCACCGAGTCGGGGTTGCGGTAGACCCGGGAGACCGTGGCGATCGAGACGCCCGACCGCTCGGCGACGTCGTACACCGTGGGGGCGCTCACTCGACCGACCGTCCGCTTCTTCTCTGTGCGCAGCACCCGCTGCTACGGGTGGCGGCCCTCTTCTGAAAGCGCATTCACCCTAGATCGCGGGCCCGGCGGCGGGCAACAGCGGCCCTGTCCGGCGCGCCGACGGCCGGTCGCGGCGCCCTTTGCCGAACAATGGACAGGTTGCCTTGCAAGATGCCCTGTCCATCTTTACGGTGGAGAACATGTCCGGAACATCCGAGAGCACCGAGAACCCCGGGGCCGCCGGGAACCCGGGGAACGCCGAGAGCCCCGAAAACCTTCGCGGCGCCTCGTCGGCGGGTCCCGTCGATCCCACCGCCGAGCGGGTGGCGACCGATCTCTCGGCCGTGGTCGGCCGGCTGCTCAGGCGGCTGCGGAGCTCCTCGGCGGACAGTCTGCTCACCCCCTCCCAGCGCTCGGTCCTCGCCCGGCTGGAGGACGGCGGACCGGCCACCACCGCGTCGCTGGCCCGCGCCGAGCTCGTACGGCCCCAGTCGATGCGGCTGACCCTCGGTGCCCTGGAGAGCCGGGGGTTCGTCACCCGGGCCCCCGATCCGGCGGACGGCCGCAAGTCGGTCGTGTCGGTGACCGAGGAGGGCAGCACGGTCCTGGCCGGCGTACGGGCCGCCAAGCGGAGCTGGCTGGCCGACGCGATCGCCGGTGAACTCGACGGGACGGAGTGCCGGACGCTCGCCGAGGCCGTGGAGCTCATCGGCCGTCTGGTCGACAAGTGACCCGTCACGGCACCGGGCTGACCACCGGCGTGCCGGTGGCGGGCACCGGTTCCGCGCCGTCCGCAACACCCGGCCCGGGTCACGCATCCGGCTCCGGACCCGCGCCGTCCGGGACACCCGGCCCGGGCTCCGGGTTCAGCGCGCGGCTCACCGCGCCGCTGCTGATGGGCTCCCTGCTCAACCCGCTCAACACCACGATGATCTCCACCGCCCTGGTGGCCATCGGGCACTCCTTCGGCATCGGGGCCGCCGACACCGCCTGGCTCATCTCCGTCCTCTACCTCGCCAGCGCCGTCGCCCAGCCCGTCCTCGGCAAGCTCGCCGACACCCTCGGGCCGCGCCGGGTCTTCCTGGCCGGCCTCGTCGTCGTGATCGCGTCCGGTCTCGTCGGTGCGCTGGCCCCCGGGTTCGGCACGCTGATCGTCTCCCGGCTGCTGCTCGGCATCGGAACGTCGGCCGCCTACCCCGCCGCCATGGCCGTCCTGCGCGACGAGTCGCGGCGCCTCGGCCGCCCCACCCCGCGCCCCGTCCTCGCCAGGCTCTCCTTCGCGGCCCTCGGCAGCGCCGCCGTCGGCCCCGCGCTCGGCGGACTGCTGGTCTCGGTCGTCGGCTGGCGTGGCATCTTCGCCGTCAACGTGCCGATCGCGCTGCTCGCCCTGGGCGCCGCGCTGCTCTGGGTCCCGGCCGACCCGCCGCGCGAACCGGCGGCCGACGGTTCCACGCCGAAGCTCTCCCTGGACCCGCTGGGCATCGGCCTGTTCACCACCGCGCTGACGGTGCTGGTCTTCTTCCTGCTCGACCTCGCCCACCCGCAGTGGTGGCTGCTCGCCCCCTTCGCCGTCCTGACGGCCGTCCTGGTCCGATGGCAGCTGCGCACCCCGCGGCCGTTCATAGACATCCGGATGATCGCGGGCAACGGCCCCCTGCTCCGTACGTACATCCGCCACGGCCTCAGCTATCTGCTGATCTACTGCGTCATGTACGGCTACACCCAGTGGCTGGAGGAGGCCCGCGGCTTCTCCTCGGGCCACACGGGGCTGCTCATGCTCCCGATGTCGGTGACCGCGCTCGTCTGCTCGCTGCTCGGCGCCCGTACGAAGGGTCTGCGGGGCCCGCTGACCGTGGCCTGCCTCCTGCTCACCGCCGGCGCGGGAATCCTGGTGTTCCTCTCCGGCGACACCCCGCTCGCCGTCCTGCTGCTCGCCGGAGCGTGCTTCGGCGCCCCGCAGGGACTCATCGGCACGAGCAACCAGGCCGCCGTCCAGGCCTACGCGCCGCCCGAGAGCATCGGGGCCGCCGCCGGGCTCCAGCGCACCGCCCAGTACATCGGCGCGATCACCGCGTCCAGCCTGATCGCCTTGGCCTACGCCGACGCCGCGACCGACGCGGGGCTGCACCTCATGGCGGCGGTCTCCGTCGTCCTCGCCGTCCTGCTGGCCGCCCTGACCCTCACCGACCGCGCCCTGCGCGCACGCACCTGACCCGCACCACGTCCGTACACCGGCACATCAGCACATCAGCACATCAGCACATCAAGGAGTACTCGCATGACCGCCACCGTCCTCGACCCCCGCACCGCTCTCGTCGTCGTCGACCTGCAGAAGGGCATCGTCGGCCTCCCCACGGCCCACCCGGCCGAGGACGTCGTCGCCCACTCGGCGACCCTCGCCGACGCCTTCCGCGCCAAGGACCTCCCGGTCTTCCTGGTCCGTGTGACGGGCGGCGCCCCCGGCCGCAACGAGAGCCGCGGCCCGTCCGGGAAGCCCGCCGCGGACTGGGCCGACCTCGTGCCCGAGCTCGGCCCGCGCGAGAACGACATCGTGGTCACCAAGCAGCAGTGGGGCGCCTTCCACGGCACGGCCCTCGACCTCGAACTCCGCCGCCGCGGCATCACCCAGGTCGTCCTCACCGGCATCGCCACCAGCATCGGCGTCGAGTCCACGGCCCGCGCCGCGCACGAGCACGGCTACCACGTCACCATCGCCACGGACGCGGTCACCGACATGGACGCCGACGCCCACCGCAACAGCATCGAGAAGATCTTCCCGAGGCTCGGCGAGACCGACACCACCGCCGCGATCGTCAAGCTCCTGGGCTGACCGCCGCCGGGCCGGTACCGGGGCCGCACGGGTGACTTCCGCGGCCCCGACCGCCGTGTCTGCCGCCTCCCGCGCGTGCGGGTGCTTTCAGTGGATCAGCGAATCAGTCTGATCAACTGCAAATGCCACCAGAACGCATCATCCGGTCCATTCCGGCACGGGGTGGGCCGGGCCGGCCCCGGAGGTATCAGCCATGGCCCACGTCGGCGTCCCACGCGGGACGGCCCGAAAGCGCCGCTCGGTCGCGCTCCTGGCGACAGGCGTGCTCACGATCCCGGTACTGGCGGGCTGCACCTCGGACAGCGAGGGCCCCACCTCGGTGGCCTTCCCGCAGGACGTCGCCCCGGCCTCCCGGGACCGGGTGGCCGACGGATCCACCCTCACCTGGGCCATCGACGCGGTCCCCGCCACGCTCAACGCCTACCAGGCCGACGCCGACAGCGCGACGACGCGGATCACCGGCGCCCTGCTGCCCTCCCTGTTCCCGCTGGACGCGCGGGGCGAGCCCCGGCTCAACCCCGACTACCTGGAGTCGGCGAAGGTCATCGAGCAGGAGCCCAAGCAGGTCGTCCTCTACAAGCTCAACCAGCAGGCCGTGTGGAGCGACGGCCGGGAGATCGGCGCCCCCGACTTCGTCGCCCAGTGGCGCGCGCTGAGCGGCAAGGACTCGGCCTTCTGGACCGCGCGCAACGCGGGGTACGAGCGGATCGAGAAGATCGAGCGGGGCAAGGACGACCTTCAGGTCCGGGTCACGTTCTCGAAGCCGTACGCGGACTGGCGCTCGCTCTTCTCACCGCTGTACCCGAAGGAGGTGACCGGCTCGCCCGGCACCTTCAACGACGGGGCCAGGGCCACCCTGAAGAACACCGCCGGGCCGTTCCGGCTGCGCAGCGTGAACAAGGACAAGGGGACGGTCGTGCTCGACCGCAACCCGCGCTGGTGGGGCAACGAGGCCAAGCTCGAATCCCTCGTCTTCCGCGCCGTCGAGCCCGAGGACCGTACCGACGCGCTGACCGCCGGCACCGTCGACGTCGCCGACATCGACGCCACGACGGCGAACGGCATCGCCCTCGCGGCCCGCTACCGCGGGGGGAACGGCGCGCCGCCCGCCCACGGCCCCGGCGCCGACATCACCCCGGCCGCCGCCCTGCGGTCCTGGGCGCTGGCCCACGGCTCGGACGAGGAGGCCGCGGAGGCCGCGCGGCTGGCCCGCGAGAAGAACCGGAAAGCCGTCGCGGTGTACGCCGCCGAGCAGAAGTCGCTCCAGGGTTTCGTCGTACGCAAGTCCCTGGAGCCGGCCTACACGCAGCTGGCGATGAACGGCGAGTCCGGCGCCCTCTCCGACGACCGGGTGCGCCGCGCCATCGCCCGCACCCTGGACCGCCAGGAGCTCGCCGACGCGGTGCTGAAGCCGCTCGGCCTGCCCGCGAAGCCGCCCGGCAGCCACCTGGCCCTGGCCGGGCAGCCCGCGTACAAGGACGGCAGCGGCGCGCTCGGCGACCAGGACACCAAGGAGGCGCAGGCGCTGCTGGCCGACGCGGGATGGACCGTGGGCGGGGCCGTCCGCAGGACCGAGGACACGAAGGCGGGCAGCGAGGCCGACAAGAAGAAGGCGTCGGGGGAGGCGACCGACAAGGCGTCGGCGAAGGCGACCGACAAGGCCTCGGCCAAGGCGAGCGAGAAGGCCGCCGAGAAGGACGGGAAGGAGGAGAAGGACGACAAGGCCTCGCGCGAGGAGGGGACGTACATCGTCGGTGACGACAAGCCCGGCGACGCCCCCGCTGACGGCACCGAGGTCGCCGCCGCCCAGGACAAGGGCCCCGCGGGCGCCTACGCCCCCGCCGGTACCGCGGCCCCCGCCCCCGCCTCGGTCAAGGCCCGGATCGGCAAGGGCGGCAAGCCCCTGACCCTCCGCTTCGTGCTGCCCTCCGGCCCCGGATCGCAGCCGCTGCGCACCGTCGGGCAGAAGATCGTCGAGATGCTGGACGCGATCGGCATCAGCACACAGATCACCAAGGTCGACGACGAGAGCTACTTCAAGGACCACATCGCCTCCGGCGACTACGACATGGCGCTCTACTCCTGGCCGGCCACCGCCTACCCCGCGACCGACGGCCGCCCGATCTTCTCCAAGCCGGAGCCCGCCACCGACGGCTCGCTGCTCGTCGAGCAGAACTACACCCGGGTCGGTTCCGACCACATCGACCAGCTCTTCGACCGGGCGGTCTCCGAGCTCGACGCCAACGCGTCGAGGGACCTCCTGAAGCAGGCCGACGCACGGATCTGGGCCGCCGCGGGATCGATTCCGCTGTATCAGAGGCCACAGCTGGTCGCCGTCGACAAGAAACTGGCGAACATCGGGGCCTTCGGCTTCGCCGCACCCCGCTACGAGGACATCGGATTCACCGGGCGCCAAGCGGCAGGTTCCCCCGCGAATCGGAAGAAGTAGCAGGTCAAGCCCACAATCAAAGCTCAGATACAGCTCAACTCCCTTGCCCGCCGGTACCCCCGGCGGGCAAGGTGGTGTCTGCCCTGACCCGGGCCGCTCGACCTCTCGCACCCCTTGCCGTCCGGCCGCTCACCGGCTGGATGATGACGTAATACCGGCTGAATATCGGCTGAATTCCGGCTGTCGTCCCGCCCTGAGGATCGGGCCGGGAAGCCCCGGACCCGTCGGGCCCGTACCATGGGACGAGCCGTGGCGTGCCGCCCGGCGGGCGTACGAGGACTCGAAGACCGACTGAGACGCCTGATCCCACGATCCGAGAGAAGCGCAAGCCACCCATGCCCACGCGCCACGACATCCGTAACGTAGCCATCGTCGCCCACGTCGACCACGGCAAGACCACGCTGGTCGACGCCATGCTCAAGCAGGCGGGCGCCTTCGCCGCCCACGCCGCCGAGAACCTCGACGAACGCATGATGGACTCGAACGACCTGGAGCGTGAGAAGGGCATCACGATCCTCGCCAAGAACACGGCGGTGAAGTATCACCCCAAGGACGGCGGGGACCCGATCACGATCAACATCATCGACACCCCCGGTCACGCCGACTTCGGCGGCGAGGTCGAGCGCGGTCTGTCGATGGTGGACGCGGTCGTCCTGCTGGTCGACGCCTCCGAGGGCCCGCTGCCCCAGACCCGCTTCGTCCTGCGCAAGGCCCTGACCGCGAAGCTGCCGGTCATCCTCTGCATCAACAAGACGGACCGCCCGGACTCCCGGATCGCCGAGGTCATCGACGAGACGTACGACCTCTTCCTGGACCTGGACGCCGACGAGGACCAGATCGAGTTCCCGATCGTCTACGCCTGCGCCCGTGACGGCGTCGCCTCGCTGACCAAGCCGGAGGACGGCACCGTCCCCGCGGACAGCGACAACCTCGAGCCCTTCTTCACGACCATCCTCTCCACGGTCCCCGCGCCGGAGTACGACGAGGCCGCCCCGCTGCAGGCCCACGTCACCAACCTGGACGCCGACAACTTCCTCGGCCGTATCGCGCTCTGCCGCGTCGAGCAGGGCGAGCTGCGCAAGGGCCAGACGGTCGCGTGGATCAAGCGCGACGGCACGATCTCCAACGTGCGCGTCACCGAGCTCCTGATGACCGAGGCGCTCACCCGCAAGCCGGCCGAGAAGGCGGGCCCGGGCGACATCTGTGCCGTCGCCGGTTTCCCGGACATCATGATCGGCGAGACCCTGGCCGACCCCGAGAACCCGGTCGCGCTCCCGCTGATCACGGTCGACGAGCCGGCCATCTCGATGACCATCGGCACGAACACCTCGCCGCTCGTCGGCAAGGGCGGCAAGGGCCACAAGGTCACCGCCCGCCAGGTGAAGGACCGCCTGGACCGCGAGCTCATCGGTAACGTCTCGCTCCGCGTCCTGGACACCGAGCGCCCGGACGCCTGGGAGGTCCAGGGCCGTGGTGAGCTCGCGCTGGCCATCCTGGTCGAGCAGATGCGCCGTGAGGGCTTCGAGCTGACCGTCGGCAAGCCGGAGGTCGTCACCAAGCAGGTCGACGGCAAGACGCACGAGCCGATCGAGCGCATGACCATCGACTCCCCCGAGGAGCACCTCGGCGCCATCACGCAGCTGATGGCGACCCGTAAGGGCCGTATGGAGACGATGACGAACCACGGGTCGGGCTGGGTCCGCATGGAGTGGATCGTCCCCTCGCGCGGCCTCATCGGCTTCCGTACGGAGTTCCTCACGCAGACCCGCGGTACGGGCATCGCGCACTCCATCTTCGAGGGCCACGAGCCCTGGTTCGGTGACCTGCGCACCCGTCACAACGGCTCGCTGGTCGCCGACCGCGCGGGCACGGTGACGCCGTTCGCGATGGTCAACCTCCAGGAGCGCGGTGTCATCTTCACCGAGGCCGGCACCGAGGTCTACGAGGGCATGATCATCGGCGAGAACTCCCGCGCCGACGACATGGACGTGAACATCACCAAGGAGAAGAAGCTCACCAACATGCGTGCGGCGTCCGCGGACACCACGGAGAACGTGGTCCCGGCCCGCAAGCTGTCCCTGGAGCAGTCCCTGGAGTTCTGCCGCGAGGACGAGTGCATCGAGGTGACCCCGGAGACCGTGCGTATCCGCAAGGTCGTCCTGGACCAGAAGCAGCGCGGCCGCACGGCCTCGCGCGCGAAGAACGGCTGATCCGGCCGGACCACCCGCTTACGGGGTCCGAACCGCCGGAACGAGCCATTGACATGAGACCCGGGCCCCCGCAGACACTGTGGGGGCCCGGGCCTTTGGTCCGGCCGGGAGCACGGGGGCGGCGTCGCGGGGCCGGACAGGCACTCCCTCAAGGCCGTACGGGCCCCGGGGGACCGGCGGCGTCGTCGGTTTCGAGGGCTCCGCGCCGCCCCGATTCCCCGCCGTGCGGCCGCGCGCGACCGGCTCCGCGCCGCCGCCCGGCACCCATGCGCCGGACGGTCCTGGTCAACTCATTTTCCTGACCGAGGTGTCCGCATATCGTGCGTCGCTCTCCGGAACATGTGTTAACGGTCCGTTTCGGGGGTGTCTGTCTGGGATCACTTTGTCCGGATTTCGGGCAACCATGGCTTCTCGATGTTGTCAAACCGAGACCCTTTAAGTGTGGTTTACAGCCCGGTGTTACTTAATAGTTGGCTCCATTGAGCTCGGGTCAATGGGTCGGCGCACTGTGGGGAGTGCGGACTCACGAGCACACTCGGGGCACTGCAAACGATCGCCGTCAGGGGTGTCGGTGGATCTCTACAGTGCCCCTCTTGTAGTCAAAAGTGGACTCATGAGGAGGAAACCCATGCGCGGTGCCAAGAGCGCCAAGTGGGTCGCGGGAGCGGCAATCATCGCCCTGGCCGCGACTGCCTGTGGCGGGGGCGACAGTGACGACAGCAGCAATGCCTCGAAGGAGAAGGGCAAGCCCGCGGGCTACGTCTCCCTCGACGTCGGTGAGCCGCAGAAGCCGCTGATCCCGGCCGACACCAACGAGTCGCTCGGCAGCTACGTCATCCAGGCAGTCTTCACCCAGCTGCTGGAGTTCGACGGCAAGGGCGAGATCGTCTACACGAACGCCGAGTCCGTGAAGTCGGAAGACAACAAGACCTGGACGGTCAAGCTCAAGCCCGGCTGGAAGTTCCACGACGGCACCCCGGTCACCGCCGAGTCCTACATCAAGGCGTGGAACTGGTACGCCAACATCAAGAACAACCAGCAGAACGCCTTCTGGTTCGAGGACATCAAGGGCTACGCGGACGTCCACCCCGAGAAGGGTGACCCGAAGACCACGGAGATGTCCGGTCTGAAGGCCGTGGACGACAACACGTTCACGATCGAGCTCGACAAGCCGGTCCCGTACTTCGAGTACAAGCTCGGCTACTACACCTTCGCCCCGCTGCCCGAGGTGTTCTACAAGGACACCAAGGCGTTCGGCCAGGCGCCGGTCGGCAACGGTCCCTACATCTTCGAGAAGTGGGACCACAAGAAGCTCATCCAGGTCAAGGCCAACCCTGACTACCAGGGTCCGAACAAGGCCAAGAACAAGGGCATCCTGTTCAAGAACTACGCGACCGTCGAGGCCGCGTACCAGGACCTCCTGTCCGGCAACCTGGACATGATCCGCCAGATCGGTCCGAAGGACCTGCCGAAGTACAAGACGGACCTCGGCGACCGCGTGATCGACGAGCCGTACGCGGCCGTCCAGTCGATCGTCCCGACGTTCTACTCGAAGACCTTCAAGGGCATCGACCCGAAGGTCCTCCAGGGTCTGTCGATGGGCATCGACCGCGCCACGATCACCAAGACCGTGCTCAACGGCACCCGCGAGCCCGCCACCAGCTTCACGCCCCCGGGCGTCGCCGGCAACCAGCACCTGGACACCGACGTGTTCAAGTTCGACCCGGCCAAGGCGAAGCAGCTCATCAAGGAAGGCGGCGGCGTTCCGGACAACAAGCTCTGGATCCAGTACAACGCCGACGGCGGGCACAAGGAGTGGGTGACCGCGGTCTGCGAGTCCATCCGCAACTCGACCGGGGTCGACTGCATCCCGGACGCCAAGCCGGACTTCCAGACCGACCTGGAAGCGCGTGACAACGACCAGGTCAAGTCGATGTACCGCGGTGGCTGGGTGGCCGACTACCCGCTGAACGTCAACTTCATGCGTGAGCTGTACGGCACCACGGCGGAGGCCAACAACGGCCGGTTCTCCGACAAGGAGGTCGACGCGGAGTTCAAGAAGGGCGACAACGCGGCGACCCTGGACGACTCGATCAAGGCGTACCAGGAGGCCGAGAAGCTCGTCCTCCAGAAGATGCCGGCGATCCCGCTCTGGAACTACAAGATCAACGGTGGTTACGGGAAGAACGTCGACAACGTCGCCATCGACTTCCGCGGTGACTACGTCATGACCGACGTCACCGTCAAGTAACACACGCCTGAGGGCCCCCACTCGGCCATCAGCCGCCCACACCAGGCAGTAGGTCCCGGGGGCCGCTCTTCCTATCGGTAGAGCGGCCCTTGGGCTGCATTACCCCTAATCGGAGGCAAACATGGGGCGTTATGTCGCGCGGCGACTGCTCCAGATGATCCCGGTCTTCCTCGGTTCGACCATGCTGGTCTTCGCCATGATGTACGCGCTGCCCGGCGATCCCGTGCGCGCGCTCGCAGGCGAGCAGACGGTCGACCCGACGCAGATCGCGGCCATGAAGAAGGACCTGGGTCTCGACCTGCCACTCTGGCACCAGTACTGGAACTACCTCACAGGCCTCTTCCAGGGTGACTTCGGCACACAGATCGCCAGTGGGCGACCGGTGGCCGACATCATCTCGGAATCGTTCCCGGTGACGGTCCGGCTGGCCCTGTTTGCCTTCATCTTCACGGTCGTCGTCGGCATCTCCATGGGTGTCTTCGCCGGTCTGAAGGCCGACACCCTTCGCGACCGCGGACTGCTGGTCCTGACGCTGCTGCTCATCTCGGTGCCCTCCTTCGTACTGGGCTTCCTCGGGCAGTACTTCTTCGCCTTCCAGCTCGGCTGGGTGCAGCCCAACGTCAGCCTGGAAGCGAACTTCAGCGAACTGATCCTGCCCGCCGTCGTACTCGGGTCGCTGTCCCTGGCGTACGTCGCCCGGCTCACCCGTACCTCGGTGGCGGAGAACCTCCGCTCGGACTACATGCGCACCGCGGTGGCCAAGGGGCTGCCGCGCCGGCGCATCATCGGCGTGCACCTGATGCGCAACTCGATGATCCCCGTGGTGACCTTCCTCGGGACCGACCTCGGCTCGCTGCTCGGCGGCGCGGTCATCACCGAGGGCATCTTCAACGTCAAGGGTGTCGGCTCCGCCGTCTTCGACGCGCTCCGGCACCGTGAGGGCGCCACCGTCGTCGGCATCGTGACGCTGATCGTCGTCGTGTACCTCGCCGCCAGCCTGATTGTCGACCTGCTCTACGCGGTCCTGGACCCGAGGATCCGGTATGCCTGAGACGCTCAAGGAAAACACCGCGGACGCGTCCGCCCCGACGGCCGCCGTCCCGGCCCCCGTCGTCGAGGTCGGCAAGGCCCGCAGCCTCTGGTCCGACGCCTGGCACGACCTGCGGCGCAGCCCGCTGTTCGTCATCTCGGCGATCCTGATCGTCTTCCTCCTGGTCATCGCGATATTCCCCGGCCTCTTCACCGGCGCGGACCCGCGCTACGCGGACCTGGCCCACCACTACCTGCAGAAGCCCAAGTGGGGGAACTTCTTCAAGGAGGACTGGTTCGGGTACGACATCCAGGGACGCTCGATCTACGCGCGTGTCATCTACGGTGCCCGTGCCTCGATCACCGTCGCCATCGTCGTCACCGCCCTCGTCACGATCCTGGGCACCCTGGTCGGCATGCTCGCCGGTTACTTCGGCGGCTGGATCGACACGATCCTGTCCCGCGTCACCGACATCTTCTTCGGTGTCCCCTTCATCCTCGGCGCGATGGTCGTCCTGACCTCGTTCGAGGAGCGGCACATCTGGGTCGTCATCCTGGCGCTGGCCTTCCTCGGCTGGACCCAGATCGCCCGTGTGGCGCGTGGCTCGGTGCTGACGATCAAGCAGGCCGACTACGTGATGGCCGCCAAGGCGCTCGGTGCCTCGACCAGCCGCATCCTGCTCCGGCACATCCTGCCCAACGCGATCGCCCCGGTGATCGTCGTCGCGACCATCGCGCTCGGTGGCTACATCTCGGCCGAGGCGAGCCTGTCCTTCCTGGGCATCGGCCTCGCCGAGCCGACCGTGTCGTGGGGTGTGGACATCTCCTCCGGCCAGGAGCAGCTGCGTAACGCTCCGTTCGTCCTGATCATCCCGTCGGTCATGGTGTCGATCACCGTTCTGGCGTTCATCATGCTCGGCGATGCGGTGCGCAACGCCCTCGACCCCAAGCTGCGCTGAGGGAGGCGTACATGACCATCATCGACAAGACGGCGGATGTTCCTGCTCCGCGTGGTTCGGACGACGCGGGCGGCCCGCTGCTCGAAGTCCGCGATCTGCACGTGGAGTTCCACACCCGCGACGGCGTGGCCAAGGCCGTCAACGGCGTCAACTACAGCGTCAGCGCGGGCGAGACCCTCGCCGTGCTCGGCGAGTCCGGCTCCGGCAAGTCCGTGACCGCGCAGGCGATCATGGGCATCCTGGACATGCCCCCGGGCCGCATCCCCAAGGGAGAGATCTTCTTCCGCGGCCAGGACATGCTGAAGATGTCCAACGAGGAGCGCCGGAAGATCCGCGGCCAGAAGATCGCCATGATCTTCCAGGACGCGCTCTCCTCGCTGAACCCGGTCCTCTCCGTGGGCTACCAGCTCGGCGAGATGTTCCGCGTGCACCGCGGCCTCTCCAAGAAGGACGCCAAGGCCAGGTCCATCGAGCTGATGGACCGGGTGCGCATCCCGGCGGCCAAGGAGCGGGTGGGCGACTTCCCGCACCAGTTCTCCGGCGGTATGCGCCAGCGCATCATGATCGCGATGGCGCTGGCCCTGGAGCCCGACCTGATCATCGCCGACGAGCCCACCACGGCGCTCGACGTGACCGTCCAGGCCCAGGTCATGGACCTGCTCGCGGAGCTCCAGCGCGAGTCCAACATGGGTCTGATCCTGATCACGCACGACCTCGGCGTGGTCGCCGACGTCGCCGACAAGATCGCCGTGATGTACGCGGGCCGGATCGTCGAGACCGCTCCGGTCCACGAGATCTACAAGCGCCCCGCGCACCCGTACACCAAGGGCCTGCTGGAGTCGATCCCGCGCCTGGACCAGAAGGGCCAGGAGCTCTACGCGATCAAGGGCCTGCCGCCCAACCTGCTGCACGTGCCGTCCGGCTGCGCCTTCAACCCGCGCTGCACGATGGCGCAGGACATCTGCCGTACGGACATCCCGGCGCTGCGCCCGGTGACCGAGCAGGACGGCACCGAGCTGGTCGGCCGCGGCAGCGCCTGCCACTTCTGGAAGGAGACGATCCATGGCTGAGCTCGACAAGGAGTCCGTGGACGCCACCCCGAACGTCACCGAAGTGGCGACGGTCAACGCGGCCACCGAGACGGAGGCCGTCGCGGCCATCGAGGCCCCGGTCTCGCAGGGCGAGCCGATCCTCCAGGTGCGCAACCTGGTCAAGCACTTCCCGCTGACCCAGGGCATCCTGTTCAAGAAGCAGGTCGGCGCGGTCAAGGCCGTGGACGGCATCTCGTTCGACCTCTATCAGGGCGAGACGCTCGGCATCGTGGGCGAGTCCGGCTGTGGCAAGTCCACGGTCGCCAAGCTCCTGATGACGCTGGAGCGGGCCACCGCCGGCGAGGTCTTCTACAAGGGCCAGGACATCACCAAGCTGTCCGGCCGCGCCCTGAAGGCCGTACGCCGCAACATCCAGATGGTCTTCCAGGACCCGTACACCTCGCTGAACCCGCGCATGACGGTCGGCGACATCATCGGGGAGACCTTCGAGATCCACCCCGAGGTGGCCCCGAAGGGCGACCGGCGCCGCCGGGTGCAGGACCTCCTGGACGTCGTCGGGCTGAACCCGGAGTACATCAACCGGTATCCGCACCAGTTCTCCGGCGGCCAGCGCCAGCGCATCGGGATCGCCCGCGGTCTCGCGCTCAACCCGGAGATCATCATCTGCGACGAGCCGGTCTCCGCGCTCGACGTGTCGGTGCAGGCGCAGGTCATCAACCTGATGGAGAAGCTCCAGGACGAGTTCAACCTCTCCTACCTCTTCATCGCGCACGACCTGTCGATCGTCCGGCACATCTCGGACCGGGTCGGCGTCATGTACCTCGGCAAGATGGCCGAGATCGGTACGGACACGCAGATCTACGACCACCCGACGCACCCCTACACCCAGGCGCTGCTGTCGGCGGTCCCCGTCCCGGACCCCGAGGCCCGTGACGGCCGCGAGCGGATCATCCTCGCCGGTGACGTCCCGTCGCCGGCGAACCCGCCGTCGGGCTGCCGGTTCCGTACGCGGTGCTGGAAGGCCCAGGACAAGTGCGCCACCGAGGTGCCGCTGCTGGCGATCCCCGAGCGCTTCAAAGCCTCGGAGACCCCGGCTGCGCACGAGTCGGCGTGCCACTTCGCCGAGGAGAAGGATGTCGTCCACGCGGCGTAACACCCGGTCAGCACCACCAGGACGCCCGGCCCCCCTCGCGGGGGGCCGGGCGTTCCGGCGTTCCGGCGGACCCGTACGGCGTACGGCGTAGGCCGACATGCGACGCAGTGTCATATGGGGTGATATGAGGCATTAAGCCACTCAAGGGAACCCTAGGAGGCACTCGATGCGCGGAGCCACACAGGCCAGGTGGGCCGCATGCGCCGTCGCCGTCGCCCTCGCGGCCACGGCCTGCGGCGGCGGGGACAGCGGTGGCGGCGGTGGCGCCGACGGGATCGTGAGCTCGTCCTGGGGTGACCCGCAGAACCCGCTGGAGCCGGCGAACACCAACGAGGTGCAGGGCGGCAAGGTCCTCGACATGGTCTTCCGGGGACTCGTGCGGTACGACCCCAAGACCGGCGAGGCCAAGAACGAGATCGCCCAGAAGATCGACACGAAGGACTCGCAGAACTTCACCGTCACGATCAAGGACAACTGGACCTTCAGCAACGGCGAGAAGATCACCGCCAAGTCCTTCGTGGACGCCTGGAACTACGGTGCCGCGCTGAAGAACAACCAGAAGAACGCCTACTTCTTCCAGTACATCGACGGCTACGACAAGGTCCACCCCGAATCGGGCTCCGCGTCCGCCACCACCCTCTCCGGGCTCAAGGTGGTCAACGACACGACCTTCACGGCCAAGCTGTCGCAGAAGTTCTCGCTCTGGCCCGACACCCTCGGCTACGCCGCCTTCGTGCCGCTGCCCAAGGCCTTCTACACCGACCACGACGCCTGGCTCTCCAAGCCCGTCGGGAACGGCCCGTACACCATCGACACGTACGCCAAGGGCTCGTCGATGAACCTGCGCCGGTGGGACGACTACCCCGGCACGGACAAGGCGCAGAACGGCGGCATCGACCTCAAGGTCTACACCGACAACAACACCGCCTACACCGACCTGACCGCGGGCAACCTCGACCTGGTCGACGACGTGCCCGCCTCGCAGCTCAAGAACGTCAAGGCGGACCTGGGCGACCGGTACATCAACACCCCCGCCGGCATCATCCAGACCCTCGCCTTCCCCTTCTACGAGAAGGCCTGGGACACCCCCGGAGCGATCAAGGTCCGCCAGGGTCTGTCGATGGCGATCAACCGTGACCAGATCACCAATCAGATCTTCCAGAAGACGCGCACCCCGGCCTCCGACTGGACCTCGCCGGTCCTCGGCGAGGAGGGCGGCTTCAAGAAGGGCCTCTGCGGCCCCGCCTGCGAGTACGACAAGGCGGAGGCCAAGAAGCTGATCCAGGAGGGCGGCGGCATCCCCGGCGGCCAGCTCAAGATCTCGTACAACGCCGACACCGGCTCCCACAAGGAGTGGGTCGACGCGGTCTGCAACAGCATCAACAACGTCATGGGCAACAACAAGGCGTGCGTCGGCGGGCCCGTCGGCACCTTCGCCGACTTCCGCAGCCAGGTCTCCACGCAGAAGCTGACCGGAGCCTGGCGCGCGGGCTGGCAGATGGACTACCCGCTGATCCAGAACTTCCTCCAGCCGCTCTACTACACCAACGCCCCGTCCAACGACGGGAAGTGGAGCAACCAGAAGTTCGACGACCTGGTCGACAAGGCCAACGCGGAGAGCGACAAGGCCAAGGCCGTGAGCACCTTCCAGGACGCGGAGAAGGTCCTGGTCGAGCAGATGCCCGTCATCCCGCTCTGGTACCAGAACGGCAGCGCGGGCTACTCGGACCGGGTCGAGAACGTCTCGCTGAACCCCTTCAGCGTCCCGGTGTACGACCAGATCAAGGTCAAGTGACCCGCTGAAGCCGGGTGGCCGGTGCGGCAGCCCGCACCGGCCACCCGGCTTTCCGGTCCCTCCGCCCGCTTGCCGGCCCCCGACCCCCGGAGCCCCTCATGGGACGTTATGTGATCCGGCGGCTGCTGCAGATGATCCCGGTCTTCTTCGGCACCACACTGCTGATCTTCCTCATGGTGAACGTGATGGGCGACCCCATCGCCGGCCTCTGCGGCGACCGGCAGTGCGACCCCGCGACCGCCGCCCAGCTGCGCAGCGAGTTCGGCCTCGACAAGCCGGTCTGGCAGCAATACCTGACCTACATGGGCAACGTCTTCACCGGCGACTTCGGCACCGCGTTCAACGGCCAGAAGGTCACCGAGCTGATGGGCACCGCCTTCCCCATCACCATCCGGCTCACCATCGTCGCGATCGTGTTCGAGATCGTCATCGGCATCAGCCTCGGCGTCGTCACCGGCCTGCGCCGCGGCCGGCCCGTGGACACCGGGGTGCTGATCCTGACCCTGGTCGTCATCTCCGTACCGACGTTCGTCACCGGTCTGCTGCTCCAGCTGCTCCTCGGCGTGGAGTGGGGCGTGATCAAGCCGTCCGTCTCCTCGGAGGCCCCCGTCGACGAGCTCATCGTGCCCGGGCTCGTCCTGGCCTCGGTCTCCCTGGCCTACGTCACCCGGCTCACCCGGACCTCCATCGCCGAGAACGCCCGCGCCGACTACGTCCGTACCGCCGTGGCCAAGGGACTTCCCAGGCGGCGGGTCGTGGTCCGGCACCTGCTGCGCAACTCCCTCATCCCCGTCGTCACCTTCATCGGTACGGACGTGGGCGCCCTGATGGGCGGGGCGATCGTCACCGAGCGCATCTTCAACATCCACGGGGTCGGCTACCAGCTCTACCAGGGCATCCTGCGGCAGAACTCCCAGACCGTCGTCGGGTTCGTCACCGTCCTGGTCCTCGTCTTCCTGGCGGCCAACCTGATCGTCGACCTCCTGTACGCCGTACTCGACCCGAGGATCCGCTATGCCTGAGCAGCAGCCGTGGGACGAGACGACGGGCAGCGGAGCGATCTCGGGCGCCGGTGCGGGCGGCGCGATGGACCTCGCGATGGACGAGGGCGTCACCCTGGAGAGCACACCGGGCGGCCCCGAGGGCACCGGGCCCACGGGCAAACCCCGCAGCCTGTGGTCCGACGCCTGGCGCGACCTGCGCCGCAACCCGGTCTTCATCATCTCCGGGCTGGTCATCCTCTTCCTGGTCGTCATCTCGATCTGGCCGTCGCTGATCGCCGACCAGGACCCCCTCAACTGCGACCTCGCCAAGGCCCAGGAGGGCTCCCAGCCCGGGCACCCCTTCGGCTTCGACGGACAGGGCTGCGACGTCTACACCCGCACCGTCTACGGCGCGCGGACCTCGGTGGCCGTCGGCGTCCTCTCCACCCTCGGCGTCTCGCTGCTCGGCGGGGTGCTCGGCGGCCTCGCCGGCTTCTTCGGCGGCGCGTGGGACGCCGTGCTCTCCCGCATCACGGACGTCTTCTTCGGCATCCCGGTGGTCCTCGGCGGGCTGGTCTTCCTGTCCGTCGTCACCAGCTCCACCGTCTGGCCGGTGATCGGCTTCATCGTGCTGCTGGGCTGGCCCCAGATCGCCCGTATCGCCCGTGGCTCCGTCATCACCGCCAAGCAGAACGACTACGTCCAGGCGGCCCGGGCGCTGGGGGCCTCCAACAGCCGGATGATGCTGCGCCACATCACGCCCAACGCGGTCGCGCCGGTCATCGTCGTCGCCACCATCGCCCTCGGCACGTACATCTCGCTGGAGGCGACCCTGTCGTTCCTCGGGGTGGGCCTGAAGCCGCCGGCGGTCTCCTGGGGCATCGACATCTCCGCCGCCTCCCAGTACATCCGCAACGCGCCCCACATGCTGCTCTGGCCGGCCGGAGCACTGGCGATCACGGTGCTCGCCTTCATCATGCTCGGCGACGCGGTGCGCGACGCCCTCGACCCCAAGCTGCGCTGAGGAGCCCGCTGCCATGTTGCTCGAAGTGCGCGATCTGCACGTGGAGTTCCACACCCGGGACGGAGTGGCCAAGGCCGTCAACGGGGTCAACTACTCGGTGTCCGAGGGGGAGACGCTCGCCGTCCTCGGCGAGTCCGGCTCGGGCAAGTCCGTCACCGCCCAGGCGATCATGGGCATCCTCGACATGCCGCCCGGGCGGATCAGCGGCGGCGAGATCCTCTTCAAGGGCCGCGACCTGCTGAAGCTCAAGAACGACGAGCGCCGGCGGATCCGCGGCCAGGAGATGGCCATGATCTTCCAGGACGCGCTGTCCTCGCTGAACCCGGTCCTCAGCGTCGGCGCGCAGCTCGGCGAGATGTTCGTCGTGCACCGGGGGATGTCGCGGGGCGACGCCAGGGCCAAGGCGATCGAGCTGATGGACCGGGTGCGCATCCCGGCGGCCCGGCAGCGGGTGGGCGACTACCCCCACCAGTTCTCCGGCGGCATGCGCCAGCGCATCATGATCGCGATGGCGCTCGCCCTGGAGCCCGACCTGATCATCGCCGACGAACCCACCACCGCCCTCGACGTGACCGTCCAGGCGCAGGTGATGGACCTGCTCGCCGAACTCCAGCGCGAGCTCAACATGGGCCTGATCCTGATCACGCACGACCTCGGCGTGGTCGCCGACGTCGCCGACAAGATCGCCGTGATGTACGCCGGCCGGATCGTCGAGACCTCGCCCGTCCACCCGATCTACGAGGCGCCCGCCCACCCGTACACCAAGGGCCTGCTCAGGTCGATCCCGCGCCTGGACCAGAAGGGCCAGGAGCTCTACGCGATCAAGGGCCTGCCGCCCAACCTGCTGCACATCCCGCCCGGCTGCGCCTTCCACCCGCGCTGCCCGCTGGCCCAGGCCGTGTGCCGTACGGACGTGCCTCCGCTCTACACCGTGGACGAGGAACGCCGGAGCGCCTGCCACTTCTGGAAGGAGACGCTCGATGCACGCTGACGAGACCGGCGGTGGGGGCGGCGGCTCCACCCTCCAGGCCGAGGCGCCCACCCGCCCGTACGCCGGGGGCGACCCGATCCTGGAGGTGCGCGGGCTGGTCAAGCACTACCCGCTGACCCGGGGCATCCTCTTCAAGAAGCAGGTCGGCGCGGTCAAGGCCGTCGACGGTGTGGACTTCGACCTGGCGGCGGGCGAGACACTCGGCATCGTGGGGGAGTCCGGCTGCGGCAAGTCGACCGTCGCCAAGATGCTGGTGCACCTGGAGCCGCCGACCGGGGGCGCGATCCGCTACAAGGGCGAGGACGTCACCAAGCTGTCCGGACGGGCCCTGAAGGCCGTACGCCGCAACATCCAGATGGTGTTCCAGGACCCGTACACCTCGCTCAACCCCCGTATGACCGTCGGCGACATCATCGGGGAGCCGTACGAGATCCATCCCGAGGTGGCGCCCAAGGGGAGCCGGCGGCAGAGGGTGCAGGACCTGCTCGACGTGGTCGGGCTGAACCCGGAGTACATCAACCGGTATCCGCACCAGTTCTCCGGCGGCCAGCGCCAGCGCATCGGGATCGCCCGCGGTCTCGCGCTCAACCCCGAGATCATCGTCGCGGACGAACCGGTCTCCGCGCTGGACGTGTCGGTGCAGGCGCAGGTCGTCAACCTGCTGGACCGGTTGCAGGCGGAGTTCAACCTGAGCTTCGTCTTCATCGCGCACGACCTGTCGATCGTCCGGCACATCTCGGACCGGGTCGGCGTCATGTACCTGGGCCGGATCGTCGAGATCGGCACGGACGAGGAGATCTACGACCACCCGACGCACCCGTACACGCAGGCGCTGCTGTCGGCCGTGCCGGTGCCCGACCCGACGGCCCGTGAGCACCGGGAGCGGATCATCCTCCACGGGGACGTGCCCTCCCCGGCGAACATCCCGTCCGGCTGCCGCTTCCGCACCCGGTGCTGGAAGGCGCAGGAGCGGTGCGAGCTGGAGGTGCCGCTGCTGGCGGTCCCGGCGGTCTTCCGCGAGTCGGAGACACCGGCCCGGCACGACTCGGCGTGCCACTTCGCCGAGGAGAAGCAGGTGGTTCCGCCGGAGGACCTCCGTGACCGGCCGCAGGGGACGCCCGAGGGGGACAAAGAGGGGTGAATGGTCCTCATGACGGTTAACACAGAGGCAACTTGACCGTCGTCACACCGATATACGGACGCCCCACCATGGACAACGTACGGCCGTGCGGGTGCCGTGAACCGGCCGGGGCGTTCATCACGCCGCCCCGGCCGGTTGCAGGTCCCCTTGTCCATCGGCGGACCGCGGTGGAGTATCGCCGGTGTGATACTCACACGGGGAGCCAGAATCACCGGAGCGGTGCTCTGCGCCGTGCTCGCGGCCCTGGTCGCGGCGTGGATCGTGCGGGACCTGCGGGCCGTCGGCGATCCGCCGGCCCTGGTGCGCTACTGGGCCGGCTACACGGACGGATGGCCCAAGGCACTGCCCGCCACCCTGCAGGCCGACCCGGTACTGCTCGTGGTGTACGTCCTCGCCCTGATCGCCGCGCTGCGCTCCTCGGTCGCCGCCTCCACCCTCGTCGTCACCGGACTGGTCACGCTCGCCCTGCGGCTGCCGGGCGTCTGGACCATCGGCTCGTCCTGGACGGACGGGCGGTTCGGCGACGAGCTGCGCACCCGCGCCCTCATCGGAACCTTCGTCGCCCTGGCCGCCGGACTCGCGCTCGTCGTCACCGGGGCCGCCGGCCGCAGGCGGCCCGTCGACCCCTACGAGCCGCTGCCCACCCGGCCAGGACGCGGAGCCGGGACCACGGCCTTCCTGGCGCTGGGCACCTCGGGTGCCGTCCTGATCGCCTGGGAGATCCGCCAGTTCTTCACCCTGCCCGACACGGTCTACCCGGCCTGGTTCATCGGCGGGAAGGGCCTCACGCTCGGGCTCACCGCCGCCCCGCCGGGCTGGAGCAGCGTGGCACTCGGGGTGATCTGCCTCGTGGTGGCGTGGACCGCGCTCTTCCGGGCCGTCCACGCCCGTCCGCTCGGCATGATCGCCGCCGGGTTCCTGCTGGTCTCCGGCGCCTGCGGAATCGCCCGGCTCCTCCACAACTCCTGGCTGGAACACTTCGGTGACGCACCGACCGAGCAACAGCTGGTCATGCTCACCTCGTTCCTCCTCGCCGTGTCCGGAGCGGTGGCCCTGCTCGTCCTGGCCCGCCGGGGCTTCGAGGCCGACGACGGGCGGAACCAGGGGTACGGAGGCTACGGCTACCCCCGGCCCGCGGAGCCGGACTTCGGCCACCGGCGGTCCGGGCCCTCCGCGTACGGCTATCCGCAGAGCGGCGGATCCGGGTACGGCTATCCGCACGGCGGCGGATCGGGGTCCCCGCCGCCGCCCGCGTCCCCGCCGCCCGGCTGGTGAGGGCCGTGCCCCCGGCCGCCGTCACGGCCGCGGCAGCCCCAGGGACCGCCTGAGGAAGTCCACCTGGAGCAGCAGCAGGTTCTCGGCCACCTGCTCCTGCGGGGTCATGTGCGTCACCCCGCTCAGCGGCAGCACCTCGTGCGGGCGTCCGGCGGACAGCAGCGCGGAGGAGAGCCGCAGCGCGTGGGCGACCACCACGTTGTCGTCGGCCATCCCGTGGACGATCATCATCGGCCGCACCTCGTCGGCCGGCTCGGAGAGCCCCTCGTCGGTCACCAGCGAGTTGCGGGCGTAGACCCCGGCCCGGTCGGCCGGATCGCCGAGGTAGCGCTCGGTGTAGTGGGTGTCGTACAGCCGCCAGTCCGTCACCGGTGCGCCCACGACGGCCGCGTGGAAGACATCGGGGCGCCGCAGCACCGCGAGGGCCGAGAGATAACCGCCGTACGACCAGCCGCGCATGGCCACCTTGGAGAGATCCAGCGGGAAGCGCCCGGCGAGGGCGTGCAGCGCCTCGACCTGGTCGTCGAGGGTGAGGGTGAGGTCGTCCCGTACCGCCTTCTCCCAGCCGGGCGAACGGCCCGGCGCGCCCCGGCCGTCCGCGACGATCACCGCGAAACCGTGGTCCGCGAACCACTGGGACGTGAGGTGCGGATTGTGCGCGGCCACCACCCGGCGGCCGTGCGGGCCGCCGTACGGGTCCATGAGGACGGGAAGCGGACCGTCCGACTCCTTGTAGCCGGTGGGGAGCAGCACGGCGCACGGGATGCGCCGTGCGCCCCCCTCGGTCAGATGGACCTTCGCGGTCAGGACCGGCTCCTGGGCGAGGTTCGCCACCTCGGCGATCCGCTTGCCGTCCCGCAGCACCTGTACGGCCGTCCCCGGGCGCTCCGGGGACGCCGAGACCAGCACCGTCACCCCGCCCGCGCGCACCGCCGAGTGGACCCCGACGCCCTCGCTGACGCGCTCCACGCCCAGCTCGTTGACCCGGTACACATGGCTCTGCCCCGTCTCCGGGTCCGCCGCGTCCTCGCCCGCGGTCGCCTGCACCAGGATGTCCGACTCCCCGATGTCCAACACCGCCTGGACGTGCAGCTGGCTGCCGGTCAGCGGCCGGTCGCCGACCGAGAGCACCCGCGCGCCCCCCTCGTCGGCGATCCGCACGAGCCGGCCGTCGGGAGCCCAGGCGGGCACCCCGGTGAACAGATCGAGCCAGACGGCGTCCTCGTCGACATGCACCGTGCGGGTCGCGCCGGTCTCCGTGTCGACGGCCAGATACAGCTGGCTGCGCTGGTCACGGGCCTGCACCAGGAGCAGCGGCGCGCCGTGCGAGGACCAGTGCACCCGGGCGAGGTAGGGGAAGCGGGACCGGTCCCAGACAACCTCGGTGCGGGTCCCGTCCAGGTCCGTCACGAAGAGCCGCACCTCGGCGTTGGCCGTCCCCGCCGCCGGATAGCCGACCTCGGCGGGCTTGCTCCCGGGATGCGCCGGATCGGCGATCCACCAGCGCTGTACGGCGCTGTCGTCGACCCGGGCGACCAGCAGGCGGTCCGACTCCGGCGACCACCAGAAACCGCGGTAGCGGCCGATCTCCTCGGCCGCGACGAACTCCGCAAGGCCGTACGAGACGTGGTCGTCCTCCGGCTCGGCCACCGCCCGGTCACCGTCGCCCTCCGCTCCCACCACGCGCAGCGCGCCCCGGGCCACGTAGGCGATGTGCCGGCCGTCGGGGGAGGGACGGGGGTCGATCACCGGGCCGGGCACCGGCAGGGCACGCGCCGTGCCCGCCCTCAACTCGGCGACGTACGCCTTGCCGGAGAGCGCGAAGGCCGCCAACTCGGCCGTGTCGTCCACCGCGTAGCCCACGATGCCCGCCGAACCCTCCCTGGTCCGCTCGCGCCTGGCCCGCTCCTGCGGGGACAGCTTCTCCGCCGAACCGCCCAGCAGGGCGCCGGGGTCGGCCGCGATCCGCTCCTCGCCCGTCACGGTGTCGAGCACATGGAGCCGGTTCGCCCGGTCCGTGCCGGAGGCCGAGCGGAGGAAGAGCACCCTCGTCCCATCCGGTGAGACGGTGAAGGCCCGGGGTGCGCCGAGAGTGAACCGCTGGGTCCGGGCGTGCTGGCGGGGAAAGGTCAACTTCTGCGAGGTCATGGCCCCGAACCTAGCTCCCGGCGGGCGGTCCGTGCGCCCCTCGTGCTGCTGTGCCCCGATCAATGCGTCGGCACGGATAGTTATGATCCGTAGCGCTCGGTGGGTAAGAACCTGCTGGCTCCATGTGTGCTGCCCGTCCCGACCGTACTGATGGAGGTGAACCGCCGTGGCACTCTCGATTTCGGCGGTGGTGCTGCTGGCGATCGTCGTCTTCCTGCTGATCCGGAAATCCGGACTGAAGGGCGGACACGCGGTGGTCTGCATGTTGCTCGGCTTCTACCTCGCGAGCTCGTCGATCGCCCCGACCATCTCGGAGGTGACGTCGAACGTGGCGGGCATGATCGGGGGGATCAAGTTCTGACCGCCACCCCGCCGGGCGCCCCGGGCTCCGTGGGGCGTTCGGCCGGTGGGGCGGCGTGCTCGTAGGGTGGTCCCATGAAGGACCTCCCCGCCCGCCGTCTGCTCCTCGTGCACGCGCACCCCGACGACGAGTCGATCAACAACGGCGCGACCATGGCCAGGTACGCGGCCGAGGGCGCCCACGTCGCCCTGGTGACGTGCACCCTCGGCGAGGAGGGCGAGGTCATCCCGCCGGACCTCGCACACCTCGCCGCCGACCGTGACGGCGGCCTCGGCGACCACCGCGTCGGTGAACTGGCCGCCGCGATGCGGGAGCTCGGGGTCACCGACCACCGGTTCCTGGGCGGCCCCGGCCGGTTCCGCGACTCCGGGATGATGGGCACCGGGCAGAACCACCGGCCCGGCGCGTTCTGGTCCGCCGGCCTCGACGAGGCCGCCGGTCATCTCGTCCGGGTGATCCGCTCCCTGCGCCCCCAGGTCCTCGTCACGTACGACCCCGACGGCGGCTACGGCCACCCCGACCACATCCAGGCGCACCGGGTCGCGATGCGCGCCGCGGACCTGGCCGCCGATCCCGCGTACGACACCGGCGCCGGAGCCCCGCACACCGTCGCCAAGATCTACTGGAACCGGGTGCCCCGCTCCGTGGCCGAGGAGGCCTTCGCACGGCTGCGCAGGACCGCGCCCGACGCCTTCCCGGGGATCGCCGCGATCGACGACGTACCCGGTGTCGTGGACGACGCGCTGATCACGGCAGAGATCGACGGTTCCGCGTATGCCGCGGCGAAGACCGCCGCGATGCGGGCGCACGCCACCCAGATCGCCGTGGACGGCCCCTTCTTCGCTCTTTCGAACGACCTGGGGCAGCCCGTCTTCACCACCGAGTACTACGAGTTGGCGCGGGGCGTCCCGGGCCGGGACGACGGTTCCCGGGAGCACGACCTCTTCGCGGGCGTGCCGGACGAGGGCCTCGCACCGGGAGCAGAGGCATGAGCGGCAGCAAGAGGCAGCGCGCCACCTCGCACGCGCCCCGCACCAACGCCCCGCCGAGGAGCCCCGAGCCCACCGGCCTCGCCGCGCGGCCCAACCCCGCGCGGATCCCCGTGTACGTGGGCCTGGCGGTGCTGGGTGCGGCGGTCGGACTCGCGGGCACGCTCGTCCAGGCGGCCCTGTTCCCGGGCGGGTTGCTGCTCGCGCTCGCCGCGTCGGCGGGCCTGTTCTACGGCGGCCGGGTGCTGACCGGGACACAGCTCGGGGCGCTGGTGCCCGCGGTGGGCTGGTTCATCGCCGTCGTCGTCCTCCTCGGCGGGCGGCCCGAGGGCGACTACGTCTTCGGACAGGAGCTCGGCCTGGCACTCTTCATGCTCGGAGGGATGGCCGTCGCTGTGATCTGTGCCACGATGTCGCGGCTGCCGTATCCGGCCAACGACACCGGCCGAACCGGCACGTGATGTGGTATGTCCGCTCCCGGACCGACCCTCCGCGCGGTGCCGGGCGCATCCTTGTTCCCCCCGGGCGCGAAGAGTCTTACGGTGGCGGCCAGTATGGTGGTGCGCGCGCCGAGCCGTCCCCTGGCCTGCGGCATGGGGGAAGTACGGGCGGCGGAGCCAATCGGGAGAACCTGCTTTGAGTCGTGAAACTGACAGTTCGTCGTCCGGGCCCCAGGGGCGCGGAGGAGCCGCGTACCCGTCGGGTACGCCGCCGTACGGATCACGCCAGTATCCGTCGCTGCACCCGTCCCAGGACGGGCCGGAGGAGACTCCGGAGCCTGCGGATCCGCCTCAGCCCGAGGAGCCCAGAACCGAGACGACGCTGACGACGCGCATCCGGATCAACATCCCGGGCTCGCGTCCGATCCCGCCTGTCGTCATGCGTACGCCGATGAGCGACACGGATCCGACGGGCGGCCGTCCGGACCCCGAGCGCACCGGCAGCACCCCGCGGCCCGGCGCACCCGCGCCGACGCCCGGTGGCGCGCCGGTCCCCGGCCCGGAGGCGCGTGACCGGGACAGCGGCCAGGGGGCCGACGTCCCCGCCGAGAAGCCGGCCAGGGAGAAGAGCGGCAGCGACTGGTTCGCCCCGCGCAAGGCCCCGGCCCCCGCACCCGGTGCGGGAGCCGCTGCGGCTGCGGGCGCGCCCGGTCCCGGCCAGGGCCCCGGTCCCGGCCAGGGCCCCGGTCCCGGTCAGGGTCCCGGTCCCGGTCAGGGGCCCGGCGGGTCCGGTCCTTCCGGCCCGACCCCGCCGCGCCCGGAGTCCCCGTACTTCTCGGACGGTCCGCAGCAGCCCGGCGACCGGAGCGGCGCCCCCCGTCCGGGCCGCAGCGCGCTCGACGACCTCGACGCCGGTCCGCGGCCCACGCCGAACGCCGGTGTCCGGCCGCCGGGCGGCCCGGGACCCTCGGGGCCCACCACCGGTCCGGCCACCGGGAGTTCGTCGCTCACACCGAACCTCGACCGTCTTCCCGGCGGCGCCGGTCCGGCGGGCCCCGGCGGCCCGTCCGGGCCCCGGCCCGGCGGCCCCGGCGGCGTACCCCCGCGGATGTCGGACGACACCGCGATCCTGACGCCGCAGGCACCCGCGCCCGGCCCCGGGTCCGGCTCGGGCGGACACGTCTCCGGCGACACGCTCACCAGCGGCATCCCCGTGATCCCCGGTGAGCCCCGCTCGGCGTTCCCGGGCGGGCCCGGCGGCACACGGCCCCCCGAGGGCCCCCTGGGCGGCGGTCCTGCGGACACGGGCGCCCCGGCGCCCGCCCCCCGGCCGGCTCCGCAGGCCGCTGCGCCCGCAAAGAAGGGACGCTCCAAGCTCGTCCTGCTGGCCGTGGGCGTCTTCGTGCTGTTCGGTGTGGCCTACGGCGCCGGCCTGCTGATGAACCACTCCGAGGTGCCCAAGGGCACCACCGTGCTCGGCGTCGACATCGGCGGCGGCTCGAAGGAGGAGGCGGTCACCAAGCTGGAGTCCGCCCTCGGCAAGCGCGCTCAGACGCCTCTGAGGCTCTCCGTGGAGGGCAAGGAGGAGAAGCTCGCCCCCGACAAGGCCGGGCTCACCCTGGACAGCCAGGAGACCGTGCGCGAGGCCGCCGGGAGCGACTACAACCCGGTCTCGGTGATCGGCTCCCTGTTCGGCGGGTCGCGCCCCGCCGACCCGGTGATCCCGGTCGACGAGGAGAAGCTGGGGGTCGCGCTGACCGACCTGGCGGGTGTCTCCGGCTCCGCCAACGACGGCACGATCAAGTTCGAGCCGAACAAGGCCGTGGCCGTACCCGGCAAGTCGGGCAAGTCGCTGGACGTCAACCGCTCGATGATCTCCGTCCGCGACGCCTACCGCGCCCAGGTGCAGACCGGTGAGCCCGCCGTCGTCGAACTGCCGGTGGCCGCCACGGAACCCACCATCACCCAGGCCGAACTGGACCGGGCGATGAAGGAGTTCGCCGAACCGGCGATGTCCGGCCTGGTCACCATCAAGGCCGGGCCCAAGCAGATCGACTTCGGTCCCGCGCGGTCCCTGCCGCAGATCCTGTCCATGAAGCCGGTCGACGGCAAGCTGGTCCCCGTCTACGACAGGGCGGCGATCGACAAGCTGCTGGACGGCGTCTTCGACGGCATCATGATCACCAAGGGCGACGGGAAGAAGCACCAGGTCAGTGCGACCGACGTGGCCCAGGCCATGCAGGGCGCGCTGCTCGGCAAGACCCCCGCCGCGCGTACCGTCGCGATCGACCTGAACGGCGAGGGCTGACCGGCCCGCGCACGCCTGTACGACGCCGCCCCCGCCCGGGCCTCCGGGCGGGGGCGGCGTCGTACCGCCCGCCCCTGATCGTGGAGGAGACGGACCATGTCCACCCGGTGGAGTCTGACGATCGACTGCGCCCGTCCCAAGGCGCTGGCGGCCTTCTGGGCCCTGGCGCTCGGGTACGTGGCGAAGCCGCCGCCCGACGGGTTCGGCAGCTGGGAGGAGTGGTTCGTCCACCACGACGTCCCGGAGGAGGAGTGGGACGACGGCGCCTATCTGTCCGATCCGGACGGCGCCGGCCCGGCCCTGTCCTTCCTGAGGGTCCCGGAGCCGAAGACGGCCAAGAACCGGATGCACCTCGATGTGCAGGCGGGCGGCGGCCGTGCCACCCCGTGGGAGACCAGGTGGCCACGGGTGACCACTGCGGTGGAGCGGCTGACGGCCGCCGGCGGCACCGTGATCCAGGTGCACGAGCTCCACGGACGGCCCGACCATGTGGTGATGGCCGACCCGGAGGGCCATGAGTTCTGCGTGCTCTGAACGGCACGCGTGAACGGGACAGGGCCCGGCCGCGGGTGCGGCCGGGCCCTGTCTCCCCCCGGTCTAAGGGAAGGAAACGACCTGGGACGGGATGGTGTCCGTGCCGGATGTGGGGGATCCGGTGTCGTTGATGACGTGTTCGTACTGTCCCTGGCCGCCGAGGGAGACGACGAGCAGGTCGTGGAACTTCACCCCGGGCTTGACCGGGGCCTGGAAGCCGTGCTGCTGGCGGATGGTGGGGTCGACGTTGAAGTAGCAGTAGCTGCCCATGCCCCAGCCCTCGTGGGTGGTGACGTCGTCGGCGACCTTGTAGGCGGCGTAGCCCTTGATGTCGCCGTTCTGGATGGCGGCCTGGTCGGGGGCGTCGTACGCCTTCTCGTTCTGGAAGAAGATCGTCTTCCCGTTCTCGCCGTTCCACTGGACGTCGTACTTGTTGAAGTGTTCGACGAACAGTCCGGTGGCGAGCACGTCGTCACCGTTGACCGTGAGCCCGTAGTCGGACCGGTTGGTCTCCCAGCCGACGCCGTCGCCGTGGTCGGCGCGCCAGAGCCAGGTGTGGTCGATGATCGTGTCGTTGCTGTTGACGACCATGCCGTTGGTGGCCTTGCCAGCACCCGCGCCGCCGACCCGCACGAAGACGTCCTGCAGCGACGTCGGGTTGTCCGCGTGGCTCGCGGACGAGCCCTCGGGGCCGACCTCGATCAGCGACTCGGAGTTGGTCGTCCCGGCGTCGATGAGCAGTCCGGCGAGCTTGACGCCGTCCACGTCACCGACCTTGACGGCGGTGACCCCGTTGTCCGGGATGATCGTGGCGAGGCCGAGACCGAGGGCGACGGTGTTCGCGCGGTCGATGTCGATCGTCTGGTCGACGTGGTAGACACCGGGCGTGAACAGCAGGTGCAGACCCTGGTCCACGGCCGCGTTGATGGTCTCGGCGGTCGCGCCGGGCTTCACCACGTAGAACTGGTCCAGCGGGATGGACTCACCCTGCGGGGTGCCGTTGCCCCAGGACGTGCCCCGCGCGTTGGTGCGCTTGGCGGGGACGAAGACCTTGTAGTCGTCGCCGTCGAGGTAGAGGAACGGCTTCTCGCGGGAGACCGGGGTGTTGTCCAGCGTCGTGTACGGCGGCTCGGGGAAGCTCTGCGCGGGTGCGCCCTCGACGCCCGAGAAGGTCATGTTCCAGACGCCGTTGCCCCAGCCGCCGACCGAGCTGTCGCGGGTGTACCACTGCTGCTGCGAGTAGGGGCCCACCTCGCCGTCGATCTTGCTGTCGGCGATGTAGCCGCCGCTGGCCCAGCCGTAGCCGTCGGGTGCCAGGTTGAGCCCGCCCTTGACGTGCATGCGGCGGAACGGGGCGGCCTGGGAGACCGCCCAGCGGTTGGTGCCGCTGACGGGGTTCAGGGCGAGGTTCTCGGCCGAACGCCAGAAGTTCTGAGTGGCGTTGCCGTCGAACCAGCCCGCGTCCACGGTCACATCACCGTTGAAGGTGGTGTCGTCGGGGTTCAGGCCGAGCCCGGCGATGGAGGTGTAGAAGCCGATCTGGGCGTTGATGTTGTCGTACGTGCCCGGCTTGAACATCAGCGCGTAGCGGTCGGTGCCGAACTGGTTCGACTCCTGCTTCTTGAAGACCTCGTCGACCTTGCCCTGGATGTCAGGGGTGGACGGGTCGAAGACCAGCACGTTGGGGCCGAGGTCGCCCCCGCCGGGCAGCTCCTCGGTCTCGTCGCCGAACGCCGACTGGGCTGTGGGGAAGGCCATGAGCAGCGAAACGGCGAGCGCGGCGAAACCGACAGCCTTGGAACGGCGGTGCCGGCGAGGAGCGGTGGGGGGCGCGGAACTCGTGGGGGGAGCTTGCATGGATGACGTCTCCTGGGTCGTGGTACGGATGCACGACGGAACCTTGAGAGAGGTGAGAGAGCGCTCTCTCGTTTCGCCGATGTAACCGCCGTCGCCCTGGACACGTCAAGAGGTGTGCATCAGGAGCCTCAACTGTTTGCCGTCCGGGCAACAAATGGCGTCGGCCGTACGGCAATTGGGCGACTTTGCGCGCAGTCGGGCCGGACCGTGAGTTCAGAGGGTGACCACGCGCCCGGCGCGGCCCGGTGCGTACGCGATCAGTTCAGCAGCGCCCTGGCGGCCTGGGCGCGGTGGCGGATCGCCTCGGCCGCCGTCGGCTCGATGCCGTCGACGATCTCCGCGTACTCGTCCATCTCCGCCGCCCCGCGCAGGAACTCCCCGCGCTGCACGAGGAGCTGCGCCCGCTCGTAGCGGAGCCTCGCGGGGTGCGAGGGCAGCAGCAGGGAGAGGTCGAGCGCCCACAGCGCCACATCCGTACGCTCGGGGCGGGCCGCCGCCCAGGCCCGGATGTTGTTGAGGATCCGCAGCACCGTCTCCAGCGGCCTGGCGGGCGCGTGTGTCGTCGCCGAGGGCGGCGCTCCGGTCGCCCCGGCCACCATCAGCTCCGCGTCCTCGGCGCTCAGCGGGGCGCCGCCGGCGAAGGGGTCGGCCAGCACCCGCTCGGCCGGGTCGCCGAAACCGACCACGTAATGGCCGGGGAGCGACAGCCCGTAGACGGGGGCACCGGCTCTGCGGGCGACCTCGATCCAGACCACGGACAGCAGGATGGGCAGGCCCCTGCGCCGCCGCAGCACCTGCTGGAGCACCGAGGAGTCCAGCCGCTGGTAGTCCTGGGAGGAGCCCGCGAAACCGCAGCGCTCGCCGAGCAGTTCGGCCAGCGCGGACGCCCACGCGCGGGGGCCGCGCGCTCCGTACGGGAGGAGTCCGGCCAGCCGGTCCAGCTCGATCTGCGCCGCGTCGATGCCGTGGGGGTCGGCGTCCCCGGGCGTCGGAGGGGCCGCCTCCGCGCCCAGCAGCAGGCAGAGCAGCGCGAGGTCGGGCCGTTCGGCGCGGGCCTCCTCGGCGAACCGCCGCCGTCGTTCGGCCGTGCCCGGGTCCTCGGCGCTCATGTGTGACACGTCCCCCTGCTGCTGTCCGCGCTACGCGGGCCGGAAGTGGTGGTAGCTGTGGTGGGTGGCGAAGCCCATGCCGTCGTACAGCGCACGGGCAGCTCCATTGTCCGCCTCCACCTGGAGCCACGCGGCGGAGGCGCCCTCGTCCAGCGCCGCACGGGCCAGCGCCGTCATCACGGCCGTGGCGAGACCGCGGCGCCGTTGGGCCGGGTCCACCTCCACGGCCATGAAGCCAGCCCAGCGGCCGTCCACGACACAGCGCCCGATCGCGGCGGGCGCCCCCGCCGGACCGTCCCCCGGCACGGTGGCGAACAGGACGGAGGGTCCGCTGCCCAGCACCCTCAGCACATGGGGCCCCGGAGTCTCGAAGCGCTGGTACCGGGAGAGCCAGGCGTCGTCCGGCTCCCGGGCCAGCCGTACGGCGGAGATGTCGGCGTCCAGGTCGCCGAGCGGTGCCAGCGCGGCGATCCGCACCTCGGCGGTCACCTCGCGCCGCCAGCCGTGCTCCTCCAGGCCCGCGCAGAGCCGTTCCTGCGTGTCCTCGGCGCCGGTGGCGGTCTGGACGTACGCGGGCAGGTCCCGGTCCTCGTACCAGCGGGTGACGCGGCCGAGGGCCTCGCCGAGCGGGAGTCCCGGATCGCCGAGCGGCAGCACGGAGTTGGCGCGGCGGGTGAATCCGCCGGCCGCGCGCAGCCGCCACTCGCCCAGGAGTTCGCTCTCCACGGGCTGCCAGGCGCGTGCGGTCACCAGGGCCAGTTCCTCGTAGGAGGCGGCGGGGCCGCGGCGGCGTGCCGGGGCCGGGGGCACCACCTTGCCCGCCACCAGCGCGGATTCCGCGATGCGGATGCTCTCGCCGTTCCTCGTCGTGACCGAGAGCACTCCGTCGTCCCACGATGTGAGAACACCGACCGTGTCGGTGAACTTCGCGCCCTCGTCCGGCACGTCGGCGACGCGCCGCACCGACACGCGTTTGCCCACGTCAGCAGGCGTTATGCGAACCTCGAGCCGTCCGCCGATGGTGAATTCCACAGCTCTGTCTGCCCCTCCTGTTCGGATCGTGCCCCGGAACGGAGATACTAGGGGCGGGCATCGACGACGCCGCGCTCCCGCGCGAGAGCCAACGCCCTACCGAGGAGGAACGACAGCGTGACCTACGTCATCGCGCAGCCTTGTGTCGACGTGAAGGACAAGGCCTGCATCGAAGAGTGCCCCGTCGACTGCATCTACGAGGGCTCCAGGTCCTTGTACATCCATCCGGACGAGTGCGTCGACTGTGGAGCCTGTGAGCCGGTGTGCCCGGTCGAGGCCATCTTCTACGAGGACGACACCCCGGAGGAGTGGAAGGACTACTACAAGGCGAACGTCGAGTTCTTCGACGACCTCGGCTCGCCGGGTGGCGCCTCCAAGCTGGGCCTCATCGAGCGCGACCACGCGTTCATCGCCGCGCTGCCGCCGCAGAACCAGTAAGCGGCCGCACGAGCGCCGCCCGGTCCCGTACGGCTTGTCACCGTGCGGGACCGAGGTGTTTTCCGGCCGCCACGGCCCCGTACGAGAAAGCAGAGTTCCGTGTCCGCAGCAGTTCCCGTCTCCTCCCGTCTCCCGGTCTTCCCCTGGGACAAGCTGGCGCCCTACAAGGCGACGGCCGTGGCCCATCCGGACGGCCTCGTGGACCTGTCGGTCGGTACGCCCGTCGACCCGGTGCCCGAGCTGATCCAGCAGGCGCTGATCGGCGCGGCGGACAGCCCCGGCTATCCGACGGTGTGGGGGACCGAGGCGCTGCGTGACGCCCTCACCGGCTGGGTGGAGCGCAGGCTCGGCGCGACCGGGGTGACGCACGGGAACGTGCTGCCGGTCGTCGGCTCCAAGGAACTGGTGGCCTGGCTGCCGACCCAGCTGGGTCTCGGCGCGGGCGACAAGGTCGCCTACCCGCGGCTCGCCTACCCGACGTACGAGGTCGGGGCGCGGCTCTGCGGCGCCGAGCCCGTCGTCTACGACGACCCGACGGAGCTGGACCCGGAGGGGCTGAAGCTGCTCTGGCTCAACTCGCCGTCCAACCCGACGGGCCGCGTCCTGCCGAAGGACGAGCTGATCCGGATCGTCGCCTGGGCCCGCGAGCACGGGGTGCTGGTCTTCAGCGACGAGTGCTACCTGGAGCTCGGCTGGGAGGCCGAGCCCGTCTCCGTACTCCACGCGGACGTCTGCGGCGGTACGTACGAGGGGCTCGTCGCCGTCCACTCGCTCTCCAAGCGCTCCAACCTGGCCGGCTACCGCGCGGCCTTCATCGCGGGTGACGCGGCCGTCCTGGGCGAGCTGCTCCAGATCCGCAAGCACGGCGGGATGATGACGCCGGCCCCGGTCCAGGCGGCGACCGTCGCGGCGCTGGGCGACGACGCGCACGTGGCGGAGCAGCGGGAGCGCTACGCACGGCGGCGCGCGGTGCTGCGGGCGGCGCTGGAGGCCCACGGCTTCCGGATCGAGCACAGCGAGGCGAGCCTCTACCTGTGGGCCACCCGCGACGAGCCCTGCTGGGAGACCGTGGCGCATCTCGCGGAGCTCGGCATCCTGGTGGCCCCGGGCGACTTCTACGGGCCGGCCGGGGACCGCTTCGTACGGGTGGCGCTGACGGCCTCGGACGAGCGGGTGGACGCGGCGGTCAAGCGGCTGTCCTAGCCGGCCGGTACGGCTGGGGCTGTACGTGGGTCGGCTGTACGTCGGGCGGCTGTACGGCGAGGGGCCTCGGGAGTGCGCACTCCCGAGGCCCCTTCGCATGCCTGGCACGGTGGTGCCGTCCGGCGGATCAGCCGATCGGCAGGCCCTTGGTGGGCAGGCCCTTGGTCGGGAGGCTCTTGGTCGGCAGGGTGTCCTCCGACAGCTCGCCGTCGGCCAGGGTGCCGGCCGTCCGGAGGGTCTTGCCCGCGGCGGGCAGGGTCGTGCCGACCACCTTGCCGCCGGTCTCGTTCGCCACCTCGGAGCCCTGCCGGGAGGTGGAGTCCAGCGTGCTGCTGAGCCCGGCGCCGTCGAGCGAGGTGAGGCCGCCGAGCGCGGGGGTCTGCGGGAGCCCCGCGGCACCCGCGGCTCCGGCCGCGCCGACCACGGGGGCCGCGCCTGCGGCGATCAGCAGCGCGGCACGGGCGATCCGGCGGGTCAGGGGGAGGGACATGATGCTCCTTCGACGGGACGTCAACGGTTCTCGGCGGATGCGGAATCCGCCTGTCCGGTGATCGGACGCACTGAACAACCGGTCCGGGGGCGGGGAAGGTTGCGGGGCACCCAGGCAAAGACTGGGTAATGCGTCAGATAATCCGCAATGGAGGAACCCGGGCGAACGACGCATTCGGTGGACGCCTGATGAACCGTCACTTCCCTGTGTGGACAAGGAAATCGGCCCGGACGCCGGGTGCGGGGAAACGGTGGCGGGAGCGGGGGTCCGGCGGACGCCCGACGCCCCGTACGGATGACGGGACGTACTACTGAGCGAGGCGCATTCGGACGGTCGTGGCGCCCGATTCCTTACGCTCCGTCCGCCAGCCCGTGTCGCTGGTCCACACCCGGCCCGCGTACGAGACCTCCGTGATCCGCAGGGTGGCGGCCCGTGCGACCGCCCAGTGGGCGAGCTCCCAGCCGTGCTGCGACGCGCCGCCGTCCCCGGCGCGCACGGGCACCGACACCGTGCCCGCGGCCGAGGAGCCCGCCGACCCGGCGGACGGCAGGACGTCCTCACCGAAGGCGCGCACCAGGTCGGACCGCACCTCGGCCGCGTCCCCCGGGCCCTCGGCGGAGGGCGTCCGCACCGAGCAGGTCAGTGAGGCGGGGGCCCGCCCGGTCAGCGCGGCGGCCAGCAGTGTCGCGTCCGGCTCGTGCTTGGCGTACGCCTGCGGGAACGCGCTCTTCTGCACCCGCTGGGCCGCGACGGTCAGCGGCAGCCGGGAGTAGCCAGGGACCTCGGCGAGGTGCTCGTAGAACTTCCCCGACGCGTAGACCGGGTCCATGACCTGCGCCGGCGTCCCCCATCCCTGCGAGGGGCGCTGCTGGAAGAGCCCGAGCGAGTCCCGGTCGCCGTGGGCGAGGTTGCGCAGCGCGGACTCCTGCAGCGCGGTGGCCAGCGCGATGGTCACCGCGCGCTCCGGCAGCCCGCGTGTGGTGCCCACGGCGGAGATGGTGGCGGCGTTGGCCGCCTGGTCGGGGCTCAGCTCGTACGTACGTCCCTCGCCCCCGTCGGCGGGGCCCACCGTGCAACGGGGTGAGCCCTTGTTGCCGGAGAGGTACTGCACGGCCAGATAGCCGGCCAGCGCCACGAGCACGGCGAAGGCGGCCGCTGCACGGAGGGCGCGGCTGCGGCGGGGAGAGGAGCTGGACCGGGGCACGGGGCCCACCGTACTGGAGGGTAGGGCCGGGGCCGACTGCTCGGTCCCTTAGGCTCGTGGCCATGGATGGACACACGCTCGACCTCGCCCTGGACGGGCCGGAGCTCACCGCCCGGCTGGTCGATTTCCCGTCGGTCAGCGGGCAGGAGAAGGACCTCGCCGACGCCATCGAGGCGGTCCTGCGCCCGCTGCCGCATCTGACCGTCGACCGCCACGGCAACAACATCGTGGCCAGGACGCAGCTGGGCCGTGCCGAGCGCGTCGTGCTCGCCGGGCACATCGACACCGTCCCGATCGCGGACAACGTGCCGTCCAGGCTCGACGACGACGGCGTGCTGTGGGGCTGCGGGACCTCCGACATGAAGTCGGGCGTCGCCGTGCAGCTGCGGATCGCGGCGACGGTGCCGGAGCCCAACCGCGACCTGACGTTCATCTTCTACGACAACGAAGAGGTCGCCGCCGACCTCAACGGCCTCGGGCACGTGGCGGAGGCGCACCCCGAGTGGCTCGACGCGGACTTCGCGGTCCTCCTGGAGGGCTCCAACGGCGAGGTCGAGGGAGGCTGCCAGGGCACTCTCCGCGTCCTTCTGCGGTTCGCGGGCGAGCGCTCCCACTCGGCGCGCGCCTGGATGGGGTCCAACGCGATCCACGCCGCCGCCCCCGCGCTGGCCCGGCTGGCCGCGTACGAGCCGCGCCGCCCGGTCATCGACGGGCTGGAGTACCACGAGGGGCTCAACGCCGTGGGCATCGAGGGAGGCGTCGCCACCAACGTCATCCCGGACGCCTGCACGCTGGTCGTCAACTACCGCTACGCCCCCGACATCACGGCCGAGCAGGCGGAGGCGCACGTCCAGGAGGTCTTCGCGGACTGCGGCGTCGCCGAGTTCGTCGTGGACGACCACACCGGCGCCGCGATGCCCGGGCTCTCGCACCCGGCGGCCAAGGCGTTCATGGACGCGGTCGGCGGTGTCGCACGGCCCAAGTTCGGCTGGACGGACGTGGCCCGTTTCGGCTCCCTGGGCATCCCCGCGGTGAACTACGGTCCCGGCGACCCGCTGTACGCCCACAAGCGCGACGAGCACGTGCGCGTCGAGCGGATCACGCACTGCGAGGAGCGCCTCCGCTCCTGGCTCACCAGCTGACTCACGGCATTCCCCTGTACGTAACCTCGGCCGATCTACGCTGAAGCGAGACACGCACATCGCAGGTCGGCGGAGGGAGCAGGTCATGGGCAACCCGGAGGACGCACGGATCCCCGAGGGCGCGCAGATTCCCGAGGGCGCGGTGAAGCCCGAGGAGCAGCGACTGGGTCCGGTACTGCGGCGCAGGGACCAGGTCCAGCCGGGCACGACCGATCAGCGGCTGCTGGATTCCGAGGGCGACTCGGAGTGGGTCCACACCGATCCCTGGCGGGTCATGCGGATCCAGTCCGAGTTCGTCGAGGGGTTCGGCGCGCTGGCGGAACTTCCCAGCGCCATCAGCGTCTTCGGCTCGGCCCGCACCCCGGCGGGCGGACCGGACTACGAGGCCGGCGTGAAGATCGGCAAGGCGCTCGTCGAGGCGGGCTTCGCCGTCATCACGGGCGGCGGCCCCGGCGCGATGGAGGCGGCGAACAAGGGGGCCAGGGAGGCCAAGGGCGTCTCGGTCGGGCTGGGCATCGAGCTGCCCTTCGAGTCCGGGCTGAATCCACATGTCGACATCGGCGTCAACTTCCGCTACTTCTTCGTCCGGAAGACGATGTTCGTGAAGTACGCCCAGGGCTTCGTCGTCCTGCCGGGCGGTCTGGGCACGCTGGACGAGCTCTTCGAGGCGCTGACCCTGGTGCAGACCGGCAAGGTCACGCGCTTCCCGATCGTCCTGTTCGGTACGGCGTACTGGGGCGGCCTGGTCGACTGGCTGCGGAACACCGTGGTCGCGGGCGGCAAGGCGTCCGAGCACGACCTCATGCTGTTCCACGTCACCGACGACGTGGACGAGGCGGTCCGGCTCGTGACGAAGGAAGTCGGCCGGTAGACGAGGTGCGGGTGGGGGCACCCGCCCCCACCCGCCGCCGTGAGGCGGCGGGGCGGGCCTACGCGAGGCCGCGCCGGGCGACCGCCGGCGGCCGGTGTCCCGCGATGGACGCCACCATGTCCAGGACCTGCCGGGTCTCGGCCACCTCGTGCACCCGGTACACCTGCGCCCCCAGCCACGCCGACACGGCCGTCGTCGCGAGCGTCCCGATCACGCGTTCCTTGACCGGCTTGTCGAGGGTCTCACCGACGAAGTCCTTGTTGGAGAGCGAGACGAGGACGGGCCAGCCCGTGGCCGTCATCTCCTCCAGCCGGCGCGTCGCCTCCAGGGAGTGCCGGGTGTTCTTCCCGAAGTCGTGCCCCGGGTCGATCATGATCCCGTCCGGCCTGACCCCGAGCTCCACGGCCCGCTCGGCGAGCCCCAGGGTGACCCGCAGGATGTCCGCCATCACGTCGTCGTACGCCACCCGGTGCGGCCGGGTACGGGGCTCCGCGCCGCCCGCGTGCGTGCACACGAGGCCCGCTCCGTACCGCGCGGCCACGGCCGCCAGCTCGGGGTCGACGCCGCCCCACGCGTCGTTCAGCAGGTCCGCCCCGGCCTCGCAGACGGCCTCGCCCACGTCGTGCCGCCAGGTGTCCACGCTGATCACGACGTCCGGGTGGCGGCGGCGCACCTCGGCGACGAAGCCGACCGTGCGGCGCGCCTCCTCCTGGGCCGTGACCTCCTCGCCGGGACCCGCCTTCACCCCGCCGATGTCGATGATCGCGGCGCCCTCGGCGACGGCCTGCTCGACCCGGGAGAGCGCCGGCTCGTCGCGGAACGTCGCTCCCTGGTCGTAGAAGGAATCGGGGGTCCGGTTCACGATCGCCATGATCACCGGCTCGTGCGGCCCGAACTCCCGCCGCCCCAGCCTGAGCGCCCCGCTTCGCATTCCTGCATCCTCCCTGTTGGCCCGCCTGCGACCCTAACTGTCGGTGCCGCATGGCACGATCTGACCTGGACAGGTATTCCGCCCCCAGGGAGATGCGCGTGTTCTGGTTCTTGCTGCTGACGATGGTCGTGGTCGTGGCCGCGGTCACCCTGGCGGTGGTCGGTGGAGGCGGGAGCGCGGTGCTGCAGGAGGTCGAGCCCGAGCGGCTCACCGACCCGCTGCCCGCGAACCGCCCCGTCGGCCGTGCCGATGTCGAGGCCATGCGGCTGCCCATGGCCGTCCGCGGGTACCGCATGACCGATGTGGACGAGGCCCTCGGCAGGCTGGGGGCCGAGCTCGCCGAGCGGGACGCCCACATCGCCGAGATGGAGTCGGCGCTCGCCGGGGCCCAGGCGACCGCGGTGAACGGCCCGGACCTGTTCAAGCGGCCCGGCGAGGCACCCGCCGACGACGGACGGCAGGACGGGGAGGACGGGCGATGAGCGGGGCCGAGCCGGCCGAGGACGGGCGTCCGCGCTGCCCCTGGGGCCTGTCCACGGATGACTACCTCGTCTACCACGACACCGAGTGGGGCCGCCCCGTCCACGGCGACGACGCCCTCTTCGAACGGCTCTGCCTGGAGGCGTTCCAGTCGGGGCTGTCCTGGCTGACGATCCTGCGCCGCCGCGAGGGCTTCCGCAGCGCGTTCGCCGGATTCAAGATCTCCGCCGTGGCGGAGTTCACCGACGCCGACCGGGAGCGTCTCCTCGCCGACGCCGGCATCATCCGCAACCGCGCGAAGATCGACGCCACCCTCGCCAACGCCAAGGTGCTGGCCGGCTGGGGCGAGGGCGAGCTGGACGCGCTCATCTGGTCGTTCGCACCGGACCCGGCCACGCGGCCGGCCCCCGAGGTCCTCGCCGACGTGCCGGCGGTCACCCCGGAGTCCACCGCGCTGGCCAAGGAGCTCAAGAAGCGGTCCATCCGCTTCGTCGGCCCCACGACCGCGTACGCCCTGATGCAGGCCTGCGGGCTCGTCGACGACCATCTGGCCGACTGCGTGGCCCGGGGCGGCGGCCGGTAGGGCGTGATCTGGAAGTCCCGCCCGCCGCCGCCCTGCCCACTACCTGCCGAGGTACTTCGGCGGCTGCTTGGCGAGGAACGCCTCGACGGCGATCGTGTGGTCCTGCGACGCGCCCGCCCTCGTCTGGAGTTCGTCCTCCTTCTCCAGCGCCTCGGTGAGCGTGTGCCCGGCGCCGTACGCCATGGACGCCTTCAGGGCCGCGTAGGCGACGGTCGGTCCGTCCGCCAGGGCGCGGGCCACCGCGTGCGCCTCCTTCGCCAGGTCGGCCGCGGGCACCACCTTGTTCACCAGGCCGAGCTCGTACGCCTCCTGGGCGGAGATCGAGCGCGGGAAGAACAGCAGGTCGGCGGCGCGGCTCGGGCCGATCAGCCGCGGCAGCGTCCAGGAGACGCCCGAGTCGGCGGTCAGCGCGACACCGGCGAAGGACGTGTTGAAGGAGGCGGTGTCGGCGACCACGCGGTAGTCGGCGGCGAGCGCGAAGCCGAAGCCCGCACCGGCGGCGACCCCGTTGACCCCCGCGACGACCGGCTTCTCCATCTCGGTGAGGGCGCGGACGATGGGGTTGTAGTGCTCACGCACCGTGCTCAGCGCGTTGCCGCCGTCCGACTCGCGGGCCTCGGCGAGCTTGGCGACGTGCTCCTTGAGGTCCTGGCCGACGCAGAAGGCGCGCCCGGTGGCGGTGAGCAGAACCGCGCGCACGGCGGAGTCGTCCGCGACCCTCAGCAGCGCGTCGCGGAGCGCGACCTTCGCCGCGGTGTTCATGGCGTTCATCGCGTCGGGGCGATTGATCGTGATCGTCGCGAGCCCGTCGCTCACGTCGGTGAGCACCGTGTCAGCCGTGTCGGCCATGTGCAGGGTCTCCTTACGGGTCCGGCGTCGTGCCTGTCCAGGCAAGCATGGCGGACTCCGGGCGCACGGGACATGTGACCTGCGTCTAACGATTGGACTTCGGCTGGGGGCCGAGGGTGGCGCAGTATCGCAGCCGGATCGCCGAATTGAGTGGTTTTGAGAGAGCGCGTTGCGCAAGCGATGCCGACCGATGTTGGTCATCGGGGTCTCTGATGCGGGATAATGCGGAGGAAGCATTGTGTTCGACGCCGGTGAGGCAGCGCCTGTCATGGGGCCGCCGGCTGCGATGAGCTGGTTTCAGGAAGGGGAACGAGCATGGCGGCCATGAAGCCGCGGACGGGCGACGGCCCGCTCGAGGTGACAAAGGAGGGGCGGGGCATCGTCATGCGCGTTCCGCTCGAAGGCGGCGGTCGGCTTGTCGTCGAGCTGACTCCGGACGAGGCCGATGCACTCGGTGACGCGCTGAAGAAGGTCGTCGGCTGAGGCGGAGGCGCCCACACTTCACCACTGCCCCGGCACGGACTCCGTGCCGGGGCAGTGGTGCGTCGGGGGCCGGGCCGGGCGGCGTGGAGCCGGAGTGCTCAGCCGCGCCGTACCGCGCACAGCAGGCCGTCGCCCACCGGCAGCAGCGTCGCCATGAGCTCCTGGCTCTCGCGCACGGCCCGCAGCAGTTCGCGCAGGCGCAGCACCTCGGCCGGCTGTGCGGCCGAGTCGATCGTGCGGCCGTCGGCGAAGACGCCCTCGAAACAGACCAGGCCGCCCGGTCGTAGCAGGCGCAACGATTCAGCGAGACAGTCCAGACTCTCCAGGCGGTCGCCGTCGCAGAAGACGAGGTCGTATCCGCCGTCCGCGAGCCGGGGCAGTACGTCGAGGGCGCGGCCCGGGATGAAGCGGGCCCGGTTGGTGGCGAAGCCCGCGGCCCGGAAGGCCTCCCGGGCGAACTGCTGGCGCTCGGGCTCCGGGTCGACGGTGGTCAGTACGCCGTCCGGACGCATGCCCTGCAGCAGATAGATACCGGACACGCCGGTTCCGGTGCCGATCTCGGCCACGGCCTTGGCGTCCGCGGTGGCAGCGAGCAGGCGCAGTGCCGCGCCGGTGCCTGACGACACCGGGCGGAGCCCCGTCTCCTGGGCCCGGTCCCGGGCCCAGAGCAGAGCTTCTTCCTCGGCGACAAAGGCGTCGGCGAATGCCCAGCTCGTCTGCCGGTTGGCGGTAATGACCCTCTCCTGTCCCCGTAGTTGGCGCAACGGTGACTGTATCCGCTGGACCCGGGAACCCGCAGATGGGACCAGGCGTTATGAAGGGGCAGGGGAGAACACGCGGACCGGGCCCTGCGGCCTGGCCCGGAATGTGCCCCTTGCTCCCGGGGACACCGGGACACCAGCAGGTAAAAAGGCTTATCCGGAGCTAACGGGCGAGGTGGCTATGGTAGGGGCTCCACTGGACACCACCAGAGCCGATAGGGGAGGTGCGGCTGCGCCTGTGGATCGGAGAGGTGCGCTGCGGCGCCTTCTCAGGTCGGCGGGTGAGCCGAAATCCGTGACCGACACCGCTGACCGTTCTTCCAACGATTCCGCACCGACCGCGACCTTCGCCTCAGATGCGGATTCTCAGGCGTGGACCCCGCCCACATGGGAAGAGATCGTCAGCACGCACAGCGCCCGGGTGTACCGCCTGGCCTACCGGCTGACGGGTAACCAGCACGACGCCGAGGACCTCACCCAGGAAGTCTTCGTCCGTGTCTTCCGGTCGCTGTCGACCTACACGCCGGGCACTTTCGAGGGCTGGCTGCACAGGATCACGACGAATCTCTTCCTGGACATGGTCCGCCGCAAGCAGCGGATCCGTTTCGACTCGCTCGGCGACGACGCGGCCGAGAGGCTGCCCAGCCGTGAGCCCTCCCCGCAGCAGGTCTTCAACGACACGCACTTCGACGCGGACGTCCAGCAGGCGCTGGACACACTCGCGCCCGAGTTCCGTGCGGCGGTGGTGCTCTGCGACATCGAGGGCCTCTCGTACGAGGAGATCGCCGCCACGCTGGGCGTCAAGCTCGGGACGGTGCGCAGCCGTATCCACCGTGGCCGCTCGCACCTGCGCAAGGCGCTCAAGCACCGTTCGCCCGAGGCCCGCGCCGAGCAGCGTTCCCTCGCGGACGCGGTCCTGGCAGGGGAGGGCGGCACGGCGTGAGTGGCACAGGTCCGACCCCCGCGGAGCAGCATCTGGGGGACCGGCTCGCCGCGCTTGTCGACGGTGAGCTCAAACACGATGCCCGGGAGCGGGTCCTGGCCCATCTGGCGACCTGTTCCAGGTGCAAGGCCGAGGCCGACGCCCAGCGGCGGCTGAAGAGCGCCTTCGCGACATCCGCGGCGCCTTCGCCCTCCGAGGGCTTCCTCGCCAGGCTGCAGGGCCTCCCCGGGGGCCCCGGCGGCGGTGACGACGGCCCGGGCGACGGGCCGCCCGGTCGCCGGCGCTTCGGGGACGGGGTCTTCCCCGTGGCCCACCCCGGAGGGCCCGGCGAGCAGGCACGCTCCCCGCTGGACGGCTTCGGCTATCTCCCCACCGCCCACGGTTCGACCGCCGTACTGCCGGGCGGCGCGTCCGGTTCGGGCTTCCGCATCCACGACGTGGCCCGGGAGGCCGACCGCTCACCCTGGCGCGCCCGGCGCTTCGCGTTCGTCGCGGCCAGCGCGGTCTCGCTCGCGGCCATCGCGCTGGGAGGCTCCCTCCCGCTCGACCACACCCCCGACTCACCGCTCAGCGCCGAGGGCACGGGCAGCGCCGTGACCCCGCTCGACGCCGAGGAGCGGACCGGCACCGCCAGTGCGGCGGCCAGCCGCAGCGGTGGCGGTGCCCTCGCCGCCGGAGAGGGGCAGGACCCCCGGCCGAGCGCCGCGCCGTCCTCGTCCGCCCGGCCGGTGCCGGCCTCCGCGCCCTCGCTGCTGAGCACCTCGGCCCTCACCGGGGGCGCGTTCGCCTTCCCCGTGCTGAACGTGACCGTGCCGCCGCTGATACGCCCGACCGACGCCGGCCCGCTGTACTCGCCGGGGCCCGGCGCGAGCGCGGACCCGAAGCCGTCCGCACCGTCCGCGACGGCCTCCGCCCCGCCGCCGTACGACCGCGCGATGCCGCTCACCCCGCTGCGCTGAGCAGGACCCTGCGCGCGGATTCGCAAACCTGGTTGAATTCCGGGAGGGACGCCTCTGTGGGGCGTGCAAGGGCCAGTGGCGGGGAGAGCATGGACGACGGGAAGCCCAGCGGGCCGAAGACGAAGTGGTGGAGCCGTCCCTCTGCGGAGCGGCACCGTCCGGCCGGGCAGGAGGACGCGTCGCCCGTCGCCGACCCGGCCCCGGGTGGGCACGGCGGCGAGACGGCGGCCGGGGGACCGGCCGCGCCCATGGGTGCGGCTGGAGTGCGGCCCACGGACGAAGGCGACTTCACCCCGGCCCCGCCGGCCCCCCGGCCGCAGACCCCCGCGCCGTCGGGCGTGGAACCGGCGACACCCATGCGCCCGGACACCGCGCCGTCGGACACGGGGCCCACGGACACCCGGGTCACGGACACCGCGCCCACGGACACCCGGCCCGCGGACATTTCACCCCCCGCTGCCGCCTCAGCCGCGCCGGTGGAGACCGCGCCCGCCGCTGCCGCCCCCGCCGACACCGCGCCCCCCGCGCCCGCGCACCGTACGGGGCCGCTGCACGCGCCCGACGAGTACAGCACCCCGCCGTACGGCGGCCCGGGGCCCTGGGCGCCCGCGCCGCCCGTGCAGCGTCCCGTGGCCACCCCGGCCCACGGGACGCCCGTACCGCCGCCGTACGCGGGGACCAACGGGCACGGCGTGGCCGCGCACCTCCCCGCCCCGGTGCCCGCTCCGGCCGCCCCGGGGCACGCCGAGGGCTGGGCGCCACCGCCGCCGGCCCCGGCGCACACCGTGCCGCCCCAGCACACGGCCGTACAGGGTCAGCAGAGTCCGCAGCAGCCCTCGCAGTGGCTGCGGTACGACCCCTGGGGCGCGCCCCAGCAGCCGTTGAGCCATCCCGGCCCGGACGCCCCGCCGCGCAAGGGCCGCCCAGGGTCGCTCCTCGTCGGGGCCGCGCTGCTCGCCCTCGTGGCGGGTGGGATCGGCGGCGGCATCGGCGCGTACGTCGAGCGCAACGGCGGGCTGACCACGGTCGAGCTGCCCCAGGCCGGCCGGGACAGCGGCGGCCGGGCGCCCGACAGCGTCGCCGGGATCGCCTCCAGCGCCCTTCCCAGCGTGGTCACCCTGCATGTCAACGGCACCGCCGAGTCCGGCACGGGCACCGGCTTCGTCCTCGACGACAGGGGCCACATCCTGACCAACAACCACGTGGTCGCCCCGGCCGGCTCCACCGGCGACATCACCGTCACGTTCAGCGGCGGCGAGAGCGCCCCGGCCGAGATCGTCGGCAAGGACAGCGGCTACGACCTGGCCGTCGTCAAGGTGACCGGCGTCTCGGGCCTCAAGCCGCTGCCGCTCGGCAATTCCGACAACGTGCAGGTGGGCGACCCGGTGGTGGCCATCGGCGCGCCCTTCGACCTGTCCAACACGGTGACCTCCGGCATCATCAGCGCCAAGCAGCGGCCCATCACCGCGGGCGGTGAGAAGGGCGACGGGACCGACGTCAGTTACGTCGACGCGCTGCAGACCGACGCGCCGATCAACCCGGGCAACTCCGGAGGCCCCCTGGTCGACACCGAGGCCCGGGTCATCGGCATCAACAGCGCCATCCGCGCCGCCGACAGCGGGTCCGGTCTCGACGGCGGCCAGTCCGGCTCCATCGGCCTCGGCTTCGCGATACCGATCAACCAGGGCAAGCGGGTCGCCGAGGAACTGATCAACACCGGCAAGGCCACCCACCCCGTGATCGGCGTCACGCTGGACATGGAGTTCACCGGCGACGGCGCCAAGGTCGGAGGCAAGGTGGCCGACGGCGGGGCGGCCGTCACCGAGGGCGGCCCGGCCGACAAGGCGGGTATCAGGCAGGGCGACATCATCACCGAGGTGGAGGGCCAGCGGGTGCACAGCGGCGAGGAACTCATCGTCAAGATCCGCGCCCATCGGCCCGGTGACCGGCTCCGGCTCGTCCTGACCCGCGGTGGCAAAGACCTGTCCATGACTTTGACGCTCGGGTCGGCGAGCGGTACCTGACGGCCACCGGCAGGTACCGCGCGGACAGCTTCGCCGGGTACCGTGGAGCGGTCCGGGCCCCCTGACCTGGCGGCGGAGACCACGCGGAGACCACGCAGAGAACACGAGGAGCAGCAAGGTGTTCAATGACATAGGCGCACTCGAGCTGCTGACGCTCGTGGTTCTCGCCGTGCTCGTATTCGGCCCGGAGAAGCTGCCCAAGGTCATCCAGGACGTCACGCGCACCATCCGCAAGATCCGTGAGTTCTCGGACAGTGCCAAGGAAGACATCCGCTCCGAGCTCGGACCGCAGTTCAAGGACTTCGAGTTCGAGGACCTCAACCCCAAGACGTTCGTCCGCAAGCAGCTCATGGACGGCAACGACGACCTGGGGCTCAAGGAGATCCGCGAGAGCTTCGACCTGCGCAAGGAGATGGCCGAGGTCACCGACGCGGTGAACGGCCGCGAGAGCGCCACGTCCACGGGCACGGCCGCCGCCGCGGCAGCGGGTGGAGCCGCCGCTCCGGACCTACTCAAGAAGTCCTCCCCGGACCTCCTGAAGAAGCCCGCTCAGCCGGCCGCGGACGAACGCCCGCCCTTCGACGCAGACGCCACCTGAGCCCGTCAATCCCGACTCGTCCGGACGGTATGGCTATTCTCCATCTGTCCGGTTGCGAGTTTGCCCATGCCCACGGGGGGAGGGCCGCTCCGGATCATGGAAGATCGAGGAGGCGGCCGGGCAGATGGAGACGACGAGTCGGGCAGGGGCGGATGGTGCGCCCAGCACAGTCACCGCCGAGGGGGTGCCGGCGACCCGGCGTACTGTCGACGGCTATCTCAAGGCGCCGTTCCCCTGGTACGGGCTGGACGAGGCCTTCACGGGGCCGCGCTGGCTGATGCACGTCACCGCCGCGGCGGACGACACGGTGCAGCACGGTTCCACCGGGCACGGTGAGGAGCCCGTCGTACGGGCGGACGCGGGAGCCGAGAAGGCCCGCTTCGCGGTGGTCGTGACCGTGGGCAGCAGCCCCGTGCGGCACAGCGACGACGGTACGGGTGTCCTGGACGCGACCACGGTCTCGTCGGCGGCCTGGCTGGCGGGCTCCGGCCTGCTGGACTGCACCTGGCCCCCGCAGATGGACCACACCCTGCGTGGCGAATGGCTGAACCAGCAGATCGAAACCGCGTTCGAGCTCGCGGACGATCTGGGCCGGGAGCCCTGGTCGACGCTGTCCCTTCCGGTGGACGGCGTGCCGGTGGACTTCCACTACCGCGAGTCCGAGTTCGGCTGGGTGCTCGCGGGATCGGCCCCGGAAGGGGTGCACATCGGCGCCTACGGGCGCGGCATGAGCGCCTACGGCCTGGGATTCGCGGTGATCGGCGACATCGCCTCGTACGAGAACGACAACGACAGCGAGGCCGTGACCGAGCACGTGAACCCGGACGAGGGCGACAGCCGGAGCTAGCAGCCGGCGACGCAGCGCGGCGACACGCGAACGGGTGGGGGCGGCCTCCTCAGGAGGCCGCCCCCACCCGTACGACGCTCAGAACTTGTTGCGCGGGGTGAGCCCCAGCGACATGCCCGACAGGCCGCGCTGACGGCCGCTCAGCTTCTCCGCGATGGAGCGCAGCGCGGAGCCCGCGGGGGAGTCCGGGTCGGACAGGACGACGGGCTTGCCCTCGTCGCCGCCCTCACGCAGCCGTACGTCGATCGGGATGGCCCCGAGGACCGGCACCTCGGCGCCGACCGTCTTCGTCAGCCCGTCGGCGACCCGCTGTCCGCCTCCCGCGCCGAACACGTCGACGATCTCGTCGCAGTGCGGGCACGGCATGCCCGACATGTTCTCGACGACACCGACGATCTTCTGGTGGGTCTGCACGGCGATGGAGCCGGCCCGCTCCGCCACCTCGGCGGCGGCCTGCTGCGGGGTCGTGACGACCAGGATCTCGGCGTTCGGGACGAGCTGCGCCACGGAGATCGCGATGTCACCGGTGCCCGGCGGGAGGTCCAGCAGCAGGACGTCCAGGTCGCCCCAGTACACATCGGCGAGGAACTGCTGGAGCGCGCGGTGCAGCATCGGTCCGCGCCACACCACCGGGGCGTTGCCCGGCGTGAACATGCCGATGGAGATCACCTTCACGCCGTGCGAGGACGGCGGCATGATCATGTTCTCGACCTGGGTGGGCGTGCCGTCGGCGCCGAGCATCCGGGGCACGCTGTGCCCGTAGATGTCCGCGTCGACCACGCCGACCTTGAGGCCGTCGGCCGCCATCGCGGCCGCGAGGTTCACCGTCACCGAGGACTTGCCGACGCCGCCCTTGCCGGACGCCACCGCGTAGACCCGGGTCAGCGAGCCCGGCTTGGCGAACGGCACCTCCCGCTCGGCCGTGCCGCCGCGCAGCGACGAGGCGAGCTCCTTGCGCTGCTCGTCACTCATCACGTCGAGCGTGACCTCGACCCGCGACACGCCCTCGACGCGGGCCACCGCGTCGGTCACGTTCTTGGTGATCGTCTCGCGCATCGGGCAGCCGGAAACCGTGAGATAGACGGTGACAGCGACTACACCGTCAGGATCGATCTCGACCGACTTCACCATGCCCAGTTCGGTGATCGGTCGGTGGATCTCCGGGTCGTTCACTGTCGCCAGTGCTTCGCGCACCGCGTCTTCCGTAGCCATACGGACGATGGTACGGCGCCGGGGGCTACGCGCGGGTAGCCCCTCAGCGGTCACCTTCGTCACTCTCGGCCCCCGGGAGGATCCGGCGCTCCTCCATGTCCTTCACCATGGCCTCCAGCTCCGAGCGGATCCAGTCCCGGGTGGCGACCTCCCCGAGGCCCATCCGGAGCGCGGCGATCTCCCGGCTGAGGAACTCGGTGTCCGCGATGGAGCGCTCGTTCTGCTTGCGGTCCTGCTCGTGGGTGACCCGGTCCCGGTCGTCCTGGCGGTTCTGCGCGAGGAGGATCAGGGGCGCGGCGTAGGAGGCCTGGAGGGAGAGCATCAGCGTCAGGAAGATGAACGGGTACTGGTCGAAGCGCAGTTCCCGGGGCGCGAAGATGTTCCACACCACCCACACGATGATGATCAGGGTCATCCAGACGATGAACCGCCCGGTGCCCAGGAAGCGGGCGATGCGCTCGGAGAACCGGCCGAACGCCTCGGGGTCGTACTCGGGCAGCAGCCGGCGCCGCGGTGCCTTCGGCTGGTCGAGCCGGGGACGCGGCGGGCGCACGATGCCCGAGGCGCCCGTCGGCACGGCCCTCGCGCGGTCCTCAGCGGCCACCGGTGATCTCCTCCTCACCCAGGAAGTCCGTCTCGCGCCAGTCCTCGGGGAGCAGGTGGTCCAGCACGTCGTCGACGGTCACCGCGCCCAGCAGCGAGCCGCTCTCGTCCACCACGGGCACCGAGACCATGTTGTACGCGGCCAGATAGCTGGTCACGGCGGGCAGCGGGGTGTCCGGCGCCAGGGGCACCAGATCGCTGTCGACGATGGAGCTGACCAGCGTGTACGGCGGGTCCCGCAGCAGCCGCTGGAAGTGCACGGTGCCCAGGTACTTGCCGGTCGGCGTCTCGTCCGGCGACCGGCAGACGTACACCTGGGCGGCCAGCGCGGGGGAGAGGTCCTGCTGGCGGACCCGGGCCAGCGCGTCCGCGACGGTCGCGTCCGGCCGCAGGATGATCGGCTCGGTCGTCATCAGACCGCCCGCGGTCCGCTCCTCGTACGACAGCAGACGCCGCACGTCGGCGGCGTCGTCCGGCCGCATCAGGGCCAGCAGCCGTTCCTTGTCCGCCTCCGGCAGCTCCGAGAGCAGGTCGGCCGCGTCGTCCGGGTCCATCGCCTCCAGGACGTCTGCGGCGCGGTCCTCCGCCAGCTTGCCGAGGATCTCCACCTGGTCGTCACCGGGGAGCTCCTCCAGGACGTCCGCGAGCCGCTCGTCGTCCAGGGCCGCCGCGACCTCGGCGCGGCGCTTGGGCGTCAGGTGGTGCAGGGCGTTGGCGACGTCGGTGGGGCGCAGCCGCTCGAAGGTCGCCACCAGGCTCTCGGCGCCCTGCCCCTGCTCCTCCAGCGAGAAGCCGCTGATCGCCGACCACTCCACCGTCAGCGTCTCGCCCTTGCGGCGCAGCGCTCCGCCGCGTCCCTTGCGTACGAAGAACTTGTCGATCTCCCAGTCGCGGCGGGCCGGGAGCTGCTGGATGGCGACGTCGAGGACGGTCACCTCCTCGTCGGTCTCCTTGAGGCGCACCCGCCGGTCGAGGAACTCACCGAGGACGAGTCGCTCGGTCGGGCGCTGTTCGAAGCGCCGCATGTTGACCACGCCCGTGGTGATGACCTGGCCGGACTCGACCCCGGTCACCCGGGTCATCGGCAGGAAGATGCGCCGCCGGCTCACGACCTCGACGACCATGCCGAGCAGCCGTGGCGGCTTGCCGCCCACCCGGAGCATCGCCACCAGGTCGCGGACCCGGCCCACCTGATCGCCGTTCGGGTCGAACACCGGTACGCCGGTGAGGTGGGAGACGAAAACCCTGGGAGTCACTGCCGCCATCCTGTGCGCCTCCCTCGGTCCCTCACGTCCTCCTTCGCCGTGATCAGGCTAGCCCGTACCGGTCCGCGACGCCTTGGCGGGCCGTCCGTACGGCGCTCTGCCGAACGGCGTACGCGGCACGGGTACGCTGCCGTCTGCCAACCCCAGACACACAGATGAGAGGCAGTGCGCCCGTGACCTCTTCCGCCCCGGCCGTCCGGGCCCATCACCGGACCGCTCTCGCCGTGGTGCTCAGCGCGGGGCTGACCGTCGCGCTCACGGCCTGTGCGGGGGAGGACCCCGACGAGGGGACCAACGGTGTCGGCAAGCTGACGGCCGCGCAGATCGAGAAGAAGGCGCTCGCCGCGGCCGACGCCGCCGAGGCGGTACGGCTGACGGGCAAGCTGGTCAGCAAGGGCGGGACGTACAGCCTGAACATGCAGCTCAGCGGCAAGGGCGGCACGGGCTCGGTCACGTCGAGCAGGAACACCTTCGCGCTGCTGCGCATCGGGGACGAGCTCTTCCTCAAGGCCGACGCCGGCTTCTGGAAGGACGAGAAGTCCGACGACGAGAACGACCAGGCCGCCGACAAGCTCGGCGGCAAGTACGTGAAGGTGCCCGAGGACGACCCCACCTATCAGCAGCTGCGCGGCTTCACGGAGAAGGAGACGCTGCTCGACGGGATGCTCTCCCTGCACGGGAAGGTCAACAAGGGCGACCGGGGCACGGTCGGCGGGGTGCGCACCGTGCAGATCATGGGGGGAAAGGGTGAGGGCGGCGCACTGGACGTCTCCCTCAAGGGCACCCCGTACCCCCTGCGGGTGGCGCGTGGCGGTGGCGGCGGCACCGTCTCCCTCGCCGACTGGGGCAAGGCCTTCTCGCTGGAGGCGCCGGCCGAGGACGACACCGTCGACTACGGCGGCGAGCTGCCCAGGTCCTCCGGCTGACGGAGCCGGGGTCAGCGCTTCCCGCGGCGCTTCAGCAGCAGCCGGGGGAGCGCGGCGGGGGCCGTGCGCCGCGTGGTCGCCGGGGTCGGCAGCGGCGTGGCGGCCAGCGAACCGTCCGGCAGGTCCGTGCGGGAGTCGCCGGGCGTCAGCCGGACGACCCGGCACTCACGGGCCCAGCGCTCCGTCAGCCGCTCGGCGTCAGGGGCGTTCAGCCGCTTGCCCTTGAGCTCGGCGACGGCCGCCTCCCACTCCTCGGAGTGCGGCTCCAGCACCGTGACGGCGGCGGACCAGGCCACGAGCCTGCCGCCCTTGTCCTTGCTGCGTACGGTCACCTCGGCGGTGGCGCCGGCGTCCAGCCCGGCGGGTAGTGGCTGCTCCCCGGGGCCGTCCCCGACGAGCACGGCCGCACCCTCGTGCCACACGTGCCACAGCGCCCGGGAGGGGCCGGTGCCCCGCACCCAGATCAGGCCGGACTTCTTGGTGGCCTCCTCGACGAGAGCCCGGGCAAGCAACACGTCAGCAGCAGTCATGCCCGCAGCCTATTAGAGCCAGCCGTTGCGCTTGAGGGTGCGGTGGATGGAGAAGCAGACGACGCCGATGAGCGCGAGGACCATCGGATAGCCGTACGTCCAGCGGAGTTCCGGCATGTGCTTGAAGTTCATGCCGTAGACCCCGCAGATCATCGTCGGTACGGCGATGATCGCCGCCCAGGAGGTGATCTTGCGCATGTCCTCGTTCTGCGTGACGGTCGCCTGCGCCAGGTTGGCCTGGAGGATCGAGTTCAGCAGCTCGTCGAAGCCGATGACCTCCTCGTGCACACGGGCCAGGTGGTCGGCGACGTCACGGAAGTACTTCTGGATGTCGGGGTCGATCAGCCGCATCGGGCGCTCGCTCAGGAGCTGCATCGGCCGCAGCAGCGGCGACACCGCGCGCTTGAACTCCAGCACCTCGCGCTTCAGCTGGTAGATCCGGCCCGCGTCCGACCCGCGCGAACCACCCTTCGCAGGGGTGGAGAACACGTCGATCTCCACCTCGTCGATGTCGTCCTGCACCGAGGCCGCCACCGCGATGTAGCCGTCCACGACATGGTCGGCGATGGAGTGGAGCACCGCGGAGGGGCCCTTGGAGAGCAGCTCCGGGTCCTCCTGGAGGCGGTGGCGCAGGGCGCGCAGCGAACCCTGCCCGCCGTGCCGGACCGTGATCACGAAGTCCCGTCCGGTGAAGCACATCACCTCACCGGTCTCGACGACCTCGCTGGTCGCGGTCAGTTCGGCGTGCTCGACGTAGTGGATCGTCTTGAAGACGGTGAACAGCGTGTCGTCGTACCGCTCCAGCTTAGGCCGCTGATGGGCGTGGACCGCGTCCTCGACGGCGAGCGGGTGGAGGCCGAACTCCCTTGCGATACCGGCGAATTCCTCCTCGGTCGGCTCGTGCAGGCCGATCCAGGCGAAGCCGCCCTCCTCCCGTACGCGCAGCATCGCCTCACGCGGTGTCAGGCAGGAGGCCTCGGTGAGCCGGCGGCCGTCCCGGTAGACCGCGCAGTCGACGACGGCGCTGGAGGCGGACGGGTCACGGGTGGTGTCGTAGCTGTTGTACGGGGTGTTGCTCTTGCGCAGGGACGGGCGCACGGCGGCGCGCAGGTCACGGATCATCGACATGGCTGGCTCCTCTTCACGGAGGGCCGTCGGGTGGGCACGTGGAACAGCCCGGAATGGGGACGTGCGCTCACGTCCGCAAAGCGGGCGGCACCGCGCGGGCACGATGACGGCGTTCGCTACAGACAGGCAAAAACGCGGGGCTCTTCCGGTGCGCGAACTGCCGTGGTGACGGCCTGGGAGGGCGTCAGGCCACAGAAGGAAGGCGTCGTGCGGAAGGGCGGTTGGTACTGCACGGTCGACTTGGATCCACCGCAGCCCCACCTCCTCCGGCCGGTCCCCCGTGGGGGATCACGTGTTGCCAGGACTGAGAGCGACGCTTCTGCGTGCTGTCCCGGCCGACGCCTCAGGCTATCAGCCAGGTGAGGAGCCAATCCCTTCCTTTGCCCGTTCGGGACGCGTTCTATGCTCGCGGCATGGGAGAAATTCTTGATCTGGTCGAGGCCCGGCTCCGTACGGCGCTGGGGGAGCCGGACGCACGCGCCGATGTGACGTTCCTCGGCACGGACCGCATCGAGGTGCTCCGCTTCATCGACGGGGACGTGGTGCGCTACGCCACACTCGGCATGTCCGGGCAGCCGATGGCCGACCCGACCTCGCCGCTGGCCGACCCCGTGAAGGGGCCGCGCGCCGAACTGGTCCTGTCCGTACGGGTGGGGCTCGCCGACACCGATCAGGTGCTGCGGCCGCTGGCGGTGCTGGCGGCCTCCCCTCAGGTCGAGGGCCTGATCGTGGCTCCGGGGGCGTCACTGGACCTCGGGCAGCCGCTGTGGACCGGGGCGCCCTTCAGCTCCGTACTGGTCGCGGAGCCGGGCGGCCTGGTCGAGGACCTGGAGCTGGACGAGCCGATGGAACCGGTGCGCTTCCTGCCGCTGCTGCCGATGACGCACAACGAGGCGGCCTGGAAGCGGGTCCGGGGCGCGCAGGAGCTCCAGGAGCGCTGGCTCTCGCAGGGCACCGACCTGCGGGACCCGCTGCGGACGTCCGTACCGCTGGACTGAACCGCCGGACCGAACCGCCGGGCAGACGGAAGCCCCGCCGCGCGGCCAGGAGGGGGAGCCGCGGGCGGGGCCGGTCCGGGGAGGGGCCGGCTCAGTCGGCGAAGACCGTGACGCTGTCCTCCGCGGCGTGCCGGGGCTCCAGCTCCCGCGCCTCGTGCGTGAGAGCCGCGCGCCTGACCCAGACGACCACGGCGCCGACGAGGGCCGCGACGGCGGCGACGACGAACGGCGTGTGGATGTCGCTCCACTCCTCGATCTTCGGGGCGAGGTAGGGAGCCGCGGCGGCGGCGAACCAGCGGACGAAGTTGTAGCCGGCGCTCGCCACCGGGCGCGGCGCGTCCGAGACGCCGAGGGCCAGCTCGGTGTAGACGGTGTTGTTCATGCCGATGAAGGCGCCGGAGACGATGGTGCAGACGATGGCCGTCGTGTGGTCGCCGTAGCCGAGGACCACCAGGTCCACGGCGAGCAGCACCAGGGAGCCGCCGACCACCTTCAGCGAGCCGAAGCGCCGCTGGAGGCGCGGTGCGACGAGCACCGAGAAGACGGCGAGCAGCAGGCCCCAGGCGAAGAACACCGCACCCGACCAGTACGGCGACATGTTCAGCACGAACGGTGTGAAGGCCAGGATCGTGAAGAACGCGTAGTTGTAGAAGAACGCCGAGGTGGCCACCGAGGCGAGCCCGCCGTGGCCGAGCGCCTTGATCGGGTCGAGCAGCGAGGTCTTACGGGCCGGCCTGGGCTGCTCCTTGAGGAACGCGGTGATGCAGAGGAAGCCGATCGCCATCAGGGCGGCGGTGCCGAAGAACGGGTAGCGCCAGCTGGCGTCGCCGAGCAGGGCGCCGACCAGGGGCCCGCACGCCATGCCGAGGCCGAGCGCCGACTCGTACAGCAGGATGGCGGCCGCGCTGCCGCCCGCGGCGGCGCCGACGATCACCGCGAGGGCGGTCGACACGAACAGGGCGTTGCCCAGGCCCCATCCCGCCCGGAAGCCGACCAGTTCGGCGACGGACGAGGAGGTGCCGGAGAGCGCGGCGAAGACGACGACCAGCGCCAGGCCGGCCAGCAGGGTCTTGCGCCCGCCGATGCGGCTGGAGACGAAGCCGGTCACGAGCATCGCCACGGCGGTGATCAGGAAGTACGAGGTGAACAGCAGGGACACCTGGCTGGGCGTGGCCTCCAGCCCCTTGGCGATGGACGGCAGGATCGGGTCCACCAGGCCGATCCCCATGAAGGCCACGACCGAGGCGCCCGCCGTGGCCCAGACGGCCTTCGGCTGACGCAGGATGCTGGTCGCTCCCTCGTCGAACGGATCCTCTGCCGGCATGGGTTCTCTCGCTCTCCACTAGGTCGTTGCGTTATACACAGAATAAGTTAGGCACTCTAATAAGTGCAACCCGCATCTATCTTCCCCGGTCAGAGCCGCGCTGCGGACGGGTGATCGTCCTTGACGCGGCGACGACCGGAGAGGACCGTTGGGCGGTATGAGGGGCGAACCCAGTTGCCCGAAGTGCGGTGGCCGGGTCAGGGCGCCCGGCCTGTTCGCCGATGCCTGGCAGTGCTCCACGCACGGCCAGGTGCACCCGATGCAGCCGGTGGTCCCGCCCAGCGTCGAGGCGCTGGGCGTGGTGGTGCACCGGGCCCGGGTGCCGGTGTGGATGCCCTGGCCCCTCCCGGTGGGCTGGCTGTTCACGGGCGCGGCGTACGCGGGCGACGACCGCAGCGGCGGCCGGGCCACCGCCGTCGCGTGCTCGGGCCCCGGCCCGCTCGGCGGCATGGGGGAGCTGCTCCTCGTCGCGGAGGAGCTCGGTGTGGGACTCGGCGCGCGCTACGCGGGCATCGACGGCCCCGACCCCGGTTCCGGCCTGGCGATCGACGCGGCACCGGACGCCAAGGTGCTCGCGGCGGGGCGCCCCACCCCGCTCTGGCACGTCAAGAACGCCCCCGCCGACCGTGCGGTCTTCGCCGGCGAGGCACGCGGCCTCTGGCTCTGGGCGATCATCTGGCCCGAGCAGTCCGGGCTCCTGATGTACGACGAACTGGTGCTGACCGACCTGCGCGACGCGGGCGGAGAAGTGGACCTCCTGCCGTGCGGGGCGCTCACGCCCCGGCTGCTCACACCGCCCTGACCCGGCGCCACGGGGGCCGGAGGGGTGACGCGCGCCGGTTATCCTTGAGCGTCCCCTGTCCGTCCCCAGCCCTGGAGTCCGCGTCGTGCGCATCGATCTGCACACCCACTCCACCGCGTCGGACGGCACGGACACCCCCGCCGAGCTGGTGGCCAACGCCGCGGCGGCGGGCCTCGACGTCGTCGCCCTCACCGACCACGACACGGTCGGCGGTCACGCCGAGGCGACGGCCGCGCTCCCCGAAGGCCTCACCCTCGTCACCGGCGCCGAGCTCTCCTGCCGCGTCGACGGCATCAGCCTGCACATGCTGGCCTACCTCTTCGACCCGTCCGAACCCGAACTGGCCCGCGAGCGCGAGCTCGTCCGGGACGACCGGGTGCCGCGGGCGCGGTCCATGGTGCGGAGCCTCCAGGAGCTGGGCGTCCCGATCACCTGGGAGCAGGTCGCGCGGATCGCCGGGGACGGCTCGATCGGCCGCCCGCACGTCGCCACCGCGCTCGTGGAGCTCGGAGTCGTCGACACCGTCTCCGACGCCTTCACCCCGGCCTGGCTGGGCAACGGCGGGCGCGCGTACGCCGAGAAGCACGAACTCGACCCGTTCGACGCGATCCGGCTGGTCAAGGCCGCGGGCGGCGTCACCGTCTTCGCCCATCCGCTCGCCGTCAAGCGCGGCGCGGTGGTCCCGGAGAGCGTGATCGCGCGGCTGGCCGCCGCCGGCCTGGACGGCATCGAGGTCGACCACATGGACCACGACGATCCCACCAGGGCCCGGCTGCGGGGACTCGCCGCCGAGCTGGGGCTGCTGCCCACCGGGTCCAGCGACTACCACGGCTCCCGCAAGACCGTCCGGCTCGGGGAGTACACCACCGACCCCGAGATCTACGGCGAGATCACCCGGCGCGCCACGGGAGCCTTCCCCGTGCCGGGCGCCGGCGGACCCGTCCCCGCGTAACGGGGCTTCTCCTCACCCTCTTCCCCGTCGCACCCCGTGCGGCCGGCGTCCTACTGACGCGCCGGCGCGCGCGTCCCCCTGTCCGGCCCGCTCCACTCTCCTCTCTCGCAAGGCTCACCGTGTTCGACATCGCTGTCTTCGGATCCCTTTTTCTCACCCTTTTTGTGATTATGGATCCGCCCGGAATCACCCCGATCTTCCTGGCCCTCACCGCGGGCCGCCCCGCCAAGGTGCAGCGCGGAATGGCCCTCCAGGCCGTCGCCGTCGCGTTCGGCGTGATCGCCGTCTTCGGCCTGCTGGGCCAGCAGATCCTCGACTATCTGCATGTCTCCGTCCCCGCGCTGATGATCGCGGGCGGGCTGCTCCTGCTGCTCATCGCACTCGACCTGCTCACCGGAAAGACGGACGAGCCGACCCAGACCAAGGACGTCAACGTCGCCCTCGTGCCGCTCGGCATGCCGCTGCTCGCCGGGCCCGGTGCGATCGTCTCCGTGATCCTCGCGGTGCAGCACGCCGACAGCATGCGCGGCCAGATCTCGGTCTGGACGGCGATCGTCGCCATGCACGTCGTGCTCTGGCTGACGATGCGTTACTCGCTGCTGATCATCCGGGTCATCAAGGACGGCGGCGTCGTGCTGGTCACCAGGCTCGCCGGGATGATGCTGTCGGCCATCGCCGTACAGCAGATCATCAACGGCGTCACCCAGGTCATCCAGAACGCCTGACCCTGCCCCGGACACCACAGCGCCCCCGCACGGGCTCTCCGTGCGGGGGCGCTTCGTCTTCAGCTCGTCATACGCCCGAAATCAGCGACGCCAAGCAAGGCAAGGTGTTACGAAGCCGACGTGTCGGCCGGCCGGATGTAGATGCGCTGGCCCATTGCCGCGGCCTGCTGCACGATCCGGTTGACGGAGGCGGCGTCCACGACGGTGCTGTCCACGGCGGTACCGTCGACATCGTCGAGTCGCATGATCTCGAAGCGCATATGGCTTCCCTTCGTCTGATCCTCCTGCTGGAGAACTACTGGGCGGACGGGCTCGCCGTCCACAAGGATGGGGAGCGCAGGACGCCCAGGTCCCGTGCCCCTCGGGGGGTACAACGACGTGACCGGTGCGAACATTCCCTACGCTAAGGAAATTTTTTGGATGCCTAAGTACCCGTCGGTAATCAGCCATGCGCGGACGATGAGGCCCGCATGAACCACCCGGACACAGGGGCGGACGAGGGCGCGGGCATCCGCGAACAGCTGGACCGCACCAACGCGCTGCTCCAGCGCGTACTCGCCGAGGTGTCGAAGACCCCCTCCACCCACGCGATCTTCGTGGACGCGGGCTATGTCTACGCGGCGGCCGGCCTGCTCGTCACCGGCACCGAGGACCGCCGGTCCTTCGACCTGGATGCGGAGGGGCTGATCGAGGCCTTCATCGACAAGGCCCGCACGATCTTCGCGGACAGCAGGCTGCTGCGCGTGTACTGGTACGACGGGGCAAGGCGCCGGATCCACACCGTCGAGCAGCAGTCCATCGCCGAACTCCCCGACGTCAAGGTCAGGCTGGGCAACCTCAACGCCAACAACCAGCAGAAGGGCGTCGACTCACTCATCCGCACCGACCTGGAGTCGCTCGCCCGGCACCGCGCCATCAGTGACGCGGCACTCGTCGGCGGCGACGAGGACCTGGTCTCGGCCGTCGAGGCCGCCCAGGGCTACGGCGCCCGCGTCCACCTCTGGGGCATCGAGGCGGGCGAGGGCCGCAACCAGGCCGAGCCGCTGCTCTGGGAGGTCGACAGCCAGCGCACCTTCGACCTCGACTTCTGCCGCCCGTACGTGACCCGGCGCTCCGTCACGATGTACGACGACGAGAGCCCGGCGCCCGCCCGCGAGGACGTCCGCTTCGTCGGCGCGCAGATCGCCGCGGGCTGGCTCTCCTCACGCGGCCGGGACGCCCTCGCCGACCTGCTGCCCGGTCACCCCTATCTGCCGGGCTCGGTCGACCAGGACCTCCTCGTCGAGGCCGAACGGCTCCTCCAGCACTCGCTGCGCGGTCACGCCCATCTGCGCAGGGCGCTGCGCGACGGCTTCTGGCAGCACCTCCAGGCGCAGTACTGACGGTGGGGTCGGCTAATCTCACGCACACATGTGCGAGGGGGAGGACCCGAGTTGAGCAGGAACCACAGATTCATCACCGCCGCGCTGGTACCCACGCTGACCCTGGGGATGGTCGGCATGGGCACCACGGCCGCGACGGTGCTGGTGACCGCGCCCGCGGCCGTCGCCGCCCAGTCCGGGCGGTGGAGCGAGCCGGTGGCGTTCACCATCCCCCACGAGGTCGTGGAAACCGTCGATGTGCGGACCACGGCGGACGGCAGGGTCGTCGCCCTCTGGTACCGGACCGTGGACGAGACCCAGCAGCTCGAACTGACCGTCGCCGTCCGTCCCGCCGCGAGCGCCGAGTGGGGGCCCACCACCGTGCTGGACGTCCTGCCGGCAGGACGCGAGAGCGTCTCGCTCGTGACGGCCCCGGACGGTTCGGCCACCGTCACCTGGGTGAACGACCTGGGAAGCAGTTCCGTGCTGCGCACGGCGACGCTCGGCAAGGGCGCCATCTCGTGGCCCGCCGCCACGGACATCGCGACGGACACCGTCATCGGCGAGGTCGCCTTCGCCGGGACCCCGTCCGGCAGGAGCGTGGCCGTGTGGCGCAAGAGCGAGGGCCGGAACAGCCTGCTGTACGTCTCCGAGCGCTCCGGCCCCGACGGGCGGTGGTCGGCGCCGGCCGTGCTGGTCGCCGCCGACGCCTACTGGCCGCAGGCCGTCGTCTCCGCCGACGGTGACGTCACCGTCGCCTGGATGCACAACGTCGAGACGGGCAGCACGGTGAAGAGCGTCGGCAAGTCCGCCGACGCCACCGGATGGAGCGCCCCCGCCGAGCTCTCCCCGCCCGGCGGAGGCGGTGCGCCGCGCCTCTCACGAGGGGCGGACGGGACCATGGCCGTGGCCTGGGTCCGGCACAGCGAGGGAGCGGACACGCCGGATGTCGTCGCGGCCGTCAGACAGCCCGGTGGCAGCGAGTGGGGTGCGCTCCACGCGATCCCGGCGGGAGACGCCGCCCAGATCGAGGAGCCCCTGGTCGGACCGGACGGTGAGGTGACCCTCGTCTGGGTCGACCACGACGGGGAGTTCGGCCTGCGGACGTCCACCCGCTCGGCGGTGACGGGCGTCTGGTCGGAGACCAGGACGCTGTCCACCGCCTACGTGCCCGAGCAGTTCGACGCGCATATCGGCGCCGACGGGACCGTCCAGGTGGGCTGGGCGCAGGACGCCGTCCCCTCGCAGGGCGACGGCCGGCTCTTCTACACCGCCGCCCGCACCGACGGGGTCTGGACCCCGGCCACGAGGCTCGGCACGGTGCCCTCCGACTACGCCGAAGGGGCGGTCGCCGTCGGTCCCGACGGCAACGCGACAGCGGTCTGGGCACAGGGCTACCAGCTGTGGACGGCCGGTACCGGGCTGAAGGCCCCCGCTCCGCCCGCCACGCGCAGGGACTATGCCGGCGCGGACGGCTTCCCCGACCTGTACGCGCGGTCCGCGACCGGTGCGCTGCTCGTCTACAAGGGGAACGCCTCCCACGTCGTGTCCGCCAAGGCCGACGGTGGCACCTGGCCCACCACCTCCACCCTCATTCCGTTCGGTGACCTCGACGGCGACGGATGCAACGACACCCTCGTGCGCGACGGCGCGGGCGCGCTGCACCGCTACACACCGGACTGCGGGGACGTCGTCACCCCTGGATCGCCCTCCGCCCAGGTGGGCACCGGCTGGACCGGATTCGACGGCTTCTCCTACTCCGGGGACCTCGACGGTGACGGACGCCCCGACCTGATCGTCCGCCAGATCTCGACCGGAGACCTGTACATGTACGCCGGAACCGAGGCGGGCAGGCTCACACGGGTGGGAAAGATCGGCACCGGATGGAAGTCCCTGACCATCGTCGGTGCGGGTGACCTCAACAAGGACGGGATCGGTGACCTCCTCGCCCGTACCGCCGCCGGTGACCTGTACCGATACGACGGGAACGGCTCGGGCGGTGTCCGGTCCGGCGTCAAGATCGGCACCGGCTGGAACGGTATGGCGGACATCGTCGGCATCGGCGACCTCACCGCTGACGGTACGGACGACATCGTCGCCCGTACCACCGCCGGTGACCTGTACCGATACGACGGGAACGGCTCCGGTGGCGTCCGGTCCGGCGTCAAGATCGGCACCGGTTGGAAGTCCTTCACCCAGGTGGGCTGAGCGAGCGGTTCTCCCGGGGCGTCACGAACCCGCCCCGGGAGACGCGTCCGGGCTCCTACTCCGCCCGCGTGCCGTTCCAGAACGAGACGAGGGCCGCGGCGGTCTCCAGCGGCCGGGCCGTGTTGGGGGAGTGCTCGGCGCCCTCGATCACGGTGCGGTGGGCGCCCAGCCGCCGCGCCATGTCGTCGATCAGCGGCACCGGCCACACGTCGTCGCGCTCACCGGAGATCACGTGGACGGGAAGGGCGAGCGCGGCGAGCTCGTCCACCCGGTCCGGCTCGGACGACAGCTGCGCGCCCGTGGCGATCAGCTGCGCGGGGTCGTGGCGCAGCCAGCGGCGGCGCAGATCCTCGCCGTCGCCGGTGTCCACGTCCTCGGGCGGGTCCATCGCGCGCATCATCTGCCAGACCTCGTCCATGCTCCAGCGGCCCAGCGCGTCGCCGAGCAGCCGGGCCTTCTTCTGCTGGGCGGGGTCGATCTCGGCGGGGCCGGAGGACATCAGGGTCAGCGAACGGAAGGGCGCGGCGTCCAGCAGCACCGCCGCGCGGGCGATCTGGCCGCCCAGGGAGTGCCCGAGCAGATGGATGCCGCCGGGCGCCGGGAGCTCGTCCTCGGCAGCCGCCTGGGCCAGCACATCCCGGGCCAACTCGGCCTGGGCGTAAGGGTTCTGGCGGCCCGCCCCGTCGGTCTCGTACTGCCCCCGCCCGTCGACGGACAGCACCCGGAACCCGGCCTCGGCGAGCGGTTCGAGCAGCGCGATGAAGTCCTCCTTGCTGCCGGTGTACCCGGGCAGCAGGAGAGCGGTGGAGTGCGCGCCCGTGGGTGGCGCGGCATCCAGCACGGCGAAGTCCCCACGCGCGGTACGCAGTACGCGGGCACGGGCACAGGGGGGCGGGGTGAAGGTGGGCGGCCGGCTCATGCGCCCGAGGGTATCGCCGGAGCCCGGCCCCCGCCCGGGCAGCCATGCGACAGACGTACGGACAGCCGGACGTAGGGGCGGGCGGGCAGCGCGGACAGACGTACGGCCCCGGCCCCCGCAGCGCGGGAACCGGGGCCGTACGTCTGTGATCGTGCCCGGTGGATCAGCCCTCGGCGGACTCGGCAGCCGTGGCCGCCGCGCGGGACCGGCGCCTGCGCGGCTTCGCCGGGGCCTCGTCGGCCGCCACCGTCCCGGTCACCGCGGCCGTCTCCGCCTTCTCCGCGGCGGCGGCGCGCGGCCGACGACGGCGCGGCTTGGTCTCACCGGTGTCCTCGGCGGTCGCCGTGGAGGCCACCGCCTCGGTCTTCGGCTTGGTCGCGGCGCGCGGACGGCGACGCTTGGTCTCGGTCACCGGCTCCGAGGCCGGGGCGATCTGGAAGTCGACCTCGTCGGCCGGCTTCACGACCCGGGTGCGGCGGCGCGGCTTGGTGGCCACGGGCTCCGCCACGGCGGCGACCGCCACGGTCTGGAAGTCGACGACCGGTTCGGCGGCGGGCGCCGGCGCGACGTCGGTCCTCGTGGCCGTGGCCGTGGCCGTGGTCGTGGCACGCGAACGGCGGCGGCGCGGCTTGGTCTCCGCGGCCGGCTCGGCCTCGGCCACGACGGTGGGCTCGGCGACCGGGGCCGGGGTCTCGGCCACGGCCACCGCGCCCTCGGTCACGGCCTCGGGGGCCGCTCCACGGGTACGGCGCCGACGGCGCGGGGTGCGGGGCTCGGGCGCGTCCTCACCGGCCGCCTCGGCGGCGGGCGCGGGCACGGTCGCGGCGGCGGCCTCGTCGAGGGCGCTGCCGCCCCGCGTGCGGCGGCGCTGACGCGGCGTACGCGGCGGGCGCTCCTCGCGGGGCGCCGGGGCCGAGGCGGCGGACTTGCGGCCGCGGCCACCGGTCTCGCCGAGATCCTCGATCTCCTCCGCGCGCAGACCCGCACGGGTCCGCTCGGTGCGCGGCAGGACACCCTTGGTGCCGGCCGGGATGTTGAGGTCCTCGTACAGGTGCGGGGACGTGGAGTACGTCTCCGGCGGGTCCGGGAACTTCAGGTCCAGGGCCTTGTTGATCAGCTGCCAGCGCGGGATGTCGTCCCAGTCGACCAGCGTGATCGCGATGCCCTTGGCGCCCGCGCGGCCGGTACGGCCGATGCGGTGGAGGTACGTCTTCTCGTCCTCCGGCGACTGGTAGTTGATGACATGGGTCACACCCTCGACGTCGATGCCGCGCGCGGCGACATCGGTGCAGACGAGGACGTCGACCTTGCCGTTGCGGAAGGCGCGCAGCGCCTGCTCACGGGCGCCCTGCCCGAGGTCGCCGTGGACCGCGCCGGACGCGAAGCCGCGCTTCTCCAGCTGCTCCGCGATGTCGGCGGCCGTCCGCTTCGTACGGCAGAAGATCATCGCCAGCCCGCGGCCCTCGGCCTGCAGGATGCGCGAGACCATCTCGGGCTTGTCCATGTTGTGCGCGCGGTAGACGTGCTGGACCGTGTTCTTGACGGTCGTGCCCTCGTCGTCGGGCGACGTGGCGTTGATGTGCGTCGGCTGCGACATGTAGCGGCGCGCGAGGCTGATGACGGCACCGGGCATGGTGGCCGAGAACAGCATCGTCTGGCGCCTCGCCGGCAGCATCGTGATGATCCGCTCGACGTCGGGCAGGAAGCCCAGGTCGAGCATCTCGTCGGCCTCGTCCAGGACGAGGACACGGATGTGCGAGAGGTCGAGCTTGCGCTGGCCCGCCAGGTCGAGCAGGCGCCCCGGGGTGCCGACGACCACGTCGACGCCCTTCTTGAGGGCCTCGACCTGGGGCTCGTACGCCCGGCCGCCGTAGATCGCGAGAACGCGGACGTTACGCACCTTGCCGGCGGTCAGCAGGTCGTTGGTGACCTGCTGGCACAGCTCGCGGGTGGGAACGACGATCAGGGCCTGCGGCGCGTCCGTCAGCTGCTCGGGCGCGGCGCGGCCGGCCTCGACGTCGGCGGGGACGGTCACACGCTCCAGGAGCGGGAGGCCGAAGCCGAGCGTCTTGCCGGTGCCGGTCTTGGCCTGGCCGATGACGTCGGATCCGGAGAGCGCCACGGGGAGCGTCATCTCCTGGATGGGGAAGGGGGACGTGATGCCGACCGCCTCGAGGGCTTCGGCCGTCTCGGTAAGGATTCCGAGGTCGCGGAACGTAGTCAGGGTGCTGCCTCTTCTGTGAGACGCGGACCGAGGCGAACGCTGGGGGTCGTACCGTGCCGGGGTTGGTCATCCGGCCGTGGAGGGGCCGGGTGGCGCGGGACCACTGCCGACGCTCGAGCGCTCGTGCCGCTGAGGGGTCCCCTCCTCTGCGGTCGTACGTGGTGTACGCCCCGCGTGGAGGGCTGTCGGGTCGGAGCCGATCGGGCCACCGACCGGGCATCCTCATTCAAGGTCGCGCTCCTGGCACACGAAAATGCTCAGTAAGCGCAATACCACTGTACCCCGGATCCGCGCATGTGTGTTGGGCGAATTCATCGGAACGGTGTGATGTCTCCTGCTGACCAGGCCCTTCCGTACCCGACGGAGCGGGCTATTCTGCGCTGCATGGAGACGCCTGACAACGCCACTGAAGCACCCGTCGAAGCACCCGCACCGACCGGGATCGCCGCCCAGGACTGGGCCACCGCGTCCGCCGACCCGCAGTACCGCGCAGCGGTCGTGGATCTGCTCGGCGCACTCGCCTACGGGGAGCTCGCGGCCTTCGAGCGGCTCGCCGAGGACGCGAAACTCGCGCCGACACTCGACGACAAGGCGGCACTGGCGAAGATGGCGTCCGCCGAGTTCCACCATTTCGAGCAGCTGACCGACCGGCTCACCGCCGTCGACGAGCCGCCGACCGCCGCCATGGAGCCGTTCGCCAAGGCGCTGGACGACTTCCACCGCCAGACGGCCCCGTCGGACTGGCTGGAAGGCCTGGTCAAGGCGTACGTCGGCGACTCGATCGCCAGTGACTTCTACCGCGAGATCGCCGCACGCCTCGACGCGGACACCCGTTCCCTCGTCCTGTCCGTGCTCGACGACACCGGCCACGGGAACTTCGCGGTCGAGAAGGTGCGGGCCGCGATCGAGGCGGATCCCCGCGTCGGCGGCAGGCTCGCCCTCTGGGCACGCAGGCTGATGGGCGAGGCCCTCTCGCAGGCGCAGCGCGTCGTCGCGGACCGCGACGCCCTGTCCACCATGCTCGTGGGCGGCGTGGCGGACGGCTTCGACCTGGCCGAGGTGGGCCGGATGTTCTCCCGGATCACCGAGGCGCACACCAAGCGGATGGCCGCGCTGGGCCTCGCGGCCTGATCAGCGGCCTACTGGGCCGCGGCCGACCGCACCGGGCGGCTGCCGCGCGGGCGGATCAGCAGGGACAGGGTCACCGCCGCGACGAGCACGGCGCCGGTGACCGTCGTCAGGGCATGGCCGGAGCCCACCGTCGACTGCGTCAGATACGCGCCGAACAGGGCGCCCAGTCCTCCCGTGACGAACACCACGCGGAGGGACGGGAGCCGGCCGGGCAGCGTGCGGAGCGCGACCCACGACAGGGCGAGTCCGAGCACGACGGAGCTGATGGATTCCCAGAGCACTGAAGGGTCACCTCGCTTGATGGCGCGGCGGTCGGTCGGTCACAGGCCGTCCTACCCGGGGCCGGCGGAATACAACCCTCCCCGGCCGTCGGGAAGCCCATCGAGGGAAGAACCCGGAGCGGATCCGGAGAAGAAAAGGTGGAGGCCCGGCGGACGATTCCGCCGGGCCTCCACCTCTGCTGCCGTGTCGCGCGGGCTACAGCGCGCCGAACCCCACCCGACGGGCGGTGGGCTCGCCGATCTCCACGTAGGCGATCCGGTCGGCCGGCACCAGGACCTTGCGGCCCTTGTCGTCCGTGAGGCTGAGCAGCTGCGCCTTGCCGTTGAGCGCCTCGCCGACCGCGCTCTCGACCTCTTCGGCGGAAAGTCCGCTCTCCAGAACGATCTCGCGGGGCGTGTGCTGCACCCCGATCTTGACCTCCACGGCTATGTCCCTCCGACGGTCCGTCTCTGCGCGGTGAACCGCGCCGTACGCAGCACACATTAGCCCGGTGAAGGGACGGACCACGGGTCGACCGGCAACGCCCGCAGCGAACACCGGGCCACGGCTCGCACCCGGCTCAGTGCTGATCGACTCCGTGCAGCGGGAATCCCGCGATGCCCCGCCAGGCCAGCGACGTCAGCAGCTGTACGGCGGAGTCGCGCGGAATGCCGGACGGGCTGGAGAGCCAGTAGCGCGCCACGACCTGCGACACGCCGCCGAGGCCGACGGCCAGCAGCATCGACTCGTCCTTGGACAGCCCGGTGTCGCCCGCGATGACGTCGGAGATGGCCTCCGCGCACTGCAGCGAGACCCGGTCGACCCGCTCGCGGACCGCCGGCTCGTTGGTCAGGTCGGACTCGAAGACCAGACGGAAGGCGCCGCCCTCGTCCTCGACGTACGCGAAGTAGGCGTCCATCGTCGCCTCGACGCGCAGCTTGTTGTCCGTGGTCGAGGCGAGCGCCGTACGGACCGCCTGGAGCAGTGACTCGCAGTGCTGGTCGAGCAGGGCGAGGTAGAGCTCCAGCTTCCCGGGGAAGTGCTGGTAGAGCACCGGCTTGCTGACGCCCGCCCGCTCGGCGATGTCGTCCATCGCCGCGGCGTGGTAGCCCTGGGCGACGAAGACCTCCTGTGCGGCGCCCAGCAGCTGGTTGCGTCGGGCACGGCGGGGCAGCCGGGTGCCACGCGGGCGCGCCGCCTCTGTCTGCTCGATGGCTGTCACGCCGCCTCCCAAATTCGTGTTCGAACACAGCCGTACCGTGCACGCTGCGCCGTGGGGCCATCGTACTTTTGAGTAACCCGGGTGCGCGCGGCGCGGACGCAGAATTTCACGGACCGGACGGCTGCGGTAGCCACGGAAACGTCGGCCCATGCCGCAAAGCGGTGCGTTCTACCGGTAATCGTCCTCATCATGTGTGACCACGCGGGCCTGTTCCGCCGCGTCCGCCTCGTTCGCGGTGGTGCGGTCGAGGTCCGTGAGCGGTTCGTCGCCCTCCGGACGGACGGAGGCGTGCTGCTCGGCGGTGTCGGCTTCAGGAGCTTCGGGGTCCGCTTCGTCCGGTTCCGGATCCTCGAACGTCCCCGGGTCGCTCGGATCGACCGTCATGGTGGCTCCCTTCCTTCCCTTGCAGCCTAGGAGCAACCCATCGAGGGCGCTATGCGGCCTGTGACGGCGAACACATGAACCACCGCGTGATCGTCTCGTAACATTGCCGCATGTCTTCGACCGAGCTGCCCGGTATCCAAGCCGCCGCTGCCGCGGTGGCGCCCACGGTCAGTGCCGTCCGGGTCGCGGAGGGGGAGAAGCTGCGCTCCGTCACGCTGGCCGGCCTCACCCTGACCGTCCGTTCCCGCCCGGCGGAGGCGGAGGGGGCGGCGCCCGCGCTCTTCGTCCACGGACTGGGCGGTTCCTCCCAGAACTGGTCGGCCCTCATGCCGCTGCTGGCGGACACGCTCGACGGCGAGGCGGTCGACCTGCCCGGCTTCGGGGACTCCCCGCCGCCGGACGACGGCAACTACTCCCTGACCGGACACGCGCGTGCGGTGATCCGGCTCCTGGACGCGGGCGGCCGGGGTCCCGTTCACCTTTTCGGTAACTCTTTGGGCGGTGCCGTTGCCACCCGGGTCGCGGCCGCCCGGCCCGATCTGGTGCGCACCCTGACCCTGATCTCCCCGGCCCTGCCCGAGATCAGGGTCCAGCGGCCCGCCGTGCCGACCGCCCTGCTCGCACTCCCGGGCGTCGCATCCCTGTTCGCCCGGCTCACCCGTGACTGGACCGCGGAACAGCGCACCCGTGGCGCCATGGCACTCTGTTACGGCGATCCGGCACGTATCTCCGACGAAGCCTTCCGCCACGCGGTGGCCGAGATGGAGCGCCGGCTTGAACTGCCGTACTTCTGGGACGCCATGACCCGCTCGGCACGGGGCATCGTCGATGCCTACACGCTGGGAGGACAGCACGGGCTGTGGCGCCAGGCCGAAAGGGTGCTCGCACCGACCCTGCTGGTGTACGGCGGACGGGACCAGCTGGTCTCGTACCGGATGGCACGCAAGGCGTCCGCGGCCTTCCGCGACTCGCGCCTTCTGTCACTGCCCGAGGCCGGGCACGTGGCGATGATGGAGTACCCGGAGACGGTCGCCCAGGCGTTCCGGGAACTGCTCGACGAACGCGGCGGGAGCTGATCCGGGGCGTGGGACGACACAGTCGAAAGGGCCCCGGGGACACCCGGCGCGAGACCGCGGGCGCGCCCGGCACCGGCACCGGTGTGGAGCGCGGCACCGGCAGGCGCGGGCGGGAAGCCGCCGCACCGCCTCCGCCGCGGGACGGCCGCACCCCGTTCCACGACGCCCCGCAGGTGCGCGGCGGCCACCCCGAGCAGCACGAGCCGGGCGGCGGCTGGGGAACGGCACCGCAGCCGCGGTACGACGGCCGGCGCGACCCGGACGGACCGGGCGCCCAGGAGCTCTTCCGCGCCAGGCAGGCCGCCGTGGCGCGGCAGCAGGCCGCGCAGCAGACGGCCGGCCGGCGCCCCACGACCGGGCCGCAGACGGGCAGCACCACGCTGATACCGGGCCCGCGCAGGGAGTTCCTGGAGGCGTTCGACACCCCGCCCTCGCGCCCCGCACCCCCGCGGGAGACCCGCGACGCGGAGGACGCCGAGGACGCGACCCGTACCTCCATGGAGCCCGGCGGCCCGGACGCCCCGGCCGACGCGGACACCCGGGGGGCCAAGGGCGGCAAGGGCCGCGCCTTCACGGGAATCGCCGCCGCCGCCGTGACCACGGTGCTCGCCGTCGTGGTGGCCGGCCAGGTGGCCGAGGACTCCGGGAGCACCACGGACGGCCCGCTCTCCACCGGCGTCGACCGGCAGGACTCGGGGGACGCCTCCCGCTCGGTGGACCGTTCCACTCCCGAGGCGAAGCCGCGCGAGGAGGTCAAGCCCCTGTCGTACGCGCAGAAGATGGCCACCGCCTTCCCGCTGGCGGCGGACCTGAAGGGGTCCGGCGCGTTCGAGGCGGTGGCGGGGCTGGCGAAGGCTCCGGGCAAGGGGACCAAGCACCGGTACCGGATCGATGTCGAGAAGGGGCTCGGCCTCGACGCGGGACTGTTCGCCGAAGCCGTGCAGAAGACGCTGAACGACGACCGCAGCTGGGCGCACAACGACGCCATGACCTTCGAGCGGATCTCCTCCGGGCAGCCCGACTTCGTCATCACCCTCGCGAGTCCCGGGACCACGGCGGAGTGGTGCGAGAAGTCCGGCCTGGACACCACCGAGGACAACGTCTCCTGCGACTCCGCCGCCACCGACCGCGTGATGATCAACGCGTACCGCTGGGCGCAGGGTGCCTCGACCTTCGGGCCGGACAAGCTCCTGCCCTACCGTCAGATGCTGATCAACCATGAGGTCGGCCACCGGCTCGGCCACAACCATGTGAGCTGCCGCACTCCCGGCGCCTTGGCGCCCGTGATGCAGCAGCAGACCAAGACCCTGGACCTGGACGGCATCAAGTGCCGCCCCAACCCCTGGGTGTACCCGGGGAGTTGAGTCGCGGGCGGACCGTGCTGTCCGTATGGCGGGACGGCCGTCCCAGCGCGCGTTGACACCGGGGGAGGGGGTCGTCCATATTTCTCCGCATGTCACGCAGCCCCGCATCCTCCGAGCGCGCCGCCCTTGAGCTGGCGCTCCTCGGCGTGGCCGGGCACTGCGTAGCCGACATTCTCTGTCGCTGACGCCTGCTCGAGCGCGCGTCGGCACCCCGACGAGCCCCGTTCCACGGGCTCCTCGGTCCCCACTCTGCCGCGCCCGGGCGTACTCCGTCCGCAGGCGCGGCATTCCGGTATCCGGTCCCTCCCCTCATCGGGGCGGGACCCGCTGCGCCCGCGGAGATCCGTCTCCTTCTTCCCGCCGCAGCACACCGAGAGGTCATCTTCCGATGAGTCAGCCGTCCGTCATATCGCGCCGTGTGGCAACCGCCGCCGCCGTCAGTCTCGCCCTGGTCGCCGGTCTCGCGGCCTGCGCGGGCCCCAAGAGCTCGGACGACTCCGACGGGGGAAGCGGCGGCTCCGGCGCCTCGGGCAAGCCGCAGAAGGGCGGCACCCTCACGGTCCTCAACAGCAACCCGCAGGAGGACTTCGACCCGGCGCGGCTCTACACCTCCGGCGGCGGCAACGTCCCCTCCCTGGTCTTCCGTACGCTCACCACCCGCAACCGCGAGAACGGCGCGGCGGGCGCCGAGGTCGTCCCCGACCTCGCCACCGACCTGGGCACGCCCAGCAAGAACGCCACCGTCTGGACGTACACCCTCAAGGACGGGCTGAAGTACGAGGACGGCACCGCGATCACCAGCGCGGACATCAAGTACGGCATCGAGCGGTCCTTCGCCCCCGAACTCTCCGGCGGGGCGCCCTACCTGCGCGACTGGCTGATCGGCGGCGCCGACTACCAGGGCCCGTACAAGGACAAGAAGGGCCTCGCCTCGATCGAGGTGCCGGACGAGAAGACCATCGTCTTCCACCTGAACAAGCCCGAGGGCGAGTTCCCCTTCCTCGCCACCCAGACCCAGACGACCCCGGTGCCGAAGGCCAAGGACACCGGCACCAAGTACGAGGAGCACCCCGTCTCCTCGGGGCCGTACAAGGTCGTCACGAACGAGAACGACGGCGAGCGGCTCGTCCTGGAGCGCAACACGCACTGGTCGGCGGAGACCGACGAGGAGCGCAAGGCCTACCCGGACAGGATCGACGTACGCTCCGGCCTGGACTCCGCCGTCATCAACCAGCGGCTCTCCGCCTCGCAGGGCGCGGACGCCGCCGCCGTCACGACCGACACCAACCTCGGACCGGCCGAGCTCGCCAAGGTCTCCGGCGACAAGAAGCTCGCCGCCCGCGTCGGCACCGGCCACTTCGGCTACACGAACTACATCGCCTTCAACCCGAAGGTGAAGCCGTTCGACGACCCGAAGGTGCGTCAGGCGATCGCGTACGCCGTCGACCGCTCCTCCGTGATCAACGCGGCCGGCGGCTCCTCGCTCGCCGAGCCCGCCACCACCTACCTGCCGAACCAGAAGTCCTTCGGCTACACGCCCTACGACCACTTCCCGGCGGGCGAGACCGGCAACGCGGCCAAGGCCAAGGAGCTGCTGAAGGAGGCCGGTCACCCCAACGGCCTGAAGGTCACCCTCACGCACTCCAACGACAAGGACTTCGAGACCAGCCCGGAGATCGCCACGGCGCTCCAGGCCGCGCTCAAGAAGGCCGGGATCACCGTCGAGCTCAAGGGCCTGGAGAGCAACGACTACTCCGACACCATCCACAGCGCGTCCAAGGAGCCCGGCTTCTTCCTCGCCCACTGGGGTGCCGACTGGCCCTCCGGGGGCCCGTTCCTCGCGCCGATCTTCGACGGCCGCCAGATCGTGAAGGACGGTGCCAACTTCAACACCGGCTTCCTGAACGACGCGTCGGTCAACAAGGAGATCGACGAGATCAACAAGCTCACCGACCTGGACGCCGCAGCCGAGCGCTGGGGCGCGCTCGACAAGAAGATCGGCGAGCGGGCGCTGACGGTGCCGCTCTTCCACCCGGTCTACAAGCGGCTCTTCGGCCAGGACGTGAAGAACGTGGTCATCAGCGACTGGACCGGCGTGCTCGACATCTCGCAGGCCGCGGTCAAGTAACCATGTCCGAAGCACTTCTGGTCCAGGAGGCGGGAGCGGCGCAGGTCGCCGCCCCCGCCTCGGGGGCCCGGCAGTTCTGGCTGCGGCTGCGCGCACAGCGCGCGGCCGCGGTCGCCGCCGCCGTGGTCCTCCTGCTCTTCCTGGCCGCGCTCGCGGCGCCGCTGCTCTCCGCACTCGCGGGCCAGGACCCCGACACCTACCACCCCGACCTCGTCGACTCGGCGGCCGGCGGGGTGCCCATCGGCTCCTTCGGCGGCATCAGCGCCGATCACTGGTTCGGCGTCGAACCCCAGACGGGCCGCGACCTCTTCGCCCGCGTCGTGTACGGGGCCAGGGTCTCGCTCGGCGTCGCCGTCGCCGCCACCGTCCTCCAGGTCGCCATCGGCCTGGTCGTGGGACTCGCGGCCGCCCTCGGCAGCCGCCGGCTCGACCAGGCCCTCAGCAGGATCACCGACATCAACGTGGCCCTGCCGCTCATGGTCATCGCCCTCGCCCTGCTGGCGATCGTGCCGGCCTCCTTCCCCCGGCCCGTCCTGATCGCGCTGGTCATCGGCGGCATCAACTGGGCGGGAACCTCGAAGATCGTCCGGGCCCAGGCACTCGCCCTGAAATCCCTCGACTTCGTCTCCGCGGCCCGGCTCGCCGGCCGGGGGCGGTGGAGCATCGCCCGGCGCGAACTGCTGCCCTCGCTGGCCGCACCCGTCATCACGTACGCCGCGCTGCTCTTCCCCGTCAACATCACCGTGGAGGCGGCCCTGTCCTTCCTCGGCGTCGGCATCAAACCGCCCACACCGTCCTGGGGACAGATGCTCACCGAGGCCGACACCTGGTACCAGTCGGCCCCCACCTACCTCCTCATCCCCGCGGGACTCCTCTTCGTCACCGTGCTCTCGCTGACCGTCCTCGGCGAGGGCGTCCGCACGGCACTCGACCCACGGGCCGCCTCCCGGCTGCGGATCGGCACCGGACGCAAGGAGCGCGAGGAACGCGCGAAGGAGCGGGCGTCATGACCGGATTCCTGCTGCGGCGCCTCGGCGGCGCCGTCTTCGTGCTGCTCTCCCTCACCGTCATCCTGTACGCGGTCTTCTACGTCGCCCCCGGTGACGTCGCACAGATCGCCTGCGGCCCGCGCTGCTCACCCGCCCAGGTCGCCCAGGTCACCGAGCAGCTCCGGCTCGACGACCCCGTGTACACGCAGTACTGGCACTTCCTCCAGGGCATCGTCGCCGGACGCGACTTCTCCACCGGCACGGGCGTGGAGCACTGCACCGCCCCCTGCCTCGGGGTCTCCTACCAGAGCGACCAGCAGGTCATGCGGCTGATCCTGACGAAGCTTCCGGTCACCGGGTCGCTCGTCATCGGCGCGTTCGCCCTGTGGATCCTGCTCGGCGTCGGCACCGGTGTGCTCTCCGCCTGGCGGCGGGGCCGGATCACGGAGCGGGTCCTCACCTGGCTGACCCTGGCCGGGACCGCCACGCCGGTCTTCGTCATCGGGCTGCTGCTCATCATCATCTTCTGCTCCACGCTCCAGTGGCTGCCCTCGCCCACGTACGTCCCCTTCACCGAGGACCCCGAGCAGTGGGCCTGGGGCCTTCTGCTGCCCTGGGTGTCCCTGGCGCTCATCGAGGCCGCCAAGTACGCCCGGCTGACCAGGAGCTCCATGCTGGAGACGCTCGCCGAGGACCATGTGCGCACCTTCCGCGCGTACGGCGTCGGGGAGGCCGCCATCATGGGGAGGCACGCCCTGCGCGGCGCGGTCGCCCCCGTGATCGCGCTCAGCGCCCTGGACTTCGGCTCCATGTTCGGCGGGGCCGTCCTCACCGAGTCCCTCTTCGGGATCCCGGGCATCGGGCGCGAACTCGTCCACGCCGTCAAGGTCGTCGACCTGCCCGTGGTCGTCGGCATGGTGCTGGTGACCGGCTTCTTCGTGGTGATCGCCAATGCCGTCGCGGACATGCTGTACGCGCTGGCCGACCGACGGGTGGTCCTGTCATGACAACACCGCTGGTCGAGGTCGAGGACCTCACCATCGACTTCGGCACCGTCCGCGCCGTGGACCGGCTCTCCTTCACGCTGGAGGCGGGTGCCGCCCTCGGTGTCGTCGGCGAGTCGGGCTCCGGCAAGAGCGCGTCGGCCTCCGCGCTGCTCGGGCTGCACCGGGGCACCGGCGCCCGGGTCACCGGCACCGTCCGCGTGGCCGGCACGGACGTCGGCACGGCCGGCGAGGCCGAACTGCGGGCGCTGCGGGGCGCGAAGGCCGCCATGGTCTTCCAGGACCCGCTCTCCTCGCTCGACCCGTACTACACCGTCGGCGACCAGATCGCCGAGGTGTACCGGGTGCACAACTCCGTCTCCCGGCGCGCGGCACGGGCCCGGGCCGTCGAGGTGCTGGACCGGGTCGGCATCCCGGACGCGGCGCGCCGGGCCCGGTCCCGGCCGCACGAGTTCTCCGGCGGGATGCGGCAGCGGGCGCTCATCGCGATGGCCCTGGCCTGCGAACCCCGGCTGATCGTCGCTGACGAGCCGACCACCGCCCTGGACGTCACGGTGCAGGCCCAGATCCTGGACCTGCTGCACGAACTGCGCCGCGAGACGGGCACGGGACTGCTGCTGGTCACCCATGACGTGGGCGTCGCGGCGGAGAGCGTGGACGACGTCCTGGTGATGCAGCACGGCCGCGCGGTCGAGCGCGGGCCCGTCGCCGAGGTGCTGGGCAGCCCCCGGCAGCCCTACACCCGCGAGCTCCTGGCGTCGGTGCCCCGCATCGACGGGAAACGGGTCGACGAGAAACGGGGTGACGAGAAGCGCATCGACGGGAAGCCCGGCGACGGGAAACGCGCGGTCGTCCCCGGCCCGCGGGTTGCCGGCCCGGACGCCGGACCGCTCCTGGAAGCCGTGGACCTCCGGCGCGAGTTCGGCCGGGGCGGCCGCCGCGTCACCGCCGTGGACGGGGTGTCGCTCACCGTCCACGCCGGCGAGACCCTGGGCATCGTGGGCGAGAGCGGCAGCGGCAAGACGACCCTCGGGCGCATGCTCGTCCGGCTGCTCGACCCGACGTCGGGCCGGCTCCGGTACGCGGGCGAGGACATCGGCTCCCTCTCGGAGAGGGCGTTCCTCCCGCACCGCCGCGAGCTCCAGATGGTCTTCCAGGACCCGGTCGCCTCGCTCAACCCGCGCCGCTCGATCGGTGAGTCCGTGGCCGATCCGCTCCGCGCGGCGGGGGAGAGCGACGAGACCCGGATCCGCGACCGGGTGCGTGAACTGCTGGAGCGCGTCGGACTCGACGCCGGCCGGTACGAGCGCTACCCGCACGAGTTCAGCGGCGGTCAGCGCCAGCGGATCGGCATCGCGCGTGCGCTCGCCGCCGAACCGAGGCTGATCGTGTGCGACGAGCCGGTCTCCGCGCTCGACGTCACCACCCAGGCCCAGGTGATCACGCTCCTCGGCGAGCTCCAGCGCGAGCTCGGCATCGGGCTCGTCTTCATCGCCCACGACCTGGCGGTCGTACGCCAGGTCAGCGACCGGGTCGCGGTGATGCGGCAGGGCCGGATCGTCGAACAGGGGGCCGTCGACGAGGTGTACGGGTCGCCTCAGGACCCGTACACCAAGCAGCTCCTGGCGGCGGTGCCCTCGCTCGACCCCGCACACGCCGCGGCACGCCGTGCGACCCGCTCGGAGCTGGCCGCAGCCTGACTCTGCGTCACCGAACCCCTGCCTATCGCAACAGAACGCGACCGGGGCGGGAAAGTTACTCCGGTTCACCCCTTTCGGTGGTGGGGCGGGCACCCCGCCCGCGCCCCCCCCCAAAAGAACGCAACCGTGGGGCCGCGCCGGGAGGCCGCGCAACCCGCGCCCCCCCCCCGGGGGCTGCGGGGGGGGGGGGGGGGGGTGGGGGGGGCAC
>NZ_JBVJNK010000004.1:236709-691536 GCF_055583745.1 Streptomyces sp. NPDC104381
CGCGCGCCGCGCCCCCCCCCCCCCCCCCCCACCCCCCCCCCCCCCCCCCCCCCCCCCCCCCCCCCCGGGGGGGCAAACCTCCCCCGGCAACACCCGGGGGGGGGGGCCCCCCCACCCCCGCCCCCCCCACCACCCATGAATCCGCATACGGTCGTCCCGCTGCGAGTCGCCGATCAACGGCGGCCGCCCACAAGGGAGATCGGGGGTGTGCTCGTGCGGATCGGACTCCTCACGGACGGTGGTTATCCGTATGCGACCGGTGAGTCCAGACTCTGGTGCGACCGTCTGGTGCGCGGTCTTCCCCAGCACGAGTTCGACCTCTTCGCGCTCAGCCGCTCCGCCGACCAGGAACAACAGGGCTGGGTCAGACTCCCCGACCGGGTCGGACGGGTGCGGACCGCGCCGATGTGGACGCACTTCTCGGAGGACACCCGCCACACCGGCCGCCCCCGGGGGCTGACGGGCAGACTCGCCACCGGCCTGGGGCGCTCGTACGGGCGGCGGGACCGCCGGCGCTTCACGGCGCACATGGCGGCACTCGTCGGAGCGGTCTGCGCCGGCGCGGAGACCGGCCCGGAATCCGAGGGCGTGGACTCCGGGACGGCGGCCGCCCTCTTCACGGACGGCCTCTACGGCCTGGCCGAACTGGCCGGGGAAGGCGGCGGACTGCACCACGCCCTGCGCTCCGAGACGACCGTACGCATCGTGGAGGCGGCCTGCCGCGCCCCGGGCACCGGGCGCACCGTCCACGGCGCCACCGTCCCCGACTACCTCGCCTTCGTGGCCGAGCTGGAGCGCTCGCTGCGCCCCCTCTCCCTCGACTGGTACGACGAGGACGGCCTCGGCGCGGTCGACCTCTGCCACGCGGCGTCCGGCGGCGCGGCCGCTCTGCCGGGACTGCTGGCCAAACGCTTCTTCGGAGTGCCCCTGCTGGTGACGGAGCACGCCGTGCCGCTGCGGGCCCACTACCTCGCGGCGCCCGAAGCGCTCCTCGGCGCGCCGGTGCGCGCCCTGCTGGCCAACTTCCACGGGCTGCTCGCCTCCGAGGTCTACCGGCAGGCCGCGCTCATCACCCCCGGCAACACCCATGTCCGCCGCTGGCAGGAGCGCTTCGGCGCCGACCGGAACAAGCTGCGCACGGTCTACCCGGGCATGGAGGCGGAGCGGTTCGCGGCCGTGGGGGAGGGCGACGACGACGGCGGCCCCGCCACGCTGGTGTGGATCGGACGGATCGAGCCCGCCAAGGACCTGATCGCCCTGCTCCACGCCTTCGCCGAGGTGCTCAGGGCCGAACCGGACGCCCGGCTGCGGATCTTCGGCGCGCCGGTCCAGGGGGCCGAGGGCGACACCTACCTCGCCCACTGCAAGGCACTCGCCGCCCAGCTCTTCCCCGACGAGGCCACGGACGCGCACGCCGTCGGCGACAACCCGGTGACCTTCGAGGAGATCGGCGGCCCCGAGGTGTCCGACCTCGCGGAGGCCTACGCCTCGGGTGGCGTCGTCGTGCTCTCCAGCGTCGTCGAGGGCTTCCCCATCAGCCTGGTCGAGGCGATGTTCTGCGGCCGGGCCACGGTGTCGACGGACGTGGGCGCCGTCGTCGAGGTCGTCGGCGGTACGGGGCTGGTGGTGCCCCCGCGCAATCCGCGAGCGCTCGCCGACGCCTGCGTCGCGCTCCTGCGCGACCCCGAGCGCCGGGCGCGCCTGGGAGCGGCGGCGCGCGCCCGGGCGCTCGAACTCTTCACCGTCGAACAGAACCTCGCGGCATTCCGCGGCATCTACCTGGACCTCGTGGGCCAGGCCCCGTCCCGCTGGGCGACACCGCCCGATCCCGGCGATCCGGCTGCTCCGCCGCGCCCCTTCTCCACCCCGCCGGAGGCCCATGTGCTGGGGGCGCTCCCTCCCGGACGGATCACGGGGGCGCTGCCCGGCCGGCCCTCGGCGGGTGCGGCCGTCGGTGCCGCCGCCTCACGGGTGCCGAGCTGGGCGCTCGGCACCGAAGGCGTGTGCGCGGGCGCACGCGGGGCGGGGGACGGCGATGCGTGACGACATGGGCCACGACCACGGAGGAGCCCCGATGGGCGGACCGAACGACGCCCCGGCCCAGGACACCGGGGACGAGCCGGCGGACGAGGGCCGGAGCCCGGTCCGCTCCGCCGTCCGGGCACCCGAGATCGCCTACCACCCGGCCCGCCGGTCCGTGGTCAGGCGCGGACCCGCCGACCCCGTGAAGGTGCTGATGCACCGCCACCGGGAACTCTGCGAGCGCGCCGTGGACCCGCTGGAGATCGCCGCGGGCCTGGAGGCGCACGGGCTCACCGACCGCGCCGCCGCGCGCTACCGGCACCGCGACGTCTTCTCCCTCGCGGAGGAGCTCTACGCCCGCGTCCCCGGCGCCGGCAGGCACGCCCCCCGGCCCGCCGGTGCGAGGCCGGACCCCGGCGGGGAGGCGCGGGCCGGCTGGACGCTCCACGCCCTCCTGCCCGGCGCCGCCTGCCTGGCGACCGCCGGCGCGCTCCGGGTCACCGAAGGGGTGCTCGGCGGCGAGGCCAGGTTCGCCGTGACCGCCGCCGGGGCGCTGCTCGTCGTCCTCGGGCTCCGGCTCGCCCTGCGCGCCGGTCCGCTGCGCGCCCCGGACGGCACCGGCGGCGTCACGCTGTACGTCTGCTGGCTCCTCGGCTACGCGGTGTACGGCGACGACCTGCTCGCCCAGGTCATCAGCGGCGGACCCGACGGCCACTGGACCGCCGCGCCCGCCCCCCTGCTCGGGCTCACGCTCGCCCTGGCCCCCGGGGCCTGGTGCGCCCATCTGTTCTCCGTACAGGCGCGCCGCCGGCTCGCCGGGTCGCACGGGCTGTCGGACTTCGGCGCGGGCGTACGCCCCCTGCTCCTCGCCGCTGTCGCGCTCTTCCTGTGCGCGCTGACCGCGCTGCTGTACCTCGCCGGCCTCGGCCATCCCGGTGCGGGTGGCGGCCTCCTGGCACCCGCCGCCCTCGGGGCCCTGCTCTTCCTGGCCCGCCTGCTGGCCGTCCACGGCTTCCCTGAGCCGCCCGCCACCGGGCTCGCCGCCGCCTGCGCCGTCGAAGTGGCTGCGCCCTTCCTGGTCCTGGCCGGCCGGCTGCCCGGTCTCGGCCTCCTCGCCCGGCCGGTCGACGCCGTGTACACCACGGCCGGTCCCGCCGGCGTACCCGTCCTGGCTTGCGGTGTCGCCGCGTTCGGACTGCTGGTCCACGCGTCGGTCACCCTCACCCGGGCATCCGCCCACGCCGCCTGATCCCGCCCCACCCCCGCGGAGCCGACGCCGCGGGTCTCCCGTACCGCACACCACCTTCCTCAAGGAGACACCGACATGACCCCCCAATCCCCCGCACCGGCAGCCCGCCGTCGGCACCGAGGGGGCGCGCGATGAGGGTTCTGCTGCTCGGAGCCAACGGATTCCTCGGACGCTTCGTCGCCGACCGGCTGCTCGCCGACCCCGCCGTGCACCTCACGGCGCTCGGTCGCGGCGACGACGCCGATGTGCGCTTCGACCTCGCGGGCGGCAGCCCGGGAGCGCTCACCCGCTTCCTGGACGCCGTCCACCCCGGGGTCGTCGTCAACTGCGCCGGTGCCACCCGCGGCGGCGCCCGGGACCTGACCCGCCACAACACCGTCGCGGTGGCCACCGTCTGCGAGGCGATGCGCCGCAGCGGGTGCAGCGCGCGGCTCGTCCAGGTCGGCTGTGCCTCCGAGTACGGGCCCTCGCAGCCCGGCTCGTCCACCGCCGAGGACGCCGTACCCCGCCCGGGAGGTCCGTACGGGGTCAGCAAGCTCGCCGCCACCGAGCTGGTCCTCGGCTCCGGCCTCGACGCGGTCGTCCTGCGGGTCTTCTCACCGGTGGGGCCCGGCACCCCGGCCGGATCCCCGCTCGGCCGGCTCGCGGAGACCATGCGCCGCGCCATGCAGACCGGCGACCCCGAGCTCAAGCTCAGCGGTCTCGGGGTGCAGCGGGACTTCGTCGACGTACGGGACGTGGCGCGTGCCGTGCACGCCGCCTCGCTCTCCGCCGCCCAGGGCGTGGTCAACATCGGCACCGGGCGGGCGGTACGGCTGCGTGACGCGGCGGCGGTCCTCGCCAGGGTCGCCGGTTACGCGGGCGCGCTCCACGAGCTCGACACGCCCCCCGGCCGGCTCCCCATCGGCGCCCCCCGCACCTCCTCGGAATCGGTCGTGGAGCACCTCGCCGCGACCCCTTCGCCCTACCCCGACGGCTGCGGCGCCTGGCAGCAGGCCGATGTGCGCACCGCCCGGGACCGGCTCGGATGGCGTCCCCGGATCAATCTGGAGGAGTCCCTCGCCGATATCTGGATGGAGGCGGCATGCCGCATCTGACCAGTACCGGCCCCACCCTGCGGACCGGCGGCGCGGACCAGCTCGGCGTGGGGATCCCCGGATACGCGCACCCGCTGCTCGCGCCCGCCGAGTGGGCCGGGCTCAACCGGCCGGGCACCCCGCTGCACTGGGCCGTCCTCAACATCGACAACGGTCCGGGGGCGCGGCCCGACCCGCACTGCCTGGAGGCCGCCGGCCGGCTGCGCAACGCCCGTGAGCGGGCCCTGCACGGGGAGGCCCCCGAGGACACGGTGCGGGCGTCGGGGGGCAGGCTGCTGGGCCACCTCGACCTGGCCTTCGGCGGCCGCCCCTTCGCCGAGCTGATCGCCGACGCCCAGTCCTACCTCGACTGGTACCGCGTGGGCGGCTTCTACCTGGACCACTGCCCGGCCGGGCGGGACGGGCTCCACCCGGTCCGCCGGCTGACGAGCACCCTCTCCGCGCTCCTGGCCGACAGCGACAGCGCGGACGAGGAGGGCGGGCGGCTCGTCCTCGGCCACGGCACCCACCCGCACCCCGGTTACGCCGAGGCCGCCGACCAGCTGGTCACCTTCCGGGGGCCGTGGACGGACTACCGCTGGTCCCAGGTGGCCGAGTGGACCGCCGCGTACGAACCGGGCCGCTTCGCCCACTTCGTCCACGGCGTCCCGCGTACCCACCTGGAGGAGGCCATGCGCATCGCGCGCTGGCAGGGCGCGGGCACGATCTTCTTCACGGACCGGGACGGAGCGAAGGGGCAAACCGATCCATTCGCGACACTGCCCAGCTACTGGGACGAATTCGTCTCGCGGATCGGACCTGGTATCTCGGAATGAGGAGCGGCGTGGCAGTGTTACGGGAGAACAACCGTACGTAGATGAAGTACGTAGAAACCGACCACCTGCATTGTTGAGGTTCCTGTGTCGCTGCCACCCCTGGTCGAGCCAGCTGCTGAGCTCACCGTCGACGAGGTCCGCAGGTACTCCCGCCACCTGATCATCCCGGATGTCGGGATGGACGGACAGAAGCGGCTGAAGAACGCGAAGGTGCTCTGTGTCGGAGCCGGGGGCCTCGGCTCGCCGGCCCTGATGTACATGGCCGCGGCCGGTGTCGGCACGCTCGGCATCGTCGAGTTCGACGAGGTCGACGAGTCGAACCTCCAGCGCCAGGTCATCCACAGCCAGGCCGACATCGGCAAGTCCAAGGCCCAGTCGGCCAAGGAGACCGTGCAGGGGATCAACCCCCTGGTGAACGTGGTCCTTCACGAGGAGCGGCTCGAAGCCGACAACGTGATGGACATCTTCGCCCAGTACGACCTGATCGTGGACGGCACGGACAACTTCGCCACCCGCTATCTCGTCAACGACGCCGCGGTCCTGCTGAACAAGCCGTACGTCTGGGGCTCGATCTACCGCTTCGACGGTCAGGCCTCCGTCTTCTGGTCCGAGCACGGACCCTGCTACCGCTGCCTCTACCCGGAGCCCCCGCCCCCCGGCATGGTTCCCTCCTGCGCCGAGGGCGGTGTCCTGGGCGTGCTCTGCGCGTCCATCGGCTCCATCCAGGTCAACGAGGCCATCAAGCTGCTCGCCGGCATTGGTGACCCGCTGGTCGGCCGTCTGATGATCTACGACGCGCTGGAGATGCAGTACCGCCAGGTCAAGGTCCGCAAGGACCCCGACTGCGCGGTCTGCGGCGAGAACCCCACCGTCACCGAGCTCATCGACTACGAGGCCTTCTGCGGCGTCGTGTCCGAGGAGGCCCAGGAGGCGGCGGCCGGTTCCACGATCACTCCCAAGCAGCTCAAGGAGTGGATCGACGGCGACGAGAAGATCGAGATCATCGACGTCCGCGAGCCGAACGAGTACGAGATCGTCGCGATCCCCGGCTCCCGGCTGATCCCGAAGAACGAGTTCCTGATGGGCAACGCCCTCCAGGACCTTCCGCAGGACAGGCGCATCGTCCTGAACTGCAAGACCGGTGTCCGCAGCGCCGAGGTCCTCGCGGTCCTCAAGTCGGCGGGCTTCGCCGACGCGGTGCACGTCGGCGGCGGCGTGATCGGCTGGGTCAACCAGGTCGAGCCGGAGAAGCCGATCTACTAGACCTGCGAGGCGACGACGTACGAAGGGGCCGGCTCCGCGGAGCCGGCCCCTTCGCATGCCCGGACCTCAGGAGCAGACACGTCCGTCCGACGGGACCCTGCCCTTCAGGAAGTAGGCGTCGACGAGCGAGGTCACGCAGTCGCTCCGGCCGTACGCGCCGTGGCCCTCGCCCCTGTTGGTCACCATGACGCCGACCCCCTCGCCCAGCTCGTCCGCCATCCGCCGCGCCCCCTCGTAGGGGGTGGCCGGGTCGCCGGTGGTGCCGACGACGAGGACCGGCGCGGCTCCCGGGGCACTCGCCTCCGGGGTGTCGCGCTCGCCCTCGACCGGCCATCCCGCGCACCAGCCCGCCGTGTCCCAGGCCAGGAACGGGCCGAACACCGGGGACAGCTTCCGGAATTCGGGCAGCAGCGCCCTGGCCTCGGCGGCCGTCGGCCGCGCCTTGGCGTCGGCGCAGGAGATGGCCCGCTGGGAGTGGCTCCGGGTGTCGTAGTGCCCGTCGCCGTCACGGCCGTTGTACGAGTCGGCCAGCGCGAGGAGACGGTCGCCCCTGCCGCCGTTCTCGGCCTCGTCGAGCGCGGACGTGAGGGTGGGCCAGCTGCTCCGCGCGTACAGGGGAGCGACGATGCCGATGACGGCGAGCGATTCGTTGAGCTCGCGTCCCGAGGAGGTCGGCAGCGGGTCCCCGTCGATCCGTTCCAGCAGCCGGGCTATCCGCCGGGTGCCCGCCGCCGGGTCCTGGCCGCGGTCCTTCAGGTAGTTCTCCAGGGCCCGCTGGAACCCCTCCGCCTGGTTGCGGGCGTGGCCCACCGAGTCCGCCGTCGGGTCGACGACGGCATCCAGCACGACCCGCCCCACGTTCCGCGGGAAGAGGTGCGCGTAGGTCCCGCCGAGCTCCGTGCCGTAGGAGACGCCGAAGTACGACAGCTTCTCGTCGCCCAGCGCGCGGCGTATCGCGTCCATGTCCCGGGCGGCGTTCGCCGTGCCGACGTGGGGGAGCAGAGGGCCGGAGAGGCGTGCGCAGCCGGCGCCGAAGTCCCTGCCGTCCCGGAGGAACGCGGCTTCCTCCGCCGGGGTGTCCGGGGTCATGTCGATCTCGCGGGAGGCCTTCTCCTGCTCTTCGTCGTCGCGGCAGCGGACCCCCGCACTCGCCGCGACCCCGCGCGGGTCGAACCCGACCAGGTCGTAGCGGGTGTTGAGCTCGCGGTAGGAGGAGGCGGCGCGCGGCAGGATGTCCACTCCCGACCCGCCGGGGCCGCCGAAGTTGAACAGCATCGAACCGAGCCGCTCGCTCCGGCGCGTGGCGGACTTGCGGATCAGCGCGATGCCGATCGTCTCCCCGTCCGGCCGCGCGTGGTCCAGGGGGACGTCGAGCGTGGCGCACCGCCAGGCGGGACCCGGCGCCGATCCGCCCTCCGGGGCGCCGCAGCGCTTCCAGTCCAGGGGCCGGGTGGTGCCCGGCGCCTGGGACGAGGTCGCGGAGGCGCGCGGTGAGGAGCCCTTCGAGGACTGCGGCGGCCCGGGACCGTCGTCGCACCCCGCGAGGACCGCCGACACCAGCAGCAGGGCGGCCGCCGCGCCCGCCCGGGCCCGTCCACGTACGCGCACGCGCGCTCCCTCCCCCGTGCCCGGAGGCCGCCGTCCGAGGCAGGCGGTCCGGGTGTACCGATGTCCGGCTGTTCAACGAGCGGTCACTCGCAGACCGTTCCCGACTTCGGGACCTTGCCTTCGAGCAGGTATCCGTCCACGGCCCGCTGCACACAGGTGCTGCCGCCGTTGTACGCCCCGTGGCCCTCGCCCTTGTAGGTGAGCTCGATCCCGACCCCCTTGCCGAGCTCGGTGGCCATCGCCTTCGCGCCGGCGTACGGGGTGGCCGGGTCCCCGGTGTTGCCGATGACCAGGATCGGGGCCGAGCCGGGGGCGCTGACGTCCGGGTTCTCCCAGGCGCCCGCGACGGGCCAGCCGGTGCAGGACATCAGCCCCCAGCCGAGGTAGTCGCCGAACACGGGGGAGGCCTTGCGGAACTCGGGGAGCGCCTTCCTGGTCTGCTCCAGGCTGAACCGCTGCTTGGAGTCCGCGCAGTTGATGGCGGTGTTGGCGGCGTTCGAGTTGTCGTAGTGCCCGTCCTCGGAGCGGCCGTTCAGCGAGTCGGCGAGGGCGAGGAGCAGCCCGCCGTTGTTGCCGTCCGCCTCGTCCAGGCCCTGTTCGAGCAGTGGCCAGGTCTCCTTGGAGTAGAGGGCCGACGCGATGCCCGTGGTGGCCTGGGTCTCGGTCAGCTTCCGTTCGCCGAGTCCCGGGACGGGCTTCTTCTCCAGGTCGGCCAGGAGCGTGGCGATCCAGTCCTGGACCTCCTTGGAGGTGGTCCCGGGGAGCTTGCAGTCGTCGCGCTCGGCGCAGTCGGCGGTGAAGTTGTCCAGGGCGAGCTGGAATCCCTCGGCCTGGCCGAGCGCGGACTCCAGGGCGTCCTCCGTCGGGTCGACGACCGCGTCCAGGACGGCCCGGCCGACCCGCTTCGGGTACAGGTGCGCGTAGACACCGCCGAGTTCGGTGCCGTACGAGATCCCGAAGTAGTACAGCTTGTCGTCACCGAGCACCTGGCGCAGCAGATCCATGTCGCGGGCCGCGTTCGTCGTGCCGACGTAGGGCAGCTCGTCCCCCGAGTTCTCCTCGCAGTCGGCGATGTAGGACTTCTGGTCGTCGACGAAGGCCTTCTCCTCCTCGGCGTCGTCCGGGGTGCCGTCCTGCTCGTAGCGCTTGTCCAGCGTGCTGTCGTCCGAGCACTCGACGCCCTCGCTGCGGCCGACGCCGCGCGGGTCGAAGCTCACCAGGTCGTAGCGGGTGCGGAGCGTGTCGTACGCGGTGCCGAAGGAGGGCAGGGTGGCGACACCGGAGCCGCCGGGGCCGCCGAAGTTGAAGATCAGCGAACCGATCCGCCTGTCCTTGTTCCGGGCGGCGGCGCGGATGAGGGCCAGCTCGATGGTCCGGCCGTCCGGGTCCGCGTAGTCGAGGGGTACGTCCATGAAGGAGCACTCCCAGGACGTCCCGCCCGGCAGCGGCGAGGGGGACGTACCGCTGCCCTGCGACTGGCTGGGCGGCGGACACGCCTTCCAGTCGAGCTTCTGGGAGGCCAGCTCCTTCGACGTGGCCGTGGGCGACGCCGTCGAGGCGGTCGTCGGCGTCGACCTCCCCGTACCTCCGTCGTCCCCGTCGTCCGAACAGGCGGCCAGTGGAAGCAGCACGGTGGCGGTGGCGGCGAGGGCGGCGGCACGCAGAACGGGGGAGGTCCTCATGGATCCATCGTGCGGCGGAGCGCGAGGGATCGCGCGGGGCGCGGTCCATGCGAGTGGCGCGCCCCGCGCGTGTGTTCTAGAGCTCGCCCTTGCGGGTCAGCTGGTTGAAGCAGATCCAGCCGGGGAGCACCGGCAGCCACAGCGTCATCACGCGGTACAGCAGGACGGCCGGCGCGGCGACCTCCTTCGGCAGGCCCACCGCGATCAGACCCAGCGTCAGCGCGCCCTCGACCGCGCCCATACCGCCCGGGGTGGGCGCGGCGGATCCCAGCGCGTTGCCCGCGAGGAAGACCACCGCGATGCTGGCGTAACTGAGCTGAGGGACGTCGGGACCGCTGAACGCGCGGATCGACGCGTCGAGGCAGAGTACGAACAGTCCGGTCAGCAGCAGCATGCCGCCGATGCCCGTGACCAGCTTCTGCGGGCGCTGCACCACGTCGAGCATGCGGGGCACGACACCGGCGAACAGCGACCGCACACGGGTGACGACGAACTTCCGCAGGAACGGGATCGCCGTCACCACCAGCACGAGCACGGCGACCGTGAGCAGGCCCGCGATGACCGTCCTCGACGGGGTGAGCGAGTCCGGGGTCTTCTCCGTGCCCGTCAGATACCCGAACAGGGCGAGCAGCAGGATGTGGCAGCCCAGGCCGAACAGCTGGGAGGCGCCCACGCTCGCGACGGCGAGCCCCGGGCGCACCCCGGCGCGTTGCAGGAAGCGCGTGTTCAGCGCCACCCCGCCGACCGCCGCCGGGGCCACGATCTTCACGAACGACCCGGCCACCTGCGCCAGCACCGTCTTCCCGAACGGCACCCGCTCGGGCACGAAGCCGAGCAGGCTCATGGCCGCGGCGACGTAGCTCAGGGCCGAGAAGCCGAGGGCCGCGGCCACCCAGCCCCACTCCGCCTGCTCCACGACCGTGCCGAAGTCGGCCTCGGTGACCTGGGAGATCAGGAAGTACGCGGCGATGGAACCCGCGATGAAGCTGAACAGGGTGCGCGGCTTGATGCGCTCCAGCCGGACCGGCTCGACCGGCGCCTGCGGCCTGATCAGCAGCACCTGACGGCGGATCTGGGCCAGCATGTCCTCCTCGCGGGCCTCTTCCAGGGCATCGTCTATCGCCCGCTTCTCGGCCTGCTTCTCCGTGCGCTGCGACTTCCGGGCCGCCTTGCGGTCGGCGGACGCCGCGGCGTCGTGCTCCTCCGCCTTGGCCTGCTTGGCCGCCTGCGAGGCCTCCAGCACGGCCTCGCGCTCGCGCTGCGAACGCTCCCGGGCGAGCCTGCGCAGGGTCGCCCGGGTGGAGCGGCTCAGGGCGATCGGCTGGAGCAGCGGCAGACAGTCGGCGACGGCGTCGGGCCCGAGGACGGCGAGCGCCCCCTCGACGGCCCGTTCCGCGCCCACCCGCAGACCGGTGGTGGTGAGCAGCTGGGCGACGTCCATGCGCAGCACCAGGTCGCCGGCGGCGATCTCGCCGCCTCGCAGGTCGGTGACGAACACCTTGCCGGAGTCGTCCACGAGGATGGCGTCCCCGGTGAGCCTGCGGTGCGCGATCCGCCGCGACTGGAGTGCCTGCACCTGCCGCCACGCGCCCCGCACCAGGTCGTCGGTGATCTCCTCGTCCTCCATGGCGTCCAGCGAGCGCCCGCCGATGTGCTCGTAGACGAGCATCACGGCGTCGGGTCCGAGCTCGGACGTGGCGATCAGCTTCGGCGCGTTCGCCCCGGCCGCGATCGCCGCGTACGCGAGGAGCGCCTCCTGCTCCAGGGCCTGGCGCAGGGACAGGATGGAGCGGCGCTGGGTGATGCTGCGCAGCGTGAGCCTGCGCCACACCCGGTAGAAGAACCCCTGGGCCTGCTGTTCGCGGTCGACGACCGTGACGTCCAGCGGTGGTCCGTCCTCCAGGGTCACCAGATAGCGGCGGCCGCGGTCGCTCTGGTCGATGTTGTCGGGGGCGTCCTCGGTGCGCATCGCGGCGACCGGGCGGAAGCCGACATGGCGCAGACCGGCCATCAGATGCTGGCCGGTCGGACGGACGTTCGGCGAGCCGACGGCGTACAGCGTGCCGTACGCGACGGTCCAGCCGATCAGCACGGTGAGGACGATCGAGAACGGGGTGGTGTAGCCGCCGACCAGCATGGCGAAGGCGTCAAGGAGCAGCACCACCCACAGGACGACCCGCCAGCGCGGTCTGCGTGCCATCCCGACCGCCGTCATATAGGCGATGACGGGGGCGAGGTAGCCGTGCACCGGGTCGGTGAGCGCGTCACCCGGCTGGGGCTGGGTCAGGGCGTCCCGGATCGTCCCCGACGCCGACCTGGCGACCCAGAGGTCGGTGGCCAGGGTCACCCCGTGCGCCAGCACGGCGGCGAGCACCCCGTCCGCGATCCGCAGCCCGTCGCGTTTCACCAGACGCTCGATCGCGAAGGCGACCGGGACGAGGAGCACGGCGATGCTGGACACCAGGCCCGCGAGCTTGATCAGCAGATCGGGGGCCTGGTCGGTGCCCTTGGAGATGTCGTCCTCAAGGCCCGTGGTGGTCCCCTGGGCGAACGCCGCGACGGAGAACAGCAGCGCGATCGCGAGGACCCCGATGAGGAGCCGCATCAGATCGGAGGGCCGGTGGACCCGGGCGGGCAGCAGCGGCTCGTCGCCCGACACACGGTCGGTCAGGCCGCTGTCCGCCGACGCGAGGGTCGAGCCGGCGAGGTGCTCACCGGAGCGCCCGGTGCTCTTCCCGGACCGCCCGTCGTCGTTCCCGCTGTCCTTCCCGGCGTCCTGGGCTCCGTTCTTCCCGGAGCCCCGGGTCCCGCCGGATTCCGGGGCACCAGGGGCATCGGGCGCGTCCGGGCGCGACTCGGCGTCGGAGGCGCCCGCCGCCTTCGGTGGCTGCACGCCCTGCTCCTTAGCCTCTGACGAATCTTCGTCTTCTCGTATCACCGGTCACCGCCCGCATGATGGTGGCACGGCCTGCAGACAGAGGGGGGCATCAGGGTGCATTGCGCGGGCGCGATGCGCAACATACGCTGCTTCGCCCCCGCGTGCACGGTGTGTGACCAGGACGACACCGGGCAGGCCCGGTTGTCGGTGGCGTACGGCAGGATGGGACGGATGAGCGAAGACCGGACGAGAGGCGGCGACCGGCCGGGAGACCCGCCCCCCGGCGCCGTGACCGCCGAGCTGCCCGTCTACGCCGAGCGGGTGCTGGACGTGGCGGACCTGATCCCGCCCGGCCGCGTCATGACGTACGGCGACGTCGCGGAGTGGCTCGGCGACGGCGGGCCGAGACAGGTCGGCCGGGTGATGGCCCTGTACGGCTCCGCGGTGCCCTGGTGGCGTGTCGTGCGCGCCGACGGGGTGCTGCTGCCGGGCCACGAACTGCGGGCCCTCGGCCACTACCGCGAGGAGGGCACACCGTTGAGAACGGCCCCGCGCGACGCCGACGGGCACGTTCCGCGCCTCGACATGAAGCGCGCCCGCTGGGACGGTGCGACCGGTGGTCCGGGCGACGAAGCTCACACCTGACAGCTTCCGCCCCCGTGCGCCGTCAGGACGGGCGCCGTGCCGGTGAAGGGGACGCGTCGGCCGGCCGGAGCCGTCGTGTGACCGGGGACGCGGTCCGAGGCCCGGTGTCCGCCCCGCCGCTGGCGTAGCGTCGTGGACACGCGGCACGCTCCGCTCCCTCATCCGACTCCCTCATCCCTCTCCTCCGCGACCGGGCCGTCCTCACGGCCCCCGCACCGCCCGGCACCAGCAGCCGTCACACCCGGGCCCGTCACCCCAGGGCGGGCCACCGCGCAGACCGAGTACACCCACCAGGACCGGCGAACCACGTGAGCTCCTCCTTCACCACCCGGAACGGCCCGCACCGCCAGACGCGGCGGCGGGCCCCGGGCGCGTACCGGCTGGTGCGCACCCCTCCGGGCTCCGTGGAACCCCCTCTCCTGGACGCACCGCAGCGCGCCGTGGTTGACCACGGGGACGGCCCGCTGCTGGTCCTCGCCGGGCCCGGCACCGGCAAGACCACGACGCTCGTCGAGGCGGTCGCCCGGCGGGTGGCCGACGGGACCGACCCCGCCCGCATCCTCGTCCTCACCTTCAGCCGCAAGGCGGCCGTCGAACTGCGCGACAGGATGGCGGCCCGGCTCGGCGGCGTCCGGGGGCCGCAGGCCACCACCTTCCACTCGTACTGCTACGCCCTGGTCCGTGCCCACCAGGACGCCGATCTCTTCGCCGATCCGCTGCGGCTGCTCTCCGGGCCCGAGCAGGACGTCACCGTCCGCGAGCTCCTCGCCGGCCAGCTCGGTCTCGACCGGGCGGGGCTGGCCCATGTGCGCTGGCCGGACGAGCTACGGGCGTGCCTGACCACCCGGGGCTTCGCCGACGAGGTCCGCGCGGTGCTGGCCCGCAGCCGTGAGCTGGGCCTCGGCCCCGACGCGCTGGCCGCCTTCGCGCGCCGCACCGGACGCCCGGACTGGAGCGCCGCCGCCCAGTTCCTCGCCGAGTACCTCGACGTGCTCGACGCCCAGGGCGTCCTCGACTACGCGGAACTGGTCCACCGGGCGGTCCTGCTCGCCGAACGGCCCGAGGTGGCGGCGGAGCTGGCCCGGAGCTACGACGTGGTGTTCGTCGACGAGTACCAGGACACCGACCCCGCCCAGGTGCGGCTACTGCACGCGCTGGCCGGCAACGGGAGCGGCGCCGCGCCGGGCACCGGAGGCGGTCGCACGCTGATCGCCTTCGGCGACCCCGACCAGTCGATCTACGCCTTCCGGGGCGCCGACGTGAACGGCATCCTCGACTTCCCGGACACCTTCCGCCGCGCGGACGGCGGGCCCGCACCCGTCGGGGTCCTCACCACCTCGCGCCGCTCGGGGGCGGTGCTGCTCGACGCCACCCGGAAGCTCACCCGCCGGATGCCGCTCACCCGCCTGCCCTCCGACAAGGTCCGGGCCCACCGCGAGCTGTCCGCCGTACGCGAAGGCGGCCGGGTCGAGGCGTACACCTATCCGACGCCCTCCACCGAGCTGGAGAACATCGCCGACCTGCTCCGGCGCGCGCACCTGGAGGAAGGCGTGCGCTGGCGCGACATGGCGGTCCTCGTACGTGCCGGCGGCCGTTCCATCCCGGCCGTGCGCCGGGCGCTCACGTCCGCCGGGGTGCCCCTGGAGGTGGACGGCGACGATCTCCCGCTGCGCCATGAGCCGGCGGTCGCCCCGCTGCTGACCGCTCTGCGCACCGTCGCCACGGCCGCACTGCGCCCCTCCGCGCCCGAGGAAGCGGAGGAGGGGGAGAGCGGCCCGCTGCTCGACACCGAGACCGCCCTCGCCCTCCTCTCCTCGCCGCTCGGCTCCATGGACGCCGCCGATCTGCGCCGCCTCGGCCGGGCCCTGCGCGACGAGGAGCGGGCCGCCGGGAACCGCGTACCGCCGCCGTCCGGGGAGCTGCTGGCCCAGGCGCTCGCCGAGCCCGAGCGCCTGGCCACGCACGACCCGGCGTACGCCCGGGGCGCGCAGCGGCTCGGCGCGCTGCTGCGCAGGGCCACCGAACTCCTGGAGTCCGGCGGCACCGCCGAGGAGGCCCTGTGGACCCTGTGGAACGGCACCCCCTGGCCCGGCCGGCTGGAGCGGGCGGCTCTGCGCGGCGGTGCGGGCGGCCGGAACGCCGACCGTGACCTCGACGCCGTGTGCGCCCTCTTCGACACCGCGGCACGCGCCGAGGAGCGCACCGGGGGGCGCGGCGCGCTCAACTTCCTGGAGGAGGTCGACGCCCAGGACATCGCCGCCGACACCCTGTCCCGGCGCGCCGTACGACCCGACGCCGTACGGCTGATGACCGCGCACCGTTCCAAGGGGCTCGAGTGGCGCCTGGTGGTCGTCGCCGGGGTGCAGGAAGGGCTCTGGCCCGACCTGCGGCGCCGGGGATCACTCCTGGAGGCGGACCGGATCGGGCGCGACGGTCTGGCCGAACCGCTCACCCCGGGGGCACTCCTGGCCGAGGAGCGCCGGCTGTTCTACGTGGCCGCGACCCGGGCCCGTGACCGTCTGGTCGTCACCGCCGTCAAGGCACCCGCCGACGACGGGGACCAGCCCTCCCGCTTCCTCACCGAGCTCGGCACCGAACCCCGGGACGTCACCGGACGCCCCCGCCGCCCGCTGGCGGTGGCCTCGCTCGTCGCCGAGCTCCGGGCGACGACCGTCGACCCGGCCGCCTCGGAGGCCCTGCGCGACGCCGCCGCGCGACGGCTCGCCCGGCTCGCCGCGCTCAGCGACGACGAGGGCCAGCCCCTCGTGCCGGCGGCCCACCCGCACCGCTGGTGGGGACTGGACGAGCCGACCCGCTCCGAGGTGCCGCTGCGCGACCGGGACCACCCCGTCGCGCTCTCCGGGAGCGCGCTCGACCAGCTCGCCAACACCTGCGCCCTCCAGTGGTTCCTGGGCCGCGAGGTCAAGGCCGACGCCCCGGCGACCGCCGCCCAGGGCTTCGGCAACGTGGTCCACGTGCTGGCCGACGAGGTGGCCTCCGGACGCACCGCCGCCGACCTGGACGTCCTGATGGAACGCCTGGACTCCGTGTGGGACGGCCTGGTCTTCGACGCCCCCTGGAAGTCGTCGCAGGAGAAGGACCAGGCGCGCGCCGCCCTGGAACGCTTCCTGCGCTGGCACGTCATGGACCGCGCGGGCCGCACCCCCACCGCGAGCGAGCACGACTTCGACGTCACCCTCGAAGCGGGCGAGTACGCCGTACGCATCCGGGGTTCCATGGACCGGGTCGAACAGGACACCGAGGGCCGGGCGTACGTCGTCGACTTCAAGACGGGCAAGGGCGCGCCCACCAAGGACGAGGTGGCGTCCCACCCCCAGCTCGCCGTGTACCAGCTCGCGGTCAGGGAGGGCGCCGTCGACGAGGTCTTCGACGGCCGCCGCCCGGAGGCCGGGGGAGCCGAACTCGTCCAGCTGCGCCAGCCCGCCCCGAAGAAGGAGGGCGGGGACGCCCTTCCCAAGGTGCAGGCCCAGGAACCCCTCTCCGGGGAATGGGTCTCCGACCTGCTGGCCACGGCGGCGGGCCGGGTCCTGGACGAACGGTTCACCCCCACGACCGGCCAGCACTGCACCCACTGCGCCTTCAGGGCGTCGTGCAGCGCGCAGCCCGAGGGCCGGCAGATCATCGAATGATCTTCCCGGCGGATTCCGCGCCGGACGGCGTTGTCGGTGGGTCCGGTTAGCCTCTCTGGAGTGTCCTCCCGTATCACCGATCCCGAGCAGCTCAAGGAGCTCCTCGGGATCCCCTTCACCCCGGAGCAGACGGCCTGCATCACCGCGCCGCCCGCCCCGCAGGTGATCGTGGCCGGCGCCGGCTCGGGGAAGACCACGGTGATGGCCGCCCGGGTCGTCTGGCTGGTCGGGACCGGACAGGTCGCCCCGGAGCAGGTCCTCGGCCTGACCTTCACCAACAAGGCCGCCGGTGAGCTCGCCGAGCGCGTCCGCAAGGCCCTCGTCGCGGCCGGGGTCACCGACCCGGACGTCATCGACCCGGACAACCCCCCGGGCGAACCCAGCATCTCGACGTACCACGCCTTCGCCGGCCGGCTCCTCACCGACCACGGCCTGCGGATCGGCCTCGAACCCACCACCCGGCTCCTCGCCGACGCCACCCGCTACCAGCTCGCCGCCCGGGTGCTGCGGGAGGCCCCCGGCCCGTACCCGGCACTGACCCGGTCCTTCTCCACCCTCGTCAGCGACCTGCTGGCGCTGGACGCCGAGCTCGCCGAACACCTCGTACGCCCCGAGCAGCTCGCGGAGTACGAGACCGGGCTCCTCCAGGACCTGGGGACGGCCAGGCTCACCAACGCCGAGCTGCGCAAGCTCCCCGAGGCGTCGGAGGCCCGCCGCGAGCTCCTCGGACTGACCCGGCGCTACCGCGCGGCCAAGCGCGGCCGGGACCTCCTCGACTTCGGCGACCAGATCGCCCTCTCCGCCGAGCTGGCCCTCACCCGGCCCGAGGTCGGCGCCATCCTCCGCGACGAGTTCCGGGTCGTCCTGCTCGACGAGTACCAGGACACCTCCGTCGCCCAGCGGCTGCTGCTCTCCGCCCTGTTCGGCAGCGGCCCCTCGGGCCGCACCGGGCACGCCGTCACCGCCGTCGGCGACCCCTGCCAGGCGATCTACGGCTGGCGTGGCGCCTCCGTGGCCAACCTCGACGACTTCCCGGAGCACTTCCCGCACGCCGACGGGACGCCGGCCACCCGCTACTCCCTCAGCGAGAACCGCCGCAGCGGCGGCCGCCTCCTCCACCTCGCCAACGGACTCGCCGAACCCCTGCGCGCCATGCACGAGGGCGTCGAGGCGCTGCGCCCCGCGCCCGGTGCCGAGAGGGAGGGCACGGTCCGATGCGCCCTCCTGCGCACCCACGCCGAGGAGATCGACTGGCTCGGCGACTCGCTCGCCCATCTCGTCCGCACCGGGACCCCGCCCGGGGAGATCGCCGTCCTGTGCCGGACCGCGGGGGACTTCCCCCGTATCCAGGGAGCCCTCGTCGCCCGGGACATCCCCGTCGAGGTCGTAGGCCTGTCCGGGCTGCTCCACCTCCCCGAGGTCGCCGACCTCGTCGCCGTCTGCGAGGTCCTCCAGGACCCCGGGGCGAACGCCTCCCTGGTCCGGCTGCTCACCGGGCCGCGCTGGCGCATCGGGCCCCGGGACCTCGCGCTCCTGGGACGCCGCGCCCGCCTCCTCGTCCACCGCTCCACCGCCGGTGACGACGCCGACCCGGACCAGCGGCTGGCCGAGGCCGTCGAGGGCATCGACCCCGCCGAGGTGATCTCGCTCGCCGACGCCCTCGACACCTTCCTGGAGTCCGGCGGCGCCGAGGACGACCAGCTGCCCTTCTCCGCCGAGGCGCGCGTACGGTTCGCCCGGCTCGCCACCGAGCTCCGCGACCTCCGCCGCTCGCTGGCCGACCCCCTCATGGACGTCCTGCACCGCGTCCTCGCGACCACCGGGCTCGAAGTGGAGCTCTCCGCCTCGCCGCACGCCCTGGCCGCACGCCGGCGTGAGACCCTCGCCAACTTCCTCGACGTCGCGGCCGGCTTCGCCGCGGTGGACGGGGAGGCGAGCCTCCTCGCCTTCCTCGGATTCCTGCGCACCGCCGCGCAGTACGAGAAGGGCCTGGACAACGCCCTGCCCGGCGGCGAGAACACCGTGAAGGTGCTCACCGCCCACAAGTCCAAGGGCCTGGAGTGGGACGTCGTCGCCGTCCCCGGCCTGGTGGGCGGTCAGTTCCCCAGCACGCAGTCCCGGGACGCCTGGACCTCGCAGCCCCAGGTCCTCCCGCACGCCCTGCGCGGCGACGCGGCGACGCTCCCCGCCCTCCACTCCTTCGACGCCAAGGGGCTCAAGGCGTTCAAGGAGGAGCTGAAGGCCCATCAGCACACCGAGGAGCTGCGGCTCGGCTACGTCACCTTCACCCGCCCCCGCCGCCTGCTGCTGGGTTCCGGACACTGGTGGGGCCCCTCCCAGAAGAAGCCCCGGGGCCCGTCCGCCTTCCTGGACGCGCTGTACGAGCACTGCGCGGCCGGGTACGGCGAGATCGAGGTCTGGGCGGACCAGCCCGAGGAGGACGAGGAGAACCCGGCGCTCCAGGAGAAGGACGCCGACCAGGCGTGGCCGCTGCCGCTCGACGGCACGGCCCTGGCCCGCCGCCGCGCCGCCCGCGACACGGTGCTGGCGCACCTGGAGACCCTGGCGGCCACGCCCGTACCGGACGCGTACGAGGAGCCCCCGTACGGGGACGGTCCCGAGGAGCCGCTGTACGGGGACGGTCCCGAGGAGCCCCCGTACGGGGACGGTCCCGAGGAGCCTCCGCACGAGGACGAGATGCCGGCGTACGACGAGGCGGACGCGCCGTTCGACGACCCGTTCCCGGACGGCGGCCCCGCCGTCCCCGCAGGCGGCGCCCCGTCCGTGCCCGCGGCGGCCGTCCTCCCGGAAGGCCCCGCGCCCCACGTGCCCGCCGCCCGTGCCCCGGCGGACGCGGACCTCACCCCGGAGGAGTCCCGCACCCTCGCCTCCTGGGACCGCGACCTCGACGCCCTCGCCGGTGAGCTGCGCCGTGCCCGCGCGGCCGTGCGCGACGTCGTCGTACCCGCCACGCTCTCCGCGACCCAGCTGCTGCACCTCGCCGACGACCCCGAGGGCTTCGCCCGGGAGCTCGCCCGCCCCATGCCGCGCCCCCCGCAGCCCGCCGCACGCCGGGGGACGCGCTTCCACGCCTGGGTGGAGTCCCGCTTCGAGGAGCTCCCCCTGCCCATGCTGGGCCCGGACGAACTCCCCGGGGGCGACGGCAGTGACGCGGAGATCGCCGACGAGCGGGACCTCGCCGAGCTCAAGGAGGCCTTCGAGCGCACCGCGTACGCCCGGCGCACTCCGTACCGCGTGGAGACCCCGTTCCAGATCACGCTCGGAGGCCGGGTGATCCGCGGCCGGATCGACGCGGTCTACCGCACGGGGGAGACGTACGAGATCGTCGACTGGAAGACCAGCAGGCACCGCACGGCCGACCCGCTCCAGCTCGCCGTCTACCGCCTGGCCTGGGCCGAACTGCACGGGCTGCCGCTGGAAGCGGTCACGGCGACCTTCCTGTACGTACGCACGGGGGAGACGTCCCGTCCCGCCGGGCTGCCGGGCAGGGAGGAGCTGGAGCGGCTCCTGCTGGACGAGCCACCTCCCGAGGGCCGATAGGCTCATAAGCATGAGCGACACCCCGGACAGCGCCGTCCGTACGTACACCGAACAGCACCGCGCGGCGTTCCTCGACGACCTCGCCGAGTGGCTGCGCATCCCCTCCGTATCGGCTCAGCCCGAGCACGACGGGGACGTACGGCGCAGTGCCGAGTGGCTGTCCGCCAAGCTCGCGGAGACCGGATTCCCGGTCACCGAGATCTGGGAGACGCCAGGAGCCCCGGCGGTCTTCGCCGAATGGCCTTCGGAGGACCCGGACGCCCCGGTCGTCCTGGTCTACGGCCACCACGACGTGCAGCCCGCGGCCCGCGAGGACGGCTGGAGCACCGACCCGTTCGAGCCGGTGATCCGCGACGGCAGGATGTACGGACGCGGCGCCGCCGACGACAAGGGCCAGGTGTTCTTCCACACACTCGGCGTCCGCGCCCACCTCGCGGTGACCGGCCGCACGACGCCCGCGGTGCACCTCAAGCTGCTGATCGAGGGCGAGGAGGAGTCGGGCTCGCCGCACTTCCGCGCGCTGGCCGAGGAGCGGGCCGCCCGGCTCGCGGCCGACGTCGTGATCGTCTCCGACACCGGCATGTGGGACGAGAACACCCCCACGGTCTGCACCGGTATGCGCGGCCTCGCGGAGTGCGAGATCGAGCTGAACGGCCCGGACCAGGACATCCACTCGGGCTCCTTCGGCGGCGCGGTGCCCAACCCCGCGACCGTCCTCGCCCGCCTCGTCGCCGCTCTCCACGACACGGAGGGCAGGGTCGCGGTCCCCGGCTTCTACGACGACGTCACCGAGCTCACCGCGGCCGAGCGGGCCCTCTTCGCCGAGCTGCCCTTCGACGAGGACACCTGGCTGCGCACCGCCGGCTCGTACGCCACCGCGGGCGAGGCCGGCTACTCCACCCTGGAGCGCGTCTGGGCCCGCCCCACCGCCGAGGTCAACGGCATCGGCGGCGGCTACCAGGGCGCCGGCAGCAAGACGGTCATCCCCTCGTCGGCGCTGGTGAAGCTGAGCTTCCGGCTGGTCGCGGGCCAGGACCCCGAACGGATCCAGGAAGCCGTACGCACCTGGGCCGAGGCCAGGATCCCGGCCGGCATCCGGCACCGGATCACCTTCCGCCCCGCCACCCGCCCCTGTCTGACGCCCCTGGGCCACCCCGCCCTCCAGGCGGTGGCCCGCGCCATGGGACGGGCCTTCGGGACGAAGATCCTCTTCACCCGCGAGGGAGGCTCGGGGCCCGCCGCCGACCTCCAGGACGTGCTCGGCGCACCCGTCCTCTTCCTGGGCATCTCCGTACCGTCCGACGGCTGGCACGGCCCCGACGAGAAGGTCGAGCTCGGCCTCCTCCTCAAGGGCGTCGAGACCACCGCCCATCTGTGGGGCGAGCTGGCCGACGCCCTCCGCTGAATCTCTGAACGCCCGATCCACCCCCGGGGGAGTAGGAAGCACCTGTGAGCACCTTCGACAACGCCACCGCCCGTCCGATCGGTTTCACCGCGCCCAGCGGCATCGACCGCGCCGCCCACCACCGGCTCGACGAGGCCTGGCTCGCCGCGGCCTGGAGCCACCCGACGACCAGGGTCTTCGTGGTCTCCGGCGGACAGGCGCTCGTCGACGACACCCCCGACGGCGGCACCGAACTCGTCATGACGCCCGCCTTCGAGGCGCCCGTCACCGAGACCCACCGCTACTTCCTGGGCACCGACGAGGACGGCGTACGCTACTTCGCGCTCCAGAAGGACTCCCTCCCGGGCCGCATGGACCAGTCCGCGCGGCCCGCCGGGCTCCGCGAGGCCGGGATGCTCCTCGGCCCGCGCGACGCCGGGCTGATGGTGCACGCGGTGGCCCTGGAGAACTGGCAGCGGCTGCACCGCTTCTGCTCTCGCTGCGGCGAGCGCACCGTCATCGCGGCGGCCGGCCACATCCGCCGCTGCCAGGCCTGCGGGGCGGAGCACTACCCGCGGACCGACCCCGCGGTGATCATGCTGGTCACGGACGACCAGGACCGTGCCCTGCTCGGACGCCAGGTCCACTGGCCCGAGGGCCGTTTCTCGACCCTGGCCGGCTTCGTCGAGCCCGGGGAGTCGATCGAGCAGTCCGTGGCCCGCGAGGTGTTCGAGGAGGCGGGGGTCGTCGTCGGCGAGGTCGAGTACATCGCCAGCCAGCCCTGGCCGTTCCCCTCCAGCCTGATGCTGGGCTTCATGGCACGCGCCACGTCCTCCGAGATCAATGTGGACGGCGAGGAGATCGAGGAGGCCCGCTGGTTCTCCCGCGAGGAGCTGACGGCCGCCTTCGACTCGGGAGAGGTGCTGCCCCCCTTCGGCGTCTCGATCGCGGCGCGCCTCATCGAGCTCTGGTACGGCAAGCCGCTCCCGAGGCCCGGCAGCATCGGCTGAGGACACGGGTCTTGCGTTACGGGCGCCCTGGTGCGCCCGTGCACGGGAGGCATCGGTAGAGTCCGCGCCCATGCCCGAACCGAGCGTCCGTCACGACGCGATCATCGACGCCATCATGGCCAACGCCGGCCGCTCGACCCTCCCCTTCGAACAGGCGCACGCCGATCGCGGGCACGGGACGGCGTTCTGGTTCAACGACCTCCTCGACTCCCCGCCCGGCTCCGAGGTCATCAGCCAGTACCTCGTGACGGCGGCCGGGGTGACGGGCTACGACCTGGGCGAGCTGACGCTGCGACCCGAGCTGTGCGAACCGGGGATGAGCGCGGAGAAGCTCCTCATGACGGACTTCGCCGAAGGGTGGACCGTCCTCGGTGACCTGGGGGTCGCCGTGATGCCCACGGCGGGCCTGCACGCCCACGGCACGCGCAAGGGCTGGAGCTGGGCGACCGACGAGATCACCGACGGACTGGCCGCGCGCCGGGACGACATCGCCCGGATCGGCGCCGAGCCCCGGTTCGCCTACATCCTGGGTCATGACGTGGGGCCGGACGGGGAGAGGCTGCAGGCCGTCGTCGTGGGCCAGGTGACGCGCGGGAGCGACGGCCGTGTCCACTGGGACTCCACCGTGCCCGAGGGGTGCGCCGGTGCTCCGGTCTTCGTGGGGGAGTCGCTCGGGGACGACCGGTTCACGCTGGTCTGCATCGGCGTCGTCCTGCCCGGCGAGAAGCAGAACGCGATAGCGACCTTCGACCGCATCAGGACCGCTGTACGGGAAGCGGCGGCGGAACCGGGAACGGAGCCGGCGGCCGTGCGGATCTCCGACCGGGAAGCGGAGCGGCGCCCGGAGGCGGGGAAGCGCCCGGGCTGGTGGCGCAGGAAGCCTCGCGGGCGCTGACACGACGAGGCCGGTCCGGGGAGCGGACGACGGCGGCCCCGGGCTTCTGCCCGGGGCCGCGTCCGTACCTGTATCAGGCGCCGATCTTCTGCTTGACCTGGGCCAGCGAGGGGTTGGTCAGCGTGGAACCGTCGGGGAACAGCACCGTCGGAACCGTCTGGTTTCCGCCATTCGCCTTCTCGACGAAGGCCGCGGAGTCCGGGTCCTGCTCGATGTTGACCTCGGTGTACGCGATGCCTTCGCGGTCCATCTGCCCCTTGAGCCGGCGGCAGTAGCCGCACCACGTGGTGCTGTACATCGTCACAGTGCCCGGCATGTCGTCGGCGCTCCTTCGTCTTGTCCGTCTCGCTGAACGGGAGCCGCACGCACGCGCGTACTCCCGCATGGAGGGAACGTACGGGACCCGACGGCCATTCCCACGGCCTCCCGCCGGTATGACGAACGGCACCCCCTGTGGACAACCGCCGCTGCGGCCCCTCGCGACCTGGCAGCATGGCAGGGTGACAGCAGCAACGCATTCCACCCTCTTCCCCCAGGTCCCCGACACCGCGGACGCCGTGCTCGACGGGCTCGACCCGGAGCAGCGCGAGGTCGCGCTGGCCCTCGGTGGACCGGTCTGCGTGCTGGCCGGAGCGGGGACGGGCAAGACGCGGGCGATCACGCACCGCATCGCCTACGGGGTGCGTGCCGGGATCCTCCAGCCGACGACCGTGCTCGCCGTCACCTTCACCAACCGGGCCGCCGGGGAGATGCGGGGCCGGCTCCGCCAGCTCGGCGCGACGGGGGTCCAGGCCCGGACGTTCCACTCCGCCGCCCTGCGCCAGCTCCAGTACTTCTGGCCGAAAGCCGTCGGTGGTGAGCTCCCGCGTCTGGTGGAGCGCAAGGTCCAGCTGGTCGCCGAGGCCGCCGCCCGCTGCGGGGTCCGGCTCGACCGCAACGAGTTGCGGGACGCCACCAGCGAGATCGAGTGGGCCAAGGTCACCCAGACCGTCCCCGCCGACTACCCGGCCGCCGTCGCCAAGACCCAGCGTGACGTCCCGCGCGACCCGGCCGAGCTCTCCCAGATCTACGCGATGTACGAGCAGCTGAAGCGCGACCGCTCGGTGATCGACTTCGAGGACGTGCTGCTGCTCACCGTCGGCATCCTCCAGGACCGTCATGACATCGCCGAACATGTGCGCCGTCAGTACCAGCACTTCGTCGTCGACGAGTACCAGGACGTCAGCCCGCTCCAGCAGCGGCTCCTCGACCTGTGGCTCGGCGACCGGGACGACCTCTGCGTCGTCGGCGACGCCGGCCAGACGATCTACTCCTTCACCGGTGCCACCCCCGACCACCTGCTGAACTTCCGCACCCGCCACCCGGACGCGACCGTGGTCAAGCTGGTCCGCGACTACCGCTCCACCCCCCAGGTCGTCCACCTGGCCAACGGTCTGCTGAGCCAGGCGCGGGGCAGGGCGGCCGAACACCGGCTGGAGCTCGTCTCGCAGCGCGACAAGGGACCCGAGCCGGTCTACACGGAGTACGCGGACGAGCCGGCGGAGGCCGAGGGCACCGCACGCCGGATCCGTGACCTGATCGCCGCCGGTGTCCCGGCCGGTGAGATCGCCGTGCTGTACCGCGTGAACTCCCAGTCCGAGGTCTACGAGCAGGCATTGGCGGACGCGGGCGTGCCCTACCAGCTCCGCGGCGCCGAGCGTTTCTTCGACCGGCCCGAGGTGCGGGAGGCGGGCGTCGCCCTGCGCGGCGCCGCCCGGGCGGGGGGAAACGACTCGCTGCTCGACGGCGCCGACGACCTGCCGTCCGAGGTGCGGGCCGTGCTCTCCACCAAGGGATGGACCTCCAAGCCGCCCGCCGGATCGGGAGCGGTGCGGGACCGCTGGGAGTCCCTGGCCGCGCTGGTGCGGCTGGCCGAGGACTTCGAACAGGCCAAGCCGGGCGCGACGCTCTCCGATCTGGTGGCCGAGCTCGACGAGCGGGCCGCGGCCCAGCACGCGCCCACGGTCCAGGGCGTCACCCTGGCGTCGCTGCACTCGGCGAAGGGCCTGGAGTGGGACGCCACGTTCCTGGTCGGGCTGACCGAGGGCATGATGCCGATCGCCTACGCCAAGACGGACGAACAGGTCGAGGAGGAGCGCCGGCTGCTGTACGTCGGCGTCACCCGGGCCCGCTTCCACCTCTCGCTGTCCTGGGCGCTGTCCCGGTCGCCGGGCGGCCGGGGGAACCGCAGGGCGACCCGCTTCCTCAACGGGCTGCGGCCCGGCTCGGCGGCGCTCGGCACACGGGGCGGTGCCGGAGGAGGCGGCGGCATCGACCGCGGCTCCCGTACGGGCACGGGCGGAGCCGGAGCGGAGAGGCCGGTCAGGGCCGCCCGGAGGGGCCCGGTGCGGTGCAGGGTCTGCGGCAGGACGCTGACCGAGGCCGGCGAGATGAAACTGATGCGCTGCGAGGACTGCCCCTCGGACATGGACGAGGGCCTGTACGAGCGGCTGCGCGAGTGGCGCGCGGACCGGGCGAAGGAGATCAGCCAGCCCGCGTACTGCGTCTTCACCGACAAGACACTGATGGCGATCGCCGAGGCGGCGCCCGGCAGCGAGGGCGAGCTCGTCGTCATCGCCGGTGTCGGCAACCGGAAGCTGACCAGGTTCGGGGCGGACGTACTGGCCATCTGCGCAGGCCGGACGGTGGGTCAGGAGCCCGGAGAGGGTGAGGACGACGTGTGAGAAAAACTCGTCGAAAAAATAGTTTGCGCGCGCAGCGGCAAGCACCATAGGTTCTTAACCACGGGAACAGCGACTTCTCTGAAGCCCTGACTCCGTGCTGTACTTATCCGAATACCGCAGGATCGGCCCCGGCCGGTCCCTTGAGACGCCGAGAGGAGGCGATTGTCGTGATCAGCATCATCAACACCATCAAAATGACCGATCCGTCGGTCGTCTCCACCTGCTCGCTCGGCCTCGCCAGCTCCTCGGAGCTCTCTCTCCGTGGCACCGGTGTGTCCGGCGTCTCCCTGGTCAGCCCGCTGTCCCTGGCGAGCCTGCCCGTGCGGGAGCGCAATGAGCGACCGACCGGGGCACCGGAAGCAGCAGTAGCGAAGGGTCAGGCCTCGGCCTATGCCTTTGCGGCCGCCGCAGCCGGTGCCGGAGCCAAGAAGCAGACGACGCAGCACCACACGATGTGGGCCTTCCGTGGGCCTGAACCCTGGAGTGATCCAGCCTGATCCGATCAGGCCGGCGCCTTCAGGGCCGCGGAACCCCACTCGGGATCCGCGGCCCTTTTGTTTTGTCCGAACGGATGAGACGAGACGAAGGAGCCTCGGGACAGCAGGACCTGGTACCAGCCGCCAACCGGCCAACAGGCCGGCACGACCAGACGAGGACAACGCCACCGTGCAACTCGAGACGCACGCCCCGTCCGTACCGCCTTCCGACACGATCTCCCCGCCCGGCCTCACGGAGGACTCCACCTTGATCCCCCTCACCGCGCTCACCGCGCTCGACGACGCCATCGAGAACCTCGGCGTACCCGTCCCCTGCCGTTCCTACGACCCGGAGGTCTTCTTCGCCGAGTCCCCGGCCGACGTCGAGTACGCCAAGTCCCTCTGCCGTACCTGTCCGCTGGTCGAGGCCTGCCTCGCCGGAGCCAAGGAGCGGCGCGAGCCGTGGGGCGTCTGGGGTGGAGAGCTCTTCGTCCAGGGCGTCGTCGTCGCCCGCAAGCGGCCCCGTGGCCGTCCGCGTAAGAACCCGGTCGCGGCGTGACCGCCGGCCTGGGGGTCATGGCCCCCACACGAACGAAGCGCATCGGCACCATCGACCGTCCCCAGACTCATGACCCCCGGAATCAGGCACCAATGATCACCACCACGAGCACCGCGAAGGAGCCCGTCGGCTCCGCAACCCCGGACGTCACCATCATCGGCGCGAACGACTCGCGTCAGAACAGGACCCGCGAGATGCAACTCATCCCAGAAGCCCTGGCCCGTGCGCATATGCACGACCGCCTGAGGGAGGCCGAGGAGGGACGTCAGGCAGTGCGCCTGGCGGCCGCCCGGCGGATGCAGCGCCGTGCGGAGCGTGCCTCGATGCGCGCCCGCCGCGCGCTGGCCATGGCTGTCATGCACTGACATCCCACCAGCAGTACGGCGCACCACCGCTGCCGGGCCACCGCTCGGCCCCAGGCAGCCACCCTCCCCATCAGCGGGGCCGGTCCGAACGGGCCGGCCCCGCAGTGCGTCGCGGCGCGCGCCGTACGGCCCGCGGCGTTATCGTCGCGAGGTGGACGAGGAGACTCAGCACCCCGCGGAACCGGGCGCCGGCCAGGTGGTGTGCGCCCGCTGCGGCGCCGCCGCGGAGTCGGACCCGCCACCCGTGACGTGGCTCTGCACCGTGGAGAACGGCGAGCGCCGGTACGTCTGCGAGGACTGCGCGCGCACCCACCTCCGGGCGATCGAAAGCCGGCTCGACTCCACCTGGTGGTGAACCGGGGGAGGGAAGCGTCGGCCCCCGGGGCCAGGGAGGAAGAGAAGGCCCGGGCGAGGGAGGCGGACCGGGGAGCGGAAGGCGGCCCGGGAGGGGGAGGCGGAGCGGCCCCTACACCTCGACCGTCACGTCCTCCTCGGCGGCGTCCTCGTCCGGCTCGCCCTCCGGGAGGAATCCCGGCAGCCAGGTCTCCAGTTCGTCGCGCAGGCGGACCGTCGCACCCAGCTGGCACAGCACCCCGATCGTGCTCAGCGTCACGCGGTGTATCAGCAGGTACGCCGGCGGCAGATTCAGCTGCTTGCCCAACTGATGGGCAGGTGAGCGCGGATCGGCGATCCGGGCGGCCTGGCTCCGCAGCCAGGAGCGGGTGAACGTGAACTCCTCCGCCTGCGCCGGCTCGATGATGGGCAGCAGATAGCCGAGCACCGCGTCCGGTTCGAGATCGATGGACTCCTTGACGAAGCCGTCCTCGCGCAGCATGGCGTAGACGGCGTCGGCGTCCCCGTCCAGCGTCATCCGCAGGGCGTCGCCGATGGTCCGCGGCAGACCACCCGGAAGCCGGTCCACCGTGCCGAAGTCGAGCACCCCGAGGCGCCACGGCTTCCCGCCCTCGGCCTCGACCGCGCCCTCGTCGGGCCCGCCCCCGTCCCCGTCCGGATCCTCGGCGTCCTCCGTGGCCGTGTCCGCGGGGGGCAGCAGCCGGAAGTTGCCCGGGTGAGGGTCCGCGTGCAGCAGGCCGGTGCGTGCCGGACCCGAGAACAGGAAGCGTGCCAGCAACTGGCCCGCCCGGCCCCGCTGTTCCTGCGTACCGTCGGCGATCACCTCCGACAGCGGCACTCCGTCGATCCACTCCGTGACCAGCACCTGCTCCGACTGGTGCACCACCGCCGGGATCACCACGTCCGGGTCCCCCTCGAACTCCGCGGCGTGCTCCTGCTGGGCACGGGCCTCCAGCTCGTAGTCCAGCTCCTCGGACACCCGGTCGCGCATCTCCGCGATGAGCGGCTTGATGTCCATGCCGGGGACCAGCGGGCCCAGCAGCCTTGCGAAGCGACTGAGTTGGGTGAGGTCCGACAGCAACGCCTCACCCGCGCCCGGGTACTGCACCTTCACCGCGACGTCGCGCCCGTCGTGCCACACGGCCCGGTGGACCTGTCCGATCGAGGCCGCGGCGGAGGGCCGGTCCTCGAACTCGGCGAACAGCTCCCGCCAGTCCTCGCCGAGCCGGTCCGCCAGCACCCCGTGGACCGTGTGGGCCGGCATGGGCGGTGCCGCCTCCTGCAACTTGGTCAGCGCCGCCCGGTAGGGGCCCGCCACATCCTCGGGCAACGCGGACTCGAAGACGGACAGCGCCTGTCCGAGCTTCATCGCACCGCCCTTCAGCTCGCCGAGGACCTTGAAGAGCTGGTCCGCCGTGCGCTGCTGGACCTCCCGGGCCACTATCTCGGCGGACTTCCCGCCGATGCGCTTGCCCAGCCCCCACGTGGCACGGCCGGCGAAGCCGAGCGGCAGGGCTGCCAGCTTCGCGGTGCGGGTGACCGCCTTCCGGGGAAGATCAGACATGTGCCCCTCCAGTTCCCAGACTGCCGTGCGGCGTGAGTATCCGGCACCGCTCCGTCGGCGGCGGTCACCCGGCCATTGTGTCCTGCGTGGCGCCGGCCGCGGGGGTGAGCTCCACCTCAGTGTGCCCGGCGGCACCGCAGGCGCAGTCGCGGTGGGCCCCCAGCCGCTCCGACCGCCAGTCCAGCATCGGCATGGCGGCCTCCCAGCGTGCGCCCGTACTCGCGGGCAGCTCCCCGTCGAGAAAGGACAGCGCGTGGGCCGCCGCGAGTCCGGCCACCGCGGTCGCCAGGCCCAGATCGCAGGCCTGCACGCAGGTGCGCCGACCGGAGCGCCACTGCGCGAGCATCCGCGGCCACTGGGGGTCCCTGTCGGCGCGGTGCAACGCCAGACAGCCGGCGCAGCCCGTGCCCCCGGGCAGCACCAACGGCCCCACCACTCCGGTGGCTTCGATCACTCCGGCGTAGAGATGCGGCGTACCCGAAGCGATCCAGGGCGCGGCGACGTCCGGATCGGGGACGTACACGGAGAGTCCGTCCCGGGGGGCCACCACGATCAGGGACAGGGCGGGTTCACCACGGGGAGGGGCGTCGGCCGTCCCGCCCGGCCGGGGAGGGCCGCCGACCGCCGACCTGCGCACCAGCTGCCGGGCCGCCGTGTCCCGGCGCTCCCCGACCGAGGACGCCGGGAGGCCGCCCGGAGCGACGTCCCAGGGCTCGGTGCGGCCCCCGTCCAGCACCTCGACATGACCCACCCCCGACCCGGACAGCACCGCGGCGATCGCCGCGCCGACCCGTCCGGCTCCCCGCACCTGGACCCGCATCGCGCGCCGGGCGGCCAGCGTCCGCAGGCCACCGCCCGGCGTCGGGTGGACGACCGAGAGCGCCGCCGCGTCGGGACGCTGCCGCTCCAGGGTCTCGGCCCGTCGGCGTAAGGCGTCGGCCTCGGGGCCGCCCGCGTCCGGATCGTCCAGCAGACCGGCCTCCGTGAGACGCGATACGAGAATGTCCACGTGACGGTCCGACAGATCCAGAGCCCTCGCCTCTTCACGGAGCAGGGGAAGTCCACGTGTTCCGTCGAGCAGTTCCAGAAAGCTGCCCGTGGCGATATCCATCGGCCCCAGCGTTACCGCGTGCGCCGGCGTCACTCCGAATTGCACGGTGTTCCGTCCACGCCATGCGCGGCGGAGCGCGGGCTTCAGCATCGGGTGCATGACTTCTCCCAGGTCGGTGTCGGATCTGTTGGATGGATCCGTTGCAAGAATGCAACGTGGCGGCAGAACGGGCAGAAAGTTATCCACAGGCTGGGGCATTAGTCGTTCAAATGGTGCAAGCCGAGAAGTGGATCAACGCGGGAACGCCGAGGGGGCGGGACTTCCCGCACCGCCAGCGGGTAACGTCGTGTCGTGCCCGCCGACCCCTCTCCCGGTCCCGCCGGGGAGACCCCCGCGCGCAGTGCCGTACGCAAGCAGCCCAGCCCGGCCGTCCAGCAGCCCCGCGCCTCGGTGGCGAGCGCGGTCGAGGTCCGCAGGAGCACCCGGCGCAGCCGAACGGTCTCCGCGTACCGGGAGGGCGATCGCACCATCGTCCTCATCCCCGCCCGGATGTCGGAGGCCGAGGAGCAGCGCTGGGTCGGCGTGATGCTGGACAAGCTCGCCGCGCAGGAGAGCAGACGCGTCATCGGTGACAGCGAGCTCGCCGACCGTGCGGAGCGGCTCTCCGGCCAGTATCTGGACGGCCGGGCACGGCCCGCCTCCGTGCGATGGGTGACCAACCAGAACACCCGCTGGGGCTCCTGCACCCCGGCCGAGGGCAGTATCCGCCTCTCGCACCGTCTCCAGGGGATGCCGGAGTACGTCCTCGACTACGTCCTCCTCCACGAGCTGGCCCATCTGCTGGTCCCGGGCCACGGACCGGGCTTCTGGCGGCTCCTGGAGTCGTACCCCCGCACCGAGCGCGCGCGTGGCTACCTCGAAGGGGTCGTGGCGGCCGACCGGCTTCCGCATCTGCCCGCCGCCCGCGAAGAGTGAGTTGCCGATTCTGTACCGGGTCTGTACCGGCTTGGCTCGATGTCGTGGTTTGCGGTTAGCCTGACGCGACGCATTCACCTTCGGGATGGGGGACGGTCGTTACGCATGGCCAGGGAATTTCAGCGCGGCCACAAGGCCAAGATCAGTGATCTCACGTCAGGGACGGATCTGTACGTAGGCGTGCAGATCGCGGGCCCCGGCCTGACGTTCGACATCAGCTGCTTCGGTCTCGACGCCAACGAGCAGCTCTCCGACGACCGGTATTTCATCTTCTTCAACCAGCCGAAATCGCCTGAGGAGTCCATTCAGCTTCTCGGCGCCCAGGCCGGTGACACCGAATCGTTCCGCGTCACCCTCGACCGTATTCCGGCGAACATCCACAAGCTGTCCTTCACCGCGACTCTCGACGGTGCCGGGCAGATGTCGCAGGTCGGCCCCGGATACATCCGGATCGTGGCGGGCGGCGAGGAAGTGGTGAAGTACGCCTTCACCGGTTCGGAGTTCACCACCGAGCGCGCGGTCATGCTCGGCGACTTCTATCTCAAGGACGTCTGGCGGTTCGCCGCCGTCGGCCAGGGCTTCGACGGTGGACTCGAGGCGCTGCTCAAGAACTTCGGCGGCGAGGTCGCCGAGGAGGCTCCCGCCGCACCGCCGGCGGGTGCCGCCCCCTCGTTCGCGCCGCCTGCCCAGGCCACGGCGCCTCCTGCCTTCGGTGCTCCGGCCGCCCCCCAGGCGCCGCAGCCCGCACCGGCGTTCGGCGCTCCGCCCGCTCCCGCGCAGCAGCAGCCGATCCATGCCGCGCCCACCATCGCGGCGCCCCTGGCACCGGCACCGCACGCACCCGCACCGGCGCCCGCCCCGTACGGGCAGCCGCCCCAGCAGCCGCAGTTCGGCCAGGTCCCCGGCCAGGGCGCCCCGCCCGCGCCGCCCTACGGGCAGCAGCCCCCGGGCACTCCGCCGTTCGGACAGCAGCAGCCTCCGGGCGCCCCGCCCTACGGCCAGCAGCCCCCGGGCGCCCCGCCGTTCGGCCAGCAGCCTCCGGGACAGTTCGGCCAGCAGCCCCCGCAGGGCGTGCCCCAGGGTGTTCCCGCGGGGGGCGCAGGACTGCGGGCCGCCCTGCAGCCGTACAAGGAGACGGCCACCGGGCAGCGCTGGACCTCGCAGAACCAGCAGCTCATGCGCGTCGACCTCACGATGGGCGGCAATCCGGTGCTGGCCCGTCAGGGCAGCATGGTGATGTACCAGGGCAAGGTCGACTTCGGCTACAAGGGTGCCGGCTTCGCGGGCCGCATGGTGGGCAACGCGACGGGCCAGGAGATGCAGCTGATGCGCTGTACCGGCCGTGGCCAGGTCTTCCTCGCCGAGGAAGGTTCCCATCTGCACCCCATCGAGCTGCAGGGCGACGGCATCTGCGTCTCGGCGGAGAGCGTCCTCGCGTTCGACGAGTCCCTGCAGTACGAGGTCCGCAGGATCGAAGGGCACGGGATCCCCGGCGGCGCCCTGTTCACCATGCAGTTCCACGGGACCGGCACCGTCGTCGTCAAGACCCACGGTGTGCCGGTCGTCCTGCCGGTCACACCGACCACCTTCGCCGACTGCAACGCGGTGGTGGCCTGGTCGTCCGCGTCCCAGGTGATCATCTCCAGCCAGGTCCGGCTGCGCCGCAACGCGTACCCGGGGCACAGCGGGGAGACCGTGAACCTCCAGTTCCGGGGAGCCCCCGGCAACTTCATCGTCGTCCAGCCCTACGAGGTCTGAGGGAGCCCGTCATGAACCAGCAGCTCGCGGGCTTCGCCCCGACCCCCGTCACGGCCCGCATGGAGAACCACGGCCACACGATGCTCAAGGTCGCCATGGCCACCGGCCAGGACCTCTACGCACGTACCGGCTCGATGGTGGCCTACGAGGGCTTCATCCAGTACGAACCCAACCCGCCCGCCGTACGCCAGATCGCGTCCCAGTGGATCACCGGCGAGGGCGCACCCCTGATGAAGTGCGCCGGCGACGGACTGCTCTACCTCGCCGACTACGGCGCCGACATCGTCGTCATCCACCTCGACAACGACTCCCTCTCGGTCAACGGGACCAACCTCCTGGCGTTCGACGCACACCTCACCTGGGGCGTGGAGCGGGTCAAGGGACTGGCCAAGTTCGCCGGCCAGGGTCTGTGGAACGTCGCGATCCAGGGCACGGGATGGGTCGCCATCACCTCGCGCGGCACACCGATCGTCGTCGACTGCGGCCGGGGCGAGGACGAGACGTACGTCGACCCCGACGCCCTCGTCGCGTGGTCCCCGAACCTCAAGGTGAAGGGCAAGCGCAGCTTCAAGGCGGGCTCGCTCATCGGGCGGGGCAGCGGAGAGGCGTACCAGATGGCCTTCTCGGGCCAGGGGATCGTCGTCGTCCAGCCGAGCGAGGACAGTACCGACCGCCTGCGGATCCGGAACTGAGCGGGGGGAACCACACATCATGCAGAGTCCGCTTTTCAGCCACACCGAACAGCAGTCGCAGGAGCGCTACACCGTGCAGAACCCGCAGCTCCTGCGGGTCTCGCTGACCGGTCACGACGACGTCCTCGCCCGTAAGGGCGCCATGGTCGCCTACCAGGGGCTCATGGAGTTCGACGGGGAGTACCAGTCGCAGGGCCAGCGCCGCGCCCGGAGGAACACGGGGGAGGGCCTCGACCTGATGCGCTGCTCCGGTCAGGGCACGGTCTACCTGGCCAACCTCGCCCAGTACATCCACGTGGTCGACGTCGACCACGAGGGCATGACGGTCGACAGCGCCTACGTCCTGGCGCTCGACTCCTCGCTGCACACCGAGGTCATCGCGGTGGACAGCCAGTACGGGATCTCCGGCACCGGCAAGTACCAGCTGAACATCTCCGGGAACGGCAAGGTCGCCCTGATGACCTCCGGCCAGCCCCTGATGATGCAGGTCACCCCCGACAAGTACGTCAACGCCGACGCCGACGCGATCGTCGCCTGGTCGAGCGGGCTGAGGGTCCAGATGCAGGCCCAGACCCACTCCTCCGGCGTCTTCCGGCGCCGCGGCAACACGGGAGAGGGCTGGGAGCTGAGCTTCCTCGGCCAGGGGTTCGCCCTCGTCCAGCCGAGCGAGGTCCTGCCGCCGCAGAACGCACAGATCGGGCAGGGGGCCGCAGCCCAGTTCGGCATGGGGCAGCACGGCGCGCACGGCCAGAACCAGAACAACTCCTGGAACTGAGCCGGACGGTCCGGCCGGGTGCCGGACAACCCGGTGCCCGCCTGCCGGGCGCCGGAGGTGTGAGGGGCGGTCCCGCGTGGGGCCGCCCCTCACCCGGCTACCGGGCCGCGTGCTCCAGCCGTGCGCGGGTGCTCTCCAGCAGGCGCACGACCGAGGTGTCCGCCACGCCCGCCACCTCGTCGTAGGGGAACCAGCGCAGATCGAGGGACTCTCCGCTGATCCGCTCCACCGCCCCGGGCGACGCCGTCGCCGCGTACTGCACGTCGAGGTGCCAGTGGCAGGGCGCCGGGATGGGATGCCGGTCCAGCCGCACGGGCCCGCCGGGCAGCAGGGTGAGGCCCGGGATCCCCGACTCCTCCGTGGCCTCGCGCAGGGCGGCCGCCGCCAGGGTGGTGTCCTGGGGCTCGCAGTGTCCGCCCATCTGCAGCCACATCCGCAGCTTCCTGTGCAGGGTCAGCAGGACCCTGCCGCGCTCCGGGTCGATCACCAGCGCGCTGGCCGTGAGATGCCCGGCCCCGCACGCCTTCCACATGCCGTCGGGATGCGCGGCCAGATGGTCCAGATACGTCCGGCGCAGCTCGGCCTGGGCGGCGTCGCCCCTCTCGTAGCCGTCGAGCACCGCGACGGCGTCGTCATGCAGGCTCACGTGCCGGAGTCGTCCTTGCCGTCGCTCTTCGGGTCGTCGCCGGGGCCGTCCTGACCCGCTTCCCCGCCCGGCTCCTGCCCCGGCTCCTCGGCGGCGGGCTTCTGCGGGCCCTTCGCCGCCTCGCCGAGCATCTTGTCCAGCTCGGAGAAGTCCAGCTGCTCGTGGTGGACGAAGCCGTCCGGGTCGTCCAGGTCCTGGGCGGTCGGCAGCATGTCCGGGTGCTCCCACAGACCGTCGCGGCCGTCGACACCCCGGGCGTCCGTGAGCGAGGCCCACAGCCGCGAGGCGTCCCGCAGCCGGCGCGGCCGCAGCTGGAGCCCGATGAGGGTGGCGAAGGTCTGCTCGGCCGGACCGCCGGACGCCCGGCGCCTGCGCATCGTCTCCCGGAGCGCGTCCGCCGAGGTCAGCCGGGACTTCGCGGCCTCGTGCACCACCGCGTCCACCCAGCCCTCGACGAGCGCGAGAGCGGTCTCCAGACGGGCCAGCGACGCCTTCTGCTCCGGGGTGTCCTCCGGCTGGAACATGCCCTGCTGGAGAGCGTCCTGGAGCTGCTCGGGCTGCGACGGGTCGAACTGGCCGACGACGTCCTCCAGCTTGCTGGTGTCGACCTTGATGCCGCGCGCGTAGGCCTCGACCGCGCCGAACAGGTGCGAGCGCAGCCACGGGACGTGGGCGAAGAGCCGCTGGTGGGCAGCCTCGCGCAGCGCCAGGTACAGCCGGACCTCGTCCTGCGGAACGCTCAGGTCCTTGCCGAACCGCTCCACGTTCAGCGGGAGCAGCGCGGCCTTGCCGGCCGGTGCCAGCGGGAGGCCGATGTCGGTCGAGCCGACGACCTCGCCGGCGAGCGTGCCCACGGCCTGGCCGATCTGCTGGCCGAACATGGCACCGCCCATGGACCGCATCATGCCGATCAGCGGGCCGGCCATGGCCTGCATCTCCTCCGGCAGGACATCGCCCATGGCGAGGCCGACACGCTCGGCCACCGGGTCCACCAGTTGCTGCCAGGCGGGCAGGGACGCCTCGACCCACTCGGCGCGGCTCCAGGCCACCGTCGAGACCGAACCCGAGGGGAGCGACGTCACACCGTCCAGCCACAAGTCGGCGAGACGCAGCGCCTCGTCGACGGAGGCGCGCTCGGCGGGTCCGACGCTGGCGTCCTTGCTGCCGTCCGTGGTGCCCTGCGACACCGTCTGGCGGGCGATCTGCTTGGCCATGTCCCAGTTGACCGGGCCGCCCTCGTAGCTCAGCATCTGGCCGAGCTGCTGGAAGGCCGCACCCAGGTCGTTCGGGTTCATGGAGCCGAACATCGCCGCGAACGGGTTGTCCCCGCCCGCGCCGGGCCCGAAGCCGAACGGGTTCGCCGGCCCGCCCGAGCCCTGCCCACCACCGGTGGGGTCCTTCTTCTTGCCTTCGTCGCCGTCTTCCGGCTCCTCCGGCGGAAGGCCGAATCCGAATGGGGTGTCACTCACGGGTTTCCTCGGCTCGTAGGGCCGCCGGCTCGAACCGACGGCGACTGCCCGACATCACCATCCAGCGTAGACACCGAAGACCGCTCGGGCCCTCGGTGCTCCGCCGGCTCCCGGCCTGCGGCAGGATGGACGCCACCTGGTACGCACGCGTCATACGGGTACGTACTGAAGACAACCGCTGGAGACGCCCGGTGAGTTCCCCAGATCCGCAGGTTCGCGCAGCGCGAAACCTGGCCGACCCCTCGCCCGAAAGCAAGCCCACGAAAAATTCTTCCCGAAGCCGAAGCCGGGGCCCCGTCGTCGCGGTCACCGGCGCCGCGACCGGCGTCGGTGAGCTGCTCACCGCCCATCTCGCCGCATCCGACGAGATCAAGCAGGTCATCGCCATCGACGAGCGCCGGGGGGACGTCTCCGAGGCGACCTGGCACATCCTGGACGTACGGGACCCCGCCATCGCCGAGAAGCTGCGCGGTGCGGACGTCGTCGTCCACATGGCGCTCGACCTCGACCTGGAGACCGATCCCGCCGCCCGTACCGCGTACAACGTGCGCGGTACCCAGACCGTGCTGACGGCGGCGGCGGCCGTGGGCGTCCACCGGGTGGTGCTGTGCACCTCTGCGATGGTCTACGGCGCTCTGCCCGACAACGACATCCCCCTCTCCGAGGACGCGGAGCTGCGGGCCACGGCGGAGGCCACCGGGGTCGGCGACCTGCTGGAGATCGAACGCCTCGGCCGCCGCGCCCCTCGCGCCCACCCCGGCCTCGACGTCACGATCGTGCGCCCCACGGTCCTGGTCGGCGGTACGGACACGGCGCTCACCCGGTACTTCGAGTCACCCAGGCTCCTGGTCGTCGCCGGCTCCCGCCCGGCCTGGCAGTTCTGCCACGTCGACGACCTGGTCAGCGCCCTGGAGTACGCGGCTCTCGAAAGGATCGAGGGCGAGTTCGCGGTCGGCTGCGACGGCTGGCTCGAACAGGAGGAGGTGGAGGAGCTCTCCGGGGTACGCCGCATGGAGCTGCCGTCCGCCGTCGCCCTCGGCGCCGCGGCCCGGCTGCACCGCCTCGGCCTCACCCCCTCGCCCGCGGGCGACCTCGCCTACACGATGCACCCCTGGGTGGTCAGTGTGAGCAGGCTCCACGACGCGGGATGGCGCCCGCGGTGGACCAACGAGGAGGTCCTGGCGGCGCTCCTCGAAGAGGTCGAGGGACGCCACACCGTCGCGGGCCGGCGGCTCGGCCGTAAGGACGCGACCGCGGCGGGTGCCGCGGGGGCGACCGTCGCCCTGCTCGGCACGGCGGCCCTGGTCCGGCGGGCCCGCAAGGCGCGCCGGCGCTTCTAGCGGCACGACCGGAGGCCGTCCCGCCCGGCGGAGGCTCCGGCCCCCGTCTGGTAGGAGGCTCCAAGCCGTCCGGCACGCCACCGGTCGAAACCGCTATTCCGGGATGCGCGTCCCGTGCGGCACGATGGCCTCATGGCACGCACCCACAACCACCCCGGTGAGCAGGCTGCCCAGGACCCCATCCGGCTCCTGGACATCCGTGACACACCGCTGTCCGTCGACGAGATCTTCCGTGCGGTCGGGGACGACGCCGCGGGAGGCATGGCGCTCTTCGTCGGCACGGTGCGCAACCACGACGGCGGGCAGGACGTCGGCTCCCTCGGGTACTCCTGCCATCCGACGGCCGTCGACGAGCTCCGCAGGGTGGCCGAGAAGGTGGTCGCCGAGTTCCCGGTACGGGCGCTGGCCGCCGTCCACCGGGTGGGTGAACTGGACGTGGGCGATCTGGCGGTGGTCGTCGGAGTCTCCTGCGCCCATCGGGGTGAGGCCTTCGAGGCCTGCCGGAAGCTCATCGACGACCTCAAGCACGAGGTCCCGATCTGGAAGCACCAGCGTTTCTCCGACGGCACGGAGGAGTGGGTCGGAGCCTGCTGAACGCAAACCGCCCCGGGGGGCATCAGCCCCGATTTGCGTAACCCCACCCCTGCCGTGAGCGTTGGTCCTGCAGGTCGTTAATCTTCTGATCGTCAGTTGCGGTCGCTCATGGGGTAGGGAGGTCGTGATGGCAGCACTCGCTTGGCTGTTGATTCCACTTATAGCTGCTCTTGGCGCGGCGATATGGGGAGGGTGGGCAGCCCGCAATCGAACGACCGGTGATGTCACCGAACTCGCCGGCTACGCCAGGTTCCGTGAGGCGATGGAGAAATCGCACTCCGGTTCCGAGGCCGTCTGAGACTCCGCAGCTGTACGCAGTTGCCAATTCCGCACCGCATCCGCTGCCGGTGGGCGCAGGCCCCGCAGCGAGGGCACCAGCGGTGCCCCCAGGTGTTCCGGGATCCGTCCCGACTCCGCCGTCCGCCCCGTACGGACCGGCCCCGACGGTGCACTGACAGGCCGTTCCCGTACTGTCGTTCCATGCCACGCCGCACCGCGACGATGCTCGCCTCGACCCTCATCCTCATCGCGCTGCTCTGCGCAGGCGTGCTGATCCGCGTGCCGTATTCGGAGATGTCCCCGGGCCCGACGGTGAACACGCTCGGCGACGCCCGCGGTGAGCCGGTCCTGCACATCAGCGGGCGCAAGACGTATCCGACGTCCGGGAACCTCAACATGACGACGGTTCGCGTCACCGGTGCGGACTACGACATGAACATCGTCGAGGCCGTCTACGGATGGCTGGCCCACGACAGCGTGGTCGTGCCCCACGACACCCTCTACCCGGACGGCAAGACCGAGGAGGAGTCGACGCAGGAGAACGCCGAGGAGTTCAGCCAGTCCCAGGAGAGCGCGAAGGTCGCCGCCCTGGAGGAGCTGAAGATCCCCGTCACCTCCCGCGTGGTGGTCTCCACGGTCGTCAAGGACAGCGCCGCCGAGGGCGTGCTGCACGCGGGCGACGTGATCGAGGCGGTCGACGGCACGGCGGTCGAGCAGCCGGAGGACGTCGCGAAGCTCGTCACGAAGCACAAGCCCGGTGAGGACGTCGTCTTCACGATCATCCCGGCGAAGACCGCGGCGGCGGCGGAGAAGGCGGGCAAGGAGCCCAAGGGCTCCCGCGACGTCACCCTCACCACCCGCAAGGGGCCCGAGGATCCCGCGAAGCCGTCCGAGGACCGCGCGATCGTGGGGATCCAGGCGGGGACGGACCACACGTTCCCGTTCGAGATCGACATCAAGCTGGCCGACGTCGGCGGCCCGAGCGCCGGACTGATGTTCTCGCTCGGCATCATCGACAAGCTGACGCCCGACAAGCTGACGGGCGGCAAGTTCATCGCCGGCACCGGCACCATCGACGACGACGGCAAGGTCGGCCCCATCGGCGGGATCAACATGAAGCTGGTCGGCGCGCGCGACGCGGGCGCCCAGTACTTCCTGACCCCGGACGACAACTGCTCCGCCGCGGCGTCCGACACCCCGAGCGGCCTCACCCTGGTGCGGGTGAAGACCCTCGACGACGCCAAGAAGTCCCTGGAGAAGATCCGGGCGGGGGACACGGCCGGCCTGCCGAGCTGCTCGAAGGGCTGAGGCCGGCCCCCGCCGGGGGCGTCAGGACTCGAAGGTGGCCGCGAGGGCCTCGGCGAGCCCCGGCACGAGCCCCGCCCCGGTCAGGACCTCGGTGGGGGAGTCCTTCTCCCGCAGACGCACGGCGGAGTCCCGCGCACCGTCCCGCAGCACCGCCACGGTCATCCGGACCTCCTGCCGGTCGGGGTGCTCGGCGACCCACTTGGTCAGCTGGGCGTCCGACAGGCCTTCCGGTACGGACGCCTCCGCCGAGGGCGGCAGCATCAGCCGCTCGACGGTCATGGCGCAGCCGACTACGGCGTCGGGCCAGGCGATCGTGGCGAGGAATTCGTCCAGCGCGGTGCCGGCGGGGAGCTCCTCCTGCTCCACAGGGGTGAGGGTGGCGGTCGTGGAAGCGCCGTCGTCGAGGCCGAGCTGGGCGGCGAGACCCGGCTCGTGGGCACGCAGCCGGGCGGTGTCGACCAGGGCGAACAGCCTGGCCGGCTGGTCCCAGCCGAGACCTGCGGCGTAGGCGTCGATCTCGAGGACGGCGACGGTCAGTGGGCTCGCGGCCATCGGAGGGCCTGAGGGGGAAACGTTGGGCATGCTCAACATCCTGCCTCCTTCTGCCCCGGGAACGGGAACTAGGTAAAGCCTCAGTAAGTTGCATAGGTGGGCTCTACGATCGCTGGGCCCGCTCCACACGACCGCGAACTTCGAGGTGCGCACGTTGGCTTTCCAGATGCCGGACCGCGGCGGAGGCCCGACCGGGCCACGGATCAGAGTCGGCCGCCCGTCCCGGCGCGTCCGTACCCTGCTCATGACATTGGGTGTCCTGGCGGTCCTCGCCATGGCCTTCGTCATGTTCGCCGGGTTCTGGACGGACTGGCTCTGGTACAGGTCGGTCGCGTATTCGTCCGTCTTCACCACCACCCTGTGGACCAAGATCGGACTGTTCCTCGTCTTCGGACTGCTGATGGCCCTCGCCATCGGCGTGAACATCTGGCTCGCGCACCGGCTCAGGCCGCCGCTGAGCGCGATGTCGCTGGAGCAGCAGAGCCTTGACCGCTACCGGATGAGTGTCGCCCCGTACAAGAAGTGGGTGCTGCTCGCGGTCACCGCGCTGGTGGGGCTCATCGCCGGCGCCTCCGCGTCGGGCCAGTGGCGTACGTGGCTGATGTACGTCAACGGCGTGTCGTTCGGGCAGAAGGACCCCCAGTTCAAGCTGGACGTCTCCTTCTACGCGTTCGACCTGCCGTGGTACCGCTTCCTGCTCGGCTTCGGCTTCGCCGCGGTGGTGCTGTCGCTGATCGCGGCGGCGGTGACCCACTACCTCTACGGCGGGCTGCGGATCACCAGCCCCGGCGCACGTGCGACGGGCGCGGCCACCGGTCATCTCTCGGTGCTGCTCGGCGTCTTCGTCACGCTGAAGGCCGTGGCGTACTGGCTCGACCGGTACGGCCTGGCCGTGAAGTCCAGCGACTTCAAGGCCACGGACAACTGGACCGGCCTGCGGTACGTCGACGCCAACGCCTACCTGCCGGCGAAGACGATCCTCTTCTGCATCGCCGTCATCTGCGCCGTGCTGTTCTTCGCGACGCTCTGGCGCCGCACCTGGCAGCTCCCGGTCATCGGCTTCGGCCTGATGGTGCTCTCGGCGATCCTGATCGGCGGGCTCTACCCGGCGATCGTGCAGAAGTTCCAGGTCCAGCCGAACGAGCAGGCCAAGGAAGCCCCGTTCATCCAGAAGAACATCGACGCGACGCGCGACGCCTACGACATCGACGACGCGAAGGTCGACGACTACGCGGGCACCAGCACCACCGATGACAGCGCCAAGCTGAGGGCGAACGCCGACTCTGCCGCCAGCTACCGCGTGATGGACCCGAACGTCGTCTCGCCCGCGTTCCAGCAGCTCCAGCAGAAGAGGAACTACTACCAGTTCCCCAAGACGCTGGACGTCGACCGCTACAAGGGCGAGGACGGCAAGGAGCAGGACACCGTCATCGGTCTGCGCGAGCTGAACCTCCAGGGCCTCCCCAAGAGGAACTGGATCAACGACCACTTCACGTACACCCACGGCTACGGCGTCATCGCGGCCCGGGGCACCACGACGGGCACCAACCCGACGGGCTCCCCGGACTTCACGGAGTCGGGCCTGCCCACCACCGGTGAGCTGGGCAAGTACGAGCAGCGGATCTACTACGGCGAGAAGACCGAGCAGTACTCCATCGTCGGCGGGCCCCAGAAGGAGCTCGACTACGAGGAGGACGGCGAGAAGACCACCAGCTACAAGGGCGACAGCGGGGTCAGCCTCGGCAACGCCTTCAACCGAGCGGCCTACGCGGTCTCGTTCAGCGAGCCGCAGATCCTGTACTCGGGAGCCATCGGCGACGGCTCGCGGATCCTCTACAACCGCACCCCCAAGGAGCGCGTCGAAGCGGTCGCGCCCTGGCTGACCATCGACGGTGACGCCTACCCGGCGGTCGTCGACGGCCGGATCCAGTGGATCGTCGACGCGTACACCACGACCAACGGCTACCCGTACGCCTCGCGTACGACGCTCGGTGACACCACGGCCGACTCGCTGACCACCAACCAGCGCGCGGTCGTCGCCCAGCAGAACCAGGTCAACTACATCCGGAACTCCGTGAAGGCCACCGTCGACGCGTACGACGGCAAGGTCAAGCTCTACGAGTGGGACACCGAGGACCCGGTGCTCAAGACGTGGCGCAAGGCGTTCCCGGGCACGGTGGAGCCGCGGGCGGACATCCCGAAGGAGCTGATGGACCACCTGCGGTACCCGCAGGATCTGTTCAAGGTCCAGCGTGAGCTGCTGACGCGGTACCACGTGGAGAACCCCGCGCAGTTCTACAGCGGCAGTGACGCCTGGCAGGTGCCGGACGACCCCACCAACAAGGAACCCGGGTCCGTTCCGCCGTACTACCTGAGCATGAAGATGCCGGACCAGGACACGCAGAAGTTCTCGCTGACCACGACGTTCACCCCGAAGGGGCGCCCCAACCTGGGGGCGTTCATGGCGGTGGACGCGGACGCGGCCAGCAAGGACTACGGCACGATCAGACTCCTGAGAGTCACCAGTACGGTCAAGGGCCCCGGCCAGGTGCAGAGTGAGCTCAACGGCAACGACGACGTCGCCGAGTTCGTGAGAAACCTGAAGGGCACCGACTCGGACATCGAGTACGGGAACCTCCTGACGGTGCCGCTCGACGGCGGCTTCCTCTACATCGAACCGGTGTACACGCGCGGTGGCACGCAGAACTACCCGCTGCTGCGCAAGGTCGCCGCCTCGTACGGGTCGAAGATCGTCTTCGAGAACAGTCTCGGCGAGGCGCTCAACGCGGTCTTCGGGGTCGAGGGCGATACGACGACACCGCCCACCGAGCCCGACGAGCCGCCGGGTGACACCACGGAGCCGCCGGCCACCGGCGACGCGGCTCTGAAGAAGGCCATCGCGGACGCCCAGAAGGCGTACACGGCGGGTGAGACGGCCCTCAAGGAGCAGAACTGGGAGGCCTACGGCAAGGCCCAGAAGGACCTCCAGGAGGCCCTGGAGCGGGCGGCGGCGGCTCAGCCGAAGGCCTCGGGCGGCTCCTCGGGCGCCTCGGGCGACTCCGGGTCGTCGGGCTCGGGTGCTGACGCTGCCACGAAGCCGGAAGGCGACGACCAGGGCAGTTGAGAAAAGCTCCACCCCGCGTCGTGGTACGGTTTGAACACAACGACGCGGGGTGGAGCAGCTCGGTAGCTCGCTGGGCTCATAACCCAGAGGTCGCAGGTTCAAATCCTGTCCCCGCTACTGAATGGTGAAGGCCCGGATCCTTTGGGATCCGGGCCTTCGTCGTGCCGTGGCGCTTTTTTCAAGTTGTCGGAGTGAAGTGCGGTTCGCGGGGCACGAGTTGGACTCAGTCGTGTTTCACTTGTCTCTCTGTGGGCATGTCGACAAAACGCCGAAGTGACTTCACTGACCGCGGTATTCCAGGTGTACGCGGGTTGCAGGTGGTGCGACGATGGTATTTATGGGGGACAGGGCAACTCTGTTGGAGACAGGGCGGTTTGTGCAGCGACGCGGCCGGACGACGGAAAACATGGCAGATGCGGCATTCGCCGCTGCCCTGGCCGGAACCGCTGACACCGCCGACGGCGCCCACGAGGACGCCGCCTTCACCGTGGACATCTCCGGGACGCCCGACGCCGTGAGGAGCGCCGTGAGCCCCCTCGGGCGCGCCGCCGACGAGGGCGCGGACACGGACGGGAACGCCGAGCCCACGGACACCACGGAGTACGCCGACGAGACCGAGGCGCGGCACCGGCGTGGGGCGGAGGCCGGTGACACGGCGTCCATGAGCGTCCTCGGCGCCCTCCTGCTGCGCCGCGGCGACCTGGACGGAGCCGAGGTCCACCTGCGGGCGGCGACCGCCGAGGGCGACCGGGCCGCCGCCAACAACCTCGGAGTCCTCCTCCACCAGCGCGGATACGCCGACGAGGCGGCCGGCTGGTGGCGCATCGCCGCCGTCGCCGGCTCCGCCGCGGCCGCGCACGCCCTCGGACGTCACTTCCGGGAGCGCGGGGACGAGCCCGGCGCCGAGTACTGGCTGCGCCAGTCCGCCGAGCAGGGCCACGCGCTCGGTGCGTACGCGCTCGCCGACCTGCTGGAGCACCGCGGGGACGACGGCGCCGAGCGCTGGCTGCGCGCCGCCGCCGAGCAGGGGCACAGGGAGGCCGCCTACCGCCTGGCGCGGACGATCGAGCGCAACGCCGTCGGTGACGCGCACGACGCCTTCGGCCTGGGCCGCGTCGTCGTGGGCGAGGAGCGCCGGGTGCTGGACACCGGTGCGCCCGCGAAGCCGGACAGCCCCGTCGCCGGCCCCGACGCGGGGCGCGTCGGCGAGGCCGAGCAGTGGTACCGCCAGGCAGCCGCCCGTGGCCACCGCCGTGCCGCCCTGCACCTGGGCGCCATCCTCGAACAGCGCGGGGAGCTGAAGGAGGCCGGCCGCTGGTACCTCACCGCCGCCAAGGACGGCGAGCCCCGGGCGGCCTGCGCCCTCGGCTTCCTGCTGCGTGACGCGGGCGACGAGGAGAGCGCGGCCGTCTGGTGGCTGCGTGCCGCCCAGGACGGCGACGGCAACGCCGCCAACGCCCTGGGGGCCCTGCACGCGGCCCGGGGCGAGCAGCAGACCGCCGAGCGCTGGTACCGCGCGGCCATGGACGCCGGTGACGTCAACGGCGCGTACAACCTCGGTCTGCTCTGCGCCGCCCAGGACCGGATCCCGCAGGCCGAGCAGTGGTACCGCCGTGCCGCCTACGCGGGGCACCGGGAGGCGGCGAACGCGCTGGCCGTGCTCCTGCTCCAGGCGGGGGACGCGACCGGGGCCGAGCCGTGGTTCTCCAAGGCCGCGGAGGCCGGCAGCGTGGACGCCGCCTTCAACCTCGGCATCCTGCATGCCGGACGGGACGAGGACCGCACGGCGCTCGGCTGGTACCAGCGGGCGGCGGCGGCCGGGCACACCGATGCCGCGCTCCAGGTCGGCATGGCCCTGCTGCGGGACGGCGACGAGCGGGCGGCCGAGCGCCATCTGCGCTGCGCCGCGGGCGGCGGCAGCGCCGAGGCGGCCTTCCGGCTGGCCGGCGTCCTGGACCTGCGTCAGCCCGCGCCGGGTCCTCCCGCGCTGGGCGAGCCGATGCCGGAGAAGACCGAGTGCGAGGAGTGGTACGAGCGGGCGGCCGAGCAGGGCCACCGCCGCGCCCAGGTCAGGGCGGGGATGCTGGCGGCCGCGCGCGGCGACATGCAGAGCGCCGCGCGCTGGTACCGCGAGGCCGCCGAGTCGGGCAGCCGCAACGGGGCCTTCAACCTCGGCCTGCTGCTCGCCCGTGAGGGCAGCGAGCGCGAGGCCGCCCTGTGGTGGAGCCGCGCCGCCAACGACGGGCACGGCAGGGCGGCCCTGCGCCTCGCGCTGCTCGCCGCCCGCCGGGGCGAGCTCACCGAGGGGCAGCGCTGGTGCGCCCGGGCGGTCGAGCTGGGCCCCGCCGAGGTGGCGGAGCGGGCCGCCCGGCTGCTGGAGGCGCTGCACCAGGAGCTCACCGCGTGACGGCCGGCCCGTCGGCCCACGGGTGTGTGCGGGTGTCCGGCGAATGAATTTGCTCCGGCCGGTCCGGGTACCGTAGAGTTGCAATCACAACGACGCGGGGTGGAGCAGCTCGGTAGCTCGCTGGGCTCATAACCCAGAGGTCGCAGGTTCAAATCCTGTCCCCGCTACTGAAAGTCAGAGGCCCGGATCCTTCAAGGATCCGGGCCTCTGACGTATGCCCGTGCAAAGGCCCCCGGATCCTGAGGCATCACGGGCGCTCCTCAGGACCTGGGATGCCTCAGGCCGTGGCCGCGCAGTTCGGGCAGATGCCGCGGTAGGTGACCTCGACGTCCGAGACGGTGAAGCCGAAGCGCTCGTCGTCGGGCAGGTCCGCCAGCGGATTGCCGGAGGGGTGCACGTCCCGGATGGCTCCGCAGCGCCCGCACACCAGGTGGTGGTGGGGGCGATGGGCGTTCGGGTCGTACCGCTTCGCACGGCGGTCGGTGGTGACCTCGATGACCTCACCGAGGGACACCATCTCGCCCAGCGTGTTGTACACGGTGGCCCGGGAGATCTCGGGCAGCCGGTCGACGGCCCTCGCGTGGACCTCGTCCGCCGTCAGATGCACATGGTCCCCTTCGAGAACCTCGGCCACCACGCGCCGCTGTGCCGTCATGCGCCAGCCGCGTCCACGAAGTCGTTCCAGGAGGTCACTCATGCGCCCAGGGTAACAGTGGCCGGCCCCGAGTCCCGAGTCGGTGTGACTTTAGATGACTGTTTGACTTGGACAAAGTCCATTGTAGGATCGGTGACGTACTGGCCAAGGACAGGCTGCGGCCGAGAACAAGCCGCACAGGGAACGACACTGTGCGGGACATGACGCAGGAGGCGCGCGTGACTCAGGGACCGCTCACCACGGAGGCCGGCGCTCCGGTGGCCGACAATCAGAACAGCGAGACCGCTGGCCCGGGTGGACCGGTTCTCGTCCAGGACCAGGCGCTTCTGGAGAAGCTCGCCCACTTCAACCGCGAGCGCATCCCGGAGCGTGTCGTGCACGCCCGTGGCGCCGGTGCGTACGGGACCTTCACGCTGACCCGGGACGTCTCGCAGTGGACGCGGGCGAAGTTCCTCTCGGAGGTCGGCAAGCAGACCGAGACCTTCCTGCGCTTCTCGACCGTGGCGGGCAACCTCGGCTCCGCCGACGCGGCGCGTGACCCCCGCGGCTGGGCGCTGAAGTTCTACACCGAGGAGGGCAACTACGACCTCGTCGGCAACAACACCCCGGTGTTCTTCATCCGGGACGCGATCAAGTTCCCCGACTTCATCCACACCCAGAAGCGCGATCCGTACACCGGTTCGCAGGAGGCGGACAACGTCTGGGACTTCTGGGGTCTGTCGCCCGAGTCCACGCACCAGGTGACCTGGCTCTTCGGCGACCGGGGCATCCCGGCCTCGTACCGTCACATGGACGGCTTCGGTTCGCACACGTTCCAGTGGAACAACGAGGCCGGCGAGGTCTTCTGGGTCAAGTACCACTTCAAGACCGACCAGGGCATCGAGAACCTCACCACCGAGGAGGCCGTCCGCCTCTCCGGTGTGGACCCGGACAGCCACCAGCGTGATCTGCGCGAGTCCATCGAGCGCGGTGACTTCCCGACCTGGACGGTGCAGGTCCAGGTCATGCCGGCGGCCGAGGCCGCCACGTACCGCTTCAACCCGTTCGACCTCACCAAGGTGTGGCCGCACGCGGACTACCCGCCGATCGAGATCGGCAAGCTGGAGCTCAACCGCAACCCGGAGAACGTCTTCGCCGAGGTCGAGCAGTCGATCTTCAGCCCGGCGCACTTCGTGCCCGGCATCGGCCCGTCCCCCGACAAGATGCTCCAGGGCCGTCTCTTCGCGTACGGCGACGCCCACCGCTACCGCGTCGGCATCAACGCCGACCACCTGCCGGTGAACCGTCCGCACGCCACCGAGGCGCGCACCCACAGCCGGGACGGCTATCTGTACGACGGCCGCCACAAGGGCGCGAAGAACTACGAGCCGAACAGCTTCGGCGGCCCGCACCAGACGGACCGGCCGCTCTGGGAGCCCGTCCCCGTCACGGGCGGCACGGGCAACCACGAGACGCCGGTCCACGCCGAGGACGACGATTTCGTGCAGGCCGGGAACCTCTACCGGCTGATGACGGAGGAGGAGAAGGTCCGTCTGATCGACAACCTCTCCGGGTTCATCTCCAAGGTCTCGCGTGACGACATCGCCGAGCGCGCGATCGACAACTTCCGTCAGGCGGACGGAGACTTCGGCAAGCGGCTGGAGGCCGCGGTCCAGGCCCTGCGCGGCTGACGCGGGCGCTTGCCGTAGGTGGTGGGCCGGATCCCGGGAGGTTGTCCCGGGATCCGGCCCGCTGTCGTCCGTAGACGGGTGGTGTGCGGAAGGGCCGTCAGGGGGAAGCGTCAGAGGGCCATTTCGGGGCGGGCCCGCCGGGCCGGCGCCCAGCACCTGATGATGTCGCGCACCGAGACGATGCCGACGGGGCCGTCGTCGTCCAGCACGATCAGATGCCGGAAGCCGCCGTGCGTCATGGCCTGGGCCGCCTCCTCCAGGGTCCACACCGGAGTGGCGAAGACCACGTCGGTGGTGGTGTGGGTGGACGCGGTCTCGACATCGGGATCCAGCCCGGCGCCGACGGCGTCGAGGATGTCGCGCTCGGTGATGATGCCGAGGCCGCAGGTGTCCGGGTCGTGGACGACGGCCGCTCCGATACGGCGGGCCGACATCAGCCGGGCCGCCTGCCGGAGCGTGTGGGCCGGGCCGATGGTGAGGACCAGGGTGCTCATGGCGTCACGGACGAGCATGCGAGGAGCCACCTCCTTCGAGAAGTGACCTGTGGAGCCCCTCGTGAGGGAATTCACAAGTTCACAAGTGGGGGGACTCTCAGAGTGGCACCCAGGAGGGGACTCAACAAGGGGGCGCGGGGGTGATCCCCCGCGCGCCGACCCGTGCGCCGGCCGCACCACTCCCCGGTGCCGACCCGCGCGCCGCCCGGGACACGCCCTAGTAGCGCTGGTTCAGATAGCCGAGCAGCTCGTCGTGGAGCAGGCCGTTGGACGCCGCCGCGTTGCCGCCGCCCGGGCCGGAGACGCCGTCCAGGCTGGTGAAGCGCCCGCCCGCCTCCTGGACGATGATCGCGTTGGCCGCCATGTCCCACAGGGAGAGCTCCGGCTCCGCACAGATGTCCACCGAACCCTCGGCGACCATCATGTACGGCCAGAAGTCCCCGTACCCGCGCGTGCGCCAGACGGCCCGCGTCAGGTCCATGAAGCCGTCCAGGCGGCCCTGCTCCTCCCAGCCCGTCATCGAGGCGTACGCGAACGACGAGTCCGCGATCCGCTCGACCTTCGACACGTGCAGCCGCGTCGCGGACGTCAGGCTGCGACCGGAGAACGCGCCGGCGCCCTTCGCCGCCCACCAGCGGCGGTTCAGCGCGGGGGCGGACACCACGCCCACCACCGGCTGGAAGCCGTCCTCGCCCGCCTCCATCAACGAGATCAGCGTCGCCCAAACGGGGACACCCCGTACGTAGTTCTTGGTGCCGTCGATCGGGTCGACGACCCAGCGCCGCGGGCCGGTGCCCTCGACCCCGTACTCCTCGCCGAGGATCGCGTCGCGCGGACGGGCCCGGTGCAGGTGCCCGCGGATCAGCTCCTCCGCGTGTTTGTCGGCCTCGCTCACCGGGGTCATGTCCGGCTTGGTCTCGACCTTGAGGTCCAGAGCCTTGAACCGGTCCATCGTCGCCGCGTCGGCGGCGTCCGCCAGGACGTGGGCAAGGCGCAGATCATCGTGGTAATCGGGCATGCCGTTCACAGTAACCACCGCCACCCTCCCGGGCTACACGGCCCCGTGCGCGGACCCTTGACAGTGCCTCCGGGCGCCTCAACTCTGATGCGCAGGTCCCCGGCGTGGGAGGCGACGATGCCATCGGCGCGAGAAGCACTGCTGGACTCCGCACGGTCGGCGCTGCGCACCAGGCCCTGGACGGCCGTGCGCATGGTCGACGTGGCGGCCCGCGCCGGGGTCTCCCGGCAGACCCTCTACAACGAGTTCGGCAGCAAGGACGGTCTGGCCCGCGCACTGGTCCGGCGCGCGGCCGACGGCTATCTGGCCGGGGTGGACCGGGCGCTCGGCACCGGCCGCGTCCTGGGGGAGGGCCCGGCGGAGCTCGCCCGCTGGACGGTCCGGGCGGCTCGCGCCGACGTCCTGGTCATGGCCCTGCTCACGGGCGTCTGGGGCGAGCACCTGCCCCGGCCGGGAGACCCGCCCGACGACAGCCGTACGGAAACGGGACCGGCGCCGCCCACGCCCACCGAACTGCTCACGCTCGTCCGGGACCGCGCCGTGGCCGCGCTGGAGCGGGACGCGCCGCCGCGCGACCCCGCGAGACTGGAGCTGACCTGCGAGATCGTGCTCCGGCTCGCCCTCTCGTACGCCCTGGTGCCGGCGGACTCCGTGGCCGCCCCGGGGGTCAGTGCGTCGAACCGGACAGCTGCAGCCCGATCACGCCGATGATCACCAGCGAGATCGACACCAGCTTGAGCGTGGAGACCACGTCGTCGAGGAAGATCATCCCGTAGATCGCCGTCCCCGCCGCCCCGATGCCCGTCCACACCGCGTACGCCGGACCGACGTCGAGCTTCTTGAGAGCCATCGTCAGCAGACCGAAGCTGCCGAGGGCGAACGCGCAGAACGCGATCGTCGGCCAGATCCGGGTGAACCCGTGCGAAAGCTTCAGACACACGGCGAAGCCGGTCTCCAGCAGTCCGGCGACCACGACCAGCAACCACGCCATCGTCAGGTGCCTCCCACGTAGGTGACGCTTCGTCTCGCTTGCGCGATTATGCCCTTACCAGCCGTGGGAGACCGCAAACGTGCGCGAGTCGGGCGGCGGCGTCCGCCGCCGTGCCTCAGTCGCCCTCGCGCCGTTCGCGGGTCGCGAGCAGCCTCCGCAGCGAGTCGAGGCGCGCCGGGTCGGCGTGCCCCTCCGCGACCCAGGCGTCCAGGGCGCACTCCGGCTCCTGGCCGTCGTGCGTGCAGCCGCGCGGGCAGTTCTCCGTGCCCGGCTGAAGATCGGGAAAGGCGTTGATGACCCGTGAGGGGTCGACGTGGTGCAGCCCGAACGACCGCACGCCGGGGGTGTCGACGACCCAGCCGCGGCCGTCCGGCAGCGGGAGGGCGAGCGCCGACGTGGTGGTGTGCCTGCCGCGCCCCGTGACGGCGTTGACCACGCCGGTCGTCCGTCGCCTGTCCTTCGGCACCAGCGCGTTGACCAGCGTCGTCTTGCCGACACCGGAGTGCCCGACGAAGGCGGTCACCCGGTCGTTCAGCAGCTCCCGCACCCGGTCGGCGGCGTCCCCGTTCTCCAGCTCCTCGCGGCTGGTCACGATGTAGGGGACCCCCAGCGGGGTGTACGCCTCCAGGAGCTTGTCCGCCGAGGCCAGGTCCGACTTGGTCAGCACCAGGAGCGGGGTGAGCCCGCCGTCGTACGCCGCGACCAGGCAGCGGTCGATCATGCGCGGGCGGGGTTCGGGATCGGCGAGGGCGGTGACGATCGCCAGCTGGTCGGCGTTGGCGACGACCACCCGCTCGAACGGGTCGTCGTCGTCCGCCGTGCGGCGCAGCACCGACGTACGCGCCCCGATGCGCACGATGCGCGCCAGGGTGTCCTTGGCGCCGGAGAGGTCGCCCACCAGGGAGACCCGGTCACCCACCACGGCGGCCTTACGGCCCAGTTCGCGGGCCTTCATCGCCGTCACCGTACGGTCCTCGACCAGGCAGGTCAGCCTGCCCCGGTCGACGGTCAGGACCATGCCGTCCTGGGCGTCCTCGTGCTTGGGGCGGGTGTGGGTGCGGGGGCGGTTGCCCTTGGGGTTGGGGCGGACGCGGATGTCGTCCTCGTCCGGGTTCTTCCCGTAGCGGCGCATTTCCTCAGACCCCGCGCCCGCCGGCCGGGGCGCCGAGCGCTCCGGACGAGACGCCGACGGCGCCGGAGGGCTCCCCGAGCATCCCGGTCCACATGTCCGGGAAGTCCGGCAGCGTCTTGGCGGTCGTGGCGACGTTCTCGATCTCCACGCCCGCCACGGCGAGGCCGATGATCGCGCCCGCGGTCGCCATCCGGTGGTCGTCGTACGTGTGGAAGGTGCCGCCGTGCAGCGGGCGGGGGTTGATCCGCAGGCCGTCCGCGGTCTCCGTGACGTCGCCGCCCAGGCCGTTGATCTCCTTGGTGAGGGCCGCCAGCCGGTCCGTCTCGTGGAGCCGCAGATGGGCGACGCCGCTCAGGGTGGACGGGGAGTCCGCGAGGGCGGCGAGGGCCGCGATGCCCGGGGTCAGCTCGCCGACCTCGCTCAGGTCGACGTCGATGCCGTGCACCGAGCCCGAGCCGGTGAAGGTGAGCCCCTGCTCGGTCAGCTCGCACGCGCCACCCATCGCGGTGAAGATCTCGCGCAGCGCGTCACCCGGTTGGGTGGTCCGCAGCGGCCAGTCGGGGACGGTGACCCGGCCGCCGGTCACCAGCGCGGCGGCCAGGAACGGCTGGGCGTTGGAGAGGTCGGGTTCGACGGTGAGGTCGCGGCCCAGCAGGGCGGAGGGGGAGACCCGCCAGACATCGGGCTCGCCGCCCGACTCCGGCTCGTCGACCTGGGCGCCGACCGAGCGCAGCATGTCGACGGTCATCCGGATGTGCGGCATCGAGGGCAGCGCCGAACCGGTGTGCCGCACCTCCACGCCCTGGTTGAACCGGGGCGCGGACAGCAGCAGGGCGGAGACGAACTGGGAGGACGAGGAGGCGTCGATGGAGACCGGTCCGCCGTCCAGCGCGCCCGCGCCGTGCACGGTCAGCGGGAGCGTCCCCCGGCCGTCGTCGTCGATCCGGGCGCCCAGCGACTTCAGGGCGTCGATCACGCCGTGCAGGGGCCGCTCGTAGGACCTCGGGTCGCCGTCGAAGTGGACGGGGCCGTCCGCGAGGCAGGCCACGGGCGGCAGGAAGCGCATCACCGTGCCCGCGTTGCCGACGTCCACCCGGGCAGGTCCGTGCAGACCCGCGGGGATGACCCGCCAGGCCTCGCCCGAGCCGTCCGGGCCCACGCCCTCCTCGATGCCCACGCCCATGGCGCGGAGCGCCTGGGCCATCAGCAGGGTGTCGCGCGAGCGCAGCGGGCGGCGCAGCCAGCCCGGCTCGGAGGACAGGGAGGCCAGGACGAGGGCGCGATTGGTGACCGACTTCGATCCGGGCACGGTGACGGTCGCATCGACGGCCCCGGTCGCTCGGGGGGCGGGCCAGAGGGCGGGGTGCACGGAACTTTCGGTCATGCCCCTCACTTTAGTGGCTCGGCGCAATCCCAGATCCTGAACAAAAGGGCCGAAACCGGGGCGTAATACAAGGGTGGTAGAGGCGGCCTCCCCACCCGCGTCCGGTCGGGCGTCCTCACAGCCCGAGGAGCCAGCGTCCGCCGCCGATCAGCGAGCACAGCGACACCGCGTGGAAGAGGAAGAGCCATATCGCGGCCGGCGCGTGCGTGAGCCGGGCGAGCTGGTCCGCGTCGGAGTCGGGAGCGCCGCCGTACCTGCGCTTGGACTGCAGCTCGAACGCGGGACGCACGCCGCCGAGCAGCAGGAACCAGACCACGGTGTACGCGAACGCCGACTGGACGTCGGCGGAGGTCAGCCAGGACACCAGCAGGAAGGTCGTACCCGTGAGGATGACCGTCAGCGCCCCGTACAGATTGCGGATCATCACCAGCATCACCGCCAGGAGGGCGGTCGCCAGCCACAGGAGGAGGGTGATCCGGCCGTTGGTCAGCAGCCAGGCGCCGCCGAGCCCGAGCAGCGGCGGCGCCGTGTAGCCGGCCGCGGCGGTGAGGATCATGCCGATGCCCGTGGGCTTGCCGCGGCTGACGGTGAGGCCGCTGGTGTCCGAGTGCAGCCGGATCCCCGACAGCTGACGTCCGGTGAGCAGGGCGATCAGCCCGTGCCCTCCCTCGTGCGCGATGGTGATCGCGTTGCGGGAGAGGCGCCATATGAGGTTCGGGACGACCGCGACGAGCGCCGCCGTGGCCGTGACGACCACCAGCCACTGCTCGGGCGCGGGCTGGGTTCCGAAGACGCGATCCCACAGATCGCCGAGGTCGGTGCTGTCCATGGTGCGGGCGGCTCCTTGAGGTGCTCGAGGGAATCGGCATCCACTCGACTGGCGGGTCGTGGCAGTCTGGCACTTATGTGCGGACGGTATGCAGCGAGCCGGCGGCCGGAGGATCTGACCGGGCTCTTCGGCGTGGAGAAGTGGGAACCGACGGAGACCCTGGAGCCCGACTGGAACGTCGCGCCGACCAAGGAGGTCTACGCGGTCCTCGACCGTCCTGTGAAGGACGCGGACGACCAGCGGCCGGTTCGCCAGCTGCGCGCCCTGAAATGGGGACTCGTACCGTCCTGGTCGAAGTCGCCGGAGGGAGCCGCGCGCATGATCAACGCCCGCGCGGAGACCGTCCACGAGAAGCCGTCCTTCCGTCGCCCCTTCGTGTCGCGGCGCTGCATCCTGCCCGCCGACGGCTACTACGAGTGGGTCACCGGGGCCGAGGAGCGGCAGCTGGAGGAGAAGGGCAGGAAGAAGCGGCCCCGGAAGCAGCCGTACTTCGTGACCCCCGCCGACGGCTCGGTCTTCGCCATGGCCGGCCTGTACGAGTTCTGGCGCGACCGGACGCTCCCCGACGACCACCCGGCGGCCTGGTGGGTGACCTGCTCGGTGATCACCACGGAGGCCGAGACGTCCCCGCTCGCCGTCGCCCCCGCCGAGGGGCCCGCCTCGCTCTCCGACATCCACCCCCGGATGCCGCTGATGCTGACCCCGGACCGCTGGGACGACTGGCTCGACCCGTCGCACACCGGCATCGAGGAGCTGAAGGCGCTGCTGGAGCCGCCGCCCGGCGGTCTGATGCGGGCCTACCCGGTGGCCACCGCCGTCAGCAACGTCCGCAACAACGGCCCGGAACTCCTGGAGGAGCTGGCCGCGCCGGAGGAGAGCACGCTCTTCTGACCCGGCAGGATGGGCGGTGTGAGCCCTACTGCAGCGACAGCGCGGAAGACCGAGAACGTCGGGACGGACGCGGGAGAGGCCAGGATCACCTGGCTGCCCGCGAAGCGGGCCCGGCTGGTGCTCGCCGTCGGCCACGGTGCCGGCGGCGGCATCGAGGCCCGTGACCTCCAGGCCCTGGGCGCCGCGCTCCCGGACCGCCGGGTGACCGTGGCCCTGGTGGAGCAGCCCTGGCGGGTCGCCGGGAAGAAGCTGGCGCCCGCGCCCAGGACCCTCGACACCGGCTGGCGGGGGCTGTGGCCGGCACTGACGGCCCCGGGACTGCCCGTGGTCGCCGGGGGACGCAGCGCGGGAGCCCGGGTGGCCTGCCGTACGGCGGCGGAGCTCGGCGCCCGCGCGGTGCTCGCCCTGAGCTTCCCCCTGCACCCCCCGGGCAAGCCGGAGAAGTCCCGGGAGGACGAGCTGCTCTCCACGGGCGTCCCCACCCTCGTGGTGCAGGGCGGCCGCGACCCGTTCGGGCGGCCGGAGGAGTTCCCCCCGGGGGAGCACGGGCTCGTCGAGGTGCCGTACGCGGATCATGGCTTCGCCGTGCCGAAGAAGGCCCCGCTGACCGTGGATCAGGCGATGGACCTCCTCACCGGCGCGGTGGCCGGATGGCTGGACGGGCTCGACTGAGCATGTGGCCCCGCTCACACCCCGGGCGCCCGTCGGCGCCTGGGAATGCGCCGTACGGGACGGCTGTTGTGGCTGGTGTCGGTACAACGCCGATGTCGGTACACGCCGTCGTACGTGGAGAGGGAGTCCGTCGCATGGGTTCGACCATCTGCCCGAGCCGCTCGAACGCCGCCGAACTGGAGTGGACGGTGCTTCACGCGGCCACGAGCACTCCGGCGCGCGCCGCGGGCGGTGCCGATCGACAGCCCGCCGGGAAGCAAGGTCGACTATTCTCCGATGCGAGCGGGTCCGGTTTCGGCTCCGCGACATCGTTGGAGGAGGTGGGTCCGGTCACTGGGACCGACACAGGGACCGACGACGGCCGTGCGCAGGAGACGACTGCCGAGCGCAACGCGCGCTTCGAGCGGGACGCCCTGGGATATCTCGACCAGATGTACTCGGCCGCGCTGCGCATGACGCGCAACCCCGCGGACGCCGAGGACCTGGTGCAGGAGACCTACGCCAAGGCGTACGGGTCCTTCCACCAGTTCCGTGAAGGCACGAACCTCAAGGCGTGGATGTACCGCATTCTCACCAACACCTTCATCAACTCGTACCGCAAGAAGCAGCGCGAACCCCAGCGGAGCGCCGCCGAGGAGATCGAGGACTGGCAGCTGGCGCGTGCGGAGTCGCACATGTCCACCGGTCTGCGCTCGGCGGAGTCCCAGGCACTCGACCACCTGCCGGACTCCGATGTGAAGTCCGCACTGCAGTCGATCCCCGAGGAGTTCCGCATCGCCGTGTATCTCGCCGATGTAGAGGGCTTTGCCTACAAGGAGATCGCGGACATCATGGGGACACCCATCGGTACGGTGATGTCCCGGCTGCACCGGGGACGCCGTCAGCTGCGCGGCATGCTGGAGGACTACGCGCGTGAGCGCGGGCTCGTCCCGGCCGGAGCCGGTGAGTCGGACGACACGAAAGGCTCGGCCTCATGAGCTGCGGAGAGCCGCACGAGACGGATTGCTCAGAGGTCCTCGATCATCTCTACGAGTTTCTCGACCATGAGATGCCCGAGGGCGACTGCACCAAATTCGAGGTGCACTTCGAGGAATGCTCCCCGTGCCTGGAGAAGTACGGCCTGGAGCAGGCCGTGAAGAAGCTGGTCAAGCGCTGCTGCGGGCAGGACGACGTCCCGGCCGACCTGCGCTCGAAGGTGATGGGGCGGATCGACCTGATCCGCTCCGGGCACGCCGTGCCCGAGCAGGACGTGTCCCTGGGCGGCGCCGACCGTCCGGCCGCCGCCGCCGAGTGACGGCGCCCCGGTCACGCGGCGGGCGCTGAAACCGTCCGCCGCCCGAACCCCGGTCATGTCACCCGAATGTGCTAATCCGACTCGTTCGGACCCTGCCCGATCCCCAACTCGCTAGCCTGGCGCCTCCATTGACCAGGCTGGGGGCGGGCGGTACGGGTGAGGGGCACACCGGGGGCAGCGCGCGCCCACATCCTGTGCGCGGCGGTCTGCGCCGTGGTCTGCGCCCTTCCCGCACTCCTCCCCGGGGCCGCGACGCCCTGGGGCACGCTCGGCCTCCTGGCCGTGCTCCACACACTCTGTGAACTCCCGGGCCGCCGGCGCGTCCTCGGCGGCTCCGTGCCGATCGGCGCCGGATCGTTCTTCCCCCTGTTGCTCGCCGCGGCCTTCCTGCTGCCGCCGTCCGCCGCCGTCCTCGTCGCCGTACCGGGCGCGCTGGTGGGCCGGGTGGACCGGCCCCCGGCCGCCGCGCGCCGTGTCTGGCGTGCCTCGCAGCTGGCGCTGACCGTGGGGGCCGCCTCATGGACGTACGCGTTCCTGGGGGGTCCCGGCACGCTCGGGGGGACCTCGGGGGACGCCGTGCCCGACCTTCCGTACGCCCTGCTGCCGGCCTGCGCGGCCGCGCTGGTCTTCAGCCTGGTGCTGGCCGCGCTGGACGGCGGGATCCTCGTCACGGCCGAACGCGTGGCCGTCAGGCACGCCTGGCGCGGGCTGCCCGCCCGATCCGTGGGGCCGCATCTGGTGCACGCCCTCGCGGGGCTGATGATGGCCGTCCTCTGGCACAGCACCTACGGGCCGCTGTCCGCGCTGGTCGTCCTGCTGCCGATGTACATCTCCTGCTGGGTCTTCGCGCAGTACCACCGCGAGCACGCCGCCCACCGCGCCACCATCAGGGCCCTCGTCCAGGCCGTCGACATCAAGGACGGCTACACCCGGGGGCACAGCGAGCGGGTGGGACGCGCCTCCGAGCTGATCGCCCGTGAACTGGGCATGGAGGAGGACCGGATGGAGGCCCTGCGCTTCGCCGGCATCCTGCACGACGTGGGCAAGCTCGGCGTCCCGACCCGGGTCCTGCGCAAGGACGGCCCGCTCACCCCCGAGGAGCGCCGCGTCATCGAACTGCACCCGGAGTACGGCCACGAGATCGTCCGGGGCATCGGCTTCCTCGACGAGGCGCGCGCCGCGATCCTGCACCATCACGAGCGGCTCGACGGCAGCGGCTATCCGTACGGTCTCGCCGGGGACCGGATCCCCGAGTTCGCCCGGGTCGTCGCCGTCGCGGACGCCTTCGACGCGATGACCTCGACGCGCTCCTACCGGCGCGGCCGGCCCGTGCCCGCGGCCGTGGAGGAGCTGAAGCGCTGCGCCGGGAGCCAGTTCGACCCGCGCATGGTCCGTGCGCTGGCGCGCGCCCTGGACCGGCACGGCTGGTCCGCCGCGGCCAACACGGTCACCTCCGACGAGGAGCCGGCCGGGCTGCCGCGGCAGCGGGCGGGGGCGCGGCCACCGGCCGCCGGCTCACCGGACCGCCCGGGACAGCCCCGGTGACCCGGGCCCCCCACCACCCGTCGCCCACCGCCCTCGCGGTCCGGGGCGCCGCGCTGGTCCTCGCGGCCGTCGCGCTCGGGCACACCCTGTGGAACGGCGTCGTCGAGCCCGGCCACGCCCTCGCCTTCGGCGTCCTGATCACCGTGGGTGAGCTCGCCCGCTGGGGAGCCCTGCCCGGCGAGCGCGAGCCCGCGCCGCTGGGGGCGGCCGGCGCACTCGCGTACGCACTGCTCGGGCGGAGCGGCGGACAGGAGACGGCGCACGGGGTGCTCCAGGTGATCACCGTCGTCGTCGCGGCGCAGCTGCTCGCCTCCGTGCCGCACACGGCGCGGGGCAACGGACCCGGACCCGACCGGGCGGCCCGCCGCGTGCTGGCCGTGGCCTTCGCCGCCGTGTGCTTCCAGCCGCTCCACCACACGGGCCGGACGGAACGCTGGTTCGGTGAGGGACCGTACTTCGCTCTCTTCCTGCTGGTGCTGCTGGTGCTCACCGCGCTCTGCGACGCGGTACTCGCGGCTCTCACCGCCGGCGGCTCCCGCCCGTACGGGCCGCAGCTGCGCGACGAGCTCCGCGCGCTCAGCGGCATCGGCTCGGCGGTCTGCGCGACCGGTGCGGTGATGGCGCTCGGGGTCGCCGTCGCGGGGCTGTGGGCCCTGCCCGTCCTGTGCGTGCCCCTGCTGCTCACCCAGGTGTCCTTCCGCCGCTACGCAGCCGTCCGTACGACATACCGGCAGACCATCGCGTCGCTGGCCCGGTCCACCGAGATCGCGGGCTACACCCCGCACGGGCACGCCCGCAGGGTCGCCGGTCTGTCCACGGCCGTCGGGCGCGAGCTGGGGCTCTCCGGTCCCGAGCTGACCGTGCTGGAGTACGCGGCGCTGATGCACGACATCGGCCAGCTCTCCCTGGTCGACCCGGTGGCCGACGGGGCGACCGCCGTGCTGCCGGCCGCCGAGCAGCGGAGGATCGCGCTGCTCGGCGGGGCCGTGGTCCGTCAGACCGGTGTGGATCCCGCGGTGGCCGTGGTGGTCGAGCAGCAGGCGGATCCGTACAGGGAACAGCAGACCGCCGCGAGGATCGTCCGTACGGTCAACGCGTACGACGACCTGTGCGGGGAAGGCGTCAAGGGGTCCCTGGGGGCGCTGGAGCAGCTCAGGCTCGGCACCGGCCGTGACTACCAGCCACAGGTGGTCGAGGCACTGGCCAGAGTCCTGGCGCGGGGCGGTCCGACCCCTGCCGGGGCTGGGTAACCCATGGGTAATGAGCGAGCGTCCGGCCGGGCATGGTTGGATGCGAAGAGAGCGTATGAACGAGGGTGTCCAGTCGGGACAGGCGGGAATCGTGAGGATCTTCGGGAAGGTACGGCATCGGCCGTCCGCCTCTTGGCGGCAGGCCACGGACCGCGCGTTCACGCTGATCGGCGACGGCCGGTACGAGGACGCGGGGGCGCTGCTGACGCGTGCGGCGGACCTGGAGCCCTGGCTCTCCGAGTCCTGGTTCAATCTCGCGCTGCTGCACAAGTTCCGGCACGACTGGGAGCAGGCGAGGGCCGCCGGTCTGCGCGCCGTCGCCCTGCTCGACCGTGAGTCGGGGGCGCCGGACTGGTGGAACGTCGGCATCGCGGCGACCGCGCTCCAGGACTGGCCGCTGGCGCGCCGGGCCTGGCAGGCCTACGGGCTGCGGGTCCCGGGCAGCGGCCAGCACAACGCGGCGGCCAACAGCGAGCCCACGGGCATGGAGCTGGGCAGTGCGGCGGTGCGGCTCTCGCCCGAGGGCGAGGCCGAGGTCGTGTGGGGCCGCCGGCTCGATCCGGCCCGGCTCGAAGTGCTGTCGATCCCGCTGCCGTCCTCCGGGCGGCGCTGGGGCGAGGTCGTCCTGCACGACGGCGTCCCGAACGGCGAGCGGATCACGGCGGCCGGCCCCTCGTACCCGGTCTTCGACGAGATCGAGCTGTGGGCGCCTTCTCCCGTCCCCACCTGGGTGGTCCTCCTGGAGGCCGCCACCGAGGCCGACCGGGACGCGCTGGAGCAGCTCGCCTCCGACGCCGGCTTCGCCGCCGAGGACTGGTCGTCCTCGGTGCGGCTGCTCTGCCGTGCCTGTTCGGAGAGCCCGATGGAGAGCGACGAGGGCGACGGGGAGCACCTGGACCCGCACGACCACAGTGAGCCCGGCCACCCCGGACCCCTGGGCCACCGCACCGCCGGTGACCTGTGGGTGCCGGAGCGTGAGTGCGGGATAGCGGCCCCGGCCGGGCTGGTGCGCGGTCTGCTGGACGGCTGGGTGGCGGACAGCCCGGACAGCCGTGAGTGGCGGGATCTGGAAGAAGTCTGCTGACCGGTGCCCGTAGGCTGTACGCGCACCGATTCCGGTGCGGGACACTCACGGGTTCAGGGTTGCAGGAAGGCGAACGGCGGACATGTCGCAGCAGGAGACGGACGAGCAGACCGGTGTGGACGACGAGGGATTCCTCGTGGACACCGAGGACTGCGAGGCGCGCGAGGCGGCGCACCGAGAGCGCGGCACGTCCCGCCCCATCACGGTGGTCGGCAACCCGGTCCTGCACAAGGAGTGCCAGGACGTCACGGAGTTCGACGACGAGCTCGCGCGGCTGATCGACGACATGTTCGCGAGCCAGCGGACGGCGCAGGGCGTGGGCCTGGCCGCCAACCAGATCGGTGTGGACCGCAAGGTCTTCGTCTACGACTGCCCGGACGACGACGGCGTGCGGCACGTCGGCGCCATCTGCAACCCGGTGCTGGAGGAGCTCGCCCCGGAGCGGCGCAACCTCGACGACTCCAACGAGGGCTGCCTCTCCGTGCCCACGGCGTACGCCTCGCTCGCGCGCCCCGACTACGCGGTCGTGCGCGGTCAGGACGCCCGGGGCAACGCGGTGAAGGTGCGCGGCAGCGGCTACTTCGCGCGCTGCCTCCAGCACGAGACCGACCACCTGTACGGCTACCTGTACATCGACCGGCTGTCGAAGCGGGACCGCAAGGACGCGCTGAAGCAGATGGCGGAGGGCACCGCGCGCTACGAGGTCGTCCCGAACGACTGACGTCGCACCTGTACGGACAGGGGCCCCGCCGGCGGCGGGGCCCTTTCCCGTGGCCGGGGGCTTCCCGTGGCCGGTGAGGCGCGTGGGCGCGGTGGTTTCGTCAACCGGCGTTGTCCCGGGCGTAGTTGACGCGCGTCGACCCGTCCGCCAGGCTCGTCCCCACGCCATGCCTCCACGCCTCATATGCAGGGAGACCCCCATGCTCAGACGTACCGCACATCTGCTGCTCGGCCTTGTCATGACCATGGCCTTCGCGATCGGCGGGGCCGTCGTCACCGCCGGCACCGCGCAGGCCGACGGCTGTTTCACCTGGACCCGCACCCTGTCGTCCGGTGCCACCGGCAACGACGTCACCCAGCTCCAGATCCGGGTGGCCGGCTACCCGGGGTACAACTCCGTGCTGGCCATCGACGGCTCGTACGGCCCGGCGACCACGGCCGCGGTCAAGCGCTTCCAGTCCGCGTACGGCCTCGCGGCGGACGGGGTCGCCGGACCGGCCACCCAGGCCAAGCTCTACGCGCTCCAGGACGACGACTGCACCCCGGTGAACTTCACCTATCCCGAGCTCAACAAGTGCAACAGCACCTGGGCGGGCGGTGCGGTCGCCGCGGGCACGGCCAAGGCCAACGCCCTCAGCAGCATGTGGAAGCTCCAGGCCCTGCGGCACGCCCTGGGCGACCAGTCGATCCGCGTCACCAGCGGCTTCCGTTCCACCTCGTGCAACGCGGCGGTGGGCGGAGCGACGAACAGCCGCCATCTGTACGGTGACGCCGTCGACCTGGGCGCCGGGCCGCACTCCCTGTGCACCATCGCCAAGCAGGCCCGCAACCACGGGTTCAACGGGATCCTCGGCCCGGGGTACGCCGGGCACAGCGACCACATCCACGTGAACCAGGGCCCGAACCACTTCTGGTCCGCCTCGCAGTGCGGCGTCTGAGCGCACGGACGCGGTGAACCGGCCCGCCGGGGCATGCGCACGACCGCCCCGGCGGGCTCCGGGACAGCCCTCAGGCCGCCTCGGTGATGCCCGCCGGCCCCCGGAAGGTGCGCCGGTAGGCGTTCGGGGTCGTCCCCAGCGAACGTACGAACTGATGACGCAGCGCCGCCGCGTTCCCGAAGCCGGTCCGGCCCGCGACGGTGTCCATGGTCTCCTCCGACGTCTCCAGCAGGTGCTGCGCGAGCAGCACGCGCTGCCGGAGCAGCCAGCGGTACGGCGTGGTGCCGGTCTCCTGCTGGAAGCGGCGGGCGAAGGTCCGGGGCGACATATGGGCCTGGGCGGCCAGCTGTTCGACGGTCATCTCCTGGTCGAGGTGGCGCTCCATCCAGGCGAGGGTGTCCCCGACCGTGTCGCACCGGGTGCGGGGCAGCGGGCGCTCGATGTACTGCGCCTGGCCCCCGTCCCGGTGCGGGGGGACCACCATCCGGCGGGCGATGGCGTTCGCCACGGCGGGCCCGTGCGCCTGGCGGACCAGATGCAGGGCGGCGTCGATGCCCGCGGCCGTGCCCGCCGACGTGATGACCGCGCCGTCGTCCACGTAGAGCACATCGGGCTCCACGCGGGCCTCGGGGAAGCGGCGGGCCAGCTCCTCGGTGTACCGCCAGTGGGTGGTGCAGCGGCGGCCGTCCAGCAGCCCGGCCGCGCCGAGGACGTAGGCGCCGGAACAGACGCTCAGCACCCGGGCCCCGCGCTCCACGACCCGGCGCAGGGCGTCCAGGACCTCCTCGGGGTAGGTCCGCTCCAGGAAGTGGCTCCCCGCCGGTACGGCGACGAGGTCGGCCTCCTCCAGGCGGTCGAGGCCGTGGGGGGTGCTGAGGGTGAACCCGGCGTGCGTGCGGAGGACCGGACCCTCCGCGGACACCACCGCGAAGTCGGTGACCGGCAGCCCCTCGTCGGACCGGTCGAGCCCGAACACCTCGCACAGGACGCCGAGTTCGAAGGGATGGACCTCGTCGAGCAGCAGGACGGCGACGTTTTTCAGCATGGCGTCAGTGTGGCAGTAAATCGAGGGTGTGTGACAGTCCTGCCACTGCCCGAATTCCGGCGTACGGACGACAGTGGAGCCATGAACACATTCCTGAGCTACCTGGCCGTCCTCGCCCTCTTCGCCCTCGTCCTGCTGCCCGCCCTCGTCGGGTTCGCCCGGGAGCGCCGCATCGACCGCGTGCTGCGGGAGGCGGAACGGAGCGGAGGTGCCGAGCCCCCGGAAACGGCGGGCGCCGCGCAGCCGGTCACGGCCACACGGCGCCTGTACGTCAGGTCCTGGGCGAGGGCCCAGAAGACGGTCTAGAAGTCGTCGTCGAAGCCGACCGACCCCTCCACCGCCACCTGGTAGGCGGAGGGGCGGCGCTCGAAGAAGTTCGTCAGCTCCTGCACCCCCTGGAGCTCCATGAACGAGAACGGGTTCTCGGAGCCGTAGAGCGCGGGGAAGCCGAGCCGGGTGAGCCGCTGGTCGGCGACGCACTCCAGGTACTGGCGCATGGACTCGGTGTTCATGCCCGGCAGACCCTCGCCGCACAGATCGCGGCCGAACTGCAGCTCCGCCTCGACCGCCTCCCGCAGCATGTCGGTGACCTGCTGCTGGAGCTCGTCGTCGAAGAGGTCCGGCTCCTCCTTGCGGACGGTGTCCACGACCTCGAAGGCGAAGTTCATGTGCATCGTCTCGTCACGGAACACCCAGTTGGTGCCCGTGGCCAGGCCGTGCAGCAGACCGCGCGAGCGGAACCAGTACACGTACGCGAAGGCGCCGTAGAAGAACAGGCCCTCGATGCACGCGGCGAAGCAGATCAGGTTGAGCAGGAAGCGCCGGCGGTCGGCCTTCGTCTCCAGCCGCTCGATCTTCTCGACCGAGTCCATCCAGCGGAAGCAGAACTGCGCCTTCTCGCGGATCGAGGGGATCTCCTCGACCGCGTCGAAGGCCGCCGCACGGTCCTCCGGGTCGGGCAGATAGGTGTCGAGCAGCGTCAGATAGAACTGGACGTGCACGGCCTCCTCGAACAGCTGCCGTGACAGGTACAGCCGGGCCTCGGGCGAGTTGATGTGCTTGTAGAGCGTCAGCACCAGGTTGTTGGAGACGATCGAGTCGCCCGTCGCGAAGAACGCGACCAGCCGGCCGATCATGTGCTGCTCACCCGGCGAGAGCTTGGCGAGGTCGGCGACGTCGGAGTGCAGGTCGACCTCCTCCACCGTCCAGGTGTTCTTGATCGCGTCCCGGTAGCGCTCGTAGAAGTCCGGGTAGCGCATGGGGCGCAGGGTCAGCTCGAATCCCGGGTCGAGCAGGTTCTTGTCTTCGGTGGAGCTCATTACTGGCAGGCCTCGCAGGACTCGGGGTTTTCGAGGGAGCAGGCGATCGCGTCCGCGTCGGGAGCGGTGGCCTGCTGTACGGGGATGGGGGCGGTGGTGGCGGTCTTCCCGGACGCGGCGCGCGCGATGCGGGTGGCCGGGCGGGAGCGCAGGTAGTACGTCGTCTTCAGCCCCTGCTTCCAGGCGTACGCGTACATCGAGGAGAGCTTGCCGATCGTCGGCGTCTCCAGGAACAGGTTCAGGGACTGGCTCTGGTCGAGGAACGGCGTACGGGCCGCCGCCATGTCGATCAGGCCGCGCTGCGGGATCTCCCACGCCGTGCGGTACAGCGCCCGCACGTCCTCGGGGATCCAGGCGAAGCCCTGGACGGAGCCGCTCGCCTCGCGCAGCGCCTCACGGGTCCGCGCGTCCCAGACGCCGAGCCGCTTCAGCTCGTCGACCAGATAGGCGTTGACCTGGAGGAACTCACCGCTGAGCGTCTCGCGCTTGAAGAGGTTGGAGACCTGCGGCTCGATGCACTCGTACACACCGGCGATCGAGGCGATCGTCGCGGTCGGCGCGATGGCGAGCAGCAGCGAGTTGCGCATGCCCGTCCTCGCGACCCGTTCGCGCAACGCGTCCCAGCGCTCCGGCCAGTTCAGCTCGGTGTCGTAGTGGTCGGGGTGCAGCACACCGCGGGCGGCACGGGTCTCGGCCCAGGCGGGCAGGGGGCCCGACCTCTCGGCGAGGTCGCAGGAGGCCTCGTACGCGGCGAGCATGATCCGCTCGGAGATCTTCGTGGAGAGCGCGCGGGCCTCGGGGGAGTCGAAGGGCAGGCGCAGCTGGAAGAAGACGTCCTGGAGGCCCATCGCGCCCAGACCCACCGGGCGCCAGCGGGCGTTGGAGCGGCCCGCCTGCTCGGTCGGGTAGAAGTTGATGTCCACCACGCGGTCGAGGAAGGTCACCGCCGTACGGACGGTGGCGTCCAGCCGCTCCCAGTCGATGGTGCCGTCGGCGACGAACGCGCCCAGGTTGACCGACCCGAGGTTGCAGACGGCCGTCTCGCCGTCGTCGGTGACCTCGAGGATCTCCGTGCAGAGGTTCGAGGAGTGAACGACGCGGCCCGGCTCGGCGGTCTGGTTCGCGGTCCGGTTGGACGCGTCCTTGAACGTCATCCAGCCCTGGCCGGTCTGCGCCAGGGTCCGCATCATCCGGCCGTACAGCTCCCGCGCCGGCATCGTCTTCCGGGCCAGGCCCTTGGCCTCGGCCGCGCGGTAGGCCGCGTCGAACTCGTCGCCCCACAGGTCGACCAGCTCGGGGACCTCGGCGGGGGAGAACAGCGACCAGTCGGTGTCCGCGTCGACCCGGCGCATGAACTCGTCGGGGATCCAGTGCGCCAGGTTGAGGTTGTGCGTACGCCGCTGGTCCTCACCGGTGTTGTCGCGGAGCTCCAGGAACTCCTCGATGTCCGCGTGCCAGGTCTCCAGGTACACGGCGGCGGCACCCTTGCGCCGGCCTCCCTGGTTGACGGCGGCGACCGAGGCGTCCAGCGTCTTCAGGAACGGCACGATGCCGTTGGAGTGTCCGTTGGTGCCGCGGATGAGCGAACCCCGGGCACGGATGCGGGAGTACGAGAGCCCGATGCCGCCCGCGTGCTTGGAGAGGCGCGCGACCTGGTGGTAGCGGTCGTAGATGGAGTCCAGCTCGTCCTTGGGGGAGTCCAGCAGGTAGCAGGAGGACATCTGCGGGTGCCGGGTGCCGGAGTTGAAGAGGGTGGGCGAGGAGGGCAGGTAGTCCAGCCGGTTCATCAGGCCGTACAGCGCGGCCACTTCCTCCAGCGCGCGCTCGGAGTTGTCCTCGGCGAGCCCGGCGGCGACGCGCAGCATGAAGTGCTGCGGGGTCTCCACGACGTCCCGGGTGAGCGGGTGGCGCAGCAGGTACCGGCTGTGCAGCGTCCGCAGCCCGAAGTAGCCGAAGCGGTCGTCGGCGCCGTCGGCGAGCGCCCGGTCGACCAGCGCGTCGAGGGCGGCGGCGTGCAGCGCGACGAACTCGGCCGTGCGGTCCGCGATCAGGCCCTCGCGGTGACCGACGGCGACCGACGCCGAGAAGGAGACGGCGCCCTGGCCCGCGGCCTCGTCCGCGATGGCCCGGGTGAGGAGCCGGGCGGCGAGCCGGGAGTAGGCGGGGTCCTCGGAGATCAGGCCGGCGGCGGCCTCGGTGGCCAGCGAGCGCAGCTCCGCCTCGTCCGACCGGGCGTTGCGGCCGCGCAGTGCGGCGGCGGCCACCCGTCCGGGGTCGGTGTCCGGCAGATCGGCGGTGAGGCCGGTCAGGGTCCGCAGCAGTGCGGTCCCGGGCGCGTCGGTCGTGCGGTCCTCGGAATCCGTGGCTGAAACCGGGTCGGCTGGCGCGATGGTCACTGGGGCTATCCCTCGCTCGGCTCAGGGCCTGCGGGAGCGGGGCAGCCGGACACGGCGGCGCCCGGGAAGGGCGGCACGGCGCACGGCGTCCACCGGCCCTCCGCGGGGCCCGGACGTCTCGGCGCCCGGATCGGTCGAGCCGGGCGCACTGTCGGCAGGTCTTCGGACTTCGGATGCGCGAAAGCACACCGATCACACCGTTGCGGGACAGTTCCGGATTCTCACCGGATTCCCCTGCGGCGACAGCGAGGTCGAGCATACATGTGGGGGCTCCTGAATGAAGAAGCCCCCACATGTTGTGTCGTGATGCGTCAGAGCTCCAGGCGGAATGTCAGGAGTGAGAGGCCCGGCAGAGGGCACCAGTCCCGCTCAGGGGTCCGTACGAAGCCGAGACGGCGGTAGATCCGGTGGGCGCCCAGCATGGCGGGGGCCGTCGACAGGACGATGCCCGAGACCCCCGCGGCGGCCCGTGCCCGCTCCACACAGGTCCGTACGAGCGCCTCACCCACGCCCCGGCCACGGGCCTCCGGTGAGACGGCCAGCATGCGGAACTCGGCCTCGTCCTCCCCGGCGATGTCCGCCCACGGGCTGCCGGGCGCGACGTACGTGACACCGCCCAGCAGCCGGCCGTCGGCGTCCAGCGCGACCAGCACCTCGGCCTCGGCGGCGCGCCGCCCGACGGCGCGGAGCTGCTCCAGATAGGGGTCCTCGGCGCCGAAGTCCAGGAGCCCGTCACCGAGGTACGCCTGGGCGGTGATCTCACCCAGGTCCTCGAACTGGGCGGGCCGGGCCGGCCTGATCGCTATGTCCATGCAGAGCAGTGTGCCGCAGCGGGCCGCTCCGGCGCGTCCCCGTTTCCGTGGGCCGTGACGACGCCGTCCCGGCAGGGCGGACCCTGCCGGGACGGCGTCACACGTACTGCCGGGGCGGTCAGTGGCCGCCCGGGGCGCCCGCCGTGGCCGGCGGGAGCTCGACCTGGACACCGGGGTCGCCCGCGTCCGCCGTGTAGTCGGCCGGCGAGGTCTCGTCCACGCCCGCCGGCGCCTTCACCGCGTTGAGGACGACCGTCAGCACGACCACCACGACGACGTTCAGCACGAAGGCGGTGAGGCCGATGTAGCCGATCTCGCCGATACCCGGGATCTCCTTCGAGGAGCCGCCGAAGTGCTTCTGGGTGGGGCTGGCGACACCGTAGGCGGCCACCGTGCCGTAGATCATGCCGACCGCCCAGCCCGCGATGAGGGCCCAGCGGTGGAACCAGCGGGTGAACAGACCGCCCACCAGGGCCGGCATCGTCTGGAGGATCCAGATGCCGCCCAGCAGCTGGAAGTTGATCGCGACCGTCTTGTCCATGGTCAGGACGAAGGCGAGCGCACCGACCTTGACCAGCAGCGAGACCAGCTTGGAGACCTTGGTCTCCTGGGCGGGGGTCGCGTCCGGCTTGAGGAAGTCCTTGTAGATGTTGCGGGTGAAGAGGTTCGCCGCGGCGATCGACATGATCGCGGCCGGCACCAGGGCGCCGATCCCGATCGCGGCGAAGGCCACACCGGCGAACCAGTCCGGGAACATGTTCTCGAACAGCTGCGGGATGGCGAGCTGGCCGTTGTCCACCTTGATCCCGGCGGCGATCGCCATGAAGCCGAGCAGCGCCAGCAGACCCAGCATCAGCGAGTACAGCGGCAGGATCGTGGTGTTGCGCCGGATCACGTCACGGCTGCGGCTGGAGAGCGTCGCCGTGATCGAGTGCGGATACATGAACAGGGCCAGCGCCGAGCCCAGCGCGAGGGTGGCGTAGCCCCACTGGCCGGAGACCCCGGGCGCGAGTCCGGCGACCGGCTTGCCGGCCGCCTCGTTCTTCTGGGCGAAGGCGTCGCCCGCCTTGGCGAAGATGTCGTCGAACCCGCCGAGCTTGATCGGGATGTAGACGATCGCCACGGCGATGACCAGGTAGATCAGGCCGTCCTTGACGAACGCGATGAGCGCGGGCGCGCGCAGCCCCGAGGAGTAGGTGTACGCGGCGAGGACGGCGAACGCGATGAGCAGCGGCAGGTCCTTGATGAACCAATGCGTGTTCTCGCCGCCGCCGACGCCCATGACGTCCAGCACGGCCTGGATGCCGACCAGCTGGAGGGCGATGTACGGCATCGTGGCGAGGATGCCGGTGACGGCGACCGCCAGCGAGAGCCCCTTCGAGCCGAACCGGCCGCGGACGAAGTCCGAGGTGGTGACGTAACCGTGCTTGTGCGACACCGACCACAGACGCGGCAGGAAGGTGAAGATCAGCGGGTAGACGAGGATCGTGTACGGGACGGCGAAGAAGCCGGCCGCGCCCGCCGCGTAGATCGCCGCGGGCACCGCGACGAAGGTGTACGCCGTGTAGAGGTCGCCGCCGAGCAGGAACCAGGTGACCCAGGTGCCGAACGAACGTCCGCCCAGGCCCCATTCGTCGAGGCTGGCCTCGTTCTCGGCCTTGCGCCAGCGCGCGGCCATGAAGCCGATGACCGTGACGGCCACGAAGAAGAAGATGAACACGGCGAGTGCGACGCCGTTCACGCCGTCCTTCATGCTGACGCACCCCCCTTGCGGGCGCGCTGGTCACGCTGCCACAGCTTGTACGCGATCATCGTGAGAGCGGTCGAGATGAGCACCCAGAGCATCTGGTACCAGTAGAAGAACGGGATGCCGATGAAGGTCGGGTCGACCTTCGCGTACGAGCCGACCCAGAGCATCGCCACGAACGGGGCGATGAGACAGAGCCCGATGACCACCCTCACGGGTGTCACCACGGGTGCTGTCGGTGGGTTCGCTTCGGTTTCTTCTGGCATGTGGCGACTCCGTCCCCTCGCTGATCACCTGGTGCAACGCGCAGGAAATCTAAGCGGTAGTTCCGGCCATCGTCACCCCCCGTCCGCATTGCGGTCCTGCAACGGTCCGGTGTCGCCCGAAATGAGTGATCCCCCCGCGTGTGCGGGGGGATCATCCGTCGGGGGGAACCGCGGGGGCGTCTCAGTCGGTGGGACGCTTCAGGCGGGCCACGAACTTGTACCGGTCGCCCCGGTAGACCGAGCGCACCCACTCCACCGGTTCGCCCTCCCCGTCGATCGAGTGACGGGAGAGCATGAGCATCGGCAGTCCGACGTCCGTGCCGAGCAGCCCCGCCTCGCGCGGCGTGGCGAGCGAGGTCTCGATGGTCTCCTCCGCCTCGGCGAGCCGGACGTCGTACACCTCGGCCAGGGCGGTGTAGAGCGAGGTGTACTTCACCAGTGAACGGCGCAGCGCGGGAAAGCGCTTGGCCGAGAGATGGGTGGTCTCGATGGCCATCGGTTCGCCGCTGGCGAGCCGGAGCCGCTCGATGCGCAGCACCCGGCCGCCCGCCGTGATGTCCAGCAGTCCGGCGAGCGTGTCGTCCGCCGTGACATAGCCGATGTCCAGCAGCTGGGAGGTGGGTTCGAGGCCCTGGGCGCGCATGTCCTCGGTGTACGAGGTGAGTTGCAGGGCCTGCGAGACCTTCGGCTTGGCCACGAAGGTGCCCTTGCCCTGGATGCGCTCCAGCCGGCCCTCGACCACCAGCTCCTGGAGGGCCTGACGGACCGTCGTGCGCGAGGTGTCGAACTCCGCGGCCAGGGTCCGTTCGGGGGGCACCGGGGTGCCCGGCGGCATGGTGTCCGTCATGTCGAGGAGATGGCGCTTGAGCCGGTAGTACTTGGGGACGCGTGCCGTACGCGCACCCGCGCCCGCACCGGTCTCGCCCGTACTGCTGCTGCCCCCGTCGGCACCCATGGCCCGCCTTCCCGACTGCTGCGTTGCTGCCGTCACCGGCTCCTCCGTCTGTCGCGGCTCACATGGTGGCACGGTCCGGTCACGGGTCGTCGCCCTCCCTCAGGTGTCGGTCCTATAACGGACGCGAGTGCACTTCTTATACACCCTTGACACCCCTAAAGGTCTAGGCCAAGCTCCCGGTACTGGTCTAAACCATTAAAGACCAGGTCCCAGCCCCAGCAGTACTACTCGTCGGTGTCTTCGCGGTGGGCGGGGGGTTGCAGCACCCTGAGGAGGGTTTGGCGTGAAGCGCAAGCTCATCGCGGCGATCGGCGTCGCGGGCATGATGGTCAGCATGGCAGCGTGTGGCTCCGACGACGGCGGCAGCGACAGCAGCGGCAAGAAGTCCGGTCCCGACAGCTACAAGGGACAGACCCTCACCGTCTGGGCCATGGACGGTTCGACGCCGGATCAGTGGCAGAAGGACCTTACCGCCGAATTCGAGAAGAAGACCGGCGCGAAGGTCAAGTTCGAGGTCCAGCAGTGGAACGGGATTCAGCAGAAGCTGACGACCGCCCTCTCCGAGGAGAACCCGCCGGACGTCTTCGAGATCGGCAACACCCAGACCGCGGCGTACGCGAAGACCGGCGGCCTGGCCGACCTCGGTGACCTCAAGTCGGAGATCGGCGGCGACTGGACCGCCAACCTCAACGAGGCCGCCGTCGTGGACGGCAAGCAGTACGGCGCCCCGTGGTACTTCACCAACCGCGTGGTGATCTACAACAAGTCGGTCTTCAAGGAGGCCGGTGTCACCGAGACCCCGAAGACCCGTGACGAGTTCTTCGCGGCGCTGGACAAGATCAAGGCCAAGGGCAAGGCCGAGCCGATCTACCTGCCCGGCCAGAACTGGTACTTCTTCGACGGCCTCACCATCGGTCAGGGTGCGGACCTCGTGAAGAAGGACGGGGACAAGTGGGTCTCCAACCTCGCCGACCCGAAGATCGGCGCGGCGATGGACCTGTACAAGAAGTACCAGTCCTACTCCAAGGCCCCCAAGGACAAGGACGAGGCCACCCCGCAGCAGGCCGACGTCTTCGCCAAGGGCAAGACCGGCGCCTTCATCGGCATGGGCTGGGAGGCCGGCACGGCGATCAAGGCCAACCCGGCCATCGAGAAGGAGATCGGCTACTTCACCATCCCGGGTGAGACCGCCGACAAGGCCGAGGGCGTCTTCCTCGGTGGCTCCAACCTCGCCGTCGCCGAGGGCAGCGCCAAGCAGGACCTCGCCAAGGAGTTCCTGAAGCTCGCGCTCTCCGACCGCTTCGAGGGCCAGCTCGCCAAGCTCAACGGCGTCATCCCGAACAAGGAGTCCCTGAACTCCAACCTGGCCGGCAACGTGGTCGCCGAGGCCGCCGCCCCGGGCGCCAAGGTCGGTGGCACCACCCCGCTGATCCCGGAGTGGGCCGCGGTCGAGAACGCGCCCAACCCGATCAAGACCTTCATGACGGCGGTCCTGAACGGCAAGTCGAACGAGGAAGCCGCCAAGCAGGTCGAGGCGGAGTTCAACAAGCGTCTCGCGCAGAAGCAGTAAGGCCGAACTGCCGGGGGACGGGTTCCGACACGGAGCCCGGCCCCCGGCAGTCGATTTGTGTCCCATGGTGCCAAGAAAGAGATGGCGAGCATGACCGTGCAGACCGAACGGCCGCCTTCAGGTCCGACGGACGTAGTGAAGGAGACCGGCGCAACCCCGGGCGAACCCGCGGCCCGCCGCAGATCCCGCGCGGCGGCGCCGTATCTGCTGCTGGTCCCCCCGGTGGCCGTGACCCTGGTGTTCCTCGGCTGGCCGCTGGTCAAGAACACCCTGCTGTCGTTCCAGGACCTCAACATGAGGCAGCTGATCCAGCACCTCACCGAGTGGAACGGCATCGAGAACTACCAGGAGATCCTCGGCAGCGAGGACTTCTGGAACGTCACCGTCCGGTCGATCGTCTTCACCGCCGTCAACGTCTTCCTGACCATGCTCGTCGGCACCCTGGTCGGACTCCTGGTGGCCCGTCTCGGCAAGCGGATGCGCGTCGCGCTCCTCACCGCCCTCGTCCTGGCCTGGGCCATGCCCGTCGTCGCCGCGACCACCGTCTACCAGTGGCTCTTCGCCTCCCGGTTCGGTGTCGTCAACTGGGTGCTGGACAAGATCGGCTTCCACTCGATGGCCGAGTACAACTGGACCGGCGGCCAGTTCTCCACCTTCTTCGTGGTCACGGTGCTCATCGTCTGGATGTCGATCCCGTTCGTCGCGATCAACCTGTACGCGGCCACGACGACCATCCCCAAGGAGCTCTACGAGGCCGCCGCGCTCGACGGCGCCGGCCCGTGGAAGAGCTTCACCTCGGTCACCATGCCGTTCCTGCGGCCCTTCCTCTTCGCGACGACCTTCCTGGAGATCATCTGGATCTTCAAGGCCTTCGTCCAGGTCTTCGCCATCAACCAGGGCGGCCCCGACCGGCTCACCGAGATCCTGCCGGTGTACGCGTACGTCGAAGGTGTCGGGAACCAGCACTACGGCATGGGCTCGGCGATCGCGATGCTCACCATCGTGATCCTGCTCCTGCTGACCTCCTACTACCTCCGGATCGTTCTCAAGCAAGAGGAGGACGAGCTGTGAAGCGCTCGGCTTCGTCACGAATCAGCGGCGTCTGGCGGAACGGCACCGCGGTCCTGCTGATCATCGGTCTCGTCTTCCCCGTGTACTGGATGTTCGCCACGGCCTTCAAGCCGACGCCGGACATCATCGCGGACGACCCGGTCTGGCTCCCCACGAACTTCACGTTCGAGCACTTCCGGACCGCCTTCGCGGCCGAGAACTTCTGGACGATGGTCCGGAACTCGCTCACGGTCACCGTCCTCGCGGTGACCCTCTCCCTCATCCTGGCGCTGGCCGGCTCGTTCGCCCTGGCCCGGATGCGGTTCAAGGGGCGCAAGGGCTTCATCGTGGGCTTCATGGTCGCCCAGATGGCGCCCTGGGAAGTCATGGTCATCGCGATCTACTTCATCGTGCGCGACTCGGACATGCTCAACAGCCTGATCCCGCTGACGCTCTTCTACATGGTGATGGTGCTGCCCTTCACCCTCCTGACGCTCCGCGGCTTCGTCGCCGCCGTGCCCAAGGAGCTGGAGGAGTCCGCCATGGTGGACGGCTGCACCCGCCCCCAGGCGTTCGTCAAGGTGATCCTGCCGCTGCTCGCGCCCGGCCTGATGTCCACCTCGATGTTCGGCTTCATCACCGCGTGGAACGAGTTCCCCCTGGTGCTGGTCCTGAACAAGAACGCGGAGTCCCAGACCCTGCCGCTGTGGCTGTCGCAGTTCCAGACCCAGTTCGGCGACGACTGGGGCGCCACCATGGCGGCGTCCTCGGTCTTCGCCATCCCGATCCTCGTCCTCTTCGTCTTCCTGCAGCGCAAGGCCGTCAGCGGTCTGACCGATGGCGCAGTGAAGGGATAACAGGCTGTCATGACCACCCTCGTATCCACCACGGACACCGTCACCCGTGACGCGCTCGCGGTCCTCCAGCCGGGCTTCACCGGCACGACCGCCCCGGACTGGCTCCTGCGCAGGGTCGGCGAAGGCCTGGCCTCCGTCGGACTGTTCGGCCGGAACATCCACTCGCCCGAGCAGCTCGCCGCGCTCACCGCCCGGCTGCGCGCCGAGCGCGACGACGTCCTCGTCGCGATCGACGAGGAGGGCGGCGACGTCACCCGGCTGGAGGTCCGCAGCGGCTCGTCCTTCCCGGGCAACCTCGCTCTCGGCTCCGTCGACGACACCGGCCTGACCAGAGCCGTCGCCCGGGAGCTCGGCCGCCGGCTGGCCGAGTGCGGGGTCAACCTCAACTGGGCGCCGTCCGCCGACGTCAACTCCGATCCGGGCAACCCGGTCATCGGCGTGCGCTCCTTCGGCGCCGAGACCGAGCTCGTCGCCCGCCACACCGCCGCGTACGTCGAGGGGCTCCAGGCCGCCGGGGTCGCCGCCTGCACCAAGCACTTCCCGGGGCACGGCGACACCGCGGTCGACTCGCACCACTCGCTGCCCCGCATCGATGTGGATCTGGACACCCTGCACGCCCGTGAGCTGGTGCCTTTCCGGGCGGCCATCGCAGCGGGTTCCAAATCAGTGATGAGTGCACATATCCTGCTTCCCGCACTCGACCCGACCCGGCCCGCGACCCTGAGCCCCCAGATCCTCGCCGGTCTGCTGCGCCAGGAGCTGGGCTACGACGGGCTGATCGTCACGGACGGCATGGAGATGGACGCCATCGCCGGCACGTACGGCATCGAGCGCGGATCCGTCCTCGCCATCGCCGCGGGCGCCGACGCCATCTGTGTCGGCGGCGGGCTGGCCGACGAGGACACCGTGCTGCGGCTGCGCGACGCGCTGGTGGCGGCGGTACGGACCGGAGAACTGCCCGAGGAGCGGCTGGCCGACGCGGCCGCACGTGTACGGGCCCTCGCGTCCTGGACGCAGGGGGCCAGGGGGGCTGCCTCGGAGCCGGGCGCGGACATGCAGGAGGGGACCGCGCCCGGCCCCGGAGCCGACGTCGGGCTGATCGCGGCCCGCAGGGCCGTGACGGTCACGGGCAGCGGTGAGCCGCTGCGGGAGCCGGCGTACGTCGCCGCGTTCACCCCGGTCGCCAACATCGCGGTGGGCGACGAGACCCCGTGGGGCGTGGCGGCCGAGCTCGCCCGGATCCTGCCCGGCACGGAGACCGGCACCTACGGCACCGGAGGCGCGTCGCCGGCCGCCGAGGTGCTGAGGGCGGCGGGGGAGCGGCGCATCGTCGCCGTCGTACGCGACGCCCACCGGCACGCGTGGATGAGCGAGGCGCTGGACACCGTGCTGGCGGCTCGCCCCGACACCGTCGTGGTCGAGATGGGCCTGCCGTACGCACCGCCCCGGGGCGCCCTGCACGTCGCCACGCACGGCGCGGCACGGGTGTGCGGGGTCGCGGCCGCGGAGGCGATCACGGGAACGCGCTGACCCCCGCCGAGTCCTGGGGAAAGGCCTGAGGGCCGGGCACCGTCACGGTGCCCGGCCCTCACGCGTACGGGGTGCCGGGTCCTACAGCCCCTGCCACTGCGGCTTCGCCGCGTACGTGGCACGGAAGTAGTCCGCCAGCTTCAGCTTCGAGGCCGCCGCCTCGTCGACCACCACGGTGGCGTGCGGGTGCAGTTGCAGCGCCGAGGCCGGCACGACCGAGGCGACCGGGCCCTCGACGGTCCGCGCGACCGCGTCGGCCTTGCCCTCGCCGGTGGCCAGCAGGATCGGGTGGCGGGACTCCAGGATGGTGCCGATGCCCTGGGTGATGACGTGGCGGGGCACCTGAGCGATGTCGTCGTCGAAGAAGCGCGCGTTGTCGACCCGCGTCTGCTCGGTCAGCGTCTTGATACGGGTACGGGAGGCGAGCGACGAGCAGGGCTCGTTGAAGCCGATGTGCCCGTCCGTGCCGATGCCGAGCAGCTGGAGGTCCACGCCGCCCGCCTCGGTGAGCGCCTTGTCGTACGCCTCGCAGGCCGCCTGGACGTCCTCGGCGGTCCCGTCCGGGCCCATGAAGGACTTCTCGGACAGGCCGAGCGGCTCGACGACCTCGCGCAGGACGACCGAGCGGTACGACTCGGGGTGGCCGGCGGGCAGTCCGACGTACTCGTCGAGCTGGCAGATGCGGGCGCGCGAGGCGTCCACGGCGCCGGAGCGGACCTTCGCGGTGAGCGCCTGGTAGATGGGCAGCGGGGTCGAGCCGGTGGCCACGCCGAGCAGGGCGTCGGGCTTGCGGCTCAGCAGCGCCGCGATGGCCTCCGCGATCAGTTCGCCGCCTGCCGCGGCGTCCGGGACGATGACAACTTCCACGCTGTGCCTGCCGATCTGGAGAGTGGCGTCATGTGGTATAGACCAATATAGAGGCCCAATCTAGCAGAACGAGGTGGCCCGGCGGTGAACCGTCCACGTGTGCGTCACTGGTTGTCGCCCTGTCGGCGGACGGTCGCGTCCGCGGGGAAAGGCCCCGGAAACACCCGCGGGCCGCGGCGCCGGGACGGGACCCTCAGCCCGTCCGGCACCGCAGCCCGGAGCTGCGGGCCTGTTCCGAAAGGCAGGCCCTGCCTGGCCGGCGGTGTGCGGTGCCTCCGGCCACTGGAGGCACCGGCGCAGTCAGGGCAGAGAGCGCCGGGTACCTCGGTCCGCTCTCCTGTGCGGGGAGAGCGGAGGTCTGTCGTGCGGGGGGCGTGTTGCCACTACCGCCCCTACCTGGTGCATTGTGGACTAGACCAATAGGCCCTGTCCATCCATGTGCGCGGACAATCTCCCGCCGTGAGCCCGCCCTCCCACAGTGTCACGTATCCACCGCCCGTTCGGTTCGGATCCACTTCGTCTCCACAGGTACGCTCGCATCTGTGCCCTCCATGAACGACCTCGTCCGCCAGCACACCGCCCTGAGTGACACCGACCTCGAGTGGCTCCATCTGCTGGTCTCGGAGTGGCAGCTGCTCTCCGACCTCTCCTTCGCCGACCTCGTGCTGTGGGTGCCCACCCGCGACGGGACCCGCTATGTGTCCGTCGCGCAGATGAGGCCCAACACCGGCCCCACCTCCTACCAGGACGACATGGTCGGCCACCTCGTGCCGCGCGGCCGCCGGCCGCTGCTGGACGCCGCCCTGGACGAGGGCCGCATCGTGCGCGAGGGCGATCCGGAGTGGCGGGAGGAGGTGCCCGTCCGGGTCGAGTCGATCCCCGTACGGCGGGAGGGGCGGATCCTCGGGGTCATCGCGCGCAACACCAACCTGCTGACCGTGCGCACGCCGTCCAGGCTGGAGCTCACCTACCTCCAGTCCGCCTCCGACCTGGCCCAGATGATCGCCGCCGGGACCTTCCCCTTCCCCGGCCAGCAGGTCGACATGGACGCGTCGCCGCGCGTCGGCGACGGGCTGATCAGGCTCGACGCCGACGGTGTCGTGCAGTACGCCAGCCCCAACGGCCTCTCCGCCTATCACCGGCTGGGCCTGGCCTCGGACCTCGTCGGACACAACCTCGGTGCGACGACCGCCGAACTCGCCCCGTCGCGCGGCCCGGTGGACGAGGCCCTGGTCAAGATGGCGAGCGGGTACGCGCCCCGGGAGTTCGAGGTCGAGGGCGCCGGCGGGGTCATCCAGCTGCGCGCCATTCCGCTCAAGCCCAAGGGCGTACGCATCGGTTCGCTGGTCCTGCTCCGTGACGTCACGGAACTGCGGCGCCGCGAGCGGGAATTGATCACCAAGGACGCCACCATCCGGGAGATCCACCACCGGGTGAAGAACAACCTCCAGACCGTGGCCGCCCTGTTGCGGCTCCAGGCCCGCCGGATGGACTCCGAGCGCGGACGTGAGGCGCTCAACGAGGCGGTCCGGCGCGTCGGTTCGATCGCCATCGTCCATGAGACGCTGTCCCAGAATCTGGACGAGCGGGTCGAGTTCGACGAGATCGCCGACCGGGTGATCGCGATGGTCGCCGAGATCTCGCCCGGAAAGGTCACCTGCCGCCGCACGGGCCGCTTCGGGATCCTCGACGCGGAAGTGGCCACTCCGCTCTCGATGGTGCTCACCGAGGTGCTGCAGAACGCCCTGGAGCACGCGTTCACCGTCGCCGAGCACGGCACGGTCGAGGTGTCCGCGGTGCGCGGCGGCTCACCGGCCGAGGGCCGGCTGCGCATCACCGTGACGGACGACGGGCGCGGACTGCCCGAGGGGTTCGACCCGCAGCGGGCCGGCAATCTCGGACTGCAGATCGTGCGGACCCTGGTCGAGGGCGAGCTGGGCGGCACCTTCGGCATGGTCCCGGCCCAGGTGCGCGGTACGCAGGTGGTGCTCGACATCCCCGTACGGAACGAGAAGTAGCGAACGCCGGGTGGTGATCCGCCCGGCCGTCGCACAGCAGTGGGCCCGGACCGTGGTGACGGTCCGGGCCCACTGCGTGGTGCTCACGGTGCGATGCGCTTCGGGGGTACTGCGCGCTGCGACTCGAAGGCGGGGCTGTGCGTACGCTCTGTACGCGCCGCCGGGCTGAGGCTCGTCGTGCGGGGGGCGTCGGTCAGGCGCTGGCGTTACGCGCCCGGTTGCGAGCGGCGCGGCGCTTCATTGCGCGGCGCTCGTCCTCGCTGAGGCCACCCCAGACGCCGGAGTCCTGGCCGGACTCGAGCGCCCACTGCAGGCACTGCTCCATGACGGGGCAGCGACGGCAGACGGCCTTGGCTTCCTCGATCTGCAGCAGCGCAGGACCGGTGTTGCCGATGGGGAAGAACAGCTCGGGGTCTTCCTCACGACAAACGGCGTTGTGACGCCAGTCCATGGCTGCTACCTCTCCTTGGTATTACATGCTGGTGCTTGTGAATGTGAACGCTTTCACGAATCCCCCCGCAGACGAAGGTCCGACGCCCAGATGAGCTGGATGTGGTCCTGTTGTGGTGAGGAGGGGTTCTGGCTCTCAGTGGAGGCCGATGTTGCGGGCCGTCCCGATCGCCATGTAGAGATTCGCAAACCTCGGCGGCGGATACAACCCCTTCTGGAAAGTTTTTTTTGATTCCTCGGTGTCGACTAGGTCACAGCCGTACTTCTAAGGGGTGGGGGCCAGCCCAAACGTTCGAGTTAAAGGACTTTGGCCCCTTCCACTCACACAATCACACGCAGTGCACGGCGTACGCCTGTGAACGTCACGCTCGTACGCAGTCCCAGGTGGTCGCCGTCCATCTGGAAGGGCAGTGGAGCCTTTGAATGCAAGGTGAAGTCTGTGAGGTCGTGCAGGGACACCGCGTGCTTGCCGTGCGGGCCCTTCTCCGGGCTCGAAGTGAGCAGCTGGGTGGCGTACCGGGTCACGGCGGGGGTGGAGAGGCGCTTGAGTCCGAGGACGTCCAGGGCGCTGTCGAAGGACGCCTTCGGGGAGGCGTATATCGGGCGGTTCCCCAGGTAGGTCCAGGGTGCGGTGTTGCAGATTATCGACAGCGCGAGGTCGGTGACCGGCTCCTGGCCGGGGACGTCCAGGGTGATCATCCCGTTGCGCCGGTGCGGGTCGTCCATGAACTGCCGGAGCACCTGGCGCACGTACAGCGCATGGGTCGACCGCTTGCCCCGCTCGCGTTTCTGTTCGACCCGGCCGATGACGCCGGCGTCGAAACCGAGCCCCGCGCAGAAGGTGAACCACCGGCCCGGGACGGCTTCGTCCGCCGTTCCCGGGGTGCCGGCCGCCAGACCGAGGCCCACCGTGCGCTCGCTGCGGGACGCGAGGGCGTCCAGGATCGCGCCCGTCGCCTCCACGGCGTCGTTGGGGATGCCGAGGGCCCGGGCGAAGACGTTGGTGGAGCCGCCGGGGACCACGGCGAGGCTCGGGAGCCCCTCGGGATCGGGGCCCTTGTGCAGCAGCCCGTTGACCACCTCGTTGACCGTGCCGTCGCCGCCGAGGGCGACCACCAGGTCGATGTCGTCGGAGTCCGCGGCGCGACGCCCCAGGTCACGCGCGTGGCCACGGTGCTCCGTGGTCACGACCTCGATCTTCATCTCGCTCGCCAGGGCGTGGATCAGCACGTCACGCGTACGCGCACTGGTAGTGGTGGCAGCTGGGTTGACCACGAGAAGTGCGCGCATGTCCGCCAGAGTACCTACCGCGCGGTACCGCCCTGAAGTCCCGATCCACCCGGTCCACCACCGGTCACACAGCGTGACGGGGGTGCCGTGACAGGGCCGCCGCGGCCCCGGCTTCACGTCCGGGCCGTCGGGATGCGAATCTGAAAGGCGTGAGCACTCAGCAGAACGCGCCCTCCCCCTCGCCCTCGGCCGGCGAGGAGAAGCCGGGCCGGATCGCCGCACTGGCCGCACTCAACGCGCTCGAAGGCGCGGCGCTCGCCGTCGGCGGGATCTACATGCTGGCCGTCGGACTCTTCGGCCGGCCCGACAGCATGCAGCAGGCGGAGATGGGCGGGCTCACGCTGGTGGCGCTCGGCCTGATCCCCCTGTTCGCCGCCCGTGGACTGCTGCGGCGGCGCAGCTGGAGCCGGGGTCCCGCGCTCATCACCCAGCTCATGGCGCTGCCGGTGGCCTGGACGCTGCTGCGGGCGCAGGGCGCCCTGATCCCGGCCGGCATCGTCCTCGCGGCCGTCGCCGTGACGTCGCTCGTCCTGCTGCTGAACCCCGCCACGACGGAGGCGCTCGGCATCCGCCGGGGGCCGCGTACGACCCCCGACGCCTGACCTGCCGGCTCGGCCCGTGCGGTCGGCCGCTCCTCGCTACTCCTCGATGAGGAGCCGCTCGCGCAGCTGCGCCAGCGTGCGGGCCAGGAGCCGGGAGACGTGCATCTGGGAGATGCCGACCTCCTGAGCGATCTGCGACTGGGTCATGTTGCCGAAGAAGCGCAGCAGCAGGATCCGCTTCTCGCGCGGCGGGAGGTCCTCCAGCAGCGGCTTGAGCGACTCGCGGTACTCGACGCCCTCCAGTGCCTCGTCCTCGGAGCCCAGGGTGTCCGCGACCGCGGGCGACTCGTCGTCCGTGTCCGGGACGTCGAGCGAGAGGGTGCTGTAGGCGTTGGCCGATTCCAGCCCCTCCAGGACCTCCTCCTCGGAGATGCCCAGGCGCTCGGCCAGCTCGTGCACGGTGGGGGAGCGGCCGTGCTGCTGGGAGAGCTCCGCGGTGGCCGTGGTCAGCGACAGCCGCAGCTCCTGGAGGCGCCGGGGGACCCGGACCGCCCAGCCCTTGTCCCGGAAGTGGCGCTTGATCTCGCCGACGACCGTGGGGGTCGCGTACGTCGAGAACTCGACGCCGCGGTCCGGGTCGAACCGGTCGACCGACTTGATCAGCCCGATCGTGGCGACCTGCGTCAGGTCGTCCAGCGGCTCGCCGCGGTTGCGGAACCTGCGGGCCAGGTGCTCCACGAGCGGCAGATGCATCCGCACCAGCCGGTTGCGCAGCTCGGCCTTCTCCACCGAGCCGTCCGGAAGCCCCCGGAGCTCGACGAAGAGCGCCCGTGCCCCACTGCGGTCATGTGGATCGTGGTGCCCGTGCTCGCTCATCCGGCCCGTCCGCTCCGCCTGCGGCTGCTGCGCCTGCTCGGCCCCGGCCGGAGCGCCGGTCCGCGCACCGTCCGCACCGTCCTCCGGATGCGGCCGGGCCTGCTGCTCCGGGAGGGCTGCCGGTCGCACCGGCCCCGACCGGATCGTCTCGTCCCGCACAGGACCGTCCCCGTTCCCGTCGCTCACGCCGGCCCGGGTCCCGCGCCGCGCTGTTTGTAGAGGCTGATGCTGACCGTACGGTCGTCGGCGACCGTGGAGTCGACCTTTCCGGCCAGTGCGGAGAGCACCGTCCAGGCGAAGGTGTCGCGCTCGGGGGCGCGTCCGTCCGTCGTGGGGGCCGAGACGGTCACCTCGAGGGAATCGCCGACGAGCCGGAACACGCAGCTGAGGACGGAGCCGGGCACGGCCTGCTGGAGCAGGATCGCGCAGGCCTCGTCGACCGCGATGCGAAGATCCTCGATCTCGTCGAGAGTGAAGTCCAAGCGCGCTGCGAGGCCGGCCGTGGCCGTACGCAGCACCGACAGGTAGGCACCCGCAGCGGGCAGCCGGACCTCTACGAAGTCCTGGTTCCCGGGCTCGCCTGCGATCTGGGACACCCTCACCTCCAAGGTGGCACAAACTCGTTCGAGGCTCCGGGACGAGTGCCCGGGGCCGTGCGGTCCGTCGTCGGTTCTGTGGTTCGGCGACGCTGTCGCGACCCATGATGCCGTGTCGCCGCGACCGCAACCCGCTGATTACTCATGGTAGGCATATGGGCACACACAGTGGCTAGGGGTCTGCGGCGGTCAATTGCGAAGAACCGGCGCCGGTTTGACGTACCCAGACGTCAGACGATCGAACCGTCCACGAAGCACCAGCGCCAGCTCTCGGCGCAATCGAAGCTACGCATCACCGGATGGCCGGTCGCCTCGAAGTGTGCCGTGGCGTGCTTCAGGGGCGACGAGTCGCAGCATCCGACGTGCCCGCAGGCGAGGCAGAGCCGCAGCTGCACCGGATGGGTGCCGGCCACGACGCACTCCGGACAGGTGTCGCTGAGCGGGGCGGGTTCGGGGCGCGGCAGTTCGGATACGTGGAGGCACTCACTCATGATGGCCACGTTACGTCGGATGTGAGGACAGCGAGATGGACGCATTGCCGCTGGTGGCGCTCGTCGCGGCCAGCGCGGCGGTCGCGGGGGCCGCCCGCCGGACCCCCGTGCCCCCGCCCCTGCTGCTGGTCGCCGCCGGCCTGCTGGCCTCGTACCTGCCGGGGGTGCCCGGCTACACGCTGGACGCGCACATCGTGCTGCCCCTGCTGCTGCCGCCGTTGCTCTACACGGCGGCCGTCGACAGCTCGTACCTCGACCTGCGGGCCAACCTGCGCCCGGTCGCCCTGCTGTCCGTGGGGTACGTCCTGTTCGCGACGGTCGCCGTGGGGTGGCTGGCCTATCTCCTCGTGCCGGACCTGCCGATCACCGCCGCGCTCGTGCTCGGCGCGGTGGTCGCCCCGCCGGACGCCGTCACCGCCGCGGCGATCGCCCGCCGGGTGGGACTGCCCGCCCGGGTCACCACCATCCTCCAGGGCGAGTCCCTGGTGAACGACGCCACCGCGATCACCGCCTTCAAGGTGGCCGTCGCCGCGGCTGTCGGGGAGGGCATGAGCTGGGGCGCGGGGATCGGCGAGTTCGCGCTGGCGGCGGTCGGCGGCATCGGCGTCGGGCTGCTGCTGATGGTGCCCCTGCACTGGCTGCGCACCCACCTCAAGGAGGCGCTGCTCCAGAACACCCTGTCGCTGCTGATCCCCTTCGTCGCGTACGCCGCGGCGGAGCGCGTGCACGCCTCCGGGGTGCTCGCCGTGGTCGTCGTCGCGCTCTACCTGGGGCACCGCTCCTGGCAGGTCGACTTCGCGACACGGCTCCAGGAGGCGGCGGTCTGGAAGATGGTCGCGTTCGTCCTGGAGTCGGCGGTCTTCGCGCTCATCGGGCTGCAGCTGCCCTTCGTGCTGCGGGGGCTCGGCTCGTACAGCGTGGCCGAGGCCTTCGGCTACGCGGTCCTCGTCTTCGTGGCCGTCGTCGTGGTGCGCTTCGTCTGGGTGTACCCGGCGAGCTATCTGCCGCCCTGGCTCTCCAGCCGCATCAGGGAGCGCGAGGGGCCGCCCTCCTGGAGCTCGGCCCTGATCGTCGGCTGGGCCGGGATGCGGGGTGTCGTCTCGCTCGCCATCGCGTTCTCCATCCCCATGGCCACGCACGACGGGGAGGGCTTCCCCGCGCGGAACCTGGTGCTCTTCCTGACCTTCACGACCGTCATCGGGACGCTGGTCGTCCAGGGGCTGAGCCTGCCCCTCCTGGTGCGCGTCCTGAAGCTGCCCGGGCGCAGCGCGCGCACCGAGACGCTGGCCGAGGCGCAGGCGCAGAACGAGGCGTCCACGGCCGCCGAAGCCTCGCTGGAGGAACTGCTGGCCGATCCGCGCAACGCGCTGCCCGACCCCCTCCTGCAGCGGCTGCGCGCCGTGATGGAGCGGCGGCGCAACGCGGTGTGGGAGCGGCTCGGCGCGGCCAACCCGGTCACCGGGGAGTCGGCGGACGACACCTACCGGCGGCTGGCGAGGGACATGATCGCCGCCGAGCGGGAGGTGTTCGTACGCCTGCGGGACGAGCGGCGGATCGACGACGAGATGCTGCGTGCCCTGCTGCGGCGTCTCGACCTGGAGGAGGCCGCCGCCTACCGGGAGTCGGACGACGCGTGAGGGCGCCGTACCGCGTCAGGAGGGTTCCGGCCCGGGGCGTCCCGTGACGACCGCGGTGACCGTGGAGCCCGGCGCGAAGGCGCCCTCCCCGGCGAGCACGGTCAGCCCGTACAGCAGTTTGGCCACATAGAGCCTTTCCACGGGCAGGCCGTGGCGGTCCTCGAAGTCGTCGGCGAAGGCGTGCAGCTCCGGTGTCGTACGGGCGTACCCCCCGAAGTGGAAGCGCTCGTCCAGGGACCACCGTCCGGAGGGCCCGCCGAAGGCATCCCGTTGCAGCTCGCGTACGGCCGCTCCCAGGAAGCCGCCGCGCAGGACCGGGACGCCCAGGGCGCGCTGCCCGTCGTCGAGCCCGGCGGCCAGCCCCGCGAGGGTGCCGCCGGTGCCGCAGGCGACCGCCACCGTGCCGGTCCGGCCGCGCAGCTCGCGGCCGAGCTCTGTGCAGCCCTGTGCGGCGAGTGCGTTGCTGCCGCCCTCCGGGACGACCACGCACTCCCCGAAGAGGCTCAGCAGGCCGTCCAGGACGTCGGGAGAGGTCTTCGCGCGGTAGGTCGGCCGGTCCACGAAGTGCAGACGCATGCCGTCGGCCGCGCAGCGGGCGAGTGAGGGGTTGAGCGGCCGGCCGGCCAGCTCGTCGCCCCGTACGACGCCGACGGTGGGGAAGCCCAGCAGGCGCCCCGCGGCGGCGGTGGCCCGGAGGTGGTTCGAGTAGGCGCCGCCGAAGGTCAGGACGGTCCGGCCGGCGGCGGCCCGCAGATTGGGGGCGAGTTTGCGCCACTTGTTGCCCGGCAGGTCCGGGTGGATCAGGTCGTCGCGCTTGAGCAGCAGCGTCACGCCGTGCCGTGCGAAGCGCTCGTCCTCGGCCGGCTGCAGGGGCGAGGGGAGCGCCGGCTGCAGCCGGGAGAGGTCGAGCGCTTCGTCGGTCATGCCCACATTGTGTGCGGTCCGCCCGCCGGGGGTGCCCTGCCGGGGCGCCTGTCCGGGGCGCCGGTCCGGGATGCCCGCCTACTTCAGCCGGTCGTGGATGCGGTTGCGCATGCCGTTCATCGAGAAGCCGCGCGGGTCGACCTTGCCGGGCTGCCACTCCAGGTGCCCGATGACCGAGGGCGCGTCCCAGCCGTGGAAGCGGCAGACCGCGGCCGCCGCCTTCTCGATGGCCTCGAGCTGGACGGCCGGCCAGGGGTCCTTCCCGTCGCCGAGGTTCTCGCACTCGAATCCGTAGAAGTGCCTGTTCCCGTCGGTGTTGGACTCGTTGTCCGCCGGCAGGCGCTTCTCGGCGATGACGGCGCGCAGGACGTCGTCGTCGCCCAGCCCGGCGTGGTTGGCGCGGCCGTAGCCGACCAGATGGACCCGGCCGTCCTTGGCGATCACACCGTGGCAGAGCGGGCCCGGCAGCCCCGAGTAGCCGTCACGGCAGATCTCCACGGTGCGGGCGGTGCCCTTCGTGACGGTGTGGTGGAGCATCACGCCGTGCACCGGCCCCCAGGGGCCCTTGTGGTTGCGGTTGTGGGTGCGCCAGTCACCGACCTGGACGACGGTGAGTCCCTCGTTCTTCAGGGCCTTGAGGAAGTTGCTGGCGGACATGGGTGAGGACATGGCCGACTCCTTCGTTGGCAGGGAGCGTGTCCGTACAGCGCTTGTACCGGAACACGGGGCTCCGGCAAACCTGTGCGGGCACTGTTCGCGTCGTGTGCGATTCGATCCGGACAGTCCGCTCGTGCCCCGGGGCGGTCGTGCTCAGTCCTGGGCGAGCCACAGGTCGGGGCCGAACACCTCGTAGTGGATGTCGGCCGAGGGCACGCCCTTCGCCAGGAGCTGCGCGCGTACGGCACGCATGAAGGGCAGCGGGCCGCAGAGGTAGGCGCGGGTGCCCGGGGCGACCCGGACGTCGCTCAGATCGACCGTACCGCTGTGCTCCGTGCCCGTGCCGGCCCGGCCGGGCTCCGGCTTCTCGTACCAGAAGTGCGCGGAGGCGTCGGCGAGCTTCCCGGTGAGCGCCGCGTGGTCCGCGCGCAGGGCGTGGTCGGCCGGAGAGCGGTCGCCGTGCACCACGGTGACGGGTGAGCGGTGGCCCTGCCGCGCCAGGTGCTCCAGCATCGACAGGATCGGGGTGCAGCCGATGCCGGCCGAGGCGAGGAGCAGCGGGGCGTCGGAGCCGTCGAGCACCAGATCGCCGTACGGCGCCGAGACGCGCAGCCGGTCGCCCGTGCGCAGCCGTGCGTGCAGGTGCGCGGAGACCTCGCCCTCCGGGCCCGCCCCGCCCCGTACCCGCTTGACCGAGAAGGAGCGCAGCTCGGAGCCGGGTGCGCCGGTGAGGCTGTACTGGCGTATCTGACGGGCGCCGTCGGGGAGTTCCACCTGTACGGAGACGTACTGGCCCGCCCGGAAGGCGGGCGGGGGCGTGCCGTCCGCGGGGGTGATGCGGAAGGTGGCCACGTCGGGGGTGTCCTCGGCGCGGGAGGCCACCGTCCACTCGCGCCACACGTCGCCCGCCGTCACCGCCTGCTGCGCGTAGAGCCGCTCCTCGATCGCGATGAGGGCGTTGGCCATCAGCCAGTAGACCTCGTCCCAGGCCGCGGCGACCTCGGGGGTGACGGCGTCGCCGAGCACCTCGGCGATCGCGGCGAAGAGGTGGGTGTGCACGATCTCGTACTGGGGGGCGGTGATGCCCAGGGAGGCGTGTTTGTTGGCGATGCGGCCCAGCATCACGTCGGGCCGGGTGTCCGGGTGCTCCACGAGCCGGGTGGCGAAGGCGGCGATCGACCCGGCGAGCGCCTGACGCTGGCTGCCCGAAGCCTGGTTGCCCCGGTTGAACAGGTCGCGGAGGAGCTCCGGGTGGGCGTCGAACAGCTTCCGGTAGAAGAGGTCCGCTATGTCGCCGATGGCCGCCCCCACGGCGGGCAGCGTGGCGCGGACGGTGACGGTCGACGGCTCGGAGAGCATCGGGTGACTCCTCGGGTGTGAGGGCGGCCGTCGTGACGGCCGGCCTGTAATTGGTATGTGAGATGCGTATTTTCGGGCCGGAGTGACCCGCCCGGCGCGCGCGGTGCGGACGCGGCGGGCGGGTGCGGGGGGTCAGCCGGATGCGGGGCGGCCGCTGCTGATGCCGAGCAGCAGCGGGCCGGTGGGGGAGGAGACGAGATCGCCGACCGTGAGCGGGTCGAGCGAGGCGTAGAACGCCTCCTCGGCCCGGCGCAGGGCGGAGCGGAGCAGGCAGGCGGAGCGCAGCGGGCACGGGGTGGCGCCCTCGCACTCGACGACCTCGTCCGGCCCTTCCAGCTGCCTGACCAGGGTGCCGATCGAGGCCGCCCGTCCGGCGGTGGTGAGGGAGAGGCCGCCGCCCCGGCCGCGCCGTGCGTCGACCAGGCCGAGGTGCTGGAGGCGGGCGACGACCTTCGCCGCGTGGGTGTACGGCACCTGCATGGTGGCCGCCACCTCGCGGGTGGTCGGCGGGTCCTCGTCGTCCGCCGTGACGGTCAGGCGCATGAGCACCCGGAGCGCCACATCGGTGAATCGCGTCAGCCGCATGGCGGCAGCGTAGATAAGTTGCATCCTGGATGCAACTTAGGGTGCCCGTTCCGCGCGTGAGCCGCCGCGTCATGATGGAAGACGCGGCCCCGTGACGGATGCGGGGTGCGCATGGGCGAGAGAGGTGGTCAGCGGCCGTGCCGAAGCCGAACGCAGCCGACGGGATACCGGCGGTCAAGGTCATCACCGACCCGGACAGTCTGGGCCGCTACGCGCACGACGAGGCGGAGTGGGCCCCCGCGGGGGTGCCCCTGGCCGTCGTGCGGCCCCAGGACACCGACGAGGTGCGGGCCGTCGTCGCGTACTGCGTCGAACACCGGATCCCGGTGATCCCGCGCGGCGCCGGCACGGGCCTGTCCGGCGGTGCCAACGCGGTGGACGGGGCCGTCGTCCTCTCCTTCGAGGACATGAACCGGATCCTGCGCATCGACCCGGTGGAGCGCCTGGCGGTGGTCCAGCCGGGCGTCGTCAACGACGATCTGCGGGCCGCGTGCGCCGAGCAGGGCCTCTGGTACCCGCCGGACCCCGCGAGTTCGCCGTGGTCCACGATCGGCGGGAACACGGCCACCAACGCGGGAGGCATGTGCTGCGTCAAGTACGGCGTGACCCGCGACTACGTGCTCGGGCTTGAGGTCGTCAACGGCCTCGGCGAGACCGTGCGGGTGGGCCGGCGGACCGCGAAGGGGGTCGCCGGCTACGACCTGTGCGGCCTGTTCGTCGGCTCCGAGGGCACTCTCGGAGTGATCACCGAGATCACCGTGAAGCTGCGCGGGGCCCGGCCCGCCGAGCGCACCGTGGCGGGCTTCTTCGACTCGGTCGTCGCGGCCGGCGACGCGGTGAGCCGGGTGACGGCGGCGGGCATCGTGCCCTCGGCACTCGAACTCCTCGACCGGCACTGCCTGAAGGCCGTCGACGAGTGGAAGAACATGGGGCTGTCGTCGGACGCTGACGCCATCCTGCTCGGCCGTGTGGACACCCCGGGAGCGGCGGGCGACGCCGAGGCCGAGGCGATACGGGCCTGCTTCGCGGAGGCCGGAGCGGCCTGGGCCGAGGTCTCCACCGACCAGGCGGAGGCGGACGCCCTGTTCCAGGCCCGCCGGCTCGCCTACCCCGCGCTGGAGCGGCTGGGGCCGGTGCTCACCGAGGACGTGGTCGTGCCGCGCTCCCGGGTGCCGGAGATGCTCGCACGCGTCGAGGAGATCGCGGGCGCCCACGACGTCCTCATCGCCAACATCGCCCACGCCGGTGACGGGAACCTCCACCCCCTGATCATCACCGAGCCCGGCGACGACGCGGCCAGGGCCCGCGCCCAGCTCGCCTTCGAGGACATCCTCGACGCGGCGATCTCCTTCGGCGGCACCGTCACCGGCGAACACGGCGTGGGGCTGCTGAAGATGGGCGGCATGGACCGTGAGGTGGGCCCGGTCAACCTCGCCATGCAGCGCGCGGTCAAGGCGGCCCTGGACCCCCACGGCATCCTCAACCCGGGCAAGGTCGTCGCCTCGGGAGCGCCACTGGCGTACTGACGGCCACGGCGGGGCCCTACCGCAGCGGTTCGCTGAGCTCGATGGCGCGCAGGGCCGCCGCCAGGGCCCGCTCGTCGCCGAAGTCCATGGCCGTGTCGGTCAGCTTGATGACGTGCTCGTCACCGTGCGCCAGGGCCCGTTCCACGACCTCCTCGGGCGTGATCCGGCCCGGCGGTACGTAGGCCACGGGGGCGTCCGGCGCGTACATCGCGGTCACCGCGGCCGAGGCCGTCCAGGCGGCCTGGAGGCTCGGTACCCACAGGGCCGCCGGGAGCGCGGGGAGGGTCCGCAGCACGGCGTTGGGGGCCGTGGCCGCGTGGACCAGCATCGTCTCCTCGCCGTGGCCGTGGGTGGCGTACCGGTGGGTGGCCGCACGGACCAGCTCGGTGAGCCGGCGGCGCGCCTCGTCCGGATCGGTCACCGCGGCGGCCCACACCGGCAGGCTCCTGACCCGGCCGAGCCGGGCGGGGAAGCCGCCCTCGCGCTCGTCGACGGGGGCCACCGCGTCGAGGGCCGCCGCTGCGCTGTCGGCACCGGGCACGGGCGCGAGCTCCGTCATGGGGTGGTGGCGGGCCGCCCAGTACCCGAGTCCGTGGGCGAGTTCGGTCAGCCGCGGCTCGGTCTCCTCGCCCGCCAGCAGCGTGCGTACGGCGTGGCCCACGCGGATGACCGGGTGCGTCGATCCGCCGTACATGCCGGGCAGGAGGCGGGGCCACCACAGGGTGAGCACCTCGCGCCACGGATGCTCCGCGAGCTGCCGGCCGAAGTACGCGATCCAGTCGGCGGCGCGGCGCGGATCGCCCAGCGCGGAGCGCCAGTTGTCCTCCGTGACCGGCTCGACGCCGGCCGGGAACTCCTCCAGCTTGGCGGCGTACAGGTCGAGCCAGCGGTGCACGGCCGCGGCCTGGCCGTTGGCGGCGAGGGCCTCGACGGCCATCGGCGCGTGGTTGGTGAGCCGCCCGAGCCGCTCCGGACCCGAGATGTGCAGCCGCTGGAGGGCCTCGTCGAGAGTGCCTGTCGTATCCATGGCCAGAACGCTAGGGGCCGGTGCCCCGCGCCGTAACGGGCGGAAGTCCCGGACGTGGAGCGGGCGGAAGTCCTAGGTCCGGGGTCCCGGTCGGGCTCCGCCGCGTCGGAGCCCGACCGGTCCGCGCGGTGTGCGGGTGCTCCGGTGCGGGCAACGTTCCCGTCCCAAGCCCGAATAGTCACACTCTTTTGTGTAATAGCGCGCCGTGTCCTCCGGCTGGAAGTCTTCTTCTCGCAGGTCAGCCCATGATCGAGAGGATGTCGGATGTCCGTTGGTGAAGAGGTTCGCGACACGCAGCCGCCGCAGCAGAGTCTCGGCACAGCGGCTGCGCGGAACCTCGCGACGACGACCAAGTCCGCCCCGCAGATGCAGGAGATCACCTCGCGGTGGCTGCTGCGCATGCTGCCGTGGGTGCAGGTGCAGGGCGGCACCTACCGGGTGAACCGGCGGCTGAGCTACTCCGTCGGGGACGGCAGGGTGACCTTCGTCCAGACCGGCGACCGGGTCACGGTCATCCCCGCGGAGCTCGGCGAACTTCCCGCCCTGCGCGACTTCGGTGACGAGGAGGTGCTGGCCGAGCTGGCGCGCCGGTGCGAACAGCGCGACGTCGCGGCGGGAGAAGTGCTCGCCTCGTCCGGCGATACGGCGGACCGCGTCCATCTGCTGGCCCACGGCAAGGTCGAGAAGGTCGGGACCGGACCGTACGGCGACGAGACGGTGCTCGGAGTCCTCGCCGACGGCGCCTACTTCGGGGACCACGTCCTGCTCGACGGCGACGCGACCTGGGAGTACACGGCCCGTGCGGTGACCGCCTGCACGCTGCTCACCCTGCGCCGGTCGGACGTGCTCAACCTGGCGGCCCGCGCGGACTCGCTCCGCGACCACCTGGCCGGGCTGCTCGCCATCCCGCACCAGCGGACCAACCGCTACGGCGAGGCGGAGATCGACCTGTCCGCCGGCCATGTGGGGGAGAGCGTCGTCCCGCACACGTTCGTCGACTACGAGTCGTCGCCCCGTGAATACGAACTGAGCGTGGCCCAGACCGTGCTGAAGGTCCACAGCAGGGTGGCCGACCTCTACAACCAGCCGATGAACCAGACCGAGCAGCAGCTGCGGCTCACGGTCGAGGCGCTGCGGGAGCGCCAGGAGCACGAGCTCATCAACAACCGGGAGTTCGGCCTGCTCAACAACTGCGACTACGGGCAGCGGATCCAGCCGCACGACGGAGCGCCCGGCCCCGACGACATGGACGAACTCCTGTCGCGGCGGCGCGGATCGAAGCTGTTCCTCGCGCATCCGCGTGCCATCGCCGCGTTCGGGCGCGAGTGCAACAAGCGGGGTCTGGTGCCGGAGAGCGTCGAGGTCGGAGGACACCACGTGCCCGCCTGGCGCGGGGTGCCGATCTTCCCGTGCAACAAGATCCCGGTCACCGACGCCCGCACCACATCGATCATCTGCATGAGGACCGGCGAGGCGGAGCAAGGCGTCGTCGGACTCCAGCAGAGCGGCATCCCCGACGAGATCGAGCCGAGCCTCTCGGTCCGTTTCATGGGGATCGACGAGCAGGCGATCATCTCGTACCTCGTGACGGCGTACTACTCCGCGGCCGTCCTGGTGCCGGACGCCCTCGGGGTCCTGGAGAACGTGGAGGTCAGCCGCTGGCGGTGACGCTCCCCGGGGCCCGGGCGGCGGCACCGCCCGGGCCCCGGCAGGCCGAGGCCGCGACCATGGCGCCCCGTGGGCGCCCGGAAGGAGTGACCGTGACCATGACCAGTACGGATGCCGCGATGGAGGGGCACAAGGCCGCCGCGCTCCTCGAACACACCCGCGACGCCGTGGACCCGCACCTCCGGGCGGCCGTCGAGACGCTGCCCGGGGCGATCCGCCGGGTCGCCATGTACCACTTCGGCTGGCAGGACGCCGACGGGACGCCCGCGTCCGGGCAGTCGGGCAAGGCCATCAGACCGGCGCTCGTCCTGGCCGCCGCCCGTGCGCTGGGAGGGGACCCGGACGCGGCGATGCGGGCGGCCGTCGCGGTCGAGCTCGCCCATAACTTCACCCTCCTCCACGACGACGTCATCGACGAGGACACCACCCGGCGCCACCGGCCCACCGCCTGGGCGGTGTTCGGAGTGCCGGACGCCGTCCTCGCGGGCGACGCCATACTCTCCCTCGCCCTGAGGCTGCTGGCGGACGACCCGCACCCGGCGTCCGCACACGCCGCGGTACGGCTCTCCACCTGCGTCATCGAGCTCTGCGCGGGACAGCAGGCCGACTGCGCGCTGGAGGACCGCGGCCCCGACGACGTCACGCTCGACGAGTGCCTGGCCATGGCCATGGCCAAGACGGGCGCCCTGCTCGGCTGCGCCTGCGCCCTCGGCGCGCTCTACGCCGGGGCGGGGGAGCGGGCGGTCCGCGCCATGGACGGATTCGGCCGGGAGGCGGGCCTCGCCTTCCAGCTCATCGACGACCTGATCGGCATCTGGGGGGACACGGCCCGCACCGGCAAACCGGTCGGGGCGGACCTGACCGCCCACAAGAAGTCCCTGCCGGTGGTCGCGGCGCTCACCTCCGACACCCCGGCCGCCGCCGAGCTCGCCGCGCTCTACCGGGGTCCCATGAACACGCCGGGGGAGGTGAGAAGCGCCGCCGACGCGGTCGAGCGGGCCGGCGGGCGCGACTGGGCGCAGGCCGCGGCGGCGGACCGGATGGCCCGGGCCGTCCACCACCTGTCCCGCGCGGTGCCCGCGCCGGACGGCTCGGGGGACCTGCTCGCCCTGGCCGAATTCGTCACCCGCAGAACGCACTGAGCCGGGCCGCCCGTGACCGGCTCCGATGCCCAACTCTAGGATTCCGTGCGTCGGTTGGATCAACCACACGGGACGAGGAGACGGGGCCGGTCATGGGCGTACGGATACGGCGGGCGGACCAGGGGGACAGGGACCAGGTCGTACGGATCCTGGAGGAGGCGTTCCACGACGACCCGGTGAGCAGCTGGGTCTTCCCCGACGAGGAGCACCGGCGCGCGGTGCACGGGAAGTTCCTCGGCGTCTTCGCCGACGTCACGCTGGAAGAAGGCCGTATCGACCTGCTGGAGGACGGCACGGCGGCGGCCCTCTGGCTCTCCGTACCGGCGGGTGTGCCGGACGAGGAGGACGACACCCCGGCGCTCATGCGGGAGACCGCGGACCCCGACAACGAACGGGCCGAGCTGGTGGGCCGGCTGACCGGCGCCGTCCACCCGCACGACCGTGCGCACGAGTACCTGCTGATGATCGGCGTCTCCCCGGAGCGCCAGGGGGAGGGGATCGGCGAGGCACTGATGAGGGGCGTCCTGGAGCGGTGCGACCGGGAGGGGATCCCCGCCTATCTGGAGGCGAGCAGCGAGCGCAGCCGCGGCCTCTACGAACGCCTCGGTTTCGCCTTCATGGGACGGACCGTGGACCTTCCCCAGGGGCCGCCGATGTGGCCCATGTGGCGTGAGCCCCGGGCCTGATGGGCAGGTCCCGGCCGCCGGATGCACGGAAGGGGAGGGGGCCACGGGCGGGCGCCGGGGCAGGGGCTACAGTCCCTGCTCATGACAGATGAGTCGTGGGCAGGCTGGTACCGGGACCGTCATGGTTCCGCGGCGGTCGTTCTCACCACGGACGGACAGCAGCTCCGTATCCGCGTCCGGGGCACGGACTTCGAGGGCGAGAGCTTCGACGGTCTGGCGCCCGTGGCCGGTGTGCCGGTCCCGGAAGGGCAGTTCGGCCTGGTGGACGGCGTGCTCGACGACTGTGTCCTGGAGTGGGACCTCCCGCTCCCGGTCCTCGTGAACGGCACGGTCCGTCAGGCGACGCTCAGCTGCCTGCTGTCCCTGCGCAGGGCGGACCCGGACCTGTATCTCGCCCTCCACCTGGACGGAGCGGTGTACGAGTCGAACCGCGCCGAGGGCGACTTCGCCGGGGCACTGGCCACGGTCCAGCGGATCCTGCCGCCGGGCATCCATCTGCAGACGTGCATAGCCTGTGCCTTCTCCGACTACTTCCCGGCGCCGGTCCGCGGTCTTTCCGGCGGGCTCGCCTGCTTCCGCGGTGCCAAGGACGCCTACCGTGACGCGGCGGGCGGGGACGACGTGGCTGGCCTCTGGGACCGGCGCACCGGCTTCGTCCAGGAGATATGGAGCTGCCGGGAGTTCGAGCCCCGTCCGGCGCACGGCGCCGGCACCGGGCACCGGGGCGCCTTCCCGCTCGAACTCGCCTGACCCTGCCGGGACACGCGCGTGGGGCCGCCCCGCTTGCGCGGAACGGCCCCGGTGCCGCGTGCCGGGCCCCGCGGCCCGGTCCCGGTGTCAGGAGGTGGCGCGGGCGAGAGCCGCCGCGAGTCCGTTCTGCCAGAGGGAGTTCACCTTCGAGCGCTCCGTGGCGTCCGGGTAGGCGTTCGTGCAGGACGTGCCGGGGCCGCCGCCGGACATGAGCTCGCTGCACGGTCCGGTGTAGTGGTCCGGGAGCCCCAGGACGTGCCCGGTCTCGTGGGCGGTGACCCGGGTCGAGTCGTACTGCTGGTTCTGGGCGTAGTCGAGGAAGACGTAGCCGCTGCCGTGGCCGTCCGTGCTCGCGTACGAGCCCCGGGAGTCGTTGCCCTCGCGGTAGTCGAAGTCCGCGTTCGAACCCTCCTGCAGCTTGACGTTGCTGACCGAGCTGTTCCAGATGCTGGCGCTGCTCGCTATCTGGCTGCGGAAGGTGGGGGCGTTGGAGGCGTTGTAGACCACGGTGACGGCCTGGGCGCCCGGGTGGGCGGCCCGCTTCTCGGCGACGGACTTCATGACGGCCTCGAAGAAGGCCTTGTTCGCCGCGGCGTTCTCGCTCGAACCGGCGTACGCGGCGTAACCGGCCTGCGCCGCGGTCGCCGGGGCGGTGGGAGCCTGGGACGGGGCGGCGGCCACCGCGGGGGTGGCGCCGAGTGCGGCGACGAGACCGAGGCCGGCCACGGCTGACATGACAGCTGTCCTGGGGTGACGCATGGGGGGTGTCTCCTGCCTGTCCGAAGAACCCCGTCCGGAGGCCGGGCGGGGAACGGGTGGGGGGTACGGACAGAGTGTCGGGGCAGCCGGGGCCGGAGCGGATGATGTCAACCGCCGATAGCACCGCCTTATCGCCCGCACGGGGAGCACACAGAATCAGCACGTGCCGGTCGCCCCGACACCCCCTGAATCGGCCCGGTTGGTGGGGGTTGGGGCATCTGGTGCTCGGCGTACGAACAGCCATACGCTCCCCGTCATGGAGCTCGAGGTGAGGCACCTCAGGGCGCTCTGCGCCATCGCCGACACGGGCAGCCTGCACCAGGCCGCACGGCGGCTGGGCGTCAGCCAGCCCTCCCTGACCACCCAGCTCCAGCGGATCGAGCGGACCCTGGGCGCGGAGCTGTTCCGCCGGGAGCGGACGGGCTGCCGGCCGACCCTCCTCGGCCGTTCCGTCCTCAGCCGCGCCCGCCCCCTGGTGGACGGCATGTCCGCCCTGGTCGGCGCCGCGACGGCGGAGGCCGCCGCCGCCCGGGCCGGCGGCCCCGGTCTGCGGATCGGGTCCACCGCGAGCCGGGTCATCGGCGGCTGGCTGCGCGGACTGCGGGTGAGGCTGCCCGGTACGGACATCTCGCTCCGCGTCGACGTGTCGGCGCGGTCGCTTCTGGGAGCGGTGGCGGAGGGCCGGCTCGACGTGGCCTTCGTCCACGAGGTGGAGGGCTTCCCGCTCACGGTCCCGGACGGGCTGGAGCAGCGCGTACTCCTGGACCGCGAACCGCAGTTCATCTCCCTGGCCCGGGACCACCCGGCGGCCGGACTGCCGGTGGTGGACCTCGACGACCTGGCGGGCGACCGGTGGATGGTCGACCCCTCGGTGGACGGCGAGTGGGACGGCGTGCGCCGGGTCCTGGGCGCCGCCGGCCTCGATCCGCCCGTCCTGCACGGCGACTACCTCACCGCCGCCTCACTCGTCGCCCTCGGCGAGGCGGTCGCCCCCTGCCAGCCGACCACGGGCCCGCGCGACGACATGGCGATCCGCCCCCTGCGCGGCGACCCGCTGGCGGTCCGGCTGCTGCTGGTCTCCCGGCCGGGCGCGGACATGGACGCCGTGTACGAGGAGCTGGAGAGGGCCTACCGCGACGCGGCGAGACGGGCCGAGGAGTACCACCGATGGCTGCTGCGCCACCGCAGCCCTCTGGCGCTCACGTCCTGAACGGCGGGTTGGCGGGGCCGTGGTGACCCGGCCCCGCCACGACGCGCGGGCCGGAACGGCCCCGCACGGCACCCACCGGCCTTAGCGTGGTCCGGTGACCGAACAACTGCTGCACCTCACCGAAGAGCCTCTGTGGGAGGCCGCCCGCCGCGCGGGGTCGTACGAGATGTCCACCAGGGGCCGCACCCTGCGGGAGGAGGGGTTCATCCACTGCTCCCTGCCGCATCAGCTCCCCGCCGTGGCCCGGGCGTTGTACGGACCCGGAGGCGGCGAGGGCCTGGTGGTGCTGGTCATCGACACCGGCCGGCTGCCCGCGCCCGTCCGGTACGAGGCACTGGAGCCCGGCGGCGAGGAGTTCCCCCACATCTACGGACCGCTGCCGACGGGCGCGGTGGTGGAGGTGCGCCCCTGGGCGGAACACGTCGCACGCCCGGTGGACGAGGGAGGCGAGACCAGGTGATCAGCCCTCTCGTCGCGGTGACCGGTGCGAGCGGCGCGGTCGGCGGCCGGGTGGCCGCGCGGCTGGCCAGGACCGGGGTCCCCGTACGCCTTCTCGGCCGCGACCCGTCCCGGCTGCCCCGACTTCCCGGCACGGCCGCCGCGCCCGCGGCCACGTACGGCGACGCCGAGGCCATGCGCCGCGCGCTCGACGGCGCGCACACCCTGTTCCTCGTCTCGGCGCACGAGAGCCCGGACCGGGTCACCGAGCACACCATCGCGGTGGACGCCGCCCTGGCCGCGGGCGTCGAACGCGTCGTGTACGTGTCGTTCCTCGGCGCGGCACCGGACGCGACGTTCACCTTCGCGCGCGACCACTGGTACACCGAGGCGCACATCCGGATGACCGGCGTCCGCCACACCTTCCTGCGGGACAGCTGGTACCTGGCGGGGATCCCCGCCATGACGGGAGCCGACGGCGTCCTGCGCGGTCCCGGCGGCGAGGGGCGGGTGTCGGCCGTCTCGCACGACGACATCGCCGACTCGGCCTCGGCCGTCCTGCTGGACGAGGGAACCGCGCACGACGGCGTGACGTACGACCTCACGGGGCCCGAGGCGTTCACCCTGGCGGAGGCGGCCGACGAGCTCAGCCGGCGCACCGGCCGGGCGATCCGGTACGTGGCCGAGACCAGGGAGGAGGCCTACGCCTCCCGCGCCGGCTACGGCGCCCCCGAGTGGGAGGTCGCGGGCTGGGTCACGTCGTACGAGGCGATCGCGGCCGGCGAACTGGCCACCGTCTCGGACGCCGTCCCCACACTCACGGGCCGCCCGGCCCAGGACCTGGCGACCTTCCTCCAGGAGCACCCGGAAAGCTACAGCCACCTCCTGCCGGGGTCCTGAGGCGGCCGGTATGTCGCGCTCTTCGCCGGTGACCCGGACGGAGTCCCCCTGGCAGGCCCCGATGCCTGGTTCCGAGCAACGTCTGCGTGAATCCCTCGGCTGACCTCCCACGAGGAACTGCCGGTTGCCTCGTCCAGCAGCAGATACAGCAGACCGACCAGGCTGCCACTGCTGACGACCTCACGGCGGTCGATCATGCCTCGGATCTCGGAGATCGGGATCCACTCGATCCGGTCGGACTCGTTCAGCTCGGTGGGAGGGCCCACGTACGAGGCGGCCTCAGCACGGAAGACGAAGTGCTCGGAATCCGTGATGCCGTTCGCGGGTTGGGCGTAGACCAGGGGCTTGACGCCCTCCACCCGCCAGCCGGTCTCCTCCTCCACCTCGCGGGCGGCAGCCTGCTCAGGGGTCTCGTCGGCCTCGATGAGGCCCATCGGAAGCTCCCAGCCCCAGGTGTCGGTGATGAACCGGTGCCGCCACATCATCAGCACGCGCTTCTGGTCATCGACCACAGCCGCCACGGCCAGGTGCCGCATCCGGACCACATGGTGTTCCCACCGTCGGCCGTCAGGCTGCTGGACGTCCACGAGCCAGAGATTCACCCACGGGTTCTCGTAGATCTGCCGCTCACCATGGACGGTCCACTGCATGAGCCCAACTCCCTTGTCTCAGTGCAGTATCCAGCATGTCACCCTGACGAGAATTCGTCCGCCTGCTCGATTCACCCTGGCCCGTAGCCCGTAACGCTGTCGCTATCCGCCGTCTGCAGCCTGCGGATCTATGCGTACCAGGGGCAGAGAGAAGAAGACCGCACCCGGTGCCGTCGCAGTCGCCGTTGCCGGCGGCCGACGGGCCGGGTGCGGTCCGGTGGGCGGTGCGGCCCGTGGAATCCCGGGCCGGGTTGCCCGGTCAGGCCTTCTTGGTCTCCTAGTAATGGGCCGGGTCGGTGACCTGCGGGGATGTTCCCTGCGGGTCGCTGAACTGGCCTTTTGCTGTTGGCCAGCGATGGGTCGAGACGGTCCTGATCGGATGTCCTGCGGACTGTGTGCGGACTGCTGGGACAGTCGAAGATCCGCTCCGGATGAGGCTTCCTGTCGCTGGACGCTGAGAGGCTAGAAAGCGCACCACCGTTGGAGCACTAGCGAGCACGGCGTTTGGATCTCTTACCGTGCCGAGTCTGTGCTGCAGCCCATGCCGTCAGCTGGTGGATGGCCATGACGGGTACGTCCGACGTCAAGACGCGTGACGACATCAGGTCGCGACTGGTGACGACGACGGGGGCCACCGTCCAACCTCGAGTGTCGGTGCTGCTCGTGAAGTGGTCCAGTGTAAGGGCCAGATGGGTGCGGATCCATTGGGCTCGTCTTGTGATCTTGAAGACGGCGCTCTTGTCTCCTCGCAAGAGTGCATCAGCTTCGTTGGCCATCTCAGAGGGGTTGCGGGCCATCTCGAAGTCCTTGGATTCAACGATGAAGATCGTCCTTTGATCTAGGTTGATTCCCAAGGCATCGATGTCGCCGAGGTCGTCTCCTTGGGGAGACATGAGGCGCCGCCCTGCGATCTTGCCCACGCTGTGGGCCGTTATGGAACAGCCTGCGCCTGCCAGGGCCCTTTCGGATTCCTTCTCAAACTCCTTGTTGTGGTCCTGCCGGATGGACCCCATGAGCTTCTTCATCGTCGCCGATTTGGCTTTTAGCCTGCCGGAATACAAGAGGTAGACCCAGTAGGGGCCCGTGCTCAATACGTGTCTGGGCGCCCACATCAGCATTTCACCGTCCACGCCAGTCGAGCGGACCAATGGACGGCGCGCGTAGGACCATTCACGGTTATAGCGCCAGGGCAACGCGTCGGCGCCCACGGACAGGAACTTGGGACGTGGACGCAAGCTAAGGCGATCGAGGAAGGCATGTGTTTTGTCGTCGGTCCAGCCGAGGGTGGACCCAAGGTGCTCTTGCACACGGGTGAAAGGGAGAGTGAATGGTTCATTATCGCACGCCTCATCGCCCAAAGCGATGATCTCGACCATGCCGTGGGCGAGATCAGTTAGGGTGAATCCGAATTCGGCGAGCATCGCTTCTTCAACCTTCACAGAAGGGGCTGCGGCCGTGCGGGGCGCCGAAAGGGCGGAAACCTGGTCAGCAGTTGCCATGGCTGCGCGTGCTCGGTCCAATGCCAAGGCATCGGTACCCGTTTCGTACTGATCACCGCGAGAGACGCCGAGCCGGCCCGACTCCAGTAGGGACAGCTGTGCGGTGGAGAAGTCGTACCTGATGGCGTCGGACAGCGTGGCTCGAGAGATCAGGTCAGCGGCGATCGCCAAGAGCGTGTCGTAGGTGTCCAAGGTCAGGGGCTGGTCGCCTGAAGGTGGGGTAGCGGCCGCATACTCGATGAGGAAGCGGCTTGCCTGCGCAGCGGCCACTCGTTCCTTGCTGTCCTTGGCGATCTGTGTGGCGGGCTGGCTGGATATTCCGAAACAGGCGAGCCTGGACCGCAGGACCTGATCGCCGTGAGCCTCTGCACGGATAAGCGCCTCGTGCCGTGTCATGAGCTGGTCTATCAGACCCTCGGGGGCCAAGCCGGCGATCAGGTGCTGAATGCGCTGGAAGTAGTGCTCGACTGTCTTGTTGAGCACCTCAAGGCGTTTGTCTTCTGAGACGACCCCCTGCGGGATTCCCTCAGCGGCGAGCCATTGACCCAGTTCGTCCAACACGAATGCGGAGACAGCTGGCTGCACAAGTCGGGTGGCAGGAAGCCGCCCTGGGCGCAACAGCATGGGTCGGGCTTGTCCGTGCAGCATCTTCTTGTGACCGACAGGAGCGAACCGTTCGACAAGGTCGCTGACCACGAGGGTGCTGTCGTTGCCAACCATGGCTTCAGCCAGGACCTGGACAATCACACGGTCGGCGCTGTTGTCCTCCACCAGTAGGGAATCTACGCCTGCGGCCAGCAGCTCAAGGTGAATGGGCCCTGCGCTACGCGCTTGCCGCGCGAGCCAGGGGGCCTTCTGTCCGGGCTGGGTGACGCGTCCTGCCAGAGCCTTCAACCAAGCGTCTGTGTTGTCGAAGGACACCGTGATCCGCACACGCCCCAGGCCGTCGGCCATTGCGAGTAGTCCTTTGGACGCCGCCAGCGAGATCTGCCAGACCCAGTAGGCGACGGCTTCAATGACCATCTCTTGAAAGGATTCCAGGGCACCCGCTGTGTCCTGACTGGGTCCGATCCAGACCTGAAGACCAGCGGTTTCCACGAGCAGTTCGTCTTCCGGGACAGCGGGATGTGTCCGGTAGATCGGTGCGGTTTTCACGCCGTAGAGGGCGAGAACCGGAACAAGAGCAGGGCGGTGAGGGCTGGCAACGACGTGATGGTCGTACCGCTGGTGGGCACTGACTCGCAGCGCCTGGCTGAAGTCGGAGTCGACCATAACGGCGGTCGGCCTGTACCCATCCGACAGGTAGTAGCTGTACTCGTGGTCGCGGTACATGCCGTAGTTGTCAAGCGTGCTGAAGGAATGGACCCTGGCGTCGATGTGCAGCTTCTCGTCCGCTTGAGCAAAGCGCCACAGAAACAGTGGGTCCGAACCATCGAGCTCTGCCATAACGCGTAGGTCGTCGACGGTAGTGGCGAGACAAGGGCCGACTCGTGACGACTCGCGAAGACCGAAGAATGAGGAGCGACCCAGACCCTGGTTGATGATAAGTCGTAGGCAGTGAGCGTCATCCTGCAGAGGATGGACCGGCGTCTCGTGCAACTCATGTAGCTGTTCCATGACTCGGCCAGCATCCCAGTATCCGTAGGGTGTCTGGGCGTCATAGTCAGACAGGTCATCGGCCACGACCGCCAAGTCGATGTGCTTATCATCGGCGAAGGTGAACTGACGGCGACTGATCTGCGGATTCTCGGCTACTTGCGCCGTCGGGGGCAGCGGAGTCGCCCCGCAGCCAATCAGGATTTCGGTGGCTTCATCCAGGACGCATGCACGCAAGAGCTTGGCGAGTTGGGGGGCGCAGCCATGCTCTGTGGCGATAACGAGAAGGCGATGACGCAGGGCTGCGGGCAGATCCCCTGGATTGGCGATCACCACGGCCGAGCCGAGGTCCAGCAGCGGGGTGAGAGTCATTCCCTCGTCTGGGCCATGCTCCGCTGTGAACGTGTGTGTACCCGGCTGCACACTCAGGCTGTCCAGCACCCGCAACGCCTGTGGCGCCGCGATCTGGGACAAAGCTGCCTCGTCGAATGTGACGGCTTCGCACAGTGCGTTCAGCGCATGCTCTCCCGGTACGAATACCTCCGCTCTGGTCGATTTGGGCGGGGTAACGCCACGGGCGAGCCCTGCGCGGAGTAGTGCCACGTGGCTCAGACGCAGTACCACCTGGATCAGCGGGCTGACCTCATTCCGGAAGGTGACGGGAAGCGCCTTGCCCTCCGGTCCGAAGATGCTGCGGAGGACCAGGCCAAGTGTGTAAGCCGCCCTCTCCGTCAGCCCCTGGGCGATTAGGTAGGGACCACCGTGGAAAGCCACTTCCGCCGTGTAAAGGTCGTTGTATGGATCTTCCTGAGATCGGACCTCCGCGCTGCCGATCACCGGCTCCTTCAGCAGTGACCGGATTCTGCTTGGCGACAGGCGAGGAGCCTTAGGACGGCTTGGCAGGCAGGCGCCGACCGCAGCAAGCCGCTGCAGCCTGACCAGGCAAGGGATATTTTCGGGGATCAGCTGCAACGCAGCGGCCGACCGCACCAGGGAAGGGCCATCCACCGTATTCCAGGGCTTGGCGTCAGAAACGAACTTTGTCACGGCCGCTCCTCTTCGAGTGTCCGGCATGCTCCTGTTGCCGAGGTCACACGGACGACGTTACCGGCCTCCACTGACAGAGTCCGTCAGACGATGAGCAATGCCTTGATCAGGGAGGCCCCTTCAGCCCCTACAGAGTGAGGGACCCCCTCTACCTCCAGCCGTTGAGGGAGACCTCCGGGCCTCCCGCCAGGTACCGGTGGAGGGCGCTTGAAGTGGTGTCCACGAAGTTCTCGGGGATGGCGTCGGCATCGATCCAGCGGACTTGGGAGTGCTTCCGAGGTTCGCGGTTCTCGGGTTCGCCGGTCCATTCGTGGGTGGCGAAGACGACCGTGAGGAAGCCATTGGGGGACTCAACGCCCCAGGCTCCGTGAATGATGTGCGCGACCTTGAGGGACTCGGGCTTCACCGTGAGGCCGGTCTCCTCGTAGAGCTCGCGGACCGCAGTTTCGGTGATGGGCTCGCCCGGCTCGCTCTTGCCGACGGGGAGGTCCCACATTCCCTGGGCGAACTTGGCGCTCTCGCTGCGTTGGAGGAGGACGACGCGGTTGGTGGCCTTGTCGTGGACGATGACAGCCGCAACCAGCAGGGTCATCGATTCGAGCGCCGCCTTGAGGGCCTTGGGCTGGTCGTCGGTCTGCTGGGTCACGGTGTTCCCTTCGTCGGGCGGGTTGTTGGGCATGTTAGGCGAGGGCCTCGCGGGCTCGGCGGGCGAGATCGGCGGCGCCGGGGACGCGGCGGCGCTGGTAGATCGCGAGCGTGGAGCGGATTGAGGTGATGGCCTTGCGCGTGCGGTCGGACGTCATGCCTTCCATGAGGACGAGCGCCTGGGTCCAGGCGGCGACGGCTTCGTCGGCGCGGGCTTGGGCGGCGAGGCTGTCGCCGAGGTCGGCGTGGGTGAGGGCGTGGACGCGCTTGTACTTCTCCGGGTCCCATCGGGTCAGCGCGTCGCGGTGCTGCTGTTCCGTACCGATGTGGTCGGCAAGGTCGGTGAGGGTGCGTGCGGTGTGGCTGGCCACGGTGCCGGCGGCGGGGCCGCTGACGCGGGAGAAGCTGGGCTGGGGCCCGTCCTCGCGTAGGAGGGCGTCTTCGGCGGCGAGGAGAGCGCGAGCGGCCAAGGGGTTCTCGCCGACCGCTGCGTAGGCGCGGGCGTGCGTGATGTGGAGGAGCGCTTCGGTCTGGCCGTCCACGTGGCCGAGGCCGCGGGCGAGCGCGCCTTTGACGAGGTCCACGCAGTGGTGGGGTTGCTTGAGGCTGAGGGACTGGTGGGCGAGGGCGCGCATCATCCATGCGGCGTGCCCGTGGGGGTCGGCTTCGCAGGCGAGTTGGTAGCCGACCTGGTAGTAGCGCTGGGCGGCGCCTTCGTGGCCGAGGTCGTGGTGCTTCCAGCCTGCGAGGTAGGCGAGTTCGGCGACGGCGCCGAAGGCGGCCTGGCGTAAGGGCTCCGAGGGGAAGCGTCCGCGCAGCATGGGGGCGGCTGTGTCGGCGAGGTACGCGGTGACTGTGGTCAGGCCGTGCCCGCCGCCGAGCCTTTCGTCGGCGGCGCTGAAGGCTGCCGTGATCTGTCGTACGACGTCGATGTCGTCGCTGCCGACGAGGGAGCTGGCGGTGCGGGCGCGGAGCATCCGAGAGGTGGCTTCGTGGTTGTGCAGGAGCGGCATGGCCACGCCGGCCGTGGTGAAGGCGGCGATGGCGAGGAAGCTGCGGCGTTCGACGTCCGCACGGCCGAGGTCGGTGACCGCCGTGACGGGGTCACTGTCCTGTAGCGCCTCCGTGTCGGGTGAGTGAAGGCCGAGTTCGGTTCGGGTGACGACGCGGCCCAGCCGCCGGGAGAGGGCTTCAGCGAGGTACTGGCCTGCCTGGCCGGACGGCGTGCGGGCACCGCCCACCCAGTGGGAGATGGCCGACTTGTTGGTCTGGAGCAGTTCGCCGTTCTCGGCGGCGATGCGACGTACGTCCTTGGCGAGCGCGTCGTACGTGCACCCGGCGGCGTTGACCGTGTCGCGTAAGCGAGAGTTGGCGCTGGTCGGTGTCGACACGATCGCCTCCGCTCCGAATCCGTAAACCGTGTATACCGCTTGGCCTCGCTCACACCGTACCCACTCTGCGTAGCGGGCGGTTCACTTATCGACAGCCGCCCCACTCACGGCATCACGGGCCGGGCGGCCCCCAAGTTCCGTACGCCCCAACGGGCTCGGGCATTCCTGTGCCCCGGTCCGGACGATCAGAGACGGAGACACGGTGACCACCATCGACACCGCGACCATCACGGTCGAGCTGCCCGACGCCTTCGACCCGCGCTGGAACCGCCTGCCCGGCATCCACGTGGACGGCCGGCGCATCGCTATCGACCCGGCCGAGTACTTCTTCCGCTTCGAGTCCAGCACCTGGCTCGTCGCCGACTGGGAGCTGGTGAAGGCGCAGCTCCTGGACGTGGACGAGACGACCGAGAGCGCGGTCGAGCAGCTCGCGCTCGACTTCATCAAGCAGCACAGCGAGTCCACCTCCGATGCAGCCCGTGTGCTGGCGACGGCGTACGGGGTGTACTCGTATCTCTTCCGCGAGGAGCACCTGGCCGGCCTCGGCCTGCCGCAGATCACCGCCGACCACCTGCGCATGTTGCGCGAGGCAGCGACGTTGATGGCGCTCAACAAGGTCGAGCTGGACGGGCACATCTCCAACGTCGGCCCGTGCTGGTTCTTCCCCGCCGCCACGTCCGTCGTCTTCGACCTGGACGACGAGATGGGCGGGATGCTGGACGAGGTCTACCACGGCGGCTGGTTCAACGAGCACCGCCGGATCCAGTCCATCAAGGCCCACGCCGCGCTCGGCGGTCGGCTCGTGCACGGCTGCCAGTCCGTGCCGGACCAGTCCGGCGGCGTCGTCGCGCCCTACGGTGCCTCGATGGCCAACTTTCGTGACGACCTGGCCGAGTTCAAGGCGGGCTGGATCGAGCAGGTCTACGCCCGCCGCGTGACCGCAGCCGAGTAACCCCGCCCCCAGTACGGCTCCGGGGCGGGCCAGCTCGCGCGCGCCCGCCCCGGAGCCCACCAGCCCCTGGAGACCCCCTCATGGACCAGCGCCCGTCCGCCACCCTGCTGGACGACCTGTGCACCCTCGTCGGCAAGCCCCTCCCCGAACGTACCGAGATTCGCGTCTGGGGCATGTCCGGCGTCGAACGCGTCACCTTCCCCGACGGCACTACAGCCGTCTTCAAGTACGCCAAGGAGCCCTTCGACCGCGAGGCCCAGGCCCTGCGATTGGCCTACCAGCGCGGGCTCCCGGTCCCCGCGCTCCACGCCACTGCCATGCAGGACAAGTGGCTCGGGATGTTCATGGACGACCTCGGGACCTCCGTACGGGACGCCGACGACCTCGACGGTGTCGCCGCCGCCGTGATGCTCCATGCCGCCCGCCCTGCGGGCGGTCTGCCACTCCTCGACGGTGCGGGCCTCGCAGCCCTGCCCGGCCGAGCCCTCGATCACCTCCAGCGGCTGCGGAAAGCCGACCGGTGGACAGACTGCGACGACATCGAGACCGCGCTGGGGAAGGTCTCCGCCGCGGCCGAGGCCCGTGTCCAGGGTGCGACGCTCGACCCGTTCGGCTGGGTGCACTCCGAGTTCCACCCCACGAGCGTCCACATCGGGGAGAACGGATGGCACCTCCTCGACTTCGCACGCGCCTTCACCGGCCCCGGCCTGATCGACCTCGCCTCGTACCACGGCACCACCGACGTACCAAGCCCCTTCCGCATGCGGGTGCTCCTGGAGCAGTACGTCGCCGCAGGTGGTCATGAGGACGCCCTCGCCGCTCGGGGCGGCCTGGCCGCAGAGGCATGGGCCCTGGGTTGGCATCGGATGTGGGCCGTGGAGTGGTTCATGGAGCAGGCCATCCGCTGGATCGACGACCCGGCCAAGGACCCTGCGTACATCCCCGTCGTCCGCCGCCACCTGAACGACGTGGTCCAACTTCTGGAGGTCTAGGTGCTCGCCCAGGTCTCCCCCTGGTACGCCCACGCAGCCCAGCGCACAGCCGCCGACCCCGCGCACGCCCTCACCGCACCTGCCCGGATGGAATGGAGCACCCACGCAGGCATCGGTCCCGGCGCCGAGATCCTGGGCCGGGACCTGTGCGGCAAACGCGTCCTGGAGCTGGGCTGCGGCCCCGGCCACAACGTGGCCCACCTCGCGAAGTACCACCAGGCCCGCGTCACCGGCGTAGACATGGTCGGCCTCCAGGTAGGCCGCGCCCGCTCCCACTACGGCCACATCGACGGCGCCACCTTCGCCGCCGGCCACGCACTGCACCACCTGCAGGCCACCGGCCAGACCTTCGACGCGATCTACTCCGTCTTCGGCGCCGTCGGCCTCGTCGCCCCCGAGCTCCTCCTCGCCGCCGTTTCCCGACGCCTGAAGCCTGGCGGTGTCCTGGCCTTCTCCGTCCCCCACCCGGCACGGGCCGGAAGACATCCATCCACGGACGACCGTCCGCGCGAGGACTACGTCACCATGCCCGACCGCACCCGACTGCCCCTCGCCCGATGGGAGTTCGACGCCCGCCGCTGGGGAGCCCACCTCTCCCGGACCGGCCTGCGCGTCACCTCGGCGGTGGAGCTGCGGCACCCGCGCCGCGACCCGTGGCCCACCACCCTCCTGATCACCGCCCGCAAACGCTGACCGATGGAGGAAACGATGCCCCTGCCCTACCTGCTCCTCGACATCGACGGCGTCCTCATCCCCTTCCCGGCCGCCGACGGCAGCACCCCGCCCACCCACGTACGCCACACCGTCCTGCCCACCGGCCGGCACCCCGACGACCCCGTGCCCATCTGGCTCGACCCGAGCCACGGTTGCATGCTCACCGACCTCGTGACCAGCGGACTCGTCACCCCCGTGTGGTGCACGAGCTGGCGCAGGGACGCCACCACGATCATCGGGCCCCTCCTGGGGCTGCCCGACTTCCCTTACCTCGACCTGCCTCGCCCCCAGATCACCACCAGTCACCCCGACGGCTACCTCTGGAAACGTGACCACGTCGACGTCTGGCTGGCAGACGCCCCCGCCGTCTGGATCGACGACGACTTCACCGGCCTCGACCACGCGTGGGCGGCGGAGCGTACTGCCAGGGGAACGCCGACACTGATCGTTCAGCCCGACCCACGTCTCGGGCTGCAGCCCGAGCATCTGACCGAGGTGACGATGTGGCTCGCGCAGTTACCCACAGCCCGCGCCGTTTGACGCTCATGCCCTCGCTGCCGCGAGCAGCGAGGGCGCCAGGATGCGCTGTGGGGTCTGATTCTCTGGGCGCCTGTGGAGTCGGGGGCCCAACTCAGGCGGTGCCGACTGCCCTGCCGGACCTACGGATCGGCTGGCCGAGAAGCTTCTCCACCTCCGCGGATGTGGCGTCGAGGAATTCCTGACCGAACAGACAGAGGGACTGTTCCCAGGGGTGCCCAAAACTGCCCGTCCGGAAGTCTTCCGAGAGGTAGATGTAGTAGTCCCCATCGGGATACGGGCTCAAAGGCCAGGCCAGCTGCCCCGGGCCGCCGACGCCAAGCGGTGCGAAGCGATACGACGTGTGCTGCCAGTCGAGCGCGAGCAGTGTTCCGCTCCGACCCATGCAGGACTTCAGCCCCTGCTCGACCACCTCGACCAAGCGGCCCAAACGCTCGTATTCAGGATCGTCGTCAAGCACGGCAAGGCTCCAGGTAACCGATGCGACGGGCTCCTTGATGGCAGGCCACTTGAAAGAACTCGTACTCGGCCGGAACTTGAACTCGTCGTAGAAGCGGTCCCAAACACTTCGGTACTCGGTCTCAAGCAGCTCGACCACGGGACTCTCCATCATGACCCGACCCTATCGAGTCGCCCGTGTGAGGATCGGAGAAAGATCCTTCGCGGAACTTCGCTCCCCTCCACTCGGACCGTCAAGGTATTCCGTGAGAGGCGGGGGACGGCCTGATAGCCTGCGATCTTCGCCGGTCACCCGGACGGAGTCCCCCGGCAGGTCTTCATGCCTTGCTCTGAGCAGCTCATAACAGCTCTCGATGCCCTGGACCGCGCCTTCGCCTCAGAAGATCCCTTCCCCGTCACGGGGTGCACCTTTTGCTACAGCGAGCAGGACTTCGCCGAACTCTCCGGGCCACTGCATCTCATAGCCGATGATCTGGTTTCCTCGGTTGCCGCAGAGGTACCTGATCACTGGGAGGACTTTCCGCGCCTCTATCGCCGCCTCGTCCCGCGCATCATTCGCCTGCTCGTCACCGGCCGGCTCCACGTCGGCGAGGAGCTCATCGCCTCACGCCTGAATCAGGCGGGCTGGGCTGACTGGGATCTGCCCTTGACCGAGGCCCTGCGAGGCGTCTGGTCCGCCTGGTGGCAGAGCACGCTGGAGACCCACCCCAGCCCCGTGCCCGTCAGGGACGCCCTCAGCGTCATCGCCGTATCCACCAACAGCCTGCGTCCTTGGCTGAACATGTGGACCGCGACCAATACCCCAGCTGCCGACGCGCACTTGGCAGACCTCGTTACCGACGTGATGTACAAGTTCGAGATCACCGACTTGCGCATGGGCTTCTACGAAGAGTACGACGCCACTGCCGAGCTGCTGGGCTGGCTTCTCACCGACGTGCGCGATCGTGTCATTGACACGCGTCTCGACGCCCCCTTCCTCCATGAGCACCTTCAGGCAACCGCTCAGCCCCCCAGCTGATCTGGTACGCCATCCGGAACTGAACGGAAAGCTCCGTCTCCTCAGGGTTGGGCGTACCCCGTGGCAACACTTCCGGTGTTCCCACGGGGAACGTGTCGCACCAGGGGCTGTGCCGGCCTTCGCCTGCCGGTCCTCGTCGGGAATCTTGCGGGGAGAAGCCGGGGTCAAATGTGCCGACTGCGCTCCTCGGGCCTCTTAGCCACTGGCGTAGCCGGAAGGCGCGGCGTGGCGGACCTGGCCGATGTGCCACTAATGGCGCTTTGCCTGCGAGCGGCTTGCGTCCGCCGGTTCGGTTGTGCGGCGATGCGCCAGGTGAGGACCTCGGCGGGGCGCTCCGCACTGTCGAGTTCCCGCTGGGTGCCCACCTCGGCCAGGAGACGTCGGGGGTTGTGGCCGTCGGTTTCGGCTTGGGCGAGGGTTGTTGTCAGGGCGGTCCAAGTGGGGTCGGTGAGAATCCGGTCGGCGTGGTCGGGGAGGGCCGCGCGCACGTCCTGCTCGAAGCGGCTGGCGGTGGCGGCTCGTGGTGCGCGGTGGGCAAGCTCCACCAAGGCCGGTGCGGCGGCCTGCTGGTAGCCCGCCTGGAGGTGGAGGAAGGCTTCCTCGGCCGCAGCGGCCTGCTGTTCGTGGCCGCGCTGTTCGTGCCACGTCGCGGCGGCGCGGGCCAGGTACACGGTGGCGAAGAGCAGAGCGATGGCGAGTCCGCCGGGTTCGTTGGAGGCGTAGGCGAGTTCCTTGGCGGCCTGGCGCAGGGCGGTGGCCGCGTCGTGGTCAGCGCGCGCGGCGGAGCGGCGGGCGCGGTTGAACGCCGAGGCGGCTGCGCGGAGCTCTGCGCGGTGCGGGTCGGGTGAGGCGCTGGCGATGTTGTAGAGGGCGTCGCCGAAGGCGGCGAGGTGGGCCTGGGCGGCGGCATGGTCGTCGGAGTCGAGGGCGAAGTGCGCCGTCTGAATCGCGGTGATGGTGTGCTGCCACGGCTCGGCGGGATCTGCCGCGAACCTGGGGCGGTCGGTTACCTCCTGGTCGGGGAGGCGTTCGCGGAGACGGTTGATGGAGAGGTCGGGGGCGAGTTTCGAGCCGCCGTACCAGATGGGTTCGCCGGCGCTGTTGGTGTCGTCGGGTGCGGCGAGGCTGTAGCCGATCACGTCGCCGCTCTCGGGGCCGAGGCGTGTCTGGACCTTGATGCCGAGGGACTGCAGCACGGTGAAGTAGTCGGCTTCGGTGTGTACGGCGGCGGCGACCGCGTATGCCCGCTCGCGCAGCCAGTGCCGTGCCGTCACCGACTGGCCCTGGCGCTCGGCCTTGGCGCGTTCGGCACCGGTGGGGGTGCGGGGCGCGGTGAGGTCGCCGGACTTCAGGCGGCGCAGACCGAACTGAGCTTCGATCCGACGGCACTCGGCCTGAGCCCGTCGGCCGTCCTGGTGGGTGCGTGGGCGGCGTCCGTCGGCGCGGACGGTGGTGGCCATGATGTGGATGTGGTCGTCGGCGTGGCGTACCGCGATCCATCGGCATGCCCTCTCGTCGCCGTCGGGGGCGATGCCCGTGGCGTGCACGACGCGGCGGGCGACCTCGGCCCACTCGGTGTCTGTGAGGTAGCGGTCGCCGGGGGCGGTGCGGACTGGGCAGTGCCAGACGTGCTGCGATGGTTTCTTGCCGCCCAGCTCGCGGGTGCGGAGGTCGACGTGGTGGTCGAGTCGCCTGGCGAGCTGGGAGTAGGTGGCTGCCGGGTCGCGGCCGGGGTCCGGGGCGCCGGTCATGTCCCATGCGGCGACGATGTGGGGGTTGGTGTGCTCGTCGCGGCGCCCAGGGCCGAAGAGGTAGGCGATCAGTCCGCGGCTGTCGGAGCCGGTGGAGACGTCAGGAACCATGGGTCGTGCCGTTCGCGAGGAGCTGGTCGATGAGGTGGAAGCTGTTCTGTGCTGCTTGCTCGACGCGGTCGAGAACCGTCTCGGCGCGCTCGGGCACGGTTCCTCGGTTGATGGCTGCGGTGATCTGGTTGAGGTTGCCGCCGATGCGGTTCAGCGCGACGGTGTGCGCCTCGACGGCCTCGATCAGTGGGCGGAGAGGATCGTCCTCCGGACTGCCGACCATCCCCGCCTTGCCCTGCGCAACAGCCAGGGCCGCGTCCCCGACGAATCCGGCGAACCTCTGACCGCGCTGGTGAGCGGCGGCGCTGATCACCTGGACCGCGGTGCGTGTGAAGCGGATGGTTTTCTCCTGGTCGCGCTTCTCAACAGTGCGCTTGCGGTACATCTGCGCGGGCAGGGCGGGGGCGTCGAGATCCCGCCAGGAGGGCTGCTCGACGAGCGGTGGGGCATCGGCCGGCGTACGGCGAGGAGCGGAGTCGGCTACGGGCTGGCAGGATTCCTCGCCCACCTTCTCCTTCGGCTCGGGCGCCCCCTGGCGCTCGGCCTTGTCCTCCGCCACCCCTGGGGCGGGGGCAAGCGCGGACGAAGCCTCGTTAGAGGCTCGTTCGCTCCAGCTTGCTGCTGGTCGTCGGGTGAGCCTGAACAGCTTCCTGCGGCGGCGGGAGGTGGGGTCGTCGGCGTTCGATTCGGGCATGGTGGTGCTCCGTCAGTCGTGAGGGGTGGTGTCGTCGCATCCGTCGCATCCGTCGCGTGGCTGGTCAGCACAGGTACGGAGACGGAGGCAGGTACGGAGTGATCCGTAACGCCGAGGAGATCCGTCCCCGCGCTGACCTGCGCGGGGACGGATGCGACGGATTGATGCGGACCTGGTGTCAGCGAGTGGGCCAGGGGCCTGCGGGCCCTCCCGCCGGGCCGGTGGGCAGCGTCCCGGACGGAGGGGCGGGCGGCCTGCCCCGGGTCGGATGTGCCGGGACCTCGGCGGTGGGTGCCGACAGGGCGGGGTCGGGGCAGTAGCGGGCCCATGCGTCCACGAACTGGTTGCGGGCGTACGCCTTGGCCTGCCTGCCGTTCTCGAACCGGTAGTTGGCCGGGCTGATACCGAAGTCACGCAGTAGATTCGCCAGGTGGTAGGCGTTCAGACCCTTCGTGCCGTACTCCGCCCACGGGGCCTCGGCGTCCTGGATGAGGACCGCGAGCAGGTCCTGGCTGCGCATGGCCTCCTTGCCGGCCTCCTGGTCGAAGACGCGGCGGATGTCACGCAGCAGCCGCGTCTTCAGTGTCGTCTGTTCGTCCTGGACCACCTCGTTGCGCGTCATCGCGAGGCAAGCGGCACGTGCCCGCGCGGGCCAGTGTCCGCCGGCGAGGTCGGCGACGATGACGAGCGGCTCCCATGTGTCGGCGGCGCGGTCCTCGACGGGCATCTTCGGCACCGCGCCCGCGACGGTGCCGCGCTGCGGGACCAGCCAGTCGGCCAGCCGGTCGCGAATCGCGTGCAGTTCCGGTACGGAGTATCGCGATCGGAAGGGGGTGATCCGCTCACCCGGCTTGCGCTTCTGCATGCGGATGACGATCGCCCGGTCCATGATCGTGTCCGGCAGGTCGCCGATGCCGGCCAGCGCCGCCATGGCGAAGGTGGGGAACGCGGTCGGCTTGTGCTCCGGCCCGGAGATCCGCCAGGCGGGCCGGTTGCGCTGGTGCCCGGCGTTCAGCAGGCCGCGCAGGTCCTCCTTGTCGCCTGCCTTGGGGCCGAAGATGGTGTCGGCCTCGTCCACCAGCAGCGTCGGCGGGTTCTTGCCGATGACGCGGAAGACGACGGCGGGGGAGGTGTTCACCGTCATCATCGGCTGGTGGACGGTCTCGTAGAGGACGTCCAGGAGACGGGACTTGCCGCACCCCTTGGTCGGCCCGACCACCGCCAGCCGTGGCGCGTGTTGGAGGCCCGGCTGGATGTGGGAGGCCGCGACCCAGAGCGTGACGGCGGTCAGGGCCTCGTCGCTCGGCAGCACCACGTACCGCCCGATCGCCGTGTGGAGATCGTCCAGCAGCGCGCTGCCTTCGCCTGCCGGCCCGCCGCTATCTTGGGACTCTGGTCCGCCTGGAGCAGGAATGCATGCGCTGTCCGACGCTGTTGTCGGCGCACTGGTTTCGGCAGGTCGCGAATTGCGTGAGCTCCGGCTCGGCGCATCGGCGGGCGGGCCTCCGATGGCGGGGCGTGCTTCTCGGTCGCGAGGCAGACCCTGGCCCGGGACCGCGATCGGTGGCCAGGCAACACCGGATGCCTTCGAGGTGGCGGGGGACGTAGGGTCCTTCATAGATGTTCCTCTCAGGTGGGGGCGAGACGGGCAAGGTCTCGCCCCTGACCAGTTCGTTCAGGGATGGGCGAGGTGCAAGGGGATCTCCGGCCCTCGGCGTAGGCGCGCCGAGGGCCGTTCCTGTGTCCGGGCGGTCTGGCGGCTCATGAGGCCAGGCCCCACTCGTCTCCGCCGTCGATCAGCGCGCGCTCGTAGCGCAGCAGTTCGGCCTCGGGGTAGAGCACCCGCTTGCCGACCTTGATGCCGCGCGGCCCCTTCTTGAGCTGCCGCCAGTAGCGGACGGTGCTCTCGGCGGTGCGGTAGCGCTCGGCTACCTCGGCGGTGGTCAGGTAACGCATGCGTTCCCATTCGGCTAGGTTGTGATTCGATCCGCATAATCAGTACCTCATGATCGGCGGTTAGCCAAACCGGGAAGCCCATGTTTCAATTTGGATAGCGACGGTCGCGATGGAGGTTCGATGGCAGACGAGAAGTCCGAGGGCGGCGAGGTGCCGCTGCTTTACAGCGAAGGCAACGTGGCGGGCCGCGTGGCCCTGGAGCGCGAGGTCAGAGGGTGGAGCACGACCGAGCTGGCCGAACGGGTGACCAGAGCCGGCGTGAAGATGAATCAGACGGCCGTCTGGCGCATCGAGAACGGCTCACCCCGTCGCCGGATCAACCTCGACGAGGCGCTCGCCTTCTCCCGCGTCTTCGAGCTCCCCCTCGAAGAGCTGATGTCGCCGCCCCTCGAAGGGCTCGACGTCGACAGCCGACGGCTCGTCCAGGAAGCCGTCGAAGCGTTCTACGAAACCCGCGACGCCCGCGACCGCCTGCACCGCGCCGTGGTCGCCGTCGCAGGCCACATCAAGGCCCACCCGGACAGCTCGCGGGCGATCCACGAGCAATGCCTCCGCCTCATGGGGGACGAGCGAGACGCGCGCGTCCTCAGCGGCGACATCGAGGACGGGGGCCACTACTGACAACCAGCACAGAGGAGAAGCCACTTGGCGAACGTACAGAAGCGACCCAACGGCAAATGGCGCGCCCGATACCGTGATCTCGACGGCAAGGAGCACGCCCGCCACTTCGACCGGAAGCTCGACGCCCAGCGCTGGCTCGACGAGGTCACGGCCAGCGTGGTCACTGGTCAGTACGTCGACCCGCGCGCCGGTCGCATCACCTTCGCGAAATACGCCGAGAGGTGGCAGGGCTCGCTCATCGCGAGCGAGGCGGGTGAGCGCATCACCGACAACGCGCTCCGGCTCCACCTCGTACCGGCGCTGGGTGCCCGCTCCCTGGCGGCGATACGCCGCAACGACATACAAGTGCTGTTCAAGCACCTGTCCGACCAGCTCGGCCCGGGCAGTGTCCGGAACGTCCACGACGTCCTCGTGCGCGTCATGACGGCGGCCGTGGACGACAAGGTCATCGCCTCCAGCCCGTGCCGCCGGATCACCCTTCCGGTCATGCCGGACGAAGAGGTCACCCCGCCCACCGTCGCTCAGGTCGGGGCCATGGCGCGAGCGATGCCGCCATACATCCGGGCGGCCGTCGTCACGCTCGCCGGATCAGGTCTGCGGATAGGGGAGTTGCTCGGCCTCAAGGTGGCGGATGTCGACTTCAAGGCCAGCACCATCCGCGTGGAGCGGCAGCGGCTCCAGTCGGGGAAGGTCGGTCCACCGAAGACCGCCAAGTCCCGGCGGACAGTTCCGGTCGGGGAGGTCGTCACCGACGCGTTCCTCGGACACCTCGCTGCGCGTCCCTCCACGGAGTGGCTGTTCACGATGGAGGAGGGGGAGCCACTCAACTACCGCCGCTGGAAGACCGAGTGGAACTGCGCCCGCAGGACGCTCCAGGCGGAGGAGAACAAGGCGGCCAAGAACGAGGGCCGCAAGCCCGTCGAGCTGCCGCACATGGTGACCCACGACTTGCGGCACTTCTACGCCTCCGCGCTCATCGCGGGCGGCGCGAGCGTCAAGCAGGTCCAGATGGTCCTCGGCCACGCGTCCGCCGTCATCACGCTGCGGATCTACGCGCACCTGTGGCCGGGCGAAGAAGACCGCACCCGGTCCGTGATGGACGCCGTTCTCGGCGGCCTGCGGACCGGGTGCGGACCGGTAGGGAGTCCGACCAGCGAAACCGCAGGTCAGACGGCCTAACCGTAGATCAGGCCTTCTTGGTCTCCCAGAAGATCGCGTCGATCTGGGCGATCAGGTCCAGAGCCTTCTGGCCCGTGGCCGGGTCGTTCGAGCCCTTGGCCGCGGAGAGCGCCTTCAGGGTGTCGTTGACCAGCTGGTGCAGCTCCGGGTACTTCTCGAAGTGCGGGGGCTTGAAGTAGTCGCTCCAGAGCACCGAGACGTGGTGCTTCGCGAGCTCGGCACGCTGTTCCTTGATCAGAACGGCGCGCGTGCGGAAGTCCGCGTCCTCATTGGCCTGGTACTTCTCCTGGACGGCCTTGACGGACTCCGCCTCGATGCGGGCCTGGGCCGGGTCGTACACGCCGCAGGGCAGGTCGCAGTGGGCGCTGACCTTCACCTTGGGGGCAAACAGGCGGGAAAGCATGGAGCTGTCCTTCCTCGTGATCGTCTTCTCAGGTGGGACATTACTCCGTGGGAAGCCGCTTTTTGCTGCTGCCCCCTAGGGCTTAGGCCAAAAGTCCGGGGTGAGGATGAGACCGGTGGCGGAAAATACGGAGCGGTGCGCGCAGCCGTGTACCGGAGGACGGACCGGGAGGTGCCACAGATGCCGGAGCCGGCACAGGAGCCGTGGAGCGGGCGGGCGGGACGTAAGCCGTTCCAGGTGGTGGAGGTGACGGGGCCCTCGATGGTGCCCACCCTGTACCACGGGGACCTGCTGCTCGTGCAGCGCGGGGCGCCGGTGCGCCCCGGTGACGTGGTGATCCTGCGTCACCCTTTCCAGCAGGACCTGCTGGTCGTGAAGCGGGCCGCCGAGCGGCGCGGCGGCGGCTGGTGGGTGCTGGGTGACAACGCGTACGCCGGCGGGGACAGCACGGACTACGGGACGGTGCCCGAGGAGCTCGTGCTGGCCCGCGTGCGGGCCCGCTACCGGCCGCTGAGGAAGGATCAGCGGTCGGTGTTCGGGCTGCTGGGCTGGGCGGTGTCCGCGGTGCGGCGCGTCTCGCCGGAGCGGTCGGCCTCCAGGCGCTTGCGGGCCCGGTAGGCCGCCACGTTGGCCCGGGTCGCGCAGCGGTCCGAGCAGTAGCGCCGTGAGCGGTTGGTCGAGGTGTCGAGGTAGGCGTTGCGGCACGGAGCCGCCTCGCACAGGCCGAGCCGGTCCACCCCGTGCGTGGTGAGGTGGAAGGCGAGGCCCATCGCCGCGATGGCGGCGAAACCGGCCGTCACGTTCGACGGGTGGTCGGCCAGATGCATGTGCCAGTCCGGTGTGCCGTCCTCGGCACGGGTGTCGTGCCCGGAGATCTGCGGGCTGACCGGGAACTCCAGCAGCAGCGAGTTGAGCAGGTCGACCGCGAGTGTGTCGTCGCCGCCGTCGGCCGCCTCGAAGACCGCGCGCAGCCGGGCCCGGACGGAGCGGAAGCGCGTCACATCGGCGTCCGTCGCACGCCGGGCCGCCTGGGCGTTGGTGCCGAACAGCTCACGGACGCACTCCACGGTCGTGAGGGAGTCCTTGTTGCGGGCCGGCTCCTCGGTGTTGACCAGACGCACGGCGTAATCCGAGTAATAGGCCAGTTCCACTTGTAGTCCTTACGGCGTCGGTCTATGGTCGCTGTGTCGACCAGTGTAATGGTCGGTGACGAACACTGGGTATTACGTGGAGGGTGAGATGGCGGAGGCGGCTACGAGCACCGACTGGCAGTCCTGGCAGAAGAGCTGGGACCGGCAGCAGGAGTGGTACATGCCGGACCGCGAGGAGCGGTTCCGGGTGATGCTGGACATGGTCGAGGCCGTCGTGGGGCCCGAACCGAGGATCCTGGACCTGGCGTGCGGTACGGGAAGTATCACGGACCGGCTCCTCCGGCGGTTCCCCGGCGCCACCAGTACGGGCGTCGACCTCGACCCCGCGCTGCTCGCCATCGCGCGGGGCACCTTCGAGGGGGACGACCGGGTCACCTTCGTGACCGCCGACCTGAAGGACCCGGACTGGACCGAGCGGCTCCCGCACACGTCGTACGACGCCGTGCTCACCGCCACCGCCCTGCACTGGCTGCACAGCGAGCCGCTCGCCACCCTGTACGGGCAGGTCGCCGGGGTGGTCAGGGACGGCGGGGTCTTCATGAACGCGGACCACATGATCGACACCGGCACCCCGCGCATCAACGCCGCCGAACGCGCCCACCGGCACGCGGCGATGGACCGGGCCAAGGCCGCGGGGGCCGTGGACTGGCGCGAGTGGTGGGACCTGATGGCGAAGGACCCGGTCCTCGCGGAGCCCACCGCCGAACGGTTCGTGATCTACGGCGAGCACGCGGACGGCGACATGCCCTCCGCCGACTGGCACGCCCGCACCCTCCGCGAGGCCGGCTTCGGTGAGGCCCGCGCGGTCTGGGCCTCCCCGTCGGACACCATGGTCCTCGCCCTGAAGTAGCGCCACGGAGAAGTGCGGGAGGAGGGGCGGCCGTCGGCCGCCCCTCCTCCTGTTCGTCCCGCACCGCAACCTCCTGCCCGCCCCGGCGCACTGGAAGGGTGAGACGGTCCGCATCCGCGGACCCGGAGAGAGGCGCCGATGACGCGGATCGATGACGACGCCGCACTGCACGCGTTCGTGGAGGGCAGACGCACGGCGCTGTTCCGCAGCGCCTACCTGCTGTGCGGAGACCGGCACGAGGCCGAGGACCTGGTCCAGACGACGCTGGTGAAGGTCGTGCTCGGCGGGAAGCGGCACGGGCGGCTCGACAACATCGAGGCGTACGCCCGCAAGACCCTGGTCAACACCTTCATCGCCGGCCGGCGCCGGTTCTGGAGGCGTGAACAGGCTTACGGGGAGCTGCCCGACCTTCCGGGGGACCCGGCCGACACGGACACCGGACTGATGGTGCGGGCGGCGCTCGCCCGGCTCACGGCCGGGCAACGGGCCGTGCTGGTGCTGCGCTACTGGGAGGACCTGAGCGTCGAGGCGACCGCCGACCTGCTCGGGATGCGGGCGAACACGGTCAAGAGCCACACGGCACGAGGGCTGGCGGCGCTGCGCGCCGGCATGGCCGCGGACACGGCGGAGGAACTTGTATGAACGACGTACGCGCACTGCTGGAACGGGCCACGCAGGACGCCGGCCACCCCACCGTCTCCACCGGGGCGGTGTACGCCCGGGCCGGGAGGATCCGCTTCCGGCGCAGGGCCGCGGCCTCGATGGCCGCGCTCGCGGTCGTCGCGGCGGGCGCGGCGGCCCTGCCCGGCATCCGGAACCTTACGGACACCACGGGGACCGGGCGCTCCTCCGTGGCGACGGCGCCGGCGGCACGGGAGAGCGCGTCCGGGGAGGACACGTCCGGGAAGGCGGCCCGGCTGGCCGCGCTGCTGCCGAAGGACGTGGGGAGCGTCGAGAAGGTCTCGCTGCCCGCCCTGACCGGCAACGGGGCACCCGGGCAGGAGCAGTCGGCGCACGCGGGCCCGCTGGACGGCGAGTACCTGATCCGCAAGGACGGCGGTGCCGGCTACCTCGTCGTGAAGTACCTGGACCGCTCCGTCCTCGGAGCACAGCCCGACGGCACCGGACGGGGCGACCTCTGCGCGCCGGGGGACGGCGGCCGCCCGCTCGCCGACTGTGTGCGGGACGAACTTTCGGACGGCAGCGTCCTGACGACCTGGAGCGACCCGATGGAGGACGCCGGTCGGGACGGAACACCCCTGTGGGGCCCGGAGCTCGACGGACGGCTGGAGCTGAAGGACGGTTCCCTGCTGGGCATGCGGGCCAGCAGCGGATACCTCGGCGACCGGTCGCGGGGCCCGCTGCTCACGGACCCGCCCCTCGGCCAGGACCAGTTGCGCACGCTGATGCGGCGGGCGGAGCTGCTCCCGGCGGGGTAGCGGAAGCGCGGAGGGCGGTACGGGACCCGGTCCCGTACCGCCCTCCGCCGCGTCGCTCCGGCGCTACAACACCTTCGACAGGAACGACTTCGTCCGGTCCTGCTGCGGGTTGGTCAGGACGTCGCGCGGGTGGCCGGACTCGACCACGACACCGTCGTCCATGAAGACCAGCGCGTCGCCCACCTCGCGGGCGAAGCCCATCTCGTGGGTGACGACGATCATCGTCATGCCGTCCTCCGCGAGGCCGCGCATGACGTCCAGGACGTCGCCGACCAGCTCGGGGTCGAGGGCCGACGTCGGCTCGTCGAAGAGCATCAGCTTCGGCTCCATGGCCAGGGCGCGGGCGATCGCCACGCGCTGCTGCTGCCCGCCGGAGAGCTGGGACGGGTAGTTCTTCGCCTTGTCGGACAGGCCGACCCGGTCCAGGAGCCGTTCCGCGCGGGCCCGGGCGACGGCCTTGGCCTCGCCCTTGACCTGGATCGGGGCCTCCATGACGTTCTCGAGGGCCGTCATGTGCGGGAACAGGTTGAAGCGCTGGAAGACCATGCCGATGTCACGGCGCTGCAGGGCGACTTCGCTGTCCTTGAGCTCGTAGAGCTTGTCGCCCTTCTGCCGGTAGCCGACCAGGTCCCCGTCGACGTACAGCCGGCCGGCGTTGATCTGCTCCAGGTGGTTGATGCACCGCAGGAACGTCGACTTGCCGGAGCCGGACGGGCCGATGAGGCAGAAGACCTCCCGCGGGGCGACCTCCAGGTCGATGCCCTTGAGGATGTGCGCGGGGCCGAAGGACTTGTGTACGCCCTCGGCCTTCACCATGGCGGTCATGCGGAGACACCTCCCGAGGGACGGTTGCTGAAGGAGGCGAGGTTGACCTTGATCCGCTGGAACGGTGTGAGCGGCAGGCTCCGCAGGCTGCCCCGGGCGTAACGGCGCTCCAGGTAGTACTGGCCGACGCTGAACACGCTGGTCATGACGATGTACCAGATCGACGCGACGAAGAGCATCTCCATCACCGCGTAACTGGTCGAGCCGATCTGCGAGGTGGAACGCAGCAGCTCGTTGTAGGTGACCGCGTAGACCAGGGACGAGGTCTTCAGCATGTTGATGAACTCGTTGCCGGTCGGCGGGATGATCACCCGCAGGGCCTGCGGGAGCACCACGCGGCGCATGGTCTTCGCCTGGGTCATGCCCAGGGCGTGCGAGGCCTCGGTCTGGCCCTCGTCCACCGACTGGATGCCCGCCCGGACGATCTCCGCCATGTACGCGGCCTCGTTGAGGGCCAGCCCCAGCAGGGCGCACATGAACGGGGTCATCACATCGGTCATCTCGTCCTTGTAGATGAACGGGATGTTCAGGACCGGGAAGATGAGCGCCAGGTTGAACCAGAGCAGCAGCTGCACATAGACCGGGGTGCCGCGGAAGAACCAGATGTACAGCCAGGCGACCCAGCTGGTCACCGGGTTCCTGGAGAGCCGCATCACGGCGAGCACCACACCCAGGATCACGCCCAGGACCATGGCGAGCACACTGATCATCAGCGTGCGGCCCGCCCCGGCCAGGACGGTGTCGTCGAACAGCTTGTCCTGGACCGCCTGCCACTGGATGTTGCCCTGCGAGAAGGCGTACACCAGGGCGACGAGGAGCGCGATGACGACCACGCCGCTGATCCAGCGGCCGTAGTGCCGTACGGGGATGGCCTTGATGGTCTCCGGTGCGACGGTGGTGGCCTTGGAGACGGGTGCGGCGGCGGCCGATGGGCCGCCGGGCACCTTGTCGAGCTTGTCAGTCATGGTGACTGCCCTTCGGTGGTGCGCCGGTCACTTGCCGCCGTTGACGGCGGCCTTGTCGATCGCGCCGGTACCGGCACCCCACTTGTCGAGCACCTTCTTGTAGGAGCCGTCCGCGATGATCGCGTCCACGGCCTCCTTGAGCACGTCACGCAGCTCGGTGTTGTCCTTGTTCACGGCGATACCGAACGGACCGGCGTCGACCTGCTCGCCGACGACCTCGAAGTCGTTGCCGCCGCCGGCCTTGCGGGCCAGGTCGACCGCGACCGGGTAGTCGTTGACGCCGGCGACGGCGCCGCCCGACTTCACCCGGGTCTGCGCCTCGGTGTCGTTCTCGAAGGACTCGATCTTCACGGCCTTCTTGCCGCCGTCCGTGCAGGCCGTGGACTGCTTCTTCAGGGCTTCCTCGTACGTGGTGCCGCGCTGGACCGCCGCCACCTTGCCGCACAGGTCCTCGATGGACTTGATGCCCTCGGGGTTGCCCTTCTTGGTGTAGACGGCGGTGCCGGCCAGGAAGTAGTCGACGAAGTCGACGCCCTTGCCGAGCTTCTTGCCCTTGTCGTCCAGACCTTCCTGGCGCTGCTTGTTGTCCGTGATGGACGACATCGCGATGTCGTGACGGCCGGTGTTGAGCGCGGTGATCAGACCGTCGAAGGAACCGGAGGTGAACTCGAACTTCACACCCAGCTGCTTGCCGAGGGCGTCGGCGAGGTCCGGGTCGACACCGACGATCTTGCCGTTCTCGACGGACTCCATCGGGGCGTACTCGGCATTCGTGCCGACCTTGATGACACCGGACTTCTGGTACTTCGCCGGAAGCTTGTCGAAGAGCGGGGCGGTGTTCCCCGAGGTGTCGCCGCCGGCCTTCGTCGAACCGCCGTCGGTCTGGTCGCCGCAGGCGGTCAGCAGCAGGGTGCCGGCGACCGCGACTGCGCAGACCGCGGCAATCCGGGACTTCGCGGTCGTACGACAGAGGGTGCTTGCGGTCATGATCGGAATCCTCCGGCGGTGAGGGAATGCTGGTCAGGTGGGCACGCACGCACCTTCGAGTGACGCCACCTTGTGTGATTAGGGCATCTTGCCATTCGGACTCACCCAATCAGGGGGCCGGTCATGTCAAAATCGGGTAACGGGCGACCCCCGAACCTCAATGGCCCGGTACCGCAAGGCCGGACCATCTGCTGGAAAGTGCGTGCCCCTCCGGAGAATCTCCGGTGCGTCTCGACCTACGGACGGCCTTCGTAGCCCTTAGTGGACTTGTCCAGATATTCGGCTATGAGTCATGTCACCGAGTCGATACCGACTCGTAAGAGGCCCGGTCCGTCCGGTAAGAAAGACCTTTACACCCCTCATCCGGGGCTCAGGGCGCGTGTGCGGCGCGCCCGCGCGTATGTGCCTCCCCTGCCGGAGCGGTCCAACCGCTCAGTGCCGGGAACGTACGCGGTGCCCGCCCACCCCTCCTCAACCAGGAGTGGCCACCCTCAACTGATGAAGACTTAAGGGGTCAACACAATGGCAGCGGAGATCGTCAATCCTCGCAGCGACAGCAAGACGAACGACGGCCGGACGCCCGGTGCGGCAGGGCTCAGCAGTGCGGACGAGCCCTTCGATCCGGCGTTCGCCCTCCACCGCGGCGGGAAGATGGCCGTGCAGGCCACCGTTCCGATCCGCGACAAGGACGACCTGTCCCTCGCGTACACGCCCGGCGTGGCGAAGGTGTGCAGCGCCATCGCCGAGCATCCGGAGCTCGTCCACGACTACACCTGGAAGTCGCAGGTCGTGGCCGTCGTGACGGACGGTACGGCCGTCCTCGGCCTGGGGGACATCGGTCCCGAGGCCTCCCTCCCGGTGATGGAGGGCAAAGCGATTCTCTTCAAGCAGTTCGGCGGGGTCGACGCGGTGCCGATCGCGCTCGCCACGACCGACGCGGACGAGATCGTCGACACCGTCGTGCGCCTCGCGCCGTCCTTCGGCGGGGTCAACCTGGAGGACATCTCGGCGCCCCGGTGCTTCGAGATCGAGCGCAAGCTCCAGGAGCGTCTCGACATCCCGGTCTTCCACGACGACCAGCACGGCACGGCCGTGGTCACCCTCGCGGCCCTGCGCAACGCGACGAAGCTCTCCGGACGGACGCTCGGTGATCTGCGCGCCGTGATCTCCGGGGCCGGCGCGGCGGGCGTGGCCATCGCGAAATTCCTGCTGGAGGCGGGCATCGGCGATGTCGCCGTGGCCGACCGCAAGGGCATCGTGAGCGCCGACCGCGACGACCTCACGGAGGTCAAGCGCGAGCTGGCGGAGCTCACCAACCGGGCCGGCATCACGGGCTCCCTGGAGACGGCGCTGGCCGGCGCCGACGTCTTCATCGGAGTCTCCGGCGGTACGGTCCCCGAGCCGGCCGTGGCCTCGATGGCGCCCGGTGCGTTCGTGTTCGCCATGGCCAACCCGAACCCCGAGGTCCACCCCGACATCGCGCACAAGTACGCGGCCGTCGTGGCGACCGGGCGTTCGGACTACCCGAACCAGATCAACAACGTGCTGGCGTTCCCCGGGATCTTCGCGGGCGCGCTCCAGGTGCGTGCCTCCCGGATCACCGAGGGCATGAAGATCGCCGCGGCGAACGCGCTGGCCGATGTCGTCGGCGACGAGCTGGCCGCGGACTACGTGATCCCCTCGCCGTTCGACGAGCGGGTCGCTCCGGCCGTCACGGCCGCGGTGGCCGCCGCCGCTCGTGCGGAGGGTGTCGCGCGGCGCTGACGCGCTACGGGTGTGGGGGGGGCGGGGTCCGCTGCGCGGGGCCTGTTCCCCCGCCCCGCCCCTTCCCGGAACCGGGGCACCGTCCCGGACCCCGGGCCTCGAACGCCGGGCAGGCTGGGTTTCGCCCTTGGGCGCCGGGTGGGCGGTGGCTCGTGCCCGGCCGGGGCGGCGCGTGTCACACTCTCGAACGCTTACGTCACGTGGCGTCACGCCCTATCGTCATGGCCATGTTCGCCGCCTACGCCGCACGCATCGACCGTGACCAGCCCCTCTCCGGACTTGAGCTGGGCGAACGCCCCTCGCCCGAGAGCCGCCCCGGCTGGACCACCGTCCAGGTCAGGGCCGCGTCGCTCAACCATCACGACCTCTGGTCCCTCCGTGGGGTGGGCCTCGCCGAGGACAAGCTGCCGATGATCCTCGGCTGCGACGCCGCGGGGATCGACCAGGACGGCAACGAGGTCGTCCTGCACTCCGTCATCGGCCAGACGGGGCACGGGGTCGGACCGGACGAGCCGCGCTCCATCCTCACCGAGCGCTACCAGGGCACCTTCGCCGAGCTGGTCACCGTACCGAGCTGGAACGTGCTCCCCAAGCCGAAGGAACTCACCTTCGAGCAGGCCGCCTGCCTGCCCACCGCCTGGCTGACGGCGTACCGGATGCTCTTCACCAACGCCGGTGTACGGCCCGGGGACTCCGTTCTCGTCCAGGGCGCGGGCGGCGGTGTGGCCACGGCCGCGATCGTGCTCGGCAAGGCCGCCGGCCTGCGGGTGTTCGCCACCAGCCGCGACGAGGCCAAGCGCAAGCGAGCCGTCGAACTGGGAGCCGTCGAGGCCTATGAGCCCGGCGCGAGGCTGCCCCAGCGCGTCGACGCCGTCATCGAGACCGTCGGAGCCGCGACCTGGTCCCACTCGGTGAAGTCGCTGCGGCCCGGCGGCACCCTGGTCATCTCCGGCGCCACCAGTGGCGACCGGCCCTCGCACGCCGAACTGACCCGCATCTTCTTCCTGGAGCTCAAGGTCGTGGGCTCCACGATGGGCTCCAAGGACGAGCTGGAGGACCTGCTGTCGTTCTGCGCGGCCACCGGCGTGCGGCCCGTGATCGACGGGACGCTGCCGCTGGACCGCGCGCGCGAGGGCTTCGAGCGGCTCGCCTCCGGTGACCTGTTCGGGAAGATCGTGCTCACCACGTCGTGAGCCCGGCAGGTGAACTGCTGACGCCGGACGGTCTGTTGCTGCGTCCCTGGCGGAACGACGACGCGCCGGCGGTGCTCCGTGCCTTCCTGCCCGAGGAGATGGCGCGCCAGGCGGGCCGGCCCGTCACGACCCCCGCCGAGGCCCTGGAATGGATTGCCGCCCGCGAGAGTGAGCGGGAAGCCGACAGAGCCTATACCTGGGCCGTCGTCCGTGACGGTGTCGCGCTCGGGTCGGTGGCCGTGGCGGCGGTGAACCACGTCCACAACACCGGCTGGGTCTCCTACTGGACCGTCGAAACGGCACGCGGGACAGGAATCGCCGTCGGGGGCGTGCGGGCGTTGGCCCGCTGGGCCTTCGAGGACCTGGGGCTCCACCGGCTCGAGCTCGGGCACCGGACGAACAACCCCGCCTCCTGCGCCGTGGCGGTGCGGGCCGGCTTCGCCGCGGAAGGGATCGAGCGGAAGAAGCTCCGCTACGGCGACACCCGGTACGACGTGGAGCGCCACGCACGCCTCGCCACCGATCATGTCAACCAGGGTTGACAGGCGCCGACTGTCAACGTACGTTGACGTCATGACCGAAGCAACGGATCTCGCCGCACGCGCCGGTGACCACGACCCGCGCGTCGGACTGCGGGCGGTCGCCGCGCTGCGGCGTCTGCTCGAGCAGCTCGAAGCCGTCCAGGTGAGGAGCGCCCGCGTCCAGGGATGGTCGTGGCAGGAAATCGCTGCCGAGCTGGGCGTCAGCAGGCAGGCCGTGCACAAGAAGTACGGGAGGCATTGATGTTCGAGCGATTCACCAAGGGCGCCCGGGCCACCGTGACCGGCGCGGTCACCCACGCCGAACGGGCCGGGGCGGACTCGGTCACCGAGGAACACCTCCTGCTCTCCCTGCTGGACCAGGAGGGGAGCCGGGCCTCCTTCGCCGTCGCCGCCCTCGGGCTCACGGACCGGCGCGCCTCGGTGGAGGCGGCACTCACGGAGGCCCGCCGCCGTGGCGGCCTCACCAAGGCCGATACGGAAGCGCTCGCCGGCATCGGTATCGACGTCACCGAGATCGTGGCCCGGGTCGAGGGTGCCCACGGTGAAGGGGTCCTGGCGGGCGACCGGAAGAACCGCCGACGGTGGTCCGGGCATCGTTCCTTCACGGGCGGCGCCAAGAGCATCCTGGAGAAGTCCCTGCGCATCGCCCTCGGCCGGCGCGACCGCTTCATCGGTGAGGAACACCTGCTGCTGGCCCTGACCGCCTGCCCCGGCGTCGTCGCCGACGTACTCGCGGAACACGGTGCGACCTACGCGACGGTGGAGCACGCGCTGTACGGGGACGGTGGGGAGGGCCACGCCCGGGCGAGCTGACGGGGGAGTCGGCGCCGCCCGGCCGGGTCCGATCCGGCCGGACAGTGCTCGGGGCCAGGGCTAGCCGGAGGCCTTCCCCTTCGCCTCGTCGGCCGGGTCGCGCAGCAGTGAACCGATGTGCGTGGCGGCCGTGGCCAGATGCCGGCGGGCCTCCGCGAGCTGGTCCTCGGTGACCCCCCGGTCCCGGGCCGCGTCACGGATGTCGTCCCGGAAGCGGTCCAGCAGTCGGTCCAGGTCGCGGGCCGGATCGCCGGTGGCCGTGGTGTCGGCGGCCCACTCGATGTCCGGCTCCTCCGGAGCGGGACGGCTGTACGCGGGCCAGGCGCCGGTCCTGGCGAAGTTGCCCAGCTGGCCCGTGATCTCCGCCAGGCCGTCGCGGACCCCCGCCGGCCAGTCACCCCGTGCGAAGTGTTCCTGGACCTGGCGTGCGGCGTTCTGCATCTGCTCCCGCGCGGTCTCGTGCGCCTCCTGGGCCTGGCGACGGGCCCGTTCGGCGTCCTCGCGGGCCTTGCGGGACTCGTCCTTCGCCCTGCGGGCCTGTTCCTTCCACTCCTGCTTGGCCTTGCGCAGCTCCTCCTTCGCCGTACGCCACGCCTCCTTCTCCCCGAGGCCGGGGTCCCAGCCGCCCTTGCGACCGCCGGAGGTGTGGCGGGACTCGGAGGCCGCCGCGCGCATCTCGCTGCGGAGCTGGCCGGCCGCGCCGCGCACGTCGTCGCGGATCTCGGCGGCCAGTTCGGAGACGGACTCGCGGATCTCCAGCTCCAGATCGGCCAGCTCGCCGCCGCGGCCCGCCAGCTCGGCCCGGCCGGCGTCGGTGATGGAGTAGACCTTGCGTCCTCCCTCGGTGGCATGGGTGACCAGGCCCTCGGCCTCCAGCTTGGCCAGCCGCGGATACACGGTGCCCGCCGACGGTGCGTACAGCCCCTGGAAACGCTCCTCCAGGAGGCGGATCACCTCGTATCCATGGCGGGGGGCCTCGTCCAGCAGCTTGAGGAGGTACAGGCGCAGTCGGCCATGGGCGAATACGGGGGCCATGTCAGAGCACCTTTCCGGTCGGCTCGGCATCATGCGCGTGGTCCTGGGCGGGTGGACGGCGCAGCAGGGCGATGGAGCCCGAGACAGTGGTCGCCTTCAGCTTCCCCGTGCCCGAGCCCAGGGTGCCGGTGATCTTCTTCGCGCCCCACTGGCCGCCCACGCGCAGGTCCTCGAAGGCATTGGAGACCGTACCGCTCGCGGTGTTCGCCTCGACCTTCGCGTCCGCGGGGTGCGGCAGCCGGATCGCGATCTCGCCGGACACCGAGGTCAGCCTGATGTCCGTCGGCTTGGGGGAGGTGTCCAGGTCGAGCACCATGTGGCCGGTGACGGACTCCGCCCGGACCGAGGTGCCGGCGCCCTCGACGACCGTCAGATCGCCGGACACGGACTGGAAGCGCAGATCGCCGGTGACGTTCTGGGCCTCCAGGCCGCCCGAGACGGTCTCGGCGCGGACCACGCCGGAGAGGCCCACCAGCGTGCTGTCGCCGGAGATGCCCCGCAGCTCGGTGCGGCCCCGGATCCCCGAGACGACCGCCTCGGCCCCGACGGCGCCGACCTCCACCGTCGCGCCGGCCGGTACGGCGAGGGAGACCGCGGCGCTCCGGCGCGGACTCCTGCGGTCGAGCCAGCTGAGGATGGACTGCCACGGCAGGTCCTCGTAGGCGACGGTGAGAGTGCCGCCCTCCTGGGTCACGATCAGCGGCGGCCCGTCGATCGCGGACACCTCCAGCCGGGCGGTCGGCTCGTCGGTGCCGACGACATTGATCACGCCGTCGACGAGGCGCACGTGGAGTGCTGTCACGGGGTCGTCGAAGGTGAGCTTCTGGGGCTCGGCGACGGTCCACGTCGACTCAGGCATGGATCAGACCTCCCACTGGGTGGCGTGACGCAACATATCGCGTCTTCTTGAGAACACGATATATCGCGGATGGGAGAAGTCAAGGGGGGAAGTCAAGGGGAGAAGCCGAGAGGGGGAGGTTAAGAGGGAGGGGTTCGAAGGGGGGTGCGAGGCGCGCCGGGTGGGCCTCGCGTGCGGGGTGGTGCCGTAAATGGTTCACATATGGGCAAATTGCCCTAGCGTATGGACCATGACCGCGACTTCCGTGGGCGCCCTGCTCCTCTGCCGGGCCGACCCCGAGACCGTACGGCCCGTGGCCCATCTGCTGCGGGAGCGCATGCTGCTCGTGCCCGCCGGGGACGGCTGGAGCGTGCTCGTCCCCGAGGGGAAGCCCTGGCGGAAGGACCCCCGTGACGGCGCCGCGGCCGACGGAGGCGCCGAACCCGTCGACCGGGTCGTCGGCGGCTGGGCCACCGCCCTCGCCGTGGGATCCACCTGGCCCGTGCTCGCCCTCTGGTGGGACGGCGACCGGTCCGGCTACACCCTCGCCGCGGGCTTCAGAAGGCCGGTGGGCTACACCTGGCTCGCCGACGGCACCCCGGCCGCCGAGGAGGAGGCCATGCGGACCTCCGCCGCCCGGCTGGGCCTCGACCCCGTACTGGACGTCCAGGCGCTGGAGGCACTCACCCGCGCGGACCCGGAGGCGGACGCCGACGCCCGGCTGCGCGGGCTCCTCGCCGTACTCTCCCGGGCCGGAGTGGACCTGCCGCCCGGTCTCACACCCGGCGACCCCGCCGACCGGCTGCGCTCGGTCGCCGGGGTCCACCCCGAAGCGGAACAGATCGAATGGGCCGGCTGGCGCGATGCCGTACGGGTGGAACTCGACGTCGTCGAGAGCGGCAGCCTCGGCCCCTGGATGGTCGGCCCCAGGGCCCGCGCCGTGGCGACGGCGCAGGTCGCCACCGGTCTGCCCCTGACCCTGTGGGGTGCGCGCAGGCGCAGCGGCGGCTGGATCACCGCGGGCCTGCTCCTTCTCGTGCAGGGCCTGCTGGGATTCGCGTACAACCGCTTCAGGGGCGCGGACGGCCCCGGAAGCGGAGGGTGACGGCCCGGACGGTGACTACTCGTCCTCGTCGTCGTCCAGCCGGGCCAGCCAGGTCGCGAGGCGCTCGACGGGGACCTCGAAGTCGGGGTTGAGGTCGACGAACGTACGGAGCTGCTCGGCGAGCCACTCGAAGGTGACCTCCTCCTCGCCGCGCCGCTTCTCCAGTTCCTCGATGCCACGGTCCGTGAAGTACATGCGACCAGAATAACGAGGCCGGAAAGCCGGAGGGCCCGGCCCCGCGAGATGCTCGCGGGGCCGGGCCCTCCGTCGTCGTACAGCCGCTGATCAGGCCTCGAAGACCTCGGCGACCAGCTGGGCCTGCTCGGCCTGGTGGCGCTTGGCCGAGCCGACCGCCGGGGACGAGCCGTGCGGACGCGAGATGCGACGCAGGCGCTCACCGTGCGGGACGTCGGCGCCGACGGCCAGGTCCAGGTGGTCGATCAGGTTGAGCGCGATGAACGGCCACGCACCCTGGTTCGCCGGCTCCTCCTGCGCCCAGAGGTACTTCTCGGCGTTCGGGTACTTGGCGATCTCGGCCTGGATCTCCGCACCCGGCAGCGGGTACAGACGCTCCAGCCGGATGATCGCCGTCTCCGTGTCACCGCGCTTCTCGCGCTCGGCGTCCAGGTCGTAGTAGAGCTTGCCGGAGACGAAGACGACCTTGCGGACCGCCTCGGCCTTGACCGACTCGTCACCGATGACCGGACGGAAGCCGCCGGTGGTGAACTCCTCCACCTTCGACGCCGCAGCCTTCAGACGCAGCATCGACTTCGGGGTGAAGACGATGAGCGGCTTGTGGTGCGGGTTGTGCACCTGCCAGCGCAGCAGGTGGAAGTAGTTCGACGGGAGGGTCGGCATCGCGACCGTCATGTTGTCCTGCGCGCACATCTGCAGGAAACGCTCCGGACGGGCGGACGAGTGGTCCGGGCCCTGGCCCTCGTAGCCGTGGGGGAGCAGCAGGGTGACGCCGGACGTCTGGCCCCACTTCTGCTCGGCCGAGGAGATGAACTCGTCCACGACGGTCTGCGCGCCGTTGACGAAGTCACCGAACTGGGCCTCCCAGATGACCAGGGACTCCGGGCGGGCCAGCGAGTAGCCGTACTCGAAGCCCATCGCCGCGTACTCGCTGAGCAGCGAGTCGTAGACGTTGTAACGGGCCTGGTCGTCGGAGAGGTAGAGCAGTGGGGTGTAGTCCTCGCCGGTCTTCTGGTCGACGAGGACCGCGTGACGCTGGCCGAAGGTGCCACGGCGGGTGTCCTGGCCGGCGAGCCGGACCGGGGTGCCCTCCATGAGCAGCGAACCGATGGCCAGGGTCTCGCCCATGCCCCAGTCGATCGTGCCGTTCTCCACGGAGGCGGCACGGCGCTGCATCTGCGGCAGCAGACGCGGGTGGACGGTGATCCCGTCGGGGATGTTCACCTGGGACTCGGCGACCAGCTTCACGACCTCCGAGGAGACCGCGGTGGTCACGGCGACCGGGAACTCGGCCTGCACGTCCGGGACGTGCGGCTGGGACGGCGCCGAGGTGGCCTCGCGGACCTCCGCGAACACCTTCTCCAGCTGGCCCTGGAAGTCCTGGAGCGCCTGCTCGGCCTCTTCCAGCGTGATGTCGCCACGACCGATGAGGGACTCGGTGTAGAGCTTGCGCACCGAGCGCTTCTTGTCGATCAGGGTGTACATCTGCGGGTTGGTGAACTCCGGGTTGTCGCCCTCGTTGTGACCGCGGCGGCGGTAGCAGATGAGGTCGATGACGACGTCCTTGTTGAACGTCTGCCGGTACTCGAAGGCGAGCCGCGCGACGCGGACCACGGCCTCCGGGTCGTCGCCGTTGACGTGGATGATCGGCGCCTCGATCATGCGCGCCACGTCCGTGGCGTACATCGAGGAGCGCGAGGACTCCGGGGCGGCGGTGAAGCCGACCTGGTTGTTGATCACCACGTGCACGGTGCCGCCGGTGCGGTAGCCGCGCAGCTGCGACATGTTGAGCGTCTCGGCGACGACGCCCTGGCCCGCGAAGGCCGCGTCGCCGTGGAGCGCGACGGGCAGGACCGTGAAGTCCGTACCGCCCTTGTTGATGATGTCCTGCTTGGCGCGGGCGATGCCCTCCAGGACCGGGTCGACCGCCTCCAGGTGCGAGGGGTTGGCGGCCAGCGAGACCTTGATCTGCTCGCCGTCCAGGCCGGTGAAGGTGCCCTCGGCGCCCAGGTGGTACTTGACGTCACCGGAGCCGTGCATCGACCGCGGGTCGAGGTTGCCCTCGAACTCCCGGAAGATCTGCGCGTACGACTTGCCGACGATGTTCGCCAGGACGTTCAGCCGGCCGCGGTGGGCCATGCCGATGACGACCTCGTCCAGGCGCGCCTCGGCGGCGGAGTCGATGACCGCGTCGAGCAGCGGGATGACGGACTCGCCGCCCTCCAGCGAGAAGCGCTTCTGGCCGACGTACTTCGTCTGCAGGAACGTCTCGAACGCCTCGGCGGCGTTGAGGCGGCGCAGGATCCGCAGCTGCTCCTCGCGCTCCGGAGCGGGGCGCGGACGCTCCACCCGGTCCTGGAGCCACTTGCGCTCCTTGGGCTCCTGGATGTGCATGAACTCGATGCCGGTGGTGCGGCAGTACGACTCACGCAGGACGCCGAGGATGTCGCGGAGCTTCATCATCGTCTTGCCGGCGAAACCGCCGACCGCGAAGTCCCGCTCCAGGTCCCACAGGGTGAGGCCGTGCTCGGTGATGTCCAGGTCGGGGTGCTTGCGCTGGCGGTACTCCAGCGGGTCGGTGTCGGCCATGACGTGGCCGCGGACCCGGTAGGAGTGGATCAGCTCGAAGACCCGCGCGGCCTTGGTGACGTCGTCGTCGTGCGAGGCGTCGATGTCCTTGAGCCAGCGGACCGGCTCGTAGGGGATGCGCAGCGCCTTGAAGATCTCGTCGTAGAAGTCGTTCTCGCCGAGCAGCAGCTGGGCCAGGACGCGGAGGAACTCGCCGGACGCGGCACCCTGGATGACCCGGTGGTCGTACGTCGAGGTCAGGGTCATGACCTTCGAGATGCCCAGCTTGTTCAGGGTGTCCTGCGAGGTGCCCTGGAACTCCGCCGGGTAGTCCATCGCGCCGACGCCCATGATGAGGCCCTGTCCGGGCATCAGGCGGGGCACGGAGTGGACGGTGCCGATGCCGCCGGGGTTGGTCAGCGAGGCGGTGACCCCGGAGAAGTCGTCCATGCCGAGCTTGCCGACGCGGGCCCGGCGGACGATGTCCTCGTAGGCCTGCCAGAACTCGAAGAAGTTGAGCGTCTCGGCCTTCTTGATGGCCGCGACGACCAGCTGGCGGTCGCCGTTCGGCTTCACCAGGTCGATGGCGAGGCCGAGGTTCACGTGCTCCGGCTTCACCAGGGTCGGCTTGCCGTCCTTCACCGCGAAGGAGTAGTTCATCGACGGCATGGCCTTGAGGGCCTGCACCATCGCGTACCCGATGAGGTGCGTGAAGGAGATCTTCCCGCCGCGGGCCCGCTTCAGGTGGTTGTTGATGACGATGCGGTTGTCGAAGAGCAGCTTCACCGGCACGGCGCGGACCGACGTGGCCGTCGGCAGCTCCAGGGAGGCGTTCATGTTCTTCGCGACGGCGGCCGACGGGCCGCGCAGCGTCACGTACTCGGGGCCGGCGGGGGCCTCGGTGGAGGCGTCCGCCTTCGCGGCGGCCGGGGCCGCCTTCGCGGGCGCCGCCTTCGCGGGCGCCGCCTTCGCAGGCGCTGCCTTCGCGGGGGCGGCCGGTGCCTTCGCGGGAGCCGCCGGAGCGGCCGCCGCGGGCTTGGCCGGAGCGGCCGGGGGCGCGGCCGGGGCCTGCGCCGTGGCCTGTGCCGGAGCGGTGTTGTTCACGGTGTTCGCGGCGGGGGCCGGCGTCACCGCTCCCGCGGGTGCGGGGACGGGCTTGTCCGCCGTGCCGGACGTGCCCGGCTTGTAGTCGGCGAAGAAGTCCCACCAGGCGCGGTCGACCGAATTGGGGTCCTGGAGGTACTGCTGGTAGATCTCGTCGACTAGCCACTCATTGGGGCCGAAAGCGGCCGCCGGGTTGGACCCGGAGCCTGCTTCTTGATCGGTCGAGATGCTCGAGTTACTGGGGGACTGAGACGACACGGCGGCAACCGCCCTCTTCCGCTTCACAAGGTGATGGACAGCGGAAATCAAGGCTACGCCCCCCGAGCCGTTACGTGCAGGCCGGGCCGGTCTTCGTCGTGCACATCACATCGGAAGCCGGGTTTCGGCGCATGAAATGGCGGGAAACAAGCAGGGTTCCGCTGCCCTTCGGGTACGCGAGGCCCATGCGAGGCCCCTTGGACCGTATCTCTTTCCCGGGCGGGAGGGAGAAACGGGTCCCTCCGCTTCGAACGCGGGGTCAACCGTGTGTCTGCGCGATCCCCGGAAGAGTGACCTGGATCCGGCAGCCACGGGCGGATTCGGCCACCCCGATGCGGCCACCGTGCAGATCGACGGCCCAGCGGGCGATGGCGAGACCCAGCCCCGTGCCGCCGTCGGAGCCCGGCCCGTGCGGGGAGGGCGCCTGACCGCGGTTGAAGCGCTCGAAGACCCGGTGGCGCTCCGCCTCGGGGATGCCGGGCCCCTCGTCGATGACCTCCAGCTCCAGCGACTCGGGGTACGCCCCGCGCCGGGCCAGCACGGTGACCCGGCCGTGCGGCGGGCTGTGCTTGACGGCGTTGTCGATGAGGTTGGCGACCACCTGGTGCAGGCGTTCCGCGTCCGCGTGCGCCGTCAGCTCGGGCGGCGACACGTCGAGGTGCAGATGGACGTCCGTACGGGAGTGGTTGCCCGAGCCGGAGGAGAGCCGGCGCTGCGAGGCGGCGAGGTTCGCCTCCTTCAGCACACCGGACAGATACGGCCAGACCTCGAAGCGGCGCGCCTTGATCGTCACCACGCCGTTGTCCAGCCGGGAGAGGTCCAGCAGGGTCTCCACCAGCCGGCCCAGGCGCTCGGTCTGTTTCAGCGCCGTACGCATCGTCTCCGGATCCGCGGCGGACACCCCGTCCACCACGTTCTCCAGGACGGCTCTGAGCGCCGCGATCGGTGTGCGCAGCTCATGCGAGACGTTGGCCACCAGCTCCTTGCGGTGCCGGTCCTCCGCCTCCAGATCGTCCGTCATCCGGTTGATCGTCTGCGCCAGGTCGCCGAGCTCGTCACGCCGCCCGGCGCCGCTCACCCGTCTCGTGTAGTCGCCGTGCGAGATCGACCGCGCCACGGCGCGCATCTCGTCCAGCGGAGCGGTCAGGCCGTGGGCCACGAACTGGGTGATCAGCAGGGTGGCGATCACCGAGAAGACCGTGATGAAACGGAATTCGGTCCTGGTCCGCAACGCGACGATCAGCAGTCCGGTCGTGATGAACACGGAGACCACCACGAGCGTGCCCAGCTTGGCCTTGATCGAGAAGGGCCGCAGTCCCGAGCCGGGCCGGGTCATGGCGCGGGGGTCTCCAGGGCGTAGCCGACGCCGTGCACGGTACGGATCCGCTCGGCGCCGATCTTCCGGCGCAGGGCCTTGATGTGGCTGTCGACCGTACGGGTCCCGGAGGCGTCCGCCCAGTCCCAGACCTCGGCCAGCAGCTGCTCCCGGGACAGCACCGCGCGCGGTGTGTTGGCCAGGCAGACCAGCAGGTCGAACTCGGTCGGGGTGAGGTGGACGTCGTCGGCGCGCACCCGGACACGGCGCTGCGCGTGGTCGATCTCCAGCTCACCGAGGCGCAGGATGCCGCTGCGCGGCGTCACGGCGGCCAGCGCGGCCCGTTCGACCCGGCGCAGCAGGACGTGGACCCGCGCCGCCAGCTCCCGCATCGAGAACGGCTTGGTCATGTAGTCGTCGGCGCCGACCCCGAGCCCGACCAGCATGTCGGTCTCGTCGTCGCGTGCGGTGAGCATCAGCACCGGCACGGGGCGCTGGGCCTGCACGCGACGGCAGACCTCCAGGCCGTCGAAGCCGGGAAGCATGATGTCGAGCACCATCAGGTCGGGCTGCCAGGCCTCGGCCGCGTCCACGGCCGCCGGCCCGTCCAGTGCGGTCTGCACCAGGAAGCCCTCGGCCCGCAGCCGGGCGGAAATGGCGTCGACGATCGTCGCGTCGTCCTCTACCACCAGCACCCGGCGCTGAGCCCCGGGGGTGGCCGCGACGCCGTTGTGGGTGGTGTGTGTCTGTTCCATCGCCCCGCCCCTGCCCGTTCTCGCGGAGGCCATTCCCCCGGAGGCACGGTTATCGCTTGTGGATTACGTCGTGGTTCCTGTGTGCCGGTCAGAGCGTAAAGGCAGAAGGCGCCTCTCGGCTACGCAGGGTGTTGTCCGTCGTGAAGGTGTTACCCACGGGAAAGGAGACGGATCGGCGGACTTGTGCCGTAGATCCATGGTGCGGCAGGGATGTGGACGCCTCGTGGGGGTTCAGTCGCCCCGGAGTGCGAGATGGACCACGTCCGGCACACCTCGGGCAACCGCTACTTCTTCGGTCGTTACTGCGTGGAATCCGGCATTCCGCAAAGCGTCCCCGAACGCGGCGGACGGCTGCGCGGACCACACGGCGAGGACTCCGCCGGGCGTCAGACGCGCCCGGCAGGCCGCGAGACCGGTGGCCGAATAGAGGTTTCCGTTGTCCTGGGTGACGGTCCAGTCGGGGCCGTTGTCGATGTCCAGGCACAGTGCGTCGTAACGCTCCGTGGTCGTGCGGAGGTGGTCGACGAGGTCCGTGCGGAGGATCTCGGTCCGGGGGTCGGCGAGCGCGTCCCCGGAGATCCGGCCGAGCGGTCCGTCCAGGTGCCAGCCCACGATGGCCTGTTCCCGCTCGACGACCGCGATCCGGCCCCAGCGGGGTTCGCCGGCCGCCCGTACCAGGGAGAAGCCGACGCCGAGCCCGCCGATCAGTACCGACGGATCCGGCCTGCCGGTGGGCAGCGAGGCGAGCGCCGCGTCGATCAGCAGCCGCTCGGAACGCCCGTCGGAGGTGTCCATCAGGAAGCAGCCGTTGGCGATGATCTCGAAGTTCTCGCCGTGCTCACGCAGGACGACTTCACCGAAGGGGCCTTCGCGCCGGTCGAGGACGACGGGGCGGTGGGCATCTGTGGCGGGCATGGGTGCGGTCTCCGGTCTCCGGGCAGGCGGCGGCTCTCGTGTGCGACCGCCCAGTTTCCCCCGGAGGGCGGTCGCCGGGCCAGCGGATTCCCGCGGTCCCACCCTCGGGGCGCGCGATCGCCACCCCGGTCGGGCGAGCCCGGGAATGGCCGTGGCCCGCAGGGCGCTGGCGTAGGGGCGGGGCGTGGTGCGGCGTCCGTACGGGGCTCGCCCCCGGTCTCCGCCCCGGCCCGGTCCTCGCAGGTCGAGCAGGGTGAGGTGCGTGATCGCTGAGAGCGAACATCGCCGGGGGAACATTCATGAGCTCACAAGCATTGAGTCCACATAGCTCAACTTGCCTGCCGAAGGGGAGATCATGACTGCTGAGTCGAACACCAAGGCGTCCACGTCGGTCGACCTGCCCGTGCTGCCGCTGGACGACGAGGTCGTGCTGCCCGGAATGGTGGTGCCGCTCGACCTGTCGGACACGGAGGTGCGCGCCGCCGTGGAGGCCGCCCAGGCCGTCGCGCGGCCCGGGGGCGGCAAGCCCGAGGTGCTGCTCGTGCCGCGTATCGACGGGAACTACACCGGGACCGGTGTCCTGGGCACGGTCGAACAGGTCGGACGCCTGTCGGACGGGGACCCGGGCGCCCTGATCCGGGCCCGTGACCGGGTGCGGATCGGTGCCGGGACCAGTGGGCCCGGGAACGCGCTGTGGGTCGAGGGCACCCGGATCGAGGTGCCGGACCACGCTCCCGGCTCCGCCGCCGAGCTCGCCAAGGAGTACAAGGCGCTCGCCACCAGCTGGCTGAAGAAGCGCGGCGCCTGGCAGGTCGTGGACCGGGTCCAGCAGATCGAGGACATCTCCGCGCTCGCCGACAACTCCGGGTACTCGCCCTTCCTCACCACCGCCCAGAAGGTCCAGCTGCTGGAGACCGTGGACCCGGTCGCCCGGCTGAAGCTGGCCATCCAGTGGCTCGGCGAGCACCTCGCCGAACAGGATGTGGCCGAATCCATCGCCAAGGACGTCCAGGAGGGCGTCGACAAGCAGCAGCGCGAATTCCTGCTGCGGCGCCAGATGGAGGCCGTACGCAAGGAGCTCTCCGAGCTCAACGGTGAATCCGGTTCCGGAGCGGACGAGCCCGACGACTACCGGGCCCGCGTCGAGGCCGCCGACCTGCCCGAGCACGTCCGCGAGGCCGCGCTCAAGGAGGTCGAGAAGCTGGAGCGCGCCTCCGACCAGAGCCCCGAGGGCTCCTGGATCCGGACCTGGCTGGACACCGTCCTCGAACTCCCCTGGACGGAGCGGACCGAGGACGCCTACGACATCAAGGGCGCCCAGGAGGTCCTGGACGCCGAGCACGCCGGGCTCCAGGACGTGAAGGAACGCATCACCGAGTACCTCGCGGTGCGCAAGAGGCGTACCGACCGCGGCCTCGGAGTGGTCGGCGGCCGGCGCGGCGGCGCCGTGCTGGCGCTGGTCGGACCGCCCGGCGTCGGGAAGACCTCGCTCGGCGAGAGCGTCGCGCACGCCATGGGCCGCAAGTTCGTCCGGGTCGCGCTCGGCGGTGTCCGGGACGAGGCGGAGATCCGGGGCCACCGGCGTACGTACGTCGGCGCGCTCCCGGGGCGCATCGTCAGGGCGATCAAGGAGGCCGGTTCGATGAACCCGGTCGTCCTGCTCGACGAGATCGACAAGGTCGGTTCGGACTTCCGGGGCGACCCGGCGGCCGCCCTGCTCGAAGTGCTCGACCCGGCGCAGAACCACACCTTCCGCGACCACTACCTGGAGGTCGAACTCGACCTCAGCGACGTCGTGTTCCTGGCCACGGCCAACGTCCTCGACGCCATCCCGGAGGCCCTCCTCGACCGCATGGAGCTGGTCACGCTGGACGGCTACACCGAGGACGAGAAGGTCGTCATCGCCCGGGACCACCTGCTCCCGCGCCAGCTGGAGCGGGCGGGTCTGGAGAAGGACGAGGTCGGACTGGACGAGTCGGCGCTGCGCAAGCTCGCCGGCGAGTACACCCGGGAGGCGGGCGTACGGAATCTGGAGCGGGCCGTCGCCCGGCTGCTCCGCAAGGTCGCCGCACAGCACGAACTGGGCGACCGGGAACTGCCGTTCACGGTGACCGACCAGGACCTGCGCGGTCTGATCGGCCGGCCGCACCACGTGCCCGAGTCCGCACAGGACCCGGCCGAGCGCCGTACCTCGGTGCCGGGCGTGGCCACCGGGCTCGCGGTGACCGGGGCGGGCGGCGACGTGCTGTTCGTCGAGGCCTCGCTGGCCGACCCGGAGACCGGGGCGTCCGGACTGACCCTGACCGGTCAGCTCGGCGACGTGATGAAGGAGTCCGCGCAGATCGCCCTCAGCTTCCTGCGGTCGCACGGCGCGGAGCTGGAGCTGCCGGTCGCCGACCTCAAGGACCGGGGTGTGCACATCCACTTCCCGGCGGGCGCGGTCCCCAAGGACGGCCCGAGCGCCGGCATCACCCTGACGACGGCGCTGGCCTCGCTCCTCTCCGGGCGGCTCGTCCGTACGGACGTGGCGATGACCGGTGAGGTGTCGCTGACCGGACGGGTGCTGCCGATCGGCGGCCTCAAGCAGAAGCTGCTGGCGGCACACCGCGCGGGCATCACCACGGTGGTGATCCCCCAGCGCAACGAGGCCGACCTGGACGACGTCCCGGCCGAGGTGCTGGAGAAGCTGGACGTCCACCCGGTGAGCGACGTCCGCCAGGTGCTGGAGATCGCGCTCGCCCCGGCCTCGGCCAGGGCGGAGAACAGGATCCCGGCCGCCGCGTAGGCGTCATGCTGTGACGGGCGTGACATCACGCCGACGGCCGGTACGGACGGCCCGCCCTCCCCCCGGAGGGCGGGCCGTTCCGCGTACGGACACGGCTCAGGGCCGGTAGACGGTTCCGGGCACGGGCTCCGCCGGGGCCATCAGCTGGGGGACCGTCACAAAGGTGTAGCCCGCCCGCTGGAGTGCGTCGATGATGCCCGGCACCGCCGGCACCGTGCCCTTGTAGATGTCGTGGAGCAGGATGATCCCGTCCCTGTCCGCCTGTTCGAGGGTCCGTCTCCTGATCAGCGTGGAGTCGTTCGTCGAGTAGTCCTTGGCGGTCGTGCTCCAGAGGACCTGGGAGAGGCCCAGATCCTTGCTGATCCCGGAGACCGTGTCGTCGGTACGGCCCTGCGGCGGACGCATCAGCCGGGGCTTCTTCCCGGTGATCTTCGCTATCGCGTCCTGGGTCTTCTCCAGTTCGGCGCGTATCTCGGCGGGCTTCCTGTCCGTCAGGATCTCGTGCGACCAGGTGTGGTTGGCGACCTCATGGCCCTCGGCCGCGATGCGCCGCACGGTGTCCGGGTGCTTGAGGACATGGTCCCTGCCCAGCAGGAAGAACGTGGCCGGCACCTTCTTCTCCTTGAGGATGTCCAGAAGGCGCGGGGTGTCCTCACCGGGGCCGGCGTCGAAGGTGAGGGCGATGCACTTCGCCTTCCGGCAGTCCACGGAGCCGAACGACCCCTTGGCGTCGGAGGCCGCGTCGGCACGGGCGGACCCCGGGGCGGTGGTCTGCATCGAGCAGCCGCTGAGCGTCAGGGTGAGCGCCGTCACAAGGGCGGCAGCCAACCCCGTACCCCACGACGACATCTTTCCGGGCAGCACGGACACAACGCATCACTTCCCCACGGGTCTGCCGCACGTCGGTGGTGCGGCACGCCAGGGACTATACATAGCGCGTATACGCTCAGTGCATAGTGGGCCCGGGCGCAGCGTCGGGCCCCGGTGACCTGGAGCGTGTCACCGGGGCCCGACGCCGGACGAGCGGGAGGGGTCAGCCGTTCGCGAGGGCCACCACGCGGTCGAGCGCGCCGTTGAAGTGGTTGTGGTCGCCGACCGTCGGGCCCGACGACGTGTACTGCCAGATCGTGTAGACGCCCCAGCCGGCCGGGAGTTCGCCGACCGTGGTGTTGTAGCGGGCCACCCAGAGCGGGTTGGTGGCGCCGAAGCCCGCGTTGTTGCCGGTGCAGTCCTTCCACCAGCTGGTCGCGGTGTAGATCACCGCGTCACGTCCCGTGCGCGCCTTGTAGGTGTTCACGAAGTCGCGGATCCAGGCGACCATGGCGGCCTGGGTCTTGCCGTAGCACTGCGCGCCGTACGGATTCCACTCGATGTCCAGCACTCCGGGCAGCGTCCTGCCGTCCTTGGACCAGCCGCCGCCGTTGTCCACGAAGTAGTTCGCCTGGGCCGCACCGCTCGTCGTGTCCGGGGTGGCGAAGTGGTACGTGCCCCGGATCATGCCGACGTTGTAGGAGCCGTTGTACTGCTGCGTGAAGTACGTGTTCTTGTAGTACGTGCCCTCCGTGGCCTTGACGTAGGCCCACTTCACGCCGCTGTTCCACAGGGTCGACCAGGCCACGTTGCCCTGGTGGCTGGCGACGTCCACGCCTTCGGTCTGTACGGCGCTGGTCCCGGTCGAGGGGGTGCCCCCCTGGCCGTCGTGGGCGATCACGCCCTGGCCCATCCTCGCCGTCCCCCGTTCGGGGACGGCGGCGGTGTCGGCCGCCGAGGCCGCGCCGGGCAGCGCGAGGAGGAGAGCGAGTGCGGCGAGGAGCGTGCCGCCCGCGAAGAGGTGGGGACGGCGGCGGGCGGGCGCTGTGGTTCCGGATCTGTGCACGGGCATTGCGTGCCTCCGAGGGCTCGGTGGGGGAGCTCATGGCCCAGGAGCGGGTGCGGGACGCTTCTGGGGTGCGTGCCTGGGGTGCGTGTCGCCATGGTGTGGACATGCCACCCGTGGCACTCACGAAGCTACGCACGTAGACCCGCGCTCCGGAAGGGGGCCTGGGCGCTGCCGGAGGTCTACGCCTACGAAATACTGGCTCAGCTGCGGTGATGGCCGGAGCTGAAAGAAACTTTCATCGGCGGGAAAGCGTATGAGGGGTGCTGACGTGCACGGGAGCGGAAGCGGCGATGAACCCGGCGCGAAGGCCGGAAGTGGTGTGGACCATGAATTCCTCGCTCTGGAGCGGGAGTTGTCGGTCTTTCTGCGCCGGGCGCGGGCCAACTCCGGTGAAATGGCCCGCGAGGTCCACCCGGATCTCGAAGCGGCCGCCTACGGGCTCCTCGTACGGCTGGAGTCGGCCGGGCGGCAGCGCGCCACGGACCTCGCCGCCTACTTCGGGGTGGGCAAGGCGACGATGAGCCGCCAGCTGCGGGCCCTGGAGGGGCTCGGCCTGGTGGCGAGGGAGACCGATCCGGCGGACGCCCGTGCCTCGCTCGTCCATCTCACCGACGAGGGCCTCGCGCGCTTCCGGAGCGTCCGCGACGCCCGCCGTGGCCGCTACGCCCGCAAGCTCGCGGGCTGGGACCGGACCGAGGTCGCGGAACTGGCCCGGCTGCTGCACCACTTCAACGAGCGCTCCGAGGACTGAGGCGCGCGCCGACCGGGCGGCTACAGCTCCACCACTTCGACGAGCGCTCCGAGGACTGAGGCGCACCGGCCGGGCCGCTACAGCTCCACCAGGACCGCTGTCGCGTCGTCATGCGTCTTGCCCCGGCGCAGATGGACGCGCTCCGTGTCGGCCCGTTCCAGCTCCCGCACCCGGTCGATCAGCCCCTGCGGCCCCTCCTTGCGCAGCACGTCCAGGGCGGCCGTCCAGTCGCCCGCACGGAACTTCTCCGTCCAGCGGCCCGCCCCGTCGGTCAGTGCGGCCAGCGCCCGGACCTCGGAGCGCGGGGTCTCGCCGGTCACCGCGCGCGACGCCACCCCGGGGTCGGCCGCCGCCGTGAAGAAGCCGCCCTCCTTGTTCCGTACGCGGGCGTCCGCGATCTCCTCGGAGGCGAGCGAGCCCGGCGGCAGCCGGTCGATCCGGTCGTCGAGCAGCGGCCGGACCGTGCCGTCGGGCGCCTCGACGAGCAGGGCCGAGTCGGACAGCACCAGGTGCTCGACCCGCTCCTCGTCCCAACGCGCGAGGACCACCGTTGCCTGAGGCGTACGCGGGTGAGAAAGGTCACACAGTGAACGGTGGGTGTCGGCGGTGCGCCGGATGGACGCCGAAAGGATCTCGGCCAGGGTCAGATCCCGCCGCGAAGCGGACAGTTCGGCCAGGGAGCCGCCGAGCCGCGCGGTGAACCACGGAACCGAGTGCACGCAGCCGTCGCTGCCCGCCGGAGGCGTGACGCCGTCGAGCAGAACGAGGACACCGCCCTGGCCTGCCGCTGGGGCGACGGCCGACGCCCAGTCCTCGTTGGGGCGTTCGGGACTGCCGGGTGCGGTGGCGAGTTCGATGCGCATCCGGCCAGTCTGCACGATGCCTTCACGTACCCTGCACGATCCGGCGGTTGGACCGTACCAGCAGGTCAGATGGCCGTCCCGGGCGGAATTCAGGGCTCCGTGCATATGCGGGCGGGCATACTGCCAAAGCCTGGCCCGAAGTTCCACCCGGTGGTCCGTGCATGGCCTGCGCCGCCTGTGGGGAGACTTGTTCGCCAACTCCGGAGTGCGGTTCACTCGTTCGAGTGGCGGAGCGGTTGATGCACGGCCCCCTCCCAAAAGCGCTGGAATGGTCAGAAGCCGTACGGCGCACATCAGGGCGGGCGCCCATTCACGTGACCGTGCGTCACCTCTGCTTCAAGGGCGGACGAGTCAAGATTGCGAGCACCGGTGCAGAAGAAGCGGCCTCGGAGCAAGGACAGCACGCGCGAGGAGCCCGGGGCGGTGCCTCAGGCGGCGGGTGCCTCCAAGCGGACCGTACGGGTACGCAGCCGGCTCGTCGCCGGCGTCGCCGTCGTGGGGATCACGGTCATCGCCGCGGGTGCCCCGGCGGCCCTCGGCGCGTCTTCCGATCTCAACGAGTCCCAGCAACTGGTCACGCTCGCCGAGCTGAACCAGCAGGCGATCACCCTCGCGCACGCCCTCGCGGACGAGCGCGACGAGGTGACCGCCCACATCGCGGGCGGCCGTGAGGACGAGGAAGGCACGTCCGGCACCACGGGCCCCGCGGCCCGGGTCGACCAGCAGGTGGACGAGATCCGGGAGGCCGCCCCGGCGTCGCTGACCCGGGACCTCGCCGCCATCCCCTCGCTCCGCAGGACCGCCCTCACCGGCAAGGGCTCGGCGATGGAGGCGTACCAGGCGTACTCCGAGGTCATCGCCAAGCTGCACGGCCTCGCCGACGAGCTCGCCCGGAAGACCCCGCCGCGCGCCGCCGACGCCACCCGCGCCCCGCTCGCCCTCGGCGGTGCCGTGGAGCAGGCCTCGGCCACCAGGGGGCTGATCCTGGCCGCGCTCGCGGTGCCCGGCACGAAGCCGCAGCAACAGCAGACCGACCCGTTCACCGGACTGCCCGTGCGGACGCAGGACGAGGGCGACAGCGAGAACGACCGCAACCGCGACGAACTGAGCGCCGCCGCCCAGCAGGCACGGGTGCGCGAGCTCGCCTCCCTCGCCGACTTCGACCAGGCGGCCGGGCCCTCCGCCAGGGACCGGCTGGCCTCCACGGTCACCGGCCCCGAGGTCACCACTGCGGAGAAGTACCTCACGCGGCTCACCGACCGGCCCGAGCTGTCCGACTCCGACCGGGCGGCCGACCCCGAGAAGGTCCAGGCGGCGCTCTCCGCCCGCATCGACCGCATGCGCGGGGTCGAGTCCGCGCTGGGCACCGCACAGGTCAAGCGCCTGGAGGGGCTGCGCGACGACGACGTCACCGCGCTGGAGCTCCGCCTCGCCCTGCTCGGCGGCTGCCTGCTGATCGCCGTCGGCGTCTCCACCGCCGTCGCCCGCACCCTCACCCAGCCGCTCGCCGTCCTGCGGATCGGGGCCGGACGTATCGCCGCCGAGCCCGAGACCGCCGAACCGGTCCGCTACACCGGGCGCAACGACGAGTTCGCCCAGGTCGTACGGTCCATCAACGCCCTGCACGGCAAGCTGCACGGACTGCACCACGACGTCACCGGCCGGCTGGAAGGCCTGCAGACCGAGCGCGGCGAGCTCATCGCCGGCCGCGAGGCCCTCACGCTCCAGCGCGCCGAACTCCAGGTCACCGTGGCGGAACTGACCGGCCAGCTCGAACGGCTGCGGAACACCGTCCACCACACCTTCGTCAACCTGTCGCTGCGCACGCTCGGTCTCGTCGAGCGCCAGCTCGGCGTCATCGAGGGCCTGGAGGAGCGCGAGCAGGACCCGGAGCGCCTGGCGACCCTCTTCAAGCTGGACCACATGGCCACCGTCATGCGGCGCCACAGCGAGAACATGCTGGTCCTCGCCGGGACCGACCACAACCAGGGGCACACGGGCCCGATCCCGCTCGTCGACGTCCTGCGCGCCGCCGTCAGCGAGATCGAGCGGTACGAGCGCGTCACCATCCAGTCTCTGCCGCCGCACGCCCAGATCGCGGGCTTCGCCGCCGACGACCTGAGCCACCTCGTCGCCGAACTCCTGGAGAACGCGACCTCCTTCTCCCCGCCGGACTCCCATGTCGAGCTCTCCGGCTGGCTGCTGGAGACCGGGGAGGTGATGCTCTCCGTCCAGGACGAGGGCATCGGCATGTCGGCGGTCCGGATGAGCGAACTCAATGCCAGGCTGGCCGACCCGGCGTCCTTCGAAGCCGGCGAACAGGCCGCGGACGGTGCCGGGCTGGGTCTTCAGGTGACCTCGCTGCTGGCGGCCCGCCACGGTGTGCGGGTGCAGCTGCGCGAGCAGAAGGGGAGCGGGGTGGCCGCGGTCGTCGTCCTTCCGCAGGCGCTGCTGCCCAAGGCGCCGCCCGCCTCCTCGCCGCCGCCGGTGCCGCTGCCCGGGGACGCGCCCACGCTGAATCTCCCGGGATCGGTCGCCGAGGCGAACTCCAACGCGCTGCCGCCCCGTTCGTCCCTCCCGGCCGAGGACCCGCTGATCGCGGCCGCCGAGCGGACCCTGGAGACGGCGGCCCCGCAGCCCACGGCCCCGGCACCCACCGAGCCGGAGCCCGTCGCCCCGGCGCCCGCCGCCGGGCCCGAGACCGCGCAGGCCCCGGCCGCACCGGCTGAGCCCGCGCCGGCACCGGCTGAGCCCGCGCCCGCCGCCGGCGAGGAGACCCGGTCCGTCTCCGAGTCCGAGACCACGATGCAGGTCCGGCTGCCCGCGCAGCAGGACGCGCCGAGCCCGTACGCCATCGGGCCCGACCGTCATGAGCGCGCCGCCGACGCCGGGCCCGCGCCCGCCGCCGACACGCGTCCCGCGCCTGCCCCCGCGCCCTCCGCCGACAGCCGTCCCGCGCCCGCCGCCCCGGCCGCCGACGCCGTCCCGGGTCCCCGGCAGCCGCTGACCGGACTGGGCGAGGAGGTGCCCGACCCGGCGCCCCTGCCCGAGCGCCTCACGGACAAGGGGCTGCCCAAGCGCACCCCGAAGATCGCGCCGCCGCCGGCCGCCCCGCCCACCGAGCGCAAGGGCGGCTTCGACAAGGAGGCCCTGCGCCGCAGGCTCGGCGGGTTCCACCAGGGCGCCAAGGACGGCCGCCGCGATGTCGAGGCGGAGATCGCCGAGACGGCGCCACAGACCGACCGTGACCGTACCGACGGTCGTATCGATGAGACGGGGGACACAGTCGAGGAGGCACGCAGTTGACTGCGCCCAGCACATTCGGGCTGAGCACCGAGGCCCGGAACCTTCACTGGTTGCTGAGCAATCTCGTGGAGGAGGTGCCAGGGGTCCACTCGGTCACCGTCGTCTCGTCCGACGGGCTGATGCTGCTCTCCTCGGACCCCGGTCTCGCGACGGCCAAGGAAGCGGGACGGCGGACGGGCCCCAGGGGCTCCAGCGCCGACCTCGCCACGATCGTCTCCGGCATCGGGTCCCTCACGATCGGTGCCGCCAAGCTGATGGACGGCGGTGGCGTCAAGCAGACGATGGTCGCCATGGACGAGGGCAGTGTCTTCGTCATGTCGATCAGCGACGGTTCCCTGCTCGGTGTGCACGCCACCCCTGACTGCGACATGAGCGTCATCGCCTACCACATGGCGCTCTTCGTCGGCCGTGCCGGACACGTACTCACCCCCGAACTCCGCAGTGAGCTGCGCAAATCGATGGAGAGCACCCAGTGACGTCAGCTGCTGAACCCGTACGAAAACTCCCCGTCAGGGGCGCCGACCGCAAGGCCGCGCGGGTCCGTCCGTACTCCCTCACCGGCGGCCGCACCCGCTTCGGCCACGTCCTGCTCGTCGAGACGTTCGTCGCCGCGCTGGAGGCCCCCGAGGAGCGCCGCGAGCTCACCAACGGCAACCTCGCCTCGCGCGTCATGCCCGAGCTCCGCGCCATCGTCGAACTCTGCCGCCGCATGCGTACGGTCGCGGAGATCTCGGCCCTTCTGAAGATGCCGCTCGGCGTGGTCCGGGTGCTGCTCAGCGACTTGGCCGACCAGGGAAAGATCCGCGTCTACGGGACCGGTCACGGCACCGGACAGCCCGACCGCGCGCTGCTCGAAAGGGTGCTCAATGGACTCCGCCGTCTCTGAGGCGCCGCTCTTCACTCCGCGACAGCGGGGGCCGCAGGACCGGCCCGACGAGACGGTACAGACCTGGCAGCTCGACCACACCCGCGCGCCGATCGCGACCAAGATCGTGGTCGCGGGCGGATTCGGCGTGGGCAAGACGACCTTCGTCGGCTCGGTCTCCGAGATAACCCCGCTGCAGACCGAAGCGCTGATGACGCAGGCGAGCGAGGAGACCGACGACCTCACCGCCACGCCCGACAAGGTCACCACGACCGTGGCGATGGACTTCGGCCGTCTCACCCTGGACGACGACCTCGTCCTGTACGTCTTCGGCACGCCCGGTCAGCAGCGCTTCTGGTTCATGTGGGACGACCTGGTGCGTGGCGCGATCGGCGCGGTCGTCCTGGCCGACACCCGGCGCCTCGCCGACTGCTTCGCGGCCCTCGACTACTTCGAGAGCTGCGGCCTGCCCTACATCGTGGCCGTCAACCACTTCGAGGGAACGACCGGTTACGAGGAGGCCGATGTCAGGGAGGCCCTGACCATAGCTCCGCACGTGCCTGTTGTGATCATGGACGCGCGTAAGAGGATCACCGTCGTCGAGTCGCTGCTCGCCCTGGTGGGCCACGCACTCGACGTCGCCCCCGAATGAACGACAGACGCGCCCAGTACACGTAACGGAGAACCGCGATGCGGAAGATACTCATAGTCGGAGCCGGCCAGTCCGGGCTTCAGCTGGCCCTCGGGCTGCAGTCCCACGGGTACGAAGTCACCCTGATGTCCAACCGCACCGCGGACGAGATCCGGTCCGGCCGGGTCATGTCGACGCAGTGCATGTTCCACACGGCTCTGGAGCACGAGCGTGATCTCCAGCTGAACTTCTGGGAGTCGCAGGCCCCGCGGATCGAGGGCCTCGGCGTCTCGGTCGCCGGCCCCGACTCCTCGCGCGTCATCGACTGGGTCGGCAAGCTGGACGGGTTCGCCCAGTCCGTCGACCAGCGCGTGAAGATGGCCGGCTGGATGGAGACGTTCGCCCAGCGCGGCGGTCAGCTCGTCATCCACGGCGCCGCGGTCTCGGACCTGGACTACTTCTCCCGTACGTACGACCTGGTGATGGTCTCGGCCGGCAAGGGCGAGCTCGTCTCCATGTTCGGCCGGGACGCCTCCCGTTCGCCGTACGACGCCCCGCAGCGCGCCCTGGCCGTCGCGTACGTCCACGGTCTGGGCCCGCGCCCGGAGCACCCGGAGTTCGACGCGGTGCGCTGCAACCTGGTCCCGGGTGTCGGCGAGCTCTTCATCATGCCGACCCTGACGACGTCGGGCCGCGCGGACATCCTCTTCTGGGAGGGCATCCCCGGCGGTCCGCTCGACGCCTTCCAGGGCATCAAGGACCCCTCGGAGCACCTCGCCAAGACCCTGGAGCTCATGGAGCGGTTCACCCCGTGGGAGTACGCGCGCGCCACCAAGGTCGAGCTGACCGACGCCAACGCCACGCTGGCGGGCCGTTACGCCCCGACGGTGCGCAAGCCCGTCGGCCGGCTGCCCGGCGGCGGCCTGGTCCTGGGTGTGGGGGACGTCGTCGTCGCCAACGACCCGATCACCGGCCAGGGCTCCAACACGGCGTCCAAGTGCGCGCACTCCTACCTCCACTCGATCCTGGACCACGGCGACCGGCCGTTCGACGAGGAGTGGATGGAGGCCACGTTCGAGCGGCACTGGGAGAACACCCAGCACGTCGTGAAGTGGACGAACGCGATGCTCGCGCCGCCGCCGGAGCACGTGCTGAACCTGATCGGCGCGGCCGGCCAGCTCCAGCCCGCCGCCGACCGGTTCGCCAACGGGTTCGACAACCCCGCGGACTTCGACAACTTCTTCTTCGAGCCGGAGAAGACGAACGCCTACCTCGCCGAGATCTCGGGCGCGCAGGGCTGACACCCGCGCCCCCGGAGAACCGGGCCGCCACGTCCGTCACGAGGACGTGCCGGCCCGGTTCTCAGTCCTCCGGGGCGCCCTGGGCGTCGTACCCCGTGTCCGCCCCCGAGGTGGCGCCCTCGGGCAGCTCCGGCAGGGTGTACGCGCTGAGGGGCTCGCCGTCCGGGTCGGGGCGTACGGCCCCCAGCACCGGGTTCGAGGCCAGTGGGGAGACCTTCACCGTGGCACCGGGCCTGGGCGCCTGCACCACGAGGCCGTCACCGATGTAGAGCGCCACATGGGTCGCCTTCGGGAAGTAGACCACCAGGTCGCCGGGGCGCAGCGAGCCGATGGGGACCTTCGGGAGCTCGGCCCACTGCTCCTGCGAGGTGCGCGGGATGCCCCGGCCGGCGGCGGACCACGCCTGCGAGGTGAGCCCCGAGCAGTCGTACGAGTCCGGCCCCTCCGCGCCCCACACATAGGGCTTGCCGATCTGCTCGACGGCGTAGCGGACGGCCTCCCCGCCCTCCTCGGTCGGCGGGCGTACGGAGCTGAGCGCCCCCGAGGCGGTCAGCGCGTCCTGGGCCGCGCCGATGTTCTTCTCCTCCAGCGCCGACACCGCGGCAAGCTGCTCGGCCGAGAGCGAGGCCAGCATCGCCTCGATGCCCTTCAGCCGGGTCCGCACGGTGTCGCGCTGCTGCTTCTGACGGGCGGCGAGCACCCTTTGCCGTTCCCGCGCCTTCCGGGATCTGGCCTCAAGGACCTCGGTGTGCTTCTCGGCGTCCGTCAGCCGGTCGACCACGGCCGAGCGGCCGGCCTGGGCGCGCTCGATGACGTGGCTCTGCTCCAGGGCGCGGGACGGGTCGTCGGAGAGCAGCAGCCGCATGTACACGGAGAAGTCGGTGCGCCCCTGGTACTGGTCGCGTGCCAGCCGTCCGGCGTCCCGGCGCCCGGCGCCCAGAGCGGCCCTGGCCCGGGTCAGCTCGGTGTGCACCTTCTCGGCCTCGGCGGTCCGCTTCCTCAACTCCACCTCGGTGCCGTTGTAGACCTCGCCGGCCTCCTCGGCCTGCCGGTAGAGGGTCTGCAACTGCTTCAGGAGCCCCGCGACGCTCTGCGGCGCCCCGGCGGCCGGGCCGGGAGCCGGCGGCGGCCCCGACGGCTCGGCGACGGCGGGGGAGGCGGCCACGACCGCGGCCAGAGCCGCGGTGCAGAGGGTGCGCGCGAACCCGCGTGACACGACATCACCTCCGGTGACAGGGGCGAGGCCGATTAATCGGACTACCCCACAAGTGCTCGGATCTGGTCCATCCGGTCACTCGGTGTCGGGTGATGCAAGGACCGCCCGGCGTGCCGTCCGGGGGATGCCCCGAACGGTGGACGCCGCGACGTCACGCCACGGGGAACGCGTAGAAGGCCCGTTCGCGCTGGACGACGGCGGTCTTCCCGGCGGCCAGCACCCGGTAGGGGGCGGTGACGGTGGCGCCCTTCGGGTCCTGGGCCCCGATGTCCTGGAACTTCCACAGCCGGCGCCCGTCCGCCGCGGCGAACGCCGTCACCTGCGAGGCGTCCGCGGCGAGCAGCGTCTTCCCGCCGCCGCTCAGCGTGAGCGCGGGGGCGTCGCCGCCGAGCGGAACCTCGGTGGACCGCCGCCAGAGCAGCTTCCCGGTCGCCCGCTCGACCGCGCCGACCTCCTGGTTGCGGTTGGTGGTGTGGAGCAGCGTCCCGGCCGGGAGGGGCGTGCCGAAGACGGACGACGCGGTGCCGTTCAGCGTCCAGACCGGCTTCCCGGTCGCCGTCTCGAAGGCCAGGAGGTCGTCGCCGACCGCGCCGTACAGCTGCCCCTGTTCGTCACCGGCCGCCGCGCCGGCCGGGGCGACCGCGCCGAACTGCCGGTTCCACAGCAGCTTGCCGGTGGTGCGCTCGAAGCAGCGGAAGAACGCCTTGCCCTTGCCCGCCGTCACATCGGCGGGGGTGAGCGTGCCCGCGTCCTGGCGTACGACGAGGTCGGCGTCCCGGACGGCGGTCAGCCGGTAGGCGGGGGTGCCGGGCGCCCGGCCCGCGGGGACGGCGACGCGCCAGAGCTCCTTGCGCTCCACGACGTCGTACGCGAAGAAGTACGCCTTGACGACCTGCGTGTCCTTGCCGGGCTTCTTGCCCTTCTTCGGCTTCGGCGCCTTCACGGTGACGGTGTGGGAGCCGGTGAACCAGAGGACGGACCCCGACAGACCGGTGAGCGGGCCGACCTTCATGTTCGGTACGCCGGTGAACTGGTCCACGAAGCGCACCCGGTGCACGATCCGCCCGTCCTTCGGCGACAGCCAGAGGAACTCGGTCGGGCTCGCCAGGAAGCAGAGGCCGTCCCCCGCGGTCAGGACCGCCTGGGCGCCCGCCGCGTCGGCGCGCTCCCACTTCTTCCGGCCGGTCCGCAGATCGACGGCGGTCGCCCCGGCCGTGTCGGTGAGCACCAGCAGCTGGTCCTGCCAGACGCCCGCGGTGAGGGGGGCCGGTGCGGCGGCCGGGTGCGTGTACATCCACCGGGGATCGGGCGCCCGGCCGGGGACGGCGGGGCGGGCCTCGGCGGCCGGCTTGTCGTCGGTGCCGGCGGCCGGCTCGTCGGAGCCGAGGGCGGAGACGGCGGTCCCGCCCAGGACCAGCCCGGCCGCGCCGGCGGCGACGGTGGTGAGCAGCGCACGCCGGCTGGTGGCCGGGGCGGATGCGGCGCGGGGCGCGGTGGCCGGCGCGGCGGGGGGCAGAGCGGGAGGCAGGGCCTGCGGGAGCGCGGCGGGCGCGCCCTGGGGGGCGGCGGCGGCCGGATAGGCGTACGGGTAGGGCTGCGCGGGCGACGGGGCGGGCGGCGACGGCGGGGATACGGCCCCGGCGGCCTCCTGGGGGACGGCGAGCTGGGTCGTCGCCCGGTCGGACTGCGGCGCGCGCGCCCCGGTCCCCAGGAACCGGGTGGTCCGGCTGTCCTCGCCGATGTCGCCGGTGTTGCCCGTGTTGCCGGTGTTGGTGATGTCGCCCGTCTGCCGCGCGCCGTCCGCAGGGGCCGCCTCCGCGGGGGCCCCGTCCGCGCGGACCGGGTCCGTGGGCACCCCGTCCGTGGGCACCCCGTCCGTGGGCACCGCATCCATCGGTACCGCGTCCTGGACCGGGTCCGCCGGCTCCTCCAGCGCCCGCACCCGCGCCGCCTGGTCCGTCAGCGCGGCGGACAGCGGCCCGGGGAGCCAGCCGCCCTTGGCGAGGCCCGCGGCGCCCTCCAGCGCCAACTCCGCGGCGACCGATCCCGCTCCGGGCCGGTCGTCCGGGTCCTTCGCCAGACAGCGGGCGATCAGCGCGCGCAACTCGTCCGGTACGGCGCCGAGTTCCGCCGATCCGTGCGCGATCCGCTCCGCCGCCTCCTCCACGGGGCCCTCGGCGAGCGGGGTCGTGCCGGTCGCCGCGTACGCCAGCAGCAGGCCCAGGACGAACAGGTCGGACGCCGGGCCCACCTCCTTGCCCTCGACCTGCTCGGGGGTGAGGTAGCCCAGCCGTACGGAGAGCTGCCCGCCCTCCCGCGCCTCGGCGGCGGCAGCGGCCCCCAGCGGCCCGAACGCGGTCAGCCGGGGGCCGTCCTCGGCCAGCAGCACCGTCTCCGGCGCCAGACCCTGGAGCACGGCCCCGCCCGCGTGCACCCGGGAGAGCGTCTCGGCCAGGCCCGCGCCCAGTATCCGTACGGCACGCTCGGGCAGCGGACCGGCGAGGCCGATCGCCTCGGCGAGCGTCACCGCCGGCACATAGGCCGTGGCGGTCCACAGAGCGTCGTCGTCCGGCGAGGCGAGCGGCGGCTGCACCCAGCCGCCGGCCAGCCGCTCGGCGGTTCGCGCCTCGGCCCGGAAGCGGCGCCGGAAGGCGGGTACGGCGGCGAGGGCGGGCCGGGCGGCCGTCACCACGGCGAGATCGTCGCCGTCCACGCCCCGGGCCACGAAGTGCACGGCGCTCGCGCTCGCGCGGAAGCGGGCCAGCGCGGTGTACGGGCCGAAGTGGCGTGGATCGTCCTGACGCAGCGCCTCCATGGCGCACCCCCCTTGTGACCGTGCCCTCGGCACCTGACCGCCGATCTTACGGGCGGCGGCCCGGATGTCGCTCAGGACCCGCTGCGGGGCCTGGTCCAGGGCCACTTGGGGGCGAAACGCTCACGGCCGTCGGGGGCGTACTCGTACACCCAGCCGCGCTGCAGCCCCAGGCGCTTCGAATAGCCCGCGGGGACGCGCCGGTAGGCGTACACGGTGGCCGGGCCGCCGTCGGCGTCCGGCACCGGGACCTCGTACCACTTGGGCGGATGGCCGGTCGGCCCGACCAGGACGGGCAGCACCCGGCCGTCCAGAGGGCCACCACGGAAGGGCGTGTTCTCGCTTTTCACCGGGCCAGTCTGACCCAGGGGCCCTCAGTCGGGCGGCAGCAGGTGCGCGGCCTGGCCGACGACCGGAACGATCAGGGCCGCGAGTCGTCCCGCGGGGCCGTCGACGGTCTCCTGGGGCAGCAGGTCCGCCACCACCGCCGCCGTCTCCTCGTCCGAGGCGGCCGTGATCGTGAGCAGGCCGATCAGATGGTCGACCAGCCAGTCCCGCAGGTCGGAGGGGGCCGGCTGCTTCCCCTCGTCCAGCCAGATCAGGGACGCCGCCTCCACGGCCGCGATCCAGGTGCGCACCATCATCCTCAGGCGTGGCCCGGCGGGTTCCTGTCCCGGGCCGCCGCCCCGGCCCAGATGGAGCAGGATCTGCTCGGCCGCCGACCGGCGCACGCCGTCCACGATCGTGGACGTGCGCGAGGTCTCGGCCACACTGCCGCCGCGCAGCAGGGCGCTGAAGCCGGCGTCGTGCTGGTCGACGAAGCCCAGGTAGCGGTCCAGGACGCGGCAGACCCGCTCGGTGGGCGGGCCGACGGCGGGCTCCGCGAAGCAGAGCGTCAGCTGGTCGGCGGCCGACCCGAGGGCGGCCTCGTACAACTGCTGCCTGCCGCCCGGGAAGTAGCGGTAGACGAGCGGCCGGGAGACGCCGGCCTCGGCCGCCACCTCGTCGATCGACACGTCGTCCGGCGCCCGGTGGGCGAAGAGCGTGAGTGCCGCGCCCAGCAGCTGGGCGCGGCGCTCCTCGACACCGAGCCGTCGGTACGCGCGGGCCGGCGGTACTGCGGGTGCGGACGTCATACCCCGAAGCCTAAGCGCTCCCTCCGGAAGGAGCGGTGGCCTCAGGCCAGCAGTCCCGAGCTCTTCCACAGCCTGCGTCCCACCCCGTTGAGCACGCCGATGTCGTCGAAGAAGTCCGTGAGCCGCTTCGCCCCGGTCTGCATGACCTCCGCGCGGTGGCCGCTCGCCTTCACCTGCGCCACGGCCTCGCGGCGGTCCAGGCCGACGTTCTCGTACACCTGCGGGTTGATGAAGCAGACGGAGAAGACGCGCGCCGCCTCACCGCAGTTGAGCCGGGTCAGCCGGCGCTCCCAGTGCGGTGCCGTCACCATCTGGCGGCGCAGCTCCTCGCGTGCGTAGCGCACGTGGCGGGCCTCCTCGACGACATGGATGCGGGTCACCCCGCGTACGAGCGACTGGACGCGCTCGTCGGGGAAGGTGAGCCGCTGCATCCAGTCCAGGATCTCCTCGCCGAGCAGGGTCGCGGCGAACGAACCGGGAGTGGTGGAGATGGTCTTCAGCACCCGCGCCAGGTTGTGGTAGCGCCGGGGGACCGGATAGCTGGGCGCCCCGCCCCACTCGATCATGCGGGCGAACATCATGGAGTGCCGGCACTCGTCGGCTATCTCGGTCAGGGCGTAGCGGACGTGCTTGCTCGTCACGGACTTGTCGTAGATGTGCCGCACCAGCAGCTGCATCAGGATGATCTCGAACCAGATCCCGAGCGAGGCCAGCGACGCGGCCTCGTGGCGCGCCAGCTCCATCCGCTGCTCCTCGGACATCTTCCGCCACAGCGGGGTGTCGTAGAGGGAGACCAGCTCCGGCGGCCAGAACCACTTGCCGTCCTCGATGCCCGCGTCCCAGTCGAGCTCGGTGTCCGGGTCGAAGGAGTGCTTGGCCGAGGCCTCCAGCAGGCGGGCCGCGACCTGTTCGCGGTCCTTGAGCGGCCCGAGCGCGTCACGCAGCGCCTGGAGGGACTCGTCGGTCACTGTCGTCATGGCTGAAAGCCCTTCGCAGAGGGGTTACCGGCGGTCAAGTTTCCGCTCACGGATTATGAGACTGCTTGTCAGCAAGGCAGTCAATCCCCTGTGCGCGACTTGTTGACCGCGCGTCTACCAGCGTGTGAACCTGCCAACTGACGTCAGCACCACGGAATGCACGATCCTCGCCAGGCGAAGGAGCTGTCCGTGTCGACACACGACCTCTACACCACCCCGCCCCCAGCGCCGACATGGCAGGTTCCTGCCACGGGTGCGGCCCGGTTCAGCTGGGACTACGACGACGGCCGCGAACGCCTCCTCGCCCTCTACCAGAAGGGCAAGGACAAGCAGTGGGACGGCAACAAACGCATCGACTGGAGCCTGGAGGTCGACCCCGCCGACCCGCTCGGCACCCCCGACGAGGCCCTCACCCTGTACGGCACCCCGCACTGGGCGAAGATGACCGAACGGGACCGGGGCGAGCTGCGCAAGCACTACACCTCCTGGCAGTTCAGCCAGTTCCTCCACGGTGAGCAGGGCGCGATGGTCTGCGCCGCCCGGATCGTGGAGTCGGTCCCCGACCTGGACGCGAAGTTCTACTCCGCCACCCAGACCATGGACGAGGCGCGGCACGCCGAGATCTACGGCCGCTTCCTGCACGAGAAGATCGGGATGCTCTACCCGGTCAACGACAACCTCCAGGGGCTGCTCGGCGACACCCTGCGCGACTCCCGCTGGGACATGCCCTACCTCGGCATGCAGGTCCTCATCGAAGGACTCGCGCTCGCCGCCTTCGGCATGATCCGCGACACGACCACCCGGCCGCTCCCCAAACAGATCCTCGCCTACGTCATGCAGGACGAGGCCCGGCACGTGGCCTTCGGGCGGATGGCGCTGCGCGACTACTACAAGCAGCTGAGCGACGCCGAACTGCGCGAGCGCGAGGAGTTCGTCATCGAGGGCTGCTACCTGATGCGCGACCGGCTCAGCGGGGTCGAGGTGCTGGAGAACTTCGGCATCGGCAAGCAGGAGGCCAAGGAGCTCTCCGAGCACTCGGAGTACCTCCAGCTCTTCCGCAAGCTGCTCTTCAGCCGCATCGTGCCCTGCGTGAAGGACATCGGCCTCTGGGGCGAACGGCTCCAGAAGGCCTACGTCGACATGGGCGTCTTCGAGCTGGGGGACTCCAACCTCGACCTGCTGATGGCCCAGGACGAGGAGATCGCCGAGCAACTGGACCGGGACCGCTTCGCGGTGGAGGAGCAGGAGCGGGTCGCGGAGGTCGCGGAGGCGATAGCGGAGGGCGGGACGGAGGGCTGAGCGAGGGCTCAGTTCTCCTCGGGGATCTCGATGGTCCGGCCGTTCTCGTCGACGGTCCGGGTCTCCCAGTACGTGTACCACTTGTCGTCCACGTGCTCGGGAACCTTGCCCTCCGGGTAGCGGGCGTAGCCCTTGGGCGGCTCCTCGCCGTCGGACGCGCACGCGCTGCCGGCGCTCCCCACGGCCAGGACCGGGTATTCGCCGCCCCCGCACACGGCGTCCTGCATGGAGCAGGCGGTGGTGAACAGGGCGACCGTGACACCGGCCAGGGCAAGCCCCAGCGTGCTGCGGCGGGACGGGACGCGGAGTCGGTGGGCCGTGCGCATGATGGGGCTCCCTCTGGTGGGTGGCTGACGGGCCCAGCCTGCCGTGTCCGGAGGGCGAGGGGCGTGAGCACGCGTACTCATATCCGGTGTACGTACGGTGGGGTGCGGGCGGAGGATGGCGGGCATGAACTCCCCTCCCCGGCACGGTGATTCCGCTGCGGCGCGCCGCAGCCTCGAAGCTCTCGCCCTGGGTGACGCGTTCGGGGAGCGGTGGTTCCCGCTCTTCCGGCCGCCCCGGCAGGCGTACGCCGAGGTGCGGGCGCGCCGGACCCCGCACGAGCCCGTGTGGCACTGGACCGACGACACCGCGCTGGCGCTCGCCCTTCACCGGGTGCTGGACGAGTGCGGACACGTCGAACAGGACCGGCTCGCCCTGTACTTCGCCCTCGCCTTCGACGCGGACCAGGCCCGGGGGTACGGGCACGGCATGCACATCCTGCTCCCGGAGCTGCTGACCTCGCCGGCCGACTGGCGCACGCTGGCGCCCGGGCTCTTCGATGGCGGCAGCCTCGGCAACGGCGCGGCGATGCGCGTGGCACCCCTCGGCGCCCGCTTCCACACGGACCTCGGACTCGCCGCCGAACAGGCCGTGCTCTCGGCGGTCGTCACCCACGCCCACCCGGAGGGCGTCGCCGGCGCGGTGGCGGTCGCGGTGGCCGCCGCCCTCTCCGTGCGCGGCGGGTTCACCCTGGAGGCGGTCGCCGGGCGCACCCCCGAGGGGCTTGTACGGGAGGGCCTGCTCCGCGCGGCGGAGGTGCCGTTCGCCACCGAGCCGTGGAAGGCGGCCGACCTCCTGGGCAACGGGAGCCGGATCAGGGCCGACGACACGGTGCCGTTCGCCCTGTGGACCGCCGCCCGGCACCCCGCCGACCTGGAAGGGGCCCTGTGGGCGACGGCGGAGGGCTTCGGCGACGTCGACACCACCTGCGCCATCACGGCCGGCGTCGTCGGTGCGGCCACCGGGGTGGAGGGCGCCCCCGCCGAGTGGCGTCTGCGGCGCGAACCCCTGGGCTGAGGGTCAGCCGGGCGGGCGCGGCGGCCCCGGTGGCGGCAGGACGCGTTCCACCGCGCACGCGATGCCCAGCAGCCCCGCGTCCGTCCCCCGGCCGGTCACCAGCTGGAGACCGGCCGGGCAGCCGTCCGGGGTGAAACCGGCCGGCACGCTCGCCGCCGGGTGGCCGCTCAGGTTGAACACCCAGGTCAGCGCCGTGGAGTACACATCCCCAGGGCCCTCGTGCCCGTGCGGCGGGTTGGGTGTCACCGGCGTGAGCAACAGGGGCGTACGGGCGAAGAAGGCGTCGAGGGCGGCGTCGTTCGCGGCACGGAGCGCCCGGGTGGCGGAGGTCGGGCAGCCCCCGCGCACCGCCGTCCACGCCGAAGCCGGGTCGAGCAGTGCGAGGGGGCGCGGGACCAGGCGGATCACTCCGGCCGCCGCCAGTCGCTCGACCGCGGCGCGCGTCACCTCGGCCACCTCGGGCCGCACGGACGCGTAGCCCAGGTCCGGGCTGTGGACGGCCGGGACGGGCAGTCGGGCCGGCCGGGGCGCGTACCCGTCCAGCACATGGCGCAGATACGTCTCCGCCCGTGCCGCCGAGCTCGCCAGCACACCGGGGGAGGCGAGGCCCGTACGGTCGGGGGAGGGGAGCAGGCCCGCGGTCGTCCGCAGGCCGAACACCCCGCACCACGCCGCCGGGATCCGCACCGACCCGGCCCCGTCGCTGCCCGTCGCCAGCTCCACCATGCCGGCCGCGACCGCCACGGCCGAGCCCGCCGACGAGCCGCCCGGAGTGCGGTCCGCGCGCCAGGGGTTGACCGTACGGCCGTGGGCGCCCTGCCCCCAGGTCTGCCAGGCGGTGCCGGGCCCGGGGACGGACGTGGTGCCGACCGGGACGGCGCCGGCCGCGACCAGGCGGCGGGCCGCGTACGAGCGGAGGCCCGCAGGGCCCTTCACCGCGAACGGCAGCCCGGCGAGCGGCAGTCCCCGGGCGGCGCGCTCCCCGGCGAGCGCCTCCTCGTGCAGGACCTCCGTGAACGCGTGCAGCGCCGGGTCCCGTTCGCCGATCCGGGCCAGCGCCGCCGCCACCTCCGACGTCATGACGTCAGTCTCCACCCTCCAGCGCCGCCTCCATCACCGCCCGGGCGATCGGAGCCGCGTTGCCGCCGCCGCTGACGTCGGCCCGGTCGGCCTCCGCGTCCTCCACGACCACCGCGACGGCGACCGCCGGGCGGCCGGAGTCCGGTGCCTGCGCCCAGGCGATGAACCAGGCGTACGGCGTACCGGAGTTGTCGACCCCGTGCTGGGCGGTGCCCGTCTTGCCGCCGACCGTCACACCGTCGATCGCCGCGTTCGCGCCGGTGCCGTGCTCCACGACGTCGACCATCATCCGCTGGAGCTGCTGCGCCGTCGCCGGGTTCATCGCCCGGTGGTACGAGTCCGAGCCCTGCTGCCGGACCGTGTCGCCGTCGTGCGTGGTCACCCGGTCCACCAGGTACGGGCGCCTGAGATCGCCCCCGTTCGCCACCGCCGAGGCCACCATCGCCATCTGGAGCGGGGTCGCCGTCGTGTCGAACTGGCCGATCGAGGACTGGGCCAGCTGGTCGTCGCTCATGTCCGAGTCGAAATTGCTGCGGGCCACCCGGGACGGGATCCTCAGGCCGTCGTCGTTGAAGCCGAACCTGCCCACCGCGTCCAGCATCCCGTCCAGCCCCACCTCGACGCCGAGATGGGCCATCACCGTGTTGCAGGAGACCCGGATCGCCTCCGCCAGGGAGGCCTTCCGGCAGCCGCGCGCCTCGTCGGGCAGCGTGGTCGAGGTCCCGGGCAGGACGTACGGGGACGGGGTGTCCGTCGCCGCGTCCGGATCGGTGACCACCCGGGCGTCCAGCGCCGCCGCCGCCGTCACGATCTTGAAGGCCGAACCGGGCGGATAGGTCTGCCGGATGGCCCGGTTGAGCATCGGCCGGCTCTGCGCGCGGTTGAGCCGCGTCCACGCGTCGGTCACGGCGGAACCGGTGCCGGAGAGGACCTCGGGGTCGTACGAGGGGGAGGAGACCAGCGCCAGGATCCGGCCGCTCGCCGGGTCGAGCGCGGCGACCGCGCCGCGCCGGCCCTCCAGCCCCTCGTACGCCGCGCGCTGCATCGCGTCGTCGATGGTGGTGACGACGTTCCCGCCCGGCTGCCGGCTGCGCGTGATGTCCCCCCACAGCGGCAGCGGGGCCAGGATCGGGTCGGTGCCGGAGAGGACGCCGTCCTCGGCGTTCTCCAGCAGCGTGGTGCCGTACGTCTGCGAGGCGTAGCCCGTGACCGGCGCGTACAGCGGGCCGTGGCGGTAGGTGCGCTCGTACGCGAGCTGCTCTCCGGTGTCCTCGGAGCCGGTGACGGACTCGTCGCCGACCATGATGTTGCCGCGCGGCTGGTCGTAACGGTCGATGGTGGTGCGGCGGTTGGCCGGGTTCGCGTTCAGCTCGTCGGCCTCGAAGAGCTGGACGCGGGCGGCGTTCGCCAGCAGGGCGAGGAGCAGCAGCAGACAGAATCCGGCGGCGTGCCGGATGTAGCGGATCACGGCCCGTCCCCGGCCCGCTCGGCGACGGTATCGGGGTCGGGGGTGCGGGCCACGTCGCTGACCCGGATCAGCAGCGCCACGATGATCCAGTTGGTGACGACGGACGACCCGCCCTGGGCCAGGAACGGCATCGCCATCCCGGTCAGCGGGATCAGCCCCATCACCCCGCCCGCGATCACGAAGACCTGGAGCGCCAGGATCGAGGCGAGGCCGATCGACAGGAGCCGTCCGAACGGGTCCCGCAGGGCCAGGCCCGCGCGGAATCCGCGGGCCACCAGCAGGGCGTACAGCAGGAAGATCGCGGTGAGCCCGGCCAGGCCGAGCTCCTCGCCCGCGGTCGCCAGGATGAAGTCGGACTTGGCGGCGAAGCCGATGAGGATGGAGTGGCCCAGCCCGAGGCCGGTGCCGAGCATGCCGCCCGCGGCGAACGCGAACAGGGACTGCGCGAGCTGGCTGGGCCCCTGTCCCGCCTCGATGGTGGCGTACGGATTCAGCCAGTCCTCCACCCGGCTGTGCACATGGGGTTCGAACGAGCCGACGGCGAAGGCGCCCGCCGCTGCCAGGAGCAGCCCGACGGCGATCCACCCGGTCCTGCCGGTGGCCACGTAGAGCAGGATCACGAAGAGCCCGAAGAAGAGCAGCGAGGTGCCCAGGTCCCGTTCGAGGACGAGGACGCCGACGCTGAGCAGCCAGATCGCCACGATGGGGCCCAGCACCCGGCCGGTGGGGAACTGGAGCTTCCAGATCCTGCGGCCGGTGTACGCGAGGGCGTTGCGGTTCGCCGCGAGGTAGGCGGCGAAGAACACGGCGAGCAGGATCTTGGCGAACTCGCCGGGCTGGAAGGAGAATCCGCCGACCCTGATCCAGATCTTGGCCCCGTTCACCGCGGGGAAGAAGATCGGCACGATCATCAGGACGAGGGCGGCGGCGACCGAGAGGTAGGCGTACCGCTGGAGCACCCGGTGGTCGCGCAGGAACACCACCACCGCGATGAAGAACGCCACCCCGAGCGTGGACCAGATCAGCTGGGTGGTCGCCGCCCGATCGCTCGGGGTCTCCAGGTCGAGCCGGTAGATCAGCACCAGGCCCAGCCCGTTGAGCAGGACGGCGATGGGCAGCAGCAGCGGATCGGCGAACGGGGCGCGGAAGCGGACCGCGAGATGGGCGAGCAGGGCGAGGAGCCCGAGACCGGCGCCGTACCCGGCGACATCGGGGGGCACGGCGTTGTTCCGGGCGAGCCCGACGGCGGCATAGCCGTAGACGGAGATGAGCACGGCCCCGATCAGGAGCGAGAGCTCGACCCCGCGCCGCTTGGGCAGGCGTAGCTCGGGCGGGCGTGCCTCCGCCGTCGTTGCGGTCATGCCCCGCAACGTAGCAAGAGGCGGGTGCTATTTCCCTTATGTCACCCTCGTGGCACTCCCGGCCGGTGCCCCCGGGAGCGGTTCAGCGCTGGTACGGGTTCTGGCCGCCGGGAGGCGCGTAGCCCGGCTGCTGCTGCGCGGCGCCGTACGGATTGCCGTCCTGCCCGCCCTGGGCCTGGGCCAGCAGCTGGTCGGCCTGCTCCTTCGGTATCCGGCGCTCCCCGCCGCAGAAGGTGCACTGCGTCGCGTACTTCGTCGAGAACGGGAACAGCGGCACGAAGAACAGCGTGAACTTGGTGACCCGCTTGCGCAGGGTGTGCGCGGCGGGATTGCCGCACCAGCCGCACACCATCGTGAGGACGGCCAGCTGGTAGAGATAGCCCCGCGTACCGAAAATGATCATGATGAGGTTCCTTTCCCCGTGTCTCCCGGAAGCGCCCGCCGGCAGAGCGCCAGGAGCTTCTCGTCCTCATAAGTGTCGTGACTGCCGTATCCGCCGTCCATCGCGTTGTGACGGCGGACGGAGAGAAGCTCGGCACGCAGCACCTGCGCCGCGTCCGACCCTGCACCAGCGGGCCCCATCCGCGCCAGGCATTCGGCGACCCGGACCCTGACGTGACGGTTCTTCTCCCAGGCGGAGAGGAGCACCGGCACGACCTCCCCGGTCCGCCCGGAGACCTCCCAGAGGGCGATCGCCGCGTCCACCCGGAGCCACAGCTCCTCGTGCTCCAGCAGGGCCCGCAGCCTCGGCGCCACCGCCTCGGCCCGTCCGCCCAGCCCGCCCAGCGCGCTCGCCGCCGCCCGGCAGTCGTGCACCTGCTCCGTCCGCAGCCCCTCGGCCAGCACCGGCAGCACCGCGCCGGCGTCGCCCGTGACCGCCCACAGGGCCTGTGCCGCCTCCGTCGCCGCCGCCGTCCCGGGCCGCAGGATCAGCCGGCGCAGCTCGGGGACGGCGCAGCGGGCGGCCGGCCCGAACGACCCCAGCGCCCGCAGCGCCGCCGTACGCAGCCACTCGCCCCGGTACTCGGGTGCCCCCCGCAGCACCCGCAGCACCTCCGGAGCGGCCTCGCCCGCCCGCAGCGCCGTCAGCCCGGCGAGCAGCGGGCTCGCCCGGTCGTACGCGCTCTCGTCCAGGGCGACCTCGCCGAGCCTGCGCCGCAGCGTCCCCGCGAGGGGGGCCGCCGCGTCACCGAGGCAGCTGATCGCGAACCCCACGTCGTGCGGGACCTCGGGCCGCTCCAGGGCCTGCGCCAGCGCGGGCAGCACCCGGGCGTCACCCAGCCTGGCCAGCGCCTTCACCGCCGAGCCCAGACCGGGCGGCCCGCTGGCCCACTCCTTGACCCACGCCCCGGGATCCGCCGCCACCCGCCCGGCCAGGGCGTCGGCCGCCGGCGCCGCCAGGCCGAACAGCTCCTCCAGCACATGCGAGGCGGCCTCGGCGAGCCGCGGCTCCGGATCGGTGAGTTGGGCGCCCACCAGCCGCACCAGGCCCTCGTACGAACCGCGCCAGGCCCGGATCAGCCCGCCACTCATCCGTACGGCGTCGAGGCGCTGCCAGGGATCCGGGCTGCACAGCTGGTCCGTCAGCAGCGCCGTACGGTCCGCCACCCGGTCGTCCAGGCCGACGTGCAGCGTCCGCAGCAGATCGGCGGCCCACGGGGTGCTGCGCCCCGCGGAGTCCTCAGCCGACAGCTCCCGCAGCTGACCCACCAGCGTCGGCGAGCCGGCCCGGTCTGCCCCGGTGTCGTCGCCGCCCGGAGCCTGCGCGGCGGACGGCTCCGGCCGGCAGGGCCGCGAGCGCAGCTCCCGCAGCAGGCCCGACACCACCCGTACGACATCCCCGGGCAGCGCGTCCGGGGCGCACCGGGCCAGCTGGGCGAGGGCCGCGAGCCGCAGCCCGGGCGGATACGCCTCCGCGGCGAGCCGGCTCAGCCAGTCCGCCGCCCGCCCCGCCAGCGGCCGGTGGCGCAGGGCGATCCGGCCGGCCGCCTCGACGAGCGCGAGCCGCACCTCGTCGTCCGCCTCCGCCGGCAGCCGCTCCCGCAGCAGTTCGAGGACCCGGCCCGGTCGGCCGTGCAGGGTGGCCAGGGCCAGCGGAGCCGCCAGCCGCACCCCCGGGTCCTCGTCCGCGACCAGCTCGAAGAAGACGGCCGACCCCGCGGACACGGCCGCAGCGGCCATCGCGTAGTTCGCCACGCCCTCGATCTCGTCCTCGTCGAGCTCGCTCTCGTCGTCCTCGTCCAGATCGATGCCGCCGATGCTGGTGAGCAGCTCGACTATCCCGCCCCGGTCCCGTATCGCCGGGTCCACGGCCAGCTCGAAGAGGAACGGTATGCACGCGAGCGTGCACGCGTACACATCGCCCTGGTGGTGCACCGCGCCGTACATCCCGTCCAGCGCGCTCTCCCGCTCCGCCGGATCGGCGGAGGCGAGTCCGTACAGGAGCCCCGGCACATCGTCGGCCGGGCCGTAGGCATGCTCCATCGAGGCCCAGTCGACCTCGTCGATCCCCGTGAACACGCCACACCCTCCCCGTGTCTTCCCGCCCCGGACCCGGCCGGAACCGTGCCCGCGAAGCAGCGTCTGCGCAGAGTGTGCACCACGCCTACGACGATCCACCCTCCACTTGCGGCCTTTCCTCGCCGCGCCGGCCCAGGGCTGTGAAGGGCCTGTGCGGGCCCTGTACCCTCCGCCCCCCTCAACCCTTGGGCAGCGGGCGGGCCTCGTCCGGATCGGTCAGCGGGCCGAGGAGATCGCCGTACCGGTCCAGCCGCGCGGCCATGTCCCCGGCGAGGAAGAGAAGGTCGTCCGGCGTCCCGCAGGCCTCGATCTCGTCCCAGGTGACGGGCGCGGAGACGGTCGGGCGGGCCTTCGCCCGCAGGGTGTACGGGGCGGCGGTGGTCTTCGCGGCGGCGTTCTGGCTGAAATCCACGAACACCTTCCCGGGGCGCAGCGCACGCGTCATCCGGTGCACCGCCAGCTCGGGCAGCGCGTCCTGCGCCTGCATCGCCAGCCTCTTCGCGTACGCCGTCACGTCCTCGGAGGGGGTGGGCTCCAGGGCGACGAGCAGATGCAGCCCCTTGGAACCGGAGGTCTTCCCGTACGAGGACAGCCCGTCCGCCGCCAGCCGCTCCCGCAGCCAGAGGGCGACCGCACAGCAGTCGACGACGCTCGCGGGCGGCCCGGGGTCCAGGTCGAACACCATCCGGTCGGCCACGGCCGGGGAGTCCTTCCGCCACTGGTGGGTGTGGAACTCCACCACCAGGTTCGCCGCCCACATCAGCGAGGGCAGGTCCTGGGCGAGCACCTGCCGGGCACCGGGGTCGTCACTGCGGGGGACCGGGGCCGTGCCTACCCAGTCGGGTGTACCGGGCGGCGGATTCTTGGTGAAGAAGCGCAGCCCCTCCGGGCCGTCCGGATACCGGAGGAAGGACAGCGGGCGGTCGCGCAGGTGCGGCAGCATCACGTCCGCCGCGGTGGCCGCGTAGTAGTGCAGCACCTCGCCCTTGGTGGTGCCGGTGGCCGGGTACAGCACCTTGTCGAGATTGCTGAGCGCCAGGCGACGCCCCTCCACCTCTGTGATCGGCGTCATACGATAAGAATCACATGAAATCGGTTGAATGCTGCCGTAGCGGCCGTAAGGGGTGAACGGTGAGGTCCATCTGGAACGGCTCCATCTCGTTCGGTCTGGTCAGCATCCCGGTCAAGCTCATGAACGCCACGGAGAACCACGCGATCTCCTTCCGGCAGATCCACGTCGAGGACGGCGGCCGGATCCGCTACCGCAAGGTCTGTGAGCTGGACGAGGAGGAGGTGCCCGCCTCCGAGACCGTCAAGGCGTACGAGGACGCCGACGGCACGGTGATCCCCGTGACCGACGAGGACCTGGCCTCGCTCCCGCTCCCCACCGCGAAGACGATCGAGATCGAGGGGTTCGTACCGGCCTCGGCGATCGACCCCCTCCAGCTGGACACCGCGTACTACCTCGAGGCCAACGGCGTCCCCGCCGCCAAGCCGTACGCCCTGCTGCGCGAGGCCCTCCGGCGCAGCGGCAAGGTCGCCGTCGCGAAGTACGCGCTGCGCGGCCGGGAACGGCTGGGCATGCTGCGGGTCACCGACGACGTGATCGCGATGCACGCCCTGCTCTGGCCGGACGAGATCCGCGCCCCGGAAGGTGTCGCCCCGGACGCCGACGTCAAGGTCCGCGACGCGGAACTGGACCTGGCGGACGCGCTGATGAACACCCTCGGCGACGCCGACATGGACACGCTCCACGACGACTACCGCGAGGCGGTCGAGGAACTGGTCGCGGCGAAGGCGGCGGGCGAGCCGGTGGCGGAGGAGGAGACGGAGAAGCCCGAGGGCAAGGTGATCGACCTGATGGCGGCGCTGGAGAACAGCGTGCGGGCGGCGAAGGAGTCCCACGGAGAGGACGGCGAGGTCGCGGACGTCCATCCCATCGGGTCCGGCCGGGGCGGGAAGAAGTCCGGGGGCCCGGCCACGAAGCGGGCCGCGTCGAAGAGGACGGCGGAGAAGGGCACGACCGGGAAGAAGGCGGCGGCGAAGAAAACTCCCGCGAAGAAGACCGCCACGAAGGAGGAGGCCGCGCCCAAGGAGGCGACGCCCAAGAAGACGACGGCGAAGAAGACGACGACCGCGAAGAAGACGGCGCCGAAGAAGACATCCGGGGGCACACGGAAGCGCACCTCGGCCTGAGCGGCGACCGATCCGCCTGCGCGTCCGGCCCGCCTGCGCGTCCGGTCCGTCGCCGCGCCCGGTCCGCCTCCGCCTAGTACAGTGCCGAGTGCCGCGACTGGCGCGTGCCCGGCAGGGTGCTCCGTGGAACCGACCACGAGGGAGCGGCACACTCCGGGCGTGCCCGGGGCGTCATCGCCGGAGGGCCGTCCGCCTGGGCAATCCGGGTCCACGTCGCCCCCGTGCGACCGACCCGGGAGGAACCCCGTGGCCGTACAGCCGTCCGATGCCCTTCGTCCTGCTCCGACCCGCCCCGCCCTGGCGGCGGCCGATCCCGAACTCGCCGCGCTGGTGGATGCCGAGGAGCGGCTCCAGGCGGACACGCTGCGCCTGATCCCCAGTGAGAACTACGTGTCCGCCGCCGTGCTGGAGGCGTCAGGCACCGTCCTGCAGAACAAGTACTCCGAGGGCTACCCCGGAAAGCGCTACTACGAGGGCCAGCAGGTCATCGACCAGGTGGAGACCCTCGCCGTCGAGCGGGCCAGGGCGCTGTTCGGGATGGACCACGCCAACGTCCAGCCCTACTCCGGCTCCCCGGCCAACCTCGCCGTCTACATGGCGTTCCTGGAGCCCGGCGACACCGTCCTCGGGATGTCGCTGCCGATGGGCGGGCACCTCACCCACGGCTGGGGCGTCTCCGCCACCGGTACGTGGTTCCGGGGCGTCCGTTACGGCGTGCGGCGCGACACCGGGCGCATCGACCTCGACGAGGTGCGCGACCTGGCGCGTGCCGAGCGGCCCAAGCTGATCTTCTGCGGCGGGACGGCCGTGCCCCGGGTCATCGACTTCGCGGGGTTCGCGGAGATCGCCCGCGAGGTGGGCGCGGTGCTGGTGGCCGACGTCGCGCACATCGCGGGGCTGATCGCCGGCGGCGCGCACCCCTCGCCCGCCCCGTACGCCGATGTCGTGTCCACCACCACCCACAAGACCCTGCGCGGGCCGCGCGGCGCGATGCTGCTGACCCGGGCCGAGCACGCCAGGGCCGTCGACCGCGCCGTCTTCCCCGGTCTCCAGGGCGGCCCGCACAACCAGACCACCGCCGCCATCGCCGTCGCGCTGAAGGAGGCGGCCGGGGCGGACTTCGCGGCGTACGCCCATCAGGTCGTCGCCAATGCCCGTGCGCTGGGCGAGGAGCTGGCCGCACGCGGCTTCGACCTCGTCTCCGGCGGTACGGACAACCATCTGCTGCTCGCCGACCTCACCGGCAAGGGCGTCTCCGGGAAGGTCGCGGCCAAGGCGCTCGACCGGGCCGGGATCGTCGTCAACTACAACACCGTCCCGTACGACCCCCGTAAGCCCTTCGACCCGTCCGGCATCCGCATCGGCACCCCCGCCCTGACGTCCCGGGGGATCCCGTCCTCCGAGATGGCGACGGTCGCGCAGTGGATCGATCTCGTGGTCGAAGCCGCTCGTACAGGTGATGAATCGACCGTTTCCAAGGTGCGCGACGACGTGCGGACCATGATGGACGCCTATCCGGCGCCGGGCCTCCCCCTGGCCTGACCGGGGCGCCGGAGCAGTCCGGGGCACACAGGGCCCGGACTGCTCCGGGAACGCCGTGCTCCCGACTCCGCGCGCCCGCTCTGCGCCCTGTGCGGGGGCCGACCCGCCGTACAGGCTGGGGGAGCAAGGATGCCGGGGGTGTGAACAGAGGGGGCACGATGCAGGATCTCAAGGTCACGTCATGGCAGCTCTTCGGGCACGACCGGCTCTACGTCAATCTGCCGGACGGCACCGCGATCGGCTGGGCGGACCGGGGCAGCGGCACGATCACGGTCCTGCACCCGCGGTACCGCGACGCCGTGGCCGACGCGCTCGCGCGCCAGGTCCCGGACCTGCCGGCGCTCGTCGGCGAGGACGCCCCGGCCGGACACCCGGCCCCGCCCGTGCCGCCGCCGGTCCCGCGGATCCCGCCGATGCGGGGGATGCGCAGGCGGGGCGCCGGTCCGGACACGGCGGCCGTACGGGCTCCGGCGCCGCCGCCGGAGCCGGAACCCGTGCGGGGCCCGGAGCCGGCGCCCGAACCCGTCGCGGCGCCGCAGCGGGCGCCCGGACCGGATCCGGCGACGGGGGCCGTGCCCGATCCGGCATCCGGTGCCGATGTCGATTCCGGTTCCGGTTCCGGTTCTGGTTCTGCCCAGGCTCCGGCTTCTGGTTCCGGGGTCGCTGAGGCTCCGGGTCACGGCCCGGTCCCCGGTTCCGGTTCCGGGTCTGTTTCCGGTGAGGCTCCGGCTTCCGCTGCCGCCCCGGAGGCGGTGCGGCGCGGGCGGCCCGCAGTCCTGCCCGCGCTGACGCCCGGCAGCGACCTGGCGTCGCGACGGCCGGGGACGGGGCTCCGGGAACAGCTCGGTGAGGGCGGCACCGGGGCGCTCGTACGGGCGGCCACCGGGGCGTTGCGGCGGCACAAGGACGGGGACCCCCGGCGCGGCGCCCTCGCGGGCGAGCGGCGGGTCGGAGCCGAGCTCAAGCGGCTGACCCGGCACGGCTGGCGGGTCCTGCACTCCGTGCCCCTGCCGGACGGTGCGGAGATCGGGCACCTGCTGATCGGGCCCGGCGGGGTGTTCGCCGTGAGCACCGACCACCGCCCCGGGGCGTCGGTACGGGTCGCCGACGGCACCCTGCGGCTCGACGAGGGCGACCCGCAGCCGTACGCGCTCGACGGCCGGCCGGACGCCGGCCGGGCGCGGGCGGCGCTGGAGGCGTACTGCGCCTTCGACGTACCCGTGCAGACCGTGGTGGTGTTCACCGGGGTCACCGCGCTCGAGGTGGTCGCCACCCCGGACGGCGTCCGCGTCTGCCGGGAGCGCCAGCTCTCCGCGCTCACCCCGCTGACCGGCGTGTTCACCCTCACCCAGGTGGAGCGGATCTACGACGTCGCACGGAACGCGGAGGCCTGGCTGGACGTATGAGCCCGGGAGGCGGCCGGTAGATTTTCCGGTGCTGCCCGCAGTGCGCTGCGGGCAGCACCGCCGCGCCGACGCCGTGCCGCCGAAGGGAAGACACCGTGAAACTCCGCTGTGCCGTGCTCGACGACTACCAGGCCGTGGCGGCCACCGCCGCCGACTGGTCCGCCGTCGCCGACGACATCGACGTGGTCAGCTTCACCGAGCACTGTGCCACGGAGGACGAACTGGCCGAGCGGCTCGCCGAGTTCGATCTGGTCGTCACGCTCAGGGAGCGCGTGCCGTTCCCCGCGACGCTGATCGAGCGGCTGCCCCGGCTCCGTCTGATCGTCGCCTCCGGCATGCGCAACACATCCATCGACTACGCGGCCGCCGAGCGTCACGGGATCACCGTCTGCGGGACCGCCAGCACGGCCACCCCGCCCGTCGAACTGACCTGGGCGCTGCTGCTCGGGCTGGCGCGCGGGATCGTGACCGAGGCCAACTCCCTGCGCGAGGGCGGGCCCTGGCAGTCCACCGTCGGAGCCGATCTGCACGGACGCAGGCTCGGCATCCTCGGGCTCGGCAAGATCGGCAGCAGGGTCGCCGCGGTCGGCCGTGCCTTCGGCATGGACGTGGTCGCCTGGAGCGAGAACCTCACCCCGGAGCGGGCCGAGGAGGCCGGGGCGGGTTTCGTCGCGTCCAAGGAAGAGCTGCTGGAGACCAGCGACTTCGTCACCGTCCATCTGGTGCTGAGCGAGCGCACGCGTGGGCTGCTGGGCGCGAAGGAACTCGGGCTGATGCGGCCCGGCGCCTATCTGGTCAACACCTCGCGGGCGGCGATCGTCGACCAGGACGCACTGCTCGACGTACTGCGCCGGGGAGCCATCGCGGGTGCGGGCGTCGACGTGTTCGACGTCGAGCCGCTCCCGGCCGGCCACCCGATGCGGGACGCGCCCCGGCTCCTCGCCACGCCCCACCTGGGTTATGTGTCGCAGGCCAACTACGCGGCGTACTACGGGGACGCGGTCGAGGACATCCGCGCCTGGCTCGACGGGGAACCGGTCCGCAGGCTCGGCTGAGATGGTGCCATCGCGGGTGCCGCGTACACCGGCGGTCGCGCGACGTCCGAAGTAGCCTGTGCGCGAGGGCACTTCGGCCCTCCGGACAGGGAGGCGCCGTGTGAGCCTGCTCGACGACGAGACGGCGGCGGGCATGGTCCGGATGCCCGCGGGTGCCGTCGACCTCCGTGACGACCGCCGCGGAGCACAGTGGCAGGAGACCGTCGAGCCCTTCCTGCTCGCCCGCCTTCCCGTCACCCTCGGCCAGTACTGGGCCCTCACGGACACGGCCCCCGATCCGGCCCTGTCCCACGCCCTGCCCGTGACGAACGTCAGCTGGCTCGACGCCGTCGACCTGTGCAACCGCTTCTCCGCCCGCGTCGGACTGGCCCCGGCCTACTCCCGTGACGCGCGCAGCGGCGAGGTGACCCGCGACCCGGCCGCCGACGGCTACCGCCTGCCCACGGAGGCGGAGTGGCAGTACGCGTGCAAGGCGGACACCGACGGCTACCGCTACGGCGAACTCGACGACATCGCCTGGTACGAGGGCAATGCGGGCGGCCGGCTCCACGACGTCGGCGGCCGGTCCCCGAACGCCTGGGGGCTGTACGACATGCTCGGCAACGTCTGGGAGTGGTGCTGGGACCTCTACGACGAGGAGGTCTACGGGGAGTACCGCACCTTCCGGGGCGGCGGCTGGGCAGAACCGGAGCGCGGCTGCGGCGCCACGGTGCGCCGCCGCAGCCACCCCACGTTCGCGATCGACGACCTCGGTTTCCGGATGGCCCGGAGCCTCGGGGGCGAGGACGACGAATAATCGCGCGACTGATCGAAACGGGTGCGGTACGTTCCTGATCACTCGAAGGGGGCGAAGTGACCAAGCTCAACCAGATCATCGCCGTGGAGAAGGGTGTCAAGAGCAAGTCGCTCCAGGACATCACCGCGGCCCACCACAAGGTGCAGAAGCCGGCGCTGCTGGCGGGCATCTCCCGTACGTACCAGCCGAAGGACGAAGAGGGCGAGCAGCTTCCGCCCGAGTCCGCGCGGGTGCAGATCAAGGCCGAGGAGGCGCTGCGTGAGATGTCCGCGTCGCTGACCCGGCTGTTCGACGTGACCGCGACGAAGGACTGGGCGAACTGCTCGGCCCGCGCGGACGTCGTGGTCGACGGACGTACGGTCGTCGGCGAAGTCCCGGTCAGCTACCTGCTCTTCCTGGAGAAGCAGCTCACCGACCTCCACACCTTCGTCAAGAAGCTTCCCGTCCTGGACGCCTCCGAGTCCTGGTCGCTCGACCCCTCGTCGGACCTGTGGAAGACGGACCCGGTCCGCACGATCCGGACGAAGAAGGTCCCGCGCAACCACGTCAAGGCCGAGGCGACCGACAAGCACCCGGCGCAGGTCGACGTGTACTACGAGGACGTGCCCATCGGATACTGGACGACCGTGAAGTTCTCCGGAGCGCTTCCGGCGCGACGGGTGAACGAGCTGCTGGAGCGGGTCGAGAAGCTCCAGCACGCGGTGAAGTTCGCCCGCGAGGAGGCCAACGGCGCCGAGGTCACCGACCGCCGGGTCGGAGACGCGGTGTTCGGCTACCTGTTCGGCTAGACCGGACGCCAGGCGGCATCCCCCAGAACGCCCCCGCGCAAAGCCGTGGGGGTGCGCACCCTGCACGAGGCGGAATTGAGGTCCGCCCCGTGTGACGAGCGCAAGCTGAAACTGACGTTCAGCCTGAAGACGCGGTAACGGTGGAGGTTCGAGTCCTCCCCCCGGCACCACCTGCCGGGGTGGCCCAACATGGCAGAGGCAGCCGCGATCAATCTCAGACTCTCGCTCCAGCTTCAGTATCGCCGCCGATTGCCAGATCGACCGAGTACGGACGAACACCGTTGAATGCTGGTTCGAATCCGGCCTGCGCCTCTCCGCGGCGCGGTAGTTCAAAGGCAGAACGCGACGGTATGACGACTGATCCGCACTCTTAAACGGCGCTGGCAAGCGCAATTGGGTGGCAACCCCAGGGGCCCGGGAGCTGGATACGACTCCCGGGCTCCGCCACGCCCGGGGGCGTGCAGAAACCGGGGCGGCAGGCATGCGACGGCGGCGTGCGGGTGGCTCGCCGGCAGCGGTCCTGCTGAAGCTCTTCATCGGTCCTCTGCCGCGCCTCCTGCTGCTCACGGCCCAGGCTCGTGCGATCGCCCTCACGCCCGGGCTCGTCCGGCGCGGACAGAGGTTTCTGGTTCGCGATGGCTCCGCCCAGATCGAAGACCCTGAAGCCGGGCCGAGGCGTCGGCAAGCAGCCCGGCCCGAACCGGCCCACGCCTGCTGGGAACGACTGGGCCCCGGAGCAAGGTGAGCGCGACGTTGCAGCGTCTTCTCACAAGTGGGGCGATGAGCCACGCACTTGGCGTGCGGCTTCACGGATTGCCTCGGCGTAGGGGGAGTCGAAGGCACGTACCTCCGGAGACAGGTCGCGGAAAGGAACGAGAGCGGCGTGGGACCCGTCCACGGACTGCATCCAGGCGGACCAGGCGTTGTGGACGTCCTCGTCGGTGACCTCTTCCCCCTTGGCCTCCAGAAGTACGGCGTAGATGCGGAACAAGGCATCCGAGTTCGCCGGGGGAGCCGCATCGGAGGGGAGGCAGGAACGAATCAGGTCGGCGAGGGGGTCGAGGTAGGTCACACGGCCAGTGTGCCCGCAAACAGGAGCAGGTGCGCCATGACGAACACCAGCGGTACGACGCGCTCGGAGGCCCCCAACTCCGCGTAGCGTTTGCGCCATCCCACGACCGGATCGCTTCTCAGGGCCTCCCACTCGTCGGAGAAGATCTTGACCTCGAGGCGTTCCTCGATCTTGTTGATGCCCTTGAACTTCGCGGTGTTGAGGTCTCGGTAGCTGCGGAGCTGTAACCACCACGTGGCCGACAGGGTGACCCCGGCCAGGGCCACGGCGAGTGCCGCCCACCACGGGGACTCGGCGAGTTCCTGGAATCCGAATCCCACGAGGGCGACAAAGGCGGTCTGCACGGACAGGAAGTACGCGTTGGCGGTCCCGCGGCGCGCGGAGACGCGGTCCGCCATCTCCACGGCGAGCTTGTAGAGCTCCAGGACCTCGGTACGCGTGCTCGGATCAGGAGGAGGCGTCATCGCGCGCCTCCGGTGAGCACGATGAAGTCGTGCTGCTGGACCGGGAGTTCTTCCGGGGCTGTGCGGGTATTGGAATCCGACGAACTCGTACGCTGGCATCGGGGCTCCCGCTACTCCACGTGGAGGAATCTGCGCGCATCGTAGGCCAAGACGGCCGGCGACGTCAGCAGGCATCGGAACTCGTCGGAGCTCGTCCGTCAGCCGAAGCGACGGCCGGTCCTTTCTTCACATGCGGCCAGCTGGTCGAAGGCCGGCCGCAACCCACGGGTGAGCTGGGTGAAGAGATTCCGCCAAGGGACTTCGTGGAGGGGAGTCCGGGTGAGTACGGGGCTCCAGTCCGCGGAGAAGTGCATGAGTCCGGCCACCGGATTGGCCTCGGGTTTCTCATACGGGTAATCAGGAAGAGATGGCGGGATCTTGCTCTTCCATGTCTTGTTTCTTTCGGAGTCCGGCAGGGTGTGCAGGACCCTCTCGACCTGCTCACGGATCGTCTCGTACTCCTTCTTGCCCATGGCTCCAGGCATCATCAGGAGAAGGCGCTGGGGCGGGAGGACGCGGAGGGCTTCGGAGAGCTCCCACACCGTGCCGGCGCCCGAGCCCAGGTTGAGGGCGACCAGACTGGCCTGTTCCATGAGTTCCCTCACCGGCTGCTTCCAGGATTCCTTCGGCAGGTACATGCGTACCGCTCCCGCGAAAGGAAGGACTTCTCCAGGGGCGCCGATGGCGACCAACTGGCCGACGGGGCGCATGGCGTCCGCGATGTGCTCCTCCTCGTCGCGACTGGACGTGATCAGGCCGACAGTGCCACCTGAGGGGTCCGGAGCGGAGAGTGCACCGCGTGGCGTGATCTGCTCCTTCAGTGCGGCGCGCTCCTTGTCGTCCTCGAACGACCTCAGGTAGAGAACGTAGGCGCCGGGGCGGATGAACTTCGTCTCGGAAACAACCATGCCCATATGTCTGCGGCCGATCAGGAACAGCTTTCTGCTCCTGTTGAAGACGGCCACACCGGCCGTTGCCGACGTGAAGAACAGGCCTGTCCACGTCGTGACCGGTGTGGTCAGTACGTGGTGGAAACACCAGAAAGATATGCCGAGAGGTCCCAGGGTGCACGGCCAGGCGGCCAGCCACAGTCCTAACCCCAGGACGGGGGACTGGCCGGACTGGACGGCCATGAAGGGAACATTTCGATTCCCGTCCCGTGACAGATCCAGGAATGGTATGTGGGGGCGACGGAAAGCGAACAAGTCATGCCAGTACTGCTTCTTCCCGTAGGGAATGGCCCAGAAGATCCCCGCTGCGGCCAGCGGGATCGCCAGGACCGCCGACCATGAGTCCGTCGGATCGTCCCCCGGGAGGGTGAGGAAGCGGTAGGCCAGGAAAGCGAACAGGGCAGGCACCAGGGTCTGCAGAAGCGCGCCGATTGTCTGACGCCGGGTTTTCTCGTACGCGGAGAAGGCGAAAAACAGAACAGTGCCCAGCAGTGTGCCGGAAAGATAAGTGAGGGATACCCCGGAGAGCGCGAGGACGGTGATCGTGGGATATCGCAGGTTGTGCACGCTTCGAGGGAGTATGAATTCGCTTGCGCAAGCTGTCAGGAATCCCAGGAAGTACCACAGGGCAGATGCGGGAATCGCATCGGCGAGATCGATTCCGCCCGCCCCGGCGATGATCGCGCAGTCACAGGTGATCATTTCCCCCCTCCCGTCACGAATCCACTGCTGCGGCAGGAGCTCGCCCCGTGCGCACCAGTACCCTGACGTGCCTTTGCGGTACCTCACGTGGAAGAGCACCCGTGAGGACGCATCCTCAGGGCCGCCCGGTTCCGGACGTGAGCGGGAGCCGGTGTCCCTGAGGTGGCGACAGCGGTTCGTGTCGTCGTCAGGCGAGTTCAGCGGGTGGTGGGACCGGGGGGAGCCGGGAGATCGGATCCAAGGCCGGCTTGAGCTCACGCCGAACCAGTCGGCGAATCACCCAGACATGCCTGATCCTCGGCACGGTCGGGGGGAAGCGCGTGAACCGGGGGTGCCACTGACGGTCGAAGGACAGGATTCCTCTGAGGGGGAAGTCCCACCGCAGCCCCTTCGTGAGCGGGGCAGGAGGCGGGATGTCCGGAAGGCGCGGCAGGGGTGGCCAGTCGCCGCCCGTCCCCGCGGACGATCTCGTCGCGTATTCCTCTGCCACACCTTCCTGGAAGGCGTGGTACAGCTCGTCGTCGTAGACGAGCAGGAGCAGGCGGTCGGGTGTGGTGGCGCGTAGGGCTTCGGTGAACTCCCACGCCGTTCCAGGGCCTGGGGCAGCCGTCATGATCACCGCGTGGGCGCCCCGGATCAGCCTGCTCACCGAGTCCTTCCAGTTGTCGACGGGTAGATAGCCGCGCTCCGCCCCGAGGGCCGGCAGGGGCTCGCCAGGTTGTCCGATCGCGACGACCCGGCCGAGGCCGCGAAACTGCCGCACCAGGAATTCCTCGTGCGTCCCCGTGAGTTCGAAGGGGGAGCGGGTGTACCAGCCCGGAATCTCGTCCGGCGGCAACGCCATCACGGGGTCGATGGCGAAGGGCCGCAGGTAGAGCTGATAGCGCTCCCCGGCGAGTTCGTCGAGCGACGTGATGATCCGGTGGCGGTGCTGCCTTCCTCGCTGCAACACGGCGCTGCCGACGACGAAGAGCAGGAACGGTGGGACCACGACCGCGATCGCGATCAGCGGCTCCATCCACGGGGAGAGCTCCGCCTCGGGCACCAGGTCTCCGTACAGCGTGATGCCGACGAAGCCCAGCGGCAGCGCCGGAGCGACCATGGCCCACGCCAGAACGGTCAGCACGCGACCTCGGCGGGGGCTTTGGTGCGCCTGGTGGCCGATGTGCGGCACGGCGGATTCCGTGGCATCGGTGTACGGGGCGGCGGCGGGCGGATCTGCCTCGTCCACCGGCTGTTGGGCCAGAATTTCACATGCCACCATGACGCCGGCGAGGGCGTACATGACGAACCAGGGCCAGGGGATGTCGAAGTGCCCGTCGATACGTGTTTTGGTGACCACGACCAACGCGCCGGCGGTGGTGGCGGTGGCGAGGGTCGTGAGGTGCACAAGAGCCTGGTGCCTGCGCAGGTGTCCACGGACCAGGATCGCCGTCACCAAGCCGAGCAACTCTGCTACGGGGAAGAACAGGATCACGTACGTCGCTATGTCGAGGACGAAAAGCGCCAACCGGAAGAACGAGCTGTCCAGCTCGTCGCGGATCACCGTGTAGGTGAACGATCCGAGGTGCCTGGTCTCCCGCGCATGGCTTTCCACGGCCAACCACAACGCGACGAACGCTGAGACGGCCAGCCCTATCGTGCTCGATCGTTTCGACAACGCGTCGTGCGGGCCGGGCGCCGTCCGGCTGCGGCGGATGTGAAGGGCGGTGACGAGCGCCTGAGCCGATGTGGAGATCACGGCGACCCACATAACGGCACCGGGAACAGGTGACATGCGCATACGCTCGCACGGGATGGTGACCCGGACAGGGGAGTCGGGGAAGTAGGCGTGCTCGCGCGGACAGAAGCAGATCGAGCGCATGACACCACCGCCCACCCCGGCCGGCCGTCACGCCTCCGGGGTGCAAAATGACCAAGGAGCGGGCCGAAGCGCAGAAGCTCGGGCAGGGTGGGAGAGGTAAGTCATGAGCCGGTGGCGACGGGGCTGGTGCCGGGCGGCTGCCGACCGCTGCCTCCCTCGCCCCCGATGAGCGAGCGCCGGTGTGGTGCACAAGGAGAAGACGTGGCGACAGAGACCTTCAGCATCGACAAACGGCCTTTGCAGGGTCTGCTGGGTCAAGTCGAAGCGGGGAAGATCCAGTTGCCCGAGTTCCAGCGCGGCTGGGTCTGGCCCTGGCCGCACATCGCCAGCCTGCTTGCCTCGGTGTCCCTCAACTACCCGATCGGGACCGTGATGCTGCTCAAGGGCGGCGGGGATGTCCGGTTCAAGTACAGGCCGGTCGAGGGGGCCGATCCGAGCGGGCAGGTGCAGCCGGAGTCGCTGATCCTGGACGGCCAGCAGCGGCTCACCTCGCTGTTCCAGTCGCTCGCGATGAACAGCCCGGTGGAGACCCAGGACGAACGCAAGCGCCGGGTGAGCGGCTGGTTCTACGTCGACATGGTCAAGGCGATCGACGAGAACGAGGACCGGGAGGAGGCGATCCGGTTCGTCCCGCCCGCGCGCAAGGTGATCAACTTCCGCGGCGAGGTCCTGGAGGACTACTCGACAAGGGAGTTGGAGTACCAGCACCGCGTCTTCCCGATGCGGAGTCTCTTCGACAACTCATGGGGCGACGGCTTCGCCCGCCACTGCAATTTCGCGCCGGACGCCATGGAACTCTGGTACCGCTTCCGGGACAGCTTCATCAAGTCGTTCGACCTCTACCACTTCCCGGTCATCGAACTCGGCAAGGACACCCCACGTCAGGCGGTCTGTCAGGTCTTCGAGAAGGTCAACACGGGTGGAGTCACCCTCACCGTCTTCGAACTGCTGACGGCGACGTACGCCGCGGACGAGTTCGATCTGCGACGCCACTGGCACGAGTGCCGTTCCGCCTGGGAAGCGTCCGAGTACGCCATCCTGAAAGACGTCTCCAACACCGACTTCCTCCAGGCGGTCACTCTCCTCGCCACTGCCGAGCGGCGGCGCCGGGAGGAAGAGGCCGGCACGGACGAGGAGCGTCTGCCGCGCATCGGGTGCAAGCGCAAGGAGATGCTCGCGCTGGGGCTCGAGGACTACCGGCGGTACGCGCCCGACGTCGTCGCCGGCTTCAAGGCCGCCGCCAAATTCCTGCGCCAGCAGTTCGTCTTCGACACCCGGTTCCTGCCGTACGGCACGCAACTCATCCCCCTCGCGGCGATCTTCGCCCTCGCCGGCAAGGACGCGGAGACCGCGGGCGCACAGGAGAAGCTGGCCCGCTGGTACTGGTGCGGGGTGTTCGGCGAGCTGTACGGCGGCACCACCGAGACCCGGTTCAACCTCGACCTCCCCGACGTCGTCGACTGGATCCGCGGATCCACGCAGGAACCTCGTACGGTCACCCAGGCGCAGTTCGCGGCGAGCCGGCTGCTGACCCTGCGGACCCGCCAGAGCGCCGCCTACAAGGGGATCTACGCACTCCTGCTCAAGGCGGGGGCCGCGGACTGGCGTACGGGGGAGAAGGCGGAGGTGAGCGTCTACTTCGACGAGGCGATGGACATCCATCACATCTTCCCGCAGGCGTGGTGCCAGAAGAACGGACACGAGCGCTCCGTCTACAACTCCATCGTCAACAAGGCTCCCCTGACGGCACGGACCAACCGGATCATCGGCGGCCACGCACCGTCCGACTATCTGCAGCGGCTCGCCAAGGCGGCCGAGACCAGCCCGGAGAGCGTGGAGCGGCGCATCAGGACGCACCTCGCGGACCCCGGGCTGATGCGGGCCGACGACTTCGACGCCTTCTTCGAGAAGCGGCGGAGGGTGCTCCAGGAACACATCGCCACGGCGATGGGCAAGCCGGTGGTCGACGACCACATTCCGGGTCAGCGGCCCGGTGAGGCCATCCAGGCTGCGGAAATCGGGTTCCACGCCGTCCCGGTTTCCGTGGAGTCGTGACTCCCCGATACGTGGCGGAACGCCAAGGATGGGGTGGCCGTCCGTATGCGACGGTATGACGACTGATCCGCTGGGTGGCAACCCCAGGGGCCCGGGAGCTGGATACGACTCCCGGGCCCCGCCACGTTCCGGCTGCCCCGTGTACCGGGCCTCGCGCTCTACGCCTTGCGGAGCCGGGCGATGATGCCGTCCAGGTCCCGTCGGAACAGGTCCGGGCGGACGACGTGCCCGCCCGGCGCTTCGTGCCATTCGTGCGGGATTCCGGCTGTGCCGAGGCCCGCCCGGAACTCCCGCTGACCGGCGAGCACCTGCGTCTCGTTGACGGTGTCGAACCAGTTGACCGGGTCGGGGCTGGTGCCGGCGACCAGGAAGACCCGCTTGTTCCGGTAGCTCTCGATGCGCTGCACGGGGTTGTCGGCGGTCACCCGCGCCTCGTCCCAGAGCGGCGCGCCGTAGACCGTGCCTCCGCCCAGCTCCACGGCGGCGGAGGAGGCGTTGGCCCAGTGGGTGACCAGGCCGAGGTCGCGACGCAGGCTGGCGGGACCGGAGTGGGCGCTCACCGAGGCGAAGTGGCCGTAGTACTTGGCCGCGTACTTCAGCGCTCCGAAGCCGCCCATCGAGAATCCGGAGACGGCCCGGCCGTCGTACTCGGCGAACGTACGGAAGTTGGCGTCGATCCACGGGACCAGCTGGGCGATGTGGAAGGTTTCCCAGTTCCGGGCGCCGGTGTTGGAGCTGACCGGGTTGGAGTACCAGCCGGCGTGGCCGCCGTCGGGCATCACGACGATGAGAGGTTTTCCGGCCGTCCAGTCGCGGATGCCCATGCGGTCGAACGTGATGAAGTCCTGGTCCGTACCCCCTCCGTGGAAGAGGTAGAGGACCGGATAGGAGCGGCCGCTGCTGTGGTAGCCGTCCGGGAGCAGGACATTGACGCCGGGGTTCCAGCCGATCGCATCGGTCGCGAAGCGGTAGAACCACATCCGGGGGTCCCGCTCGTCATGACCCACGATGCGCAGTCCGAAGCCGTCGCCCGCCGCGGCGGCCGATGTCGCCGACGCCAGTACCCCTCCGGACCCGAGGGCCACAGCCGCGGTGACTCCACCGAAGGCTCTGATGGCGTTCCTGCGGGTGTAGCGATGCGTGCTCAACATGCTCTCCTGACTGGGAAGGCTCCGCGGACGACACGGACGGGGACAGGTCCGCCCTCCCGGCGGTCCCGCGGGAGGGCGGCCTGTCGGCGGGCCGGACCTGCCCGGCAGCCGGCGGGCGAACGGATCAGGCGGAGTAGCCCTTCGGCGGGATCAGCGAGGCGAGCTGGTCGAAGCTGATCCAGTAGATCTGGTTGCCGCTGAACGAGGCGGGGTCGGCTATGACGACGGTCCGGTCCACCTCGTCGTAGCCGAAGACGGTGAAGTAGTGGTAGATCGTCTGGTCGGACGGATACCCGGGCGGCTGGTTCCCCGGCGGGGCGACGATGTTGGCCACCAGCGGATAGTTCCGGTCGATGTCGAACACGATGTCGTTCCAGAGCAGGTCCCGCTGGCCCTGGGTGGGCGGATCGTTCGGCATCTCCTTGGTCTCGTACCAGCCCCCGCCGAGGTTCGCGTTGAGTACACCGGTCACCTGCCCGATGTGGTCGGTTCCCGCCTCCGTCGTGCCGAGCTGCCAGGCGAGATCTCCCTGGCTGGGCGGCGCCATGCGGGCGGAGAGCGCTATGCGAGTCGCGGCGGGACCGCACCAGTAGCCGGTCTCCTGGACCTGGTAGTCGATCTGGAGCCAGTGGGCGCTGCGGGTGCGTCCGGCGTCGACCTTCAGCCTGCTGCCCGGCTTGTCGAACCCGCTGAGGACGGCCGTGCCCGCTTTCGACCCGTGGGCGAGTACGGAGACGGACGGGGCGGACGACGCGTACGCCGTGGCGGGCTGGAGCAGAGCCCCGAGGGCCATGGCTGCGACGGCCGCGGACACAAGTCTCTTACGCATGAGAGCTCCTGGGGGGACGGGCCCGTGAGGGAGGGCGCGACTGTGGGGGTGCCCGGTCGTGTGCACAAGCAGGGTCAGCGTGATTCCCCGCCCGTGCCGGAGGCAAGCGGTGAAAGTTCAGGCTTACCGGTGAAGCCCGGTGGCCCCACGCTCCGTCGGCGGGGGCACCGCCCTCCCTCCGGCGGCCAGCAGGGCGCGCCCCTCCGCGGTCGCGACGTGCAGGGACCGCCCGGCCTTACGGACGGTGGTGACCAGTCCGGCCGCGCGCAGCACGTTGACGTGCTGGCTGACAGCGGGATGGGTCACCTGGAGGAGACGGGCGGCCTCGACGGTGGAGCAGCCGGTGAGAGTGGCGCGCAGTACGCCGGCACGTGTGTGGCCGAGCAACGGCCCCAGGGGCCCGGAGCCCTCGGTGGACGCTGCGTCGGGAGCGGGACCGGCCCAGCCCGTGGCGTGGTGGATGGGGTAGACCAGCACCGGTGGCAACTCCCCGTCGGCCAGGGTGGTCGGTGTGGGCCAGCAGAAGAACGACGGCTGGAGCACCAGGCCCCGTCCGCACAGGTGGAGCTGCTGGTCGACGGGGTAGGCGACTTCCAGCACGGGGTGCCGCCAGCGGAACTGCGGACCCAGACCGCCGAGCAGTCCCTCGGTACCCCGGTCGAGGAGGCTGTACAGCCGGACGGCGCGGTCAGCGTCGACGTGGGCACGGATGCACGCCCAGTAGGGTGCGAGAGCCTCCAACTGGTACGTATGGAGGGCGTCGCCGAGTCGGCGGAGGGCATCGGTGTCGCCCGCGGCCAGGGAGCGCACCCAGCCCGGCATCCGTAGCGAGGTCGCCAACTTCGACAGATCGGTGCGCAGCCGCGGATGCGGGGTGCTCAGCAGGACGTCGAGTGCCGCCTGCAGGCTGGTGCGGTCACCGGAGGTGGGGGTGAGGAAGTCGGGGGAGTAGCCGCGGGGCGGCAGCAGGCCGGCCAGCAGTGTGCGGCTGCCCGAGAGCCTCGGCCGGGCCCAGCGCCTCCACGCATCGAATTCCCTCGCTCCGTCCCGGCGCTGCAAGGTCTGAACGCTGTTGGTGATCTCCCAGAGGAAGTCGGGCCCCGGCGCCACCCGGACCCGCGCCAGGTCCTCGGACGTGAAGTGCACCCGCAACATGGACCCTCCATCGAGAGGTGATGGTGCGCCGGCGCCTGCCGCCGGGCCCTCCGCCGGATGAACAAGGCGGAGGCCAGGGGTAGTTGCCACTCCGGCGCCGTGCAGGCTGCCTCCCGGCAGCGTACCTGCGCTCGACCGGCGTGACAGGAGGGCAGCGGTGATCACAGCCGCCCTGCCCGAAGGGTGCGAGCCGCGCCGGGGAGGGAGCGCCTCCGGGAACGGGTCCCCGGGCATGAAAAAGACCCCCTGCACAGTGTTTCCACTGGCGAGAGGGTCTTTTCGGCACTTCCTGCGAAGTGCCCCCGGCAGGATTCGAACCTGCGCACCCGGCTCCGGAGGCCGATGCTCTATCCCCTGAGCTACGGGGGCGATGTCGCTGCGCTCGGCGGCGACGAGTGAAACCCTACCAGCTCCGACGGGGTGTCCGGGAACACGTTTTTGCGGGTCGTCGGGGCCGGGCCGCGACCGTGCGCGGGGACGCGTGTGCGGCCGGTGCCGGAGGGGCGTCGGCCACCCTCCGGGGGCGGAAGTGGGCAAAACCCGGACGCAGCTCCTCCGCCCGCCCTACCCTCGAAGGGTGTCAGGGGCGTACGGCCGCGTGCTTGTTGTCGACGACAACAAGGTCATCCGGCAGCTGATCAGGGTCAATCTCGAGCTGGAGGGCTTCGAGGTCGTGACCGCGGCCGATGGCGTCGAGTGCCTGGACCTGGTCCACGAGGTCCGCCCGGACGTGATCACCCTCGACGTCGTGATGCCCCGGCTCGACGGGGTGCAGACCGCCGCCCGGCTGCGCGCCGACCCCAGGACCGGGCACCTGCCCGTCGCCGTCATCAGCGCGTGCACGCCGCACGAGGTGGACAGCGGGGTGGCCGCCGGGGTCGACGCGTTCCTGGCGAAGCCCTTCGAGCCGAGCGAGCTGGTGCGCATGGTGCGACGGCTCGCGGACCGTGAGAACCCCGTGCCCCTCGACGACAGGCGCGGTGCCGGGACGGCCGGGAGCGCGGCGGGCTGAGGGTACGGCCGGCCGGGTCGCTGCCCGTATGGCGAAACCGGTTGGCGAAGTGCCCCCCTTCCTCCCATACGCTGGTGCCGTGACCCCCGCAGATCTCTCCCGGACCGTGCTGCACGCTGTGCGCCGCGCGGTCGACGAGAACGCCCTGCGCGCGCCGGTGCCCGCGCGCGTGCGGGTCGAGCGGACACGGCCCGGCGGCAGCGGCGACTACGCCTGCGCCGTCGCCCTCCAGCTGGCCGGCCCCGCCGCGCTCCCCGCACGGGAGGTCGCCGCGCTGCTGCGGGACCGGGTCGCCGGGGCCCCGGGGATCGGGCGGGTCGAGATCACCGGACCGGGCTTCCTGAACTTCACGCTCGACGCCGCCACCGGCGCCGACGCCCGCGCCGCCCGCGTTCGCGAGGTGCGTGAGCTCGGTCTCCGCTACGGGCGGGTCACCACGGAGGCCGGGCGCCTCCACCGCCTCCACCACCCCAGCGAGATCAGGGCCGCCGTCGTCGCCCAGGGCGTGGCGCGGCTCCTGCGCACCCAGGGCGGCCAGGTGTACGTCGGCTGCACCGGCGAGCCCGGCCCCCGCTGGGAGGACCTGCGGGTGAGGGTCGGCACGCGGTACGGGGCCGAGGAGAGCGCCCTGATCCGTCCCGTCCCCGCCGGCGCCACCGCCGGGGCGCTGGTGGACCGGCTCGGACGCGAGGCCGCGCTGTGGGGACTGCAGCGGCCCGCCGCCCACGACCACGCGCCCCTGGGTGACGACCTCCTCGTACAGGGGGAGGCCAGCCCGTTCTTCCTGGTCCGCTACGCATACGCCCGTACCCGCGCACTCACCCGCGAGGCGGCGCGGCTCGGTTTCGCCGGCCGGTACGACATCGACGTCGACGCGCCCGCGCTGCACGCCGCGCTCGCCGACCACCCCGGTGTCCTCGCCTCGGCGGCGCGCCTGCACGCGCCGGACCGCGTCGCCCGGTTCCTGGAGACCACGGCGGACGCCCTCCTCGACCTCCACGCCACGGCCCCGCCGCTTCCCGTCGGCGACGAGAAACCCTCGGCCGCCCACCGCTCCCGGCTGGCCCTTGCCGAAGCCGCCGGGAAGGTGCTGGCAGGCGGCCTGTTCGTGCTCGGCATCAGCGCGCCCCCACACCTCTGACGAGCGACTTGAGAGAGCAGAGCAGAACGATGAGCCGATCCGCACACCCCGCCGGGCCCCGTCACGCCGACGTCTACCCCGAGGGCCACTACACCGCCCCGGCCACCGACCTCAACGAGCTGGACCCGAAGGTCTGGTCCCGTACCGTCACCCGTGACACGGACGGCGCGCTCACCGTCGGCGGGATCGAAGTCGCCCGGCTGGCCGAGGAGTTCGGAACCCCGGCGTACTTCCTGGACGAGTCCGACTTCCGGGCCCGCTGCCGCGCCTGGGCGGACGCCTTCGGGCCGGACGCCGACGTCTTCTACGCAGGCAAGGCCTTCCTGTCGCGCGCCGTCGTGCGCTGGCTCCAGGAGGAGGGACTGAACCTCGACGTCTGCTCCGGCGGCGAGCTGGCCACCGCGCTGGATGCCGGGATGCCCGCCGAGCGCATCGCCTTCCACGGCAACAACAAGACCGTCGCCGAGATCGAGCGGGCCGTCGAGGCGGGCGTCGGGCGGATCGTCCTCGACTCCTTCCAGGAGATCGTCCGCGTCTCGCACGTCGCCCAGCGGCTCGGCGTCCGCCAGCGCGTGCAGATCCGCGTCACCGTCGGCGTCGAGGCCCACACCCACGAGTTCATCGCCACCGCGCACGAGGACCAGAAGTTCGGCATCGCGCTGGCGGACGGGCTGGCGGCCGAGGCGGTCCGCAGGGCACTCACCCTGGACGGCCTGGAGCTCATCGGCATCCACTCGCACATCGGCTCGCAGATCTTCGACATGGCCGGCTTCGAGGTCTCGGCGCGGCGCGTGGTGCAGCTGCTCGCCGAGGTCCGCGACGAGCACGGCGTCGAGCTCCCCGAGATCGACCTCGGCGGCGGCCTCGGTATCGCGTACACCTCCGAGGACGACCCCCGCGAGCCGCACGAGATCGCCAAGGCGCTCAGCGACATCGTGACCCGCGAGTGCGAGTCGGCCGGTCTGCGGACCCCGCGCATCTCCGTCGAACCGGGCCGCGCGATCGTCGGCCCCACCGCCTTCACGCTGTACGAGGTCGGCACCATCAAGCCCCTCGAAGGCCTGCGGACGTACGTCAGCGTCGACGGCGGCATGTCGGACAACATCCGCACCGCCCTGTACGACGCCGAGTACAGCGTGGCGCTGGTCTCCCGCAGCTCCGACGCCGAGCCCATGCTCGTACGGGTCGTCGGCAAGCACTGCGAGAGCGGTGACATCGTGGTCAAGGACGCGTTCCTGCCGTCCGACCTCGCGCCGGGCGACCTGATCGCGGTGCCCGCCACCGGTGCGTACTGCCGCTCCATGGCGAGCAACTACAACCACGCCCTTCGCCCGCCGGTCGTCGCCGTGCGCGAGGGGGAGGCGCGGGTCATCGTCCGGCGCGAGACGGAGGAAGATCTCCTGCGGCTCGATGTCGGCTGATGAAATTCACATCTCAAAATCCGGACGGGTGGCAGAAACCCCCGTCCGGTGAGTGAGACTGGTCCACACATCAGAAGTATGAGAAACGAGGTCGGATGATGCGTACGCGTCCGCTGAAGGTGGCGCTGCTGGGCTGTGGAGTGGTCGGCTCAGAGGTGGCGCGCATCATGACGACGCACGCCGACGACCTCGCCGCGCGCATCGGCGCGCCGGTCGAGCTCGCCGGTGTCGCCGTGCGCCGGCCCTCCAAGGTGCGGGAGGGCATCGACCCCGCGCTGATCACCACCGATGCGACCGCCCTGGTCAAACGGGGCGACATCGACGTCGTCGTCGAGGTCATCGGGGGCATCGAGCCCGCCCGTACGCTCATCACCACCGCCTTCGAGCACGGCGCGGGCGTCGTCTCGGCCAACAAGGCGCTCCTCGCCGAGGACGGCTCCGCGCTCCACGCCGCCGCGGAAAGCAACGGCCGGGACCTCTACTACGAGGCGGCCGTGGCCGGCGCCATCCCGCTCGTACGGCCGCTGCGCGAGTCCCTCGCCGGCGACAAGGTCAACCGGGTCCTCGGCATCGTCAACGGCACGACCAACTTCATCCTCGACCGGATGGACACGAGCGGAGCCGGGTACTCCGAGGCGCTCGACGAGGCCACCGCGCTCGGTTACGCCGAGGCCGACCCCACCGCCGACGTCGAGGGCTTCGACGCCGCCGCGAAGGCCGCCATCCTCGCCGGGATCGCCTTCCACACCCGGGTGAAGATCGGCGAGGTGCACCGCGAGGGCATCACCGAGGTCACCGCGGCCGACATCGCCTCCGCCCGCCGCATGGGCTGTACCGTCAAGCTCCTCGCGATCTGCGAGCGCGCCGCCGACGGCAACTCCGTCACCGCCCGCGTGCACCCCGCGATGATCCCGCTCAGCCACCCGCTGGCATCCGTGCGCGAGGCGTACAACGCGGTCTTCGTCGAGGCGGAGGCGGCCGGGCAGCTCATGTTCTACGGCCCCGGCGCCGGCGGTGCCCCGACGGCCTCTGCGGTCCTGGGCGACCTCGTCGCCGTGTGCCGCAACATCATCGGCGCGACCACCGGTCCCGGTGAGTCCGCGTACACGCGTCTGCCGGTCAGCCCCATGGGCGATGTCGTCACGCGCTACCACATCAGTCTCGACGTGGCCGACAAGCCTGGCGTACTCGCCCAGGTCGCGACGGTCTTCGCCGAACAGGGCGTATCCATCGATACGGTCCGCCAGCAGAGCCGGCCGGACAGTCAGGAAACCGGCGGCGAGGCTTCGCTCGTCGTCGTCACCCACCGCGCGCCCGACGCCGCCCTCTCCGGGACCGTCGAAGCGCTGCGCAAGCTGGACACCGTGCGCGGTGTCGCCAGCATCATGCGTGTTGAAGGGGAGTAAGGACCCATGACCAGCAAGGGCACCCACCAGTGGCGCGGCATCATCGAGGAGTACCGGGACCGTCTTCCGGTCACGAGCACGACGCCGGTCGTCACACTCCGTGAGGGTGGCACGCCGCTCGTCCCGGCGCAGGTCCTCTCCGAGCGCACGGGCTGCGAGGTGCACCTCAAGGTCGAGGGCGCCAACCCCACCGGTTCGTTCAAGGACCGCGGCATGACCATGGCGATCACCCGGGCCAAGGAGGAGGGCGCGCAGGCCGTCATCTGCGCCTCCACCGGCAACACCTCGGCCTCCGCGGCGGCGTACGCCGTGCGCGCGGGCATGGTCTGCGCCGTCCTCGTGCCGCAGGGCAAGATCGCGCTCGGCAAGATGGGGCAGGCGCTCGTCCACGGCGCGAAGATCCTCCAGGTCGACGGGAACTTCGACGACTGCCTGACCCTGGCCCGCGGCCTCTCGGACAACTACCCGGTGGCGCTGGTCAATTCGGTCAACCCGGTCCGGATCGAGGGTCAGAAGACCGCCGCGTTCGAGATCGTCGACGCGCTCGGCGACGCCCCCGACATCCATGTCCTGCCGGTGGGCAACGCGGGCAACATCACGGCCTACTGGAGGGGCTACCGGGAGTACGCGAAGGACGGCGTCTCCACGCACACCCCGCGCATGTGGGGCTTCCAGGCCTCCGGCTCCGCGCCGATCGTGCGCGGCGAGATCGTCAAGGACCCGGCGACCATCGCCACCGCGATCCGCATCGGCAACCCGGCGTCCTGGCAGTTCGCCCTGGACGCGCGTGACGAGTCGGGCGGCTTCATCGACGACGTGACGGACCGTCAGATCCTGTCGGCGTACCGCCTGCTGGCCTCCCGGGAGGGTGTCTTCGTGGAGCCCGCGTCGGCCGCCTCCGTCGCCGGTCTGCTCAAGGCCGCCGACGAGGGCAAGGTCGACCCCGGCCAGAAGATCGTCTGCACCGTCACGGGCAACGGCCTCAAGGACCCCGACTGGGCCGTCGCGGGTGCTCCGCAGCCGGTGACCGTCCCGGTCGACGCGGTGGCCGCGGCCGAGAAGCTGGGCCTCGCGTAACCGGCGTCCGCCGCAGCTCAGCCGCCCTTCCGGGGCGGAGAGCGCATGGGAGGTGTGCGACACGCATCGTGCGCCTCCCGTGCGCCCTATGTCGCCACAGAACCTTCCTTCGATAAGCTGTACCCGACCCGCCCCGCCGCATCCGGCGGTGCAGCAGCCGTCGTGACTGCCGGGCCCCCCGTACCCTCCGCGCAACGGCACCCCACGCACGCCGAAGTACCCCGCACCACCATCCCCGCCGCCGTACAGGAAGAGTCGTCCAACCGATGGCCGGTCCCGCGTTCCGAGCCGCCGCCGTCCGGGTGCGCGTCCCCGCAACCAGTGCCAATCTGGGCCCGGGTTTCGACGCCCTCGGCCTCTCGCTGGGGCTCTACGACGACGTCGTCGTCCGGGTCGCCGATTCCGGGCTGCACATCGACATCGCGGGTGAGGGCGCCGAGACGCTGCCCCGCGACGAGAGCCACCTGCTCGTACGCTCCCTGCGCACGGCCTTCGACCTGCTCGGCGGACAGCCCCGCGGCCTGGAGATCGTCTGCGCCAACCGCATCCCGCACGGCCGCGGCCTGGGCTCCTCGTCCGCCGCCATCTGCGCCGGGATCGTCGCCGCCCGCGCCGTGACGACCGGCGGCGAGGCCCGCCTCGACGACGCCGCGCTGCTGGAGCTGGCCACCGAGATCGAGGGGCACCCGGACAACGTCGCCGCCTGTCTCCTCGGCGGCTTCACGCTCGCCTGGACGGACGGCGGAGCCGCCAGGGCGATCCGGATGGACCCCGCCGACTCCGTCGTGCCGGTGGTCTTCGTCCCGGCCACCCCGGTGCTCACCGAGACCGCCCGCGGCCTGCTGCCGCGCACCGTCCCCCATGTGGACGCCGCGGCCAACGCCGGTCGTGCGGCCCTGCTGGTCGAGGCCCTGACCCGGCGGCCCGAGCTGCTGCTCGCGGCCACGGAGGACCGGCTCCACCAGGAATACCGGGGGCCGGCGATGCCGCAGAGCGTGGAGCTGGTGAACCGGCTGCGCGCCGACGGTGTCCCCGCTGTCATCTCCGGTGCGGGGCCCACCGTGCTCGCACTGACGGAGGAGGGTTCGGCCGACAAGGTCGCCCGGCTGGCGGGTGAGGGCTGGGCCGCGAACCGGCTCGCCCTCGACGCCACGGGTGCGAGCGTGTTGCCGCTCGCCGCGTAATCCCACGTGATTGCCGGTGCATGAGAGGGGGAATGTTTGTTGGAGCCGGTAGTGTTAACCTCAAGTCAGCAATCGACGTCTTCGTGGCGCGTTGCTTCGTGTCCCCTTCCGGGACCACCACTCTTCCGGGAGCCTCCCCGACTGCCTGAGCAGCCTGCCTGAGCTTTCGAGCACGCTCCGGAACCGGCACGACACCCTCTTGCTCGTCCAGGAGTGGGCCGAGCAGGGGGATCTCGCGCCGGAACCCCGCACATTCGTCTCTCCGCCGTACCCGGCGGACCACCGCCCCGGCAAGGTCCGCGATCGACACGATCAACAGACCGCAGTCGGACAGCACAACCGGTCGCCGAGCCAGAAGGCCGACGTCCGCTCCAGGGAAGGACCCTTCGTGAGCGACACCACCGATCTGATGGGCGTGAGCGCCGACAAGAGCGTCGACAGCTCCGTGCCCGCCGAAGGTGCTGCCACTGGCACCACCGCACGGCGCCGCCGCTCCGGCACCGGCCTCGAGGGCATGGTCCTGGCCGAGCTGCAGCAGGTCGCGTCCGGCCTCGGCATCAGGGGGACTGCGCGGATGCGCAAGAGCCAGCTGATCGAGGTCATCAAGGAGGCGCAGGCGGGAGGCTCCTCCGCGCCCGCCTCCAAGGCCGCCGCGTCCGCCGGTACGGACGCCGGGAGCAAGCCCAAGCGGCGCGCCACGTCCAAGACGCGCACCGGTGACGAGACCGCTGCCGCCCCGGCCGCCGACAAGGCCGCCGCCCAGCAGCAGATCGACATCCCCGGCCAGCCGGCCAGCGACGACCAGCCGACGGGTGAGCGCCGCCGTCGCCGGGCGACCGCGCAGGCGGGCAGCCCCGACACCAAGACGGAGCCGAAGGCCGAGTCCAAGGCGGAGGCCGAGCCGAAGAGCGAGTCCAAGGCCGAGGGCCGTCAGGACCGCGGTGACGAGCGCGCCGAGACGAAGGGCGACGCCAAGGCGGAGTCCGCCGCCGACACGGCCGAGGGCCGTCGCGGCGACCGCCAGGACGGCCGGCGTGACCGTGGCGACCGCCAGGACCGCGGCGACCGCCGGGACCGCCAGCGCGACCGCCGCGGCAAGGGCGACGACCAGGGCCAGCAGGGCGGCGGACGCCGTCAGGGCCAGCAGGGCGGCGGCCAGAACCAGGGCCAGCAGGGCGGCGGCGGCCAGCAGGACGACGGTTACGACGACGAGGGCGGCCGCCGTGGCCGCCGCGGGCGTTACCGCGACCGCCGGGGCCGTCGTGGCCGCGACGACTTCGCGACCGACGTGCAGGTGGCCGACGACGACGTCCTGATCCCCGTCGCGGGCATCCTCGACATCCTCGACAACTACGCGTTCATCCGGACCTCCGGCTACCTGCCTGGACCGAACGACGTGTACGTCTCGCTCGCCCAGGTCCGCAAGAACGGCCTGCGCAAGGGTGACCACGTCACCGGTGCGGTGCGCCAGCCCAAGGACGGCGAGCGCCGCGAGAAGTTCAACGCGCTGGTCCGTCTCGACTCGGTCAACGGCATGGCGCCGGAGACCGGCCGCGGCCGTCCCGAGTTCCAGAAGCTGACCCCGCTGTACCCGCAGGACCGGCTCCGTCTGGAGACCGACTCCAACGTCCTGACCACCCGGATCATCGACCTGGTCGCACCGATCGGCAAGGGCCAGCGAGGCCTGATCGTGGCCCCGCCGAAGACCGGTAAGACCATGATCCTGCAGGCCATCGCCAACGCGATCACGGTCAACAGCCCCGAGTGCCACCTGATGGTCGTCCTGGTCGACGAGCGTCCGGAAGAGGTCACCGACATGCAGCGGTCGGTGAAGGGCGAGGTCATCTCCTCGACCTTCGACCGTCCCGCCGAGGACCACACCACGGTCGCCGAGCTCGCCATCGAGCGCGCGAAGCGCCTCGTGGAGCTGGGCCACGACGTGGTCGTCCTGCTGGACTCGATCACCCGTCTGGGCCGCGCCTACAACCTGGCGGCGCCGGCCTCCGGCCGCATCCTGTCCGGTGGTGTCGACTCGACCGCGCTGTACCCGCCGAAGCGCTTCTTCGGTGCGGCGCGGAACATCGAGGACGGCGGCTCGCTGACCATCCTGGCCACCGCGCTGGTCGAGACCGGCTCGCGCATGGACGAGGTGATCTTCGAGGAGTTCAAGGGCACCGGCAACATGGAGCTCAAGCTCGACCGGAAGCTCTCGGACAAGCGCATCTTCCCGGCGGTGGACGTGGACGCGTCCAGCACCCGTAAGGAAGAGATCCTGCTCGGCAGCGACGAGCTGGCGATCGTCTGGAAGCTGCGCCGGGTGCTCCACGCGCTCGACCAGCAGCAGGCGATCGAGCTCCTGCTGGACCGGATGAAGAAGACGCAGTCCAACGCGGAGTTCCTGCTCCAGATCCAGAAGACGACGCCGGCGCCGGGCAACGGCAACGACTGACGTCGCGACGCCACACGTACGAACGCCGGATGCCCCGTCACGGAAGTGACGGGGCATCCGGCGTTCATCTGCCCCTGGTGGGTTGTGTTTTCACCTGAGTAACATGAACAGGTCAAGGTGGGGGGCCACCGCAGCGCAGGTCATCAGGGGGGTCTTGGTTCCGCGCTGCCCGCATGCCTTCGTCCCCCACGAGTCACATCTCACCTACGGCAGGGCCGTGTGCCCGGCCGTACACATGCAGGGGGTTTTCGAGTGCAGATACGCACCCGAGGTGGTCGGTACAGACGTCGTTCCAGCGTCGTACTGCCGGCCGTGGCGATGGTGGCGGGACTGATCGGGGCCGGTCTCACCGTCACCGGGGCGCAGGCGGCCGAACCCGGCGGCAAGCCGCACCTCACCCGGTCAGCCGACCGGGTAGTGGCCCCGTCGCAGGCCGAACTGCGCACGCGCGCGGCCCGGTCGATGCAGACCGACGAGAAGACGAAGGGCTCGCTGACACCGTCGGCGCTCTCCGCCACCAGCGGGGTGAAGAAGCCGGACCCGAAGATCATCGGTGGTTCGGAGACCACGATCTCGGCGGCTCCGTGGATGGCGCAGCTCCACTTCTTCGACGACAAGGACACGGCCGACACCAGCGATGACGAGGGCTACTTCTGCGGTGGCTCCGTCGTCGCCCCCACGAAGGTCGTCACCGCGGCGCACTGCGTCAAGGGCCTCAAGTGGTACCTCGACAGCACGGTCATCGTGGGTACGGATCAACTGCCCACGGACACCGGCCAGATCGACTCCGACGGCTACCCCGTCTACGACTTCCACGGGGGGCAGCTGCGCGGCGCCTACCGCCAGTGGCACCACCCCTCGTACGACGCCGTCACGATCGACAACGACGTCGCCGTTCTCACGCTGAACTCCCCGGTGAGCGTCAAGCCGCTCCCGATCATGCGGAACACCGACACCGCGGTCTACGCGGCGGGTACGGCCGCGAAGGTCTACGGATGGGGCCGCACCAGCTCCACCGAGGACGGGCTCGCCCAGACGTTGAAGGTCGCCCAGGCCGACATCAACACGAACGCCGCCTGCCAGGAGGCGTGGGGCTCCTACTACGTCGTCGGGCACATGGTCTGCGCGGGAGACCCCGCCACGGGCAGCGACGCCGACACGACGACCGTCTGCAACGGCGACTCCGGAGGTCCGCTGGTCGCCGACGGCATGCTGGTCGGTGTCGTCTCCTGGGGCGCGGAGGACTGCTCCGCCCAGGGCGCCTACTCGGTGTACGCGAAGATGAGCACGTACTCCGCGCCGGTCAAGGCCAGGGTCTACGACGCGAATCTGAACTACGACCACACCGCCGACCTGTTCGCCCGTCAGACGTCGTCCGGCACGCTGTACGAGTGGGACTCGTCGGTGACGAAGCTGACCAGGAACTACGACTGGGGCAACGCCGGCGGCATGGACCTGCTGGTTCAGACGGACCTGGACCGGGACGACAACCAGGACCTGCTCTACAGGGTGACCAACGGTGACGTCTACTGGGACCACTGGGTCCCCTCGACAGGTGCCTGGGGGAGCAAGCTGGTCGCCACGGGGTGGAAGGCCCACAAGCAGATCCTCTCGCCCGGTGACCTCACCAACGACGGACTGGCCGACATGCTGGCCGTCAACTCCTCCGGAAACCTGCACCTCTACCCCGGAAAGGGAGATGGAGGGTTCCAGGCCCCGATCCTGATCGGCGGAGGCTGGGGGCAGTACAACATGGTGCGCGGGCACGGTGACTTCACCAATGACGGCAAGCCGGATGTGCTGGCGCGCGGTGCCGACGGATCCGTCTACCTGTACAAGGGCACCAGCACCGCGGCGACACCCTTCGAGCCCAGGGTGAAGGTGGCCACCTTGAGCGGACTCGACATGCTCGCCACGGTCGGCGACGTGAACAGCGACGGCCACGCCGATCTGCTGGGCCGGGACACGGCGGGCAAGCTCTGGCTGTACCCCGGCAACGGCAAGTCCTCGGGTGCGATCTTTGCCACACGTGTGGCCTTCGGCACCGGCTGGAGCAGCTACAACCTGTTCGGCTGAATGACCAGGTGAGCCCCGGGTTACCGGCCCGTTCACCCGTACCTCCCGAGGCCCCCGTCGCGCGACGGGGGCCTCGGCTCGTTGTGCAACGCTTCTGGGTGCTCCGGTCGTCCCACCGAGTGACGCCGGACCGCGCCCGTGCACCACGGCAGGGGGTAGCAGCGAGAAGCGAAAGAGGGAGCCGCATGAGCGAGCAGAGCAGGAGCGCCGGGCGAATACGCGGCACCGGCAGCCGCCGGAGGAAGCCGTCGCGGGGGCGGCGGGTGAAGCGGGTCGCCCTGTGGGGTGCCGCCGCCCTGGTCGTCGTCGGGGGTTCCGGGCTCGGTTACGCGTACTTCACGCTCGACGGGAACCTCAAGGGCGTCGACATCGACGCCGCCCTGGGGACCGACCGCCCCGACGACGTCGACAACGGGTCGCAGGACATCCTGGTGCTGGGTTCCGACTCCCGCTCCGGTGCCAACGGGAAGTACGGCGCCGACGAGGGCTCCGCGCGTGCGGACACCGCGATGATCGTCCACGTCGACGAGGGCCACACCGCCGCCAGCGTCGTCTCGGTCCCGCGCGACACCCTCGTCGACCGTCCCGCCTGCACGAGCGACACCACCGGTGAACAGGTCGGCGCCGCGCACGAGCAGATGTTCAACTCGGCGTACCAGGTCGGCGGGCCCGCCTGCGCGGTGAAGACCGTCGAGGCGATGTCCGGCATCCGCATGGACCACTACGTCGAGGTCGACTTCACCGGGTTCGAGAAGCTCGTCGACGAGCTCGGCGGGGTGAAGGTCACCACCTCGCAGGCGATCGACGACCCCGACAGCCACCTCGCCCTGAAGCCCGGCACCCACACCCTCAGCGGCGAGCAGTCGCTCGGCCTCGTCCGTACGCGGCACAGCGTCGGCGACGGCAGTGACCTGGGCCGCATCCAGCTCCAGCAGGCGTTCGTCAAGGCGCTGATGGACCAGGCGAAGAGCGTCGGGGTGTTCTCGAACCCGAAGACCCTCTTCGGCCTCGCCGACACCGCGACCAAGGCCGTCACCACCGACTCCGAGCTGGCCTCCGTCAAGAAGCTCACCGGCTTCGCGAACGGGCTCAAGGGCCTCGGCTCCAAGAACGTCGACATGGTCACGCTCCCCGTGGAGTACGACCCCCAGGACCCCAACCGGGTGCTGCCCCAGAAGAAGGCCGGGGCGCAGGTGTGGGCCGCCCTCAAGCAGGACAAGCCGGTCCCGGCGTCCGCGACGGCGAAGTCGGCCGGCGACAAGGGCGACGCGGGGGACGTCGTACGGTGAACGGGACGTTCCGTCACCGCGCGGTCGCGGAACGTTCCCCGGACGTACGGGAATACACACGGCCGGGGTCTCGTTTTGGGAGATACGGCCGGTCCTGGCAGACTGGTACGTCGGCCCCGGTTCACGGACGCGCAATCCGCGCGAACGACCCGGAGCCCTCCCGAATCTAGGAGACACCTTGAAGCGCGACATTCACCCCGAGTACGTCGAGACGCAGGTCAGCTGCACCTGCGGTGCGTCGTTCACCACCCGGAGCACCCTTGAGGGCGGCGCCATCCGCGCCGACGTCTGCTCCGAGTGCCACCCGTTCTACACGGGCAAGCAGAAGATCCTCGACACCGGCGGCCGCGTGGCCCGCTTCGAGGCCCGCTTCGGCAAGGCTGCCGGCTCCGCCAGCAAGTAGCGAGCCACTGCGCCGGTTCCCGACGCCCTCCACGGGGCGCCGGGACCGGCGTTTTTTCCGGCTGTGCGGCCGGGCGCACCCGATGGGGCGCGCGCGGCGGCACACCGTCCAGCAGGCCCGCAGACGTATGACGCAGAAACCAGGAGCCCGAAGATGTTCGAGGCGGTCGAGGAACTGATCGGCGAGCACGCCGATCTCGAGAAGAAGCTCGCCGACCCGTCGGTCCACGCCGACCAGGCCAACGCGCGCAAGCTCAACAAGCGCTACGCGGAGCTGACCCCGATCGTCTCCACCTACCGGTCCTGGAAGCAGACCGGCGACGACATCGGGACGGCCCGCGAATTCGCCGCCGACGACCCGGACTTCGCCGCCGAGGTCAAGGTCCTGGAGAAGCAGCGCGAGGAGATCACGGAGAAGCTCCGGCTGCTCCTGGTCCCGCGCGACCCCAGTGACGACAAGGACGTGCTCCTGGAGATCAAGGCGGGCGCGGGCGGCGACGAGTCCGCCCTCTTCGCCGGCGATCTGCTCCGCATGTACCTGCGGTACGCCGAGCGCGTCGGCTGGAAGACCGAGATCATCGACTCCACCGAGTCCGAGCTGGGCGGCTACAAGGACGTCCAGGTCGCAGTGAAGACCAAGGGCGGCAACGGCGCCACCGAGCCCGGCCAGGGCGTCTGGGCCCGGATGAAGTACGAGGGCGGGGTGCACCGCGTGCAGCGGGTGCCCTCCACCGAGTCGCAGGGCCGCATCCACACCTCGGCCGCCGGTGTGCTCGTCACGCCCGAGGCGGAGGAGGTCGACGTGGAGATCCACGCCAACGACCTCCGCATCGACGTCTACCGCTCCTCGGGCCCCGGTGGCCAGTCCGTCAACACCACGGACTCCGCCGTGCGCATCACGCACCTGCCGACCGGCGTCGTCGCCTCCTGCCAGAACGAGAAGAGCCAGCTCCAGAACAAGGAGCAGGCCATGCGCATCCTGCGCTCCCGGCTGCTGGCCGCCGCCCAGGAGGCTGCCGAGCAGGAAGCCTCCGACGTGCGCCGCAGCCAGGTGCGTACGGTGGACCGGTCCGAGAAGATCCGGACGTACAACTTCCCGGAAAACCGGATCTCGGACCACCGGGTGGGCTTCAAGGCGTACAACTTGGACCAGGTCCTCGACGGCGACCTCGACGCCGTCATCCAGGCCTGCGTCGACGCCGACTCCGCCGCCAAGCTCGCCGCCGCATAAGCCGTCTGCCCCACAGCCCCGCCCCGCTCGTGAACCCGTACGGAGAACCGCGATGAACCTGCTGCTCGCCGAGGTGGCCCAGGCCACCCAGCGGCTGGCCGACGCCGGTGTCCCCTCACCGCGATTCGACGCCGAGGAACTCGCCGCGTTCGTGCACGGGGTCAAGCGGGGCGAGCTGCACAACGTGCCGGACGCCGACTTCGACGCCCGCTACTGGGAGACGATCGCCCGCCGCGAGGCCCGCGAACCGCTCCAGCACATCACCGGCCGCGCCTTCTTCCGCTACCTGGAACTCCAGGTCGGCCCCGGTGTCTTCGTCCCGCGCCCCGAGACCGAGTCGGTCGTCGGCTGGGCGATAGACGCGGTCCGCGCGATGGACGTCGTCGAACCGCTGATCGTCGACCTCTGCACCGGATCGGGCGCGATCGCGCTCGCCATGGCGCAGGAGGTCCCGCGCTCCCGTGTGCACGCCGTGGAGCTCTCCGAGGACGCCCTGCGCTGGACCCGGAAGAACGCCGAGGAGTCCAGGGTCACCGTCCACCGAGGCGACGCGCTGAGCGCCCTCCCGGAGCTCGACGGCCAGGTCGACCTGGTCATCTCCAACCCGCCCTACATCCCGCTCACCGAGTGGGAGTACGTGGCGCCGGAGGCCCGCGACCACGACCCGCAGATGGCGCTCTTCTCCGGCGAGGACGGCCTCGACACCATCCGCGGCATCGAACGCACCGCGCACCGTCTGCTCCGCCCCGGCGGGCTCGTCGTCATCGAGCACGCCGACACCCAGGGCGGCCAGGTGCCGTGGATCTTCACCGAGGAGCGTGGCTGGGCCGACGCGGCCGACCACCCCGACCTGAACAACCGGCCCCGGTTCGCGACGGCCCGCAAGGCCATGCCGTGACCACCGGGACACCGGCACCGCACGAACCCCACCCGACAGATCCGTACATGTCCGAGGAGGCCGGCTGATGGCACGGCGATACGACTGCAACGACGCGACCGACCGTACGACCGGCCTGCGTGAAGCCGCGTCCGCCGTCCGCCGTGGCGAACTGGTCGTGCTGCCCACCGACACCGTGTACGGGATCGGTGCGGACGCCTTCAGCGCGGAGGGCGTCGCCGACCTGCTGGACGCCAAGGGCCGTGGCCGCAACATGCCGACCCCTGTGCTGATCGGCTCCCCGAACACCCTGCACGGCCTGGTCACCGACTTCTCCGAGCAGGCCTGGGAGCTCGTCGACGCCTTCTGGCCCGGCGCCCTCACGCTCGTCGCCAAGCACCAGCCGTCCCTCCAGTGGGACCTGGGCGACACCCGCGGCACCGTGGCCGTCCGGATGCCCCTGCACCCGGTCGCCATCGAGCTCCTCACCGAGGTCGGCCCGATGGGCGTCTCCAGCGCCAACCTCACCGGACACCCCTCGCCCGAGACCTGTGACGCCGCCCAGGAGATGCTCGGCGACAGCGTCTCCGTCTACCTCGACGGCGGTCCGACCCCCGGGATCATCCCGTCGTCGATCGTCGACGTCACCGGCAAGGTCCCGGTCCTGCTGCGGGCGGGCGCCCTCACGGTCGAGGAACTCCGCAAGGTGGTACCCGACCTCGAGGTGGCCAATTGACCGCCCCTGAGGGGCGTGGCATAACGGGGCGGCACGACACTTTCCGCATCCTCCACGTCAGCACCGGCAACGTCTGCCGCTCGCCCATCACCGAGCGGCTGACCCGCCATGCCCTCGTGGACCGTCTCGGGGACCCCCTCAGCGGCGGGCTGATCGTGGAGAGCGCGGGCACCTGGGGGCACGAGGGCGCACCCATGGAGGCCAACGCCGAGGTCGTCCTCGCCGACTTCGGCGCCGACGCCACCGGCTTCGTGGGCCGTGAACTCCTCGACGAGCACGTGATCCGCGCCGACCTGGTGCTCACCGCGACCCGCGACCACCGCGCCCAGGTGATCTCCATGGGGCACTCGGCGGGCCTGCGCACCTTCACGCTCAAGGAGTTCACCCGGCTGGTACGGGCCATAGACCCCGCGACGCTGCCCGACGCCCGTGAGGAGGGCGTCGTCCAGCGTGCCCGCGCGCTGGTGCGTGCCGCGGCGGCCCTGCGCGGCTGGTTGCTGGCCCCCACCGCGGAGGCGGACGAGGTCTACGACCCGTACGGCGCGCCCATCACGTTCTTCCGCTCCATCGGGGACGAGATCAGCCAGGCGCTCGACCCCGTCATGACGGCGCTCACCGGGGTACGCGCCCCCCACTGAGGCGCGGCCGGCCCACGCCCCCGCGCGGCGGGGTGCGCCGACCGGCGTAGAGGGGCGCCCGGCAGCGGGCAGGCGGCCCGGGGCGGGCCTACATTGGATCTGACGCCACGCACCCCCCTCCAGGCCCGGAGCCCCCGATGCCGGTCACCACTCCCGCCGCCCGCGCGGCCGCGCCACCGAAGCCCCTGCCGGACGCCGTGACCGCCCTGCCCCAGGACTTCGGCGCCCTGCTCCGCCAGGACCCCGAGATCGGCGGCATCCTGCTGGCCGAGGCCGGGCGGCAGTCGAGCACCCTCCAGCTCATCGCGGCCGAGAACTTCACCTCGCCCGCGGTCCTCGCCGCCCTAGGCTCCCCCCTCGCCAACAAGTACGCCGAGGGCTACCCCGGAGCCCGCCACCACGGCGGCTGCGAACAGGCCGACGCCGCGGAACGCGTCGCCGTCCGGCGGGCGACGGAGCTGTTCGGCGCCGAGCACGCCAACGTCCAGCCCCACTCGGGCTCCTCGGCCGTCCTCGCCGCGTACGCCGCGCTGCTGCGCCCCGGTGACACGGTGCTGGCCATGGGACTCCCGTACGGAGGGCACCTCACCCACGGCGCTCCCGGCAACTTCTCCGGGCGCTGGTTCGAGTTCGCCGGCTACGGCGTCGATCCCGACAGCGGGCTCATCGACTACGCGCAGGTGCGCGCCCTCGCCCGGGCGCGGCGTCCCAAAGCGATCGTGTGCGGCTCGATCTCGTACCCCCGGCACCCCGACTACGAGCAGTTCCGCGCCATCGCCGACGAGGCCGGCGCCTATCTGATCGCGGACGCGGCCCACCCCATGGGCCTGATCGCCGGGGGAGCGGCCCCCAGCCCGGTCCCGTACGCGGACGTGGTGTGCGCCACCACGCACAAGGTGCTGCGCGGGCCGCGCGGCGGCATGATCCTGTGCGGCGTGGAGCTGGCCGAGCGGATCGACCGCGCGGTGTTCCCGTTCACCCAGGCCGGCGCCCAGATGCACACCGTCGCGGCGAAGGCCGTCGCGTTCGGAGAGGCGGCGACCCCGGGCTTCGCGGTCTACGCCCACCGGGTCGTCGCGCACGCCCGGGCCCTGGCGGCCGCCCTGGAGGCCGAGGGCTTCGAGATCACCACGGGCGGCACGGACACCCACATCGTCGTCGCCGACCCCGCCCCGCTGGGCGTCGACGGCCGCACCGCCCGCGAGCGGCTCATGGCCGCCGGGATGGTGCTGGACACCTGCGCCCTGCCGTACGGGGACGCGCGCGGCATCCGGCTCGGCACCGCGGCCGTCACCACCCAGGGCATGGACGAGGACGACATGGCGCGGATCGCCGAGCTGTTCGGCGCCGCCGTGCGCGAGGAGGGCGACCCGGGAGCGCTGCGGGCCGAGGTGCTCGCACTGGCCGAGCGCAATCCGCCCTATCCGGGGTAGGCGAGGCAGGTGGAACCATTACCCGTGGCTCGGTGTCCTCGCTCATGAGACTAGGGTGTGGGGCTGAGATGGCCGGCGAATTCTGTGGGGCAGCCCGTGCGTGATTACCTGCTGACGCTCTGTGTCACGGCAGCGGTTACCTATCTGCTGACCGGGCCGGTGCGGAAGTTCGCCATCGCGGTCGGGGCGATGCCCGCGATCCGCGCGCGTGACGTGCACCGGGAACCGACACCTCGGCTCGGTGGCATCGCCATGTTCGGCGGACTGTGCGCGGGGCTGATCGTCGCGGACCACCTGTTCAACCTGAACGGGGTCTTCGAACTCTCCAACGAACCCAGAGCACTGCTCTCCGGTGCCGCCCTGATCTGGCTGATCGGCGTACTCGACGACAAGTTCGAGATCGACGCCCTGATCAAGCTCGGCGGACAGATGATCGCCGCCGCGGTCATGGTCATCCAGGGGCTGACGATCCTGTGGCTGCCCATCCCCGGCGTGGGCACGGTCGCGCTCACCCAGTGGCAGGGCACGCTGCTCACGGTCGCCCTGGTCGTGATCACCATCAACGCGGTCAACTTCGTCGACGGGCTCGACGGCCTGGCGGCCGGCATGGTCTGCATCGCGTCGGCCGCGTTCTTCCTCTACACCTACCGCCTCTGGTACGGGTACGGCATCGAGGCGGCCGCCCCCGCGACGCTCTTCGCCGCGATCCTGATGGGGATGTGCCTCGGCTTCCTGCCGCACAACATGCACCCCGCCCGGATCTTCATGGGCGACTCCGGATCGATGCTGATCGGCCTGGTGCTGGCCGCCGGCGCGATCTCCGTCACCGGCCAGGTCGACCCGGACGCGATGAAGCTCTTCGAGGGAAGCGAGCGGCAGGCGACCCACGCGATGCTGCCGGTCTTCATCCCGCTGCTGCTGCCGCTGACGATCATCGCCATCCCGGCGGCCGACCTGATCCTCGCGATCGTGCGCCGCACCTGGAACGGCCAGTCGCCCTTCGCCGCCGACCGCGGGCACCTGCACCACCGGCTGCTGGAGATCGGGCACTCGCACAGCCGTTCCGTGCTGATCATGTACTTCTGGTCGGCGCTGATCGCCTTCGGCGCCGTCGGCTACTCCGTGCACTCCGCGTCCCTGTGGATCGTGCTGGTGATCGTGGGGCTCAGCGCTGTGGGTCTCGTCCTGCTGCTCATGCCCCGCTTCACCCCGCGCGCCCCGCACTGGGCCGAGTCCTTCGTGCCGCCGCGCTACCGGCGCCGCCGGCCCGGGGAGGCCACCGGCGGCGAGGAGGGGGCCGAGCGGGCCCCGGGCTCCCAACACGGGCCGGAGGGCTCGCAGATGGCCTCTCCGGAGCCGGAACGGGCCTCGGTGGCCGTGGGTGTCTCCGGCGTCAACGGAGCGACCGCGATCGGCCCCCGTTCGCGCTTCACGGATCGGGACCGCGCCGACTCGTCGCGTTAGCACCGCCGACGCAGAAACCCCTATATCAGGCAATGTGGCGTGACGTTCTGCACACACGGGCGGGTTAACCCTCATGTGTGACAGCTGGCACACTTTCTGAGTAAAGACCTCATCAAATAGTTTGTGATACCGTTCACGAAGCCCGGTGAGGAAGCCGAAGGACCTGAGTAGCACGGTCCTTTGGCCCGAAACATCGACTCGGACCGGGCCTACGCTCGTCCCTGACGACCACTGACCACCCCCTGCAATGCGGAGTAACCGCCATGCCGTCCAACGACGCCCGGACTCTCCTTCACACCGCCGTGCCCACTGCTGCCGCCGGTGTCGTCGCCGTCGCCGTCAGCGCTGTGCTCGCCGGCGGCAAGGGAGCGATCGGCGCAGCGGTCGGGACGCTGGTGGTGATCCTCTTCATGGGGATCGGGCTCGGCGTCCTGCAGCGCACCGCCAAGTCGATGCCGCACCTGTTCCAGGCCATGGGACTCGTGCTCTACACGACCGAGCTGCTGCTGCTCTTCGTCTTCGTCGCCGCCTTCAAGAACACGACGCTGTTCAACCCGCGGGCCTTCGCCGCCTCGTTGATGGCCGCGACGCTCGTCTGGGTCGCGGCGCAGATCCGCGTCCACATGAAGACCAAGATCCTTTACGTCGAGCCGGACTCGTCCGCGGGCAAGACGCCCGAGAACATGGGGTCTTCGACGTGAGGGGTAGGCCCGGGATAAGCGCGCGTTCGAGACCCTGCTATCGTCCGGTGCCAACTGCGGCACAGCGGGCGCAGGCATCAAAATCGGCGCCTGCTTCCTCGCGAGGCGTAATGCCTGAGCCGCCCCCCATCCGTAACACCAGTCCAGTGCCGACCAGCGGCTGCTTGCCGCGCCGACACAACGAGGTTGCCGTACCTATGCGCCACGCTGAAGGAGCCCGCGGTGAGTGCTGACCCGACGACGGTGCTCGCCTTCGAGACCGACTGCCACATCTTCTCCGGATGCGGCTTCCCGGCTCCTGGCCTGCACTCCTTTGTTTTCGAGCCGATGTTCACCGTCGGCGGCATCGAGATCAACAAGCCGATGCTGCTGGCGGTCCTGAGCACCGTTGTCGTCGTCGGCTTCTTCTGGGCCGCCTTCAGCAAGCCGAAGCTGGTGCCCGGAAAGCTCCAGATGGTCGCCGAGGCGGGTTACGACTTCATCCGCACCGGTGTGGTGTACGAGACGCTCGGCAAGCGTGAGGGCAAGAAGTACGTGCCCCTCATGGTCTCGCTGTTCTTCTTCATCTGGATCATGAACCTCTGGGCGATCATTCCGTTCGCCCAGTTCCCGGTGGTCTCGGTCATCGGGTTCCCGGTGGCGCTGGCCGCGATCGTCTACATCCTGTGGGTCAGCCTGACCTTCAAGCGGCACGGCTTCGTCGGCGGCTGGAAGAACATCTCCGGCTACGACCCGTCGATCGGTCCGGCCCTGCCCTTCGTCATGCTCATCGAGATCATGTCGAACCTGCTGATCCGGCCGTTCACGCACGCCGTGCGACTGTTCGCCAACATGTTCGCCGGTCACGTGCTGCTGCTGATCTTCACCATCGCCAGCTGGTACCTGCTGAACGGCATCGGCATCGCGTACGCCGGTGTGTCGTTCGTGATGACCATCCTGATGACCGCCTTCGAGCTGTTCATCCAGGCGCTGCAGGCCTACGTGTTCGTCCTTCTGGCCTGCAACTACATTCAGGGTGCTCTCGCCAAGGAGCACTGAGCAGTCCAGCACCACCCCCGATAGTCGTCCGGTGGCCAACCCCCACCGGTTCTGAAAGAGAAGGAAGAAACGGCATGTCCGCTCTTGAGACCCTCGCCGCCGTCAACATCACGGGCAACCTCGGTTCCATCGGCTACGGCCTCGCCGCGATCGGCCCCGGCGTCGGCGTCGGCATCATCTTCGGTAACGGCACCCAGGCGCTCGCCCGCCAGCCCGAAGCTGCCGGCCTGATCCGCTCGAACCAGATCCTCGGCTTCGTCCTCTGTGAGGCGCTCGCCCTGATCGGTCTCGTCATGCCCTTCGTCTACCCGGTCGACTAAGTCGCGGCATTCCGACTGCCCGATGCGACGAAAGGCATTGATGTGAACGCCCTACAGCTGGCGGCCGAGGAAGAGATCCAGAACCCGCTGCTTCCGGCGATCCCCGAGATCGTCATCGGCCTGATCGCCTTCGCCATCGTCTTCGGCTTCCTCGCCAAGAAGCTTCTCCCGAACATCGAGAAGGTTCTGGAAGAGCGCCGCGAGGCGATCGAAGGCGGAATCGAGAAGGCCGACGCCGCCCAGACCGAGGCCCAGAGCGTTCTTGAGCAGTACAAGGCTCAGCTCGCCGAGGCCCGGCACGAGGCCGCCCGTCTGCGCCAGGAGGCGCAGGAGCAGGGTGCCGTCATCATCCAGGAGATGAGGGCGGAAGGTCAGCGGCAGCGCGAGGAGATCATCGCGGCCGGCCACGCCCAGATCGAGGCCGACCGCAAGGCCGCGGCGTCCGCGCTGCGCCAGGACGTGGGCACCCTTGCCACCACCCTGGCCGGCAAGCTCGTCGGCGAGTCCCTCGAGGACCACGCCCGGCAGAGCGGCACCGTCGACCGTTTCCTCGACGAGCTCGAGGCGAAGGCCGAGGCCGTCCGATGAACGGAGCGAGCCGCGAGGCGCTGGCCGCCGCACGCGAGCGCCTCGACGCACTGACCGACTCCACGTCGGTCGACGCGGCGAAGCTCGCCGAGGAGCTGGCAGCCGTCACCGCGCTGCTCCACCGCGAGGTATCGCTGCGCCGGGTCCTCACCGACCCGTCGCAGGGAGGCGAGGCCAAGGCCGAGCTGGCCGGACGGCTCCTGCGGGGCCAGGTGGGCGGCGAAGCCGTGGACCTGGTCTCCGGCATGGTCCGGTCCCGCTGGTCGCAGTCGCGTGACCTGGTGGACGCGGTCGAGGAACTGGCGAACACCGCGGACCTCACCGCGGCTCAGCGCGCCGGTGCGCTCGACGACGTCGAGGACGAGCTCTTCCGGTTCGGCCGGATCGTCGGCACCGACGTCGCGCTGCGCTCCGCCCTGACCGACCGGAGCGCTACGGCCTCCGCCAAGAGCGCGCTGCTCCGCAGCCTGCTCGGCGGCAAGGCCCGGCCCGTCACCGAGCGCGTGATCACGCGCCTCGTGACGCAGCCCCGAGGACGTAGCCTGGAAGCGGGACTCGAGTCCCTGTCCAGGCTCGCCGCGGAGCGCCGGGACCGCATGGTCGCCGTCGTCACCTCGGCGGTGCCGCTGTCCGATCGCCAGAAGCAGCGCCTCGGCGCCGCCCTGGCGAAGATCTACGGCCGGCAGATGCACCTGAACCTGGACGTGGACCCCGAGGTCCTCGGCGGGATCGCGGTGCGCGTCGGCGACGAGGTCATCAACGGCACGATCGCGGAGCGCCTCGACGAGGTCACCCGCAGGATGGCCGGCTGACAGCGCGCAGCGCCACACCGCACCAACTGAACGAGCAAGAATTGCGGCCCGGTTGGGCCGTGCAGAAATTGCAGAAGATTCCTGGGGGTCGCCCCCAGACCCCATTGAGAAACTTCGGGCCCAACAAGGAGAGCAGGGAACCCCAGATGGCGGAGCTTACGATCCGGCCGGAGGAGATCCGGGACGCACTGGATAACTTTGTCCAGTCGTACCAGCCGGACGCGGCCTCGCGCGAGGAGGTCGGGACGGTCAGCGTTGCCGGCGACGGCATCGCGAAGGTGGAGGGCCTGCCCTCCGCCATGGCGAACGAGCTGCTGAAGTTCGAGGACGGCACCCTCGGTCTCGCCCTCAACCTCGAGGAGCGCGAGATCGGTGCGATCGTCCTCGGCGAGTTCAGCGGGATCGAGGAGGGCCAGCCGGTGCAGCGCACCGGTGAGGTGCTCTCCGTCGGCGTCGGCGAGGGCTACCTCGGCCGCGTCGTCGACCCGCTCGGCAACCCGATCGACGGTCTCGGCGAGATCGCGACCGAAGGCCGTCGCGCCCTCGAGCTGCAGGCGCCTGGCGTCATGGTCCGTAAGTCGGTGCACGAGCCGATGCAGACCGGCTACAAGGCCGTCGACGCCATGGTGCCGATCGGCCGCGGCCAGCGTCAGCTGATCATCGGCGACCGTCAGACGGGTAAGACCGCTCTGGCCGTCGACACGATCATCAACCAGCGCGACAACTGGCGCTCGGGCGACGTGAACAAGCAGGTGCGCTGCATCTACGTCGCCATCGGTCAGAAGGGCTCCACCATCGCCTCCGTGCGCGGTGCCCTCGAAGAGGCCGGCGCCCTGGAGTACACGACCATCGTCGCCGCCCCGGCGTCCGACCCGGCCGGCTTCAAGTACCTGGCGCCGTACACCGGCTCGGCCATCGGCCAGCACTGGATGTACGACGGCAAGCACGTCCTCATCATCTTCGACGACCTCTCGAAGCAGGCCGACGCCTACCGCGCCGTGTCGCTTCTGCTGCGCCGTCCGCCGGGCCGTGAGGCCTACCCGGGCGACGTCTTCTACCTGCACTCGCGTCTGCTGGAGCGCTGCGCCAAGCTCTCCGACGACATGGGCGCCGGTTCGATGACGGGCCTCCCGATCGTCGAGACCAAGGCGAACGACGTGTCGGCGTTCATCCCGACCAACGTCATCTCCATCACCGACGGCCAGTGCTTCCTGGAGTCCGACCTGTTCAACGCGGGTCAGCGTCCGGCGCTCAACGTCGGTATCTCGGTCTCCCGAGTCGGTGGCTCCGCCCAGCACAAGGCCATGAAGCAGGTCTCCGGCCGACTGCGTGTGGACCTCGCCCAGTACCGCGAGCTGGAGGCGTTCGCCGCCTTCGGTTCCGACCTGGACGCGGCCTCCAAGGCGTCGCTGGAGCGCGGTAAGCGCATGGTCGAGCTGCTGAAGCAGCCGCAGTACGCCCCGTTCCCGATGGAGGAGCAGGTCGTCTCCGTCTGGGCCGGCACCACGGGCAAGATGGACGACGTCCCGGTCGAGGACATCCGCCGCTTCGAGACGGAGCTGCTCGAGTTCCTGCGCCGCGAGCGCAAGGACCTCCTGACCAGCATCGCCGAGGGCGGCAAGATGTCCGACGACACGCTGCAGTCGATCGCCGACGCGATCGCCGCCTTCAAGCAGCAGTTCGAGACCTCGGACGGCAAGCTCCTGGGCGAGGGCTGATCGATGGGCGCTCAGCTTCGCGTTTACAAGCGCCGCATCCAAGCCGTCACCGCGACCAAGAAGATCACCAAGGCGATGGAGATGATCGCCGCCTCGCGCATCGTCAAGGCGCAGCGCAAGGTGGCGGCGTCGATGCCGTACGCGACCGAGCTCACCCGTGCGGTGACCGCGGTCGCGACCGGCTCGAACACCAACCATCCGCTCACCACCGAGGCCGAGTCCCCGGCCCGGGCGGCGGTCCTGCTCCTCACGAGCGACCGCGGTCTGGCCGGCGGCTACTCCTCCAACGCCATCAAGGCGGCGGAGCGGCTGAGGGAGCGGCTGGCAGCCGAGGGCAAGGAGGTCGACACGTACATCGTCGGCCGCAAGGGTGTCGCGTACTACGGCTTCCGTGAGCGCAAGGTCTCGGAGTCGTGGACGGGCTTCACCGACAGCCCCGAGTACTCGGATGCCAAGAAGATCGCCGAGCCCCTGATCGCGTCCATCCAGAAGGACACGGCCGAGGGTGGCGTCGACGAGCTGCACATCGTCTTCACCGAGTTCGTGTCGATGATGACGCAGAACGCGGTCGACGGGCGGATGCTGCCGCTGTCGCTCGACAAGGTCGAGGAGGAGAGCACCGAGAAGGGCGAGATCCTTCCGCTGTTCGACTTCGAGCCGTCGGCGGAGGACGTCCTCGACGCCCTTCTGCCGCGCTACGTCGAGAGCCGTATCTACAACGCACTGCTGCAGGCCGCCGCTTCCGAGCACGCTGCCCGCCGCCGCGCGATGAAGTCGGCGACCGACAACGCCGGGGATCTGATCAAGAGCCTCTCCCGGCTTGCCAACGCGGCCCGCCAGGCCGAAATCACCCAGGAAATCAGCGAGATCGTCGGCGGTGCAGGTGCGCTGGCCGACGCGTCCGCGGGGAGTGACAAGTAATGACGACGACAGTTGAGACGGCCGCTGCCACGGGCCGCGTCGCCCGGGTCATCGGCCCGGTCGTCGACGTGGAGTTCCCCGTCGACGCGATGCCGGAGATCTACAACGCCCTGCACATCGACGTCGACGACCCGGCCGAGGCCGGCGCTCGTAAGACGCTGACCCTCGAAGTCGCCCAGCACCTGGGTGACGGCATGGTCCGCGCGATCTCGATGCAGCCCACCGACGGCGTGGTCCGCCAGGCCCCGGTGACCGACACGGGTACGGGCATCACCGTCCCGGTCGGTGACGTCACCAAGGGCAAGGTGTTCAACACCCTCGGTCAGATCCTGAACGAGCCGGAGGCCGAGGCGCAGATCACCGAGCGCTGGCCGATCCACCGCAAGGCCCCGGCCTTCGACCAGCTCGAGTCGAAGACCGAGATGTTCGAGACCGGCCTGAAGGTCGTCGACCTGCTGACCCCGTACGTCAAGGGCGGCAAGATCGGTCTGTTCGGTGGTGCGGGCGTCGGCAAGACGGTCCTCATCCAGGAAATGATCATGCGTGTGGCGAAGCTGCACGACGGTGTGTCGGTGTTCGCCGGCGTCGGTGAGCGCACCCGTGAGGGCAACGACCTCATCGACGAGATGACCGACTCGGGCGTTCTGGACAAGACCGCGCTGGTCTTCGGCCAGATGGACGAGCCGCCGGGGACGCGTCTGCGCGTGGCCCTGTCCGCCCTGACCATGGCGGAGTACTTCCGCGATGTGCAGAAGCAGGACGTGCTGCTCTTCATCGACAACATCTTCCGCTTCACGCAGGCCGGTTCCGAGGTCTCCACGCTGCTCGGCCGCATGCCGTCCGCGGTGGGTTACCAGCCGACCCTGGCCGACGAGATGGGTGTGCTCCAGGAGCGCATCACCTCGACGCGTGGTCACTCGATCACCTCGATGCAGGCGATCTACGTCCCCGCGGACGACCTGACCGACCCGGCCCCGGCCACCACGTTCGCCCACCTCGACGCGACGACGGTTCTCTCCCGTCCGATCTCCGAGAAGGGCATCTACCCGGCCGTGGACCCGCTGGACTCCACGTCCCGCATCCTGGACCCGCGCTACATCGCGCAGGACCACTACGACACGGCCAGCCGTGTCAAGGGGATCCTGCAGAAGTACAAGGACCTCCAGGACATCATCGCGATCCTCGGTATCGACGAGCTGGGCGAGGAGGACAAGCTCGTCGTCCACCGTGCCCGTCGCGTCGAGCGCTTCCTGTCGCAGAACACCCACGCCGCCAAGCAGTTCACCGGCCTGGACGGTTCGGACGTTCCGCTCGACGAGTCGATCGCCGCGTTCAACGCGATCTGCGACGGGGAGTACGACCACTTCCCCGAGCAGGCGTTCTTCATGTGCGGTGGCATCGAGGACCTCAAGGCCAACGCCAAGGAGCTCGGCGTCTCCTGAGCCTCCGGCTCACCGAGGGGGGTGGGCGTGTCCCGCCCCCCTCACCACGCCCCGTAGAATCGAACCGACACCCGGCACGACCGCCGGGTGGTGACCCGAGGAGCCACCCTTGGCTGCTGAGCTGCATGTCGAGCTGGTCGCCGCGGACCGCAGTGTCTGGTCCGGCGAGGCCACCCTCGTTGTCGCCCGTACCACGTCCGGCGACATCGGCGTCATGCCCGGTCACCAGCCGCTCCTGGGTGTGCTGGAATCGGGCCCCGTGACGATCCGTACGAGTGACGGCGCGACGGTTGTCGCCGCTGTGCACGGCGGTTTCATCTCGTTCGCGGACAACAAGCTTTCGCTGCTGGCGGAGATCGCCGAGCTTGCGGACGAGATCGACGTCCAGCGCGCCGAGCGTGCGCTGGAGCGCGCGAAGTCCGACACGGACGCCGGCGCCGAGCGCCGCGCGGACGTGCGACTGCGTGCGGTGGCGGCGCACTGAGCGTCCCCACGAGCAGTTTTTTACTCAGCCGCGGCCCGAGCTGGAGCGATCCAGACCGTGTCGCGGCTGAGGCGATGCAGGTGCAGTCCGGTTCGGCCGGTTTCGGTATCCGTTACTCGACGATGCGAGGAGGTCGGTGGAGATGGTCCTCGCTCTGTGGGTTGGCGGTCTGGTCGTCGTACTGGTCGCTGTGGGTCTGTTCGTCTTCGGCCTCCGCAGGCGGCTGATCCAGCGCTCCGGCGGAACCTTCGACTGCAGCCTGCGCTGGGACGTGTCGGAGGAGCCGGATCCGTCCGGCAAGGGCTGGGTGTACGGGGTCGCGCGGTACAGCGGTGACCGCGTCGACTGGTTCCGGGTCTTCTCCTACTCGCCCCGTCCGCGCCGCGGTCTGGAGCGCTCCGCCATCGAGGTGGTCGCGCGCCGACTGCCCGAGGGCGAGGAGGAGCTGGCGCTCCTGTCCGACTCCGTCGTGCTCGGCTGTCTCCACCGGGGGACGCGCCTGGAGCTGGCGATGAGCGAGGACGCCCTGACCGGCTTCCTCGCCTGGCTGGAGGCGGCACCGCCTGGCCAGAGAGTGAATGTGGCCTGAGGATCTCAGGCATGCGAAAACCGGGGAGACAGGGGGCGGACCTGTCTCCCCGGCGCTTTTTCGGGGTGCGGTGACCTGGCGCGGTTAGTTGAGGCCGCTGTCCATCGCGCTCACCAGTTCACCGTTGGCGGTGTCGCCGCTGAACTCCCAGAAGAACGCCCCGCCCAGGCCCTGGCTGTTCGCCCAGGCCATCTTGGACGTGATGGTCGCCGGGGTGTCGTAGCTCCACCAGTTGGTGCCGCAGTGGGCGTAGGCGGTGCCGGCGATCGTGCCGGTGGCCGGGCAGCTGTTCTTCAGGACCTTGTAGTCCTCGATGCCCGCCTCGTACGTCCCCGGGGCCGCCCCGGTCGCCGTACCGCCGGGTGCCGCCTGGGTGACGCCGGTCCAGCCGCGGCCGTAGAAGCCGATGCCGAGCAGGAGCTTCTTCGCCGGGACGCCCTGGGCCTTCAGCTTGGCGATGGCGGCGGCGGAGTTGAACCCGTCCTTCGGGATGCCGCTGTACGAGGTCAGCGGGGAGTGCGGGGCCGTCGGACCCTTGGCGTCCCAGGCGCCGAAGAAGTCGTACGTCATCACGTTGTACCAGTCGAAGTACGCCGAGGCGCCCGCGTAGTCGGCGGCGTCGATCTTGCCGCCCGTCGAGCCGTCCGCGGTGATCGCCGCGGTGACCAGGTTCTTCGAGCCGAACTTGGTGCGCAGCGCCGAGGAGAGGTTCTTCAGCGCGGCGGGTCCGCTGGTGTCGCAGGTGAGGCCGCAGGCGTTGGGGTACTCCCAGTCGATGTCGATGCCGTCGAAGACATCGGCCCAGCGGGGGTCCTCCACCAGGTCGTAGCAGGACTGGGCGAACGCGGCCGGGTTCTGGGCGGCGGCGCCGAAGCCGCCGGACCAGGTCCAGCCGCCGAAGGACCAGATGACCTTGATGTTGGGGTACTTCGCCTTGAGCTTGCGCAGCTGGTTGAAGTTGCCGCGCAGCGGCTGGTCCCAGGTGTCGGCGACGCCGTCGACCGACTGGTCGGCGGTGTAGGCCTTGTCGTAGTCGGCGTAGGCGTCACCGATGGTGCACTTGCCGCCCTGGACGTTGCCGAACGCGTAGTTGATGTGCGTGATCTTCGCGGCGGAGCCGGAGGTCACGAGGTTCTTCACGTGGTAGTTGCGCCCGTAGACGCCCCACTCGGTGAAGTAGCCGAGGTTGACCTTGTCGCCGGTGCCGGGGCCCGGGTCGGTCGTGCCGGTGGTGCGGACGGCGACGGAGGCGCTGACCGGGCCGGTCTGGTCGGCGGTGTCACGGGCCTGCACCGTGTAGGAGTAGTCGGTGCCCTTGGTGAGGCCGGTGTCCGTGTACGTCGTCGTGGTGACCGTGGCGACCTTGGCGCCGTCGCGCAGGACGTCGTAGTTCTTGACGCCCTTGTCGTCGGTCGCGGCGGTCCAGCTGATCTTCGCCGAGGTGTCCGTCACGTTGCTCGCGGTCGGGGTGCCGGGCTTGGACGGCGGGTTGTCGCCGGGGACGGTGGGGCCGCCGTCACAGGAGGCGCCGTTCAGCTTGCACCCGGCGGGGGAGCCGGAGCCGGTGCCGTTGAAGCCGAAGCTGATGCTGGCCCCGGGGGCGACCGTACCGTTCCAGCCGAGGTTCTTGGCGGTCCAGTGGGTTCCGGAGCTGGTGACGGAGGCGTCCCAGGCGGAGCCGACCGCGGTGCCGGAGGGGAAGTCCCACTCGATCGTCCAGGAGGACAGGGCGGTCGTGCCGGTGTTCTTGACCGTCCACTGGCCTTCGAAGCCGGTGCCCCAGTCGGACTTCTTGACGTAGGTGGCGGTCGCCGAGGTGGCGGCCTCGGCGGGGGAGGCCAGTCCGACCATCGCGGCGAGCGGGAGCAGCAGCGCGGTGAGACCCGCGACCGTCCTGGACCTGATGGCTGTACGGGCTGTGGGTCTCCGTCTGAACCGGGAGAGGCGTACGGGGGTGTCAGTGCTCAACGGTGCTCCTCGGGTGAGGTCCGGCAATCGGGATGGTCCGTCAAACCCTGCGTCGCCCTGAGCTCGCTGTGTCATGGCGTACTCACCGCAGTGTGTCCGGTGAGATTAGGAAGGTCTGGACCAATCGTCAAGAGGTCTGGACCAAAGAACCCCGCCCAGGTGTCAGAGGCCCAACTCCTGAGCCAGCACCGCCGCTTGGACCCTGCTGCGCAGCTCCAGCTTTCCCAGGAGCCTGCTGACATGGGTCTTCGCCGTCGCCTCCGCCATCCGGAGCCGCTCCGCGATCTCCGCGTTCGACAGCCCCTCGCCCAGGCAGCCCAGCACCTCCCGCTCCCGGCGCGTCAGCGCGTCCAGGACCTCGCGGCCCGGCCCGCCGGTCCTGCGCGGAACGGTGCTCCCGGCGAACTCCTCGATCAGCCGGCGGGTGACGGCCGGGGCGATCATGCCCTCGCCACGCGCCACCGTGCGCACCGCGTCGAGCAGGTCCCCGGCGTCGGTGTTCTTCAGCAGGAAGCCCGACGCGCCCGCGCGCAGCGCGCCGAAGACGTACTCGTCCAGATCGAACGTGGTCAGCACCAGCACGTCGGCCAGCCGCTCCGCCACCACCTGGCGGGTCGCCGACACCCCGTCGAGCCGGGGCATCTGTACGTCCATCAGCACCAGGTCCGGGCGCAGTTCACGCGCCAGACGCACGGCCTCCTCACCGTCGGCCGCCTCGCCCACGACCTCGATGTCCGGCGCGCTGCCCAGGATCAGCACCAGCCCCGCGCGCACCGCCGACTGGTCCTCGGCGACCAGCACCCGGATCGTCATGTCCGGTACGTCCTTTCCTCGACGGGCAGTTCGGCCCGCACCAGCCAGATCTCCGTGCCGTCACCGCAGGGTTCGGGCCCCGCCCCGATGGTCCCGCCCAGCAGCGCCACCCGCTCCCGCATCCCCACCAGACCGGCCCCGGAACCGGGCGCGCGCGGGGGCGGCCGCTCGTCGAGCGCACTGCTCACCTCCACCGTCAGCACCTCGCGCGAGCGCGCCAGCCGGACCGTCACCGGGCCGGGCGCCGCGTGCTTCAGCGCATTGGTCAGCGACTCCTGCACGATCCGGTACGCCGCCAGCTCCACCGGCGCGGGCAGCGGCCCTGACTCCTCGCGGCCGTCCTCCAGGGTGACGGTGAGCCCGCTGGACGCGGAGTTCGCGCCCGCCTGCGAGACGAGGGCGTCCAGCGAGGCGAGGGTCGGAGCGGCGGCCGGCGGGCCGGCCGCGCCGTTCTCCCTCAGCAGCCCGATCAGCCGCCGCATCTCGGCCAGCCCTTCGACGCTGTTCCGCCGGATCACCCCGAGGGCCTCGCGGGAGGTGCCCGGATCGTCGATGGAGAGCGCGGCCGTGGAGTGGATGGCGATCGCGGAGAGGTGGTTGGCGACCAGGTCGTGCAGCTCGCGGGCCATCCGGGAGCGCTCGGCGGTCACCGCCTGCACCCGGTCCATCTCGGCCAGCAGCGCGGTCTGGTCGGCGCGCAGCCGGGCCGCCTCGGCGGCCTCCCGGTGGTTGCGCACGCTGACCCCGGTGAGCGCGGGGGCGAAGAGGACCAGTCCGGTCGCCACGGCGATCAGCAGGGCCTCGGGGGTCCGGAACCAGGCGAAGAACCCGGTGGTGACCGCGACCGTGACCAGGAAGGTGGCCACCGGGAGCCGCCGGGCGGCGGCCGGGGTCCCGTAGACCACGGCCGCGTACACGAGGTCGGTGTACATCAGGAGCGTCGCCAGGCTGCCCGTAGTGAACTGGTCGGCGACCAGCGCGAGTGTCCCGAGCGCGACCGCGGTCTGCGGGCGGCTCCGGCGCAGCAGCTCCAGGGCGGCCGTCACCACGAGCGGCACGAGCGCCACCCAGTGCGCGCCGAGGGGCCTGCCGCCCTGGGTGTGCAGCCCGGCCGCCCAGAGCACCAGCCCGCCGGTCAGCCCGGTCACCGCGATCAGTACGTCATGGCGGTGCGGGCGCGGAGAGGTGAACACCCGTCCATCCAACACGGCATGGGCCGGCGTCTCGTCCGTACGCGGGGTGAGGTGCGAGTACATCGAAGGATGCAGTCACGTTTCGTCACTGCTGACGACGACCCGCCGCCGTACGGAAGGGAGGCTGGAGGGGACCGGAGGGACCGGAAGGGGATGCGCCGTGATCGTCACACTGATCGTGCTCTGCGAGGTGGGCTTCTGGGTGCTGCTGGCCGCCGGGCTCGCGCTGCGGTACGTGGCGCGGAAGCCCCGGCTGGGGGCCGCCGTGCTGCTGTGCGAGCCCCTGCTGGAGGTGGTCCTGCTGGTGGTGACGGCCGTCGACCTGAAGAACGGCGCCGAGCCGGACTGGAAGCACGGCCTGGCCGCCGTCTACATCGGCTTCACGGTGGGGCTCGGCCACTCCACCATCACGTGGGTCGACGCCAGGGTCGCCCACCGCTTCGCGGGCGGCCCGCCGCCGGTGCGGCCCCCGAAGTACGGGATGGCACGGGCCGCCCACGAGTGGCGCACCGCCGCCCGCTGGACGGTCGCCGCGGTGACGGCGACGGCCCTGCTCCAGGCGGCGGTCCTCTACGTCGGCGCGGACGGCGACACCGGATCGCTGCGGATGTGGCAGCAGAAGATGCTCTGGGTGATCGGGATCAACCTGATCATCGCCGTGGGCTACACCGTCGCGCCGAAGCGGGAACCGAAGGGGCCGCGGGAACCGGAGGGACCGGAGGGACCTGAGAACCGGGTCGGGGCCGGCCGCTGACTCAGCGCTCGCCGCCCGGCACCCACAGCACGTCCCCGACCTCCTTGTTCGCCGTCCTGGCGAGGATGAACAGGAGGTCGGAGAGGCGGTTGAGATAGGTCGCCGTCAGCGCGTTCATGACCTCGCCGTGCACCTCCAGCGCCGCCCAGGTGGACCGCTCCGCCCGCCGGACGACGGTGCAGGCCTGGTGCAGCAGCGCCGCCCCCGGGGTTCCGCCCGGAAGGATGAAGCTGCGGAGCTTCTCCAGCTCCTCCAGGAAGGTGTCGCAGTCCGCCTCCAGCTTGTCGACGTACGACTGCTCCACCCGCAGCGGCGGGTACTCCGGGTTCTCCACCACCGGCGTCGACAGGTCCGCGCCCACGTCGAACAGGTCGTTCTGTACGCGGACGAGGACCTTCACCACGTCCTCGGGGAGGTTCCCGAGCGCGACGGCCGTGCCGATGACGGCATTGGCCTCGTTGGCGTCGGCGTACGCCGAGATCCGCAGATCGGTCTTGGCGGTCCGGCTCATGTCGCCGAGGGCGGTGGTGCCCTTGTCGCCGGTACGGGTGTAGATGCGCGTCAGATTGACCATGGGGCCAGGGTAGGTCTTTCGCCCGGCCTGACCCGAACGAGAGGCCCTCCTATGCTCCGGCCCTGCGGAAGACGCGTGTGCCCACCGTCACGGCCAGAAGGGCGAACGCGAGCGCCACCAGGACCCCGTACAGCATGTGCGCCGTGGCGTACGAGCCGACGTAGGCGTCCCGCACCGCGTCCACCAGGTAGCGGAACGGCGTGAAGTGCGACAGGACGTCCAGCCAGGCCGGGCCGAGCGTCATCGGCAGCATCAGCCCGGAGAGCAGCATGGCCGGCATGGTGAGCGAGTTGATCACCGGCCCGAACTCCTGCGGCGTCCGCACCTTCATGGCCAGGGCGTACGACAGCGAGGCCAGCGAGACGGTCAGCAGGCCCACGAAGCCGAAGCCGATGAGCACCCCGGGCAGCGGGGCGCGCAGCCCCATGGCCAGTGCGGCGAGCACCAGCAGCACGGCCTGGAACATGAAGAGCAGCGCGTCCCGCAGGACCCGTCCCAGCAGGAGCGCCAGACGGCTGACGGGGGTCACACGCATGCGCTCGACCACCCCGGTCGACTGCTCGATGATGATCGCGAAACCGGTGAACGAGGCACCGAAGAGCGCCAGTTGAAGGAGCAGTCCGGGCACCAGGACCTGCCAGGAGTCACCGGTGGAGCCGAGCGGGAGACCCGTGAGGAGCGGGCCGAAGAAGAGCAGGTAGAGCAGCGGCATCAGGATCCCGAAGAAGATCTGGAACCGGGAGCGCAGGGTCTGCCGGACGTACCGGCCGAAGATCAGCGAGGTGTCGTGGATCAGCATGGGGGTCCTATACGGCGACGGGGGCGGGATCGGCGGCGGCCGGGGTGCGCCCGGTGATCGCGAGGAAGGTGTCGTGGAGCGACGCGTCGGGCGAGCCGGCGTGCTCGGTCTTCAGAGCCGAGGGCGCGCCCTCGGCGACGACCAGGCCGCCGTCGATGACGACCAGCCGGTCCGCGAGGGCGTCGGCCTCGTCGAGGTAGTGGGTGGTGAGCACGACCGTCGTGCCGAAGTCGTCGCGCAGCCCCCGGACCAGGTCCCACAGGTCCTCCCGGCTGCCCGGGTCGAGCCCGGTGGTCGGCTCGTCGAGGAAGAGCACCTCCGGCCGGTGGGTGAGGCCCATCGCGATGTCGAGGCGGCGCCGCTGGCCGCCGGAGAGCGCGGCCGTCCTGCGGTCGAGCAGCTCGCCGAGGCCGAGGTGCGCGGCGAGCTCGTCCGCCCGCGCGATCGCGTCCGCCTTGCCCAGCCGGTACAGCCGCCCCTGGGTGACCAGCTCCTCCCGCACGGCGATGTGCGGGTCCACCCCGCCGGACTGGGCGACGTAACCGCACTTCTCGCGGACGCCCGCCGGGTCCCCGGTCAGGTCGCGGCCCGCGACGGTGGCCGCGCCGCCGGTGGGGGCCAGCAGCGTGGTGAGCATCCGCAGGGTGGTGGTCTTGCCCGCGCCGTTGGGGCCCAGCAGGCCGACGATCTCCCCGGGCATGACGGCCAGGTCGACCGAGCGCACGGCGTGGACCGGCCCCGCCTTGGTGGTGAAGGTCCGGGCGAGCCCGGACGTGCTGATGATTGGCATGGTGACCACAAAAACAGAGCGACTGAAAAATTGCAATGCCTCCAAAGTTTCAGCGGCACCACGGCATCCGTACGATGGGTCCATGGCTGAGGGACTGCGGGAGCGGAAGAAGCGCCGGACGAGACAGCACCTCTCGGACGTGGCCACCGGGCTCTTCGTCGAGCGGGGCTTCGACGCGGTCACGATCGCCGAGATCGCCGAGGCCGCCGACGTCTCGGTGAACACGGTGTACAACTACTTCCCGGCCAAGGAGGACCTCTTCCTGGACCGCAGCCGGGGCATCGTCGACCGGCTCTCGCGCTACGTCCGGGGCCGTGACGCGGGGGAGTCCGCCGCCGAGGCCGTCCTGCGCGAACTGCGGATCCAGGTGGAGGGCGTCTCGCCGACGGTCGGTCTCATCGACGGCTACGCGCACTTCATGCGGGTCATCGAGGGCGCCGACACCCTCAAGGCCCGCCTCTGGCACATCGGGCAGGAGGCCCAGCTCCATCTGATGGGCACCCTGCGCGAGGAGGCGGGGGCGGAGCCGGGCGACCAGGCGCCGGTCCTGGTGGCCGGTCAGCTCTCCTGGGTGCACAGCACGCTCATGGCGTACATCGGCGGAGAGATGGTCGCCGGCCGGGGCACGAACGAGGTCTCGCGTGACGCGCTCGTCCTGCTCGACGACATGGAGGACCTCCTCGGCGAGAAGGTCCTCAACTACGCGCGGCGCGCCGCCGGGTGACACCGGCCGGTGTGATGTCCGTCATGTGAGACGTGACGCGCATCTCTTCGGGGCCTCACGGCCCCTCACGGGTACTAATCTCCGCCGGAGAGCAAGCAACGAACGAGAAGCATTGGGGTGCGAAACGTGGCCAGGAAGCTCGCCGTCATCGGCGCCGGACTCATGGGGTCCGGTATCGCGCAGGTCTCCGCCCAGGCGGGCTGGGACGTCGTGCTGCGTGACGTCACCGACGAGGCCCTGGCCCGCGGGCGCGGTGGCATCGAGGCCAGTTACGGCAAGTTCGTCGCCAAGGGCAAGCTGGAGGCGTCCGACGCCGAGGCCGCACTCGCCCGCATCACCACGACCACCGACCTGGACGCGGTGGCCGACGCCGACGTCGTCGTCGAGGCCGTCTTCGAGAAGCTCGAGGTCAAGCACGAGATCTTCCGTACGCTCGACAAGGTCGTACGGGAGGACGCCGTCCTCGCCTCCAACACCTCCGCCATCCCGATCACCAAGATCGCGGCCGTGACGGAGCGCCCGGAGCGGGTCGTCGGTGTGCACTTCTTCTCGCCGGTGCCGATGATGCAGCTCTGCGAGCTGGTACGCGGCTACAAGACCAGCGACGAAACACTCGCCACCGCGCGGGAGTTCGCCGAGTCCGTGGGCAAGACCTGCATCGTCGTCAACCGTGACGTGGCGGGCTTCGTCACCACCCGGCTGATCTCGGCGCTGGTCGTCGAGGCGGCCAAGCTGTACGAGTCGGGCGTCGCCTCGGCCGAGGACATCGACACCGCGTGCAAGCTGGGCTTCGGCCACGCCATGGGCCCGCTCGCCACGGCCGACATGACCGGCGTGGACATCCTGCTGCACGCCACGGGCAACATCTACACCGAGTCCCAGGACGAGAAGTTCGCCGCTCCCGAGCTGATGCGCCGGATGGTCGACGCAGGTGACATCGGGCGCAAGAGCGGGCAGGGCTTCTACGCCTACTGATCACGACCGGGTCCCCGGCTGCCTGATGTGCCGTCAGTCAGAGCCGGGGATCCCGGGATCCGTTGCCGTCCGGCGCGCGGATCCGGCGGGTACCGGCGGACCTTGTTCACCCCTCGGGGTGAATTCGGTATCGGTTCGCTTACAGACGGCAACTTCCCTGTCGCTGCGGCAGTCAGTTGTGGCAGAGGAAGAAAGAGAAAAAGACAGACCGACCTAGCTGCGGAGTACTTCCGGGGAGCGCATATGCACATCAGGGGCGACCACGCCGAGCTGGTCGTCGGGGGCCGCCTCGACGTCCGAAGCGCGGCGGACGCCCGTACGGTTCTGCACTCGGCCGTCGACGACGGAGCCGGCGATCTCGTGCTGAACCTGACCGAGCTCGACTCCTGGGACGCCACCGGACTCGGCGTCATCATGGGCGCGCACCGCAGAGCCGGGCGTGCCGGCCGGCGGCTGGTGCTGCGCGGCGTACCGCCGCAGATGCAGCGCCTGCTGGTGGCGACGAGGCTGCACAGGATCCTGGCCATCGAAGGCGGGATCGCCGCCGACTCCCTGCCACGCGTCTGAGGCGTGTGCGGGAGTCCCGCGGTCCGGGCGGAGCGCCCTTCGGCGGCGATACACGCACAATCCTCACGAGAACGTGATGTCGCGGGCCGCGCGGCCCCCCGCCGGTTCGTAGATACTGTGCGAAGGTTTAGGGTTCGGCCGTCAGCCGATCGAAGAGACCCACCGGCGGACACCGGACCGGGAGCGACAGCGACAGCGGGGCGTGCGAGGCCGGAGGGGGCTACCGCGCACTGCGCGTCTGGGGGACTTTGACGATGGACCCGATCAACCGGGGACCGGAAGAGTACGGCCACGGCACCGACCGGTCCGGCGACGACGCCGGGCGGCGGCGGCAGTCCCGCGACCCGCTGACGCCCGACCTCGGGCACCAGGTATCCCAGCAGCCGCGCACGGTGCAGCTGATATCGGGTGACTTCCTGCTCACCGTCAATCCGGTCGACGGCAGCGAGATCGAGCCCTGCCGGCCGGGTGAGCTCCCCGACGCGCCCGTACGGCACACCGCCGCCCAGCGTGTGGAGCGCGAGCGCGCCGCCGCGCCGCCCGTACCCCCGGGGCCGCCCGCGCCGCAGATGCCCCTCCTGGAACGCCAGGAGGAGCGCGAACGGCTGGTCCGGCTGCTCGCCCGGGGCCGTTCCGTGTGCCTCACCGGGCCCGCCGGTTCGGGACGTACGGCGCTCCTGGACGCCGTCGCGGCCGACTGCGCGGACCTGGCACCGGACGGCGTCGTACGGCTCTCCGGCTACAAGCGGACCGCCGCCGAGCTGCTCCACGGGCTCTTCGAGGCCGTCCACCGCGCCCCGCTGCACCGGCCCGACCGTGAGGGGCTCCTCGCGCTCGTCCGCGGCATCGGGGCCGTCGTGGTCGTCGACGACCTGGAGCTCGGCGGCGCCGCGCTCCAGGAGCTGCTCGACGCCACCCCGGAGTGCGCGTTCCTCTTCGCCGTGACCCCCGACGTCTCCGCCCCCGCGGCCGACGCGAACCTCGAGGAGGTCTTCCTCACCGGTCTCGGCCGCGGCGCCTCGATCGAGCTGATGGAACACGTCGTCGAGCGCGCGCTCACCGACGAGGAGGCGAACTGGGCGGGAGACCTCTGGTTCGAGTCCGAAGGACTGCCGCTGCGTTTCGTCCAGGCCGGCGCCCTGCTGCGCCAGCGCGACGACCTGCGCGCCGGCCAGGACGCCTTCGACGGCTACGAGGACGACCCTGCCGACGCCCCCTTCGGCCGGGTCGAGCCCGCCGGCCTCCCGCTGCCCAGCCTCGGCGAGGGCGCCGCGCCCGCCGCCCTGCTCGCCTCCCGGCTCAGCGAGGCCGCCCGCGAAACCCTGCGCTTCGCCGTCGCGCTGGGCGGTGAGGTGCCCCACCAGGCGCACCTGCCTGCCCTCGTGGGCGACACCCACGCCGACGCGGCCCTGGGTGAACTGGCCCTCAGCGGACTGCTCTCCCCGGCCGGTTCCCGCTACCGGCTGGCCGCCGGCGTCCTCGCCCAGCTGGAGGCGAGCGGATACGACGAGACCGCGGACGCGCACGCCCGCAGCGCCGCCCAGCACTACACCTGGTGGGCGGGGCACCCCTCCGTCACCCCGGAGCGCGCGGTCGCCGAGGCGGACGCGCTCCTGGCGTCCATGACCCGCCTGGTGCCCGGCGAGGCACCGGGACAGGCCAGCGTGGCCGTCCTGCTCGCCCGCAGCGCCGCTCCGGCCTTCGCGGCGGGGATGCAGTGGGGCGCCTGGGAGAAGGCCCTCAGGGCGGGCCAGGAGGCCGCACGGATCGCCGGCGAGGTGGCGGAGGAGGCCTACTTCCACCATGAGTTGGGCGTCCTCGCGCTCTGCGCCGGCCAGCTGGACCGGGCCAGGGCCGAGCTGGAGACGTCCATCGGCATGCGCGGGGCGCTCGCCGACAAGCCCGGCGCGGTGGCCGGACGCCGGGCGCTCGCCCTCGTCGCGGACCGCTCGGGCGAACCGATCCACAGCGCCCCGGCCGGCGATGAGGTGCCGCTCCCGCGCCACGACGAGCCGGTCCCGGCCTCCGGCGGCATCCCGGAGCCCAAGCCCCTCTTCCCCCGGCTGACCGACACCTCCGCGACCCTGATCGCCCGTCAGGACCCGCCGCTCCCCGGCCCGCCCGGCGGACGCATCGGCGTGCTCAGGGGTGCCCGGCGCAATCTCGTCGCGGTGGGCGCGGGCGCGCTGCTGGCGGCCGTCCTCGGCACCGTGGTCACCCTCGGCGCCACCTCGGGGAGCGAGGAGCCCGACGGGCAGAACGTCACGACCGAACAGTCGGCGAACGAGGACGACAGCGACAACGGCCTCCCCGCGGACGAGCCCGCCGACGACACGGCCACCGACGAGGACACGGACGGCGACGGCTCCGCGTCCCCCGGACCGTCCGGCACCGCCTCCCCGTCCGCGAGCGACAGCCCCTCCCCGGGCACCTCCGGCCCCGGCACCAGCCCGGAGACCAGCGCCTCGTCGAGCGGCAGCCCCAGCGACCGGCCGACCCAGGACAGCCCCTCACCGACGAAGAAGCCCACGAAGACGCCGACCACCCCGCCCGACACCGAGACCCCGAGCGAGACGCCGACCGACCCCGAGTCCCCGGACCCGACCCCGTCGGAGTCGGAGACGACCACGGAACCCTCCATGTCCGACTCCGCGAGCGGCCCGGCCGAGACCGTCACCGCGTCGGCGACCGAGGAGGGATCCGCCTCCCCGACGACCGCCTGAGAGCGCGGGAACGCCGTACGGGCCCGGAATCCGGGCCCGTACGGCGTTCCCGCGCCCCGGGGTCAGAACAGCCGCAGCTTGTCGTCCTCGATGCCGCGCATCGCGTCGTAGTCCAGGACCAGGCACCCGATCCCGCGGTCCGTCGCCAGCACCCGCGCCTGCGGCTTGATCTCCTGCGCCGCGAACACACCCCGCACCGGCGCCAGATGCGGATCCCGGTTGAGCAGCTCCAGATAACGGGTCAGCTGCTCCACACCGTCGATGTCGCCCCGCCGCTTCAGCTCCACGGCCACCGTCGCACCGTCCGCGTCCCGGCACAGGATGTCCACCGGGCCGATCGCGGTCGGGTACTCGCGGCGGATCAGGGTGTAGCCCTCGCCGATCGTCTCGATGCGGTCGGCGAGCAGCTCCTGGAGGTGCGCCTCCACACCGTCCTTGATCAGCCCCGGGTCGACACCCAGCTCATGGGACGAGTCGTGGAGGATCTCCTCCATCGTGATGATCAGTTTCTCGCCCGCTTTGTTGACCACGGTCCAGACGCCCTCGTTGTCGTCGGCGCCCTCCTTCAGGGTGCACGGCGGGGACATCCAGTTGAGAGGTTTGTACGCCCGGTCGTCGGCGTGGATCGAGACGCTGCCGTCCGCCTTCACCAGGATCAGACGGGGGGCGGAGGGCAGGTGGGCAGTGAGCCGGCCCGCGTAGTCGACGGAGCAACGGGCGATGACGAGACGCATGGTCGGCAACGCTACTCGACGACCCCTGGTCCACGCGATTCCCGTACGCCTCCGGTGCAACTCCCGACCGGGGCCGATCTGGCTTGCCCCTCTTTGCGACCGTTCGTTATTGGCCGGTTGTGTTCCCAATCTCCTGGTGCGGCCCGGACTGCGCCCTTACCGTGGAAGCAGGAGGTCGCCGTCTGTGTACGCAGCGTCGCCACCCTGCCCTGCCCGTAAGGCCCCGGCCACCTGTCGGGGTCGCGAGAGGAGAACCCATGTCGCTCGACGTCTCACCGGCGCTGTTGGAACAGGCCGAGCGAGGCGAGGTCGACGAAGCCGACTTCGTCGACTGCGTCCGGACCTCCCTGCCCTACGCATGGGAGATGATCAGCTCCCTGGTGGCCCAGCTGAAGGTGGACGGCGGAGAATTCGCCGACAACCAGACGCCCCCGCCGGACGAGCAGGCACGTGGTCAGCTGCTGCGTGCGCTCGCGAGTGATGCGATACGCGGCGCGCTGCAGCGGCACTTCGGAGTGCGCCTGGCATTCCAGAACTGCCACCGCGTCGCGGTGTTCCCGCTGGACGCCTCGGTCGACGACCGACTGGCCAAGTTCACCTCGGTGAGGGGCCAGTTGCTCAACCAGTCGCCCGAACTACGGGACTGCTGAACGCTCCTGCTGCCGCTTCGGGCCGCGGGAGGTGCAACTGGCTCCGGGGCGGCAGCTCCCGCACCACCGCACCACCAGGACTACCAGCGTGAACAGGTCACTTCAGCAACGGCAGCACTTCCGTGCCCAGCCGCTCCACATTGGTCTCCGTCGCGGCGAGATCGCCCGACCCCTCGACCATGAGGGCGAAGCGGGTGATGCCCGTGCGCTCCGCCGTGGCCGCCAGCCGGTCGGCGGCGAACCGGGGCGGACCCACCGGATGCAGCCCGCAGAGGAACTCCGTGTACGCCACGGGGTCACGCATCACCCGGTGGCGGTTGTCGACCGTCACATGCGCGCCGAGCCCCTGCCGCAGCCAGCCCGGCATCGACTTCACGAGCGTCTCCACGGCGTCCCCGGGGCCGTCGGCGATCTGAGCCACCCCTGCGGACACATGTGCTACTCGCTCCGCGACCTCCGCCGGCTGACCGGCCTCCCGGGCCGCCGATCGCCACAGAGCGACCATGTCGGCCTTCTCCTCGTCGCCGCAATGCATCCCGAGGAGCATCGGCAAACCCTTTTCAGCGGCGAGTTTCACGCTTTTCGGCGACGTGCAGGCGACGATCACCTCGGGGCCCGGCGGACCGTCCCCGAGGAGCTCGTCGGCACGCGGCACCACGGCCACCTCACGGAAGCCGTAACGCTCCCCGCTCCCCGCCACCCGGGGCTTGCCCAGCCAGTCGAGCAGCAGCTCCAGCGCCTCGGGGAAGCCCTGCTCGTACGCCCCGAGACCGCCTCCGAACACCTCCAGATCGACCCAGGGGCCGCCACGCCCCACCCCGAGGGAGAAGCGTCCGCCGCTGGTCAGGTGCAGCAGGGCGGCCTGTTCGCCGAGCATCACGGGGTGCTGGTTCGGCAGGACGCTCACCGCCGTGCCGACGCGGATCCTGCGGGTGCGGCCGAGCAGCAGCGCGGCCAGGGTCGTGGCGGACGGGCACACCCCGTACGGCACGAAGTGGTGCTCCGCCAGCCAGACGGAATCGAGCCCGGACTCCTCCGCGACCTCCGCGGAGCGGACGGCCCGGTGCAGGGCCTCACCCTGTCCCTGGCCCGGAAACTGAGCCGCCAGTACGAACGTTCCTACGCGCATCGCCTTCTGCCTCCTTACGGCCGACGCGGCTGTCCCCCCACTGGCAACAACGTCTGACACGTGCCAAAGGCACGGTCCACGGCGAAGTTGTTGCGATTTTCCGGTTACCCACCCGCCCCGCACATGCTCACCAGCCACTCCCGACACAGGCCGGGCGCCGGTGGCTCTACGCTGGACGGGACCGATCCGCTCGTGCCCGCCCCGTGAGGTGTCCCGTGTCCCCGCGCCGCAACCGCCCCCGAGGCGGCGAGAGTCCTACCGGCAACGCCCAAGGCGCGGGGGAGCGGTACGGCGGGGGCGGCGCCACGGAGAGCTGGCAGGGCGAGGAGTGGTCGGTGCGCCCGGTGAGCGGCGCGAGCGCGGCGGGCAAGCGCTACCGCTGCCCCGGCTGCGACCAGGAGATCCCCTCCGGCGTCCCGCACCTCGTCGCCTGGCCCGAGTTCGGCGGGATCGACGACCGCAGGCACTGGCACAAGGCCTGCTGGAACGCGAAGGACCGCCGCACCACACGGGTGCAGCGGTCCAGGAACGCCCCGCGCTACTGAGCGGGGCTCGCCCGGCTCAGACGTCGCGCCGGTCCAGCGACACCAGGGCGCCGGCCATGGCCACCGCGGTCACGCCGAGGATGATGAACAGCGGCTCCCAGCCGGTCGGCCCCGACGCGGTCACCGACACGTCGTACATCGCCCCGAGCTGGTTGGGGATCGAGTACTCGAACAGCGCCTGCTGCACACGGGCCAGGGTCGGCGAGAACATGAACATCGCCAGCACCAGCGGGAGCAGCACCAGCGCGATCATGATGGTGATGGCACCGGCCGAGTGCCGGATGATCGCCCCGAGCGCGAGCGAGAGCAGCCCGAGCGTCGCGACGTAGAGCCCGATCCCCACCGTGGAGCGCACCCAGAAGCCGGTGTCGGGTGTCGCGCCGTCCAGCATGGCCGTCTGCAGGACGCCGACGATCCCGGTGGTCACCGTGGTGATCGTGAAGGCGAGCAGGAAGAAGACGATCGACTTCGCGAGGAGGATCCGGGACCGGCTCGGGCACGCGGTCAGCGTCGTACGGATCATCCCGGTGCCGTACTCGGACGCGATGGTCAGCACGCCGAGGGTGATCACGCAGATCGAGCCGAGCAGGACGCCGAAGAACCCGAGGCTGAGCACCGGGGTCTCGTCCATCGGGGAGTCCGACAGGCTCACGGCGAACGCGGTGAGCAGCCCGACGCCGATCAGCAGCACGATCATCACGCCGAGCGTCCACATCGTGGAGCGCACGGAGCGGATCTTCGTCCACTCGGAGGCGATCGCGTCACCGAGACCGGGGGTGCGCACGGGGATCGGCGAGGCGTACGGGCCGGGTGCGCCGTTCCAGCCCTGCTGCGGCGGCTGCGGGGCCGGGTGCGTCTGCGGGGGCGGCGGCATCGTCATCGGGGGTCCTCGCTGCTCTTGCGTCCGGCCGGGTCCGCCGCGGGTGCGGGGGCGGGCGCGGGGGCGGGCGCGGCGTCGGGCGCGGGTGCGCCGGCGTACGGGTTCTGTCCCGGGGGCGGCGGTGCGTACCAGCTCTGCTGCGGGACCTCCGGCGGGGCCGGGTGCGCGCCCACGGGCTGCCCGTACCCCTCGGGGCCGAACGGCATGTGGCCGGGCTGCCCGTAACCGGGCGGGGGCGGCTGGAGGCCCTCCTTGGCGTCGGCCGTCGAGCGGTAGTCCACGGCGGACTGCGTCATCCGCATGTACGCCTCCTCCAGCGACGCCTGGTGCGGCGAGAGCTCCCACAGCCGTACGTCGGAGGCGTGCGCCAGGTCGCTGATGCGGGGGAGCGGCAGACCGGTGACGCGCAGGGCGCCGTCCGGCTCCGTCATGACCCCGCCGCCCGCCTCCGTCAGCGAGGCCGTCAGCTTCTCCCGCTCCTCCGGCGGACCGGCCGCGACCCGCACCCGGGCGAAGTCCGCGGAGTTGGCGGAGATGAACTCCTTGATGCTCATGTCGGAGAGCAGCTGCCCGCGCCCGATCACGATCAGATGGTCGGCGGTGACCGCCATCTCGCTCATCAGATGGCTGGAGACGAAGACCGTACGGCCCTCCGAGGCCAGCTGCTTCATCAGGTTGCGGACCCAGAGGATGCCCTCCGGGTCCAGGCCGTTCACCGGCTCGTCGAAGAGCAGCACCTGCGGGTCGCCGAGCAGCGCCGCCGCGATCCCGAGCCGCTGGCCCATCCCCAGGGAATACCCCTTGGACCGCTTCTTCGCGACGTCCCGCAGCCCGACGACGCCGAGGACCTCCTCGACCCGGGCCGCCGGGATCCCCGCCAGCTGGGCCAGGCACAGCAGGTGGTTACGGGCGCTGCGCCCGCCGTGCACGGCCTTGGCGTCGAGCAGCGCCCCGACCTGGCGGGGGGCGTTGGGAAGGCTGCGGAAGGCGTGGCCGCCGATCGTCACGTGTCCGGACGTCGGGCGGTCCAGGCCCAGCATCATGCGCATGGTGGTGGACTTGCCCGACCCGTTGGGACCGAGGAAACCCGTGACGGCGCCCGGGCGCACCTGGAAGGAAAGGTTGTGCACGGCCGTCTTCGCGCCGTAGCGCTTGGTCAGGCCGACTGCCTCGATCATTCTCCAGCCCCATCGACGTATCTGTCGTCGGGGCCCAGGCCTGTGGCCGCACGCCCCCGTCAAGAGTTAGGAGGATAACCAGCCGCGGGCGGTTCCGGCCAAGCCGTCGGGCGGAGCGCCCGCGTCCAGTGGTGCGGTCAGGCGTCCCGCTTCTTCAGTACGAGGTAGCCGCCGACCAGCGCCGCGACCACCCACAGCGCCATGATCCCCAGCCCGGCCCAGGGCCCGTACGGCGCCGGATTGCTGTTCATGGCGTCCGGGACCACCTGCATGATCTTGGATCCGGCCTGGTCGGGGAAGTAGCGGGCCACGCTCTTGGCGCCCGGGACCGCCGACAGGATCTGCGAGACCAGGAAGAAGAACGGCATCAGGATGCCGAGCGACAGCATCGAGCTGCGCAGCATCGTGGCGACGCCCATGGAGAAGACCGCGATCAGGCCCATGTAGATGCCGCCGCCGAAGACCGCGCGCAGTACGTTCTCCGCGCCGAGGTCCGTGCCGCGGTCACCGAGCAGCGCCTGGCCGAGGAAGAAGGTCACGAAGCTGGTGGCGAGGCCGACCAGCAGTGCCAGGACACCGGCCACCGCGATCTTGCTGAAGAGGAACGAGCCGCGCTGCGGCACCGCCGAGAGCGACGTCCGGATCATGCCGGAGCTGTACTCGGTGCCCACCACCAGGACCCCGAAGACGACCATCGCCAGCTGCCCCAGGACCATTCCCGAGAAGCTCACATAGGTCGGGTCGAAGGTGGCCTGCTCGGCGGGTGAGAGGTCGTCGAACTGGCTGTTCAGCAGGGCGCTCAGGGCGGCGCCCATGGCGACGGTGACGACGAACGCGCAGATCAGCGTCCAGGTGGTGGAGGAGACCGTACGGATCTTGGTCCACTCGGAATTCAGGACCGCGGGTACCGATGCCATCGCCGTCACACCCCCTTCGTAGGATCGCCGGCCGCACGGTCGCCGGCCTGCTGCTGGTTCCACTGCTCGCCCCAGTGCGGGCCCACCGGGGGCGGCGCCGCACCGTCGCGTTCGGAGTGGGCGTGGTACTCCACGGACCCCGCGGTCATCTGCATGAAGGCCTCCTCCAGGGAGGCCCGCTGGGCGCTCAGCTCGTGCAGCACGATCCCGTGGCGGCCGGCGAGCTCACCGAGCCGCTCAGGGGCCTCGCCGTCGATCTCCAGCGTGCCGTTGCCCGACTCGACCGCGACGACGCCCTCGGCGTGCAGCAGATCGCGCAGGCGTTCCTGCTCCGGGGAGCGCATCCGCACGTAACTGCGGGAGTTCTCGTGGATGAAGTCGGCCATCGACGTGTCCGCGAGGAGCTTGCCCTGCCCGATGACGATCAAGTGGTCGGCGGTCAGGGCCATTTCGCTCATCAGGTGCGAGGAGACGAAGATCGTCCGGCCTTCCGAGGCGAGCGTCTTCATCAGATTCCGGATCCAGTGGATGCCCTCGGGGTCCAGACCGTTGACCGGCTCGTCGAACATGAGGATCTCGGGGTCGCCCAGCAGCGCCGCCGCGATCCCGAGGCGCTGGCCCATGCCGAGGGAGAAGCCCTTGGACTTCTTCTTCGCCACCGCGGTCAGACCCACCGTGTCCAGCACCTGGGAGACCCGGCTGGTCGGGATGCGGTTGCTCTGGGCGAGACAGAGGAGGTTGTTGTACGCGCTGCGCCCGCCGTGCATCGACTTGGCGTCCAGCAGCGCCCCGATGTGCTTGAGCGGCTCCTGGAGGTCCCGGTAGTGACGGCCGTCGATCCGCACCGTCCCGCTGGTCGGGTTGTCGAGGTCGAGCATCATGCGCATGGTCGTGGACTTGCCCGCCCCGTTCGGGCCGAGGAACCCCGTCACCATGCCCGGTCTGACCCGGCATGACAGATGGTCGACGGCAACCTTGTTGCCGAAGCGTTTGGTGAGGCCGTCGAGCTCGATCATGGGCTCACGCTAGAACGGCCGCGCGCCCGGCGCCACCACAAAGGCGGAACCGGGCGCGTAAAGGGGTACAGCTGATGTACGTGCCGTCGCTCAGCGGGTCTGCTGGGCGGGGACCCCACGGGTGGCGGACTCGTCCTCCGCCGGGGAGCCGGCGGCGGCGACCGCGGCACCCGTCAGCGTCGCCAGCATCTCGCGGACGTTGGTCAGCTGGGCGTTGATCGAGTCGCGGCGGTTGGTCAGCGCCGCCAGCTCGCGCTCCGACTCGCTGCGGATCCGGTCGGCCTTGGCGTTCGCGTCGGCCACGATGTCCTCGGCCTGACGCTGTGCCGTCTCCACCGTCTGACGGGCCCGGCGCTCGGCGTCCGTACGGAGCTTCTCGGCCTCCAGGCGGAGCTGCTCGGCGCGGTGCTCGATCTCGGCCAGGCGCTTCTCGGCCTTCGCCTGACGGGACGCGAGGTCGCGCTCCGACTGCTCGCGGCGCTTGGCGAGGTTCGTCTCGAAGTCCGCGGCGGCCTGGGCGGCCTTGGCGCGGGTCTCCTCGAAGAGGGCGTCCGCCTCCTCGCGCTTCTGCTGGGCGTCCTTCTGGGCGTCGCTGCGCAGCGTGCCCGCTTCGCCCTTGGCCTTCTCGACGATACGGACGCCCTCGTCCTCGGCCTTCGCCTTGCGCTCGGCGGCGAACGTCTCCGCGTCGTTGCGCACCTGCTGGGCGGCCGACTCGGCCAGCTCGCGGTGCTGCTCGGCGGCGCGGCGGGCCTCCTCGCGCAGGTCCTTCGCCTCCTCCTCGGCGAGGCGGAGGATCTTCTCCACCCGGGCACCGAGTCCGGCGTACGACGGCTCGGCGTCGTTGACCTGGGCCTGGGCGTTCTGCGTCTCGAGGTGGAGTTCCTCGATGCGCTTCTCGAGAGAGGTGATGCGGGCGAGGGCGCTGTCACGGTCGGCGACGAGTTTGGTAATGCGGTCGTCCACCTGACCGCGGTCGTATCCACGTCGCACGAGCTCGAAGCCGAAGGGGGAGGAAGGGTCGCTCATGGGGTTCCTGTCGAATGAGACCGGTGAGGTGTTAGAGGGAATCCTAGGGGCCGGAGCGGCGTGTCAACGTGAAGATGCCGCTTTGGTATGGAGAATGACACCCCTTTTGAGTGGCTGACCCCCGGAGCGCTTGCGACCCGAAGGTTTGAATGTTCATGGCGAAGTAGGTGTGCGGCTACCCGTCCGACGCCTTGCCCCCCGACCGGTTGCCCGCCGCCGCGCCGGCCTTGACGCCGCCGGCGCCGCCGCCCGAGGCCTTGCCCGTACCGCCCGGAGTCTCGAAAGACTCCAACGCCTCCAGGACGTCCTGGACACGGGAGATCTCCGTATTGATGTCCTCGCGCCTGCGGACCAGCAGGTCCAGCTCCCGGCGGCCCTCGTCGACGATCTGCTTCGCCTCGGCCTCGGCGTCGGCGCGCAGCTTCTCGGCCACCCGGGTCAGCTCGGCCTTCTTGGTCTCGGCCTCCTTGAGGAGCGACTCGGCGCGCTTCACGGCGGCGATTCGGACCTTGCTCGCCTCCGAATTGGCCTCCGACAGCAGCTCCTTGGCCTTCGCCTCGGCCTCGGCCCGCTGTTCCGTCGCGGCCTTCATCAGCTTGTCGACGCGCTCGCCCGCGGTCTTCATCTGCTCCGAGGTCTCGCGCCGGGCGCGCTCGTGCAGTTCCTCGATCTCGCTCTCGATCCGGGTCCTGAGCTCCTCCGCCCGCTCCCGCGTCGCGGTGGCGTCCCGGCGGGCACCGACCAGCAGTTCGTCCGCGTCCGTACGGGCCCGCTCCACCAGGGAGTTGCCCTCGACGGTCGCCTCCGAGGTGATCCGGACGGCCTCGTTGCGCGCGGCACCGACCATGCTGTCGGCCTGCTGCTCGGCCTCGGTGGCGGCGCGCAGCGCCTCCTCCTGGGCCTTCGCCACGAGCTGGTCGGCCTGTTCGGCGGCGTCGGCACGGCGCTTCGCCGCGGCCTCCCGCGCCTCGTCCAGCAGCCGGTCCGCCTCCTGGCGGGCCTCGGCGCGCAGCTGCTCCGCGGCGGACTCGGCGTCGGCGCGCAGCCGCTCCGCCTCCTCGCGGGTGCGGGCCGCGTGCTCCTGGGCCGACCCGACGGTCTGTGCCGCCTCCGCGCGCAGCCGCTCGGCCTCGTCGGTCGCCTCGCCGACGAAGCGCTCCGACTGCTCGGTGGCCTCGGCGCGGATCCGCTCGCTCTCGCCCGTCGCCTCCGCCATGAGCCGGTCGGCCTGCGCCGCCGCCTCGGAGCGGATGCGGTTGGCGTCCTCCCTGGCCTCGCCCCGGGCGCGCGCGGCGTCCTGCTCCGCCGCCGCGAGGGCGTCGGACGCCTCCGTACGGACGCGCTGGCTGTACTCCGAGGTGTCCGAGCGCAGCTTCTCCGACTCGGTGATGGCCTCCGAGACGGTCCGCTCGGCCAGCGTCTTCGCGGCCTCGGCCTCGTCGTGGGCGACCTGGCGGACGCGGTTGGCGTCCTCGGTGGCCCGCTCGCGCTCGGCGTAGGCGTCGGACCTGACCCGGTCCGCCTCCTCCTGTGCCTCGGTCTTCGTCCGCTCCGCCGAGTGCTCGGCCGCGGAGCGGAGACCGGCGATCTCCTCCTCGGCCTGCTCCTGGAGCCCCGCGACGGAGTCCCGCACCTGCTGGGCGGTCTGCTCGGCGGCGGACACCAGCTCGGCGGCCCGGCTCTCCGCCTCCTCGACCAGCCGCTGCGCCTCGGCCTGGGCCTCCTCGACCCGCTTGCGGGCGGAGGCGAGGAGCTCCTCGCTCTGCTCGCGGGCGCGCTCGCGCTCCTGCTCGGCCTCGGCACGCGCCGATCCGAGGGCCTCCTCGGCGGCGCGGCGGCGGCGGTTGGCCTCCTCCTGGGCGGCGGCCAGGGCCTCGGCGGCCTCCGTCCCCACCCGCTCGGCGGCGGCGGCCGCCTCGGAGCGGACCCGGTCGGCGCTCTCCTGCGCCTCGGTCTTCAGCCGCTCGGCCTCGGCCGCGGCCTCGGTGCGCAGCCGTACGGCCACGGACTCGCCCTCGGCGCGGGACTGCGCCGCGTCGGCGGCCGCCTCGGTGCGCAGGCTCTCGGCCTCCGTCGTGGCCTGCTCCTGGAGCGCGCGGACCCGCTCGGCGGCCTCCGCGCGCAGCCGCTCGGACTCCTCGCTCGTCTCGCGGCGGATCCGCTCCGCCTCCGTACGTGCCTCTCCGAGTGCCTCCTCGGCGGCGGTGACCCGGGACTCGGCCTCGGTGTGCAGCCGGGTCAGCTCGTCGGCCGCCTCCGCCTTGCGGGCCTCGACCCCGCGCTCGGTCTCCTCGCGCAGCGCCTCGGCCGCCTCCTCCGCCGCGGTGGTCAGGGCGGTGGCCTGCTCCTCGGCCTCGGCGCGGACCTTCTCGGCCTCGGCGCGGCTGCGCTCCAGCGCCTCCTCGGCCTGCTTGCGCAGGGTGGCGGCGCGCTCGGCCGCCTCGGTCCTGACGCGCTCGCTCTCGGTGCCGGCGGAGGTCCGCAGCTCCTCGGCGTCGGCCTTGGCCTTGGTGAGCAGCTCCTCGGCGGTGCGGGCACCCTCCTCCAGCTGCTGGACGGCCTCGCGGCGGGCCTCGCCGCGGATCCGCTCGCCCTCGGCCACGGCCTCGGAGCGCAGCTGCTCGGCCTCGCCACGGAGCCGGCGGGCCTCCTCCTGGAGCTCGACCGTCTTGGCCCGGTACTCCTTGGTGTCGTCCTTGGCCGCGCCCTTGAGCTGGTCGGCCTGCTCGGCGGCCTCGCCGCGCAGCCGGTCCGCCTCGGCCTCGGCCTCCCGGCGGATCCGGTCGGCCTCCTCACCGGCGGCCCTGGTGGTCGACTTGGCGTCGTCGGAGGCCTTGGTCAGGACCTCCTCGGCGCTCCGGGCCGCCTTCGCGAGCTGGGCCGCCGCGTCCTCGGCGGCCAGGGTGCGGGCCTTCTCGGCCGCCTCGGCGACGACCCGCTCGGCCTCGGCCCGGGCGTCGACGAGGGCCTGCTCGGCCTCCTCCTTGAGCGCCTCGGCCTGCTTCGTGGCCTCGCCGACCAGACGGGCGATCTCGGACTTGGCCGTACGGGTGCGCTGCTCGTTCTGCGACTCGGCGCCGGCCAGCCGCTTGACCGCGGCCTCCTTCGCCTCGGCGAGGACCTTCTCGGCCTCCAGCCGGGCCTCGCGCAGCCGGGTCTCGGCCTCCTGCATGCGCTGCTCGGCGGCGCGGTTCAGCTCGGCGGTCTGCTGCCGGGTCTGCTCGCTCTCGGAGGTGGCCGTCGAGCGCAGCTGCTCCGCGTGACTGGTCGCCTCCTGGGCCTGCGTGGAGGCGGCGTCGAGCAGCCGCTCGGCGTCCCTGCGGGCCCGCAGCAGCGTGGCCTCGGCGTCGGCACGCGCCGACTCCGCCTCGGAGTTGACGCGGCGGCGGGTCTCGTCGGCCAGCCGGGCGGCCTCGGCGCGGGCGGCGGCCAGGGACTGCTCGGCCTCGGTGCGGGACTCGTCCAGCAGCCGGCGGGCCTGGGACTCGGTCCTGGCCCGCAGTTGCTCGGCCCAGGCGACGTTCTCGTTGACGTGGGACTCGACGGTCTGCCGGCGCTCGGCCAGCTCCTGGTCGAGCCGCTGCCGCCGCTGCACCGCCTCGGCGTGCAATTCGGCCTGGAGCCGGGCCTGGTGCTCCGCGTGCTCCTGGAGGATCCGCTGCGTCTGCGCCCTGGCCTCGCGCAGCTCGCGCTCGGCGTCGTTACGCAGCTGGTCGGCCTGGATCTGGGCATTACGGAGCATCTGTTCGGCCTGGTAGCCGATGTCCGCGCTGTCGTGTGCGGGACGGGTCGCGAGATTGCGCCGTGCCTCGTGCAGCTTGGCGCGCAAGACCTCGACCTGGTAACCGAGGTCCTCGGCGTGCTGGACGGCCTTCTCCCGGTCGGTCTTCAGCCGGTCCATCTCGGCTTCGAACCGCGAGAGATGGTCGTCGTCCGCTCGGTGGCTCTGCTGGCTTTCGTAGCCCCGCACTGCGCGGTCCCATCCTTCCCCGAGCTCTCAACTGCGTTCGAGCAGGGGACACCCCAACCCGAGCCCTCAACTGCGTTCGAGCAGGGGCAACCCTGGTCGCAAACTCCGTACGAGTACCGCTCGCCGGCGAGCGGTCCCCCCGGGGAATGGTGACAGATCAACGGCGAGGACGCGGCGCGGCCCCGACCCGGCCCCGGCCCGGAACCGCCCACTCTACCGGGCCGGGTATCGGTCGGGTCAGTGCTCGGTCGCCGAGGTGACCAGTTCGGTCAGTACGCCGTGGCAGTCCTTGGGGTGGAGGAAGGTGATCCGGGACCCCATCGAACCGGTCCTGGGCTCGTCGTACAGCACCCGCACGCCCTTCCCGCGGATGTCCGCGGCGTCCGTGTCGACGTCCGCGGTCCCGAACGCGATGTGGTGCACGCCCTCGCCGTTCTTCGCCAGCCACTTGCCGACGGCCGAGTCCTCACGGGTCGGCTCCAGCAGCTGGAGGTACGAAGCCCCGCCGTCCGAGGTGTCGTTGATCTTCAGCATGGCCTCCCGGACGCCCTGCTCCTCGTTGATCTCGGAGTGGTACACCTCGAAGCCGTAGGTCGCGCGGTAGAACTCGACTGTCGTGTCGAGGTCGAAACAGGCGATTCCGATGTGGTCGATTCGCGTCAGCATGGAACCAGTGCAGCGTCCCGGGGTTGGTTACGCAACGTGCGCGCGATCACACCGACAGCCGGATGACGGGCGCCGTACCGCTCAGTACATTCAGGTAAACCCTCGTTCACAACCGATCCCAAGGGGCTGCGCCTCATGTCAGGAACGACCGGAACCACCTCAGTGATCGTCGCGGGCGCGCGGACGCCCATGGGCCGTCTCCTCGGCTCGCTGAAGAGCTTCTCCGGCGCCGACCTCGGAGGCTTCGCCATCAAGGCGGCGCTGGACCGGGCCGGCATCGGCGGCGACCAGGTCGAGTATGTGATCATGGGCCAGGTGCTCCAGGCCGGGGCAGGGCAGATCCCGGCACGCCAGGCGGCCGTCAAGGCCGGCATCCCGCTGAACGTCCCCGCGCTCACCGTCAACAAGGTGTGCCTCTCGGGGCTCGACGCGATCGCGCTGGCCGACCAGCTGATCCGCGCCGGCGAGTTCGACGTCGTGGTGGCCGGCGGCCAGGAGTCCATGACCAACGCCCCGCACCTGCTTCCGAAGTCCCGCGAGGGATACAAGTACGGCGCGGTCGAGATGCTCGACTCGATGGCGTACGACGGTCTGACCGACGCCTACGAGAACATCCCGATGGGCGAGTCCACCGAGAAGCACAACACCCGCCTCGGCCTGTCCCGTGCCGACCAGGACGCGATCGGGGCCCTGTCCCACCAGCGCGCCGCCGCCGCCCAGAAGAACGGCATCTTCGAGGCCGAGATCACCCCGGTCGAGATCCCGCAGCGCAAGGGCGACCCGGTCCTCTTCTCCAAGGACGAGGGCATCCGCGCCGAGACGACCGCGGAGTCCCTGGGCAAGCTGCGCCCCGCCTTCACCAAGGACGGCACGATCACGGCGGGCACCTCCTCGCAGATCTCCGACGGCGCCGCGGCCGTCGTCGTCATGAGCAAGGCCAAGGCCGAGGAGCTGGGCCTGGACTGGATCGCCGAGATCGGCGCCCACGGCAATGTGGCGGGCCCGGACAACTCGCTCCAGTCGCAGCCGTCCAACGCCATCCGGCACGCCCTGAAGAAGGAGGGCATCGGCGTCGACGACCTCGACCTCATCGAGATCAACGAGGCCTTCGCGGCCGTCGCGGTCCAGTCGATGAAGGACCTCGGCGTCTCGTCCGACAAGGTGAACGTGAACGGCGGCGCGATCGCGCTCGGTCACCCCATCGGGATGTCCGGCGCCCGTGTGGTGCTGCACCTGGCGCTGGAGCTGAAGCGGCGCGGCGGCGGCACCGGGGCGGCGGCGCTGTGCGGCGGCGGCGGTCAGGGCGACGCGTTGATCATCCGCGTACCGGGCAAGTAGTCCGTACGAGCGAGCGAGGAGGCCGAGCGTGAAGGTGGACGTCCCCACCCTGGTCGAGCAGGCACGTGAGGGCAGGCCGCGTGCGGTGGCCCGGCTCATCTCCCTGGTGGAGGGTGCCTCGCCGCAGCTGCGCGAGGTGATGGCCGCGCTGGCACCGCTGGCGGGCCACGCCTACGTCGTCGGTCTGACCGGATCGCCGGGTGTCGGCAAGTCCACCTCGACCTCGGCGCTGGTCTCCGCCTACCGGAAGGCCGGCAAGCGGGTCGGGGTCCTGGCCGTGGACCCGTCGTCGCCGTTCTCCGGGGGCGCGCTCCTCGGTGACCGGGTCCGGATGTCGGAGCACGCCTCCGACCCGGGCGTCTACATCCGTTCGATGGCCACCCGGGGCCATCTGGGCGGCCTCGCCTGGTCGGCGCCCCAGGCGATCCGGGTGCTGGACGCGGCGGGCTGCGACGTGATCCTCGTGGAGACGGTGGGGGTCGGACAGTCGGAGGTGGAGATCGCCTCCCAGGCCGACACCTCCGTCGTCCTCCTCGCCCCGGGCATGGGCGACGGCATCCAGGCGGCGAAGGCCGGGATCCTGGAGATCGGCGATGTGTACGTCGTCAACAAGGCGGACCGGGACGGCGCCGACGCCACCGCCCGCGAGCTCAACCACATGCTGGGCCTGGGGGAGTCCCGGGGGCCCGGCGACTGGCGCCCGCCGATCGTGAAGACGGTCGCCGCCCGGGGTGAGGGCCTCGACGAGGTGGTCGAGGCCCTGGAGAAGCACCGGGCGTGGATGGAGGAGCACGGCGTCCTGGCGGAGCGGCGCGCGGCGCGTGCGGCCCGCGAGGTCGAGACGATCGCCGTCACCGCGCTCCGCGAGCGGATCGCCGACCTGCACGGCGACCGCCGGCTGGACGCGCTGGCGGAACGCATCGTGACCGGGGACCTCGATCCGTACGCGGCAGCCGACGAGCTGGTCGCGGGACTCACGGGCACCCCGGCCGACAGCTGACGGCCCCCGGGGCGGCGGACGGGTCAGTCGTCGTCACCGTCGTGGTCGTCGTCGCTGTCGTCGTGGTCCGCGGCCACGGTGACCTTGCCGCTCTTCGCGTCGACACGCAGTTCGTGCTGCTTGCCGTCCTTGCCCGTGAGGTCGACGTCCCAGCGCGGTGCGCCGCTCCTGCCGTCGTCATCGTCGTCGTCCAGGTCCACCGACGTCACCGTGCCGGGCTGCGCGCCGAGCGCCGCCTTCAGCGCGGCGTCCAGGGACACGGCGGCCGAGCGGGGTGCGTGCCGGTCACGGTCCCCGTTGTCGTCGTCCTCGCGGTCCGACAGCACCTTGCCGCTGCCGGCGTCCACGGTCACGTCGTGCCAGACCTTGTCGGTGCCGTAGACGTCGAGCTCCCAGACCGTACGGCCGCCGTCGTCATCGTCGTCGTCCAGCTCGGCCTCGGTGACCGTGCCGGGTACGGCCTTCAGCGCGGCTGCCACGGCCTCGTCGACGGTGGTGCGCCCTGTCATCCCCGTTCCGGTCTGCCCGGCGGCCGTGCCGGCCGATGCCGTCCTGTGGTCCGTCCCCGCGCCGTCGGAGTCCGCGAACGCGGCGGTCGTGGCGAGGCCGCCGCCGACGAGTACGGCCGCGGTGAGGGCGGCGATGGCGGTGTTGCGCTTCATGGTGGGTTCCTCCCCGATGGGTTGGGCTTGCTGAGCGACGGGAACCACACTGCTCCGGCGATGCTGAACGCAGCCTGAAGCCACCTGAAGGCGTCTTCAGGTCCGGTTTGGGAGGCTGTCCCCATGCGCCTGTTGATCGTGGAGGACGAGAAGCGCCTCGCGACGTCCCTCGCGAGGGGACTCACCGCCGAGGGCTTCGCCGTCGACGTCGTGCACGACGGCCTGGAGGGCCTGCACCTGGCCGGCCAGGGCCTCCACGACCTCGTGATCCTCGACATCATGCTGCCCGGGATGAACGGCTACCGGATCTGCGCCGCCCTGCGCGCCGCGGGGCACGAGACGCCGATCCTCATGCTGACCGCGAAGGACGGGGAGTACGACGAGGCGGAGGGCCTCGACACCGGCGCCGACGACTATCTGACCAAGCCGTTCTCGTACGTCGTGCTCGTCGCCCGGGTCCGGGCGCTGCTGCGCCGCCGCGCCGGTTCCGCCTCGCCGGTGCTGACCGCCGGCACCCTGCGGATGGACACCGCCGCCCGCCGCGTGCACCGGGGCGACGAGGAAGTCGCGCTCACCGCCAAGGAGTTCGCCGTCCTGGAACAGCTGGTGCTGCGGGCCGGCGAGGTGGTCAGCAAGGCGGACATCCTGGAGCACGTCTGGGACTTCGCCTACGACGGCGACCCCAACATCGTCGAGGTCTACATCAGCACCCTGCGCCGCAAGCTCGGCGCCTCCGCGATCCGCACCGTACGCGGCGCGGGCTACCGGCTGGAGGCGCTGTGAGGTCCGTACGGGCGAGGGCCGCCCTCGGCGCCACGCTGGTCGTCGCCGTCGCGCTGGCCGCCGCGGGGCTGGCCGTCCTGCTGGTGCTGCGCGGCAACCTCACGGACCGGGCGGGGCTGGAGGCCGAGGTCACCGCCCGCGAGGTGGCCGGTGAGCTGGCGCTCGGCGCGACGTACGCGGAGCTGGACCTGGACGACGACGACCACCCCGTCCAGGTCACCGACGAGGAGGGGCGCGTGGTGGCCGTCTCCAAGGACCTGGAGGCGATCTCGGGGACCGGCACGGCAGGGGTCGTACCGGTGTCCCCGGCGCCCGCCCCCGGCCCCGGTGACGACAACGACGACAGCGATGACGACGACGGGAGCGACCCGCCCCGCAGCGAGGTGTCCACCGACGCGCCGGACTTCACGAACGGCACCGCCACCGTCGACGGGGAGACGGCGGACTACCGCTTCGCCGCCGTGGAGGTGACCACCGAGCAGGACGCGACCCTGACCGTCCACGCGGGCGCCCCGCTCGCGGCCGAGCAGGAGGCCGTGGACACCGTACGCACCTCCATGCTGACCGGGCTGCCCCTCATGCTGCTCGTCGTCGCCGGGGTGACCTGGCTGGTGACCCGGCGTGCCCTGCGCCCGGTCGAGGGCATCAGACGGGAGCTGGCCGCCATCACGGCGTCCGAGGACCTCGGGCGCCGGGTGCCCGAACCGGACTCACGGGACGAGATCGCGCGGCTGGCCCGCACCACCAACGAGACCCTGACGGTGCTGGAGGCATCGGTGGACCGGCAGCGGCGCTTCGTCGCCGACGCCTCGCACGAGCTGCGCAGCCCGATCGGCTCGCTCCGCACCCAGCTGGAGGTGGGGGCGGCCCACCCCGAGCTGCTCGACCTGCCCGGCGCGGTCACCGACACCGTACGGCTCCAGGTGCTGGCCGCCGATCTGCTGCTGCTCGCCCGGCTGGACGCGGGGGAGCGGCCGGGGCGTACGGCGCTCGACCTGGGTGCGCTGGTACGCGAGGAGGTCTCCCAGCGCACCGCGGACCGGATCGCGCCCCAGGTGTCCGTGCAGGACGGGCCGCTCGAAGTCTCCGGATCACGCGGCCAGTTGGCCCGGGTCGTCGGCAATCTGCTCGACAACGCCGAACGCCACGCGGAGCGTTCGGTGGCCGTCTCGGTGCGGGCGGAGCGGGGCGAGGTGCTCGTGGAGGTCATGGACGACGGGCCGGGTGTGCCGGAGGCCGAACAGGACCGGATCTTCGAGCGCTTCGTACGGCTGGACGACGCCCGCAGTCGCGACGAAGGCGGGGCCGGCCTGGGCCTGGCCATCGCCCGTGATGTGGCCGCCCGGCACGGGGGCACGCTCACCGTGGGTGAAGCGCCCTCCGGCGGCGCGCGGTTCACGCTGCGGCTGCCCGGGCCGGAGCGGCCCTGAGGGCGTCCGCGCTACGGCTTGCCGCGCCGGCCGCGCAGGTGCTCCGCGATCGGGGTGAGCGCCGCGTGCAGTCCGGCGAGCTCCTCGGGGGAGAGCAGGTCCATGAAGTGCCGCCGTACCGACTCGACATGGTGCGGCGCGACCTTGCGCATCGTCTCGCCGCCCAGGTCGGTCAGGACCGCGAACAGTCCGCGGCGGTCCGACTCGCAGTGCTCGCGCCGGACCAGACCGGCGTTCTCCATGCGGGTGATCTGGTGCGAGAGCCTGCTCTTGGACTGAAGGGTGGCGGCGGCGAGATCGCTCATCCGCATGCGCTGCTCTTCCGACTCCGAGAGGTTGACCAGGATCTCGTAGTCGTTCATGGTCAGGCCGAACGGCTGGAGGTCCTTCTCCAGCTGATGCGTCAGCAGCCTGCTGACGTCCAGGTGGGTGCGCCAGGCGCACTGCTCCGCATCGGTCAGCCAGCGGGTGGCCGTCTCGGTCTCCATGTATGGATTCTACCTAAGATGTTGAAAGCCGGACGAAGTCGGGGAGTGTGACTCCGCGCACGCGCCTGCCGGGCGTCACACTCCGCAGACTACCGTTCACAGCCCGAAGCGACGCTGGAGGTCCCCCAGCTGGCCGGGCATGCGCGGGGTGGAGCCGTGTTGACCGCCGCCTCCGGGCACACCCGGCTCGTGCGGCACGGCGCCGGTCGCCTGCTCGGGCATCAGGACCTCGGTCGACTGGAGCAGGACCGTGCCCGCCCCGACGAACTCGAACTGGTGCTCCTCGCCCGAGGTGCCGCCGATCCCGGTCAGCGAGCGCAGTCCGCCCATCACGCCGGTCATGTAGCCGTGGTCGTAGTGGTGGCAGGGGGAGGGGCAGTCCGCCCACCCGACCAGCGCCTGCGGGTCCACCCGCAGCGGCGGCTCCATGAAGACCACCGGGCCGTTGGACGCGGCGACGAACTTCCCGGTCCCGATCAGGGTCAGGAAGCCCGGCACGATGGACTGCTTCAGCGCCAGCGTCGGCTGGTAGGCCAGCAGGTTGCCGGAGCGGATCGTCAGATTGCCGTCCTCCAGGTCGAAGGAGTTCACGTCGAAGGCCCGGTCGGCGAGCAGCATCTTGCCGCTGCCCTCCGCCACCACCCAGTCGCTCGCGTGCAGCGGCGAGTGGAAGCTCGTGCGGACCAGCCGCTCGAAGCGCCCGTGCCCGATGCCGTTGAAGTCGATCCGCCCGTAGTAGGCGATCATCTTGCCCTTCTGCAGGAACCACTGGCTCCCCTTGAGCTCCACGCAGAAGGTGTAGGAGTTGACGTTGTCGTCGGAGGGCAGCGTCGTCGGGTCGAGGATCACGGGCGTGCTCACAGCTTCTCCTCCGACGCCTGGACGTACACCGCTCCGTTGCCGCTGAGCTCCAGCTGGAACGCCTCGCCGGAGCCGCGTCCCACCATGTCGCGCCAGCCGAGCGCGGTCGACAGCTTGTTGGTCACGGCGCCGTGGTGGGCGACGTAGGCCTGCGGGTCCACATGGACCGGCCTGCCCTGCGCGATCGGCAGTTCGATCACCCCGCCGTGCGCCATCACCGCGACCGCGCCATGGCCCTTGAGCGTCGTCGTGAACAGCCCCTGGCCGGTCACCTGGCCGCGCACCATGCCCATCACCCCGCCCTGCGAGCCCATGAACATCGTGCCCTGCTGGAGCGTCCCGTCGAAGGCGAGCAGCCGGTCGGCCTCCACGTAGAGGGTGTCGCCGGCCAGGTTGATCACCTGGATGTGGTGGCCCCCGTGGCCGAACATCACCGTGCCGCTGCCCTCGACCGTCATCAGCGGGGCGGCCTCGTTCGCCACCCGCCGGCCGATCATCGACCCCAGGCCGCCCTGCCCGCCCTGGACGTTCGGGGTGAAGGAGACGTCGCCCCGGTAGGCGAGCATCGCGCCCCGCTGGCTGTACATCGTCCGGCCGGGCTCCACCACGGCCTCGACCATCTTCGAGTTGATCTCACGGAACGGCATCACACATCACCCCCGACGGTGTTCCGCTCACTGGGCTGCACGTAGACGAGCCCGTCGCCCTCGAAGCGGATCTGGAAGGACTCGCCGGAACCCTCGCCCATGAGCGTACGGAAGTTCACCCCGGACTGGAGGTGCTGCTGGAGCCTGCCCTGGTGGGCGATGTAGGCGCCGGGGTCGACGTTCAGCGGGTACTGGGGGGTCACCCGCAGCACCACGGCGGAGCCGTCCGACATGATCGCCGCCTGGCCGGTGCCCTCGACGGTCGTGGTGAACAGGCCGTTGCCGCTCGCCCCGCCGCGGAGTCCCGTGAAGGTGGTGCCGGTGCGCAGCCCCGCGTCGGTGGCCAGCAGGTTGCTCGCCTCGACGTACAGCTTGTCGCCGTGCAGCGAGACGAGGTTGATCTCGCTCGCCCGGTCGGCGAAATAGCAGGTGCCCTGCCCCTTCACCTCCATCATCTCCATCTGCTCGCCGGTGAGCCGGCGGGTCACCATGCCGCGCAGGCCCTCACCGCCGCCCGACATCTTCTTGAACGCCATCCGGCCGTCGTACGCGACCATCGAGCCGTTCTTCGCCTTGACGGCATCGCCCGTGAGGTCGACGGCGAGCGTCTTGCTGCCTTGGAGTCGGAACATCGCCACGGTGCGACGTTAGCCGCAGGAGGGACGCGCGGACAGGGCCCGGAGCGCGATCCCGACCCGGAGGTGACCCTGATATGCGCCGATACGTGCTCCGGCGGCCTGGGCGGACCCCCCGCCCGGGAGGGCCGGGAGCGATGCCACAATGGCTGTGCTTGTGCCTGCGTTCACAAGCCGACACGCCCCTCCCACCGAAGGTGCCCTCGTGGACATCAAGACCGCTTCCGCCCTGCACCGGCTGCGCCTCATCTCGCTTCCCGAGGCGCTGTCCTTCCCGGCGCTGATCCTCTTCGGCTCGGTGCTCAGCCGGGTCTCGGACATCGACTTCCTGATGATGCCGCTCGGCATGCTGCACGGCATCCTCTTCACCATCTACCTGGTGTTCCTGCTGGACGTGTGGGCCAAGGCCAAGTGGCCGTTCAAGCGTGTCGCCCTCTTCTTCCTCCTCGCGGTCCTGCCGTTCGGCGGGCTCTACGGCGAGAAGCTCCTCAAGAAGTACGAGGCCGACGGCGTCATCGCCGCCCGGGCCCGCGCCGAGGGGACGGTCAGCGCATGATCGTCGCCTTCTCCGTCAGCCCGCTGGGTGTCGGCGAGGACGTCGGTGAGTACGTCGCCGACGCCGTCCGGGTCGTCCGGGAGTCCGGGCTGCCCAACCGCACCGACGCCATGTTCACCTCCATCGAGGGCGAGTGGGACGAGGTCATGGACGTCGTGAAGCGCGCCGTCGCCGCCGTCGAGGCCCGTGCGGGCCGCGTCTCCCTGGTGCTGAAGGCCGACATCCGGCCGGGCGTCACCGACGGACTCACCTCCAAGGTCGAGACGGTGGAGCGCCACCTCGCGGGCTGACCCCCCGCGACGCCGTACGCACCCCCGCCCCCGGAGCCCCCGGAGGCGGGGGTTTCCCGTTCGGGCGAAGGATCCCCTCGGTCGGACCCTGCCGGGTCGACACCTTGTCATATGTCCCCTTCTGTGGGGATACCGGCATATTCGACCATGGGAGGCGTGATGCCGTCCGGAGGTCACGACCACGACAGCCGCGGCTGTCCCACGGGTCCGCTCGCAGAGCCGCCCAGGGCGAGGTACCGGGTGCGGTTCCGCCGCCCCCGGCGCACCGAGAGGTACCGAATACGAGCGGTCCTCCTGATGGCGCTCGCCCCCGCGGTCACCGGACTGCTGCTGCTCCACGTCCTGTGGCCCACCCACTGGACCGCGCGCGGGGAAGGCCGGAGGTGGCTGGTGCTCGCCGACTCCGTGGCACTGGTCTCCGTCGGCGTGATCGAGCTCTTCGCGCTCGCCGGCGCCGCCGCCGTGGCCCATGCCGTGTCCGTGGCCAGGGACCCGGTCCCGGTGACGCCCGAGCCCGGCACCGTGCTCGCCTTCCTCCTCACGTACGTGCCGGGCAGGGAGCCCCTCTCCACGGTGCGGGCCAGCCTGGAGGGCGCCGTACGGATGCGGCACCCCGGCCCGCTGGACGTCTGGCTGCTCGACGAGGGCGACGACCCGGAGGCCAGGATGCTCTGCGCCGAGCTGGGCGTGCACCACTTCACCCGCCTCGGGGTGCCCGAGTGGAACCGGGAGGAGGGCCCGCACGAGACGGGGACGGAGCACGGCAACTACAACGCCTGGCTCGCCAAGCACGGTGACGCCTACGACCTGTTCGCCCGCGTGGACACCGGACACGTCCCGGGGCAGGGGTTCCTGGAGCGCACGACGGGCTACTTCCGTGACCCCGACATCGCGTTCGTCGTCGGGCCGCGGCTCCAGGCGGGCGCCGCCCCGGCCGGCTCCCGGGCGGGCGGCTCCCCGCGCGACGTCTTCCACGCGCTGGGCCAGCGGGCCGGCAACCGCTACGGCGCCCCCGCGTTCACCGGTACGGGCCACGTCGTACGGGTCGCGGCCCTGCGCCAGGCCGGCGGATTCCACGAGTCCGTCACCGAGGACATCGCCACCGGCTTCGCGATCCACCGGCTGCGCAACCCGCTGAGCGGGCGGTACTGGCGTTCCGTCCACACCCCTGACGTCCCGGCCGTCGTGGAGGGCCCGGTCGCCCGGGCGGACGTCTTCACCCGGCGGCCGCGCCGCTCCCGGGAGGCGTACGGGAGGCTCGTCAGGCAGTACGCGAAGGCGCTGTTCCGGGTGGAGCCCGGACGGCTCCTCGGCTACACCCTCACGCTGGTCCGCCGCCCCCTGGCGGTCGTCACCTGCCTGTTCGCCGCCTTGAGCTGCCTGCTGGCCGTCACCCACCCCGCGCTGCGCGTCTGGGCGCTGTCGGCCCTGGTGACCGCGCTCGCCCCGGTCGTGGTGTGGTCCTTCGCGCTGCTGCGGGAGCGCGGGGCCCGAGCCGCCCACGAACGGTCGCGGGCAGGGGCGCGACCCGTCCAGGAGGCGGAGCCCGCCCTGGCCGCCGCCTCCCCGGCGGGTTCCTCCGCGGGCGGCAGCTGAGCCGTGCGGGCGCCGCTCAGTGTTCCTGGGCCGCCAGCGCGATGCCCAGCGGGGTGCGCTCGTACAGCACCTGGTGCCCGTAGCGCCGCGAGGTGAGCAGCCCCGCGGCGCGCAGGGCCGAGAGGTGCGCGGACACGGAGGACGGGGCGAGCGAGAGCCGGTGGGCCAGCGCGCTCGTCCCCGCCGGTTCGCCGAGGGCGCACAGCACGTCGGCGCGGGCCCTGCCCAGCAGTCGGGCGAGCGCGTCGGGCGTACGGTCGGCGGCCTCCGTCCACAGCCCGCCGATGCCGCGCGCGGGGTAGATCACGGCGGGCTGCCAGGGAGGTTCGTAGCCTCCGACGACATCCGGCCAGACGAAGACGCTGGGCATCAGGACGAGGCCCTGGCCGCCCAGGACCCGGCGGTGGTTCCCGCTGGTGCCGGCCACCGTCAGGGTGGAGTCCGCCCAGAGCAGCCGCGGGCTGATCTCGCCGAGCAGCCGCCCGAAGCCCACCTCGGCGAGACGGCGCGAGTGGTAGGCGATGTCCGCCTCCAGCAGGGCGCGCAGCCGGGGCCAGTGCGGCTCGACCATCACCTTCCAGGCGCGCTCCAGCAGGTCCGCCAGTTCCCGCACCGCCCGCGCCGGCTCGGCCAGCATCCGCTGCCCTGCGGGGGAGTGCAGGGCGCCCGGGGTGTCGGCGAGCGCGAGCGCCATGTCGTCGCGGGCGGTGGCCGGATCCGTCGCGCGTACGGCCTCGATCTCCTGGGCGAAGGTGGCGAGCGGCCCGAGCGGCGGCGGGCAGATGAAGTCCGGGTTGTGGCCGGGGTCCGGCATCAGCAGCCACAGCGGCGCGAGGTCCAGCCCCACGGCGCCCTCCCGGATCCGCCGCAGCCAGGGCAGGTGGTAACCGTGCCGGGCGGGGCGGTGGAGCGTGCGGACCGCCTCCTGTGTCTCCCAGAGCGGGGAGAGCGCGAAGCGGCAGCGGAGCAGGTCGCTCTCGTCGAAGTACAGATGGAACGGCATGGGGCCACTCAACTTTCGGCGTGAGCCGAAAGTCTACGGACGGCCGGATCCTTCGGCCAGGCTGCGGGCATGTCGAGTGACACCACCCCGGCGGGTACACCCCGCGACGAGCCCGCCGCGAAGGCGCTGTCCCCGGCCCTGCCTCCGGAGCGCGCCTCCTCAACCGGCCCGGGCCCCGCTCCGGAGGCAGGGCCGGGGGCCGGGGGATACCGGGCCGTCTTCGCCGTACGGGAGTTCCGGGCGGTCTTCGCCGCCCACCTGCTCTCCCTCCTCGGCGTGGTCGTCAGCGAGCTGGCGCTCACCGTGCTCGTCTACGACCTCACCGGTTCGCCCCTGCTCTCCGCCCTCACCTTCGCGCTGGGCTTCCTCCCGTACATCGTCGGCGGCACGCTCCTGGCCGGGGTCGCCGACCGGTACCCCGCCCGCCGCACCCTCGTCACCTGCGACCTGATCTGTGCCGGCTGCGTCGCCGTGATGGTGCTCCCCGGCACCCCGGTCGGCGGCCTCCTCGCCCTGCGCTGCGCGGTCGCCGCGGTGGCCCCCGTCTTCACCGGCACGCGCACGGCGGCCCTCACCGACATCCTCGGGGAGGGCGACCTCTACGTCCTGGGGCGCTCGCTGCTGCGGCTGGTCTCGCAGAGCGCCGTCCTCGTCGGCTTCGGCGCGGGCGGGCTGCTGCTCACCGTGCTGTCCCCGCGCGAGGCGATCACGGTCACCGTGGTGACCTTCCTCTGCTCGGCCGCGCTGCTCCGCCTCGGCACCCTGGACCGGCCCGCCCGCACCGGAGGGGAATCCGGCGTCGCCCTGCTCAAGGAGTCCCTCGCGGGGGCCCGCGCCGTCCTCGGCGACCGCCGCATCCTGGGGCTGCTCCTGCTCTTCTGGGTGCCGGCCTTCTTCGTGGTCGCCCCGGAGGCCCTCGCGGCGCCGTACGCGGACGCGATCGGCGCCGGCCCCGCGACCGTCGGACTGCTGATGTGCGCGATGGCCGTCGGCCACATCGGTGCCGAGCTGTACGTGGGGACCGCGCTCTCCCCCCGCGCCCGCTCCCGGATCACCCTGCCGGTCGCGGCCCTCGGCCTGCTGCCCCTCGTGGCGTACGCGTTCCGCCCCGGGACGGCCCTCGCCCTGGCGGCTCTCGTGGCGGCCGGAGCCGGGGCGGCGTACGTCATCGGACTCGACCAGTGGTTCGTCGACGCGGTGCCCGAGCACCTGCGGGGCCGGGCCATGACGCTGCTCAGCGCGGGGCTGATGACGTTCCAGGGGATCGGCATGGCGCTCGCGGGGCTGGCCGCGGAGTTCGTCCCGGTGCACCAGGTGGTCGCGTACTCGGGGGCCTTCGGCACGCTCTGCACCCTGCTGCTGGTCGTGGAGGTGCGTAGAACGCGTGTCCGGTACCGAAGTGCGAGACGGTGCTGACCGCCATGTGACCAGTGGGTAAGGTCGGTGCCGTGCCGAAGCCGCTCAGCCTCCCCTTCGATCCCATCGCCCGCGCCGAGGAACTCTGGCACCGGCGCTGGGGGCCGGTGCCCTCCATGGGCGCGATCACGTCGATCATGCGTGCGCAGCAGATCCTGCTCGCCGAGGTGGACGCGGTGGTGAAACCGTACGGGCTGACGTTCGCCCGCTACGAGGCGCTGGTCCTGCTCACCTTCTCCCAGGCCGGTGAGCTGCCGATGTCCAAGATCGGCGAGCGGCTCATGGTGCACCCCACCTCCGTGACGAACACCGTCGACCGGCTGGTGCGCTCGGGGCTGGTCGCCAAGCGCCCCAACCCGAACGACGGGCGCGGAACCCTCGCCTCCATCACGGACAAGGGCCGCGAGGTCGTCGAGGCGGCCAGCCAGGACCTGATGGCGATGGACTTCGGGCTCGGGGCGTACGACGACGAGGAGTGCGCCGAGATCTTCGCGATGCTGCGCCCGCTGCGGGTGGCCGCCCAGGACTTCGAGGGCGAGTAGCGTCCCTCGTCGCGACGGGGCAGGGCGCCGCAAGATCGCCCCGGCTGCCCGGTTACGCTCGATGCCATGAAACGCAGTGTGCTGACCCGCTACCGGGTGATGGCCTACGTCACCGCCGTCATGCTGTTGATCCTGTGCGTCTGCATGATCTTCAAGTACGGCTTCGACACCGGTGAGGGTCTGACGCTCGTCGTCTCGCAGATCCACGGTGTCCTCTACATCATCTACCTGATCTTCGCCTTCGACCTCGGTTCCAAGGCGAAGTGGCCGGTCGGCAAGCTGCTCTGGGTGCTGATCTCCGGCACGATCCCGACCGCCGCGTTCTTCGTCGAGCGCAAGGTGGTCCAGGAGGTCGAGCCCCTGATCACCGACGGCTCGGCGCAGGCCGTCAAGGCCTGACGGGCACCACCGGACCGCCCCGCGCGAAAACGCCGGGCGGTTTGCCGTCGACATGTACTAGGACGTCCTAGTAAATTTGATGCATGGACGCATCTGAGATCGAGGAAGGCCGCCGCCGCTGGCAGGCCCGTTACGACAAGGCCCGCAAGCGCGACGCGGACTTCACCACGCTCTCCGGTGACCCGGTGGAGCCCGTCTACGGGCCCCGCCCCGGTGACACGTACGAGGGCTTCGAACGGATCGGCTGGCCCGGCGAGTACCCCTTCACCCGGGGGCTCCACGCCACCGGCTACCGCGGGCGCACCTGGACCATCCGGCAGTTCGCCGGCTTCGGCAACGCCCGGCAGACCAACGAGCGGTACAAGACGATCCTGGCCAACGGCGGCGGCGGGCTCAGCGTCGCCTTCGACATGCCGACCCTGATGGGCCGCGACTCCGACGACCCCCGCTCGCTCGGCGAGGTCGGCCACTGCGGCGTCGCCATCGACTCCGCCGCCGACATGGAGGTCCTCTTCCAGGACATCCCGCTCGGTGACGTCACCACCTCGATGACCATCAGCGGCCCCGCCGTCCCCGTCTTCTGCATGTACCTGGTCGCCGCCGAGCGCCAGGGCATCGACCCCGGGGTGCTCAACGGCACGCTCCAGACGGACATCTTCAAGGAGTACATCGCGCAGAAGGAGTGGCTCTTCCAGCCCGAGCCCCATCTGCGCCTCATCGGCGACCTGATGGAGCACTGCGCCCGCGACATCCCCGCCTACAAGCCGCTCTCCGTCTCCGGCTACCACATCCGCGAGGCCGGGGCCACGGCGGCGCAGGAGCTCGCGTACACCCTCGCCGACGGCTTCGGGTACGTGGAGCTCGGCCTCTCCCGGGGCCTGGACGTCGACACCTTCGCCCCCGGGCTCTCCTTCTTCTTCGACGCGCACCTCGACTTCTTCGAGGAGATCGCCAAGTTCCGCGCGGCCCGCCGGATCTGGGCCCGCTGGATGAAGGAGACGTACGGCGCGAAGACCGACAAGGCGCAGTGGCTCCGCTTCCACACCCAGACCGCCGGGGTCTCGCTCACCGCCCAGCAGCCGTACAACAACGTCGTACGCACCGCGGTGGAGGCGCTCTCCGCCGTGCTCGGCGGCACCAACTCCCTGCACACCAACGCCCTGGACGAGACGCTGGCGCTGCCCTCCGAGCAGGCCGCCGAGATCGCGCTGCGCACCCAGCAGGTCCTCATGGAGGAGACCGGCGTCGCCAACGTCGCCGACCCGCTGGGCGGTTCCTGGTACGTCGAGCAGCTCACCGACCGCATCGAGGCCGACGCCGAGAAGATCTTCGAGCAGATCAGGGAGCGCGGCACCCGGGCGCACCCCGACGGCAAGCACCCCATCGGGCCGATGACGTCCGGCATCCTGCGGGGCATCGAGGACGGCTGGTTCACCGGCGAGACCGCCGAATCCGCCTTCCGCTACCAGCAGTCGCTGGAGAAGGGCGAGAAGCGCGTCGTCGGCGTCAACGTCCACCACGGGTCCGTCACCGGCGACCTGGAGATCCTGCGGGTCAGCCACGAGGTGGAGCGCGAGCAGGTGCGCGAGCTCGCCGGGCGCAAGGAGGGCCGTGAGGACGCGAAGGTCCGCGGTGCGCTGGACGCGATGCTGGCCGCGGCGCGCGACGGCTCGAACATGATCGGTCCGATGCTGGAGGCCGTACGGGCCGAGGCGACCCTCGGAGAGATCTGCGGGGTGCTGCGCGACGAGTGGGGCGTCTACACGGAGCCGCCCGGCTTCTGAGGCGAGGTCAGTCCGCCTGGGCGGCCGCGGCCCCCAGGCCGGAGAGCAGCAGAAGGGTGAAGCGCTGGGCCCAGTCGGTGTCGACGGGCTCGGCGCTCACCAGCGCGCGGTGCACGACGGCACCCGCGATCACGTCGAAGATCAGGTCGGCGGTACGGGCCGCCACCACCTCGTCCGGCTCGGTGGGCAGTTCGCCGCGCTCCTGCGCGCGCTCCCGCCCCTGGAGCACGAGGTGCTTCTGCCGGTTCACGATCGAATCGCGTATCCGGTCCCGGAGCGCCTCGTCCCGCGTCGACTCGGCGACCACCGCCATCAGCGCCGTCTTGGTCTCCGGCCGCTCCAGCAGGGCCGCGAACTGGAGGACCACGGCCTCCACATCGGCCGCGAGGCTGCCGAGGTCGGGCAGTTCCAGCTCGTCGAAGAGCACGGCGACCGCGTCCACCACCAGTTCGTTCTTGCCGGCCCAGCGGCGGTAGAGCGTCGTCTTGGCGACCCCCGCGCGCGTCGCCACATCGCTCATCGTCAGCTTCGACCAGCCGAGGTCGACCAGCGACGCACGGGTCGCCTCCAGGATCGCGGCATCGGCTTCGGCACTGCGGGGTCGTCCGGACCGGGCGGGTCCGGTGGGGCTGCGGCTCAGCATGCGGCGACCATACCGGCCGGTAAGTACTGCTGACCGGTCCGGGGATCCGTGAGACAGATCACCGCTCGCTCTTGCCCCGGAGGGGGTCCTGCCAGTTACGCTACGGGTCGTAGCGTAAGAAGCGACGGTCCGCCGTCGTGACGCCACGACTGATCGACAGCCACAGGCGGCGGGTGGGGACCCGGCGCCGAGCACGGGGTTTTTCAGGGCCCCGGGACCGTTTCCGTCCGCGCGCCACGCACACCGGCGTGGCTGTGGACGGGACCGGTTCGCGGATCGCTTTCCGGAACAGTGCGCACAGGGGGGAGGATGTACGTATGCAGCCTAGGAACATGTCCATGAGCGGCGTCGTCGACCTCGCCGCTGTGAAGGCGGCCGGCGACGCCAAGGCGAAGGCGGAGCAGGCCCGCGCGGAGTCCGCCCGGCAGGGGGGTGGCGGTGCCGTCGCACCCGCCTCCCTGGTGATCGACGTCGACGAGGCGGGCTTCGAGACCGACGTCCTCCAGCGCTCCACCGAAGTGCCCGTCGTCATCGACTTCTGGGCCGAGTGGTGTGAGCCGTGCAAGCAGCTCGGCCCGCTCCTGGAGCGTCTCGCCGTCGAGTACAACGGCCGCTTCCTGCTGGCCAAGGTCGATGTCGACGCCAACCAGATGCTGATGCAGCAGTTCGGGATCCAGGGCATCCCGGCGGTCTTCGCGGTGGTGGCCGGGCAGGCCCTCCCGCTCTTCCAGGGCGCGGCCCCCGAGAGCCAGATCCGCCAGACGCTGGACCAGCTGATCCAGGTCGGCGAGGAGCGGTTCGGTCTCACCGGGATCGCCGTCGACCCGGAGGCCGGAGCCGGCGGCGAGGAGAGCGCCCCCGCCGAGGTGCCCGCCGGACCGTACGACGCGCAGCTGGAAGCCGCGGCCCAGGCGCTCGACGCCAACGACTTCGACGGCGCGGTCCAGGCGTACAGGAGCGTCCTGGCCGACGACCCGGTCAACACCGAGGCGAAGCTGGGCCTCGCCCAGGCCGAACTGCTGGGCCGCGTCGCGGGCCTCGACCCGCAGCAGGTCCGCAAGGACGCCGCGGAGAACCCGGCCGAGCCGGCGGCGCAGATGGCCGCCGCGGACCTGGACCTCGTGGGCGGCCATGTCGAGGACGCCTTCGGGCGGCTCGTCGAGACGGTCCGCCGTAATTTCGGTGACGACCGCGACGCCGTACGGCTGCGGCTCCTGGAGCTCTTCGAGGTGATCGGCCCCGACGATCCGCGGGTCGTCTCGGCCCGGACCGCCCTGGCGCGCGTCTTGTTCTGATGTGACAACACGGCCGTGGAGCCCCTGGGGCACCACGGCCGTTTTCGCGGGTGAACGACAATCAACACGTGTGCTTTACCAAAACTTGATAAAAGTACGCACTGTTACTCGCAGTAAATCGCCCTCAGTGGTCTGTCCGGTTTCGGGCTGTAATCCCGCTATTCGCACGTCCCTTTGGTGCCACCCTGTGTGGCCGGGCGGTATCCCCCTGTCGCATCCTGGTTATCGGGTCGTTACTAGTCAGTAACGACCCCCCTTGTGTCGCGGCCGGGAATGCACCACGATCGGCCACGCTCGGTCCAATACCCGCCGGCCCGACGGCCAGTCGGCGCAGGTGGGTCTGTTGGGTCCCCACCGGGTGGTCGGCGGCAGTGGCGCCGATCGCGGACAGGGGGGTTCCTGCCCCTGGGCAGGGCCTGTCCGAACCGGCCGCGCAGACGCGCGGCCAGTGGTTGTCGCTCGGGGGTGATCGCCGGTGATTCGGATGCGGTACGCGCCTCCGGTCCGGGCGCTCTCCTTCCCGAGGACGTAGCACTTCTCCCATCCCAGGGCGGGCACCATGCCCGTACCGGAGATGTACGTCCGAGAAGGAGGAAATTTATGAGTTCGCAGGTTCGCGGTGGTACCAGATGGAAGCGTTTCGCTCTGGTCATGGTGCCGAGCGTCGTGGCGACCGCCGCAGTCGGCGTCGGCCTGGCGCAGGGCGCGCTCGCCGCGTCGTTCAGCGTCTCCGGTCAGAGCTTCAAGGTCTCCACCGACAAGCTCGTCGGTGAGGACTTCGTCCAGTACGGCAGCGTCGCTGTCGGCAAGGACCTCAAGGGCAACGACGCGGCGCACCCGGTGGCGGTGTCGGGCTTCAGCAAGGCCACGATCACCAACATGTGCCAGTCGGTCGTCACCCCCGACCTGCCCTTCGGTCTCGGCAGCGTCAGCCTTCAGCTGAAGGCCGGCACCGACCCGAAGAAGCCCGTCGAGGCGACGAACCTGTACCTCGACGTGGCCCAGCTCGACGCGGACGCGTACTTCGAGAACATCGACATCGGCGTCGCCGCCGGTTCGGTGGGCAAGCCCGGTATCCAGTCCGGCACCGAGAAGGCCGTCAACCCGAACGGCTTCGCGCAGCGCGCCAAGACGGCCACGCTGTCCAACGTGGAGCAGACGGCGTGGGCGACCACCGCCGGCACCTTCAAGCTCAGCAACCTGAGCCTGAAGCTGCACAAGGGCGTCAAGGAGTGCTTCTAGCACTCGCCCGGGTGGCCGGAGTCCCGTGAGGGCCTCCGGCTGCCCACCCCTTCTCTTCTCACAGCAGTACCGGTTCCAGGGAGCTGTTTTCCATGAGCCCCGAGTCCACAGGGCAGAACGAGCACTACCTCACCGTCTACCGGCGGGGATTCCGCACCTGGCGGGGTAACCGGCCGTTCTGGGCGGGCCTGTTCACCATTCTGGGTGGTCTACCCATCGCGTACTTCCCGTACGCCAACATGCACCTCGGCAACATGACGATCGCGATGTCCACCACCGCGGGGGCGGGGTCGCTGATCATCGGGGTCCTGCTCATCACGCTGGGCCTCACGATGTGGTTCCACCACATCGTGAGGGTGTTCGCGGGTGTCGCCGCGATCCTGCTCGCGCTGATCTCCATCCCCGTCGCCAACATCGGCGGCTTCATCATCGGCTTCCTGTTCTCCCTCCTCGGCGGAGCCCTGTCGATCGCCTGGGTGCCGGGTGAGGCGAAGGCCGCGCCGGCGTCCGGCGACGCGGAGGCCCAGAGGTCCGGGGACAGCACCTCCGAGTTGCCGGAGCAGCGTCAGGAGTCCCACGACACCGCCGAGGCCCCGCGGAGGCCGACGCTGTTCAAGGCGGCGGTGGAGGCCGACGGTGGGAGGCATCGTGCGGGGTGATGACAGGCAGTTGAACGACATCGGACCGGAGGATCTTCCGGGCCGAAGAGGGCCCCGCCACGCGGCGCCCAGGAAGTCGCTCCTGACGAAGCTCCACATGCCCGCGGGCAAGAAGGCGTTCGCGCTCGCCGCGATGCCGACGGCCGTCTTCGTGGGCATGGGCCTCACCCCCAAGCTCGCCATGGCCGACGACAGCTCGGACATCCCCTTCGCGCCCGGACCGTGCGTCACCCGCTCCGACGAGCCGTCCGAGTCTCAGGAACCCGAGACGGAGCCGACCCCGAGCGCCACGCCGTCCGCCGACGCCGGCAAGGACGACGCGGGCAAGGACGACGCGGGCAAGGACGACGCGACGACCGCTCCGAAGCCCTCCGCCAGCGCGAGCGCCTCCAAGGACGACACGTCCGGGGAGAGCGCCGGGGACAAGGCCGCCACGTCGGCCACCCCCACGCCCACCAAGTCGAAGAACCCCCTCGACCCGCTGGGTGTCGGCGACGCGCTGAAGGACCTCTTCGACGGACCGGACAAGGAGACGGCGGAGCCGTCCCCCAGTGCCACCACCGAGGCCCCGAAGCCGTCGGAGAGCGCCACCACCAAGCCCGTCGAGAAGGCCACGGGCGCGGCGAAGGACACGGTCGACAAGACCGCCGACGCCATCCGTGACGCGGCGGAGAAGGCCGGCAAGGGCGTCGAGGACCTCGACGAGGACGTCAAGGGCCTCGACCCGGTCAAGGACGAGGACATCCCGGACGGCGCCAAGGAGCGCTTCCCCTGCCCGACCGCCGACCCCGAGGCGCTCGCCGCGGCCGACCTGGAGCAGGGCGTCCCGCTGCTGCCGGACGACCCGTGGACGCTGGAGACCTCGAAGCTCACGCTCACGGGGCTCGACTACGCGGGCATCGTCGAGGTGAAGACGTACAACGGCAGCGTCAAGAAGGTGCTGAAGTTCACCGCCGACACCATCGACATCAAGGACCTGCACCAGCTGACGAAGGGTCCGGCCGGCACCACCGGTCACGTCAAGGCGGAGGCGGGTTCCACCTCCACCATCCGCAACGGCACCGTGACGATGTACACGGAGGAGCTGAAGGGCAACCTCTTCGGCCTCATCCCCGTCACCTTCAGCCCGGAGACCCCGCCGCCGCTGAACGTGCCGTTCGCCTTCTTCACCAACGCCACGGTGAAGCAGGCAGGGCAGTTCGGAGGATCGCTCAAGGTCCCCGGCCTGCAGAACTACTTCACCGGCGGCAACAGCTGACCGAAGACCCGTCCGGGAGCCGCACGACGACCGTGGCCCGCACCCCCGTCAAGGGGTGCGGGCCACGGTCGTGTGTCGTACGGGGCGTCAGGCGCGCTCGCCGCTCAGGTGGTGCACCCGGACCATGTTGGTGGTGCCGGGGACGCCGGGGGGCGAGCCGGCCGTGATGACCATCGTGTCGCCGTCGCTGTAGCGGTTCAGCTTCAGCAGCTCGGCGTCGACCAGGTCGACCATGGCGTCGGTGTTGTCCACGTGCGGGACGACGTAGGACTCGACGCCCCAGCTCAGCGCGAGCTGGTTGCGGGTCGACTCCTCCGTGGTGAAGGCCAGGATCGGCTGGGCCGTGCGGTAGCGGGAGAGACGGCGGGCGGTGTCGCCGGACTTGGTGAAGGCGACCAGGGCCTTGCCGTCCAGGAAGTCCGCGATCTCGCAGGCCGCGCGGGCCACCGAACCGCCCTGCGTACGGGGCTTCTTGCCCGGCACCAGCGGCTGGAGGCCCTTGGAGAGCAGCTCCTCCTCGGCGGCGACGACGATCTTCGCCATCGTCTTGACCGTCTCGATCGGGTACGCCCCGACGGAGGACTCCGCCGACAGCATGACCGCGTCCGCGCCGTCCAGGATCGCGTTGGCGACGTCGGACGCCTCGGCGCGGGTCGGCCGCGAGTTGGTGATCATCGACTCCATCATCTGGGTCGCCACGATCACCGGCTTGGCGTTGCGGCGGCACAGCTCGATGAGGCGCTTCTGCACCATCGGGACCTTCTCGAGCGGATACTCGACGGCGAGGTCACCACGGGCGACCATCACACCGTCGAAGGCGGCGACGACGCCCTCCATGTGCTCGACGGCCTGCGGCTTCTCGACCTTGGCGATGACGGGGACCCGGCGGCCCTCCTCGTCCATCACCTTGTGCACGTCCTTGACGTCCTCGGCGTCCCGTACGAAGGACAGCGCGACCAGGTCGCAGCCCATCCGCAGGGCGAACCGCAGGTCCTCGACGTCCTTCTCGGACAGCGCGGGGACGTTGACCGCCGCACCCGGGAGGTTGATCCCCTTGTGGTCGGAGATGACACCGCCCTCGATGACGATGCTCGTGACCCGGGGGCCGTCGACCGAGACGACCTTCAGCTCGACGTTGCCGTCGTTGATCAGGATCGGGTCGCCCTTGGCGACGTCACCGGGCAGCCCCTTGTAGGTGGTGCCGCAGATCGACTTGTCACCGGCGACCTCCTCGGAGGTGATGACGAACTCGTCCCCGCGGACCAGCTCGACGGGGCCCTCGGCGAACTTCCCGAGACGGATCTTGGGGCCCTGGAGGTCGGCGAGCACGGCGACGGCGCGGCCGGTCTCGGCCGCGGCCTTGCGGACGCGGTCGTAACGGCCTTGGTGCTCCTCGTGGGTACCGTGACTGAAGTTGAAACGGGCCACGCTCATGCCGGCCTCGATCAGAGCGACGAGCTGCTCATGGGAGTCGACGGCGGGACCGAGGGTGCAGACGATTTTGGAACGGCGCATGAGGCGGATCCTATCGGTTTGTTTCACTGCGGAATATTCCGTCTGGTGGAAGATACAAAGGGGCGCGGGCCCGCTCAGTTGTGGACCAGGTCGAAGGTCTGACCGGCGATCTCCAGCTCCTCGTCCGTAGGTACGACGGCGACCGCCACCCGCGCGTCGTCGGGCGAGATCAGCCGCGGTTCGCCGGACCGTACGGCGTTGCGGCCGGCGTCCACGGCCAGGCCGAAACCCTCAAGTCCCGCGAGCGCAGCCTCCCGCACCGGGGCCGAGTTCTCCCCCACCCCCGCCGTGAACACCACGGCGTCCACCCGGCCGAGCACCGCCGAATAGGCGCCGATGTACTTCTTCAGCCGGTGGATGTAGATGTCGAACGCGAGCGCGGCCCGCTCGTCGCCCTCGTCCACCCGGCGCCGGATCTCCCGCATGTCGTTGTCGCCGCAGAGACCGACCAGGCCGCTCCGCTTGTTCAGCAGCTCGTCGATCTCGTCCGTCGACATCCCCGCCACCCGCTTCAGGTGGAAGGTGACGGCCGGGTCGATGTCCCCGGAGCGCGTACCCATGACGAGCCCCTCCAAGGGGGTCAGCCCCATCGACGTCTCCACGCACCGGCCGCCCGCCACGGCGGAGGCCGAGGCCCCGTTCCCCAGGTGCAGCACGATCACGTTCACCTCGGCCACCGGCCGGCCCAGCAGCTCGGCCGTCCTGCGCGACACGTACGCGTGCGAGGTGCCGTGGAAGCCGTAGCGGCGGATGCGGTGGGCGTCGGCGGTCTCCACGTCGATGGCGTACCGCGCCGCGGCCTCCGGCATCGTCGTGTGGAACGCCGTGTCGAAGACCGCGACCTGCGGCAGGTCCGGGCGCAGCGCCCGCGCCGTACGGATCCCGGTGATGTTCGCCGGGTTGTGCAGCGGCGCCACCGGGACGAGCCGCTCGATCTCCTTCAGCACCTCGTCGGTGATCACGGTGGGCTCGCTGAACTTCAGCCCGCCGTGCACCACCCGGTGGCCGATCGCCGCCAGTTCGGGGGAGTCCAGCCCCAGCCCGTCGGCCGCCAGCTCGTCGGCCGCCGCCTTCAGCGCCTGCTCGTGGTCGGCGATCCGGCCGGAGCGCTCGCGGGTCTCCCCGCCCTTCGGAGTGTGCACCAGGCGGGAGGTGGACTCGCCGATCCGCTCGACGAGGCCGGTGGCCAGCCGTGAGCGGTCGCGCATGTCCAGCAGCTGGTACTTCACCGACGAGGAGCCGGAATTCAGCACGAGTACACGGTGGGGGTCGTTCATGGAGCGGGAACCTCCGCTGCTGGGTCGGTGGTCGTCGGGGTCATTCCTCGCCCTGCGCCTGGATCGCGGTGATGGCCACCGTGTTGACGATGTCCTGGACCAGCGCGCCCCGGGACAGGTCGTTGACGGGCTTGCGCAGCCCCTGGAGCACCGGGCCGACCGCGACCGCGTTCGCCGAACGCTGGACCGCCTTGTAGGTGTTGTTGCCGGTGTTGAGGTCCGGGAAGATCAGCACGGTCGCCCGGCCGGCCACCTCCGACGCCGGCAGCTTGGTCGCGGCGACGGAGGGCTCGACCGCCGCGTCGTACTGGATCGGACCCTCGATCCTCAGGTCCGGATGCGAGGCGCGTACCCGCTCCGTGGCCTCCCGCACCTTGTCGACGTCGGCGCCGGAGCCCGAGGTGCCCGTCGAGTACGAGAGCATCGCGATCCGGGGATCCACGCCGAAGCGGGACGCGGTGACCGCCGACTGCACCGCGATGTCCGCGAGCTGCTCGGCATTCGGATCCGGGTTGACCGCGCAGTCGCCGTAGACCAGGACCTTGTCGGCGAGGCACATGAAGAAAACCGAGGAGACGATCGAGGCCTCCGGCTTGGTCTTGATGATCTCGAAGGCCGGGCGGATCGTGGCCGCCGTGGAGTGCACCGATCCGGAGACCATGCCGTCGGCCAGGCCCTCCTGCACCATCAGGGTGCCGAAGTAGTTGACGTCCGAGACCACGTCGTACGCCAGCTCGACCGTCACCCCGCGGTGCGCGCGGAGCGCGGCGTACCGCTCGGCGAAGCCCTGGCGCAGCTCGGAGGTCGCCGGATCGACGATCTGGGTCCCGGCGAGGTCGATGCCCAGGTCGGCGGCCTTCTTGCGGATGACGTCGACGTCCCCGAGGAGGGTCAGGTCGCAGACGTCGCGGCGCAGCAGTACGTCGGCGGCGCGCAGGACGCGCTCCTCGGTGCCCTCCGGGAGGACGACCCGGCGCCGGTTCGCGCGGGCCTGCTCCAGCAGCTCGTGCTCGAACATCATCGGGGTGACCCGGCCGCTGCGGGCCACCGAGACCCGCTCCAGCAGGGCGCCGGTGTCCACGTGGCGTTCGAAGAGGCCGAGGGCGGTCTCCGCCTTGCGGGGCGTCGCCGCGTTCAACTTGCCTTCAAGGGCGAAGAGTTCACCGGCCGTGGGAAAGGATCCGCCGGCCACCGCGACGACCGGGGTGCCCGGTGCGAGGCGGGCGGCCAGCCGGAGTATCTCCTCGCCCGGACGCTCGTTCAGGGTCAGCAGGACGCCCGCGATGGGCGGGGTGCCGGCGCTGTGCGCGGCGAGCGAGCCGATGACCAGGTCCGCGCGGTCCCCGGGGGTGACGACCATGCAGCCCGGGGTCAGGGCCTTCAGGAGGTTCGGCAGCATGGCCCCGCCGAACACGAAGTCCAGCGCGTCCCTGGCCAGGCCGGAGTCGTCGCCGAGCAGAACCGTTCCGCCCAGTGCGGTGGTGATCTGGGCGACGGTGGGCGCGGAGAGCGCGGGATCGTCCGGCAGTACGGAACAGGGGACCGGGAGCTGCGCCCTCAGGCGCTCGGCGATCTCCTGCCGGTCCTCGGACGCCACCCGGTTCACGATCATCGCCAGGACGTCGCAGCCGAGACCGGCGTACGCCCGGTAGGCGTTGCGCGTCTCCGCCCGTACGGACCCGGCGTCCTGGTCCTTGCCGCCGACCACCGCGATCACCGAGGCGCCGAACTCGTTGGCCAGCCTCGCGTTCAGGGCCAGCTCGTCGGGGAGCTGGGTGGCGGCGAAGTCGCTGCCGAGGACCAGGACCACCTCGTAGTCGCGGGCCACCCGGTGGAAGCGCTCCACGAGCAGCGAGACCAGCTCGTCCGTGCCCTTCTCGGCCTGGACCGCGGAGGCCTCCTGGTAGTCCAGGCCGAAGACGGTCTCCGCGCTCTGCGACAGCCGGTAGCGGGCCCGCAGCAGCTCGAACAGCCGGTCGGGGCCGTCGTGGACGAGCGGCCGGAAGACACCGACCCGGTCGACCTGACGCGTCAGTAGCTCCATGACTCCCAGGTCGACGACCTGACGGCCGTCTCCCCGGTCGATCCCGGTCACGTACACACTGCGCGCCACGCGTGGTCTCCCGTCCTGTTTGGCTGGCATTGTCCCCTTGACGATACCTACCGGGGCAGGTACATCGCCCGCCGGGCGGAGCGCCAGGAGCGGGCCGCTCCCGGACCCCGCACGGGGTCCGCGGCCCGGCCGGAAGCGCGAGTGCCCGGTTCGGCGTGGGACAATCGTCGTGGCTCACGGTACGGGGGTTTGACGACGGTCCCCGGAATGCATGGCACTAGCGAGCAGGAGACAGAGCGGGATGCGCATCGGAATTCTCACCGCAGGCGGCGACTGCCCAGGCCTGAACGCTGTGATCCGGTCGGTCGTGCACCGCGCCGTGGTGGGGCACGGCGACGAGGTCATCGGCTTCGAGGACGGCTTCAAGGGGCTGCTCGACGGCCACTTCCGCCCCCTCGACCTGAACGCGGTCAGCGGCATCCTGGCGCGCGGCGGCACGATCCTCGGCTCGGCCCGGCTGGAGCGCGACCGGCTGCGCGAAGCCGCCGAGAACTGCGCGGAACTGTCCCTGCGTTACGGCATCGACGCGCTGATCCCGATCGGCGGCGAGGGCACGCTCACCGCGGCCCGCATGCTGTCCGACGCCGGGATGCCCGTCGTCGGCGTCCCGAAAACCATCGACAACGACATCTCCGCCACCGACCGGACTTTCGGATTCGACACCGCCGTGGGCGTCGCGACCGAGGCCATAGACCGTCTCAAGACCACCGCCGAGTCGCACCAGCGGGTCATGGTCGTCGAGGTCATGGGCCGCCACGCGGGCTGGATCGCGCTGGAGTCCGGCATGGCCGGCGGTGCCCACGGCATCTGCCTGCCGGAGCGGCCCTTCCAGGTCGACGACCTGGTCAAGATGGTCGAGGAACGCTTCGCGCGCGGCAAGAAGTTCGCCGTCATCTGCGTCGCCGAGGGCGCCCACCCGGCCGAGGGCTCCATGCCGTACGCCAAGGGTGAGATCGACCAGTTCGGCCACGAGCGCTTCAAGGGCATCGGCAACCGTCTCGCCGCCGAGCTGGAGCTGCGCCTCGGCAAGGAGGCCCGGCCGGTCATTCTCGGCCATGTCCAGCGCGGTGGCACGCCGACCGCGTACGACCGGGTGCTCGCGACCCGCTTCGGGTGGAACGCCGTGGAGGCCGTGCACCGCGGTGACTTCGGCCGGATGACGGCCCTGCGCGGGACCGAGATCGTGATGGCCCCGCTGGCGGACGCCGTGACCCGGCTCAAGACGGTCCCCAGCGACCGGATGTACGAGGCCGAGTCGGTCTTCTGAGCCGCCCCGCCCCGACCGCCCCGTCGGACGGCCGGGGCCGTTCGCCGCGTACGCCAGCAGTGTCGGACGGCCCGGGCCGTTCGCCGCGTACGCCCGCTCAGATGCCCGCCGTCCGCCAGAACTCCTCGACCACCCGGTCCAGGAACTCCCGCCCCTCCTCGCCGGCGGTCCCCGCCCGGTCCCGGCCCGTGGTGTTCCAGCTGAGCGTGGACACCATCAGGGACTGGTAGTCGGCGTGCAGCTGCTCCAGCACGTCCTGGACCAGGATCCGGTCCAGCGGTACGAGCTTGTCCACCGGGCGTACGTACGCCTGCCAGCGGGTCGTCACCGCCCTGGTCAGCAGATCCGCCAGCTCCTCGTTGCGGCCGGTCGCCGTCAGGAACTGCGCCGCGGACATGTCCAGCGCCTCGCAGAGCGCCGCGGCCTGGCGCTCGTTGCCGCGCCAGCGGCCCGACTCCTCGATGCGCTGGTACGCGGAAGCCGTCATCCCGAGCGTCCGCGCCAGGTCGTCCACCGCGAGGTCCCGGGCCAGCCGGTGTTCGCGCAAGGTGCTCGCGGCGGCCAGGAGTTCACCCGGCGCGCACCACAGCACACCGGCCAGCGCCATCAGTTCACGTTCGCCCGGCAGGGCCGTTCCACGCTCCCAGGCCATCACCGTCTCGGCGGTGATCCGAAGTCCGTACTGGGCGCCGAGCCCGTACGCAACATGTCCGGGAGCCATTCCCAGCGCCTCGCGGAGGCGACGCGCGGCGGGGGCGTTGAAGGGCGGGGATGGGTGCACGGCCCCACCGTAGAAGGCCGGGAACGGCCTGGCTACAGGCTGTTCCTATCAGTTCACCCTTCGTATGATCCTCCTAGCGTGCCCCTCGGTGAGGCCCGGAGGCATCAGCGGGTTTCGGCCACCCAGTGGTAGTGCAGCTCCGGCCGGCCCACCTGCCCGTAACTCGGCCGCCGCACGGCCCGGCCCACCGTCACCAGATGCTCCAGATAGCGGCGGGCGGTGATCCGGGAGATCCCCAGCTCCTCCCCGGCGGCCGCCGCGGTCACCCCGTCCGGCGCCTCCCGCAGCGCCCGGGTGACCGCCTCCAGCGTCGGACCGCTCAGCCCCTTGGGCAGCGTCGCCGGGTCCGAGACCCGCAGTGCGCCCAGCGCGCGGTCCACCTCCTCCTGTCCGCTCGCCTCGCCCGCAGCGGCCCGGAACTCCGCGTACCGCACGAGCCGGTCCCGGAGCGTGGGGTAGGTGAACGGCTTCAGCACGTACTGCACGACGCCGAGCGACACGCCTTCCCGCACCACCGCCAGATCGCGCGCCGACGTCACCGCGATGACGTCCGCGCCGTGCCCCGCCGCCCGCAGCGAACGCAGCAGCTGGAGCCCGTGCCCGTCGGGCAGGTACAGATCGAGCAGCAGCAGGTCCACCTCCGTCCGGTCCAGCGCCCGTACGGCCTCCGCCCGCGAGTGGGCGACGGCGGCGACCTCGAAGCCCCGCACCCGGCCCACGTACAGCTGATGGGCGTCCGCGGCCACCGGATCGTCCTCCACGACCAGCACCCTGATCACGGCGCGGCCACCTCCGTCCCCGCCGTACGGCCGGTGAGCGGCAGCCGTACCGTGAACTCCGCGCCGCCGCCCGGCGCCCGGCCCAGTGTGACCGTCCCGCCGTTGCGGTGGACCGCCTGCCGCACCAGTGCCAGGCCGAGGCCGCGCCCCGTGCCGTGGGTCGTCCAGCCGCGCCGGAACACCTCGTCCGCGTCGTCGGGGCCGATCCCGGCGCCGGTGTCCGCCACCCGCAGCAGCAGCTCGCCGGACTCCGTCCGCGCGGTCACGGTGACCAGGGCCCGGGTCGGGGTGCGCTGCGCGGGAACGGGAACGCCCTCGCCGGACGCCGCGGAGGCGTCCTCGCCCGTCGCCACCGGGGCCGCTCCACCGGTCGCTGCCTCCGACGCGGCGTCCACCGCGTTGTCGATGAGATTGCCGAGGATCGTCACGAGGTCCCGGGGCGCCGTCGAGGGCGGCAGGGCACCGTCGTCGATCAGACTGTCCTCGCCGAGCACCAGCTCCACGCCCCGCTCGTTGGCCTGCGCCGCCTTGCCGAGCAGCAGGGCCGCGAGCACCGGCTCGGCGACCGCGCCCACCACCCGGTCGGTGAGGACCTGCGCCAGCTCCAGCTCCGCCGTCGCGAAGTCCACCGCCTCCTCGACCCGGCCCAGCTCGATCAGCGACACCACGGTGTGCAGCCGGTTCGCCGCCTCGTGGGCCTGCGAGCGCAGCGCCTGGGTGAAACCGCGCTCCGAGTCGAGCTCGCCCGACAGCGCCTGGAGCTCCGTGTGGTCCCGCAGCGTCACGACCGTGCCGCGCCGCTCGCCCCCGACCACCGGGCTGGTGTTGACGACGATCACCCGGTCCGCCGTGAGGTGGACCTCGTCCACCCGTGGCTCGGACGCCAGGAGCGCCCCGGTCAGCGGCGCCGGGAGGGCCAGCTCGTCGACCCGGCGGCCCACCGACCCCGGCGCCAGCCCCAGCAGCTCCCTGCCCGCGTCGTTGATCAGGGCGACCCGGCGCTGTCCGTCCAGCATCAGCAGCCCCTCGCGCACCGCGTGCAGCGTGGCCTCGTGGTAGGTGTGCATCCGGCTCAGCTCCCGGGCGTTCATCCCGTGCGTGTGCCGCCGCAGCCGGGCGTTGATCACGTACGTCCCGAGCGCGCCGAGCGCCAGGGCGGCGCCGGCCGCCGTGCCCAGGGCGCCGAGCTGCTCGCGCACCTGGGTGGAGACCCGCTCGACGGTGATGCCCGCGCTGACCAGGCCGACGATCCGGTCGCCGTCGCGGACGGGCGTGACGACCCGTATCGAGGGGCCGAGCGTGCCGGCGTACGTCTCCTCGAAGGTCTCGCCGCGCAGCGCGCGGTCGGTGTGTCCGATGAAGCTCCTGCCGATCTGCGTGGGATCGGGGTGGGTCCAGCGGACGCCCGCCGGATTCATGATCGTGACGAACGCGATCCCGGTCTCCTCGCGGACCCGCTCCGCGTACGGCTGGAGTACGGCGGAGGGGTCCGGGGTACGGATCGCCTCCCGCACCGACGGCGATTCGGCCATGGCGAGAGCGGCTGCCCGTACCTGGCGGGCCGCGGTCTCCTCGGCCTGCGAGCGGCCGGAGGCGTACGCGAAGAAGGCGCACCCGGCCACGACCGCCGCCACGAGCAGGGCCTGCATCGCGAACAGCTGGCCGGCCAGGCTGCGGGGGAGGGTACGGGACAGGCGCATGCCTCACAGTCTGCCTGGCCGGGAGCGGGGCCCCAAGGTGGCCGATAAGCGTCCGTGAACGATATGAACGCAAGGGTGACGGCCGTCACAGGGAAGTGAATAGTCACCGGGGCCCCCAGGGACGGGGAGCCGGAGCCGCCGCACACCCGAGGAGACCCCCGTGGCAGAGAAAGCCGCACGACGGGACCGCACCCACTATCTCTACCTGGCCGTGATCGCCGCCGTGGTGCTGGGCATCACGGTGGGCTTCGTCGCTCCGGACTTCGCCGTGGAGCTGAAGCCGATCGGCACAGGCTTCGTCAACCTCATCAAGATGATGATCTCGCCGATCATCTTCTGCACGATCGTGCTGGGGGTCGGCTCCGTACGGAAGGCCGCCAAGGTCGGTGCCGTCGGCGGTCTGGCCCTCGGCTACTTCCTGGTGATGTCGACCGTGGCCCTGGCCATCGGCCTGGTCGTCGGCAACATCCTGGAGCCCGGTTCCAGCCTCCACCTCACCGAGGCGGCCCGCGCCGCGGGTGAGGCGCAGGCGGGCGACAGCGAGTCCACCGTGGACTTCCTGCTCGGCATCATCCCCACGACCATGGTGTCGGCCTTCACCGAGGGCGAGGTCCTCCAGACCCTGCTCATCGCGCTGCTCGCGGGCTTCGCGCTCCAGGCCATGGGCTCGGCCGGCGAGCCGGTCCTGCGGGGCATCGGGCACATCCAGCGCCTCGTCTTCCGCATCCTCGCGATGATCATGTGGGCCGCCCCGGTCGGCGCGTTCGGCGCGATGGCGGCGGTGGTCGGCGAGACCGGCCTGGACGCGCTGAAGTCCCTCGCGATCATCATGGTCGGCTTCTACGTCACCTGCGCGCTCTTCGTCTTCCTGATCCTGGGCGCCATCCTGCGCCTGGTGGCCGGGGTCAACATCTTCTCCCTGCTGAAGTACCTGGGCCGTGAGTTCCTGCTGATCCTCTCCACCTCCTCCTCCGAGTCGGCCCTGCCCCGGCTGATCGCGAAGATGGAGCACATGGGCGTCAGCAAGCCCGTCGTCGGCATCACCGTGCCGACCGGCTACTCCTTCAACCTCGACGGCACCGCGATCTACCTCACGATGGCCTCGCTCTTCATCGCCAACGCCACGGGCGACCCGCTGAGCATCGGGGAGCAGATCTCGCTGCTGGTCTTCATGGTGATCGCCTCGAAGGGTGCGGCGGGCGTCACCGGCGCCGGTCTCGCCACCCTCGCGGGCGGCCTCCAGTCGCACCGCCCCGAGCTGGTCGACGGCGTCGGCCTGATCGTCGGCATCGACCGCTTCATGAGCGAGGCCCGCGCCCTGACGAACTTCGCGGGCAACGCGGTGGCCACGGTGCTCGTCGGCACCTGGACCAAGGAGATCGACCGGGCCCGGGTGGACGAGGTCCTCTCCGGCGCGCTCCCGTTCGACGAGCAGACGATGACGGACGACCACAGCCCTGCGGACGCCGAGGTCCCCGAGGCCAGGGACGGCGGCGAGGAGAAGCCCTCGCTCGCGAAGGTCTGATCCACGAAGGACGCGGCCGGCACGGGACTCCCGTGCCGGCCGCGTCCGTGTTCCCGCGCGGCCTCGGCCACCTGCCCGGCATGGGCGGAGGCGATGACGGGCGGACGCGCCTGCCGTCCCGGGTCCGCCCGCGCGCGCCTCAGCCGTACGGGATGTGGACCACCGACTGGTTGCCGGTGCCCACGGTGCTCGTGCCGTTGCCGATGGCGTTCCAGACCTCGACCCGTACGGTGCCGTTCACCAGGTTGCCGTGGCTCCCGGTGGACGACCTGATCCCCTTGGCCTGGGTGTAGTGCTCGTACCCGGGGACGGGGTCGGTGGCGAAGTAGTTGTACGTCTCCGTGCGGTCCCAGGTCCCGTCGCCCGTACGGTCGTAACTCACCCTCACCTGCTGCCCGTTGGCCACGGTCGTGCCCGAGTCGGCGAAGACGTCGAACTGGGTGGAGCCGCCGTCGTAGGCCCGGGTGATGCCGGTCGCGGTGAAGGTCTGCGGACTGTGCGGGGTCCCGTCGTGGTTGCCGCCGCCGGCCGAGGCCACCGTCACCGAGGAGGCGGCGGACTGGGCCGCGCCGAGGCCGCCGGCGCTGCGCAGGGCGAGGGTGGAGGAGCCGGTGGGGGGATCGGTCGGCGGGTCCGTGGGCGGGTTCGTCGATCCGCCGCCTCTGGTCCAGACGCCCACGTAGTCGACCAGCATGGGCCGGCCCGGGACGGTCTCCGCCGTCGGGGTGGAGCCGCCGAGCGCGTTCGGGAAGGCGCCGCCGATCGCGAGGTTCAGCAGGAGGAAGTACCCGGCGTGGTCCGTCATGTTCGCCCAGGTCGCGGTGTCCAGCTGGCTCTGGGTGACGCTGTGGAAGAGCTGGTCGTCCACGTACCAGCGCAGGGCGTTGGGGGTGGTGGCGCGGTCCCACTCGAAGCGGTACGTGTGGAAGGCGGACTGGCAGCTTGCGCCCGGGCAGGCGCGGCTGTTGCCCAGGCCGGTGGTCTCGTTGCAGGGGCCGCCCGGGTTGACGCCGCAGTGGAGCACGCCCCAGACGGAGTTGATCCCGTTGACGTTCTCCATGATGTCGAACTCGCCGATGCCCGGCCAGTTCCAGTAGTTGCCCCGGTACGGCGATCCCAGTGCCCAGAACGCGGGCCAGTAGCCGAGCGCCGCGTTACCGGTGACGTTCGGCATCTGGACGCGGGCCTCGATGCGCAGGGTGCCGCCGGCCGGCGCCTTGAAGTCGGCCCGCTTGGTCTCGATACGGCCCGAGGTCCAGTTGCCCGCGCTGTCGCGGAGCGGGGTGATGCGGAGGTTGCCGCCGCCGTCGAGGCTGACGTTGTCGGGGCTGGCGGTGTAGTTCTGGATCTCGCCGGTGCCCCAGTTGCCGGGGCCGCCGGGGTAGCCGTGACCCGTGTCGATCTGCCAGTTCGTGGAGGACGGCAGGCTGCGGTTCGCGCCGTTGAAGTCGTCGCTCCACTGGAGGTTCCAGCCGGGCGCGGTCGGCACGTCACCCCGGGCGGACCCGGATCCGGCGACGGTGATCACTCCGGCGAGGGTCAGGGCCAGGGCCGTGAGGGCGGCGAGGACGGTCGTACGTCTGTGGGGTCTGTGCGGGACGGTGCGGCTCGTACGCAAGGGGACCTCCGGTGGGGACGGTGCCGGGGAAGGTGCGATTGAGAGCGCTCTCAGAGTTATGTAGACGCGCCCGGGGCGGCCGTCAATGGCCCCGGCGGCTTCACTTCCCGAATGCCGGGCCCCCGCTTCCCTTGCCTTGACGCCGACGTCAAGGATTACCGTCGCGGTATGCGAATCGGGGAGCTGGCCGAGCGCGCCGGGACGACGACACGGACGCTGCGGTACTACGAGTCACGGGGCCTGCTGCGGGCGCGCCGCGCGGGGAACGGCTACCGCACGTACGACGAGGGCGATCTGCGGATGGTCCGGCAGATCCGGACCCTCCAGGACTTCGGGTTCGACCTGGAGGAGACCCGCCCCTTCGTCGACTGCCTGCGCGCGGGCCACCCGGCGGGCGACTCCTGCCCGGCCTCGCTGGCCGTCTACCGGCGCAAGCTCGGCGAACTGGACGCGCTCATCGGCCAGTTGCAGTCGGTCCGTACGGAGGTGGGCGCCCAGCTGGCCCGCGCCGAAGTGGAGGCGTCGGCGGAGACGCCCGGCGGCCCCGAACCACGATGTGAACTGAACCGGGAGGACGAGGACCGATGATCCACGCAGAGGGAGTCACCGAGGTCACCGATGCCACATTCGACGAGGAGGTACGGGGGACGGGCCTCCCGGTCCTCGTCGAGTTCACCGCCGACTGGTGCGGCCCCTGCCGCCAGCTCGCCCCGGTGCTCAGCGCGATCGCCCGCGAGGAGGCCGGCCGCCTGAAGGTCGTCCAGATCGACGTGGACCACAACCCGGCCGTCACCAGCCGTTACGCGGTGCTGTCCACGCCGACCCTGATGGTCTTCCGGGACGGCGAACCGGTGAAGTCGTCGGTGGGCGCCCGCCCGAAGCGCCGCCTCCTCCAGGAGCTGGAGGACGTGCTCCCGGCGGCGGTCTGACACGGGCGGACGCGCCTTCAGCCCGGCACCGCGTCCCGCGTCCGGGCGACCCAGCACGCGACCTCGGATCCCGCCCCCGGTGTCGGCAGCAGCACCGGTTCGTCCGTCCGACAGCGGTCGACGGCGAGCGGACAGCGCGGGTGGAAGCGGCAGCCGGGCGGCGGGCTGCCCGGGTCGGGGACCTCGCCGCTCAGCGCCCGGGGACGGCAGCCGCTGCCGTCCGGCACGGGGACGGCGGCCAACAGGGCCCGGGTGTAAGGGTGCTGCGGATCGTTGAAGATCTGCTCGACGGTGCCCGCCTCCACCACACGGCCCAGATACATGACGACCACCCGGTCGGCGAGCGCGCCGACCACCGCCAGGTCGTGCGAGATGAAGGCGAGCGCGATGCCTTCCTCGCGCGACAGGTCCCGCAGCAGATTCGCCACCGCGGCCTGCGCGGACGCGTCGAGGGCCGACACCGGCTCGTCCGCGACGATCATCCTCGGGCGGGAGGCGAGCGCCCGGGCGATCGCCGCGCGCTGCCGCTGTCCGCCGGAGAACTCGTGCGGGTACTTCTCCGCCGCCCCGTCCGGCAGGCCGACCCGGCGCAGCGCCTCGACGGCCTCGCGCGCGTTCTCCGGGTCGCGCCGCCCGCGCCCGGCGCCCCGCGCACGCTCGCGGGCCACCACCACCTCCTGGATCTGCGCGCCGATGGTGCGCCGTGGGTTGAGCGAGGCGTTCGGGTCCTGGAACACCATCTGGAGCGGCAGCAGGCCGGAGGCGCGGCGACGCCGTCCGACGGCGCCCACCGCGGTGCCGTCGAAGGTGATCGAACCGGCCCGCGCGGGGGCGAGCCCGGTCATGGCGCGGGCCAGGGTGGACTTGCCGCAGCCGGACTCGCCGACGATGCCGACGATCTCGCCCGGGGCGATCTCCAGGCCGACGCCGGCCAGCGCGCGCATCGGGGGCAGTCCCTTGCGCGGGTATTCGACGACCACGTCCTCGATACGGAGCAGCGGTTCGGCCGGGCGGCCGGTGGTGTCGGTCATGCCTTCCTCCGGGCGGGGGCCCCGGCCGCGGGGACGGGGCCGGGGATCGATGGGGTGTCGGCGGGGCGGGCGGCCCCGGGCTCCGCCAGCACACACGCGACCGTACGGGCGGGGCCGAGGCCGACCGTGACCGGGCGCACCCGGTCGCAGCCCTCGACGGCCGAGGCGCAGCGCGGGTGGAAGGCGCAGCCGGACGGCGGAGCGTCGGCGGCGGGGGCCGAACCGGGGATGGGGCGCAGCGGCACGGCGTGCCCGACGGCGGAGCGCTCCCCGAGCGAGGCGTGCGGCAACGCCTGCAACAGGCCCCGTGTGTAGGGGTGCTGGGGGTCGCCGATGACCTCGCCCACGGTGCCGGTCTCGATGACGCGGCCGGAGTAGAAGACGGCGATCCGGTCGGCGACGGAGGACAGCACGCCGAGGTCGTGGGTGACCATGACGACCGCCATGTCCGTCTCCCGCCGGAGCTCGTCGAGGAGTTCGACGATCCCGGCCTGCACGGTGACGTCGAGGGCGGTCGTCGGCTCGTCGGCGATGAGCAGGCGCGGGCCGCAGGCCAGGGCCGAGGCGATGGCGATGCGCTGACGCATCCCGCCGGAGAACTGGTGCGGGTAGCGGGCGGCGGCCGAGGCCCCGCCGGGGATGCGCACCAGGTCGAGCAGCTCGACCGCCCGGGCGGCCGCCTGCTTCCGGCTGACGCCCTCGTGGCGGCGTACATGATCGGTGATCTGCCGGCCCACGGTCAGCATCGGGTGCAGGGCGGAGGACGGGTCCTGGAAGACGACCGCGATGTCCCGGCCGCGCACCCGGCCCCACTCCTTGTCGGGGAGCCCGACCAGCTCGCGCCCGTCGAAGCGGACCGAGCCGGTCACCCTGGCGCGTTCGGGACCGAGGCCGACCAGGGTCATGCCCGTCACCGTCTTGCCGCTTCCGGACTCCCCGGCGATGCCGAGGACCTCCCCGGGGCGGACGGTGAGACCGACACCGTCGACGAGCCGGATGTCCCCTCCGGCGCGGGGCAGGGTGACCGTCAGGTCCCTTACGTCCAGCAGGGGTTCGGCGGCACTCATCATCGTTCTCCAGCCGTCGGGAGCTTGGGGTCGAGCCGGTCGCGCAGGGCGTCGCCGAGAACGTTGAAGGCGACCACGACCGTGACGATGGCGAGACCGGGAACGACCGCGAGCCACCACTGGTTGAAGTACTGGGACGCCTCGGAGATCATCGATCCCCATTCGGCGGCCGGCGGCCTGGCGCCCAGTCCGAGGAAGGACAGTCCGGCGAGCAGCAGGATCGCGCCGCCCACGTCCAGCATGGCGAGGACGAGCAGCGAACCGGCGACGCCGGGCACCAGGTCCACGAGGATCGAGCGGACCGAGCCGACCCCGGCGAGCCGGTTCGCGTGCACGAAGTCCGCCTCCCGCAGCGAGAGCACGGCGGACCGTACGGTGCGGGCGTATCCGGGCCACCAGACGAGGGCTCCCGCGAGGACCGAGTTGGGCAGCGACGGGCCGAGCGAGGCGGCCACGGCCATCGCCAGGATGATCACCGGGAAGGCGAAGACGACGTCGGTGACGCGCATCAGGACCTCGTCGACCCAGCCGCCGAAGAAGCCCGCGGCAAGCCCGACGACCGTACCGATCACGGCGGTCGCGGTGATGAGCAGCAGCCCGACCGGGACGGACAGGCGGGCGCCGTACAGGACGCGGGAGAGCACGTCGCGCCCCGCGGGGTCGGTGCCGAGCCAGTGCGCGGAGGACGCGCCTTCGAGGGGCACCGCACCCTGGTCGAGCGGGTCGTACGGCGCGAGCAGGGGCGCCAGGAGGATGACGGTCAGCCACAGGAGCAGTACGCCGACGGCGACGCCCTGTGCGGGATTGCGGCGCGCCCAGCGCCAGGCGCCGGCCACCCGTCCCGTACGGAGGCCCGGTGCGGTGACCGGGGTGAGGGTGGCGGTCATGAGAGGCGGATCCTCGGATCGAAGGCGGCGTACAGGAGGTCGGCGGCCAGGTTGACCACGACGAAGACCAGGGCGATGAGGATGGACACGCCCATCACGGCGGGCAGGTCGAGGTTGGTCGAGCTGCGGAAGGCGTACTGGCCGATGCCGTTCCAGGAGAACTGCTGCTCGATGTAGACGGTCGCGGCGAGCAGCAGGCTGAAGGAGAGGGTGGTGGCGGTGATCAGCTGGCCGGACGCCGAGCGCACCGCATAGCCCCACAGGACACCGCGTGCCCGGAGTCCCTTGGCGCGCCCCGCCTTCACGAAGTCGGAGGAGAGCGCTTCGAGTACGGCGCTGCGCGTGAAGCGCAGCACCATGCCGACGACGGACAGGGCGAGCACCGAGGCGGGCAGGACGAGATGGACGGTCGCCGAGGCGAAGGCGCCCGTGTCGCCGGTCAGGAGGGCGTCGGCCGTGTAGAAGCCGGTGATCCGGGGCGGTGGATCGAGGGCCGGGGCGAGCCGCCTGGAGCCGGGCAGGACGCCGAGGTTCTTGACGAACAGCACGGCAGCGACCATGCCGATCCAGAAGGTCGGCAGGGACACCCCGGTCAGGGACAGGGTGCGGGCGATCCGGTCGAGCCGGCCACCGCGCCCCTTCGCGGCGAGCACCCCGAACAGCACACCGATGACGAGGGCCATGAGGGTGGCCACGACGACCAGTTCGAGGGGGGCGGGCAGCTTCTCGGCGAGGTCGTCGAGGACCGGGCGCTGCGTCTGCTGCGAGGTGCCCAGGTCTCCGCCGAGCAGATGGCCGAGATAGGAGACGTACTGCACCGGCAGCGACCGGTCGAGGCCCTGGTCCGCGCGGTAGCGGGCCACCGTCTCGGGGTCGTCGAGGGCGCGCTGGCCGAGGTTGGCGGTGGCCGGGTCCGCCGGGACGACGGAGCTGAGCAGGAAGGTCACCAGGGTGACGCCGAGGACGATCAGAGCGGAGGACGCGATACGGCGCAGCGCGTACGCCGCCAGGGGCGGCATCCTGCGGCGGGCACCGGGAGCAGGGGACTTCGTGGCGCGCGGTGGTCCCGCCGGTGTGCGGGCCGGGCCGGCGGGGGCGGTGACGGGGGCGGTGTCGGTCATGGGCGGTTCACCCCTCCGAGCGGCCGAGCGTGGCCAGGTCGAGGTAGTAGAGCGGGTTGCGGACCAACCCGGTGACCTCGGATGAGGCGACGGTGACGAAGTTCGGCTCCAGCAGCGGGACGAAGGGGCCGTCCTCGTTCATCGCCCGGTTCCACGCCGTGTACGCGCTGAGCCTCTCCCGCTCGTCGACCGAGGCGTACGCCTTCTTCGTGAGGGCGGCGAGTCCGGGGGCGTCCTCCGCCGGCCAGTGCACCCGTTTGGAGAGGAAGTCGCCGGGGGCGAAGCCGAGGACGTTCTGCGGGTCGAGGTAGTCCGGCGGGTAGGACCACAGGGCGAGTTGCGTCTTCCCGTCCACATACCGTTGCAGCGAGGTCGACGTCGGCGAGGGGCGGAGCGTGACGGTGATCCCGATCTTCCCCAGGTCGCTCTGGACGCGCTGGGCCATGACCCCGTAGTCGAGGCCGGCCAGCCGGTGGTAGTCACTGGCGTAGTCGAGGGTCAGCTCGATCTTCTTCAGGCCCTGGTCCTTCTCGGCCTTCTCCACGAGGGCGCGGGCCTTCTCGGGGTCGTAGACCCCGGCGTCCTCCGTGCCGAGGCCCCCGGTGAAGACGGTCGGCAGGATGCCGGTCGCCGGAGCGGAACCAGGACCGGCGATCTCGACGAGGCGCTGGTGATCGATGCCGAGCCGGATGGCCTCCCGGACGTCGTCGGAGGCGGTGGGGAGGCCCTTCTCGCGGCTGACCGCGAGGTACAGCACCTCGGCCGCCCGGCTGTTGTCGACGATGAGGCCGTCGTCGTGCAGGCCCTTGGACTGCAGTGCCGAGATGTCGAGGGCGATCTGGGAGTCGCCGGACTGCACCCCCAGCAGCTGCTGCTGGGCCGACGGCACGTTGCGGATGATCACCCGGGGATAGGCCGGCGCGTCACCGGCGTAGTGCGGGTTGGCCTCCAGGACGATCTGCGAGGAATTGCTGTAACTCTCCAGCCGGTACGGACCGGAGCCGGCCGACACCGTGTTCAGCCAGGACTCGGCCCCGTCCTCCGTGACCGCGTTCTTCGCGTCGGTGCCGCCGTGCGCCCGTACCGCGTCCGCGTTGACCACCCCGAACTGCGGGGTGACCAGCATCGCGGGCACATCGGCGCGCGGGGTCTCGGTGGTGAGGACGACGGTCCGGGCGTCCTCGGCCTCGACGGTGATCCCGGCCATCAGGAAGGCGGGGCTGGCCTTGACGTGACGGAGCCGGTCGAAGGAGAAGGCGACATCGCTCGCCTCGACGGGTGTGCCGTCGGAGAAGCGTGCGTCGTCCCGGAGGGTGAACGTCCAGGACCGGCCGTCCCGCGAGTTGGACCAGGACCGGGCCAGGCCGGGCACCGGCGTACGCAGGTCGTCGCCACGGTAGGTGGTCAGCGTCTCGTACAGGGCGTGGTCGACGAGGTAGTCCGTGGGCTGGTAGACGCGGGCCGGGTCGATCGACTTGGCGTTGAAGGCCGTGTCGACGACGAGGGTGTGGCGCGCGGCCTCGACGGAGACACCGGCGGTGGCGCAGGAGGTGAGCGAGGCGGTGAGGGCGGCGGCCAGCGCGAGGGCGGCGAGGGTGCGCCGCCGGGGCCGGGGTGGCGGGCCACCCGCCGGTGGACTGGGGCAGTGGGTCATCGGGGTCTCCGCTCGGAGAGGCGAGGAAGAGGGGAAGGGGGCGGGAGGTCGCGTCCGGCGGTGCGGGCGGCGTACGGGCCGGGGCGGCCCGGCGTCGGAACGGGGCCCCGCCGCCGGGCCGGACGGTCAGGCCGAGCCGGTCACGCGCACGGCCGGGCGGTCACCTTGCAGGTCCACGTCGATGGTCTGCCGGTACAGGCGCAGCCAGTTGCCGCCGCACAGCTTCTCGACCTCGGCGGGGGAGAAGCCGGCCTTGGCCAGCCCCTGGGGGATGTTGCCGAACTGGGCGGCCGTTTCGAACCACTCGGGGTCCGGCACGACCGGCGACTGGCCGGGCTTGCCCGCCCCGTACTCGGGCCCCCGCGTCCAGTGGCCCTTGCGCATCTCCACCATGTGCTCCTCGGTGAGGAAGCGGCCGAGGTCGGAGCCGACGCCGACGTGGTCGACGCCGATCCGCTCCACGGTGCGGGCGACCAGTTCGCACCAGCTGTCCACGGTCTCGCACCACTCGCCGGCGATGTTCGGGTACATCGTCAGGCCGAGCACCCCGCCCCGTTCGGCGAGCGCGTCGATGACCTCGGGCCGCTTGTTGCGCGCGTGGTCGAAGAACTCGCGCGGATTGGCGTGGTTGACCGCCACCGGGACGGCCGAGGCGTGGATCGCGTCGTACGACGTCCGGTCGCCGACGTGCGAGCAGTCGACGACGATGCCGCAGCGGTTCATCTCCTCGACGGCGTTGCGGCCGAAGCGGGTCAGGCCCGCGTCGGTGGTCTCGTAGCAGCTCGCCCCGAGGGTGTTCTGGATGTTGTAGGTGAGCTGCATGACCCGCAGGCCCATGCGGGCGAAGAGCTCGATGTGGTCCAGCCGGTCCTCGATCGGGGACGCGTTCTGGGTGCCCATGAGGACGGCGGTGCGGCCCTCGGCGGCGGCCGCCTCGATGTCGGCCGTGGAGTACGCGATCCGTATGAGGTCGGCGTTGTCGCGCTCCATCCCGTACCAGTCGGCGAGGGCCCGCATGGTCTCCGCCGCGTTCTCCCAGAAGGCGATGGTGTTCGTCACGCAGTCCACGCGCCCGGCGCGCAGCTCCTCGAAGACCGTCCGGTTGAAGACCCCGCACTCGAGTCCGTCGATGTTCATCGCTGCGCTCCGTCGTCGGGGGACTTGATGGCCGTGCCACCGACGAAGTCCACGTCGTCGGTGAGGTCGGGTTCGATCACGCCGTTCTCGTCGACTGCGGTCGCGCCGGCGTGCTTGAGCGAGGTCACCGATTCCGTGGACAGCGCGTGGGCGGAGTCCTCGAACAGTGACCACCACAGGGCGGCGGGGGTCTCCACACCGCTGTGGACCGCACGGGCCGCCGGCAGCGATCCCACGAATGGGAGGAGCCGCAACAGCGTGCTGTCGTCGGGGAGCTCGGGTGCGCGTCGCTCCATGACGAGGAGGACGCCCGCACCGGCCAGGGCCTCGGGCAGCGGGGGCAGCCCGGCGGCCGGCGCGGCATCCGGCGCGGAGGGCGTCACCGTGAGCACCACACCCCGGTCGGTGCCCTGGTGCTCCAGTACGGCGGCGAGTGCGGCGCGCTCGACTCGCCCCGCCCACAGGACGACCCGCTGCCCGGGTTCCGCCTGGAGCAGGTCGAGCAGCGCGGGTGCGACGACGAGGGCGCTCTGCCCGAGACAGTCGACCACGAGCGACCCCGGGGCCTCGGCGGCGATCTCCACCCGGCCCGCGTGCTCACGGTCCGCGTCGCCGAGCCCGTCGGCGAAGAACTGGAGCGCGGGCAGCCCGGCGGCCTGGGCGTGCAGCACCAGATCGCGTACGGCGGGCACGGCGCCGAGCGCGAGTCCCTGTGCCTGGAGGAGGCGCTCGGTGACGAGCCGCAGTTCGCGCAGCGACAGGCGGAGGGTCTCGGCGTCGGAGGCGTTCTGCCAGGTGCGGCCGAGGCGGTCGGCGGCGCCTTCGCCGCCGGTGCCACAGGTGAGGGTGGCGGAGGTCATCGGTCGGCTCCGTTCGAGGGTGCGGGTACGAGGGTGACGGTGTTCCCGGGGTGCGGCACGGCGGGCCAGAACCACGGGCCCGCACCGGAGCCCCCGAGGTCGTCCGCCGTGGGGGCGCCCTGGAAGATCACGCCACGCAGATCACGGCCCAGGTAGTCCTTGGTGCGCTCCAGGCCGTAGAAGGCGGCGTTCACCAGGCGGATGATCCGCGCGGGCACGAAGGCGGCGTCCCGGATGTTGGTGTGCGGGACGGCGTACGCGCGCCCGGCGAGGGACTGGAGGCGCTCGACGGGCCCCCGCAGTTCGGGGCGGCGGGCGAGGAGGCGCCCGACGGGCAGGGCCGGGTCCTCGCCGGTGAGTACGCCGTCGAGGTGCTGGACGATGCCGGGGACGTCCACGGTGAGGTCGACGGTGCCCTCGGGCAGTTCGGCGGTGGCGCCGCATCTGGGCTCCTCGGCCGACCGGGACTTGTACCAGGTGTTGGCGACCGCGCCGGGCGCCGTACGGTCGACGGCGAGCGCCCACGCGTAATGGTCGGCGAGCAGGGCACGCAGCTCACCGGCGGTCATCGAGGCGTCCCGCCGGAACGTCTCGTCCACGGTGAGCTCCGCCGCGAGCCGGTCCGACTCCTCGGGGTCCAGCTCGGTGAGCACGGAGTTGACCACCTCGGTGGCCTCGGCGCAGATCCCCTCGACCCCGTCGACCAGCTCGGCCACGGTCGGCACACGTCCGGCCGCCTCGGCCCCGGCGGTGCGCTCCGGGATCGCGGCCAGCACCCGCCGCAGGTCGGTGACGATCCGCCCGGCGGGGGTGAAGCAGGTGTACTCGTTGACGTCCTCGCCCTGGTGGACGGCGGCCCGCTCCAGCAGACCGACCAGGGTGCCGGCCACGGCGGAACCGGCGGGCGCCGGGAGGACGCGTGCGTGGGCGAGGGCCTGTTCGCGCAGCGCGATCCAGCGGTCCACCAGCGCCGGGTGGTTGCCGACCCAGAGGACGAGGCCGAGCGCGGAGCTGTTGCCGACGCCGAGGAAGCGGCGTACCTGCGGGTCGAGGGCCACGGCCGCGTCGGAGCGGCGGGCGGCCAGCGCCTCGACCAGGTCCGCGCTCAGCTCCCGCATCATGTACGCCGACAGCAACTGGGCGTGGTACGGCACCGCGAGGGGGTGCTCCTCCCCGTACGCGAGGAACGTGCGGGTACCGAAGGTGCCGTTGCCGTCGAGACCGATGTTGCGCATCAGATAGCCGACGCGGGCGAGCGCGACCGTGTCGGGCTGCCGTCCCGCGGCCAGCGCGTCCACGACGTGCTCGAAGACGCGCAGCGAGCGGTTGGCGCGGCACCACGTGAGCGTGTGCCCGGTGGCCCGGCCGTGGTAGAGGCGCGGCATCTCGTTGCGGGTGTGCTCGATGTCCTCGGCCGTGGCCGGGCCGTCGAGGAGGGCGCCCATCATGTCCCAGCCGAGGTCGAAGATGCGCAGGGTGCGCTCCTGCGAGGAGGGCGGGAAGGCGAAGGCCACGAAGTCCAGCACGCGGTCGGTGGTGTGGATGCGGTAGACGGCCTCGCCGCTGCCGTCCTCCCCGACGGTCAGCGAGCGGCGCTCCACGCGCCAGTTCTCGCGAAGCATCCGGTTGACCAGGGAGCGGGCCGACGAGAGGCGCCCGGCCTGCAGGGAGGAGAGCGCGGTCGAGGTCATGATCTCGGCGGCCGGCCGGCCGACGGTCGTGGCCGGACTGGGCTGTGGTGCCACGGATGGTTCCTTACGTTGTCGGTACACGCGGTGCGGTGCCGCCCACGGGCGCCGGTACTCCGGTGTCCGTGGGGGCGGCGTGAAGGTGCGCGCGACGGCGGGGCGCGAGAGGAGCCCCGGGGCCGGGCACGGGAAGAAGCGGTTACGGAGGACCCGGCCGGCGGGGATGAGGGCCGGGGGCGGGCCGGTGCGCCGGTGACGGCGCGGCGGGGCACGCCCCGGTCGGGGGCGGCGGCGCCGGGGTGGAGCGGCGGGCCGTGTCCGGTGGGCGAGGGCCTGCGGGCCGGAATCCGGGACGGGACGGCGTGATCGGTGACGGGCTTCAGCGCGAGGAGGCGTCGGGGTGCGGGGCGGCGGCGGTCACCTGCTTCCTGAGACGATCCTGGTGACCCGGGCGGCGCACGCGACGGCGTCACCCGCGGCCGCCTCGGCGTCGAAGCGGACCATCGGGCCGACCACGGACAGGGCGGCCATCACCCGGCGTCGCGCGTCGAAGACCGGGGCCGCGACGGCGACCGTCGGCTCCAGCCGGTTCGGCAGGGAGATGGCGTAGCCGAGGTCGCGGATGTGCTCCAACTCCGTGTCACCGGCGGTGGATACGCCCGACTGCCGCAGCGCCTCCAGGTCGTGCGGGAGCGCCCAGGCGGTGAGCACGCGACCGGAGGCGGTGTCGGAGATCGGCATCCGCGCCTCGATCCGGGAGTCGACGCGCAGCAGCCGGTCCACCTCGACCCGCTGAACGATCCGGGCCGAGTCACCGTCGAGGACGGCCAGCGACACCGTCTCGTCGACGAGAGCCGCCAGTTCCTCCATCGCGGCGGTGGCCCGGTGGCCGAGCCCTGCCTGGGAGAACGCGGCGTCGGAGAGCCTGGAGACACGGAGGCTGAGCCGGTAGGTCCCGTCCTCGGCCTGCTCGGCCCACCCGCCGGCGCACAGGGTCACCAACTGCCGGTGCACATAACCCCGGCTGCCGCCGGTGCGCCGGGCGAGCTCGGAGGCACCCACGCCCTGCGGTTCGTCCGCGAGGGCGGCGAGCACCTCCAGCGTCTTGAGCGAGGAGGTGAGGATCTGGGTGACCAAGGTGCTGTCTCCTATACGAGGACACTGTCTCCGATCGGGATGCGTCACTTAAACACCGTGCTCGCCGGGCCGTCAATGGTCACCCGAGGAAAAACATCGAACACACCATCAGATGCGGCAAACTCTGCCTTTCGCCTTGGATTTCACTTCTGTATGCCTGCTCTGCTTTCGAATATGTGGCCCGGGTCGGTGCGGCGCCGCATCCGCATCCGTCTTCCATACGGAGACGAAGGGTGGATTGTGTCTCCGGCGCGGGCTCCCGGTGGTGCCCCGCGTCGCCGGTGCCGCCGATGTGCGCCTCCTCTACATCGCGGAAACATTGATGTACGGTCCACTCGCATGCGTAGCCGACTTGTTCTCGCGTGGACCTCGACCCTGGCCGCCGCACTCGCGCTCACGGCAGCGGCCGGCCCGGTGGCCGCCGCCCCGGCCGCCGCCCCGGCCGCCGCCCGCGGGCCCGTGACGCCGAAGGCCCACTGCCCCCGACTCTCCGACGAACTCCCCTGGTACGGCGACAACCGCGCCCGGTTGCAGCGCGTGATCGACGAACGGGGCACCTGCCACGGCAAGGGCGGACCGCGCCCGGTCGCCGCGTTCGACTGGGACAACACCGTCACCAAGAACGACGTCACCGACGCCACCATCAGCTGGTCCCTGCGGCACGACAAGATCCTGCGTCCGGCCCGCTGGAAGGACACCAGCAAGTGGCTGACCGGCACCGCGGAGAAGGCCCTCACCGAGGCCTGCGGCACCGACGTCGAGGTGGGAGCGTCCCTGCCCACCTCCACGAACGACCGCTGCGCCGACGAGATCCTCCAGATCCGTGAGGACGGCACCACGATGAGCGGCGACGCCGCCTTCGCGGGGGAGTGGAACCACCGCCGCACCGTCCCGCAGTACGCGTGGGTGCCCCAGCTGTTCGCCGGGCACACCGTCCCCGAACTGCGCGCGTACACCGAGGCCGCCCGCGAGGAGGCCCTCGCCGCGCCGGTCGGCGCGACCCGCACCGTCGGTACCCATGTCCTCCCGGCCTACGTCCGCTACTACGAACAGCAGCGTGACCTGATCCGTACGCTCCGGAGGGCCGGGTTCGACGTCTGGATCGTCTCGGCGGGCTCCGAGCCGGTCACCGAGGTCTGGTCGCGCGGCGTCGGCATCGACCGCGCGCACACCGTCGCCATCCGCTCCGTACTCGACGGCGAGGGCCGCATCACGACCCGTAACGAGGGCTGCGGCGGGGTGGGCCGCACCGAGGGCGAGGTCATCCCGTACATCGACGGCAAGCGGTGCTGGATCAACCAGGAGATCTACGGGATCAAGGGCCGGGCCGCCTGGAGCAAGCAGGCCCCGGACCGGCGGATCACGCTCGGCGGCGGTGACGCCGACACCGACGTGACGTTCGTCGGTGACGCGACCGGCGCGCACCTCGTGCTCAACCGCAACAAGAACGAGGTGATGTGCCGCGCCTACGACAACGCCGACGGCCGCTGGGTCGTGAACCCCATGTTCATCGAGCCGCTGCCCCGCAGGACCACGGCGTACCCCTGCGCGACCGCCGCCTGGACCCGGCCCGCGGGCGGCTTCGGCCCCGTGCGGCGTGACGACGGCAGTGTCGTGCCGGACCAGCGGGACACGGTGTACTGACCGCCCGCGGGCAGGCCGCCGGGCCCGTCCGGCGGCCTGTCGGTACGGCTGGCTAGGCTCTCCCGGGACCCGGGGCGGGTGGACCGTACCGGGGGACACCGATCATGGGGGAAGCAAGCATGCGCAAGACACTGACCGCGACGGCCTTCGTTCTGACGGCCGCTCTGCTGACGGGCTGCGGTGGTGGCGAGGAGAAGCCGGCCGACGCGGGCAAGGGGAGCGGCCCCGCCGCCCAGGAGTCCGCGAAGGAGAAGGAGACCGGCGCGGGCGCCGTGGCGGAAGGCGCCTCGCACGAGGTGACGATCAAGGTGGACGGGGCGGGGAAGAGCACCGTCATGTACACCCTGGACGACTCGGACTTCACCGAGGTGGAGCTGCCGTGGACGAAGACGGCGACCATCGCCCCGCGCGGCGCGGAGAGCAAGGTCGGCCGGCTGGTGATCGTCACCCCCGGCACCGCGACCGCCGCCGACGGCAGGCTGGTCTCGGCAGGATGCTCGATCACCGTCGACGGCAGGACGGTCGTCGAGTTCAAGGGCGGCGGCGAACAGGGCAAGCCCTGCTCCTACAAGCTCAAGTAGGACGGGCGGCCGCCGGGCTGTCGTCGGCGTCGCGCAGCCACAGCTCCGCGATCAGGGAGCCCGGCGGCGGGTGCGCGACGTCCGTGCGCTCTCGATGTCGGACCGAAGGGCACTGAGGCGGACGGGATCTCGCGAATCGTCGAGCACCACCACGCGCAGCCGATCGCCGACCCGGGGACCCCGGACCTCATCGGACCACCAGGACGGGTGTTTCACCTGGTCGACGAAGCCGGCGACGTCGGCCCCGGCCACCTCCACCGAGGACCCGACCGCGGCCACCGCGGTGACGACGACGTCGGCCTCCTGGTCGTTCACCAGCTGCGGGGACACCGGCGGGCCGGCGGGCCACAGGGGAGCCGAGAGGATCGTCCCCCTCGCGAGTCCGGCGACCGGCCCCCCGGTGAGGGTGACGCGGGCCGAGTGAGGAGGGCCCAGGAACGCGACCTCGCGCCCGTAGCGCTCGATCCCGGTGACGGTGAGGGCGGTGGAGGACGCGGCTTCCGAGGCGGCCGGGGAGGGGAACTGCTGACCGGCCCGGACGTCTCCGCCGAGGCACCGGACGACGCAGACACCTCCATGGTCGTCGCCGTGCTCGACCTCGTAGATCTGTAGCGTGCAGCTGAGTTCGTCGCTCACCGCGGGGACCGGCGTCGGTGGGGGCCTGCTGAAACGCGCATGGCCGAAAGGTAACGCACCGGTCGGGCGGGGAGGGTGCGCCCGCGCCTCCGGACGCACCCCCCTGTTCCGTCGCCTCAGGCCGGCCGCAGCCAGACCGTCGCCAGTGGCGGGAGCGTCAGCGTGATGCTGGTGTCCCTGCCGTGCGCCGCGACCGCCTCCGGCTTCAGCGGCTCCTCGTTGCGTACGTCGCTGCCGCCGTAGCGGGCCGCGTCCGTGTTCAGGACCTCCACCCAGGCCTCCGGGCCGTCCGGTACGCCGATGCGGTAGTCGTGCCGCACCACCGGGGAGAAGTGCGAGACCGCGATCAGCGGGGAGCCGTCCGCGTCGTGGCGGACGAACGAGAACGCGTTGTCCTCGGCCGCGCCGCCGTCGATCCAGCTGAAGCCCTCCGGCGAGGTGTCCCGCTGCCAGAGCGCGGGCAGCGCGTTGTAGACCGCGTTGAGGTCCGTGACCAGGGAGCGCACGCCCCGGTGGTCGCCGGAGGCCTCGTACGTCTCGTCGAGCAGCCACCAGTCCGGGCCGTGGCCCTCGGACCACTCGGCGCCCTGGGCGAACTCCTGCCCCATGAAGAGGAGTTGCTTGCCGGGGTGCGCCCACATGAAGCCGAGGTAGGCACGGTGGTTCGCGCGCCGCTGCCACCAGTCGCCGGGCATCTTGGTGACCAGGGCCTGCTTGCCGTGCACGACCTCGTCGTGCGAGATCGGCAGCACGTAGTTCTCGCTGTACGCGTACACCATCGAGAAGGTCATCTCGTTGTGGTGGTACTTGCGGTGGATGGGCTCCTTGGAGATGTACACCAGCGAGTCGTGCATCCAGCCCATGTTCCACTTCAGGCCGAAGCCCAGGCCGCCGCTGTCCGTGGCGCGGGTGACGCCGTCCCAGGCGGTCGACTCCTCGGCCATCGTGACGACACCGGGGTTACGCCGGTAGACCGTCGCGTTCATCTCCTGGAGGAAGGCGACCGCGTCCAGGTTCTCCCGGCCCCCGAACTCGTTCGGCGACCACTGGCCGTCCTCACGCGAGTAGTCGAGGTAGAGCATCGAGGCGACGGCGTCGACCCGCAGCCCGTCGATGTGGAACTCCTCGCACCAGTAAGTGGCGTTGGAGACAAGGAAGTTACGGACCTCCTTGCGGCCGTAGTCGAACTCCAGGGTGCCCCAGTCCGGGTGCGCCGCCCGGTTCGGGTCGGAGTGCTCGTACAGCGGGCGGCCGTCGAACTCGGCGAGCGCCCAGTCGTCCCGGGGGAAGTGCGCCGGCACCCAGTCCATGAGGACGCCGATGCCCGCCGCGTGCAGCGCGTCGACCAGGAAGCGGAAGTCGTCCGGGCCGCCCATCCGGGACGTCGGCGCGTAGAAGCCGGTGACCTGGTAGCCCCAGGAGCCGCCGAACGGATGCTCCGAGACCGGCATCAGCTCCACATGCGTGAAGCCCAGTTCCCGTACGTAGGCGGGCAGTTGGGAGGCGAGCTGGCGGTAGCTGAGACCGGGCCGCCAGGACGGCAGATGGACCTCGTAGACCGAGAACGGCGCCTCGTGGACCGGGCGGTCGCCCCGGTGCGCCATCCAGTCCGCGTCCTGCCACTCGTGGTGCGAGGCCGTGACCACCGAGGCCGTGGCGGGCGGCACCTCGGTGCGGCGGGCCATCGGGTCGGCCCGCTGGGTGTGCGACCCGTCGGGCCGGCAGATGTCGTACTTGTAGACGGCGCCCTCGCCGACCCCGGGGAGGAACAGCTCCCAGACACCGGTGGCGCCGAGCGAGCGCATGGGGAAGGCCGTGCCGTCCCAGTAGTTGAAGTCACCCGTGATCCGGACCCCGCGCGCGTTCGGCGCCCAGACCGTGAAGCGGGTGCCGGCCACGCCCTGGTGTTCCATGGGCTGCGCGCCGAGCGCCTTCCAGAGCTCCTCGTGCCGGCCCTCGCCGATCAGATGCAGATCGAGCTCGCCGATGGCGGGCAGGAACCGGTACGGGTCCTCCACCTCGATCGTGTTGTCCTCGTAGGCGATCCGGAGGCGGTACCCGTCCCGGAGGGCGGGCAGCGCCAGGACCCCCGAGAAGAAGCCGTCCCCGTCGCTCTGCAGCTCGGCCCGCTTGCCCTCGGCCAGCACGGTCACCGAGCGCGCGTAGGGGCGCAGCGTCCGGAAGAGCACGCCGCCCGACGTCGGGTGCGCGCCCAGGACACCGTGCGGGTCGTGGTGCTCACCGGCGAGCAGCCGGCCCCGGTCCGCGTCGTCCAGGACGGTGGCGGGCAGCGCGTTCCTGCTGCCCCCGCCGCGCCGTGGTCGGGGCGGGGTGCCGGCGGCCGCCGCGGCCGTCTTCCTGGCCCGGGCGCGCTTGACCGGTGGCGGCGGGGGCGTGTCGGCGGGTGCTTCCGAGGGGGCTTCGGCGGGGACGGGCGCCGCCGCGGGGGCGGTGACCTCGGTGGTCACCGGCTTGGCCGTGGGTGGGACCTCGATGGGATCGGACGGCTTGCGGGACGGCTTGCGGGCGGTCACAGAGACTGCCTCCTCGAAAGGCTCGAAAGGCTCGGCGGATGAGTGGGGGGAAGCGGAGGTCACGCCGGCGCGGCGGCCAGGCGCTGGATGGCGGCCATCGGGACCGGCAGCCAGTCGGGACGGTGCCGGGCCTCGTACAGCACCTCGTACACCGCCTTGTCGGTCTCGTGGGCGCGCAGCAGCTCCGGGTCGGCGCGCGGATCGACGCCCGCCGCGCGGGCGTAGCCCTCGCAGTAGGCGGCACGGCAGCGGGCCGCCCATTCGGGGTTCCACGGGTGGTGCGAGCGGGCCGCGTAGTCGAAGGACCGGAGCATTCCCGCCACATCGCGCACCGTCGGCTGCGGGGCGCGCCGTTCGGGCAGCGGCCGCGCGGGCTCGCCCTCGAAGTCGATCAGCGACCAGAAGCCGTCGTCGCCCCGCAGGGTCTGGCCGAGGTGCAGATCCCCGTGGACCCGCTGCGCCGCCCAGCCGCACTCCGTGTCCCCGAGCGCCGCGACCGCGTCGAAGGCGGTGCGCAGCCCGGGTACGTACGGGACGAGTGCCGGGACCGCCCGGGCGGCGGCCTCCAGGCGCTCCACCATCCCGGCCACCAGATCCCTGGTCCGGTCGTGCGCCAGGGGCGGCGTCGGCAGCGCGGCGGCGAGCGCGGTGTGCACCTCGGCCGTGGCCCGGCCGAGCGCGTGCGCCTCCGGGACGAAGTCCCGTCCGGCGGCCAGCGCGGAGAGCGCCAGCTGCCAGCCGTCCTGGGCACCGCGCAGGAACGGCTGCAGCACGCCGAGCGTGAGCGGCTCCGTGTTCGTCGTCGCCTCGAACCAGGCCACCGGGGCGGGCACCCGGCGGCAGCCCTGGCGGCCGAGCGCGAGGGGCAGTTCGAGATCGGGGTTGGTGCCCGGGAACACCCTGCGGAAGATCTTCAGGATGAAGGCGTCCCCGTAGACGAGGGAGGAGTTGGACTGCTCGGTGTCCAGGACGCGCGGGACGAGTCCCGCCGGGATGGGCTCGGCCTGGTCGAAGCGTAGGGGGCCGAGTGACCCGGGGTTACGGAATCGTTCCAGCAGAAGGTCGGCGACGCGCGGGTCGTGCAGCCCCTCGTACAGGGTGCGGCCCGCCAGCGGCCCGTCCGTGACCTGGCCGATGCGTGCGTCGGACAGGCGCGGGGGCAGCGTGGTGCGCACCCCGAGCAGCAGTTGGTAGCAGTCCCCCTGGGCGGGCGCGGGGCGGCCGTCCGGCTGGTGCACCCGGACGAGCAGGTGCAGCAGCCCGGGGCCGGTGCCCGTGGCGTCCAGGGGCAGTATCTCGGTGGCCGCGACGAGGGAGAACCCGGTGACGGGCTGTCCCTTGCCCGCGAACCAGCGCTGCCGGGGCACCCACTCGTGGAGCAGTGGGGCGAGCGACGGCAGCAGGGCAGTGGTGCCCGTGGCGCTCGGCGTATGTCTTCTTGTCGTCTTTCTGGATGTTGTGCTCTTCGCCAGGGCGACTCGAGTGGATGCAGCCTCCGACATGGCATCGCGTCCTTTCCCCGGGCACACCACAGGATGCGAAGAGTGTCCCGGATTGCGGCAATGGCTGTCCGGCTGTGCGGGACGTGTCGGGTGAGGATGGTCCGTACGGACTCGATCGATGGGCCGTGAAGCGCCCGAAGGAGCCCGGAAGAGCTCGATATGGGGGAGAGTGCCCCGTGCGGGGCGGCGGAAACCGCCCCGCGGGTGGCGCCCCAGGAGATGAGGCGCCGTCAGCTCACCGTCACCGGCGGTCAGCTGACCGGAGCGTCCTTCCGCAGCCGGAACCAGTAGAAACCGTGCCCGGCGAGTGTCAGCAGGTAGGGCCACTGACCGACGGCGGGGAAGCGCACCCCGCCGATCAGCTCCACCGGATGACGCCCGTCGAACGCCCGCAGATCGAGCTCCGTCGGCTGCGCGAACCGCGAGAAGTTGTGGACGCACAGCACGAGATCGTCCTTGTACTCGCGGGTGAACGCGATCACCGCCGGGTTCGACGACGGCAGTTCGTTGTACGAGCCGAGGCCGAACGCCGGGTTCTGCTTACGGATCTCGATCATCCGCCGCGTCCAGTGCAGCAGCGACGACGGCGAGGCCATGGACGCCTCGACGTTGGTGACCTGGTAGCCGTAGACCGGGTCCATGATCGTGGGGAGGTAGAGCCGCCCCGGATCGCTGGAGGAGAAACCGGCGTTGCGGTCGGGCGTCCACTGCATCGGGGTGCGTACGGCGTCGCGGTCGCCCAGCCAGATGTTGTCGCCCATCCCGATCTCGTCCCCGTAGTAGAGGATCGGGGAGCCGGGCAGCGACAGCAGCAGCGCCGTGAACAGCTCGATCTGGTTGCGGTCGTTGTCCAGGAGCGGTGCGAGACGCCTGCGGATGCCGATGTTGGCCCGCATCCGCGGATCCTTGGCGTACTCCGCGTACATGTAGTCGCGCTCTTCGTCCGTGACCATTTCGAGCGTGAGCTCGTCGTGGTTGCGCAGGAAGATGCCCCACTGGCAGCCCGACGGGATCTCCGGGGTCTTCGCCAGGATCTCGGAGACCGGGTAGCGGCTCTCGCGGCGTACGGCCATGAAGATGCGGGGCATCACCGGGAAGTGGAACGCCATGTGGCACTCGTCGCCGCCGGCCGTGTAGTCGCCGAAGTAGTCGACGACGTCCTCCGGCCACTGGTTGGCCTCGGCGAGCAGCACCGTGTCGGGGTAGTTGGCGTCGATCTCCTTGCGGACCCGCTTGAGGAAGCCGTGGGTCTCGGGGAGGTTCTCGCAGTTGGTCCCCTCGCGCTGGTAGAGGTACGGCACGGCGTCGACCCGGAAGCCGTCGATGCCGAGGTCCAGCCAGAAGCGCAGCGCCGAGATGATCTCCTCCTGCACGGCCGGGTTCTCGTAGTTGAGATCCGGCTGGTGCGAGAAGAAGCGGTGCCAGTAGTACTGCTTGCGGACCGGGTCGAAGGTCCAGTTGGACGTCTCCGTGTCGACGAAGATGATCCGCGCGTCCGGGAACTGCTTGTCGTCGTCGGCCCAGACGTAGTAGTCGCCGTAGGGCCCGTCCGGGTCGGTGCGGGACTGCTGGAACCAGTCGTGCTGGTCGCTCGTGTGGTTCATGACGAAGTCGATGATCACGCGCATGCCGCGCTGGTGCGCGGCGTCGACGAACTCCACGAAGTCGGCGAGGTCGCCGAACTCCGGCAGCACGGCCGTGTAGTCGGATACGTCGTAACCACCGTCGCGCAGGGGCGACTTGAAGAACGGCGGCAGCCAGAGGCAGTCGACGCCCAGCCACTGCAGATAGTCCAGCTTGGCGGTGAGGCCCTTGAGGTCGCCTACGCCGTCCCCGTTCGAGTCCTGGAAGGACCGGACGAGTACCTCGTAGAAGACGGCGCGCTTGAACCAGTCGGGATCGCGGTCCTTGGCGGGAGTGTCCTCGAACAGGTCGTGGACAGGCTCATTGACGATCATGGTGTGGGTGACCCTCCGGTCGGCGGGGACGGTCGCAGGACCGCGATGTGCGCGGGTGTCACACCCGGCTCGAGACGCACATAGAAGGTCCTGCCCCAGTGATAGGTGTCGCCGGTGAGCTCGTCGCGCACCGGCACGCTCTCGTGCCAGTCGAGGCCGAGACGCGGCATGTCCAACGAGACCGTGGCCTCCTGGGTGTGGTGAGGGTCGAGGTTGACGACCACCAGAACGATGTCCGGACCCGAGCGCTTGCTGTAGGCGATCAGCGCTTCGTTGTCGACCGGGTGGAAGTGGACGTCGCGCAGTTGCCGGAGTGCCGGATGGCGACGCCGGATCCGGTTGAGGGAGGTGATCAGGGGTGCGAGCGAGCGGCCCTCACGTTCCGCCGACTCCCAGTCCCTGGGCCTGAGTTGGTACTTCTCGGAGTTCTGGTACTCCTCGCTCCCGGGACGCACCGGGGTGTTCTCGTACAGCTCGAAGCCCGCGTACACGCCCCAGGAGGGGGACAGGGTCGCGGCCAGCACGGCCCGGGCCTCGAAGGCGGGACGGCCGCCCTCCTGGAGGTACCCGGGAAGAATGTCGGGCGTGTTCACGAAGAAGTTGGGCCGCATGTACGAGGAACTCTCGCCCGAAAGCTCCGTGACGTACTCGGTGAGTTCCTGCTTCGTGTTACGCCAGGTGAAGTACGTGTAGGACTGCTGGAAGCCCACCGAGGCCAGCGTGCGCATCATCGCGGGCCGCGTGAAGGCCTCCGCCAGGAAGATCACGTCCGGGTCGGTGCGGTTGATGTCGGCGATCACCTTCTCCCAGAAGACCACCGGCTTGGTGTGCGGATTGTCGACGCGGAAGATCCGTACGCCGTGCTCCATCCAGAACCGCAGGATGCGCACCGTCTCCCTGACGATCCCGGGCAGGTCCGCGTCGAACGCGATCGGATAGATGTCCTGGTACTTCTTCGGAGGGTTCTCGGCGTACGCGATGGACCCGTCGGGGCGGTGGTGGAACCACTCCGGGTGCTCACTCACCCAGGGGTGGTCCGGGGAGCACTGGAGCGCGAAGTCCAGCGCGATCTCCATCCGCAGGGTGCGGGCCGTCGCGACGAAGTGGTCGAAGTCCTCGATGGTGCCGAGGTCGGGGTGGACGGCGTCGTGGCCGCCCTCGGCCGAACCGATCGCCCAGGGCACGCCGGGGTCGTCGGGACCGGGGGTGAGGCTGTTGTCGGGGCCCTTGCGGTGGGTGGTGCCGATGGGATGGACCGGCGGGAGGTAGACGACGTCGAACCCCATCGCGGCGACGGCGGGAAGCCGCTCGGCTGCGGTCCGGAAGGTGCCGCTGACCAGCCGGGGGGCCGGCGGCGGGAGCTCCGCGGTGACCGCCGCGGCGGCCTTCTTCCGGGCTGCCGCGACCTTGGCGGGCTGGGCGGCGGTCTTCGCCGTCTTCGTCGCCCGCGGCTTGCGGGCCGGCTTCGGGGGCTCCACGGGCTCCAGCCGCGCCCCCTCGGAGCGGGGGAACATCTCGTACCAGGAGCCGTACAGGGCGCGCGGGCGCTCGACGGTCAGCGGCAGCGGGCGGGACGCGGTGACCAGTTCGCGCAGGGGGTGGCGGCCGAGCGCCTCGTCCACCTCGGCGGTCAGCGCCGCCGCGAGCCGGGACGCGGCCGGGAGGCTCGTGTCGCGCAGCGCGTCGACGGCGGCCAGCACGGCCTCGCGCCCGTCCTTCTTGGGCACGCCCTCGGCGGCGCGGGCGTACAGCTCGGCGCCCTCCTGGAACACCAGTGCGGTGTCGATGCCTGCCGGGACCTTGATCCGTGCCTGCGCGCGCCATGTGGTGACCGGGTCGCTCCACGCCTCGACGGTGTACGTCCAGTGCCCCTCCGACCCGGGGGTGACGTCGGCGCCCCACCGGTCCGTGCCCGGGGCGAGCTCGCGCATCGGCGTCCAGGGGCCGGGCCGTCCGCTCGGGTCGCTCAGGACGACGTTGGCGGCCACGGCGTCGTGGCCCTCGCGGAACACGGTGGCGCTGACCTGGAAGGTCTCGCCCGTGACGGCTTTGGCGGGCCGTCTGCCGCAGTCGACGAGCGGACGGACGTCCAGGACGGGAATGCGACCGATCATGGAATCACCTGGGGGTCGGAGCTCGGCATGCACGGCGCGCGACGTGGGCGTGAAGGGCTGACCGCGCGCGCCGCGATGGTGGGGTTGCGTCCTTTGTAGCTGCTCGGTTGTCGGCTGGCGGGCTGTGGGCATGGCCGCTCCTGTCCGCGTTCACTCGAATGGCACTCGAATGGCAGGTGCGCGGGGGAATCCTGCTCCGACCGGGGGCACCTGGGATGTGCAGCGCGGGGTGTCACCGGGCTTACCGGGGGAGCCTTCCCACCGTTTTCGGGCGGCCAACCCGGTGGTGTGTTAACTCCTGGGTGCAACCGGAGCACGCGCTGTGGGCCGCACGCCGGTCCCCCGGCCGACGAGCGGGCACTCCCGAAGCCTTCCCTGAGGTGCGGGGGGCCACAAGTCCGCGTGAGGTGGGGAAATCAGCCATATCGCCCGTGACAGAAGGGTACGTAACTGGCGCATCTGGCCGATGGGGCAGGAGGGGTTCCAGGTGCCCACGGGGCCCTGGTGGCAGGGGTGGCGCAGGAGCCGGCGGAGGGAGGGCGCGCCCGGTGCAGCGCCCGGGGCCGGGGCGGGCGGAGGGCGCCGGAGCGGACCCACTGAGCCGGTCGCGCGCCGTGGTTGCGCGACACGCCCCACCGCTACCGTCGAGGGTGACGGAGAGGGCGCCCACCGTCGTGCGTCCCCTCGGATCCGTACGTCCCCTGTAAAGGTGGGATACGTGAAGGCCATTCGTCGATTCACCGTGCGTCCCGTCCTCCCCGAACCCCTGCGACCGCTCAGCGACCTCGCCCGCAACCTGCGCTGGTCCTGGCACACCGAGACCCAACAGCTCTTCCAGGCGGCCGACCCGGAGGGCTGGCGGCCCGCGGACGCCGACCCCGTGCGACTGCTCGGAGCCGTCTCCGCGGCGCGCCTCGCCGAGCTGGCCGGGGACCAGTCGTTCATGTCCCGGCTCACCGAGGTGTCCGAGGATCTCCGGGAGTACCTCGCGGGCCCGAGGTGGTATCAGAACCAGCTCTCCCAGGGCGCGGAGCTCCCCGCGGCCATCGCCTACTTCTCCCCGGAATTCGGGGTCACCGCGGCCCTGCCCCAGTACTCGGGCGGGCTCGGCATCCTGGCCGGCGACCATCTGAAGGCCGCCAGCGACCTCGGCGTACCGCTCATCGGGGTCGGCCTGCTCTACCGCCACGGCTACTTCCGCCAGAGCCTGTCCCGGGACGGCTGGCAGCAGGAGCACTACCCCGTCCTCGACCCCAACGAGCTGCCGCTCACCCTCCTGCGGGAAGCCGACGGCACCCCCAGCCGGGTGGTGCTCGCCCTGCCCGGCGGCCGCTCGCTGTACGCCTGCGTCTGGCAGGCCCAGGTCGGGCGCGTCCCCCTGCTGCTCCTCGACTCCGACGTGGAGGAGAACGCGCCGGGCGAACGCGACGTCACCGACCGGCTCTACGGCGGCGGCAGCGACCACCGGCTGCTCCAGGAGATGCTGCTCGGCATCGGCGGCGTGCGCGCGGTGCGGACGTACTGCCGGCTGACCGGCCATCCGGCGCCCGAGGTGTTCCACACCAACGAGGGCCACGCCGGGTTCCTCGGCCTGGAGCGGATCCGGGAGCTCTCCGACACCGGCCTGGACTTCGACGCCGCCCTGGAGGTCGTACGGGCCGGCACGGTCTTCACCACGCACACCCCGGTGCCCGCCGGGATAGACCGCTTCGAACGCCAGCTCGTGGCCCGTCACTTCGGTGACGACGGCGAGCTGCCCGGGGTCCCGGTGGAGCGGGTCCTGCGCCTCGGGATGGAGACGTACCCGGGCGGAGAGCCAGACCTCTTCAACATGGCGGTCATGGGACTGCGGCTCGCCCAGCGCGCCAACGGGGTCTCCACGCTGCACGGCGCCGTCAGCCGGGAGATGTTCTCCGGGCTGTGGCCGGGATTCGACCCTTCCGAGGTGCCGATCACCTCGGTGACCAACGGGGTGCACGCCCCGACGTGGGTCGCGCCCGAGGTCCTCCGGCTCGGCGCCGGCACCTTCGGCTCCGAGCGTACGGAGAACGCCCTCGCCGGCGCCGAGGTCGGCCGGGAGGCCGGATCCGACGGCGCGGCCGGCACCCCCAGACGCTGGGACGCCGTGACCGCCGTCGCCGACCGGGAGATCTGGGAGCTGCGCCGAGGACTGCGCGAACAGCTCGTCACCGAGGTGCGCAAGCGGCTCTACGCCTCCTGGCGCAGGCGCGGCGCCGGCACCGCCGAACTGGGCTGGATCGACGGCGTCCTCGACCCGGACGTGCTCACCATCGGCTTCGCCCGCCGGGTGCCCTCGTACAAGCGCCTCACGCTCATGCTCCACGACCGCGACCGGCTCCGTGAGCTGCTGCTCCACCCGACCCACCCGATCCAGATCGTCGTCGCGGGCAAGGCCCACCCCGCCGACGACGGCGGCAAGCGGCTGGTCCAGGAGCTGGTGCGGTTCTCGGACGACCCGCGGGTGCGCCACCGCATCGTCTTCCTGCCCGACTACGGCATGGGGATGGCGCAGAAGCTCTACCCGGGCTGCGACGTCTGGCTCAACAACCCGCTGCGCCCCCTGGAGGCCTGCGGCACCAGCGGGATGAAGGCGGCGCTCAACGGCTGTCTCAACCTCTCGGTGCGCGACGGCTGGTGGGACGAGTGGTACGAGCCCGACTTCGGCTGGGCGATCCCCACCGCCGACGGCTCCGCCACCGACGAGGAGCGGCGCGACGAGCTGGAGGCGAACGCCCTCTACGCGCTGATCGAGGACCGGGTCGCCCCCCGCTTCTACGACCGCGACGCCGAGGGCCTGCCCGAGCGGTGGATCGAGATGGTCCGCCGCACCCTGGTCACCCTGGGGCCCAAGGTGCTCGCGGGCCGCATGGTGCGGGAGTACGTCGAGAGGCTCTACGCCCCGGCGGCGCGCTCCCGCCGGGCCCTGGAGCCCGCGTCCGCCCGTGAGCTCGCCGCCTGGAAGGCCAAGGTCCGCGCGGCCTGGCCGCAGGTGGCGGTCGACCATGTGGAGGCCTCCGCCGACACCGTCGTCGGCGGCTCCGCCGAGCTGGGGTCCACCCTGGCGCTCCGGGTGCGGATCGCGCTGGGCGGGCTCGACCCGGACGACGTGGAGGTGCAGGTGGTCGCCGGACGGGTCGACTCCGGGGACGCGATCGCGGAGGCCCAGACGTTCCCGCTGAAGCCGGCGGGCGGTCACGACCTGGAGGACCGCTGGCTGTACGAGGGCCCGCTCGCCCTCGACCGTACGGGCCCCTACGGCTACACCGTGCGCGTCCTGCCCTCGCACCGGCTGCTCGCCTCGGGCGCGGAGCTGGGCCTGGTCGCCGTGCCCGACGCGGCCACGGGCGACGGCGGCGGGATGCTCCTGCGCTGACACCGCACGCTCCCGGTGGGCCCGGCGCGCGTCCCGCGCCGGGCCCACCCCTGTGTCCGCCTCCGTGTCCGCCCGGGTCCACCGGGTACCGGCAGGGGTGATTTCGCCGTGATCTCGCTAACATGACAGCCCTGCCGGTGCGGCCCCGCGCCCATCGGTATGACAGCGAGGCGTCCTCCCGGGCGCGAGTGGAGGTCAGCACGGTGAACGGCGGCCGAGGCCGAGCGAGACGCCTGACCCGTCGGCTGGCCGCGCAGACCGGCACCTCCCGGCAACTGCACATACGCCGGCCGGACCCCGCCGCACCGCCGCGCGGCGACCGCTTCACCACCGCGGCCCGGATGCGCTGGCTCAATGCGGCGAGCACCCGGATCGGCACGACGCTCGACCTGGAGCGGACGGCCGAGGAGCTGGCGGCGTTCAGCGTCCCGCGGCTGGCCGACGCCGCCGCCGTCGATCTGCTGGAGTCCGTGCTGCGCGGCGAGGAGGGCGAGCGGGTCACCGGCGCCGCGGTGCCCGTCACCCGGGCCATGGCGGTGCGGGCCATCGACGCGCTGGACGAGCTCGAACCCGCCCCGGTGGGCGAGGTGGTGGACCGCCGCGAGCGCCGTGAGACCCTGCTGACCACCGAGTGCCTGCGCAACGGCCGGCCCGTCCTGGTCAGCCGGATGACCGCGGAGGACTACGACCGCGTCGCGCCGACCCCGAGCGCGGCGGAGGCGATGCGCCGCCAGGGGGTGCACAGCTACATGGCCGTGCCCCTGACCGCACGCGGGGTCCTGCTGGGCTCCGCCGACTTCGTACGCGCCGGCGACAGCCCGCCCTTCAGCCGTGCCGACCTGGACCTGGCGAGCCAACTCGCCTCCATGGCAGCCGTGTTCATGGACAACGCCCGGCTCTACGGGCGTGAGCGCGAGCATGTCGTCTCGCTCCAGCGCTCCCTGCTCCCGCGCGCCACCCCGCACACCCCGGGCCTGCGGGTCCACGCCCACTACGCCCCGGCCGTCGACGCGCAGGGGGTGGGCGGCGACTGGTACGACGTGGTGGCGCTCCCCAGCGGGCGTACGGCGCTGGTCGTCGGCGACGTCACCGGGCACGGCCTGCCCGCCGCCGCCACCATGGGCAGGCTGCGGGCGGTCGCCCGTACGCTGATGATGCTGGACATCGCCCCCGACCGGCTGCTGGCCCGGCTCGACCTGGCCACCCGGGACCTGGAGGACGACCAGGTCGCCACCTGTCTGTGCGCGGTCTACGACCCGGCGGACTCCAGCTACACCCTCGCGAGCGCGGGCCATCCGCCGCCGCTGCTGGTGGAGGCCGACGGGACCGCCGTGTACCCGGACGTGCCGGTCGGGGCGCCGCTGGGGGCCGGGGTCATCCCCTACGACCCGCTGCGGCTGCGCGGCCCGGTCGGCGGCCGGCTGGTCTTCTACACCGACGGGCTGATCAAGACGCGCACCGACGACGTCGACGTACAGCTGGAGGGGCTGCGGGCGTCCGTGGCGGCGATGACGCCCGAGCAGCTCGACGCCGGCGGCCCGCTCACCTCGCCGCGGCACGACGACGGCCGGTTCGACGAGGCGGTGCTGCTGGTCGCGGGAGGCCACGAGCTCACCCCCGACGTGCGGCTGCGGGAGTGGGACCTGCCCACGGACGGCAACCCCGCCTCGGTGGCCCGCAAGCTGGTCACCGAGCAGCTGGCGCGGTGGGACCTGACCGAACTCGCCGATGTGACCGAGCTGGTGGTCAGCGAACTGGTCGGCAACGCCCTGCGCTACGGCGGCGGCCCCGGCCGGCTCCGGCTGCTGTGCGACGAGCGGCTCCAGGTGGAGCTGGCCGACACCGGGCCCGATCTGCCGCAGATCCAGCACGCCGACCTCAGCGACGAGGGCGGACGCGGGCTCCAGCTCATCAACCTGCTGTGCCGCAGCTGGGGTTCGTGCCGGACGGCGGCCGGAAAGATCGTCTGGGCGGAGCAGAACATCCCCGGCCGGGGTGCCGGCTCCCCGCACTGACACGGGGGACGGCCCCGGGGAGTGCTCCCCGGGGCCGTCCGTACGCACACCTGCCGGAGCTGTGCTCAGAAGGTGAGCTTGACGCTGTTGAAGGTGCCGGTGTCGCCCGAGTAGACGTCCTGGACCTTCAGGTTCCACGTGCCGTTGGCCACCTCGGAGGAGGCGTTGACCGTGTAGGTCGCCACCACGTTGTCCGCGGAGTCGCTCGACGAGGAGTTCTTCAGGCGGTACGCCGTCCCGTCCGGGGCGACCAGGTCCAGGACCAGGTCACCGCGGTAGGTGTGGCTGATGTTCACCGCGACCGACAGGTTGCTGGGCGCGTTGCCGGTGACGCCGCTGACGACGACCGGGAAGTTGGTGGTGCTGCGGTCGGCGATGGCCTTGACGGTCGTGTTCTGGAAGACCTTGCCGCCCGGGTCGGGGTCGGTGCCGCCGCCGGGGCGGGAGCCCACGGCGATCGCGGCCCAGGCGTTGGCGACCGCGGTGTACTCGGCGCTCGTGGTGCCGTACAGCTCACCGGCCACCGCGAGGGTGCCGGTGCGGGCCGCGGCGTAGTTCGTGGTCGAGGTGAACTTCGTGGTGAGCGCCTTGAACCAGATCTGCAGCGCCTTGTCCCGGCCGATGCCGGTCACCGGAAGGCCGTCGGACGTCGGGGAGTTGTAGGACACCCCGTTGACGGTCTTGGCGCCGCTGCCCTCGGAGAGCAGGTAGAAGAAGTGGTTCGCCGGGCCCGAGGAGTAGTGGACGTCGACCGAGCCGAGGCCCGAGTACCAGGAGTCCTTGGACGCGCCGTCCTTGCTCGGCTTGTCCATGTAACGCAGCGGCGTGCCGTCGCCGTTGATGTCGATCTTCTCGCCGACGAGGTAGTCGCCCGGGTCGGTGGCGGTGTTGGAGTAGAACTCCACGCCCGCCGCGAAGATGTCCGAGGTGGCCTCGTTGAGGCCGCCCGACTCTCCGCTGTAGTTGAGGCCGGCGGTGTTCGAGGTGACGCCGTGCGTCATCTCGTGGGCCGCGACGTCCAGCGAGGTCAGCGGCGCGAGGTTGCCGCTTCCGTCGCCGTACGTCATGCAGAAGCAGCTGTCCGACCAGAACGCGTTGACGTAGTTGTTGCCGTAGTGGACACGGGAGTACGCGCCGACACCGTCGCCCTTGATGCCGGTGCGTCCCATGACGTTCTTGTAGAAGTCCCAGGTCTCCGCCGCGCCGTAGTGCGCGTCCGCCGCCGCCGTCTCGGTGTTGGACGGGTTTCCGTTGCCCCAGACGTCGTCGGTGCCGGAGAACAGGGTCCCGGTGCCGGACGTACCGCGGTTCAGGTTGTACGTCTTGTGGCCGCCGCGGGCGCTGTCGGTGAGGTTGTACGAGCTGCCGGAGCCCGAGGTGCCCAGCGTGACCGTGCCGCTGTACTGCGTGTTGCCCGTGCCGTTCTCGATCGCCTGCCACTCGAAGAGCTTGGCGCCGGAGGAGGCGTCCGTGATGACGTGCAGCTCGTTCGGGGTGCCGTCGTGCTGGAGGCCGCCGACCACGGTCTCGTAGGCGAGCTGCGGGGTGCCGCTCGCCGCCCAGACGACCTTGCGCGGGGCCGAGGAGGCCTCGGTGCTCTTCGAGCCGTCGGCGCGGGCCGCGGTGAGCGCCTGCTTCTCCGCCGTCGCCGGCGCGACGTCCGCGGTGGTGCCGACCGCCTTCAGCTGCGCGCCGGTCGCCTTGGACGCCTTGGTGACGCCCTCGGTCGCCCCGGACTTCGACTCGGCCACGACCAGGTCGCCGCCGAGGACCGGGAGGCCGTCGAGGGTGCGCTCGTAACGGGTGTGCGTGGTGCCGTCGACGTCCTTGACGACATCGCGGACGACGAGCTTCTCCGTGGACCCGAGGCCGAGCTCCTTGGCGGTCGCCGCCTTCGTGGAGTTGGCCTCCTTGAGGAGTTCGGCGCGCTGGGAGGGGCTGAGCTTCGCGGGGAGTGCGCCGGGGTCGGCACCCTTCACGGCGGCGGCCGGGGCGGCACTCGCGCCCTCCGGGGCGGCCGTTGCGGCACCGCCCTGCATTCCGACGGCGAGGAGGGCGGTTGCGGCTATCAGAGCGCCGGTCGCGGTGGCACGACGGCTGGGCGTGGGTCTCACGCGGACTCCTTCTGCGAGGGGGGCGACGGCCCGCTGGGTGAGCGGGCCGGCAGAGCAGGCGGTGCGCGGAACGGAGGAAGAGTGTCAGCCGGAACAGGTGCGTGTCAGGACCGCGTCAACACATTGGCCGGATCTCGTTCGTTGCCGGAATGGTCATGTTCGTTAAGCGGACGTTTCGCCGTATGTCATCCGTGTGGCGTGCGGGGTCGGTGGGACGGTCATCCTCCGTACACCGCAGGGCAGAGAGGGGTTTCCGTCGGTAGCCGCCGCACGCGGGGCGGGTGCGCGGAAGCGGACGGGGACCACGGGCTGAGACGGCGCGCAACTGTGGCCAGTTCCGCGCCGTCCCGGTCTCCGGCGGCCCCCGCCGGGCCTCCGTCAGGTCTTCGCGCCGGCCTTCGTCAGGCCTCGGTGGAGATGTGTGCGTCGGGGATGGCGTCGAGGAGCCGGCCCCACTCCGGGTACGCCGCGACCTTCTCCAGGTGCATCGCCATGATCCGCTCTCCGAGGCCCGGGTCCATGTCGTCGGACAGCCGTACGGCCGAGAGTCCGGCCAGCCGGGGCAGGATGGTGGAGTCGCCCTCGAGGTGGACCGGGTCGTACATGTACCGCTCCAGCGCCGCCAGATCCTCCACCCCCGCGCAGTAGGTGTGGGTGAAGCCCTCGGCGGGGTCGCCGAGATCCTGGCCCACGACTCCGAACGCCGCCGACTCCACGGTCGACGTGCGCCGCATCGCGGCCAGCACCTCCGCCTTCTCCTCCTCCGTCGTTCCGTCCTTGAAGCTGAAGCGCAGGATGTTGACGATCACCGGGTCCCCTCCCGTACGGCGGATGCCATGATTGAACCAATGAGTTCAATTTACTGGTCTCATTGGTACAGAACAAGGCGGCGGTACCCTGCGGAGGTGACTGCGACCACTCCGTCCGGGCGGACGGCGTCCCGAGGACGTATCGACAAGCGGCAGGCGATCCTCGACGCCGCGTTCACCGTCTTCGCGCGCCGGGGCTACGAGAACGCCTGCGTGCAGGAGATCGCCGAGGAGGCGGGCGTCGCCAAGCCGACGGTCTACAACCACCTCAGGGACAAGGAGAATCTGTTCCGGCACGCGATCGAGGCGGCCGCCGACACGGTGATGGCGGAGAACCTCGCCGTGATCGAACTGCTGCGGGCGCCCGGTGACGATCCTCGCGCCGCCCTGGAGGACACGGCGTACCGGATGCTCCAGGTCTGCTGCGGCGAACGCGCCCGCGCGCTGCGGTGGCTGACGTACGCCCAGGTCGGCGGCTTCCCCGACCTGATCGAGGCCGTCCAGGACCGCACCCGGGGCCGGCTCGGCGAGGCCCTGGCCGACCGGCTGGCCCGTCTCTCGCTGGCCGGCCGGCTGCGCCCCTGCGACCCGGCCCTGGCGGCGGAGCAGCTCCTCGCCCTGCTCACCGGGCCGATGGAGGCGCGCACCCGGCTGGGCACCCGCACGGTTTCGGCCGCCGAGACCCGAGCGGTGGCCCGGGCCGCCGTCGACACCTTCCTGCGGGCCTACGGACCCGCCGCCTGACCGGGCCGGGGCCTTCGGGCCGCCCCGGCCCCGGGGCGCCTCAGGCCAGGCTCTCCTTCCAGGCGCGGTGCAGGCCCGCGAAGCGGCCCGTGCCGCCGATGAGTTCGGCCGGGGTGCCGTCCTCCACGATCCGGCCGTGCTCCATCACCAGGACCCGGTCCGCGATCTCCACGGTCGACAGACGGTGCGCGATCACCACCGCGGTGCGGCCGTGCAGCACCGTGTCCATCGCCCGTTGCACCGCACGCTCACCCGGGATGTCCAGCGAACTGGTGGCCTCGTCGAGGATCAGCACCGCCGGGTCCGCGAGCAGCGCCCGCGCGAAGGCCACCAACTGGCGCTGCCCGGCGGAGATCCGGCCGCCCCGCTTACGGACGTCCGTCCCGTAACCGTCGGGCAGGGAGCTGATGAAGTCGTGCGCCCCGATGGCCTTCGCCGCACGCTCGATCTCCTCGGGCGTCGCCTCCGGACGCCCGATCGCGATGTTCTCGGCGATCGTCCCGGAGAACAGGAACGCCTCCTGGGTCACCATCACCACACCGCGCCGCAGCTCGGGCGTCGCCAGATCGCGCAGATCGGTGCCGTCCAGGAGGACCCGCCCCTCCGTCGGGTCGTAGAAGCGCGCCAGCAGCTTGGCCAGTGTCGACTTGCCCGCCCCCGTCGAGCCGACCACTGCCACGGTCCGGCCGGCGGGGATCGTCAGATCGAAGCGCGGCAGGACCTCGCCGCCCGTACGGTAGGCGAACCGCACCCCGTCGAACACGACCTCCCGGCCCGGGTGCTCACCGGCGAGCGCGGGCAGCGCCTTCGGGGCCGCGGGCTCGGGCACCGTGGGCGTCTGCGCCAGCAGGCCCGCGATCTTCTCCAGCGAAGCGGCCGCCGACTGGTAGGAGTTGAGGAACATCGCGAGCCGGTCGATCGGGTCGTACAGCCGCCGCAGATACAGCACCGCCGCGGCCAGGACACCGAGCGCCAGCGTGTCCGAGGCGACCCGGTAGGCGCCCCACAGCACCATCGCCGCCACCGCGGTGTTGGCGACCAGCCGGGAGCCGACGACGTAGCGGGCCATCTCCAGCAGCGCGTCGCCGTTCGTCCGCTCATGACGGCGGTTGAACACCGCGAACTCCCCGTCGTTGGCGTGCTCCCTGCGGAAGGCCTGCACCGGACGGATCCCGTTCATCGTCTCGGCGAACTTCACGATGACCGCGGCGATCGCCGAGGAACGCGCCGAGTACGCCTTGGCGGCCCGCCGGCGGTACGCCCGCACCAGCAGGTACAGGGGGCCGAAGGAGGCCACGGCGATCGCGCCGATGCCGAGGTCGAGCCAGAGCAGCATCAGGGAGATCGACACGAACGACAGGACCACCCCGATGAGCTCCTGGAGGCCCTCGCTCAGCAGCTCGCGCAGGGACTCCACGTCCGTGGTCGAGCGGGAGATCAGCCGGCCCGAGGTGTAGCGCTCGTGGAAGTCCACGCTCAGCGCCTGCGCGTGACGGAAGATCCGGCCGCGCAGATCGAGCAGCACGTCCTGATTGATCCGCGCGGCCGCCCGGATGAAGGCGTACTGGAGGAGCCCCGCACCGACCGAGCAGACCGCGTAGCCGATGCCCACGGCGGCGAGCGGGCCGTAGTCGTGGTCCCGGAACGCGGGCACCCCGCTGTCGATGGCGTACGCCACGAGCAGCGGCCCCGCCTGCACGGCGGCCTGCTGGACGAGCAGCAGCAGGGAGGCCACGGCCACCCTGGCCCGCAGCGGCGCGAGCAGCGAGGCCAGCAGCGCCAGGGTGGCGCCCCGGGGCGTGGGCAGGGCGTCGGCGTCGAACGCATCCCCGTCGCCCCGCGCCGGGCCGGGCTCCGCACCGGGCAGGTCATCCTCGGAGAGGGCGGGTCCGTCGGCAGTCGTACTGGTCATCGGGTGCTGCCCTCCTCGGTGACGAGGACACCGGTGTCCCGGGCCCCGGTGTCGTGGGCGTCGGTGTGTTCGGCGCCGGACATCAGCCAGGCGTACTCGGCGTGGGTGCGCAGGAGTTCCTGATGGGTGCCCACGGCGGTGATCCGGCCCCCGGACAGCAGGGCCACCCGGTCCGCGAGCATCACCGTGGACGGCCGGTGGGCGACCACCAGGGCCGTCGTGCCCTCCAGCACGCGCCGCAGCGCCGCCTCCACCAGGGCCTCCGTGTGCACGTCCAGTGCGGAGAGCGGGTCGTCCAGGACCAGGAAGCGCGGTGCGCCGACGACGGCACGGGCGAGGGCGAGCCGCTGGCGCTGGCCGCCGGAGAGGCTGAGCCCCTGCTCACCGACCTGGGTGCCGACGCCCTGCGGAAGGTCGTGCACGAAGTCGGCCTGCGCGACCGACAGCGCCCGGCGCAGCTCCTGGTCGCTCGCGCCCTCCGCGCCCATCAGCACGTTCTCCCCGACGGTCGCCGAGAACAGCGTGGGCTCCTCGAAGGCCACCGACACCAGCTCGCGCAGCCGGGACCGCCGCATGGTGGCGATGTCCTCGCCGTCCAGCAGGATCCGGCCGCCGGTGATCTCGTGGAGCCGGGGGACGAGCGCCGTCAGCGTCGTCTTCCCGGAACCCGTGGCTCCCACCAGGGCCATCGTCTCGCCGGGACGGATGTGCAGATCGATCCCGGCGAGGGCGGGCGGCGAGCCGGCGTCGGCGTCGGGGTAGCGGAACTCCACCCCCTCGAAGACGATGCCCCGGCCCGCCCCGCCGGCCGTCCCTCCCGGCCCCTCGGACTCCGGCTCCTCGGGCTCCGGCTCCTCCGCGACGTCCATGACCTCGAAGTAGCGGTCGGCGGCGGTCGCGGACTCCTGGCTCATCGCCAGCAGGAAGCCGATCGACTCGACCGGCCAGCGCAGCGCCAGAGCCGTCGAGAGGAACGCGACGAGCGTGCCCGCCGACAGACCGCCGTTCGCGACCTCGATCGTGCCGAGCACCAGCGCGGCGCCGATCGCCAGCTCCGGGATGGCGGTGATCAGCGCCCAGATGCCCGCGAGCAGCCGGGCCTTGCCCAGCTCGGTGGCCCGCAGCCGCCGTGCGAGCGCGCGGAAGGCGAGGGCCTGGCTGCGGTTGCGGCCGAAGCCCTTGACGATCCGGATGCCCAGCACGCTCTCCTCGACGACCGTCGTCAGATCGCCGACCTGGTCCTGGGCCTTCCGCGCCACCAGCGCGTACTTCGTCTCGAAGAGCGAGCACAGGATCATCAGAGGAACGGCCGGCGCGAGCAGCACCAGCCCCAGCGACCACTCCTGGACGAACAGGATGACGAAACCGACGAGAATCGTCGTTCCGTTGACCAGCAGGAACGTCAGCGGGAAGGCCAGGAACATCCGCAGCAGCATCAGGTCCGTGGTCCCGCGCGACAGCAACTGCCCCGAGGGCCAGCGGTCGTGGAACGCCACCGGCAGCCGTTGCAGATGACGGTAGAGATCGGCGCGCATCGCCGCCTCCACCCCCGCCAGCGGCCGGGCCACGAGCCACCGGCGGAGCCCGAACAGCCCGGCCTCGGCGATGCCCAGCAGCAACAGGTAGAACGCCCCCAGCCAGACCCCGCCCGGGTCACGGTCCGCGACGGGACCGTCCACCATCCACTTCAGGATCAGCGGGATCACCAGGGCGAGCGAGGACGCGAGAACCGCCACCAGGGCGGCACCGATCCAGCGCAGGCGCACCGGTCTGACGTAGGGCCACAGTCGCAGGAGGGAGCGCACGGCGGACCGGTCCGTGGGCTCTGCAGGTTTTTCGGGCATCAGGAGCGAGCCTATGGTTCACCACTGACATCGCTCACGTGGTTTTCCGGTCACGCGCCGTGGTTCGCAGTGCCGGGTCAACCGATCGGCTGATGCCGGTCCGAGCGTGACGGCGGATACCGGGGCCGCCCGCCCGCCGGAATCCTTGCGGGCATGGCAATCATCGAAGTACACGGGCTCCACAAGGCCTACGGCGGCCGACCCGTGGTCGACGGGGTGGACCTCACCGTCGACGAGGGGGAGATCTTCGGGATCCTCGGCCCCAACGGAGCCGGCAAGACCACCACCGTCGAATGCGTCGAAGGCCTCCGGATCCCCGACGCGGGAACCGTGCGGGTCGCCGGACTCGATCCCGTCACCGACCGGCGCGAGGTCACCCGGCTGCTGGGCGCCCAGCTCCAGGAGAGCGAGCTCCAGCCCAAGCTGACCGTGCGTGAGGCGCTGGAGCTGTACAGCGCCTTCTACCCGCGCCCCGCCGACCGGTACGCGCTCGCGGAACGGCTCGGCCTCGACGGTCACCTCGACCGCCGCTTCGCCAAGCTGTCCGGCGGCCAGAAGCAACGGCTGTTCATCGCGCTCGCCCTCATCGGGAACCCGCGCGTGGTCGTCCTCGACGAACTGACCACCGGCCTCGACCCGCGCGCCCGGCGCGACACCTGGCGGCTCATCGAGGAGGTACGGGACAGCGGGGTGACGGTCGTCCTGGTCACCCACTTCATGGAGGAGGCCCAGCGGCTCTGCGACCGGATCGCCGTCATCGACAAGGGCCGTGTCGCCGCCCTCGACACCCCGGCCGGACTCGTCGACCGCTCCGCCGGGTCCACCGTCGTCTCCTTCACCCCCTCGAAGCCGCTCCCCGACCCCGGCGCGCTCGCCCGGCTCCCCGGCGCGGTGTCCGTCTCCACCGACGACCACGACGGCCGGATCACCGTCCACGGCACCGACGCGACCGCCGACGCGGTGATCTCGCTGCTCGCCGGACTCCACATCACCGCCAGCCGGCTCCGCGTCCTGGAGACCAGCCTGGACGACGCCTTCCTCGACCTCACGGAGCAGGACGCCTGATGCCGACCACCACCACCGCCGAGGTGCGGGCCACCCCGGCACCCCGCCCGCTCGCCGCCGTACTCCGGTCCGAGACCCGGCTCTTCCTCCGGGAACCCGGCAGCCTCTTCTGGATCCTGGTCTTCCCCGCCGCCCTCCTGACGATCCTCGGCCTCATCCCGTCCTTCCGTGAGGAGACCGACGACCTCGGCGGCCGCAGCGTCATCGAGCTGTACGTCCCCGTGGCCGTGCTGCTCGCCCTGATCATGGCCGGGCTGCAGGCCATGCCGCCCGTCCTCACCGGCTACCGCGAACGCGGCATCCTGCGCCGGATGTCGGCCACCCCCGTGCGCCCCTCGGCCCTGCTCGCCGCGCAGATCGTGCTGCACGGGGCGGCCGCGCTGGGCTCCGCCGTCCTCGTCATGGCCGTCGGCCGGATCGCCTTCGGGGTGCGGCTGCCACGCCAGGGCGCCGGTTACGCCCTGGCGCTCCTGCTGGCCGTCGCCTGCGTCCTCGCGCTCGGCGCCACGATCTGCGCCCTGTCCAGGACGACCAAGGTCTCGGCCGCCGTCGGCTCGGTGGCGTACCTGCTGATGATGTTCACGGCCGGCGTCTGGGTGCCCGTCCAGACCATGCCAGGACTGCTCCGCCGGATCGTCGAGTTCACCCCCTTCGGCGCCGCCTCCCAGGCCCTGGACCAGGCGGGGCTGGGCCACTGGCCGGGCTGGGCGCACCTCGGCGTCATGATGGTGTGGACCGCGGCGCTGGGGACGGCGTCGACCAGGCTCTTCCGCTGGGAGTGAGGCGGGGCTCGGGGCAGACTGAGGGCACCGGACCGAGGGGGACGCCATGAGTGCCGGTACGACGGTGGAGCAGCGGAGAGAGCAGTTCCACCGGTACGGCCCGCACGGGATGCTCGGCCTCGCCGTTCTGATGGCCTGGCTCTCCGCGGGCCTCGTCGGAATGTCCCAGGGGGAGAGGTACACGGCGGGAGGACTGGTCGCCGCGGCCTGGGCTCTCCAGGTGTGGTGGAACCGGGCCCGGCGCCGGCTGCCCGTGGGCTCGCGGTCCGGCAGGGTGTACTACGTGCTGCGGTCCGCGATCGGCTTCGCACTCTGCTGGTGCAACCCGTTCTTCTCCGTCTACGCCATCCTCGGCTACTTCGACGTGGGTGTCCTGCTGCCGAAACGCTTCGTCCGCGCCGGGCTCCTGTGCACCGCCGCCACGATGGCCGGCTCCCAGTCCGGCAGCGGGATGCCGCCGGCCTCCCTCATCAACTGGGCCGCCTTCGTAGCGCTCTTCGCGCTGCACACATCACTCGCGCTCCTCTTCGGTGACCTGGACGCCCGCGAGGCGGCGAGAACCCGGCGCCAGACCGAGACCATCTCCGAGCTGGAACTCGCCAACACCCGTCTGGAACAGGCCCTCGCCGAGAACGCCACCCTCCATGCCCAGCTCCTGCTCCAGGCGCGGGAGGCCGGGGTGGCCGACGAGCGGCGCCGGCTCGCCGCCGAGATCCACGACACCCTCGCGCAGGGCCTGACCGGGATCATCGCCCAGCTCCAGGCCGTCACCTCGACCGCCGACCCCGTACAGGCCCGTGAGCACCTCGACCGTGCCTCGGCGCTCGCCCGCCACAGCCTCGGCGAGGCCCGCCGCTCGGTGCACAACCTCGTGCCCGCTGCGTTGGAGCGCGACGACCTGCCGGGAGCGCTGCGCAAGACCGTCGATGACTGGGCCGAACGACACGCCGTACGGGCGGAGTTCACCGTCACCGGCACCGTCGAGCCGCTCCACGACGAGGTCGGCGCCACCCTGCTCCGCATCGCCGAGGAGGCCCTCGCCAACGCCGCCCGGCACGCGGGAGCGGCCCGGGCCGGCGTCACCCTCTCCTACATGGGCGACGAGATCACCCTGGACATACGCGACGACGGCTGCGGCTTCGACCCCGCCGCCCTGCCCCCGCGCAGCGGCGCGGGCGGCTTCGGCCTCGGCGGGATGCGGGCCCGCGCCGAACGGATCGCGGGCACGGTCGAGGTGGAGTCGGAACCCGGTCTGGGCACGGCCGTCTCCGCCAGGGTCCCGCTCGTACGGCGCCCCGCGGCCGATAATCTGGAGCCGATATGAACGAGGCCACCGGAACCACACGCGCGATCACCCTGGTGCTCGTCGACGACCACCCCGTCGTACGGGACGGTCTGCGCGGGATGTTCAGCTCCACGCCCGGTTTCGAGGTGCTCGGAGAGGCGGCGGACGGCGTGGCCGCAGTGGAGCTCACCACCCGCCTCGACCCCGACGTCGTCCTGATGGACCTGCGGATGCCGGGCGGCGGGGGAGTGGCCGCCATCGCCGAGCTCACCCGGCTCGGCGCCCGCTCCAGGGTGCTCGTCCTCACCACGTACGACACCGACTCCGACACCCTGCCCGCCATCGAGGCGGGCGCGACCGGATATCTGCTCAAGGACGCGCCCCGCGACGAGCTCTTCACCGCCGTACGGGCCGCCGCCGACGGCCGTACCGTGCTGTCGCCGGCCGTCGCCTCCCGGCTCATCTCGCGGGTGCGCGCCCCGGCCGCCCCCGGCCACGAGTCGCTGTCCGCGCGCGAGTGCGAGGTGCTCCGGCTCGTCGCCAGGGGCACCTCGAACCGGGAGATCGCCGCCGAGCTGTTCATCAGCGAGGCGACCGTGAAGACCCACCTCACCCATGTCTTCGCCAAGCTGGGCGCGAAGGACCGCGCGGCTGCCGTCGCCCTCGCCTACGAGCGCGGCATCCTCGGCTGAGCCGCCCCCCTCGCCCGCCTACTCCGCCACCCGCAGCAGCAGCACCGACCTGCCCTCCACCACGATCTCCGAGCCGCCCCGGTGGAGCGTGCCGGGAGCCGTGGACTGCTCCTCGCGCGAGGTGTCCAGGACCAGTTCGTAGGCCTGGGCCCACGGCGGGCCGGGGAGCCGGAACGCGCAGGGCCGGTGGTCGGCGTGCAGGACCGCCAGGAAGCTGTCGTCGGTGATCTGCCCGCCCCGGGCGTCCCGGCCGGGGATGTCGCGCCCGGAGAGGTAGAGCGCGAGCGTCGCGGCCGGCGCGTACCAGTCGCCCTCCGTCATCTCCTCGCCCTGCGGGGTGAACCAGGCCAGGTCCCGCAGGCCGTCCGGGGCCTGCGGCGTCCCGGCGAAGAACGCCCGGCGGCGCAGCACCGGGTGACGGTGACGCAGGGCCAGCACCCGGGCGGTCAGCTCGGTCAGCCCCCGCCACCGGGGCTCCTCCAGGAGCGACCAGTCCAGCCAGCTGACCTCGTTGTCCTGGCAGTAGGCGTTGTTGTTGCCGCCCTGCGTACGGCCCATCTCGTCGCCCGCGACCAGCATCGGCACCCCGGTCGACAGGAGAAGCGTGGTCAGGAGGTTGCGCAGCTGCCGCAGACGCAGCGCGTTGACAGCGGGGTCGTCGGTCTCGCCCTCGGCGCCGCCGTTCCAGGCGCGGTTGTCGTTCGTGCCGTCGCGGTTGCCCTCGCCGTTGGCCTCGTTGTGCTTGTCCTGGTAGCTGACCAGGTCGCGCAGGGTGAAACCGTCGTGCGCGGTGACGAAGTTGACCGAGGCGTACGGCCGCCTGCCGCCCCAGGCGTACAGGTCGCTCGACCCGGTGAGCCGGTAGCCGATGTCGCGTACGTCGGGGAGGGCGCCGCGCCAGAAGTCGCGCACGGCGTCCCGGTAGCGGTCGTTCCACTCCGTCCACAGCGGCGGGAACGCGCCCACCTGGTAGCCGCCGTTGCCCACGTCCCAGGGCTCGGCGATCAGTTTCACCCGGCGCAGCACCGGGTCCTGGGCGATCACCGCGAGGAAGGGGGAGAGCATGTCCACGTCGTGCATCGAGCGGGCGAGGGCCGCCGCGAGGTCGAAGCGGAAGCCGTCGACGCCCATCTCCGTCACCCAGTAGCGGAGCGAGTCCGTGATCAGCCGGAGGACGTGCGGCTGCACCACGTGCAGGGTGTTGCCGCAGCCTGTGTAGTCCGCGTAGCGGCGGGCGTCCTGCTGGAGGCGGTAGTAGCCGCGGTTGTCGATGCCGCGCAGCGAGAGCATCGGGCCGAGCTCGCCGGCCTCCGCCGTGTGGTTGTAGACCACGTCGAGGATCACCTCGATCCCGGCGTCGTGCAGGGCGCGCACCATCTGCTTGAACTCGCCGACCTGGCCGCCCGCCGTCCCGCTCGCCGCGTAGTCCGCGTGCGGGGCGAAGTAGCCGATCGAGTTGTAGCCCCAGTAGTTGTGCAGCCCGCGCCGCAGCAGATGGTCCTCGTGGGCGAACTGGTGGACGGGAAGGAGCTCCACGGCCGTCACGCCGAGCCGCCGCAGGTGGCCGATGGCGGCGGGGTGCGCGAGCCCGGCGTACGTGCCGCGCAGCTCGGGCGGGATGTCCGGATGGAGCCGGGTGAAGCCGCGCACGTGCAGTTCGTAGATGACGGTGTCGGCCCACGGGGTCTTGGGCCTGCGGTCCTCCGCCCAGTCGTCGTCGTCGTGCACGACCACGGCCTTGGGGACGTACGGCGCGGAGTCCCGGTCGTCGCGCACGGTGTCGGCGACGTGCTGCTCGGGCCAGTCCCGTACATGGCCGTACACCTCGGGCGGCAGGGTGAACGACCCGTCCACCGCGCGGGCGTACGGGTCGAGGAGCAGCTTCGCCGCGTTCCACCGGGCGCCGGTCCAGGGGTCCCAGCGGCCGTGCACCCGGTAGCCGTACCGCTGGCCGGCGCCGACACCGGGGACGAAGCCGTGCCAGATCTCATGGGTCAGCTCGGTCAGCGGGAGACGCGTCTCGGCGCCCCGCTCGTCGAAGAGGCAGAGCTCGACGGCTTCGGCGCCACCCGCCCAGAGGGCGAAGTTGGTCCCCGCCACCCCGTCGGGCCCGACCCGGAAGCGTGCGCCCAGGGGCATCGGGGCACCCGGCCATACGGGTGGTTCGTCCCGGCCGTCGTTCGGGGCCGACGGGGCCGCCACCACTCTCCCCGTCGTGCGCGGCGTTTCCTCCTGCTCGGCTGTGCTCGACACCTCTAGCCTCCTGCGGCTCGTAGGAGCGGCCACCCGCCGTAGGAGTGCGCGGCGTCCCGGCCGCGGCCTTCCGAGCGGTGTCCTTCCCTCTGTTCTGCCCACCGGGCGGCCCGCACTCACGTTTCCCCGGGGCGGCCACGTCGTTGGGGGAGGCGTGAACCACGAAGCGAAGAGAGCACGGGCGGGTTCGGCCGCCGTGCTGACATGGGCAGGACTGTTCACCGTGCTGGCCGTACTGACGGGCTGCACCGAGGCAACGTCGTTCTTCGGGGACGACCGGTCACCCGGGGACGCCATCCGGATCGTCCCCAAGGACGGCGCCCAGAACGTCGGGGCCGACAGCCGGCTCCAGGTGACCGTCCCCGACGGACGGCTGGAGCGGGTGAAGGTGACCCGGATGGAGGACGCGGAACACCGGGAGGTGCCGGGCCGGATCGCGCGGGACGGCCGGTCCTGGGCCCCCAGGGACGACGGGTACCGGCTCGGGCTGGCCGGGAAGTACAGCGTGGAGGCCGTCGCCGTCGACGGGGACGGGCATCGCTCGGCCCGCAGCACCACCTTCACCACCCTGGTCCCCAAGGACCGCTTCATCGGCTATTTCAAGCCGGAGAACCGGTCCACGGTGGGCACCGGCATGATCGTCTCCTTCGACTTCAACCGGCCCGTCACGAACCGTGCCGCGGTGGAGAAGGCCATCCGGATCACCACGGAACCCGAGGCCGAGGTCGTCGGCCACTGGTTCGGCAAGGAACGCCTCGACTTCCGCCCCGCCGCCTACTGGCAGCCGGGGACCGAGGTCACCGTCGACGTGGGCCTGCGCGACGTGGAGGGCGCCCCGGGGGTCTACGGCAGCCAGCAGAAGAAGGTGTCCTTCCGGGTGGGCCGCTCCCAGACGTCGGTGGTGGACGCCAGGGCGCACACCATGGAGGTACGGCGCGACGGCGAGGTCGTCAGTACGGTGCCGATCACCGCGGGCGCCGAGAAGACGACGACGTACAACGGGAAGATGGTCGTCTCGGAGCTGCACGACGTGACCCGCATGGACGGCAGCACGGTCGGCTTCGGCGGTGAGTACGACATCAAGGACGTGCCCCACGCCATCCGGCTGACGAAGTCGGGCACGTTCCTGCACGGCAACTACTGGGAGTCCCCGGACATCTTCGGCTCGGAGAACACCAGTCACGGCTGCATCGGGCTGCGTGACGTGAAGGGCGGCAGCTCGGAGACCCCGGCCGGCTGGTTCTTCGAGCGGACGCTCGTGGGCGATGTCGTCGAGGTGGTCAACTCCACCGACACGACCGTCGCTCCGGACAACGGCCTCGGCGGCTGGAACATCGGCTGGGCGCAGTGGAAGGCGGGCTCGGCCCTGCGCTGACCCCCGGCCCGACCAGGGAAGGTCCCGGAGGGGAGCCCTCCGGGGCCACCCGGGGGCGGTCCGGGCCGACTTGGGACGGAACGGTGACATTCCGGGGGAGTTCTCCCCACGCGCGGTGTGATTATCTAGCGCCGAGCGCGCATGTACGGCGCGCGGGGGTGCGGGCCATGGCGGGGCCAGGCCGTGCGAGGGGAGACGACCACATTGAACGGGCAGCCGATATCGGGGGCATGGGCCGGCGCGGGCGGGGAACGGCGCGGGCGCGGAGCCCGGGGCCTTCTCGCACTGGTACTGGGCGCGCTGCTGTTGCTGGTGACGGCTTGCGGCGGCGACGGGAACGCCGCCGACAAGAACGGCGGGAAAGCGGGCGGGAAGGTGGACGACACCAGCGCCTCGCAGGCGGTGGTGACCATCGCGCCCAAGGACGGCGCGGGCGACGTGGCGACCAGCGGGGCGCTGAAGGTCACGGCCGCGCAGGGCAAGCTGACCACCGTGAAGGTCGCCGACCCCAAGGGCGGGGCGGTCGCGGGCAAGATCGCCGCGGACGGCCTGAGCTGGGTGCCCGACCGCCACCTGGCCGCCGCCACCAAGTACACGGTGCACGCGGTCGCCAAGGACGCCGAGGGCCGCGAGTCGGCGAAGGACACCAGCTTCACGACGCTGGTCCCGGAGAACACCTTCATCGGGCAGTACACGCCCGAGGACGGTTCGACCGTCGGCGTGGGCATGCCGGTGTCGATCCACTTCACCCGGGGGATCACCGACCCGGAGGCCGTGGAGAAGGCGATCAGCGTGACGGCGGAGCCCGCCGTGCGGATCGAGCCCCACTGGTTCGGCAACGACCGCCTCGACTTCCGCCCCGAGGAGTACTGGGCGGCGGGCACGAAGGTGACCCTGCGCCTCGACCTCGACGGTGTCGAGGGGCGGCCCGGGGTCTACGGCAAGCAGGCCAAGACCGTGAAGTTCACCGTCGGCCGCAGCCAGGTCTCGACGGTCGACGCGAGCTCCCACCGGATGAAGGTGGTCCGTGACGGCAAGCAGATCAAGGACATCCCGATCTCCGCGGGTGCCCCGGCCACGACCACGTACAACGGCCAGATGGTCATCAGCGAGAAGCTCAAGGTGACCCGGATGAACGGCGACACCGTCGGCTTCGGCGGCGAGTACGACATCAAGGACGTGCCGCACGCCATGCGCCTGTCGACCTCGGGCACCTTCATCCACGGCAACTACTGGGGCGGGTCCGGCATCTTCGGCTCGACCAACACCAGCCACGGCTGCGTCGGACTGCGGGACGTGCGCGGCGCCTGGGACAGCAAGACGCCCGCCGCGTGGCTCTTCGACAACTCCCTCATCGGCGACGTCGTCATCGTCAAGAACTCCAAGGACAAGGTGATCCAGCCGGACAACGGCCTCAACGGCTGGAACATGGACTGGTCGGAGTGGATCAAGTAGATCCCTCCGTACGGCGGACATGAGGCGGGCCCGGTGCTGTGACCGACAGCACCGGGCCCACTCGTGTGAACGGCAGTTAACCTGCTCCCCATGACCGTAACCCTCGAAGTAAGCGACAACGTCGGCACCATCCGGCTGGACCGGCCGCCCATGAACGCCCTGGACGTCGCCGTCCAGGACCGGCTGCGCGAGCTCGCCGAGGAGGCCGGCCGGCGCGAGGACGTGCGCGCGGTGATCCTCTACGGCGGCGAGAAGGTGTTCGCCGCGGGCGCGGACATCAAGGAGATGCAGGCGATGGACCACGCGGCGATGGTCGTACGCTCCAGGGCCCTCCAGGAGTCCTTCACCGCCGTGGCGCGCATCCCCAAGCCCGTGGTCGCGGCCGTCACCGGTTACGCCCTGGGCGGCGGCTGCGAGCTCGCGCTCTGCGCCGACTTCAGGATCGCCGCGGACAACGCGAAGCTCGGCCAGCCGGAGATCCTGCTGGGGCTGATCCCCGGCGCCGGCGGCACCCAGCGCCTGGCCCGGCTGGTGGGGCCGTCGAAGGCCAAGGACCTGATCTTCACGGGCCGTCAGGTGAAGGCCGAGGAGGCCCTGGCGATCGGCCTCGTGGACCGTGTGGTGCCCGCCGCCGAGGTGTACGAGCAGGCGCACGCCTGGGCCGCGCGGCTGGCCCAGGGGCCGGCCCTGGCGCTGCGGGCCGCCAAGGAGTCCGTGGACGCGGGGCTGGAGACGGACATCGACACCGGGCTCACCGTCGAGCGGAACTGGTTCGCGGGTCTGTTCGCCACCGAGGACCGCGAGCGCGGCATGCGCAGCTTCGTGGAGGAGGGGCCGGGCAAGGCCCGATTCCTCTGACCGAGCGTGAGTTGCGTACACAGGCACGCGCGTTCATCCGTGCGGGCGGATTAGCTGGACCTTAAGAGAACCTTAAGGCCCGGCGTCCGCCCCGCTCGTGCAATTACCCGGGGTCCCGCCGTCGCCGCAGGTGAGTATCGCTGCACAGGGGTCTGTTCTGCCTCTGGCATATGCCGGTGAAACGGCCCGGAATGACTGGTTCCGGTAAGAGGATTCGGCGGAACGGTCACGGAGAGCGTTCTGTGCGGCCATGATGGTGAGCATGGCGGGCCTCGAGGGTGTGGAACAGCCGCGACCGCACAGTGGTGCGGCAGCGGCGCGCTGGACGACTGCCGTCGAAGACGAACAGGCGTTCAAGGCGCTGGAGTTGTTCGGAAATCCGACGGAGGGTGAAGTCCGGCTGCCGTCCCGTCCGGAGTCCGCGGCGACCGCCCGGCGGATCACCTCGTGCGTGATGCTGCGTCAGTGGCAGCTTCCGCCGCAGACCGCCGAACACGGTGTGCTACTGGTCTCGGAGCTCGTGGGCAACGCCGTACGGCATACCGGGGCGCGGGTTTTCGGCCTGCGGATGCTCCGCCGGCGCGGCTGGGTCCGGATCGAGGTGCGCGACCCGTCGCGCGGACTGCCGTGTCTCATGCCCGTCCGGGAGATGGACGTCAGCGGGCGGGGCCTCTTCCTGGTGGACAAGCTCTCCGACCGGTGGGGCGTGGATCTTCTGCCGCGCGGGAAGACCACCTGGTTCGAGATGCGCACCACCGACCGCTGACACGCAGAAACCCCCGGTCCGCCCGGATGGGGCGCGTCGGGGGTTCCTGAGGGGGGCCGCGGAATGGGGGGTGTGTCCACGGCCGCACAGGGGACCTGGCTCGGGTCGGAGGAGGTCGTGCTCCCGACTATGGCAGACGGGCGACCCCTGGCCAAAACCCCGAAACGGGCATATCTGGACAAGAATGCTCATTTGGTTTCCGAATCGTAGGTGTGATGGGTCACGCACCTGGCATTCTCTGCGCAATCAGCGACTTCGCTCGGTGATTCATCGATCACCTCGTGGTGGTGTCTCCACCCGTCCACCACGGTATTTCCCCACATGTCGCCTTACTGTGTCTCGGGTCCCGTGACTGTGTCCCGGGTCCCGTGGAAACAGCACCGAACCGACCCGAGGTGGACGCCCATGAGCGGTCGCAGGACACCGGTGGCCCGCCGCGGCGCCCTGCGTACGGCGGCCGGTGCGGTCCTGGCGGGCGCCTCCGTCGTGAGCTGCGCACCGGACGGGACCCCGGGGACCCCGGCCCGTACGGCACGGAACGGCGAGGACACCACCGGCGGCCCGAGCGCCCCCGGCACGCGGAGCGCGCAGAAGGCCCACGGCGCCGTACGCCCCGCCGCCGCGCCGCGGCGCTTCCCCGGGCAGCCGGTCGAGATCGAGCACGGCCCCCGCAACCGCCCCCGGGTCGCCCTCACCTTCCACGGCCAGGGCGACCCCACCCTGGCCGGGGCCGTCCTCGCCGCGGCCGAACGGGCCGGAGCCCGGCTCACCGTCCTGGCCGTCGGCAGCTGGCTCGACCAGAACCCCGGCATGGCCCGCCGGATCCTCGACGGCGGCCACGACCTCGGCAACCACACCGAGAGCCACCTCGACATCAACGCGATGGACGAGGCACGGGCGTACGAGGAGATCACCGGCTGCGCCCGGCGGCTGCGCCGGCTCACCGGTTCGATCGGCACCTGGTTCAGGCCCTCGCGCGCCCGGCACGCCACCCCGCTCGTCCAGGACCTCGCACGCCGGGCCGGGTACCCGCACGTGCTCTCCTACGACGTGGACTCCCTCGACTTCACCTCGCCCGGGGTCGCGGCCGTCACCCGCAAGGTCGCCGGCGAACTCCGCAACGGCTCCGTGGTGAGCCTGCACTTCGGCTACCGCGACACCGTCGCCGCCCTGCCCCTCCTCCTCACCGAAATCGACCGGCGCCAACTGCGCGCGGTGACCACCACGGAGCTGTTGACCTGATGCCTCCCTCCCCGCGCGCCCTCACCGCGGCGGCCCTGCTCGTCGCCGCGCTCGCCGCCTGCGCCGCCCCCGCTGACCACGCCCGCCCCGCCGCCTCCCGCACCCAGGCCGCCGCCGACCGGCCGGCGACCCCGCCGGGGCTCCCCGGGATGCCGCCCGTGCTGGACGCGAAGGACGTCTACGCGGCGGACCGCGCCGGGAAGCTGGCCCCGGTCGTCAAGGACTTCCCCTCCCGGGTCTACGTCCCCAACACCAACAGCAACACCGTGACGGTGATCGACCCGGCGACGTACAAGGTCGTCGAGACCATCCCGGTCGGCAACCAGCCGCAGCACGTCGTGCCCTCCTGGGACCTGAAGACGCTCTGGGTCAACAACGACCTCGGCGACAGCCTCACCGCGATCGACCCCGCCACCGGGAAGGCCGGCCGGACGCTCGACGTCTCCGACCCGTACAACCTCTACTTCACCCCGAACGGCAAGTACGCCGTCGTCATGGCCTCCATGGACCGCGAGCTGGTCTTCCGCGACCCGCACACGATGAAGGTCGCCAAGACCGTCCCGGTGAACTGCGCCGGCGTCAACCACGCGGACTTCTCGGCGGACGGACGGTACTTCATCGTCTCCTGCGAGTTCTCCGGCGAACTCCTCAAGGTCGACACGGAGAAGATGGAGGTCGTCGGGGAGCAGAAGCTGCCGAAGGAGGGCGCGATGCCGCAGGACGTGAAGCTCTCCCCGGACGGCTCGGCCTTCTACATCGCCGACATGATGGCCGACGGCATGTGGGTGCTCGACGGCAAGGCCTTCACCACCCCGAAGCTGCTGCCGACCGGCAAGGGCGCCCACGGCCTCTACGTCAGCCGGGACTCCCGGCAGATGTACGTCACCAACCGGGGCGAGGGCTCGGTGTCGGTCTTCGACTTCGGCAAGAAGGAGCTCACCGGGAAGTGGCACCTCCCCGACGGCGGCAGCCCCGACATGGGCGGCGTCTCCGCCGACGGCAAGGTGCTCTGGCTCTCCGGACGTTACGACGCCGAGGTGTACGCCATCGACACCGGCACCGGCACCGGCAAGCAGCTCGCCCGGATCCCCGTCGGCAGCGGTCCGCACGGCCTCGCGGTCTATCCGCAGCCCGGCCGCTACTCCCTCGGCCACACCGGCGTCTTCCGCTGACGCTCCCCGGGCGTGCCGGGCGGGGTCGCCCGGAGGATCCGCCGTCCGGGCCGCCGGATAATCTGACCTCCGTCAACGACGCTTAACGAAGGGGCGGAACAGTGGCGGACATCGAGTCGGCACGCACGGCATTCGAGCGCTTCGACCAGAACGGCGACGGCCGCATCACGGCCGCCGAGTACAAGAGCGCCATGGCGCAGCTCGGCGACCCCTACGTCACCGAGACGGTCGCCCAGGCCGTCATCAACGCCCACGACGGCAACGGCGACGGCGAGCTCACCTTCGACGAGTTCTGGGCCTCGCAGAACAAGGCCTGACGGACACCGCGTGCACGCGCGGGCGGGGCACCTGAGCGACCAGGTGCCCCGGAGGACGGCGGACCCCCGGCGCCGTACCGCGTCACCCGCCGGGCGGGGGAGCGCGGGTCAGCCCTCGCCGCTGGTGGGATAGGCGGCCTCGAACGCCGTCCTGAACAGGGCCTGGACCTCCTCGCCGCCGAGGCCCTCGTCGCGTGCCTGGTGCAGCCACTCGGTCAGCGCCGTACGGAGCGGCCACTCGGGGCCGGAGTCCGGGTCGGCGAGGGTGCGGGTGATGAAGGTCCCCACCCCCTGGCGCACCTCCGCCAGCCCCGCGCGCTCCAGCTCCCGGTAGGCCTTGAGCGTCGTGTTCGGGTTGACCTTGGTGGTGGAGGCCACCTGCGCGGCCGTGGGCAGCCGGTCACCCTCCTCCAGCGCGCCCATCCGCAGGGCCTGTTCGACCTGCCGGACGATCTGGAGATACGTCGCCACGCCGCTGCGCCGGTCGATGCGGAACACGACCACGGACATCACCTTCCGCTCGATGAACGACATTTTACGGAGAGAACGGGGGCCGGTCCTACAGGGAGCGGCGCGAGGCCCACCACAGGGCGAACGCGGTCAGCACGAAGGCGCCCGCCAGCAGGATTCCGGCGCCGGTCCACTGCATGGCCGCCATCTGGTCGTACTCCAGGTACGTGTAGACGTTGTTGACGATGCCGTGCTCCTCGATGCACGCGTTCGTCGCCTTCTCGGTCGCCTCGGCGCACGAACCCCAGCCGTACAGCTGCCCGTCCGCACTGCCGATCCAGCGGTCCAGCTCGTACGCGTCGTCGAGGCGGGACGGGAAGGGCGCGTCCAGGGGATAGGTGGTGGTGCGCGGTGTGCCCAGGAGCGGCCGGTACATCCCCCACGCCGTCTGGGCGGCCACGCAGAAGACGAACGTGACGACCATGGAGGCGAGGACCCGGCGCAGCAGGATGCCGATGGTGAAACCGGCCGCGGTGAGGAACAGGCCGAGCGCGGGCAGGACGGGGCCCGTGGTGTCGAAGGCGGAGGCGTCCATCCAGTGGCTGGGGAGGACCGAACGGTGGGGCCGCCACCACCAGGTGAAGACGGCGGAGAGCACCGAGCAGGCCACCAGGGTGATCAGGAGGCACCAGCCGAGCTTCGCTACGAGCCAGCGGCGGCGGGTCACGGACTGGGTGGTGACGAGCTGCGCCGTGCCCTGCTCCTGGTCGGCGGCGATCAGCGGGGCGCCGAGGAAGACGGCGAGGATGCCGGGCAGCAGGCCCAGCAGCGAGGTGAGCCTGCTGTAGCCCTCGCCCACGACGGGCAGCGGCACGGTCTTCTCGGGCCAGCCGGCCGCCGCGAGCACGTCGTTCAGCTGGCCGCGCTGGTACACGATCCAGAGCGAGCCGAGCAGCGTGAGCCCGAGGACACAGCTCAGGGCGGTGCGGTGCTGACGCAGGACCAGCCAGGTCAGCCCGCGGAGCATCCTCGGGCGGGCGGTGCGTGCGGCCGGTGCGCCGGTCACGGTGGTGCTCATGCGGTCCTGGTCCCCTCGGTCTCGATGTGCGCGCCCGGTGTGTACAGCGCGGGGGCGTCGGGCGAGCGCAGATGCGCGAGCAGCACTTCCTCCAAGCTGGGCTCGGCCACCTGCCAGTCCCCGGTCAGCGGGCCGTCGGTCCGCAGCATCGCCTGGAACTGCCGGCCCTGCACCCGCTGCTCGATCACCGTGTGGCGGGCGAGGGAGGCGGGCAGGCCCCCGTCCTCGGCCAGCCCGGTCACCAGGGCGTGTGCCGGGACCAGCGCGTCCGCGTCACCCGCCATCCGGATCCGGCCGTCGGCGACGACCAGCAGGTAGTCGCACATGTCCTCCAGCTCGGCCAGGATGTGGGAGGACATCACCACCGTGGTCCCGCGCTCGACGGCCTCGGCCATCAGCAGGGTGCCCATCTCGTCGCGGGCCAGCGGGTCGAGGTCCGCCATCGGCTCGTCGAGCAGCAGCAGGTCCGGCCGCTTGCCGAAGGCCAGCGCGAGGGCGACCCGGGTGCGCTGCCCGCCGGAGAGCGTCCCCACGGCGGCGTCCATCGGCACATCGCCGGAGCGCACGATCCGCTCCGCGGCGGCGGCGTCCCAGCCCGGGTTGAGTTCGCTGCCCAGTCGCAGCGTCTCCGCCACGGTGAACCGCTTGTACATCGGCTTGTCCTGGCCGAGGAAGGCGAACCTCGGCATCACCCCGGGGTCGCCCACCGGCACCCCGAACACCCGCAGTTCGCCCTCGGTCGAAGCGATCTGACGGGAGGCCAGGCCCAGCAGGGTGCTCTTCCCCGCGCCGTTGGGCCCGACGAGGCCGCAGATCCTTCCGGCCGGCAGCCGGAAGGAGCAGTCCCGCAGGGCCCAGCCCCGCCGGTAGCGCTTCCCCAGTCCGCGGGCCTCCAGGGCCCAGGTGCCCGGGCTCCCGCCCGTGCTGCTCGTCTCCGTCATGCGCCTCACCTCAATTCCATTAGTCAATTAATGGAATCATGGTCACCGCCGGGCGCGGCTGTCAAACCCCGAACTCGCCCGGGTGTGCGGCCTGATGGGGGGAGGGGGTGGAGTGCGTGTCGAGGTGCGTGTGGCGTTCCTCACAGCGAAAGCACAGGAAGTGAGCGCAACTGCACCCTTTCGTCTTTTCTGTCTGTCCCGGTGTCGAGGTGTCGGTCGGAACAGGTGAAAAAACGGTGACGGCCGGTCGCTTCCCCGGCCATACGATCGCCTCCGAGTCGCATCCGCGTGCCCCATTCCGCTGCGACCCCTTCTCTCTTTTTTCGGACCCCGAAGGGCTCTTGTGAAGATTCGCCGGATTCTTGCCACCGCTGTCGCCGCCGCGGTGACCACCCCTGCCGTCCTGCTGTCGGTCACCCCCGCCTTCGCCGACGGCAAGCCGGCGGCGCAGACGCAGGAGAAGCCGTCCGTCGCGGAGCTGGAGAAGGCCGCCGCGGCGGCCCAGTCGGCGTACGACGACGCCGTGGCGGCCGAGAGCGCCGCCGAGGCAGCCCTGGAAGAGACCCTTTCCGACAGCTTCGACCTGGCCGTGGCCGTCACGGCCGCCAAGGAGGCGGCGGCAGAGGCCGCCACCGCGAAGACCGACGCCGATCAGGCGGTCGTCGACGCCGAAGCGGCCGTCGAAGCCCTTCCGGGGACGGCCACCGATGAGGAGAGGACTGCTGCGGCGACCGCTCTCGCCGAGGCGAAGGCCGCCGCCGAGGCGGCCGCGGACGCCAAGGCCGCTGCCGACGCCAAGGTCGTGGACGCCGTGGACGCGCGCGACGACGCGCGGGTAGCCGCGGCCCGGGCGCTGGACACGGCGCAGAAGGCCACCGCGCAGGCGCTCGCCGACAAGACGGCCGCCGACGCGGCGCTGGCCAAGGCGAAGGAGGAGGAGGAGGCCGAGGGCGGCGAGGAGGACGACACCTGCGTCCCCGAGGCCGAGCTCACCACGGTCGTCACGGGCCTGCCGTCCACCGTCGTCGCCGGCACCAAGGTCGACTTCCGCCTCCGGGTGACCAACGGCACCGAGAAGACGATGGACGAGGTCTTCCCGTTCGTCTACGCCCACGCGACCGACCGCAGCGGGCTCAACGACCTCGACGACCTGGTGCACCTGCAGTGGTCGACCGGCTCGTCCTCGACGTGGAAGAACGTCGACAACGAGAACTACATCGAGAAGATCAGCCCGCTCGAGGCCGGCGCCCACGCCGACGTCAAGCTGCGCCTCACGGTCGACGCCAAGGCCCCCGCGGGCAACGGCGTCACCTTCGTCGCCGGTGACTACTGGAACGCCGACGGCAGTTGCGGCGGGAGCCCGGACCTCGAGGGCTACGAGTTCATGATCGCCGCCGCGGGCAGCGACCCGGGCAAGGTGGACGACGCCGAGCCCGGCACCACCAAGCCGAACACCCCGGACGTCAAGCCGCAGACCGGCACGTCGGCCACCCCCGTCAGCGGCACCCTCGCCGCCACGGGCTCGTCCACCTCACAGCTCGCCCTCGCGAGCGGCGCGGCCCTGGCGATCGGCGCGGGCGCGGTCTTCGTCGTACACCGTCGCAAGGCGGGCTCCCACGCCTGACGCCTGAGCACGCCTGACGCCATGAGCACGACCGGCGCCTGAGCGGGCCCGACGGGCCCGGCACCGCGAGGTGCCGGGCCCGTCGCCGCGTCACGGCCGCGGCGACGCGTGGGCCGGGTCCACCGAGTGGAACTCCCGGCGAAGGTCCGCGATCCCGTCGCCGTCCCGCGTCGGATGGACCCGGTTGGTGAGGAGCACGGCGTATCGGCCGGTGCCGGGATCGATCCACAGGCTCGTCCCCGTGAAGCCGGTGTGGCCGTACGAGGAGGGGCCGAAGGACGGTCCGACGGGCGAGCCGGACGGGTCCTGGCCCTGCCAGGCGAGCGCGCGGCGGAGGTTCAGTCCGTCGGTGTGCGGGGCCGTCATCAGCGCGTACGTCTCCGGGCGCAGCAGTTCGCGCGCGCCGCCCGCCAGGCAGACCGCGAGCCGCTCCGTGTCGGCGAGGGTCGCGAAGAGCCCGGCGTGGCCGGCGATCCCGCCGAGGACGACCGCGTTCTCGTCGTGCACCTCTCCCACGACCGTCCTGCCGCGCCAGGGGCACCGCTCGGTCGCGACGGCCCGCTCCCGTGCGGCGGGACCCGGGACGAAACCGGTGTCCGCCAGGCCCAGCGGGGCGCACACCAGCTCGTCCACCAGGGCGTCCAGCCCCTGCCCGCCCGCCTGTTCGGCGATGAGGCCGAGCAGCATGAAGCCCTGGGAGGAGTATTCGACCCGGACGCCCGGCGCCGACCGCAGCGGCAGGGTGCCGAGGCCGGTGAGCAGTGACTCCCGGGTGGGGTGGTCGCGGTACATCGGCACCCGCCCGGGCAGGCCCGAGGTGTGGGTGAGGAGTTCGGTGACGGTCAGCCGCGCCTTGTCGGTGTCCCGGTAGCGCGGGAGGAGTTCACCCACCGTGCCGGCCAGGGACAGCGCGCCGCGCTCGGCGAGCGCCATGACGACCAGGCCCACCACCGGTTTGGTGACGGAGGCGAGGTCCCACAGGTCAGCGCCGTCCAGCTCCGCCCCGCCCCAGGCCCTGGTGCCCAGCCATCCCCGGTCCACGGGACCCCGCGCGGAGCCCACGGACCAGGCCGCGCCCGAGTAGAGGCGCCGCTCCCTGCCCTCGGCGAGTACGGCGGCGCGCCCGCTCCCACGCGGCACCGCGGCCCCCGCGCTCACAGGTCCGCGCCCGGGTCGCCGGCCCGGGCCACCGTCAGGCCGGGCCGCCCGGCGGACCCCAGCCCCGCGGAGACCGCGCGCGCGGCGGCGCGGACCATCGGGCCGTACAGCTCGACTGCCGCCCGGTCCAGGGTGAAGACGAGCCCGGTGAGCGCGACCGCTCCGACGACCCGTCCCCCGGCGTCCCGTACCGCCGCGGCGAGTGCGCGGCGGTCCTCCTGTTCGTACTGGTCGTCGATCGCGTACCCGCGCTCGGCCGCGGCGGCGATCTCCTCCCGCAGGTCCGCCACCGGCACCGGAAGCGGGTGGCCGGCCGCCTCGCCGGCGGAGACGGCCGCTTCGGCCTCGGCGGGCGGCAGCGCGGCCAGCACGGCGAGCCCCGGTGCGGAGAGCAGCAGGGGCGCGCGTGAGCCGGGGCGCAGCTCCAGCGCGTACTCCCGGGCCGGCTCGGACACCTCCAGACAGACCGCGGCGTCCCCGTCCCGCACGGCGTAGTGGGCCGGCAGCCCCGTACGGGTGCGGAGTTCGGCCAGCACCGGCCTGATCAGGCGCAGCGCAGGACCGCTGTCGAGCGCGGCGGCCGCGAGACCCAGCAGCCGGGGGCCCGCCCGGTAGCTGCCCCCTTCGGCGGGCTCGACGAAGCCGGAGCCCGCGAGGCCCCGCAGCAGCCGGTGCACGGTGGGTTTGGTGAGCCCCGTGCGGCGTGCCAGATCGGCCAGACGGTGCGGCGCACCCGTCTCCACCAGCGCGGACAGGACCTCCATCGCCTTGTCCACCGGGCCCATGACGGACTGTTCGACAGCCCGGCCCGCAGGCGGCTGCTCGTTCGAACGGCTATTGACCGGTATCCCCATGTCGCTTAGCTTACCCCCACTGCATTCCATCTGCCGGAACGGATGTGTTGTTCAATGGAACGAATAGGAGGAGGGTGGGCCGGGGACCGCAGCCGCCCCTCCCGCCGCGCGATCCTGCGGTACGGCAGCGCGCTGCTCCCCGCGATCGCCGCGCCGGCACTGCTCACCGGCTGCGGCACCGACCCGGCGGCCGGTGCCGGCAACGTCCTGCGGGTCTCCCAGACGGGCGACCCCAAGACGATGGACCCGCAGAAGCAGGGCGACATGATCTCCATGAACGCCCTGATCAACATGTTCGACACCCTGACCGCGCGGGGCCGAGACAACACCCTGATGCCCCGTCTGGCCCTGTCCTGGAAGGCCGTCTCGCCCCGCGTCTGGCGCTTCCGGCTGCGGCCCGGCGTCACCTTCCACAACGGCGAGGTGTGCGACGCGGCCGCCGTGAAGTTCAGCATCGAGCGGCTCCTGGACCCGGCGACCCGGTCGCCCATCGTCGAACTGCGGTACGTCGAGGGCGTCACCGTCGTCGACTGGCTCACCGTGGACCTCCACACCACCGTCCACGACCCGATCCTGCCCGACAAGGTGTCCCTCTTCGGTGGGGTGGTCGTCCCTCCGCGCTACCTCGCCGAGGTCGGCGACCAAGGCTTCGCGGCCCGTCCCGTCGGCACCGGGCCCTTCGCCTTCGCGAGCTGGAAGCGCGACCACGAACTGCGGATGCGCGCCTACGCGGACCACTGGGAGAAGCGGCCGGCCGTCGACGAACTCGTCTTCACGCCCGCCCCGAACGCGTCCTCCGCGCTCGCCGCGCTCCAGAGCGGCGGGGTGGACCTGGTCGCCGGGCTCACCCCCGACGCGGCCCAGCAGCTGGGCGGTTACACGGGCGTCAGCCTCGACCACCACACGGGCATCCGCACCTCGTACCTCTCCCTGGACACCCTCACCGAGGGCCCGCTCCAGGACCGCCGGGTGCGCCAGGCGCTCAACCACGCGGTCGACGTGCCCCTGCTCATCAAGGCCGTGCTCGGCGGGCAGGCGACCGAGGTCCCCGCGATGATCCCGCGCGGCGCCTTCGGATTCGACCCCGGCGTCAAGCCGTACACCCGTTCCATCGCCGAGGCCCGCGCCCTGCTCGCCGAGGCCGGGCACCCGGACGGCATCAGCACGACCCTCACCGCATCCAACGTGGACGCCAACGTCGCGGAGGCGATCGCCGGACTTCTGGACCGCGCCGGGGTGCACGCCCGGGTCGACCTCCTCGACCCCGGTACGTACGCCCAGCGCCTCACCTCCGACAACCACGGAGCGCTGGGGCCCATGTACCTGGCCGCGTCCACCGTCTGGACCCTGGACGGCGAGAGCATGATCCAGTCCAACGTGCGCAGCGACCGGCGGCAGAGCCGCTGGCACAGCGAGGAGGCCGACCGGCTCGTCGACCTCGAAGAACTCTCCGTCGACCCGGAGACCCGGCGCGAGGCGTTCTCCGGCCTCCAGCGGCTCATCAAGACCGAGGCGCCGTTCGTCCCCCTCTTCCAGATCGACAACATCTACGCCCGCAACGCCAGGCCCCGCTGGACACCCGGCTTCGCGGGCGTCCTCGACATGGCGAGCGCGGAGGTCTCCCGATGAGCGAGCTCCTGACCCTCCCCGCCCCCGGCGAGGACACCGAAAAGCCCGCCGCGCGCCGCCGCGAAGGGCTCCACATCCTGCGCATGACCGCGGCCCGCCTCGGCACCGCGCTGCTCGTCCTGCTGTGCACCGCCACCGTCGCGTTCTTCCTCGTACGGCTCTCCGGTGACCCCGTCAAGGTCCTCCTGCCGCCGGACGCCACCGCCGACCAGGAGAACGTCCTGCGCCACAGCCTGGGCCTCGACCGTCCCCTGCTCACCCAGTACCTCGACTACCTGTGGGGCATCCCGCGCCTCGACTTCGGCGACTCCCTCTTCTACAACCAGCCGGTCCGCGCGGTGCTCGCCGACCGCATCCCCGCGACCCTCCTCCTGGCCGCCGGAGCGCTCGTCGTCACCCTCGTCGTCGCCCTGCCGGCCGGGACCGTCGCCGCGATGCGCCGGGGCCGGGCCACCGACCGCACCGTCATGACCGGTGTGCTGCTCGGCCAGTCCACCCCGCCGTTCTGGGTCGGCATCCTGCTCATCCTGGTCTTCGCGGTCGGCCTGCACGCCCTGCCCGCCTCGGGATACGGAACCTTCGCCCACCTCGTCCTGCCGGCCGTGACCCTGGCCGTGTACTCCGTCGCCGTGGTGGCCCGGCTCCTGCGGTCCTCCCTCATCGACGTACTGAGTGCCGATCACATCCGCACCGCACGCGCCAAGGGCTTCGGACCCGTCAAGGTCGTCCTCACCCACGGGCTGCGCAACGCCTCCCTGCCCGTCGTCACCGTCGTCGGACTGGAGGTCGGCAGCCTCCTCGGAGGCGCCATCCTCACCGAACAGGTCTTCTCCTGGCCGGGGGTCGGGCAGCTGACGATCGAGGCCATCTCCAACCGCGACTTCCCCCTCGTCCAGGCCACCGTCCTGCTGTTCGCCGCGACCTTCGTCGTCGTGAACCTTCTGGTCGACCTCTCCTACAGCCTCCTCGACCCGAGGGTGAGGACCGCCCGATGACCACCGTCTCCCCGAACCCGGCCCCGGCCGCCCACGCCCCGGCCGCCCCCTCGCACCGGGCCGCGGCCCTGCGCACCCTGCTGCGCAACAGGCTCGCCCTGGCCGCGCTCGCCTTCCTCGCGCTGGTCGTGATCTGCGCGCTGTTCGCCCCGCTCATCGCGCCCGCCGACCCCAACGCCCAGAACCTGCTGGAGCGGCTCCAGCCGCCCGCCTGGCAGCAGGGCGGCAGCGGCGCCCACCTCCTCGGCACCGACCAGCTCGGCCGCGACCTGCTCTCCCGCGTCATCTACGGCACCCGCGTCTCGCTCCTCGTCGGTACGGGCGCGGCCCTGCTCGCCGGAGTCATCGGCACCGTGGCCGGCCTGGCCTCCGGCTACTTCGGCGGCCTGCCCGACCGCGTCCTCATGCGCGTCGCCGACGTCCAGCTGGCGTTCCCCGCGATCCTGCTCGCCCTCGCCGTCGTCGGCTTCCTCGGCTCCGGCCTCTGGTACGTCATCCTCGTGCTCGGCGTGACCGGCTGGGTCTCGTACGCCCGTGTGGTCCGCTCCGAGGTGCTGTCCCTGCGCTCCCGGGACTTCATCACGGAAGCCCGCGCCATCGGCGTCGGCGACGCCACGATCATGCGCCGGCATCTGCTGCCCAACGTGATGGCCCCGCTCGCCACCATCGGCACCCTGCACGTCGCCGCCGCCGTCGTCGCCGAGGCCTCGCTCAGCTATCTCGGGCTCGGCGTCCCCAAGGAGACCGTCACCTGGGGCGCGATGCTCGCCGACGGACAGCTCTACCTCGGCACCTCCTGGTGGGTCGCCGTCTTCCCCGGCGTCGCCCTCATGCTCACCTCCCTCGCCGTCAACATCACCGGCGACGCCCTGCGCGACGTCGCGGACCCGAAGGCCTACCGCCGATGACCTCCACCACCGCCGCATCACCCGTCCTGGAGATCCACGACCTGCGCGTCGACTTCCGGCTCGCCGCCACCACCGTCCACGCCGTCCGCGGGGTCAGCTTCTCCGTCGCACCCGGCGAGACCCTCGCCGTCGTCGGCGAATCCGGCAGCGGCAAGTCAGCGACCGCGCTGTCCGCGCTCCGGCTGAACCCGGAGCCGCCCTGCGTCTACGCCGGCGGACACATCCTCCTCGACGGAAAGGACCTGCTGACCTGCGGCGAACGCGAACTCGGCCGCATCAGGGGCGCCGATCTGTCCATGATCTTCCAGGACCCGATGACCAGCCTCGACCCGCTGCAGCGCATCGGCAGCCAGGTCGCCGAGGTCCTCCGCCACCACGGCGGCCACAGCCGGGCCGAAGCCAGGGCCGCGGCGCTGTCCGCCCTCGACGAGGTCGGCATCCCCGACCCCGAACGCCGCTACCGCCAGTACCCCCACGAACTCTCCGGCGGACTGCGCCAGCGCGTCATGATCGCCGCCGCGCTCGTCGCCCGCCCCCGCGTCCTCATCGCCGACGAACCCACCACCGCGCTCGACGTCACCGTCCAGCGCCAGATCCTCGACCTCCTCGTCCAGCTCCAGCAGCGCCACGGCATGGCCGTCGTCCTCATCACCCACGACCTCGGCGTCGTCGCGGAGACCGCCGACCGCGTGGTGGTCATGCACCGAGGCGAGGCCGTCGAGACCGGGGACGTCCACGACGTGTTCGCCCGCCCCGAGGACCCGTACACCCGCCGACTGCTCGACGCGACGCCCCGACTGGAGACCGCAGGATGACCGCGACAGCCCCGCCCCTGCTGGAACTCGACGCGCTGCGGAAGGAGTTCGGAGGCCACCCCGGCAGCGTCGCGGTCGACGACATCAGCCTCACCGTCCACGAGGGCGAGACCCTCGCGCTCGTGGGGGAGTCCGGCTGCGGGAAGACCACGCTGACCCGGCTGCTGCTCCGCCTCCTGGAGCCGACCTCGGGCACCGTGCGCTTCGACGGCACCGACCTCTTCGCCCTCGACGCGGCCGCGCTGCGCAGGGTCCGCCGCGAGATGCAGGTCGTCCTCCAGGACCCGTACTCCAGCATGAACCCGCGCCTGCGGATCGTGGACATCGTCGCCGAACCCCTCGTCACCCACGACCCGCGGGCCCGGGGCCGGCGCGGCCGGGCCTGGACCCGGCAGCGCGTCGGCGAACTCCTCGAAGCCGTCGGCCTCGACGACACGATCCTCGACCGCTACCCCCACGAGTTCTCCGGCGGCCAGCGCCAGCGCATCTCCATCGCCCGCGCGATCGGCCTAGAACCCCGCCTGGTGGTCCTCGACGAACCCACCAGCGCCCTCGACGTGTCCGTCCAGGCCCGCGTCCTCGACCTGCTCGCCGAACTCCAGCAGCGCCTCGGACTCACCTATGTCTTCGTGAGCCACAACCTCGCCGTCGTCCGGCAGGTGGCCGACCGGGTCGCGGTGATGCGCCGGGGCAGCCTGGTCGAGGTGGGGACCGCCCACCAGGTGTTCACCGAGCCCGCGCACCCGTACACGCGGCAACTGCTCGACGCCGTACCGATACCCGACCCCGTGAAGGCCCGCAGGACCCGGCGCGCCGCACCGGCCGGCGACGGGGGAACCGCCCCGCGCCCCGCACCCGACGGCGCCCGGTGAGCCCCGTGCCGCCGCTACCCGCCGGACAGCACGAGCCCCGCCCCGCCGAGCAGGGCGACATCGTCCACCGCCGCCTCGCTCACCACGACCCGGGGAAGCTCTCCGCCGCCCAGGCCGTCGGAGCGCAGCCGGGACTCGACCAGGGCGCGGAACGGCTCCCCGCCCTCGCGGGCCTCACCGTGCAGCACGAAGAGCCCGCAGGCGAAGAGCTGCTGGACCGTCGCCAGACCCAGCACCAGATTCTCCGCGTACTCCGCCACCAGGGTCCGCGCCACCTCGTCCGGCGAGGCCACCAGCGCACCGAGCGAGACACCCGAAGCGCCGAGGCCGAGCGCCTCCGCCCGCTGCCGCAGCCAGCGTGTGGTGGCCACCGTCTTCCAGCACCCCCGGCGCCCGCAGGTGCACGGCTCACCACTGGCGGACACGGTCATGTGCGCGCCGCTGCGGCCGCCCTCCGGGGCCAGCACCTCACCCTCGTACAGGATGCCCACCCCCAGCACCTCGCCGGTCGACACCGAGGCGAAGGAGCGGCGCCCCCGGCCCGGGCCGAACCACCGGTCGCCGAGAACCTGGACCCGCGCACGGTGCTCGACCCGTACGGGCGCCCCGGTCAGCTCCTCCAGCCGCTCGGCCACCCGGTAGCCGCGCAGCGCCGGCACCTCGTTGACCTCGATCACCCGGCCCCCGGCCGGATCGATCACACCGGCCGCCGCGACACCGATCCCGGACGGCCGGCGGCCGTCGAACACCGCCGCCACCCGCGCGAGCGCCTCGTCGACGCCGGTGCGGCGCGGGGACGCCGCGTCGAACTCCGTCTCGGCCCGTTCGAGCACCGAGCCCGACCGGTCGAGCAGCGCCGCGCGGATCCGGCCGGGCAGCAGCTCCACGGCCCCCAGCGTGCGGGGGACGGCCGCCACCACCGGACCCGGCACGGGGTCCGGCACCAACCGCAAGGGAGAACGTTCATGCGCCATACGCCGACTCTGCCACGTGAAGGTCACGGGGAGACATCCGCATGAGTTACCGGAACCTGACCGAAACCACCTGGCGGGAGACGAGGGAGTCGGCGCCCGACGCCATCGCGGTGCTCCCCGTCGGATCCCAGGAGCAGCACGCCGAACACCTGCCGATGGGCACGGACACCCTCCTCGTGGAGGCCGTGCTCGACCGGGCCCTCGCCCTCCTCGACGAGGACGCCACGGCTGAGGTGCCGGCTCTCGTCCGGCTGCCCACGCTGCCCTACGGCCACAGCCCGCACCATCTGTTCGCCGCCGCGCTGACCCTGTCCGCCCCCACCCTCGGCGCCGTACTCGGCGAGATCCTCGACTCCCTCGCGGCCTGCGGACACCGGCGCATCCTCGTCGTCAACGGCCACGGCGGCAACGACGAGATCATGAAGCTCGCCGTCAAGCGCTTCGCCCTGCGCGCCGAGGTCACCGCCGCCGCCTGCTCGTACTGGACCGTGACCAGCGGGGAGGAGGACGGCGGCCGCCCCGATGTCACCCCCGGTCACGCGGGCTGGTTCGAGACCTCCCTGATGCTCGCCGCGCACCCCGGCCTGGTGCGCGCCCCCGTACCCGCACGCGCCCCCGTCGAGCCGCCGCCGCTCTTCGACCGGCCGCCTTACCCGGGGCTGACCGTCGAGCGGCACGGCGAGTGGGAGCGCGTCGGCGGATCCACCGACGACGCCTCGACCGCCGACGCCGGCCGGGGCCGACGGCTCCTCGACGACCGTGCCCGCGGTCTCGCACGCGCCGTCCTGGCCTTCGACGCCGCGACCCGTACGGACCCGTGAGCGGCACCGACACCCCGACCGCCCCACCCGCACCGTCCGCATCACCGAACCGACCGAGGAACAGCATGAAGATCACGGATGTCGACGTCCACGTCGTGAACCTGCCCCTGCTCAACCCGTTCACCAGCTCCTTCGAGACGAAGACCGGTGAGACCCGCACCGTCGTACGCATCCGCACCGACACCGGGGTCGAGGGCTGGGGCGAGACCATGTGGGGCCGGCCCGTCGCCGCGATCGTCAAGATCCTCGCCGAGGACCTCATCGGCACCAGCCCCTTCGCCCTGGAGGCGTTCCACCGCAAGCAGCACATGGTGCCCTTCTTCTACGGCTACCTCGGTTACGCCGCGATCGCCGCCCTCGACGTCGCCTGCTGGGACGCCATGGGCAAGGCCACCGGCCAGTCCCTCACCGACCTCCTGGGCGGATCCGTACGCGAGGAGGTCCCGCTCACCGCGCTGATCACCCGGGCCGACGCCCCCGGGGCCAGCCCCGCGGACCTGCCGGCCGCCCTCGCCGAGCACACCGGCCGCGTCGTCGCCGAGGGCGGCTTCCAGGCCGTCAAGCTCAAGGGCACCAAGGACGTCCAGGGCGACGTCGCGATCCTGCGCGCCCTGCGCTCCGCCCTGCCCGAGGTCAGCCTCCGCGTCGACCCCAACGCCGCCTGGTCGGTGCCCGACTCGGTGCGCGCCGGCATCGCCCTGGAGGAGCTGGACCTCGAATACCTGGAGGACCCCTGCGTCGGCATCGAGGGCATGAGCCAGGTCCGCGCCAAGGTCCGCATACCGCTCTGCACCAACATGTGCGTCGTACGCTTCGAGGACTTCGCCCCGGCCGTCCGCCTGGGCGCCGTGGACGTCATCCACGGGGACGTCTACAAGTGGGGCGGGATCGCGCCCACCAAGGCCCTCGCGGCGCACTGCGAGACCTTCGGGCTCGGCATGAACCTGCACAGCGGCGGTGAGCTCGGCATCGCGACGGCCGCCCATCTCGCGGTGGTCGGCAGCACCCCCGTGCTGTCCCGCGCCATCGACTCCATGTACTACCTGCACGCCGACGACATCATCGAGCCGATCCCGCTGGAGAACGGCAGCCTGCGCGTCCCGACCGGCCCCGGCCTCGGCGTCACCGTCGACGAGGACAAGCTCCGCCACTACGCGGAGGTCAACGCCCGTGAAGGAGACCTGACCCGATGACCGGACCCACCCATGGCGCCGGCCCAGCCCGCCGCTCGGTCGTCACCGACCGGGCACCCGCGCCCGCCGGCGCCTACAGCCAGGGGATGGCCGCGGGCCCCTACCTGTTCACCTCGGGCTTCGGCCCCCAGGACCCGGACACCGGCGCCGTCGCGGACACCGTCGGGGAACAGACCGCCCAGGTCCTGCGGAACGTCCGCGCCGTACTGGAGGCCGAGGGGCTCGGGCCGCAGGACGTCGTCAAGGTGACGGCGCACCTCCAGCACCTGCGCCGTGACTTCGCCGCCTACGACGCGGCGTACCGCGCCTTCTTCACCGCGCCCCACCCGGTCCGCACCACCGTGGGCTCCGACCTCATGGACATCCTGGTCGAGATCGACGTCGTCGCGGTCCGCCCCGAGCCGCCGGCGGGTTCCTAGCCGATGCGACGGGCCCCCACCCCCGTGGATCCGGGGTGGAGGCCCGTGGCGGCCGGCTCTCAGGCCTTGCGCTGCATGTCCCGGCGGGCGGGGTTGCCCTGCTGCTCCGCCTTGGGGTCCTTCTCACCGGCCTTCGCGCGCACACCCTGCTCGATGCGCTTGCCGATGGCGCTGTCGATGTTCGACCAGTAGGTGAACGCCCGCTGGAGCACCGGCTCGGTCACGCCGTTGAGCAGGTGGCCGACGACGTTGTCCACCAGCCGGTCCCGCGCCGCGTCGTCGAGGACCTCCCGCACCATGGTGCCGGCCTGGCCCCAGTCGTCGTCCTCGGCGTGGTCGACATAGGCCGCCCGGGTGATGTCACCGTCCGCGTACCAGCTCGGCGGGGTCCCGAAGAGCTCGGGGTCGGCCGCCGGGCCGCCCTTGGAGTTCGGCGCGTAGACCGGGTCGGTGGTCTTCCGGTACGCCATCGCCCCGTCCTTGGAGTACGTGTGCACCGGGACGGCGGGGGCGTTGACGGGCAGCTGCTGGTAGTTGGCGCCGATGCGGTAGCGATGCGCGTCCGCGTAGGAGAACAGCCGCGCCAGGAGCATGCGGTCCGGGCTCGGGCCGATGCCCGGCACGAAGTTGTTCGGCTGGAAGGCCGCCTGCTCGATCTCGGCGTGGTTGTCGGTGGGATTGCGGTCGAGCGTCATCCGCCCCACCTCGATCAGGGGGTAGTCGCCATGCGGCCACACCTTGGTCAGGTCGAACGGGTTGAACCGGTAGTCCTTGGCGTCCTCGTACGGCATGATCTGGACCTTCAGCGTCCAGCTCGGGAACTCGCCGTCGCGGATGTGCTCGAAGAGATCACGCGTGTGGTAGTCCGTGTCCGCGGAGGCCATCTGGTCGGCCTCGTCCTGGGTGAACGTCTCGATGCCCTGGTCCGTCTTGAAGTGGTACTTCACCCAGAACCGCTGGCCCTGCGCGTTGATCCACATGTACGTGTGCGAGGTGTAGCCGTTCATGTGGCGCCAGGTGCGCGGGATGCCGCGGTCACCCATCAGCCAGGTGACCTGGTGCGCCGACTCCGGCGAGAGGGTCCAGAAGTCCCACTGCATGTCGTGGTCGCGGAGGTTGTTGTCCGCCCGGCGTTTCTGGGACCGGATGAAGTGCTGGAACTTCATCGGGTCCTTCACGAAGAACACGGGGGTGTTGTTGCCCACCATGTCGTAGTTGCCTTCGCTGGTGTAGAACTTCACCGCGAAGCCGCGGGGGTCCCGCCAGGTGTCCGGGCTGCCCCGCTCCCCGGCGACGGTGGAGAACCTGATGACGAGGTCGGTCTTCGCACCGGGCTGGAACAGCGCGGCCCGCGTGTACGCGGAGACGTCCGCGGTCACTTCGAACCGCCCGAACGCGCCGCTGCCCTTGGCGTGCGGCTGGCGCTCGGGGATCCGTTCACGGTTGAACTGAGCCATCTGCTCGATCAGGTAGGAGTCCTGGAGCAGGATCGGCCCGCCCGGGCCGACGGTGAGCGAATGCTCATCGCTCTCCACCGGGGCGCCCGAGTCGGAGGTGGTCGGCTTGTGCGAGGTGTCGGTCATGTGCGTCGTTCCCCTTCGTCTGTCCCCTGCGCCTGCACTGGTAACCCTCTACCAATGTAGGCAAACATGGACAACCGGCCAGTCAAGGGACGAGTCGGCATCCGTGGGGGAGCCGGTACCGTCCGCCTGTCCGCGCCGGGGGGATTCACACATGGACGCGGTCTAGCACTCGATGATGTTCACCGCGAGCCCGCCCCGCGCCGTCTCCTTGTACTTGACGCTCATGTCCGCGCCCGTCTCCTTCATGGTCTTGATGACCTTGTCCAGGGAGACCTTGTGGCTGCCGTCGCCGCGCAGCGCCATCTTGGCCGCCGTGACCGCCTTGACCGCCGCCATGCCGTTGCGCTCGATGCACGGGATCTGGACGAGTCCGCCGACCGGGTCGCAGGTCAGGCCCAGGTTGTGCTCCATGCCGATCTCGGCGGCGTTCTCCACCTGCTCGGGGGAGCCGCCCAGGACCTCGGCGAGGGCGCCCGCGGCCATCGAGCAGGCGGAGCCGACCTCGCCCTGGCAGCCCACCTCGGCGCCGGAGATGGAGGCGTTCTCCTTGAAGAGCATGCCGATCGCGCCGGCCGCCAGCAGGAAGCGGACGACGCCGTCCTCCTTCTCGGCCTCCGTGCAGCCGCCCGCCGCGAAGTTCATCCAGTAGCGCAGGACCGCGGGGATGATGCCCGCCGCGCCGTTGGTCGGGGCGGTGACGACCCGGCCGCCGGCGGCGTTCTCCTCGTTGACGGCCATCGCGTAGAGGGTGATCCACTCCATCGCGTGTGTCTGCGGGGCTCCCTCGGCGCGCAGCTGCCTGGCCGAGTTCGCGGCCCGGCGCCGGACCTTCAGGCCGCCGGGAAGGATGCCCTCCTGGGACATGCCCCGGGCGATGCAGGCCTCCATCACACGCCAGATCTCCAGCAGACCGGCCCGGATCTCGCCCTCGGTGCGCCAGGCCTTCTCGTTCTCCAGCATCAGCGAGGAGATGGAAAGACCGGTCTCCCGGGCGAGCCTCAGCAGCTCGTCACCGGTGCGGAAGGGGTGCTTCAGGACGGTGTCGTCCGGGATGATCGGGTCCTCGCCGGCCACGGCGTCCTCGTCGACGACGAAGCCGCCGCCCACCGAGTAGTACGTCTTCTCCAGCAGCGGGGCGCCGTCACGGTCGTACGCGAGGACCGTCATCCCGTTGGCGTGGTACGGCAGGGCCTTGCGCCGGTGCAGGACCAGCTGCTCGTCGGCGTCGAAGGGGATGTCGTGCACGCCCAGCAGATTGATCCGCCCCGAGGCGCGGATCTCCTCGACGCGGGCGTCGGCGCCCTCCACGTCGACGGTGCGGGGCGACTCGCCCTCCAGACCCAGCAGGACCGCCTTGGGCGTGCCGTGCCCGTGGCCGGTCGCGCCGAGCGAGCCGTACAGCTCGGCCCGTATCGAGGCGGTGTGGGCCAGCAGGCCCTCGTTCTTGAGGCGGCGGGCGAACATGCGGGCCGCGCGCATCGGGCCGACCGTATGGGAGCTGGACGGGCCGATACCGACCGAGAACAGGTCGAAGACCGAGAGGGCCACGGGAGTACTCCTAAGGCGTTGGTGGACGTCGTTGTCCGCCGGGTGGTGCGGAACGGGCCGGTGGGCCCGGGAGCGCGGGGCAAAGGGGTGGGGGCACCGGGCTCACTGTGTTCAGTGTGCGCGGTGCCCCCACCCTGCGTGCAAATCGCGGGTGACTACTTGATGCCGGGGTACAGCGGGAACTTCGCGGCCAGCGCGGCCACGCGGGCCTTGAGGTCGTCCGCGTCGTACGTCGGCTTCAGCGCGGCCGCGATGATCTCGGCGACCTCGGTGAAGTCCTCGGCCTGGAAACCGCGGGTGGCCAGCGCCGGCGTGCCGATCCGCAGACCCGAGGTGACCATCGGGGGCCGCGGGTCGTTCGGGATGGCGTTCCGGTTGACCGTGATGCCCAGCTCGTGGAGCCGGTCCTCGGCCTGCTGGCCGTCCAGCTCGGAGTTGCGCAGGTCGACCAGGACCAGGTGCACGTCCGTACCGCCGGAGAGGACGGAGACACCCACCTCGGTGACGTCCGGCTGCACCAGGCGCTCGGCGAGGATGCGGGCGCCGTCCAGGGTGCGCTGCTGGCGCTCCTTGAACGCGTCGGTCGCCGCGACCTTGAAGGAGACCGCCTTGGCCGCGATCACGTGCTCCAGCGGGCCACCCTGCTGACCCGGGAAGACCGCCGAGTTGATCTTCTTGGCGAGCTCCTGCGTCGACAGGATGACGCCGCCGCGCGGACCGCCGAGGGTCTTGTGCGTGGTGGTCGTCACGACGTGGGCGTGCGGCACCGGGTTGGGGTGCAGCCCCGCGGCGACCAGGCCGGCGAAGTGCGCCATGTCGACCATCAGGTACGCGCCGACCTCGTCCGCGATGCGGCGGAAGGCGGCGAAGTCCAGCTGACGCGGGTAGGCGGACCAGCCGGCCACGATGAGCTTCGGCTTCGACTCCTTGGCGAGGCGCTCGACCTCGGCCATGTCCACGACGCCGGTGTCGTCGACGTGGTACGGGACCACGTTGTAGAGCTTGCCGGAGAAGTTGATCTTCATGCCGTGGGTCAGGTGACCGCCGTGGGCCAGGTTCAGGCCCATGATCGTGTCGCCCGGCTTCAGCAGTGCGAACATCGCGGCGGCGTTGGCCTGCGCACCCGAGTGCGGCTGGACGTTCGCGGCCTCGGCGCCGAAGAGCGCCTTGATGCGGTCGATCGCGATCTGCTCGACCACGTCGACGTGCTCGCAGCCACCGTAGTAGCGGCGGCCCGGGTAGCCCTCGGCGTACTTGTTGGTGAGGACGGAGCCCTGCGCCTCCATGACCGCGACCGGAGCGAAGTTCTCCGAGGCGATCATCTCGAGGGTGGACTGCTGACGGTGGAGCTCGGCGTCGACGGCGGCGGCGACGTCCGGGTCCAGCTCGTGGAGGGAGGAGTTGAGAAGCGACATCAGTGGGTCCCTAAGGTCTCAGTTGCCGGAGAACGCGGTGTACTCGTCGGCGGAGAGAAGGTCCTTCGGCTCCTCCGCGACGCGCACCTTGAACAGCCAGCCGCCCTCGAAGGGAGCGGAGTTCACCAGCGACGGGTCGTCCACGACGTCCTGGTTGGCCGCGGTCACCTCGCCGGTCACCGGCGAGTACAGGTCGCTGACCGACTTGGTCGACTCCAGCTCACCGCAGGTCTCGCCCGCGGTCACCGTGTCACCGACCTCCGGGAGCTGGGCGTAGACGACGTCACCGAGCGCGTTGGCCGCGAACTCGGTGATACCGACCGTGGCCACGCCGTCCTCGAGGGCCGACAGCCACTCGTGCTCCTTGCTGTACCGCAGCTGCTGGGGGTTGCTCATGACCTGAATTCTCCTGTACGCGGGGGAGTGCTGATGAACGGTGGTCTTACGGTGTGAGACACGACTGCGTCACGTGTGCGGCGCGACGTGTCACTTACGGCGCTTGTAGAACGGCAGCGCCACGACCTCGTACGGCTCGTGCGTGCCCCGGATGTCGACGCCGACACCCTCCGTGCCGGGCTCGGCGTGCGCCGCGTCGACGTAGGCCATGGCGATCGGCTTGCCCAGGGTGGGTGACGGCGCACCCGAGGTGACCTCGCCGACGACCTGGCCGTCCACCACGACGGAGAAGCCGGCGCGCGGCACCCGGCGGCCCTCGGCCACCAGGCCGACGAGCTTGCGCGGCGGGGCGGTCTCCGCGCGCTCCGCCGCGGCGGTCAGCGCCTCGCGGCCGACGAAGTCACCCTCCTTCTCGAACTTCACGACCCTGCCCAGGCCGGCGTCGAAGGGCGTCAGCGCGGTGGTCAGCTCGTGCCCGTACAGCGGCATGCCCGCCTCCAGACGGAGCGTGTCACGGCAGGAGAGCCCGCAGGGGATCAGGCCGTACGGTGCGCCGGCCTCGGTGAGGGCCTTCCACAGCTGCTCGGCGTGGGCCGGGTCCACGAAGAGCTCGAAGCCGTCCTCGCCGGTGTAGCCCGTACGGGCGATGAGCGCGGGGACACCGGCCACCGTTCCGGGGAGTCCGGCGTAGTACTTCAGTCCGTCGAGGTCGGCGTCCGTGACCGACTTCAGTACGGCGGGGGAGTCGGGGCCCTGTACGGCGAGCAGGGCGTACGCGTCGCGGTCGTCCCGCACCTCGGTGTCGAAGTCCCCGGCGCGCTCGGTCAGGGTGTCCAGGACGAGCTGCGCGTTGCCCGCGTTGGCCACCACCAGGTACTCGGTGTCCGCCAGGCGGTAGACGATCAGGTCGTCCAGGATCCCGCCGTCCGCCGCGACGATCATGGTGTAGCGGGCCCGGCCCACGCCGACGGTGGCGATGTTGCCGACCAGGGCGTAGCTCAGGAAGGCGGCGGCCTGCGGGCCGGTGACGGTGATCTCGCCCATGTGCGACAGGTCGAACAGGCCGGCCCGGGTGCGTACGGCGTTGTGCTCGTCGCGCTCACTGGCGTACCGCAGCGGCATGTCCCAGCCCGCGAAGTCGGTCATGGTCGCGCCCAGGGAACGGTGCAGGGCATCGAGGGCGGTGAGACGGGGGGCAGTGCTCATGGGCATGGCTCCAGGGCATGACGACAGGGGGTGGTTCCCTCCCCATCTGTCATCGGAACCTGAGAGGTTCGCCGCGAGCCCCTGAAAGGGTCCGGCTTGCACCTTGGGTGGAGCCGCGAAGCGGCCCGCTTTTCAGATCTGCCTCATCCACGCGGTACGGGGCCTGAGAGATTCAAGGGAGGAACTTGCTCCTTCGGCGCCCGGCGCACACGGTGACCGGGACTCTCCCGCGCGGATTCAAACGGCCGGTATGCAGTTGGCGGGGTCATCATCGCACGCCTTGCGGGAGAGTGGGGCGTCCCGGTGGTGACCGGTGGAAGGCCGGGTGTCCGCGCGCATGCGCGCGGACACGTACAAGGGGACGACCACGGGACGCGTACGGGGCGCCCACGGGGACACGTACGGGTGGAACCGGTTGTGCCGCATTACCTTTTCTTTACACTTCTTGGGCAGGTCCAGTGGGTGACCGGCAGGGCACGGCAGGGGGAGGGCGATGACGTTGCAGCGCTACGCGACCACCGCGGGGGCGGCACGCGGTGCGATGCCCCGGCAGCCGGGCGCACCCGCCCGGGAACCGGTGGCCGGACACACCCCGGTGGTGCGTGATCTGCGGGGCGGGGGCGGCCGGGGGCCGCACGGCCTGGACTTCGCGGCGGGCGATGTCGTGGTGGTCTCCGGGCTGCCCGGCAGCGGCAAGTCGACGCTGATCCGCCGGGCGGTCGGGGAGCAGGCGGTCGACTCCCAGGACACCAGGGACCGGTGGGCGGCGGTCCTGCCCGCCTTACTCCCGTACGCCCTCTACCGTCCCCTGGTGCGCGTCGCGCACTACGCCGGGCTGTGGCGGCGGCTGCGGTCGGGCGGATCCGTCGTCGTGCACGACTGCGGTACGCAGGCCTGGGTGCGGCGCTGGCTGGCGCACGAGGCCCGGCGGCGGGGCGGCGTCCTGCACCTCCTCCTGCTCGACGTCACCCCCCTGGTGGCCAGGCAGGGGCAGCGGGAGCGCGGCCGTGGGGTGTCCGGCTACGCGTTCGCGCGGCACCGGCGAGCCGTCGGCCGGCTGCTGCGCGACACCGAGACGGGCCTGCTGCCCCGGGGCTGTGCCTCGGCGGTGCTGCTCGACCGGGACGCGGCGGCGGCGATCGGCAGGATCTCCTTCCGGGAGGCGGGACTCCCCCGGGAGTAGGCCGGTCGCGGCGTCACCATTCGCATACGCACAGTTCGCAGACGTCCGGCCGGCTGTCCGGTATCTGGACGGTGCGGTGGACCGGACGGCGTTCCCGACCGGGGCGCTGCCCCCGTGTCCCGACCCGGACTAAGGTTTCAGCCGCAGCGCACGGCGAGAAAGGGACACAGACACCGTGGACATTCCGGCTCAGGCCCAGGCCCCGTCGCATCCTTCCCAGGGGTGGCCGGCCAACGAGCTCGAAGAAGTGCTCAGCGCCTCGCTCGGCGTACCCGGGGCGGCCGGCCGGCTGGTCGAGGTGCTCGGCCGCAGCCAGGTCTGGGTGCCCCTGCCGAACGGCGGGGGGCCCGACAGCACCGGACTCGACCTGCCGACGGTCGACATCGACGGCGGCGCCTACGTCCCCGTGTTCAGCTCCGAGGCGCAGTTCCTCCAGTGCGCCGGCGCACACCTCTCCTTCACCGTCGCGCCCGCGCGCGAGTTCGCCCGCGGTCTGCCCCCGCAGCTCGGTGTCGCCGTGAACCCCGGCGGGGCCGTCGGGGTGCCGCTGCCGCCGGCCGCCGTCGCCGAGCTCTGCCGGGCCGGGCGCACCCCGCTGGACGGCCCCGCGAGCGGCGGGAGGGTGCGGCTGTACGAGCCGGACTGGAAGGAGGACCCCGTCGACTTCCTCTCCGCGGTGTCCGCCGAGTTCCAGGGCACCGGCGTGGTGGACACCGCGCGCCGGACGCTGGCCAGCATCGAGGGCGACAGCCCCGTCCTCATCGTCGGCGTCGAGGCCGCCGTGCGGGACGCTGCGGCGCAGAGTGCCCCGATGGACGCCCTGGGCCGCGCCCTGGGCCGGGTCCAGGTGCCCTGGCCGGTCAATCTCGTCCTGCTCGACCTGACCCAGGACCCGGTCGCCGACTGGATGCTGGAGAAGGTGCGCCCCTTCTACCGGCGCGACGCGTACTGAGAGCCGGGACCCCTGGCGCCACGTGGCGTCAAGCCGGTGTCAGGGGCGGCGCATAAGCTGGTTGGATGACGAGGCCGCCCCGTGTGCCCGGGAGTGGCGCCACAGCACCGCGCGGCATGCGGGAACAGCGGAACGAAGAGGGGCGGGACCCAGTGAGTGCGTCAGGCACCGCGGCGGCCGGGCAGGTCGAGCACATGCTTCGCCAAGTGACCCCCGGGCGCCTCGACGCGTACGAGGCGCTGCTGCGCTCCCTGGCGGACGGCCAGGTCTGGATGCTGCTCTGGCACGGCACGGCGGGCTCCCCCGACGCCCAGTACGGCAACATGGAGGTCGGCGGGACGGGTTACGCCCCGTGCGTGACCTCCGCCCAGGAGCTCTCGGCCAGCGGCTGGAACAGGGCCCACGAGGTGACCACGGGCCGGGACATCGCCCGTTCCCTCTTCCCCGACCGCTGGGGGATCTGGCTCAACCCGCACGCCCCCGGCGGCGGCGTCGGCATCCCGTGGCTGGATCTGCGGCGCATCGCCACCGGCCTCGACCGGATGCCCGCGGGGCCGCTGCGGCTCACCGAACCCGCCATCGAGCTCCCGCAGTTCTACGCCCTGCTGTCGCAGAACGCCCACCGCACCTCCGCCGTCCGCGCGCTGCGCCGTGCCTGGGTGCAGCCCGCGCTGGGCGCGCCGTACCTCGCGATCGGGCTCGACCTCTACGACAACGGCCGGCCGGCCGTCGACGCGGCCCGCGCGATGATGCAGCAGTCGATCGGCGTGGTCCCCGACGGGCTGCCCGTCTCCACGGTCTCGCTGTCCGACGAGTACGACCCCGTCGCGATGTGGCTCAACGCCAACGCCCGGCCGTTCTACGACCGCGAGGCGCACGCCCCGGCCCCCGCCGTCCCGGGGTACGGCTACCCGCCCGCCACCGGCCCGGCGCCGCGCGCGTACTGAGAAGGCGTCAGCGGGCCCAGGGGCCCCCGGCGGGGGCATTGATGACCTCTTCAACACCCCTGGGCGTCATGCCCGTTATGGCGCATTGGTGACCAGGGGATCCGCTCACCAAGCACAGCTGTCCGGATAACGGAAGACACTTGGCAGCATCACGTTTGAGCAAACATTCCCTGTCAGGTCTGGCGGGTGATCGCAAAGTGGTTGAAGACTCCACACAGCAGGTGCTCCATGCCCGGCGAACCCCTCTTTCAAACAGGGTGAGTTCGGCATGTGCGGTCGCATCTGTCATGTTTTGTTAGAGCCGCTACAGCGGCGGTCACAGGCCGGCCACCGTCGGCCGAGAGGGGTCTCCAGCGCAATGACGGCACCTATCGAGACCACCAGGGCGGATGCGCAGCCCGAAGCGGTGCTGGAAGGCGCGGGCCGCAAGGAGATCGAGGGCCGCTCGCTCGGCCGCATCGCCTGGACCCGCTTCAAGCGGGACAAGGCCGCGATGGCCGGTGGCATCGTTGTCGTCCTGCTGATCCTCACCGCGGTGCTCTCCAAGCCGCTCCAGTCCCTCCTGGGGCTCGACCCCAACGCGTTCAACCAGGACCTGGTCGACCCGGTCATGCTGGCGCCCAAGGGCTCCCTGGGCGGTATCAGCTGGGACCACCCCCTCGGGGTCGAACCGCAGACCGGCCGCGACATCCTCGCGCGCATCCTGGAGGGCTCCTGGGTCTCCCTCGTGGTGGCCGTCGGCTCCACGCTGCTCTCCGTCGCCATCGGCGTCGTCATGGGCGTCGTGGCCGGGTTCTACGGCGGCTGGGTGGACAGCTTCATCAGCCGCATGATGGACACCTTCCTCGCCTTCCCGCTGCTGCTCTTCGCGATCTCCATCTCCGCCTCCTTGCAGGGCGAGGCCTTCGGGATGGAAGGACTCACGCTGCGGATCGCCGTCCTGATCTTCGTGATCGGCTTCTTCAGCTGGCCCTACATCGGGCGCATCGTCCGTGCGCAGACCCTGTCGCTGCGCGAACGGGAGTTCGTCGAGGCCGCCAGGTCGCTGGGCGCCCGCGGACCGTTCATCCTCTTCCGCGAGCTGCTGCCGAACCTGATCGCGCCGATCCTCGTGTACGCGACGCTGCTGATCCCCACGAACATCCTCTTCGAGGCCTCCCTGTCCTTCCTCGGCGTGGGTATCGCCCCGCCGCAGGCGTCCTGGGGCGGCATGCTCACGCAGGCGGTCGACCTCTACGAGGTGGACCCGATGTTCATGGTCATCCCCGGTATGGCGATCTTCATCACCGTGCTGGCCTTCAATCTGCTGGGGGACGGGCTGCGTGACGCACTCGACCCTCGTGGCAAGTAATCGCGGCAGTGCCGCACCGGACTAGCGAGGGGGCTTTCCTCAGCATGCAGAACAGAAAGACAGCAGCGGCCATAGCCGTGGCCGTAGCGGTGTCGCTCGGCGCCTCCGCCTGCAGCGGCAGCGACTCGGACGGCAAGGGCGGCTCCGGCGGCGGCAACGCCAAGGCCGACGCGGCGCTGACCTCGATCGTCAACCCGACCGACAAGAAGGGGGGGACGGTCACCTACGAGCACGCCAGTGGTCCCGACTCCCTGGACCCGGGCGACACGTACTACGGCTGGGTGCAGAACTTCTCCCGCCTGTACGGCCGTTCCCTGGTCACCTTCAAGCCGGCCGCCGGCGACGAGGGCCTGAAGGTCGTCCCCGACCTGGCCACCGACCTCGGCAAGCCCAGCGCCGACGCCAAGACCTGGACGTACACGCTCCGCAAGGGTGTGAAGTACGAGGACGGCACCGAGGTCACCTCGAAGGACGTCAAGTACGCCATCGAGCGCTCCAACTTCGCGCCGGAGGCCCTGTCCAACGGCCCGACGTACTTCAAGGCCTACCTCGAGGGCGGCGACAAGTACAAGGGCCCGTACAAGGACAAGTCGGCCGAGGGCCTCAAGTCCATCGAGACCCCGGACGACTACACGATCGTCTTCAAGCTGAACAAGCCGTTCGCGGACATGGACTACCTCGCCACCTTCTCGCAGACCGCACCGGTCCCGCAGAAGGCGGACAAGGGCGCCAGCTACGTCCAGAAGATCGTCTCCTCGGGCCCGTACAAGTTCTCCGCGTACGACGAGGGCAAGGGCGCGACGCTGGTCCGCAACCCGGAGTGGGACCCGAAGACGGACCCGATCCGCAAGGCGCTGCCGGACAAGATCGAGCTCAAGTTCAACGTCAACGCCACCACGATCGACGACCACCTGCTGGACGACACGATCACCGCCGGCATCGAGGGCACGGGCCTGCAGTCCAAGACCCAGCCCAAGGTCCTGGCGAAGGCCGCCGAGAAGGCGAAGACGGACAACCCGTACGGCGGCGTCCTGCAGTACATGGCGCTGAACGTCAACGTGAAGCCGTTCGACAACGTCGAGTGCCGCAAGGCCGTGCAGTACGCGGTCGACAAGCAGAGCCTGATCGACGCCATCGGCGGCTCGGTCAAGGGTGACCCGGCCACCACGGTCATCCCGCCGAGCGTCGCCGGGTACAAGAAGTTCGACCTGTACCCGACCGAGGGCAACAAGGGTGACATCGCCAAGGCGAAGGAACACCTGACCAAGTGCGGTCAGCCGAACGGCTTCAAGACCACGCTGACGGCCCGCTCGGACCGCCCCGACGAGATCCTCGCGGCCACCCAGCTCCAGAACAGCCTGAAGAAGATCGGCATCACCGCCGAGATCAAGCAGTTCCCGGCCAACAAGTACTTCACCGACTTCGCGGGCGTCCCGAACTGGGTCCACAAGAACAACGCGGGCATGATGATGATGCAGTGGGGTGCCGACTGGCCGACCGGCTTCGGCTTCCTCGACCAGATCGTCAACGGCACGGCCATCAAGCCCTCCGGTGGCACCAACCTGATGGAGCTCAACGACAAGGGTGTCAACGACCTCCTCGTCAAGGGCATCGGCACCGTCGACACCGCGGCGCGCAACGCCACGTGGGGCGAGGTCGACCAGAAGGTCATGGAGAACGCCTCGGTCGTTCCCCTCGCCTACCGCAAGAGCCTGCTCTACCGTCCGGACTCCGCGGCGAACGTGACCGTCACGAACGCCTACCTCGGCATGTACGACTACGTGCTGATGTCCTCCACCAAGTAACACCTGTTCATCGACGGCATCCCTTGAAAGGCAGGTGAAGGCGCCGGGCCGGCGGGCCACCCCGTCCGCCCGCCCGGCGCCGCACGGCTGTGGCTGCGTACATCATTCGACGCGTATTCGCCGCGGTGTTGCTGCTGCTGGTGGTCAGCGCAGTCACGTTCGCGATCTTCTTCCTGGTTCCCCGGCTCGGCGGCCAGACCCTCGACTCGATGGCGGCCCAGTACGTCGGGAAGAGCCCCGACCCGGACGTCATCGCCGCGGTCAAGAAGAACCTGGGGCTCGACCAGCCCCTGTACCTCCAGTACTGGCACTTCGTGAAGGGCATCGTCGTCGGTGCCGAGTACCAGTTCGGTCCCGACCCCGTCACCTGCAACGCCCCGTGCTTCGGGTACTCCTTCAAGACCCACACCGAGATCTGGCCGCAGATCGTCGACCGCATCCCGGTCACGCTGTCGCTGGCCGTCGGCGCGGCCGTCATCTGGGTCGTCTCCGGCATCGCCATCGGCGTCGTCTCCGCGCTGAAGCGCGGCTCGATCTTCGACCGGCTCTCCATGGGCGTGGCCCTCGCCGGTGTCTCGCTCCCCATGTTCTTCACGGGGCTCGCCGTGCTGGCGCTGTTCGGCAACGGGGAGTACGTCCCGTTCGCGGACAGCCCGCTCGAATGGGCGGGCAGCCTGGTCCTGCCCTGGTGCACGCTGGCCCTGCTGTACTCCGCGCTCTACGCCCGGCTCACCCGCGCGGGGATGCTGGAGACGATGGGCGAGGACTACATCAGGACCGCCCGGGCCAAGGGGCTGGAGGAACGCAAGGTGGTCGTCAAGCACGGCCTGCGCGCGGCCCTCACCCCGATCATCACCATCTTCGGCATGGACTTCGCGCTGCTGCTCGGCGGCGCGGTCATCACCGAGACGGTCTTCTCCTTCCAGGGAATGGGCGCCTTCGCCATCAAGGGCGTGACCGAGGCGGACCTTCCCAAGGTGATGGGCGTGACCCTGGTCGCCGCCTTCTTCATCGTCATCTGCAACCTGCTGGTGGACCTCGTGTACGCCGCGATCGACCCCCGGGTGAGGCTCTCATGAGCGAGGCAAGCAAGAAGGACTCCCCGGCGGCGGACACCGTCCCGGCGCAGCGGTCCGGCGACGACAAGGAATTCCTGTCCGTACGCAACCTCAGCGTCCACTTCGACACCGACGACGGCCTGGTCAAGTCCGTCGACGGCGTCAGCTTCGACCTGAAGGCCGGCCAGACCCTCGGCATCGTCGGCGAGTCCGGTTCCGGCAAGTCCGTGACCTCGCTGGGGATCATGGGCCTGCACACCTCGGAGCGGGCCCGGATCAAGGGTGAGATCTGGCTCGACGGCGAGGAGCTGATCGGCGCCGGCCCCGAGCGCGTACGGAAGCTGCGCGGCCAGAAGATGGCCATGATCTTCCAGGACCCGCTGTCGGCCCTGCACCCGTACTACAGCATCGGCGCGCAGATCGTGGAGGCCCACCGGGTCCACCACAAGGTCGACAAGAAGGCCGCGAAGAAGCGCGCGATAGAGATGCTCGACCGTGTCGGCATCCCCGAACCGCACCGCCGTTACGAGGACTTCCCGCACCAGTTCTCCGGCGGTATGCGCCAGCGCGCGATGATCGCGATGGCCCTGGTCAACAACCCGCAGCTGCTGATCGCCGACGAGCCGACGACCGCCCTCGACGTCACCGTCCAGGCGCAGATCCTCGACCTCATCCGCGATCTCCAGAAGGAGTTCGGCTCCGCGGTCGTCATGATCACCCACGACCTCGGCGTCGTCGCCGAGATCGCGGACAGCCTGCTGGTCATGTACGCGGGGCGCTGCATCGAGCGCGGCAGCGCGGAGAAGGTCTTCTACCAGCCCCAGCACCCCTACACCTGGGGGCTGCTCGGCTCGATGCCGCGCATCGACCGGGAGCAGACCGAGCGGCTCATCCCGGTCAAGGGCTCGCCGCCCAGTCTCATCAACGTCCCGTCGGGCTGCGCCTTCAACCCGCGCTGCCCGTACGCCGACGTCCCCGCGGACAACATCACCCGCACCGAGCGCCCGGAGCTGAAGATGGTCAGCGACGGGCACTACTCCGCGTGCCACATGTCGCGTGAGCAGCGGGAAAAGATCTGGACCGAAGAGATTGCGCCGAAGCTGTGACTGATCTGAAGAAGAAGGCCGCCGAGGCGTCGGCGGCGCAGTCGGACGGGTCCGGGCCGGAGCCGCTCCTCAAGGTCGACGGCCTGGTCAAGCACTTCCCGATCACCAAGGGCGTGCTGAAGCGCAAGGTCGGGGCGGTCCAGGCCGTGGACGGGCTCTCCTTCGACGTGCGCCCCGGGGAGACCCTGGGCGTCGTCGGTGAGTCGGGCTGCGGCAAGTCGACCATGGGCCGGCTGGTGACCCGGCTCCTGGAGCCGACCGGCGGCACGGTCGAGTTCCAGGGCCGCGACATCACGCACCTGTCCCCGGGGAAGCTGCGGCCGATGCGCCGCGACATCCAGATGATCTTCCAGGACCCGTACGGCTCGCTGAACCCGCGCCACACGGTCGGCGGCATCGTCGGGACCCCGTTCCGGCTCCAGGGCGTCAAGCCCGAGGGCGGAGTGAAGGCGGAGGTCCAGCGGCTGCTGGAGCTGGTCGGCCTCAACCCCGAGCACTACAACCGCTACCCGCACGAGTTCTCCGGCGGCCAGCGCCAGCGCATCGGCATCGCGCGGGCGCTCGCCCTGAAGCCGAAGCTGGTCGTCGCGGACGAGCCGGTCTCGGCGCTGGACGTGTCGATCCAGGCGCAGGTGGTGAACCTGCTGGACGACCTCCAGGACGAGCTCGGGCTCACGTACATGATCATCGCGCACGACCTGTCGGTCATCCGCCACGTCTCGGACCGGATCGCGGTCATGTACCTCGGCAAGATCGTCGAGCTCGCGGACCGTACGTCGCTGTACGAGGCGCCGATGCACCCGTACACGAAGGCGCTGATGTCCGCGGTGCCCGTGCCGGACCCGCGCCGGCGCGGTGCCAAGAGCGACCGCATCCTGCTCAAGGGCGACGTGCCGTCGCCGATCTCGCCGCCGAGCGGCTGCCGCTTCCACACCCGGTGCTGGAAGGCAACGCAGGTCTGCGGGACGACCGAGCCGCCGCTGCTCCAGCTGAAGACCGGGCACCAGGTGGCGTGCCACCACCCGGAGAACGGCGAGGACCAGGCCCCGGGGGACGCGCCGCTCGTCGCGGACGTGATCACGGTGAAGTCCGCCGCCACCGAGGAACCGGCCGTGGTGGAGGAGGCTCCCGAGCCCGCCGCCGAGGAACCGGCCGCGGTGGAGGAGGCTCCCGAGCCCGCCGCCGAGGAACCGGCCGTGGCGAAGAACGAGCCGAAGGACGAGCCGAAGGGCAAGCCGGAGGACGAGCCGAAGGAGTAGTACCGGCACAATTGCCCGGTGCTCAACGAACTCTTCACCCCCTCCGTCCAGCATGCGCTCGACATCGTCGGGATCTTCGTCTTCGCGATCTCGGGCGCCCTGCTCGCCGTACGCAAGAACTTCGATGTCTTCGGCATCGCGGTCCTCGCCGAGGTCACAGCGCTGGGCGGGGGGATCTTCCGTGATGTGATGATCGGCGCCATCCCCCCGGCGGCCTTCACGGATCTCGGCTACTTCGTGACCCCCCTGATCGCCGCCGGCCTGGTCTTCTTCCTGCACCCGCACGTGGAGCGGATCCAGGTCGGCGTCAACGTCTTCGACGCGGCGGGGCTGGGGCTCTTCTGCGTGTCCGGCACGATCAAGGCCTACGAGTACGGGCTCGGCCTCACCTCGTCCGCCGCCCTCGGGCTGGCCACCGCGGTCGGCGGCGGTGTGCTGCGCGACGTCCTGGCCAACGAGGTGCCCTCGCTGCTGCGCTGGGACCGCGACCTGTACGCCGTGCCCGCGATCGTCGGCGCCGTCATGGTGGTCCTCTGCATCCGCTTCGACGCCCTCGGCGCCTACACCAGCGGTGCCGCCGCGATCACCGCCTTCGTCCTGCGGCTGCTGGCCATGCGCTTCCACTGGAGGGCCCCGCGCGCCTACAACAGGCGCTCGGCCCGGGCCGAGGAGACATCGGCCGTCATCTGAGCGAAACAAAAAGCTACCGCTCAGTAATACGATCGGTGTAGCGTGCATTCCATGGCACAGGCAGCAGCGCAGGAGTCGCCCGCGGTACGGGCGACCATCGGTGACAGTGAATTCGACCGCGACACCGCCGTCACGCTCCGGGAGGAAGGCGTCTACGACGCGGAACTCTCCGCGGGCTGGACGATCATCCACGCGGTCAACGGCGGCTATCTGCTCGCCATGGTCGGGCGCGCGCTCGGCCAGGCGCTCCCGCACGCCGACCCCTTCTCGGTCTCCGCGCACTACCTGACGGCCTCCGTCCCCGGCCCCGCCGTGATCCGCACCCAGGTCGTCCGCACCGGCCGCACGCTCTCCACCGGCCAGGCCTCGCTCGTCCAGTTCGCGGAGGACGGCACGGAGATCGAGCGCATCCGGGTGCTGGCCACCTACGGCGACCTGGACGGACTGAGCGAGGAGGTCCGTACGACCGCCGAGCCGCCCGCCATGCCGCCCAGGGAGCAGTGCCTCGGCACGAGCGACGGCACGGCGCCGATCCCCGGCAGCTCGGCCATCACCGAACGGCTGGACATCAAGCTCGACCCGGCGACCGTCGGCTGGGCCGTCGGCGCGCCGTCGGGCAAGGGCGAGATGCGGGGCTGGTTCGGGCTCGCGGACGGCCGCGACGCGGATCCGCTGTCGCTGCTGCTCACCGTGGACGCGCTGCCGCCGACCTCGTTCGAGCTGGGGCTGAAGGGCTGGACGCCCACCATCGAGCTCACCACCCACATCCGCTGCCGCCCGGCCCCCGGCCCGCTGCGCGTCTCCATCACCACCCGCAACCTCGCGGGCGGCTTCCTGGAGGAGGACGCGGACGTCTGGGACAGCGCCGGCCGTCTGGTCGCCCAGTCCCGCCAGCTGGCCCGCGCGCCCCGAGGCTGAGCCGCCGGGCCGGGCGCCCGGCCCCACCATCATGACGGGAGGGGCCGAGCGCCCGGCCCTCTCCCGTCATGATGGTGCCGTGAAGTCCGACCGGCTGCTCTCCGTCCTGCTGCTGCTCCAGACCCGTGGGCTGGTCCCCGCCGGTGAGCTGGCCGAGCGCCTCGAAGTCTCCGTACGCACCATCTACCGGGACGTCGAGGCGCTCTCGGCCGCCGGTGTGCCCGTCTACGCGGAGCGGGGGCGCAACGGGGGCATCGCCCTGCTGCCGGGCTTCCGTACCGATGTCACCGGGCTCACCGCCGACGAGGCGCGCGCCCTGTTCGTCCTCGCGGCGCAGGGGGCCCACGCGGCGCTCGGGCTGGACGACGCGCTCGGCTCCGCCCTGCGCAAGGTGATGGCCGCGCTCCCGGCCCCGCACCGGCCCGCCGCCGAGCAGACCAGCCGGCGCATCCTGGTGGACCCGGTCCGCTGGATGAGCGGCCCCCGGGCCGCCGTGGACGTGGGCGAGCTGCACGACGCGGTCTTCGCCGACCGGCGGCTCCTGCTGCACTACCGGCACAGCGGCACGGACACCCCGCGCGTCTACACCGTCGACCCGTACGGCCTCGTGGTGAAGGCGGGCGTCTGGTACCTGATCGCCGACCTGGAGGGCGCGCCCCGGCTCTTCCGCGCGGACCGGGTGCGGCGGGCGGCCGTCACCGAGGAGCCGGTGGTGCGCAGGGCGGGCGTGGAGCCCGCCGACGTATGGGAGGAGCTGCGCCGGCAGGTCGAGGAGCGGCCGGGGGACGTACGGCTCCGGGTGCGCGTGCACCGGTCCCGGCTGGACCTCTTCGTACGCCTCCACGCCGGGGTGCTGACCGGGCCGCCGGTCCCCGAGCAGGAGCGGGCGGGGGAGTGGCTGCTGGCCGAGCTCGCCGTGCCGGAGCTGGGCTGGGCGCGTTCCCTGCTCTCCTTCGGCCCGAACCTCGAAGTGCTGGAACCCCCGGAGGCCCGCCGCGTGCTCGCCGAGGCCGCGGCGGCCGTCACGGAGCTGTACGCAGGAAACGGGTGAGGGCCGCCGTGAGCTCGGCGGGCGCGTCCTCCTGGACGAGGTGCCCGGCCCCCTCGATCAGCCGCAGCTCGGCACCCGGGATCATCCCGGCCAGCTCATGGCCGCGGGCCACCGGGATCCAGGTGTCCTCCGTGCCCCAGCACACCAGCACAGGCAGCTCCAGCTCCCCGTAGCGGTGCTGGATCTCGTCGGTGAACCGCTGGTCGTTCTGGGCGATCTGCCGGTAGAACGCGGGCTGCCCGGCCTCCGTGCACCAGGGGGCGACGAGCCGGTCCAGCACCGCCGGGTGCAGCCCCCGGTGGCTCGCCGAGCCGACGTACTCGCGCACCAGCGCCCGGTGCAGGTCCGGCGGCAGCTCCCCGAAGACCTCGGCGTGCCCGCCGAGCAGCCGGTACGCGGGCGAGCCCCAGGGGGCCAGCGCCACCGGGTCGACGAGGGCCAGGCGCCGGTAGCGGGCGCCGTGCAGGAGATGGGCGCGCAGGGCGACGCATCCCCCGAAGTCATGGGCGGCCACGGCCGGTTCGTCGAGCTCCCAGTGTTCGAGCAGCTCGGCGAGCACCCAGGCGTGGGCGCGGAGCGACACGTCCTGGCCGGCGTACTGCGCGGAGGTGCCGTACCCGGGCAGGTCCCAGACGTACACCCGGTGGTCCTGCGCCAGGCCCCGGGCGATGCCGCGCCAGACGTACGAGGAGAAGGGCGTGCCGTGCACCAGGACCACCGGCGGGGCCTGCTCCGGGCCCAGCACGTCCCAGCGCACCTCGCCCGAGGAGCTGTCGAAGGTCCGGTCCAGGCTCCAGTCGCTCATGAACCCGACCCTACGGCCTCGCCGTCCAGCCAGTGGGCCCGCCCCAGCGTGACCAGCCGCAGCCGGCGCCGCGCCACCCGGACGACCTCCCGCTCGCCGTCCGGGCCGGCGTCCAGAAGGGCCGAGGCGGTGAGCACCATGTGGTCGACGTACAGCCCGCCCAGCATCAGGAGGTCCTCCCGGCTCCAGCCCGCCGACCCGGGCTCCGTGCCGAGGGCCCGGGCGACCTCCTCGGCGAAGCCGCTCAGCTGGGCGGCGATGGCGTCACGTACCTCCCGGACACCGCCGTGCTGTTCACGGGCGATGAAGCGGAAGTGGGCGGGCTGCGCGGTGACATGACGGGCTATCAGCTCGACGCTGCGGTCGAGCCGCTCCTCGCTGTCCCCGGTGTCGGCGAGGATCGCGCCGATCATGCCGTGCAGGCTGCCCAGGGCCTCCTCGACGAGGGCGACACCCAGGGCCGCCGTGCCGTCGAAGTGGCGGTAGAAAGCGGTCGGGGTCATGCCCACGGCCCGTGTCACCTCGCGCAGGCCCAGGCTGCTGAGGCTCTGGTGCTCCAGCAGCTCCAGGGCCGCGTCGAGCAGTGCCTGGCGCGTCCTCAGCTTCTGGGCCTGGCGGACGCCGATGGTGTGACTCATGCCATTCAGTAAACAACCGTTCTCCGAGTCTTGGAAGGGGTGGAGGGTTTAGACTCAAGAGTCAGTGAACAGTCGTACTCTCAAAGCTCGCAGAAAGGCCGGACATGTTCGTCCTCGTCGCCGCACTGCTCCTGCTGGGGGTCGTCCTCGGAGCGGTCGCGCACCTTCCGCTGCCCGTGACCCTGACCGCCGCGGCCGTGATCGGCCTCTGGCTGGCGGTCTTCGGTGTCCGTGAACGCCTCGCCCGCCGCACCCGCTGACGAAGGAGACGCACCATGACTCTCACCACCGCACGCACCGCCCTGCGCGAGGCCGTCTCCGGTGACTCGCGTTCCGACGAAGCCCGTCCCGATGAGGTCCGTGCCGTCGACTCCCGTGCCGTCGACTCCCGTGCCGGTGAGGCCCGTTCGGCCGGAGCCCCCTCCGGCGAGGAGCCCTCGACGCCTTCCACCCCGGGCCGTCCCGCGACCCGGGAGGCCGACGGGCTCGCCGTCGCCTCGTTCGTGCTCGGGCTGCTCGGCCTTCTCGTGATGAACATCCTGCTGGGGCCCGTCGCCATCGTCATGGCGCTCATCGCCCTCGCCCGCTCGACCGCCCGGCGGGGCCGCGCCCTGCTCGGACTGGGCCTCGGCGTCGCCGACCTGATCGTCCTGGCCGTCCTGGTCACGCAGAACGGCACCGTCTCCTGGAGCCTCGCCGGCTGACCGCGCTCAGGCGCGGACCGAGCGCCAGATCCGCTCGGGCAGCAGGCGCGCCGCCTCGTCGAGGTCGACGTCGTCGATGCCCGACAGTGACCGCCGCGCCACGGCGACGACGGGGCCCATGAACAGGGACTCGACCAGCGGCAGGGGGAGCGGAGCCAGCTCCCCGGACTCGGTGTGGAGCCTGATCCACCCTCCCACCTCCGAGACCCTGGCCTCCTGGGCGTCGCGGAACTCCCGGCCCCGCGTCATGCTCCTGCGGTCGGCCAGGGGGGAGTGCAGGAGCAGGGCGGGCTCACGATGCTCCTGGACGAACGTCAGATAGGCCCGCACGGCCGCGGCGACGCCCTCGCGCGCGGTGCCGGATTCCCGCAGGGCCGCGGTCAGTTCGCCCAGCAGCCGGTCCAGCCAGCGGTGGCTGAGCGTGGCGATCAATCCGTCGATGCTGCCGAAGTGGTGGTACAGGCTGCCGAGGCTGACACCGCTGTCCCGGACGACGGCGCTGACCGTGAGACCCTGCTCGCCGGACGCGGCGAACACCCGCAGCGCGGCATCCAGGAGCAGGTCGGACGTGACTTCGCCGCGTTGCTGCTTGGGGCTCATCGAGCATCGTTCCTGTGGTTCCGGGGCGGGCGCTTCCGCGTGAATTTCTGGAGCGAGTTTCCAGAAGACGCTTCCGCATCCAGTATCCACTGGTCAGACTTCCCCGGGAACCGAAAGAGTGTCACGGGGGAGACGGCGTGGGCGTGTTGGACCTGACGGGCAGTGGTGCCAAGCCACTGGAGCCGGACGACCCCGCACAGATCGGCGGAATTCCGCTCGCGGGACGGCTCGGCTCCGGCGGAATGGGGCGGGTCTACCTCGGGGTCCACGAGGGGCGGTACGTCGCCGTCAAACAGGTGCTGCCCTCGATCGCCGGGGAGGACCAGGACTTCGTACGCCGCTTCGGCCACGAGCTCGACAACCTCTCCCGGCTGCCCGCCGAGGCCACCGCCCCCCTGATCGCCAGTGACCGCGACGCCCGGCCGCCCTGGCTGGCGACCGCGTACGTCCCCGGGCTCACCCTGAGCGAGGCCCTCAGGCTGCACGGGGGACCGCTGCCCGCCGACACCCTCCGGTTCCTGCTGCGGGAGGCCGCCGCGGGTCTGATGGCCGTGCACGAGCTGGACATGGTGCACCGCGACCTCAAACCGTCCAACGTCATGCTGACGGTCGACGGCGCCACCGTCATCGACTTCGGCGTGGCCCGCGCCACCGAGCAGAGCCAGCTGACCAGGAGCGGCATGGTGGTCGGCACCCCGGCGTACATGGCTCCCGAACAGGCCACCACGAGGCGGGACCTGACGGGCGCCGCCGATGTGTTCGCCCTGGGCTCGGTCCTCGCGTACGCGGTCAGTGGCAGCCCGCCCTTCGGGGACGAGTCGGGCCCCGCCGTGCTCTACCGCATCGTGCACGAGGAACCCGACCTGGACGCGGTGCGGCGGCTGGACCCCGCGCTCGCCGACGTCGTCGCGGCCTGCCTGGCCAAGGACCCGGAGGACCGCCCCACGGCCGCCGAACTGGTCCGCCGCGCCCTGGAGCAAGGGCCGTTCACGTCCCCTCCGTGGCCCGATTCCCTCAGCGGGAACCTCGCCGCGAAGGCGGCCTTCGCGGCGCAGGTCCAGAAGATCGAACTGCCGCCGCCCGTCTCCGTGGAGACGCGGAACCTCGGGCGCGGGGCCCGCCCGAAGTTCCGCGAGCGGCCGAGGCGGACCCGTCTCCTCCTCACCGTCGTCCCGGTCGTCGTGACGGTGGGCGGAGCGACACTCGCCGTACAGCTCCTGCCCCATGTCTCGGCGCCGGACGACCACCAGGCCGCCGGCCCGTCCGTCTCCGTCACCGCCCCCGTCCTGCCCGGTGCCTCCTCCTCCGGAGCGGGCCCGTCCGGCTCGGCGTCACCGGGTAAGTCGCCGACCGGCGGGGACAAGGACGGGAAGGACGGGGGAGGGGACAAGGAGACGGACGGGTCCGTGTCCCCCGCCACGGGCGCCGGGGATGCCGGCGGCGGTGCCCAGGAGGGCTCCGGCGGATCCTCCTCGGCCGGCGGGAGCTCCGGCGGTTCGGACGCGGGGGGCGCAGGTGACTCCGGCGGCACGGGGGCGTCGGGCGGCTCCGACGCGGGAGGAGGCACCACACCCTCCGGGGCCCACCGCTATCGCAACGGCGGGAACGGCAAGTGCCTCGCCGCCCCGTTCAACGGCTACCCGAGCACCGGCAACTGCGACGGCTCGGGCACCGTCTGGAGCGTCCGGAGCGTGTCCGGCGGATCCTTCCAGCTCGTCCAGGAGTCGGGCAGGTCGTGCCTCAGCGCCGGCGCGGGAGGGGTCCTGCTGCTCTCGTGCAACGAGGACGCCTCACGCCAGTGGCGGTCGGGACCGGGAGGCACCTTCGTGAGCGTCGGCACCGGGGGCTGCCTCGGAACGGGGAACGGCGGCGGCCTCCTGGCGGACAGCTGCTCGGGAGCGGCGGCCCAGCGCTGGACGGCCGTCTGAACACCGCCTGGCCCCTGCCCGCGGTTCCTCCGGGCCGCCACGGGCCGGGGGCCCGCCGTGCCGGGTGCCGCCCCCGGCACACCCCGGGCCACGGGCTCGTAGAATCGTCACCACCATGGCTTACCTCGACCACGCCGCGACCACGCCGATGCTTCCGGAGGCGATCGCGGCGATGACCGCGCAGCTCGCCGTCACCGGCAACGCGTCCTCACTGCACGCCGCCGGGCGCCGGGCCCGCCGTACCGTCGAGGAGTCCAGAGAAGCCCTCGCCGACTCCCTCGGCGCACGCCCCAGCGAGGTGGTCCTGACCTCCGGCGGCACCGAGGCCGACAACCTCGCCGTCAAGGGCCTCTACTGGGCCCGCCGCGACGCCGACCCCCGGCGCACCCGGGTCCTCGCCAGCCCGGTGGAGCACCACGCCGTCCTCGACGCGGTGGACTGGCTCGCCGAGCACGAGGGCGCCACCGTCGAATACCTCCCGGTCGACACGTACGGGCGGGTGCACCCGGACGCGCTGCGGGAGGCGCTCGCGCGTGATCCCGACGATGTCGCCCTGATCACCGTGATGTGGGCCAACAACGAGATCGGCACCATCATGCCGATACGTGAACTGGCCGAGGTGGCGCGCGAGTTCGGCGTCCCCATGCACGCCGACGCGGTCCAGGCCTACGGGCAGCTGGAGGTCGACTTCGCCCGCTCCGGGCTGGCCGCCATGACGGTCAGCGCGCACAAGATCGGCGGCCCGTTCGGCATCGGCGCCCTGCTGCTCGGCCGGGACCAGGCCCCGGTGCCCGTCCTGCACGGCGGCGGCCAGGAGCGGCAGGTGCGCTCCGGCACCCTCGACGTCCCCGCCGTGGCGGCGTTCGCCGTGGCCGGACGGCACGCCGCCGACGGGCGCGAGCGCTTCGCCCGTGAGATCGGCGCACTCCGGGACGAGCTGGCCGCAGCCGTGCTGAAGGCGGTCCCCGACGCCCTCCTCGGCGGTGACCCGGCCCCCGGCGGGCGGCTGCCCGCCAACGCCCACTTCACCTTCCCCGGCTGCGAGGGCGACTCCCTCCTGCTGCTGCTCGACGCCCAGGGCATCGAGTGCTCCACCGGGTCCGCGTGCACCGCCGGCATCGCCCAGCCCAGCCATGTGCTGCTGGCCACCGGCACCGACCCCGAGCTGGCGCGCGGCACCCTCCGCTTCTCGCTCGGCCACACCTCGACCCACCGGGACGTGGAGGAGGTCGCGCGGGCGATCGGCCCCGCGGTCGAGCGGGCCAGGACGGCGGGGCTCAGCTAGCCCGCGGCCCCTCGGTCCCGCCCGTGGACGCGGCCCGGACCAGCTTCATGTAGCGGGTCCAGTCCCAGTGCGGTCCGGGGTCGGTGTGGTCCGTGCCGGGCACCTCGACGTGCCCGATGATGTGCTCGCGGTCCATCGGGATCCCGTACCGCTTGCATATCGCCGCCGTCAGCCGCGCCGAGGACTCGTACATCGCCGCGGTGAAGTCCTGCGGGCGGTCGACGAAGCCCTCGTGCTCGATGCCGACGCTGCGTTCGTTGAAGGAGCGGTTGCCCGCGTGGTACGCCACGTCGAGCTCGCGGATCATCTGCGTCACCCGGCCGTTCTGCCCCACGATGTAGTGCGTCGCCGCCTGGTGCGCCGGGTCCTGGAACACCTTGACCGCGCTGGCGTAGCTGCCCTGGGTGACATGGATGATCACCCGATCCACGCCGTAGTCGTCGGGGCGGTCGGCCCGTCGCCAGTTGGCCTCGGAGGCCGCGACCCAGCTCGCCGGTGCGTAGTCCAGCTCGCCTGCCTTGCGGGGCTTCTCCACGCCCGGCACCCGCCACCAGACACGCCGGATCTCCCCCGCGGCCAGCGCGGCCGTGCCGGCCGCGGCGGCCCCGCCGCCGATCAGCAGCGAGCGGCGGCTGATGCCGTGACCGGGGCCTTTGCCCGGTGACCCGGCACTCCCGTTGTTCCCCATGTGCTCCTCAACGCATATCCGCGAGCATTCGGTTCCCGGAGCCCCGTACTCTGGAGAAGCTATGACTCAGACCTCCCAGCGCCCCCTCCGTGTGCTCGCCGCCATGTCGGGCGGAGTCGACTCCGCCGTCGCGGCGGCCCGAGCCGCCGAGGCGGGCCACGACGTGACCGGCGTGCACCTCGCCCTCTCCGCGAACCCGCAGTCCTTCCGTACGGGCGCGCGAGGCTGTTGCACCATCGAGGACTCCCGGGACGCCCGCCGCGCGGCGGACGTCATCGGCATCCCGTTCTACGTCTGGGACCTGGCGGAACGCTTCCGCGAGGACGTCGTGGACGACTTCGTCGCGGAGTACGAGGCCGGGCGCACGCCCAACCCCTGCCTCCGCTGCAACGAGAAGATCAAGTTCGCCGCGCTGCTCGACAAGGCGCTGGCCCTCGGCTTCGACGCGGTCTGCACCGGCCACTACGCCACCGTCGTGCTGAACGAGGACGGAACCCGGGAGCTGCACCGCGCCTCGGACATGGCCAAGGACCAGAGCTACGTCCTCGGTGTCCTCGACGAGAAGCAGCTCGCCCACGCGATGTTCCCGCTGGGCGACACCCTCACCACCAAGGACGAGATCCGGGCCGAGGCCGAGCGCCGGGGCCTGGCGGTCGCCAAGAAGCCCGACAGCCACGACATCTGCTTCATCGCGGACGGCGACACCCAGGGCTTCCTGGCCGGACGCCTCGGCGGCCCGGCGGAGGGCGACATCCTCGACGAGTCCGGGGCGAAGGTCGGCACCCACGAGGGCGCCTTCGGCTTCACCATCGGCCAGCGCAAGGGCCTGCGCATCGGCCACCCCGCCCCCGACGGCAAGCCCCGCTACGTCCTGGACATCTCCCCGGTGAACAACACGGTGACGGTGGGCCCGGTGGAAGCCCTCGACGTCACCGCCCTCACCGCGATCAGGCCCCGCTGGTGCGGCACCGCCCCCGCCGGCCCCGGGACGTACACCGCGCAGCTGCGCGCCCACGGCGGCGAGACCGAGGTGACGGCCGAGCTCACCGACGGCACCCTGAACGTCACCTTCACCGAGCCGGTCCGCGGCGTGGCCCCGGGCCAGGCGGTCGTGCTGTACGACGGCACCCGGGTGGTCGGGTCCGCCACGATCGCGACGACGGTGCGCAAGGAGAAGGCGGCCTCCGCCGCCGGCTGACGGACGTCCGGGCCGGCCGGGTCGCTCCCCTGCGACGACCCGGCCGTATCGGCGGCTCCCGCGCCGAGGGCCGGCCTCAGGAGGCCGTGCGCAGGAACGAATCGCGGGCGAAGAAGTCCGACAGCACCGGCGCGATCGCGTGCGGCGCCAGTTCGCGGGTCTGGCCCGTCAGGGTGCGGTGCCGCGCCCGGGGGATCGCGTCCGCGAGGGCGCGGGTCGTCCGATGCGCCTGCTCCATGCTGAAACCGCCGGTCACCACCAGGGTGCGCGCCGTCACGGAGGCGAACCTCGCGCCGGGCACCGATCCGTCGCCCAGCAGGGCGTCGTCGTACGCCAGGGTGTGGGCCAGCCCTTCGAGGCCGGACCACAGCGGCGCGCGGCGCATCCGGGCCACCGTCTCCTCCGGGACACCGGTCCGCGACAGGTACAGCGCGACGGCGCCGCCCCGGTCGCCCGCCGCCAGCAGCCGGTGCAGCAGGGCCGTGCAGCGCGACTTGTACAGCAGGCCGGCGGCACCCGGGGTGTACGGCGGCTCGTAGACGGCGAGCAGCTCCACGGGCAGCCCCGCGGCCTGCGCCTCCAGGGCCAGCGCCCCGCCCGACAGCATGCCGAACACCGAGACGCGCCCGCCCGCCGCGGCGGCGACGGCCGACAGGTCCTCGATCTCGCGGCGTGGGCTGTACGGCCCGCCGTCCCCGCTCGCCCCGCGCCCCCGGCGGTCGTACGTCACGACCGTGAATCGCGGGGCCAGCAGAGCGGCCAGCGGCGCCTCGTCGGCCGCGGTGCTCAGGGCACCGCCGACCAGGATCACCGGCGGCCCGTCACCGTGGCGGCGGTACGCGATCGACGTGCCGTCACGGGAGAGAGTCTTGTCCATGCGAGGGTGGACTGCCGGGCCCCGCGGAACTCATCGGCGGTACGGAGAAATATTTCTGACGGTCAGTCGGGCGGGATCAGTCGGGGACGACCTCCGTGGCGTAGAAGCAGAAGTGGTCCTTGATCGCCGCTACTTGGTCCTTGGGCTCCGGGTAGGCCCATACGAGGTCCGCCGCATCCGGCACCGACCAGTACGAGGCGTCACCCTTGAACGGGCAGTGCGTACGGGTGTCCGAGGGCGTCAGCAGATCCGTACGCACGTCCTCGGGCGGCAGGTAGTAGCGGTCGGGGCAGCCCGTCTCGCGCAGCACCAGGGGGCGGCTGCTCTCGGCGAGCAGCTGCCCGCCGTGCACCGCGCGCACGTGCACGTCCTCGGGCCCGACGGTGATGGTGTGTCCTGTGAGGGAGGTCATACGAGGTTCAGCCGAGAAGGAGCCCGGTTTCTTCCCGGGCCGGGGACCGGTCGTACGGTGTCCGCATGAACATCTGCGTCTTCCTCTCCGCCGCCGACCTCGACGACCGCTACACCGTGCCCGCGCGTGAATTCGCCGAGCTGCTCGGCCGGGGCGGGCACACCCTGGTCTGGGGCGGATCGGAGAGCGGGCTGATGAAGGTCGTCGCCGACGGCGTCCAGGAGTCCGGCGGGCGGCTCGTCGGGGTGTCGGTGGACTTCCTCGCGGCGAAGGCGCGGACGAACGCCGACGAGATGGTGATAGCCAAGGACCTGGCCGAGCGGAAGGCGCTGCTCCTGGAGAAGTCCGACGCCGTCGTGATCATGGTCGGCGGGACGGGGACGCTGGACGAGGCGACGGAGATCCTGGAGCTGAAGAAGCACGGCAAGCACACCAAGCCCGTCGTCCTGCTGAACACCGCCGGGTTCTACGACGGGCTGCACCAGCAGTTCCGGCGCATGGAGGACGAGGGCTTCCTGCCGCTCCCGCTGACCGAGCTGGTCTTCTTCGCCGAGGACGGTGTGGGGGCCCTGGCCTACCTGGAGGAGTCGGCCGGCCTGCAGTGACGCGAGCGCCCGCGGTGACGGGAGGCGCCCCCGGTGATGCGAGCATGAGGGCATGCCTACTCATCTCATCACCGGCGCCGGCTCCGGCATCGGAGCGGCCGTCGCCCGCCGGCTCCTGGAGCGCGGCGACGACATCGTGCTGCTGGCCCGGGACGCCGGGCGCGCCAAGGAACTGGCCGCGCTCCACCCCGGGGCCCGCACGCTCGTGGGCGACCTCGGCAACCCCGACCGGCTCTCCTGGGCCTTCGGGCAGCAGACGATGCCCGAGCGCCTCGACTCGCTGCTCCACATCGCGGGCGTCGTCGAGCTCGGCACCGTCGGCGACCTCACCCCCAAGGCCTGGCACTTCCAGCTCAACGCCAACCTGGTCTCCCCGGCCGAGCTGACCCGCCTCCTGCTGCCGCAGCTGCGCGTCACCCAGGGCCACGTCGTCTTCGTGAACTCCGGCGCCGGTCTCGCCGCGCACGCGGAATGGAGCGCGTACGCGGCGAGCAAGCACGGGCTGAAGGCCCTCGCCGACTCGCTGCGCCACGAGGAGCACGGCAACGGCGTCAGGGTCACCTCCGTCTACCCCGGCCGCACCGCCAGCCCGATGCAGGCCAAGGTCCACCGGCAGGAGGGCAAGGAGTACGACGCCTCCCGCTGGATCGACCCGGAGTCGGTGGCCACCACCATCCTGCTCGCGCTCGATCTGCCCAAGGACGCCGAGGTCAACGACCTGACGGTCCGCCCCGGCCGCTGAGACCCCGCCCCCCGGGCCCGTAGGCTTTCCGTGTGAGCGAGAAGAGCGGGTTCAGCGCGAGTGCAGCCACCGGGATCGGGTCCATGCCGGGGGGAGACGCCCGGGAGGCGGCCAAGACCGTCACCGGGTCCTTCGCGGACGGCCAGGGCATGCCGTACCTGGCCGAACTGCCCGCCCGGGGCCCCGGCGCGGACATGATCGGGCGGACCGTCGGGCTGCTCGTCGAGATGTACGGGCATGTGGAGCCCAGCGGCTGGCGGATCAGCGACCGCCCCGGCCGCGACACCCGCCGGGCCCGCTCCTGGCTCGGCGAGGACCTCGACGCACTGGAGGAGTTCACCCAGGGCTACGAGGGGCTGCTCAAGGTCCAGGCCGTCGGGCCCTGGACCCTGGCCGCCTCGCTCGAACTGCGCGGCGGCGAGGCCATGCTGGGCGACCCGGGGGCCTGCCGCGACCTGGCGGGCTCGCTGGCCGAGGGGCTGCGCTCCCACCTCGCCGAGGTGCGGCGCCGGGTGCCCGGCGCCGAGGTGGTGCTCCAGCTCGACGAACCCTCCCTGACCGCCGTGCTCCAGGGCCGGGTCAGGTCGGCGAGCGGCTACCGCACCTACCGGGCCGTGGACCGCCAGACCGTCGAGGGAACACTGCGCGAGGTGCTCGCGGTCGACGGCGACGGGCTCACGGCCGTCCACTCCTGCGCGCCGGAGGTGCCGTTCGCCCTGCTGCGCCGCGCGGGGGCGGGCGCCGTGTCCTTCGACTTCTCCCTGCTCACCGAGCGTGAGGAGGAGTCGATCGGGGAAGCCGTCGAAGGCGGCACCCAGCTCTTCCTCGGCGTGGTTCCCGGCGTCGACGGCGCCTCGACCGCATTGTCGGACCCGGGCGGTAGCGTCAGTGAGGTCAGGACGTTGTGGAGCAGGCTGGGGCTGAATCCGGGGACTCTCAGCGAGTCCGTCGTGATCACCCCGTCCTGCGGGCTGGCGGGAGCGTCACCCGCGTACGCGCGCGCCGCGCTCGCCCACTGCGCCCGGGCCGCGAGGTCGCTCGCGGACAACCCTGAGTAACGGGTCGAAGTGTCAACGGGGCAACGGGAGGAACAGGCGATGGCCGGCGAACAGCAGGTGGGGCAGGTGACCGGTGTGCCGGCGGAGGTGCGGGAACAGCACGCACTCCTCGCCGAGCAGATCGAGGAGCACCGCTTCCGGTATTACGTGAAGGACCAGCCGGTCGTCGACGACGCCGAGTTCGACCGGCAGATGCGCGCGCTGGAGGCGATCGAGGAGGAGCACCCCGGGCTGCGGACGCCGGACTCGCCGACCCAGAAGGTCGCCGGTCCGTACACCACGGAGTTCACCTCCGTCGAGCACCGCGAGCGCCTGCTCTCCCTGGACAACGCCTTCGACGACGCCGAGCTCGCCGCCTGGGCCGACCGCGTGGCCAAGGACGTGGGCGGGGGCGGATACCACTTCCTGTGCGAGCTCAAGGTGGACGGTCTCGCGGTCAACCTCACCTACGAGCACGGCAGGCTGACCCGCGCGGCGACCCGGGGCGACGGACGCACGGGGGAGGACATCACCCCCAACGTCCGTACGATCGCGGACATCCCGCTGCGCCTCAAGGGCGACCGCGTCCCCGAGCTCGTCGAGGTCAGGGGCGAGGTCTTCTTCCCCATGGAGGCCTTCGAGGGGCTCAACGCCCGGCTGGTCGAGGCCGGCGACAAGCCCTTCGCGAACCCGCGCAACGCGGCCGCGGGATCGCTGCGGCAGAAGGACCCGAAGGTCACCGCGACCCGCCCGCTCCACATGGTGGTGCACGGCATCGGCGCCCGCGAGGGCTTCGACATCGAGCGGCTCTCCCAGGCGTACGACCTGCTGAAGGAGTGGGGCCTGCCGACCGCCAAGCACAACAAGGTGGTCGGATCCCTCGACGAGGTACGGGAGTTCATCGCCTGGTTCGGCGAGAACCGCCAGTCCGTGGAGCACGAGATCGACGGTGTCGTCGTCAAGCTCGACGAGATCCCGCTCCAGGGCAGGCTGGGCTCCACCTCGCGCGCGCCGCGCTGGGCGATCGCCTGGAAGTACGCGCCGCAGGAGGTCAACACCAAGCTGGTCAACATCCGCGTCGGTGTCGGCCGCACCGGCCGGGTCACCCCGTACGCCCAGGTCGAACCGGTCGAGGTGGCGGGATCGGAGGTCGAGTTCGCCACCCTCCACAACCAGAACGTGGTGAAGGCCAAGGGCGTCCTCATCGGCGACACCGTGGTGCTCCGCAAGGCGGGGGACGTCATCCCGGAGATCCTCGGGCCGGTCGTCGATCTGCGCGACGGCAGCGAGCGGGAGTTCGTCATGCCGTCCGAGTGCCCCGAGTGCGGGACGGCGCTGCGCCCCATGAAGGAGGCCGACATCGACCTCCGCTGCCCCAACGCCCGCTCCTGCCCCGCTCAGTTGCGGGAGCGCCTGGCCTACCTCGCGGGCCGCAAGTGCCTGGACATCGACCACTTCGGCTATGTGGCGGCCGCGGCCCTCACCAAGCCCCTGGAGCCCGCCGAACCGCCGCTGCTGGACGAGGGCGATCTCTTCGGGCTGACGGTGGACCAGCTGCTGCCGATCCGGGCGTACGTCCTGGACGCGGACAGCGGACTGCCCAAGCGTGACCCGAAGACGGGCGAGGAGAAGATCGCCACGGTCTTCGCCAACCAGCAGGGCGAGCCGAAGAAGAACGCCCTCGGCATGCTGGAAGGCATCGCGGCGGCCAGACAGGCCCCGCTCGCCCGGATCCTCACCGGGCTCTCCATCCGCCATGTGGGTCCGGTCGCCGCCGTCGAGCTGGCCCGGCAGTTCCGCTCCGTCGACCGGATCGACGAGGCGTCCGAGGAGGAGCTGGCCGCGGCGGACGGGGTGGGCCCCATCATCGCCGCCTCCGTCAAGCAGTGGTTCGCCGAGGACTGGCACCGCGAGATCCTGCGCAAGTGGCGGGAGGCCGGGGTCCGGATGGAGGACGAGGGCGCGGGCGAGGACGAGGGGCCGCGGCCGCTGGAGGGGCTCACCGTCGTGGTCACGGGCACGCTGGCCGGCCACACCAGGGACGGGGCCAAGGACGCGCTCCAGAGCCTGGGGGCGAAGGTCACCGGATCCGTCTCGAAGAAGACCTCATTCGTCGTGGTGGGGGACAACCCCGGGTCGAAGTACGACAAGGCGATGCAGCTGAAGGTGCCCGTCCTCGACGAGGAGGGCTTCGCGGTGCTCCTGGAGCAGGGGCCGGACGCGGCCAGGGAGGCAGCCGTCCCCGCCGAGGAGGTCTGATCGAGGCGCGATCGAGACGCGGGCGACGCGTGTTCGGGCGCCGGAGGGGAAGCAATCGGACAGGAGAGGACACGGGCACCCGGTCCACCCCGTACGCATCACCCGTTCGGCGCTTATCAGACAGTGGGCGACACAGGACCGCATTCGGGCAAGAGCTGCAGAGCGCTGCCCGCAGGAGCCCTCGTCGGCCTACTGTTGAACGAGCACCTGCCGTGCCCGGCCGCGTGGTGGGATTCGGGTCGTGGTGGCATGGGAGCGGGGGCCACCGTGGGACATCGGCACCGCCGGCTGTGAGAGGGACGGAATGAAACCGACCGAGAGCGCCGCACCGGTGTCGCGGCTGCAAGGTTTCGCGGGCCTCACGTCCAGGGTGGGCGCCGTCGTCGTGGCGGTCGCGGCCGCGCAGCTCGCGACCGGCTTCTACCGGACGGTCCACGACGGACACGCGCTCTTCCCCGCCGGCACCGCCGGCTGGGCGCTCGCCCTGCTCACCGGGATCGTCGTGGGCCACCTGGTGGCCCTGGGCCGCGACCGCTGGTGGGGCGGCACCGGTTCCGGCGCGGCCCTCACCCTCGCCGTCCTGCTGCTCTACGGCTGGGTGGCCGCCGGACTGGTCAGCCTCGTCGTCGTGGTGCTCGTCGGCATGGCCAGGCGGCACCGCTGGTGGCAGGGGCTGCTGCACGGGGCGGTGGACATACTCGGCATCGGGGCGGCCGCCCTCGTCCTGGCCGCCTTCGGTGTGGTGCCCAGCGTCGAAGTGCCCTGGCGGCCACTCCACTGGGGCATCGCCGCCCTGCCGGAAGTGCTGCTCGCCGCCGGCACGTACCTCCTCGTCACCCGCTTCCTGCTCTGGTACGCCAGGGCGTCGCAGGGCGGAGGGCTTCCGACGATCGCCCGCACCGCGCTGCTGCGCCAGGGGCTCGTCGCGGTCGCCCTGCTCGGCATCGCCCCGCTGATCTGCGTGGTGGCCTCGGCCAAGCCCGTGCTGCTGCCGCTCTTCGCCGTCCCGCTGATCGCCCTGGACTCCACGCTCTGGATCGCCCGCGCACGGGCCGAGGAGCAGCTGAGGGATCCGCTCACCGGCCTGCCCAACCGGCAGTGGCTCCTGGAGCGGACGTGGACGGCGCTGGAGGAGGCCGACGGCACGGGCACCCGTACCGCCCTCGTCCTCATCGACCTCGACCGCTTCCGGGCCGTCAACGACACCCTGGGCCATCTCGCCGGTGACCGGCTGCTGCTCCAGATAGCGGAGCGGCTGCGGCTGGCCCTGCCGCGCGGCGCGGAGGCCGCCCGGCTCGGCGGTGACGAGTTCGCCGTACTGCTGCCGACCGCCGACTCCACCACCAGCGCCCAGCGGGTCGCCCGCCACCTGGTCGCCGAGCTCTCCTCGCCCCTCGACCTCGACGGGCTCACCCTGGTGCTGGAGGCCAGCGCCGGCGTCGCCGTCCACCCCGACCACGCGCTGGACGCCGAAGGACTGCTCAGACGGGCGGACGTGGCCATGTACCAGGCCAAGCGCGACCGTACGGGCGTGGAGGTCTACGAGTCCAAGCGCGACAGCAACACCCCGGACCGCCTCGGTCTGCTGGGCGATCTGCGCCGCGCCCTGGACGCCCACGAGGTGGAACTCCACTACCAGCCCAAGGTCCGCTTCGACGGCCAGGTGGCCGGCCTCGAAGCGCTCGTACGCTGGGTGCATCCGGAGCGCGGGCGGGTCCCCCCGGACGAGTTCATCGCGATCGCCGAGTCCTCCGGGCTGATGCCCCACCTCACCGAGTACGTGCTGGAGACCGCGCTGGCCCAGGTGGCCCGGTGGCGGGGGCAGGGGCTGTTCGTCCCCGTCGCGGTCAACGTCTCGCCGCGCGACGTCCACACCCCCGGCTTCGCCGGCAGCGTCGCCGCCCGGCTCGCCCGGCACGGCGTCCCCGCCGGCGCGCTCCAGCTGGAGATAACCGAGCACGTCCTCCTGGAGGACCCCCAGCGGGCGGCCGACACCCTGGCCGGGCTGACCGGGCACGGGGTGAAGATGTCCCTCGACGACTTCGGCACCGGCTACTCCTCCCTCGTCCATCTGCGGAAGCTGCCGGTCAGCGAGCTCAAGATCGACCGGTCGTTCGTCGCACGGCTGGCCGTGGACAACGAGGACGCCGAGATCGTCCGCTGCACCATCGACCTGGCCCATTCGCTCGGCCTGATCGTCGTCGCCGAGGGCGTCGAGGACGACGAGACCTGGGAGCGGCTGCGTGACCTGCGCTGCGACGCGGTGCAGGGATGGCTGGTCGCCGCCGCGATGCCGCCGCAGGAGACCACGGCCTGGCTGCGGGCGCGGGGCGAGCACGGGTGGCGGCGCCCCTCGGAGCTGGAGGCCGCGGCCGCGCAGGCGGTGGCCCCCGAACAGGCGCCCCGGTCCGCGGGACGCGCGCTGAACCCGGGCCCGGCGACGGCCTGAGGGGCGGGGCGGGGTCCCGGAAGGCGGTGTGTCCTTCGGCGTGTCCCGCGACCCCATAAGATTGGGCCAAAACCACACACCAACCCCTGAGGATCGCTGCATGCCTGGCATCACGCGCGAGGAGGTCGCCCACCTCGCCCGGCTGGCGCGTCTGGAGCTGAAGGGCGAAGAGCTCGAACACTTCGCCGGTCAGCTCGACGACATCATCGGCGCGGTCGCCCGCGTCTCCGAGGTCGCCGACCAAGACGTACCGCCGACCTCCCACCCGCTGCCGCTGACCAACGTCATGCGGGCGGACGAGGTCCGTCCGTCGCTCACCCCCGAGCAGGCGCTCTCCGGCGCCCCGGCCCAGGAGCAGCAGCGTTTCAAGGTGCCGCAGATCCTGGGGGAGGACTAACAGCCATGACGGACATCAGCACCATCATCAAGCTCACCGCGGCCGAGATCGCCGCGAGGATCGCCTCGGGCGAGCTGACGGCCGTCGAGGTCACCGAGGCCCACCTGGCCCGGATCGACGCCATCGACGAGAAGGTCCACGCCTTCCTGCACATCGACCGTGAGGGCGCGCTCGCGCAGGCCCGCGCCGTCGACGCCAAGCGTGAGGCGGGCGAGAAGCTCGGCCCGCTGGCCGGCGTCCCGCTCGCGCTCAAGGACATCTTCACCACCCAGGACATGCCGACCACCGTCGGCTCGAAGATCCTGGAGGGCTGGGTCCCGCCGTACGACGCGACCCTCACGAAGAAGCTGAAGGCGGCCGACGTCGTCATCCTCGGCAAGACCAACATGGACGAGTTCGCCATGGGGTCCTCCACCGAGAACAGCGCCTACGGCCCGACCGGCAACCCCTGGGACCTCACCCGCATCCCGGGCGGCTCCGGCGGCGGCTCCTCCGCCGCGCTGGCCTCCTTCGAGGCACCGCTGGCCATCGGCACGGACACCGGCGGCTCCATCCGCCAGCCCGCGGCCGTCACCGGCACCGTCGGCGTCAAGCCCACCTACGGCGGCGTCTCCCGCTACGGCATGGTCGCCTTCTCGTCCTCCCTCGACCAGGGCGGCCCCTGCGCCCGTACGGTCCTGGACGCGGCGCTGCTCCACGAGGTCATCGGCGGCCACGACCCGCTCGACTCGACGTCCATCGACGCACCGGTCCCGCCGGTCGTCGAGGCCGCGCGCAACGGCTCCGTGGAGGGCATGCGCGTCGGTGTGGTCAAGCAGTTCGCGGGCGAGGGCTACCAGGCCGGGGTCGTCCAGCGGTTCAACGAGTCGGTCGAACTGCTGAAGTCCCTCGGCGCCACGGTCGTCGAGCTGGACTGCCCGTCCTTCGACCTCGCCCTGTCGGCGTACTACCTGATCGCGCCGTCCGAGTGTTCCTCGAACCTCGCGCGCTTCGACGCCATGCGCTACGGCCTGCGGGTCGGCGACGACGGCACCCGCTCCGCCGAGGACGTCACCGCGCTGACCCGCGAGGCCGGCTTCGGCGACGAGGTCAAGCGCCGCATCATCCTCGGTACGTACGCGCTCAGCTCCGGCTACTACGACGCGTACTACGGCTCGGCCCAGAAGGTCCGCACCCTCATCACCCAGGACTTCGAGAAGGCGTTCGAGCAGGTGGACGTCATCGTCTCGCCGACGACGCCGACCACCGCCTTCCCGATCGGCGAGCGCGCCGACGACCCGATGGCGATGTACCTCGCGGACCTGTGCACCATTCCGACCAACCTCGCCGGCAACTCCGCCATGTCGCTCCCCTGCGGCCTGGCCCCGGAGGACGGCCTGCCGGTCGGGCTGCAGATCATCGCCCCCGCCATGAAGGACGACCGGTTGTACAAGGTCGGAGCAGCCGTCGAGGCCGCCTTCGTGGAAAGGTGGGGACACCCGCTGCTTGAGGAGGCTCCGTCACTATGAGCGCAATGGCTAAGAAGGCCAAGAACTTCAAGAAGTCCAAGACCGGCGCGTACGTGTCCATGGGTACCACCGCCTTCGGCGCGCTCAGCGTCTACAAGCAGGTGAAGATGGCCCGCCAGGAGAACGACACACTGCGGCTGATCGACGCCGCCGTATCCGCCGCCGCGATCGTGACCGGACTCGCGATCCTGTACCGCGAGCTCAAGCGTCTCGGCGACGACGACGTCCTGCTGGGCTGAGAGGGAAAGTTTCAGTGACTGTCATCGACCTGGAGTCGTACGAGGATGCCCTCGCGACGTACGACCCCGTCATGGGCCTCGAGGTCCATGTGGAGCTCGGCACCAAGACCAAGATGTTCTGCGGATGCTCCACCGAGCTGAAGCAGGACGCGAACTCGCAGACCTGCCCGGTCTGCCTCGGGCTGCCCGGCGCGCTGCCGGTCGTCAACGAGATCGGCGTCGAGTCCGCCATCAAGATCGGTCTCGCGCTGAACTGCGAGATCGCCGAGTGGTGCCGCTTCGCCCGGAAGAACTACTTCTATCCGGACATGCCGAAGAACTTCCAGACCTCCCAGTACGACGAGCCGATCGCCTACGACGGCTATCTGGACGTCCAGCTGGAGGACGGCGAGATCTTCCGCGTGCAGATCGAGCGCGCCCACATGGAGGAGGACACCGGCAAGTCGACGCACGTCGGCGGTGCCACCGGCCGTATCCACGGCGCCTCCCACTCGCTGCTCGACTACAACCGCGCGGGCATCCCCCTCATCGAGATCGTCACCAAGCCGATCGAGGGTGCCGGCGCACGCGCCCCCGAGGTCGCCAAGGCGTACGTCGCCGAGCTCCGCGAGCTCATCAAGGCGCTCGGCGTCTCGGAGGCCCGGATGGAGATGGGCCAGATGCGCTGCGACGTCAACCTGTCGCTGCGCCCCAACGGCACCGAGAAGTTCGGTACGCGCTCCGAGACGAAGAACGTCAACTCGCTGCGCTCCGTCGAGCGTGCCGCCCGCTTCGAGATCCAGCGGCACGCCGCCGTGCTGAACTCCGGCGGGACGATCGTGCAGGAGACCCGGCACTTCCACGAGGAGGACGGCTCCACCACGGCCGGCCGCATCAAGGACAACGCCGAGGACTACCGCTACTTCCCCGAGCCGGACCTGGTGCCGGTCGCCCCTTCCCGCGACTGGGTCGAGGAGCTCCGCAAGGCGCTCCCCGAGCTGCCCCGGCTGCGTCGCAAGCGGCTGAAGGAGGAGTGGGGTGTCAGCGAGCACGACATGCAGTCCATCCTCAACGCGGGCGCGGTCGACCTGATCGTCGCCACGACCGACGCGGGCGCCCCGTCCGACCAGGCACGCAAGTGGTGGATGGGCGAGCTCGCCCGTAACGCCAACGAGACCGGCCGCAGCCTGGACGAGCTGCCGGTCACCCCGGCGCAGGTCGCCCGGGTGGCGGAGCTCGTCGCCGGCGGCGACCTCAACGACAAGCTGGCGCGCCAGGTCCTCGAGGGTGTCCTCGCGGGCGAGGGCGACCCGGACACCGTCGTCGAGAAGCGCGGTCTGAAGGTCGTCTCGGACGAGGGCGCGCTGTCCACGGCCGTCGACGAGGCCATCGCGGGCAACGCGGCCATCGCGGACAAGATCCGCGGCGGCAAGGTCGCCGCGGCCGGTGCGCTGGTGGGCGCGGTCATGAAGGCCACCCGTGGCCAGGCGGACGCGGCGCGCGTGCGTGAGCTGATCCTGGAGAAGCTCGGCGTCGAGGGCTGATCCCGTCGGGCCCCTGGGGGCGGCGCATCCGTGGTCCGGATGCGCCGCCCCTTCTTTTCGCGCTCTTCTCTTTTCGCGTGCCTCGCGCTTGGACTTTCCGTGACGGCCTGTTGGACGTTCATCGTCAGGCCGTACGGCGGTCTTCCGGCCGCCACCCCGCCTGGCTAGTTTCCCGCTGTAGGAACGTAACCGGGAGGCTCAATTGACCACGGACATGTCACGGCGGCGGCTCTTCGCGCTCGGGGGCGGCGCACTCGGCGCCGCTGCGGCGGGATCGTTCCTGCCCCCTTCGCTCCAGGCGGCGATCGCCGCGCAGCCGGTGGGGGAGCGGTCCGGCGGGGCGGGACTGGACGCCATCGAGCATGTGGTGATCCTGATGCAGGAGAACCGTTCCTTCGATCACTACTTCGGGACCCTGCGCGGAGTGCGCGGCTTCGCGGACCGCAACGCGATCGAGCTTCCGTCCGGCAGGCCCGTCTTCGCGCAGCCGGGGCCCCTGGGCTCCACCGTGCTGCCGTTCCCCGTGCGGGAGGCCGCACAGACGCAGAAGAAGGACCTCCAGTACATCGGCGCCCTCGACCACTCATGGGACGGCGGCGCCAAGGCCTGGGCCGGCGGCTGGATGGACGGCTGGGTCACCGCGAAGACCGCCGCGACCATGGCGTACTACGACCGAGGCGACCTCCCGCTGCACTACGAACTCGCCGACACCTTCACCGTCTGCGACGCCTACCACTCCTCGATCCACTCCTCCACCAGCCCGAACCGCAATCACCTCTGGAGCGGGCGGACGGGCTACGAGGCGAACGGCGAGCGGGCCGTCGGCAACGACGCGTACGACGAGGGCACCCATCCCGGATACGACTGGGGCACGTATGCCGAGCGGCTGGAGAAGGCCGGGCGGAGCTGGAAGACGTACACGGAGTGGGAGAACTTCACCGACAACCAGATCGAGTTCTTCGCCACCTTCAAGGCCGTCGCCCGCAAGGCCCTGGCGAGGACCGGCGGCCACACCTACATGGAGTCCTTCTACGCCACCGTGCGCGACGCGGACGACGCGGACGACGCGGCCGAGCGGGAACGGCTGCTGGGCCTGCTCGACGAGGGCGTCGCGGCCCTGACGACGGCCGAGCGCAGTCTCTTCGAGCGGGGGCTGCGCCGGGTGGAGACGGGCACGCTCGCCGACGCGTTCGCCGAGGACGTGGCGGCGGGGACCCTGCCCGAGGTCTCCTACCTGGTCCCGTCCGCGATGGACTCCGAGCACCCGAGCGTCTCCTCGCCGGTGCACAGCGCCACGATCGTCTACAAGGTGCTGGACGCGCTCGGCAGGCACCCCGAGGTGTGGCGGCGCACCGTCGTCCTCATCAACTACGACGAGAACGACGGGTTCTTCGACCATGTGCCGCCGCCGGTCGCCCCGGCGGAGGTGACCGAGGAGCACTGGGAGGGCAGGCCCACGGGGCTGGGCGTGCGGGTCCCGCTGCTCGTCGTCTCGCCCTGGTCGGTCGGCGGATACGTCTGCTCGGAGGTGTTCGACCACACCTCGGTGATCCGCCTCCTGGAGCGCTGGACCGGCGTCGAGGAGCCCAACATCAGTGCCTGGCGGCGTCAGGTCACCGGCGACCTCACCTCGGCCTTCGACTTCAGCCGTGCGCGGCGGCAGCCCGGGACGGAACATCCCGCCGCGATCCCGCCCTTCGAGGGGCGCTGGCAGCCTGTGCCGCCGGCCGTCCAGCACATGCCCGCCCAGGAGCCCGGCGCCCGGCCGGCCCGGCCCCTGCCCTACCAGTGCGACGCCCAGGCCACCCGCGTGGACGGGGCGCTCCGGGTGACCCTCAGCAGCACGGGCCGCTCCTCCGCGCACTTCGCGCTCTACCCCTACGCCCGGGAGTTCCCCGCTCCGCAGCACCGCGACGTCACGGGCACGGCGCGGTGGACGGTGCCGCTGACCGGCGACGGGTACCGCTTCACCGTCACCGGCCCCAACGGCTTCCGGCGGGAGTTCGAAGGGGCGGCCGAGGGCGGGGCCGAGGTCTCCTCGCGCATCGACGCCCACGAACGGGATCTGCACCTCACGCTGCGCAACACCGGCAGGCGGACCCTGACCTACACCGTGCGGCCCCTCGGATACGTCGACGAGGACGACCTGCGCGGCTGGACCCGGACGGTCAAGGTCAAGCCGGGCCGCAGCCGTACGGTCGTGCACTCGGCGGCGGACGCCCACGGCTGGTACGACCTGGAGGTGACGGCCGACGGGACGGGCTCCTTCCGGCGCCGGCTGATGGGCCACATCGAGAACGGCCGGCCGAGCGTCTCCGGCTGACGGGCGCGGCGTACGGCGGACGGGCGGCGGCGTACGGCGGACGGGCGAAAGGCGGACCGGCGGGAAAGGGGCGGCCGTACGGCGAACGGGGCGGGGAAGAGCCGTGTGACCATGGCCACGAAAGCGGCAAAGGGGCAGGAATGGCTGACAGAGTGAGGCTCCCAGGTCAGGTGACTTCGTGGGATGTCCCGTCATGTCCCGCTACGGTCCACGAACCCCAGGAGCGCCTCCGTTGGCCGCCCTCGCACGCTGGTGTCTCACGCACCGCCTCGCCACCGTCCTCATCTGGCTGATCGCCCTCGGGGGCACCGCCACCGCCGCGGGGTTCGCGGGATCCGCGTACTCCGACGACTACGAGGTGCCGGGCACCGAGTCCGGGCGGGCGGGCGAACTCCTGCAAGCGGGGTTCGACGACCTCGGCGGCGAGACCGGTGACATCGTCTGGCACACCTCCGGCTCCACCGTCCGTGACCCCGGCGTCGAGCGGACGATGACCAGGACGCTGGAGGAGATCCGCGCACTGCCGGGCGTCGGTGACGTCAGCGGCCCCTACGGGCCGCAGGCCCAGGGGCGGATCAGCGCGGACGGCCGCACCGCCTACGCCACGGTCACCTTCGACCACCGCGCCGGCGAGATCCCGCCGGAACAGGCGCGGGCCGTCGTCGACACCGCGCGGGAAGCCGAGGGCGAGGGACTCCAGGTCGAGGCCGGCGGAGCCGCCGCCGCGCTGACCGAAACGCCCGGCCTCCATCTGAGCGAGGCCGTCGGGGTGGTCGTCGCCGCGGTCGTCCTCTTCCTCGCCTTCGGTTCCCTCGCCGCGAGCCTGCTGCCCATCGCCACCGCCCTCGTCTCCGTCGGCACGGCGTACGCGGGCATCGTCCTGCTCGGCCACGTCATGACCGTCGCCGACTTCGCGCCGATGCTGGGCATGCTCATCGGGCTCGGTGTCGGCATCGACTACGCCCTTTTCATCGTCACCCGGCACCGGCGGGGCCTGCGGCGCGGCCTGTCCGTGCACGAGGCCGCGCGGAACGCCGTCGCCACGACGGGGCGCGCCGTCGTCTTCGCGGGAGCCACCGTCTGCGTCGCCCTGCTGGGCATGCTGGTCCTGCGGCTGGGCTTCCTCGACGGAGTCGCGATCGCCGCCTCCCTCACCGTGGTGCTGACCGTCGCCGCCTCCGTGACCCTGCTGCCCGCGCTGCTCTCCTTCATCGGCACCCGGGCCCTGGGCCGGCGTGAGCGGGGGCGGCTCGCCGAGCACGGGCCGCAGGGCGAACGGGCCACCGGGTTCGCCGTCCGCTGGTCGGCGTTCGTGGAGCGGCGCCCCCGGCTGCTGGGAGCGCTCGCCGCCGCCGTCATGGCGGTGCTCGCGATCCCCACCCTCTTCCTGCACCTGGGCACCTCCGACCAGGGCAACGGCCCCGCCACGGCCACCACCCGCCAGGCGTACGACCTGCTGGCCGACGGCTTCGGCCCCGGCGTCAACGGGCCGCTGACGATAGCCGCGCACCTCGACGGGGCCGACGACCGGCTCGCCCTGGACGGCCTGCCCGCCGTGCTGCGGGGCACCGACGGAGTCGCGTCGGTGAGCCCCGTGACGTACAACGGCAGCGGCGACACGGCGTTCGTCACCGTCGTCCCCGATTCCGCACCGCAGTCGCAGCGGACCAGCGAGCTCGTCGACCGGCTGCGCGACGACGTGCTGCCGCCGGTGCGGGAGAACACCTCGCTCCGTACGTACGTGGGCGGGGTGACGGCCGGGTACGACGACTTCGCCGGGATCATCGTCGGCAAGCTGCCGCTCTTCGTCGGGGTGGTCGTCGGGCTCGGCTGTCTGCTTCTGCTGCTGGCGTTCCGTTCCCTCGCCGTCCCTCTCAAGGCCGCCGTGATGAACGTGGCCGCGGTCGCCGCGTCCTTCGGCGTCGTCGTCGCGGTCTTCCAGTGGGGATGGGGGAGCGAACTGCTGGGGCTCGGCAGCGCGGGCCCCGTCGAACCGTTCCTCCCGGTGATCATGGTCTCGGTGCTCTTCGGGCTGTCCATGGACTACCAGGTCTTCCTCGTCGGCCGGATGTACGAGGAGTGGCTGGAGACCGGCGACAACCAGCGGTCCGTACGCGTCGGCCTGGCCGAGACCGGCCGGGTGATCAACTCGGCCGCGGTGATCATGATCTCGGTCTTCCTCGCCTTCGTGCTCAGCGGCGACCGCGTCATCGCGATGTTCGGCATCGCGCTCGCCGCCGCCGTCGCGCTCGACGCCTTCGTCCTGCGCACCCTGCTGGTGCCCGCCCTGATGCACCTGCTCGGAGGCGCGAACTGGTGGCTGCCCGCCCGGCTCGACCGGCTGCTCCCGCGGCTCAGCATCGAGCCGCCGGACAGCGCACCCGGGGCGGAAATTCCGGGGGACCGCGCGGCGCCCCGTGCGAAGATCCCGGGGGAGCGCGCGGGCGACGAGGCGCCGGTGGCCCCTCAGCGCGTGCACTGAGACAGCACGAGACCGAGGAGATTCACTGTGTTCACGGTGTCACTGGGCGACGACGGGGCGGAGCTCCGGCCGATCGAGCCCTGGCAGGCGGCGGAGTTCCTGGCGCACATGGACCGGGCGCGCCCCCTGGTCGACCCCTGGATCCCGTTCGCCGCGGCGGCCACGGACCTCACCTCCGCGCGCGCCCTGCTCCAGCGGTACGCGGACAAGCAGGCCGCCGACACCGGCCGGCTCTACGGCATCTGGCTCGACGGCACGCTGGTCGGCGGAGTCCTGTTCCGGATATTCGAGGCGGACACCGGCACCTGCGAGATCGGCTGCTGGCTGGAGGCCGCCGCCGAGGGCCGGGGCCTGGTGACCCGCGCCTCACAGAAGCTGATCGACTGGGCCTTCGGCGTACGGGGCATGCACCGCGTGGAGTGGCGCGCCTCCTCCGCGAACAAGCGCAGCGTCGCCGTGGCCGCACGGCTCGGGATGACCCGCGAGGGGGTCCTGCGCGAGGCCTATCCGTACCGGGGCAAGCGCCACGACGAGGAGATCTGGGCCGTCCTGTCCTCCGAATGGCGTAAGCGGCAGGGCTGAGGGCGCCGGTGTTAAGGAGGTTCTCATACGGGACCCCTAGCGTGCGGCACATGAACACCTCCCCCACCACTCCGACCACCGACGACACCGAGGAGAAGAAGGCGGCCGACGGGGCCGCCACCGCACCGGACGTGACGAAGCAGGCCGGCCCGGCGGATGACGCCGTCCCGGCCGGCGTCGCACCGGGCGTGACCCCGTCGGACGTGACCGCCATGGACGTGGCCGCGACGGACGCGGCGGCGGAGGACGGCCTGGAGGCCGACCTGGAGCCCGATCCCTACGACGAGGCCGAGGCGGCCGCGGCGTCCGGGGTCGGCACCGGAGCCGCAGCGGTCGTCGCCGCCGGGCTCGGAGTCATCTCCCTCTCGGGGGCCTGGACCGGCCGCGTCGCCGCCGAACGCGAGACGCTGATCGGCCAGATCAAGACCTCCGGCGGCGGCAGCGCCGCCCAGCAGATCTCCGAGATCTACGGCGACGCGTGGCACACCACCGCCCTCGTCAACGGGATCTTCGCGCTGCTCGCGCTGCTCGTCGGCGTCTTCGTCCTGGTCCGGCCCTCCTTCGGCACCCCCTCCCTCCACCCGCAGGCCGGCTGGGTCCGCTCCGTCGCCGTGGCGGGCATGGCACTCGGGGTCCTGGGCCTGCTGATCTCGGTCGGCATGTACCTCGACCTCTTCGTCGCCCTGCCCTCCGCGGCGGGCTGAGGCCCTGCCGAGGCCGGCTGAGGTCCTGCTCAGGACGGCTAAGGCATCCGTCACCCGGGCCTAAGGCCCCCCCACCCGCAGAGATGCGGCACTCGCCCGATGTGGCGGCACCCCCTGGCACACGAGAGTGGGGGCACGGCAAGAAGCCGTGCCCCCACTTTCACTGTTCCACCAGGGAGATGAACATGTACGAGTACGAACTCCACCGGCTCGCCGTCGCCGAGCTGATCCGCAGGGCCGACGAGCAGCGCACCGTCCGCCGGGCGGTCCTCGCCCGCCGCGCAGGACGGGACGACACGGAAGGGAAGGTGGAGAGGACCCGGAGCTGGTTCACCCGTGCCGCGTAGCGGTGGGCCACGAACGGAAATCCACTGCCGGGGTGTCGTACGCGTATGCGATGCTCAGCGGCGTGGAGACCAACACCGTCAGCCCCGTCTTCGTCGGCCGAGCCGGTGAACTCACCGCGCTCACCGAGACGCTCGCCCGCGCCGCCGGCGGAGAACCGCAGGCCCTGCTCGTCGGCGGTGAGGCGGGCGTGGGCAAGACCCGGCTGGTCGAGGAGTTCGTCAAGGCCGCCTGCCGCCGGGACGCCGTGGTGGCCGTCGGCGGATGTGTGGAGATCGGGGCCGACGGCCTGCCCTACGCCCCCTTCGCGGCGGCGCTCCGCGCCCTGCGCCGGGCGCTGCCGGAGGAACTGACCGAGGCGCTGGCAGGGCAGGAGGGCGAGCTCGCCCGGCTGCTGCCCGAGCTGGGCGAGGCCGACCGGGCCCCGGACGACGAGCAGGGCACCGCCCGGCTGTTCGAGCTCGCCGCCCGGCTGCTGGAGCGCGTCTCCGCCGCCCGTACGGTCGTCCTCGTCCTGGAGGACCTGCACTGGGCGGACGCCTCCACCCGCCATCTGCTCGCCTACCTCTTCCGCACCCTGCGCACCGGCCGCCTCGTCGTCGTCGGCACCTACCGCGCCGACGACGTCCACCGCCGCCACCCCCTGCGCCCGCTCCTCGCCGAGCTGGACCGGCTCCGCACGGTCCGCCGGATCGAACTCGACCGCTTCAGCCGCGCCGAGGTCGGCCGGCAGCTCACCGGGATCCTGGCGATGGTCCCCGACGCCGCGCTGGTCGACGACATCTTCGAACGCTCCGACGGCAACGCCTTCTTCGTCGAGGAGCTCGCCCGCAGCGTCGAGTGCTGCGGTGACGGCTCCGGGCTCTCCGACTCCCTCCGCGACCTCCTCCTGGTCCGCGTCGAGGCACTGCCCGAGGACGCGCAGCGGATCGCCCGGATCGTCGCCGAGGGCGGCTCCACGGTCGAGCACACACTCCTCGCGGCCGTCGCCGGCCTCTCCGAGGAGGGCCTCGACGAGGCGCTGCGGGCGGCGGTCGGCGCCAACCTGCTGCTGCCCGCCCCCGACACCGACGGCTACCGCTTCCGGCACTCCCTGGTCCGCGAAGCCGTCAGCGACGACCTGCTGCCCGGCGAACGCACGCGCCTCAACCGCCGTTACGCCGAAGCCCTGGAGGCCGACCCGTCGCTCGTACGGGCCGACGAGCGCGCCGCGCGCCTCGCCAGCTACTGGTACGCCGCGCACGACGCGGTCAAGGCGCTGCCCGCCGTGCTCCAGGCGGCGGTGGCGGCCCGGCGCCGCTATGCGTACAGCGAGCAACTCCGGCTGCTGGAGCGGGCCATGGAGCTCTGGGACGACGTCCCCGAGTCGGTGCGCGACACCCTGCGGCCACTCGACCACGCCGAGGCCTATCCGCGGTGCGGCCGCAAGGCCGCGGACCCGCTGCGCTACCTCGACCTGATGGCCGAGGCCACGGTGGCCGCCCGCTTCGGCGGCGACCGCGAACGGGCCCTGGCCATCGCGAAGAAGGCCCTGCGCATCCTCGACCGGGACATGAAGCCGTTGCGGGCGGCGTGGTTCTGGGTGCAGCGCTCCCTGCTGACGCAGAGCCTCTCCCGGAGCGACGGCCGGCAGGAACTGGCCACCGCCGAGGAGCTGGTGCGCGGCCTGCAGCCGTCCGCCGTGCACGCCGACGTCCTGGCGTCCGTCGCCAGCTGGGGCGCCCTGCACAGACCGGGACCCGAGACGCTGGTCGCGGCCGACCGGGCCGTGGAGTACGCCCGGCTCGTCGGCGAGGAGTCCATCGAGCTGCACGCCAGGCTCACCCGCGGCTGGCTCACGATCGACGCCGGTGACGTCGAGGAGGGCGTAGCCGAGATGTACGCCGTCCGCGACCGGTCCGAGGAACTGCACCTGGTGGGCGTGATGAGCCGCGCCGCCGTCAACCTGCCCTCCTCGCTGGAGTCCTGCGGCCGCTCCCTGGAAGCGGTGGCGGCCGCCGACCACGGCATCCGGATCTGCCACAGCCACGGGGTCCCCGAGTCCGAGGCCTGGGCACGGGCCAACCAGGCGCAGTCGTACTTCTCGCTGGGGTACTGGGAGGAGAGCCGGGCGGCGGCGGAGGCCGCGGCCCCGCTGGCCAGGTCCCGCAAGTCGAACGCCCTGGTGGCCGCGCGCCGCACCGATCTGGCCCTGGCCACCGGCGACTTCGAGGAGGCCGAGGAGCAACTGGCCCTCAACCGCCGCCACCTCGGCCACGACCCGCAGCCGCAGCACCTGATCTGTCCGGTCCGGCACGCCATGGTCCTCGCGGCCCACCGGGGCCGGCTCCCCGAGGCGCGGGCCGAGTTCGAGGCGCAGTCCGCGACGGGCCTGCCGCCCGGGACCCAGCGCTACTCCCTGCCGCTGCTCCACGCAGCCGCCGCGATCGAGGCCGACGCACGCGGACTGCCCGCCACCGACGCCGGGCGGCCGGCGGTGCTGGAGCGGATCCGGGGCCACCTCAAGCGGCTGCCGATGCTGGTGCCCGTCTGGGCGGCGTACGGCCTGCTCATCGAGGCGGAGCTGGCCCGGGCGGAAGGGGCCGACACCCCGGACCACTGGTGCCGTGCCGCCACCGCCTTCGCCCCGCTCCAGCGCCCCTACGAGCTGGCCCAGATCCGCCACCACTGGGCGGAGGCGATCCTCACCGCGTCCGGCGACCGGACACCGGCCGCGGCGCTCCTGCGCGAGGCCCACACCGTGGCCGTACGGCTCGGGGCGCGCCCCCTCGTGGAGAGCATCGAGCTGCTGGCCGGGCGGGCCCGGGTCGCGCTCACCGGGCCGGACACCCCGGCCGAGGAGGAAGCGGACGGACCCGCCCCGGCGGTGGACGCGATCGAGTCGTTCGGGCTGACCTCACGGGAGCAGGAGGTGCACCGGCTGGTCGCGGAGGGATACACCAACCGCCGGATCGCGGAGGCGCTGTACATCTCGCCGAAGACCGCCAGCGTGCACGTCTCCAACATCCTGGCCAAGCTGAGCGTCTCCAGCCGGGGCGAGGCGGCCGCCCTGGCCCACCGCTTCCGGCTGTACGCGGCGGGGTGAGACGCCCGGAGGCGACCGGGACGCCGGCTACCGCACCTTCAGCAGCAGGATCCTGTCGTCGCCCGCCTTCGCGGTGCCACGGCCGTCCGTGTTGCTCGTGACCAGCCACAGCTTGTCGCCACCGGCGGCGAGCACCGTGCGCAGGCGGCCGTACTTCCCGTCGAGGAACGACTGGGGGGCCGCCAGCGGCTTTCCGTCCGCCTCGCCCGACAGGGGGATCCGCCAGAGTCGCTCACCGCGCAGCCCGGCCATCCAGATCGACCCCTCGGCGTACGCGATGCCGCTCGGCGAGGCCTCGGAGGTCTTCCACTGGGCCACCGGGTCGACGTAACCCGACGTGCCCTTCTTCCCCTCGACGTCGGGCCAGCCGTAGTTCCCGCCCGGCTCGATCAGATTCAGCTCGTCCCAGGTGTCCTGGCCGAACTCGGACGCCCAGAGCCGCTTCGAGCCGTCCCAGGCCAGGCCCTGCACATTGCGGTGCCCGTACGAGTAGACGACCGAATCGGCCTCCGGATTGCCGTGCACCGGCTCACCGTCGGGCGTCATCCGCAGGATCTTGCCCGAGGGCGACGCCTTGTCCTGGGCGAGGCCCGTGTCACCCGTTTCGCCCGTGCCCGCGTACAGCATGCGGTCCGGGCCGAACGCGATCCGCCCGCCGTTGTGGACGGCGCCCTTCGGGATGCCCCGCAGAATGGTGTCCGGGGCCCCCAGCTGCTGGCCCGCGGGCTTCGCCTCGTCGTACTGGAGACGGGCGATGCGGTTGTCCGACTCGGTCGTGAAGTACACGTAGATCAGGTGGTCCGCACCGAAGGTCGGGGGGACGGCGAGGCCGAGCAGGCCGCCCTCACCGGCGGGCGCGACCCCGGGCACCGACCCCAGCAGGGTCTTCCCACCGCTCTTCCCGTCGATCCGCGTGATCGTCGCGTCGTCGCGCGAGCCGACCAGCAGATCACCCCCGGGCAGGGCGGCCAGGCCCCAGGGGGACGCCAGGCCGTCCGTCAGCGTCCTCTCCACCTCGACGGAGCCCTTGGCCGGCGGCAGGTCGGCCGACGGACTCGCCGAGGCCGGAGCGGACGTGGCGCCCGCCGGGGGCGAGGAGGCGCCGTCACCGGCCGCCGGGCCGTCGCCGGACGAGCAGGCGGACAGCAGGAGGGAGGCGGAGGCCAGCAGGGCCACGACCCCCCTGCGCAGTACGGGAGTTTGCACAGCACCGATCCTTTCGACGGTCGCACGACTACTGTTCCTACCCCGCCGCCCGACCCCGGGTCCCCGATCTCCGCCCATTCTCCCGCTTCCGGCGCTCCCGTTCAGTCCCACGAGCGCTCAGTCCCGGAGCGTTCAGTCCCACGAGCGTTCAGTCCCACGAGCGCTCAGTCCCGGAGCATTCAGTCCCACGAGCCGAGGGCCCGCGGCAGCCCCGCGATCTCGGCCAGGTCCCGGTCCGTGAGCACCAGCCCCGCCGCAGCCGCGTTCTCCACGGCCCACTGCTCCCGCTTCGCGCCGGGCACGGGCACCACATGCGGGCCCTGCCGCAGGACCCACGCCAGGGCCACCTGCGCGGGAGTGGCGCCGTGCCGCTCACCGACCCTGCGCAGCCCCGCCACCACCGGCTGGTTGGCGGCCATCATCTCCGCGGTGAAGCGGGGGTGCCTGGCCCGCGGATCGTCCGGCTCGAACCCCTGGCCCGGCTTGAGCGTCCCCGTGAGGTAGCCGCTGCCCAGCGGCATCGCCGCCAGCACCCCCACACCCCGGGCCGCACACCACGGCAGCAGATCCTCCAGCGCCTGGGGCGACCACACCGAGAGCTCCGCCTGGACCGCGCTGACGGGAAAGACCTGCTGCATCCGCTCCAGCTGCCGGAGGGTCCCGTCGTACATCCGCGCGCCCGGCCCGCGTCCCGCCTGGGCGCCCACCGCGCACAGGCCGAGGGCCCGCACCTTGCCCGCCGTCACCAGGTCCGCCATCGCGCCCCAGGTCTCCTCCACCGGCACCTCGGGATCCGCCCGGTGCAGCTGGTAGAGATCGATCACATCGGTCTGGAGCCGCCGCAGCGAGGCGTCGCAGGCCCTGCGCACATATCCGGGGCGCCCGTTGGCCACGATGTGCTGATCGCCCACCAGCAGACCGCACTTGGTGGAGAGGAAGGCCTCGGACCGCCGGCCCCTGAGCGCCCGCCCGACGAGCAGCTCGTTGGTGAAGGGCCCGTACATGTCGGCGGTGTCGAGCAGTTGGACGCCCGCGTCCAGCGCGGCGTGCACGGTCCGCAGCGACCTGTCACCGCGCTGCTGCGACGTGGTGTACGCCCAGCTCATCGGCATACAGCCCAGCCCGACCGCACCCACGGCGAGCGCCGCCGCACCGATAGTCCTGCGCTCCAACTCCCCGAACCCTCCCTCGGTCCCGTGATCACGGAACCACCCGCACCCCAAAGTAACCTCTGCCGTTCCCGGCCCTTCGCATAGCCTCCTGACCATGACTTCGACATCTGCCACCGACATCTGGCTGCCGTTCCCCGCCGACGAGATCGACGGTCTTCCCGAGGGTCTCGACTACCGTTTCTGGGACGGCGGCCGGGAGTACCCCGCGGACCCCGCCGACTGCGCCTTCTACGTCGTCCCGTACATGAAGGGCTCCGAGGTCGCGGTCCGGCCGCTCAAGGACATGAGCGCCGTCCAGGTCGTCCAGACGCTCTCCGCGGGCATCGACCACGTGGAGCCGGGACTCGGTCTGCTGCCCGCCGGGGTGCGGCTGTGCAACGCCAAGGGGGTGCACGAGGCCTCCACGGCCGAACTCGCGCTCGCCCTGGTCCTCGCCTCGCTCCGGGGGTTCCCCCGCTTTACGGAGGGCCAGGAGAAGGAGGAGTGGCGGTCCGGCTTCTACCCGGCGCTCGCCGACAAGTCCGTCCTCGTGGTGGGGTACGGATCGATCGGCGCGGCCATCGAGGACCGGCTCGAACCCTTCGAGTGCGCGCGGGTGGTGCGCGTCGCACGCTCCGCACGGACAACCGCGCGCGGCCCCGTACACGCGATCGACGAGCTTCCCGCGCTGCTCCCGGAGGCCGACGTCGTCATCCTGTCCACTCCGCTGAACCCGTCCACACAAGGGCTGGTGGGCCCCGGCTTCCTCGCCGCGATGCGGGACGGCGCGCTGCTGGTGAACGTCGCGCGCGGCGGTGTCGTCGACACCGACGCCCTGCTGACCGAACTCGAGTCCGGGCGGCTGCACGCCGCGCTCGACGTGACCGATCCCGAACCGCTCCCCGCCGGCCATCCGCTCTGGCATGCTCCCCACACACTGATCACCCCCCATGTGGGCGGCAGCACCTCCGCGTTCCTGCCCCGGGCCAAGCGTCTGCTGGCCGGACAGCTCACCCGGTTCGCCGCGGGCGAGGAGGTCGGCAACCTCGTGCTCACGACCGGCTGACCACGCTCCGGAGCGGACCGGGCGCACCGGGTACCGACAACACCCCAGGTGGTAACGGAGAGTAGAGAAGCTATGTCCCTGAGTGACGGCTCTGGTGTATCGTCCCCAGGAGGGCAGCGCCGTGGAAGGGACGGCGTCGGGGAGGAAGCGCAACGCGAGGGGGCGACGGGCGATGTTCGGCCAGTGGAGAGACGATCCGACGCGACGGGGCGGGCAGACGGGACCAGCGGCGGCGAGGGCGCCGGGGACCGCCCGCGGGGCTCTCCGGTGAGCGCCCTCGGGACCCTGCTCTCCCGGCAGCCGGCCACCGGGCGGTCGGTGGGACTGCGCTCCCAGCTCGCCCTGGGTGCCGTCTGCGCCGGATACGCGGTGGGTGCGGCTCTCGGCTGGGGGTCACCCGGAGTCGCCCTGTTCATGGGGGACTTCGGCCTCTGCGTCGCCGCCCTGATCGCCGCGGTCTCCTGCTTCCTGTACGCGCGCTCCGGCGGGAGCCGGTTCCGGCCCGCCTGGCTCCTCTTCTCGCTCTCCTCGGCCATGGCCGCCGGAGGAAACGCCGTCTGGGGGTGGTACGAGGTGGTGCTGAGGCGCCCGGTGCCCGCCCCCTCCCTCGCGGACCTCTTCTTCCTCTGCTTCGCGCCGCCCGCCATCGTCGGGCTGCTCGTCCTGGCCAAGCGCCCCGTCACCCGCGCGGGCTGGGTCTGCCTCGTGCTGGACGCCTGGCTGATCGGCGGATCCCTGCTGACGCTCTCCTGGAGCCTCGCGCTGGCGCACACCGCCCACGTCGCCAACGCCGCGGGGGAGAGCGTCGCCAGAGCCGCGCTCTCCCTGGCCTATCCGCTGCTCGACATCGTGCTGGTCTCCATGGTCCTCGCGCTGCACTTCCGCCGGATCAACGTGAACCGCTCCGCGGTCAACACCGCCATCGCCGGCCTCGCCCTGACCGTGCTGTGCGACGCCCTGTTCACGGCGCCGCTGCTGCGCTCGGCGTACAGCTCGGGCCAGTTGCTGGACGCGGGATGGTTCGCCGGTTCGCTGCTCCTCGCGTACGCGCCCTGGGGCGTCCGTCGCAGCCAGGACAACGCTGTCGAGGCCCCGGAGCCGCGGGCCGTCAGCCGCCCGATCGCCGGGTCCCTCGCCGCGCTCACGCCCTATCTGGCCGCGGCGGTCTGCACGCTCGGCATCCTGTACAACGTCGTGGAGGGCCGCAGGGTCGACCGGGTCGTGGTCCTCACCGGCTGCACGGTCGTCCTCGCCCTGGTCCTCCGCCAGGCGATCATGCTCCTCGACAACATCGCGCTCACCCAGGAACTGGCCCAGAAGGAGAACCACTTCCGGTCCCTGGTGCAGGGCTCCAGCGACGTCATCATGATCGCCGAGCCCAGCGGCACGCTCCGCTACGTCAGCCCGGCGGCGGCCGGGGTCTACCACCGCGACGCCGAGGACCTCGTCGGCGCGGAGCTGTCCTCGATCATCCACCCCGACGATCTCGGGGGAGTGGTCCACGAGTTGCGGCGCTTCCTCGCCGTACCGTCCCGGGAGGAGCCCACCACCCGGATCGAGTGCCGTTTCAGATCGGGCACCGGGGACTGGCTCCACGTCGAGTCCACCGTCAACCGCCACCAGGGCGGTCTGCTGCTCAACAGCCGCGACGTGACCGAGCGGGTCAGGCTGCAGGCGCAGCTCCAGCACAACGCCGAGCACGACCCGCTCACCGACCTGCCCAACCGCGCCCTGTTCACCACCCGGGTGGGACAGGCGCTCGGCGGCCGCAGGTCCGGGGACCCGGGCACCGCCGTGCTCTTCATCGACCTCGACGGCTTCAAGGCGGTCAACGACTCCATCGGCCACCAGGCGGGCGACGAGCTCCTCATCCAGGCCGCGCGCCGCCTCCAGGAGTCCGTGCGCGCCTCGGACACCGCCGCCCGGCTCGGGGGCGACGAGTTCGCCGCGCTCATCGTCGGCGACGGCACCCGCGACCAGGCCGCCAGGGAGTACCAGGTCCACGAGATCGCCGACCGGCTGCGCCTCAGGCTCTCCCAGCCGTACCGGATCGGCACCGGCGAGGTCCGGGTGGCCGCCTCCATCGGGGTCGCCTTCGCCGAGCCCTCCATCACGCCCAAGGACCTCATGCGCAACGCCGACCTCGCGATGTACCGCGCGAAGGCCGGCGGCAAGGACCGGGTCGAGCTGTACGCCCCCCAGATGCAGGCGGACGTGGTGCGCCGCTCCGAGCTCGCAGCCCGGCTCCGCACCGCGCTGCGGGAAGGCGAGTTCGCCCTGCTCCACCAGCCCGTGGTCCACCTGGCCAGCGGCACGGTCGCGGCCGTCGCCGCCCAGGCCCGCTGGCGCTCCGCCCAGGGCATCCTGTTCACCCCCGCTGAGTTCCTCCGCGTCTCCGAGGACAGCGAGAGGGCCGCCGAGCTGGGCACCTGGCTGCTGGAGGAAGCCGTCGAGCAGGCCGCGGACCGCTCCAGGGCCGGACACCCGGTCTCCGTCTCCGTACGGGTGTCGGCCGCCCGGCTGCTGGACCGTACGCTGCCCCCGGGGTCCGTCGAGGCGCTCCTCACCCGGCACGGGCTGCCCTCCGGCGCCCTGATGATCGAGGTGGCCGACAGTGACCCCCGGGTCTCCTGCGACGAGCTGGAGCAGCGGCTTGTCGCGCTGCGCCGCCTCGGCGTCCGTATCGCGCTCGACGGCTTCGGCAGCGGGTACGCCGCGGTCAACGCCCTGCGCCGGCTCCCCATCGACGTGCTGAAGCTGGACCGGTGCCTGGTCGAGGGCGTCGTCGAATCGGCCAGGCTGCACAAGATCACCAGCGGACTGCTGCGCATCGCCGGGGACCTCGGCATGCAGTCCGTGGCCGACGGTGTGGACGGGCCCGAGCAGGTGCGCGCCCTGCGTGCCATGGGGTGCACGCACGGGCAGGGGATGGCCTTCGCCGGGCCGCTCGACGAGTACCGGCTGCGGCGCACCCTGATCCGCGGGAAGTACCCGGTCCCGGGCATCGGAACGGCCGCCCGGCCGGTCCTCGCGGGTGGCGCGATCCCGCTCCAGAGCCGCTCACATGATGAGACTCCCGTCCCACCCACTTGACACCGTGTGCGTGCCGGAGAGAGGGTCAATGCCATGCGCACCCGAATTCTCGTACTTGGAAAGCGCGTCGGCTGAAGCAGGGTCACTCATGGACACCCTGCGGACCGCACCGGCGCGCTCCCCTCGCTTGCCTCACGGCACGAGGGGTTTTTTGTTGCACCGGGACCTCTCAAAACCCCGCAAAAACACCGCATAAACCCTCAGCTTCGAGAAGAGAATGCCGATGACCGAGCAGGCCACCGGGGCCCAGCACCCGCAGCCGCGGGCCCGTAACGGCGGACCGTCCACCGCCACCGTTGAGCACCTCACGGGCGCGCAGTCCCTCATCCGTTCTCTCGAGGAAGTCGGCGCCGACACCGTATTCGGGCTCCCCGGCGGCTGCATCCTTCCGGCGTACGACCCGCTGATGGACTCCACCCGGGTCCGCCACATCCTGGTCCGCCACGAGCAGGGCGCGGGCCACGCGGCCACCGGCTACGCGCAGGCCACCGGCAGGGTCGGTGTCTGCATGGTCACCTCGGGTCCCGGTGCCACCAACCTGGTCACCCCGATCGCCGACGCCGCCATGGACTCCGTGCCCATGGTCGCGATCACCGGCCAGGTGGCCTCCGGGGCGATCGGTACGGACGCCTTCCAGGAAGCCGACATCTGCGGCATCACCATGCCGATCACCAAGCACAACTTCCTGGTCACCCGCGCCGAGGACATCGCGCACACGATCGCCGAGGCCTTCCACATCGCCTCCACCGGCCGCCCGGGGCCGGTCCTCGTCGACATCGCCAAGGACGCGCTGCAGTCGAAGACCACCTTCAGCTGGCCGCCGACGATGGACCTGCCCGGCTACCGGCCCGTCACCAAGCCGCACGCCAAGCAGATCCGCGAGGCCGCCAAGCTCATCACCCAGGCCAAGCGCCCCGTGCTCTACGTCGGCGGCGGCGTCATGAAGGCCGGTGCCACCGCGGAGCTGAAGGTCCTGGCAGAGCTCACCGGAGCGCCCGTCACCACCACCCTGATGGCGCTCGGCTCCTTCCCCGACAGCCACCCGCTGCACGTGGGAATGCCCGGCATGCACGGTTCGGTCACCGCCGTCACCGCGCTGCAGAAGGCCGACCTGATCGTCGCGCTCGGGGCCAGGTTCGACGACCGCGTCACCGGCAAGCTGGACAGCTTCGCCCCGTACGCCAAGATCGTCCACGCGGACATCGACCCGGCCGAGATCGGCAAGAACCGCGCCGCCGACGTCCCGATCGTCGGTGACGCCCGCGAGGTCATCGCCGACCTCGTCCAGGCGGTCCAGGTCGAGCACACCGAGGGCAACACCGGCGACTACGGCGCCTGGTGGAAGGACCTCAACCGCTGGCGCGAGACCTACCCGGTCGGCTACGACCTCCCGGAGGACGGCAGCCTCTCGCCGCAGCAGGTCATCGAGCGCATCGGCGAACTCGCCCCCGAGGGCACGATCTTCGCGGCGGGCGTCGGCCAGCACCAGATGTGGGCCTCGCACTTCATCCGCTACGAGCAGCCCAGCACCTGGCTCAACTCCGGCGGCGCCGGGACCATGGGCTACGCCGTCCCGGCCGCCATGGGCGCCAAGGCCGGCATGCCCGAGCGCGCTGTCTGGGCGATCGACGGCGACGGCTGCTTCCAGATGACCAACCAGGAACTCACCACCTGCGCGCTGAACAACATCCCGATCAAGGTCGCCGTCATCAACAACGGCGCGCTCGGGATGGTCCGCCAGTGGCAGACCCTGTTCTACAACCAGCGGTACTCCAACACCGTGCTGCACTCGGGCCCCGACGCGGACGGCAACGCCGCCAAGGGCACCCGCGTCCCGGACTTCGTCAAGCTGTCCGAGGCCATGGGCTGCCACGCCATCCGCTGCGAGGACCCGGCCGACCTGGACAAGGTCATCGCCGAGGCCAACGCGATCAACGACCGCCCGGTCGTCATCGACTTCATCGTCCACGAGGACGCCATGGTGTGGCCGATGGTCGCCGCCGGCACCTCCAACGACGAGGTCATGGCAGCACGGGGCGTCCGCCCCGACTTCGGCGACAACGAAGACGACTGAGACAGAGAGAGACCGACTCCATGTCCACCAAGCACACGCTCTCCGTCCTGGTCGAGAACAAGCCCGGTGTCCTCGCCCGGATCACGGCCCTGTTCTCCCGGCGCGGGTTCAACATCGACTCGCTCGCGGTCGGTACCACCGAACATCCCGACATCTCACGCATCACCATTGTCGTGAACGTCGAGGGCCTGCCCCTGGAGCAGGTGACCAAGCAGCTCAACAAGCTGGTCAACGTCCTGAAGATCGTCGAACTCGAGCCCGCCGCAGCGATCCAGCGCGAGCTCGTCCTGGTGAAGGTCCGCGCGGACAACGAGACCCGCTCCCAGATCGTCGAGATCGTCCAGCTGTTCCGCGCCAAGACCGTGGACGTCTCCCCGGAGGCCGTCACGATCGAGGCGACAGGGGGTGCCGACAAGCTGGAGGCCATGCTCAAGATGCTCGAACAGTTCGGCATCAAGGAGCTCGTCCAGTCCGGCACCATCGCCATAGGGCGCGGCGCGCGCTCGATCACCGACCGTTCCCTGCGCGCCCTCGACCGCTCGGCGTAACCCTCACGGGCCGCCTCGCCGCTCGTATGGCGAGACCCGGCAACGTATCCGACGCACCCCGCCGTACGGTGGGACGCAACACCTGCACACAAGGAGAAGACCCAGTGGCCGAGCTGTTCTACGACGACGATGCCGACCTGTCCATCATCCAGGGCCGTAAGGTCGCGGTCCTCGGTTACGGCAGCCAGGGGCACGCCCACGCGCTGTCGCTGCGTGACTCGGGTGTCGACGTCCGTGTCGGTCTGCACGAGGGCTCGAAGTCCAAGGCCAAGGCCGAGGAGCAGGGCCTGCGCGTGGTGACCCCGTCCGAGGCCGCCGCCGAGGCCGACGTCATCATGATCCTCGTCCCGGACCCGATCCAGGCCAAGGTCTACGAGGAGTCCGTCAAGGACAACCTCAAGGACGGCGACGCGCTGTTCTTCGGCCACGGCCTGAACATCCGCTTCGACTTCATCAAGCCGCCGGCCAACGTCGACGTCTGCATGGTCGCCCCGAAGGGCCCGGGCCACCTGGTCCGCCGCCAGTACGAGGAAGGCCGCGGCGTCCCGTGCATCGTGGCCGTCGAGCAGGACGCCTCGGGCAAGGGCCTGGAGCTCGCCCTCTCGTACGCGAAGGGCATCGGCGGCACGCGCGCCGGCGTCATCAAGACGACCTTCACCGAGGAGACCGAGACCGACCTGTTCGGTGAGCAGGCCGTCCTCTGCGGTGGCACCGCCGCCCTGGTCAAGGCCGGTTTCGAGACGCTGACCGAGGCCGGCTACCAGCCGGAGATCGCGTACTTCGAGTGCCTCCACGAGCTGAAGCTCATCGTCGACCTCATGTACGAGGGCGGCCTGGAGAAGATGCGCTGGTCCATCTCGGAGACCGCCGAGTGGGGCGACTACGTCACCGGCCCGCGCATCATCACGGACGACACCAAGGCCGAGATGAAGAAGGTCCTGGCCGAGATCCAGGACGGCACCTTCGCCAAGAACTGGATGGCCGAGTACCACAACGGCCTGCCCAAGTACAACGAGTACAAGAAGGCCGACGGCGAGTCCCTGCTGGAGACCACCGGCAAGGAGCTCCGCAAGCTCATGAGCTGGGTCGACAACGAGGACGCCTGAGTTCTCGCCGAGGGGCAGGTCCGCACCGGGCCTGCCCCTCGGCACACGGCCGTCGGGCAGGTCCGCACGGGTCCGCCCCACGGCCGACGGCCGGCCTCACACCCCGTGTCACTGCGGGGAGAGGCGGGGTGGCAGGAGGCGGCGCGTACGTCCGTACAGGCCGTCCACCCCGTGCGGGTGATCCTTCCACCGGGGCGCAGTATGTGCCCGGCCGCATGACTACACTCTCACCAACACATACACGCGTCAGGGCCCACAGTGTCGTGCGTCTTCCACGCGGCTAGCCCCTCCACCGCCTGCGGCCGTCGGGACGGCCGTCCGCACTGGACTTGTGAGGACACACGTGAGCTCGAAACCTGTCGTACTCATCGCCGAAGAGCTGTCGCCCGCCACGGTCGACGCCCTGGGTCCGGATTTCGAGATCCGGCACTGCAACGGCGCGGACCGCGCCGAACTCCTCCCCGCGATCGCCGACGTCGACGCGATCCTGGTGCGCTCCGCCACCAAGGTCGACGCCGAGGCCATCGCCGCCGCGAAGCAGCTCAAGGTCGTCGCCCGCGCGGGTGTCGGTCTGGACAACGTCGACGTCTCCTCGGCCACCAAGGCCGGCGTGATGGTCGTCAACGCGCCGACGTCCAACATCGTCACCGCCGCCGAGCTCGCCTGCGGTCTGCTCGTGGCCACCGCGCGCAACATCCCGCAGGCCAACACCGCCCTGAAGAACGGCGAGTGGAAGCGGTCCAAGTACACGGGCGTCGAGCTCAGCGAGAAGACCCTCGGCGTCGTCGGCCTCGGCCGGATCGGCGTCCTGGTCGCCCAGCGCATGTCGGCCTTCGGCATGAAGATCGTCGCGTACGACCCCTATGTGCAGCCCGCCCGCGCGGCGCAGATGGGCGTCAAGCTCCTCACGCTGGACGAGCTGCTCGAGGTCTCCGACTTCATCACGGTGCACCTCCCCAAGACCCCCGAGACGCTCGGCCTGATCGGCGACGACGCGCTGCACAAGGTGAAGCCCTCCGTGCGCATCGTCAACGCCGCGCGCGGCGGCATCGTCGACGAGGAGGCGCTCGCCTCCGCCCTCAAGGAGGGCCGGGTCGCCGGCGCCGGTCTGGACGTGTACACCAAGGAGCCCTGCACGGACTCCCCGCTGTTCCAGTTCGACCAGGTCGTCTGCACCCCGCACCTCGGCGCCTCCACCGACGAGGCGCAGGAGAAGGCGGGCATCGCCGTCGCCAAGTCCGTCCGCCTGGCGCTGGCCGGTGAGCTCGTGCCGGACGCGGTCAACGTCCAGGGCGGGGTCATCGCCGAGGACGTGCGCCCCGGCCTCCCGCTCGCCGAGAAGCTCGGCCGGATCTTCACCGCGCTCGCGGGCGAGGTCGCGGCCCGCCTCGACGTCGAGGTGTACGGCGAGATCACCCAGCACGACGTGAAGGTGCTCGAACTCTCCGCGCTCAAGGGCGTCTTCGAGGACGTCGTCGACGAGACCGTCAGCTACGTCAACGCCCCGCTGTTCGCGCAGGAGCGCGGTGTCGAGGTCCGCCTCACCACCAGCTCCGAGTCGCCGGACCACCGCAATGTGGTGACCGTCCGCGGCACCCTGTCGAGCGGCGAGGAGGTCGCGGTCTCCGGCACGCTGGCCGGCCCCAAGCACCTCCGGAAGATCGTCGCCATCGGCGAGCACGACGTCGACCTGGCGCTCGCCGACCACATGGTCGTCCTGCGTTACGAGGACCGTCCCGGCGTCGTCGGCGCGGTCGGCAAGATCCTCGGCGAGGCCGGGCTGAACATCGCCGGCATGCAGGTCTCGCGGCAGGACGCGGGCGGTGAGGCGCTGGTCGTCCTCACCGTCGACGACACCATCCCGCAGTCGGTCCTCAACGAGATCGCGGACGAGATCGGCGCCACGTCGGCCCGCTCGGTGAACCTCACCGACTGACCGGACTCCGTCCACACGACCGCGCCCGGCGGACAGAGCGAGACCTGTCCGCCGGGCGCGGTCGTACGTGCCCTCAGAGGCGGGCCCGCTTCAGCGCCATGTGCAGCAGCAGCCGGTCCTCGCCGTCGTTCAGGTCGAGGCCGGTGAGCTGCTGGACCCGGGCGAGCCGGTAGTAGAGCGTCTGGCGGTGGATCCCCAGCTCCGTGGCCGTCCGGCTCGCCTGGCCCGCGCAGTCCAGGAACACCTCGGCGGTACGGGCCAGTTCGGCGTGGGGCGGCGCGAGCAGCGGACGGACCGCCGGGTCCGGCACGAGGTCCGGGGTGCGGGGGAGGGCGGCCAGCAGGCGGTACGGGCCGATGGCCGACCAGTCGGCGACCGGGCCGAAGCGGGCCTCCGCCGAGGCGGCGCGGGCGGCGGACAGCGCCTCGTGCCAGGAGTCGGCCAGCTCCGCCAGGCCACGGCGGGCGGCGGCGAGGCCCCCGGTCGCTCCGGGCCCGGCGGCGGTGCGCAGCCGCTCCGCGGCCGTCGTCGCCGGGTCGCGCGCCTCGGCGGAACGCAGCCGGACCAGGGCGGCCAGGGCCTGACCGCCGGCCCAGGGCACCGTGGCGAGGGCCGCCGCCGACGGCACCGTACGCACGGCAGGGGTTCCGCCCGGCCACGGGGTCACGCACACCACCGTGTGCAGCCCGTCCGCGTCGGCGCCCAGGGCTTCGTGCAGCGCGGCCACCGCCATGTCGCGCTGCCAGCCGCGCCCCGCGACGAGCACCGCCCCGAACTCCCGCGACAGGTCCGCGCCGGCCCGCTCCTCGTCGGCGAGCAGCGCGCCGATCCGGGCCGCCACGTCCATCGCCGCGGCCAGCTGCCCGTCGGTCGGCCCCGGGTCCGCGTCCAGCAGCCAGACGTACCCCAGGACGACACCCCGATGGCGTACCGGAAGGCAGATGCGGTCCAGGAACACCCCGGCCTCCGGGGCCGCCGGGATGCGGACCGGGCCCGTCGCCCGGGTGATGCCGAAGCCCTCGAACCAGGCGCGGACCGCCGGGGTGGAGCGCCGGGTGAGGATCGAGCGCGTACGGACGGGGTCCATGGCGGTGTCGTCGTCGCTGTCGTGCGCCCCGAAGGCGACCAGGCCGAAATCGCGGTTCTCCAGGGTCGCGGGGGCGCTGAGCAGCGCGGAGATCTCGTCGACCAGCTCCTGGTAATCGCCCTTCACCCCGCCATTCTCGCACCCCTTCAGACATATGTCTGAGATCCAGTACACGGATGCGTGACAGCTGTCGATGGCAGGCGGGTACACGGGTCCCTAGATTTCACAGTGGTTCTCCGTGCCGTCCCGGTCCGTTCACATCCGTACCGTTCCGGCCTCGTTCGTACTCCGTGGAGGTGCCCCGTGCTGGGTCCCGTGATTCTCGCCGCGTCACGCAGCGACAAGATGCGTCGTTTCATCTCGGCCGCGCCCGGCACCAAGCAGGTCGTCGACCGCTTCATCGCCGGTGAGGGCGTCGACCAGGTCGTCCCCGTCATCCAGGACGCGGCCGCCAAGGGCCTGGAGGTCACCCTCGACGTCGTGGGCGAGGACATCACCACCCCGGAGCAGGCCGCCGCCGCGCGCGACGCCTATCTGGAGCTCATCGGCCGCCTGAAGGAGCTCGGGCTCGGCGCCCGCGCCGAGATGTCCGTCAAGCTCTCGATGTTCGGCCAGTCCCTCCCGTCGCCCGCCACCGCCCTCGACGGAGAGCCCTCCGGGCCCGCCCCCGAATTCCCGGGCGGCCATGAGCTGGCCCTCGCCAACGTGCGCCCCGTCGTCGAGGCCGCCGCCGCGATCGGCACCACGGTCACCCTGGACGCCGAGGACCACACCACCCTCGACTCGATGTTCGCCATCCACGAGGAGCTGCGGAAGGACTTCCCGCAGACCGGCTGCGTGATCCAGTCCTACCTCTTCCGCACCGAGGCCGACGCCCGCCGCCTCGCCGCCGCCGGCAGCCGGGTCCGCCTGGTGAAGGGCGCCTACAAGGAGCCCGCCTCCGTCGCGTACCAGAGCAAGCCGGAGATCGACAAGGCGTACGTCCGCATCCTGAAGACGCTGATGCTGGGCGAGGGCTACCCGATGATCGGCTCCCACGACCCCCGTCTCATCGCCATCGGCCAGGAGCTCGCACGCCAGGCCGGGCGCAAACTGGACGAGTACGAGTTCCAGATGCTGTACGGCATCCGCAGCGAGGAGCACGTCCGGCTCGCGGCCGAGGGCCACCGGATGCGCGTCTACACGGCGTACGGCACCGACTGGTACGGATATTTCATGCGCCGCCTCGCGGAGAAGCCGGCCAACCTGCTGTTCTTCGGCCGCTCGATCCTCACCAAGGGCTGAGCGGCCCCCGGGCCGACCCACACCCCCCGCCGACATCAAGGAGACAAGGCACTCATGGACGCCGTCACCCAGGTCCCCGCGCCGGTCAACGAGCCGGTCCACTCCTACGCCCCCGGTTCCGCCGAGCGGGCCCGCCTGGAGGCGAAGCTCAAGGAGCTCGCCGAGAACCCGATCGACCTGCCGATGACCATCGGCGGCGAGAAGCGCATGGGCGGCGGCGAGCGCGTCGACGTCGTGCAGCCGCACAACCACAAGGCCGTCATCGGCACCTTCGCCGGTGCCACCGAGCAGGACGCCCAGGACGCCGTGGACGCGGCCCTGGCCGCCGCTCCGGCCTGGCGCGCCATGTCCTTCGACGACCGCGCGGCGATCATCCTGCGCGCGGCCGAGCTGCTGTCCGGCCCCTGGCGCGAGACGCTGGCCGCCTCCACGATGCTCGGCCAGGGCAAGACCGCCCAGCAGGCCGAGATCGACTGTCCCTGCGAGCTCGTCGACTTCTGGCGCTTCAACGTGCACTACGCGCGCCAGATCCTCGCCGAGCAGCCCCCGGCGAACTCGCCCGGCGTGTGGAACCGCATGGACCACCGCCCGCTGGAGGGCTTCGTCTACGCGATCACGCCGTTCAACTTCTCGGCCATCGCCGCCAACCTGCCCACCGCGCCGGCCCTCATGGGCAACGTCGTGGTGTGGAAGCCGTCCCCCACGCAGACCCACGCCGCCGTGCTGCTCATGCAGCTCCTGGAGGAGGCCGGGCTGCCCAAGGGCGTCATCAACCTGGTCACCGGCGACGGCATCGCCGTCTCCGAGGTCGCGCTGAACCACCGCGACCTGGCCGGTGTCCACTTCACCGGCTCGACCCCCACCTTCCAGCACCTGTGGAAGACGGTCGGCAACAACATCGCCAACTACCGCACCTACCCGCGGCTCGTCGGCGAGACCGGCGGCAAGGACTTCGTCGTCGCGCACCCGAGCGCCGACCGCGCCGTGCTGAAGACCGCGCTGACCCGTGGCTCCTTCGAGTACCAGGGCCAGAAGTGCTCCGCGTCCTCCCGTGCGTACGTCCCGGCCTCCATCTGGAACTCCGGTTTCAAGGAGGAGTTCGCGGCCGAGGTCGACTCCATCACCATGGGTGACGTCACCGACCTGTCGCACTTCATGGGCGCCGTCATCGACGCGCGTTCCTTCGCGAAGAACAAGGCCGCGATCGACCGCGCCGCGGCCGACCCGACGTGCACGATCGTCGCGGGCGGCACGTACGACGACTCCGTCGGCTACTTCGTCCGCCCGACGGTCATCGTCTGCGACGACCCGGCCAACGAGGTCTTCACCACCGAGTACTTCGGCCCGATCCTCGCCGTGCACGTCTACGAGGACGAGAAGTACGACGCCATGCTGGAGCAGATGGAGTCGGTCTCCGACTACGCGCTGACCGGCGCCGTCATCTCCAACGACCGCGCGGCCGCCGCGTACACGATGGAGAAGCTCCGCTACGCCGCGGGCAACTTCTACATCAACGACAAGTCGACCGGTGCCGTCGTCGGCCAGCAGCCCTTCGGCGGCGGCCGGGGCTCCGGCACCAACGACAAGGCGGGCGCCCCGCAGAACCTGCAGCGCTGGACGCTGACCCGCGCCATCAAGGAGACGCTGGTCCCGCCGACCGAGTACACCTACCCCCACCAGGGCTGATCCCCGGCAGGGCCGACGCCCCCAGAACTCCGCCTCCCGACCGGCTCCCCCCGCCGGCCGGGAGGCGGTTTCCATGTCCGGGCCGGTCTCAGCCCTTCACGGTGAACCCTGCGCGCAGCAGGACGTCGTCGCTGGAGGACGGGCCGACCAGCAGCTCGAAGGCGCCCGGCTCGACGACCCGCCGGCCCGCCGCGTCCACGAGGGTGCACTCCGCGACCGGCAGCTCCAGCAGGACCTCGCGCTCCTCACCCGGGGCGAGCGTCAGCTGCCGGTAGGTCTTGAGCTCCTTCTCGGCCCAGGTCACCGACGTCACGGTGTCGCTGACGTACACCTGCACGGTCTCCACGGCCGGGCGTTCACCCGTGTTGTGGACGGTCACGCGCGCCCGCACCGTGTCGTCCACCCCGACGTCCGCCGTGAGCACCTCCAGACCGGAGTAGGCGACGGTCGTGTAGCTGAGGCCCTCGCCGAAGACGAACGCCGGACGCTGGGTGAGGTCGGCGTACCGGGAGCCGTGCTGGCCCCGGATCTGGTTGTAGTACGTCGGCTGCTGGCCCGCGTGCCGGGCGAAGGAGAGGGGCAGCCGGCCCGTTGGCTCGACGAGCCCCAGCAGGACCTCCGCCACCGCGCGGCCGCCCTGCATGCCCGGGTTGAACGCGTGCAGGATCGCGGCGGCGCCGAGGGCGGAGGGCGGGAGCACCAGCGGCTTCGAGCTGATGACCACGACGACCAGCGGCTTGCCGGTCGCGGCCAGCGCGTCGAGCAGCGCGACCTGGTCACCGACGAGATCCAGGGTGGCGGTGGACTTGCCCTCGCCGACCAGCTCGATGCGGTCGCCGACCACGGCGACGACGTAATCGGCGGCCTCGGCGGCGGCGACCGCCTCGCCGATCAGTGCGGCGTCCGGTTCGGCGGGGATGACCACCTCGGGGCGGGGCTGGCCGTCGGGGAAGAACTGCCCCTCCGGGTCCGCGCCGACATGGAGGATCCTGGCGCCCGGCGCGTACGAGACGGTCCAGTCGGCGGGCGCGTGCGCGCGGAAGCCGTCGAGGACGGTACGGATCATGGCGCGCGGCTGGCCGTCCGGGAGCCAGTCCACCTGGCCCGACGAGCCCGCCCAGTCGCCCAGTTGGGTCTGCGCGTCGTCCGCGTTCGGTCCGATCACCGCGACCGTACGGGGACCGGGGGCACCGGTGGCCCGGCCGTCGTCGCCCGCCGTCGCCCCGCCGGCCAGCGGCAGCGTGCCGTCGTTGGTCAGCAGCACCAGCGAGCGCCTGGCCGCCTCCAGATTCAGTGCGGCGTGGGCGTCGCTGCCGATGAGTTCGGTCTGGCGGGCGGCGTCGGGGCGGCGCGGGTTCTCGAACAGGCCGAGCTCGAACTTGAGCGTCAGGACGCGGCGTACGGCCGCGTCGATCTCGGTCTCGTCCAGCGTGCCGTTGCCGACGGCTTCGAGGGCGCCCTCGAAGAACCCCTCGGTCGCCATCACCATGTCGTTGCCCGCGCGGACCGCCGCCGCGGCGGCCTGCGCGTAGTCGGCGTACACCTTCTGCTCCCACACCATGCGGCCGACGTTGTCCCAGTCGGTCACCAGCGTGCCGGTGTAGCCCCACTCCTCGCGCAGCACCTCGTTGAGCAGCCAGTCGTTCACCGTGATCGGCACGCCGTCCATGGACTGGTAGCCGAGCATGAACGTCCGGCAGCCCTCCCGGGCGACCCGCTCGAACGGCGGCAGGAACCAGGACCGCAGCTTGCGCCGCGAGATGTCCGCCTCGCTGGCGTCGCGGCCGCCCTGCGTCTCGGAGTACCCCGCGAAGTGCTTGGCCGAGGCCAGGATCGCGGTCGGGTCGGCCAGGCCGTCGCCCTGGTAGCCGCGCACCATCGCCGACGCCAGCTCCCCGATCAGGTGGGGGTCCTCGCCGAACGTCTCGCTGACCCTGCCCCACCGCAGGTCCCGGGTGATGCAGAGCACCGGGGAGAACGTCCAGTGCACGCCGGTCGCGGCCACCTCCACCGCCGTGGCCCGCGCGATCCGTTCCACCAGCCCGGCGTCCCAGGTGGCGGCCATGCCGAGCTGGGTGGGGTAGATCGTGGCGCCCTCCCAGAAGGAGTGGCCGTGGATGCAGTCCTCCGCGACCAGCAGGGGGATGCCCAGCCGTGACCGGTCGGTCAGCTCCGCGGCCTCCAGGACCCGCTCCGGCGAGGTGTGCAGGATCGACCCCACGTGCAGGTCCTCGACGAAGTGCCGCACCCCTTCCTTGGCGTTCAGCTGGAGCATCTGGCCGACCTTCTCGGGCAGCGTCATGCGCCCGAGCAGATCGGCGACCCGCTCAGCCACGGGGAGCGCGGGGTCGAGATAGGGCAGGGAGGGGGCCACGGGGGGTCCTTTCGCGACACGGTTCCCTCTCACCATAGAGTTAATACCGACCACCTGGTAAGTATCTCCGGCGGTCGAATCTCCGGGGGCCGATCCTCCGGAGGGCTCAACGGGAGACCGACGCACCGAAAGGGCCGGCCTGGGCGAGGCCGGCGGACCGGGAGAGTGGCGAGTGACGGCCGAAGCGCGGCGCGGCTACGCGAAGGGCCGTGCGAAGCGGCGCGAGATCCTCGACCAGGCCATGTCCCTGTTCGGTGAGGCGGGCTACCGGGGCGCGTCGCTACGGGTGATCGCAACCCGCTGCGGCATCTCCCACACCGGTCTGCTGCACCACTTCCCGACCAAGGAGGCGCTGCTGCTCGCCGTGCTGGAGCACCGCGACGACGTGGACGACGAATGGCTCTCGCTCGGCGGCACCACGGGCGTCGGACGGCTGCGGCGGTTCGCGGAGCTCGCGGAGCTCAACTCCTCGCGGCGCGGGATCGTCGAGCTGTTCTCGGTGGTCTCCGCCGAGGCGACGGCGGCCGACCACCCCGCCCACGCCTACTTCGTACGCCGCTACGAGAACTCCGTGGCGGGAGCGCAGCTCGCCTACGAACAGGCGCGCCTGGAAGGGGCGCTGCGGACCGGTGTGGCCCCCGCCGCCGCGGGCCGGCAGCTGATCGCCCTGATGGACGGGCTCCAGGTGCAGTGGCTGCTCAGCGACTGCGCCACGGACATGGCCGGCGTGCTGCGCGCCCATGTCGAGGCGCAGCTCACCGTGGAGTTCTGAGGCCGGGCGGAGGGGTCCGTGAACTCCGCCGTCTCAGATAGTAGGAAGTCCGAGTATCTGTAGAGACAGATGGCCCGAGCTGTCCTAGCTTTGTAGGAGCCGAACGAATCGCTGATCCAGCGACCGGCGTGCGTGAGTGTGCCCCGAGCAGGCAACCCCTGCGGCATCCGCTCCCCGCCCCTTCCGGCGCCTCGAAATCCCCCGATCTCGATATCCGTTGCGCGAAATCCCGATCTCGAAATCCACGCGATCTCAAGGAGTCGATCCCCCATGGCCGAGACCACCGTCCGTCGCGTCCGCCACACCTCCCGCTCCGAGTCGGAGCGCAAGAACGCCGCCGCGGCCCTGCAGCGGGCCCTCGACCGCCGGGACAACGGCGGTTCGACGGGCCACTGAGGCCGCGCTCCCGCCCCATGGCGCCCGCCCGCGTTGTCCGCATCGTGGACGTCGAATGTCATGGGGTGGGACGGAAGCTAGGGTGCCTGTATGTCTCGCAGCATCGATCTCGCAGTGATCCCCGGCGACGGTATCGGCCAGGAGGTCGTCACCCAGGGCCTCAAGGTTCTCAACGCTGTTCTCCCGCAGGATGTGAAGCTGGAGACCAAGGAGTACGACCTCGGCGCCCAGCGATGGCACCGCACCGGTGAGACCCTCCCCGACGCGGAGCTTGAGGCCCTCAAGGGCCACGACGCCATCCTGCTCGGCGCCATCGGCGACCCGTCCGTGCCGTCGGGCGTGCTGGAGCGGGGGCTGCTGCTGAAGCTGCGCTTCGCCTTCGACCACTTCATCAACCTGCGGCCGTCGAAGCTCTTCCCGAACACCGCGACGCCGCTGGCCGGCCGCCCCGAGATCGACTTCGTCGTCGTCCGCGAGGGCACCGAGGGCCCCTACACGGGCAACGGCGGTTCCCTGCGCACGGGCACCGAGCACGAGGTCGCCACCGAGGTCAGCGTCAACACCGCCTACGGCGTCGAGCGTGTCGTGCGGGACGCCTTCGCGCGTGCCGCCGCCCGCCCGCGCAAGAAGCTGACGCTGGTCCACAAGAACAACGTCCTCGTGCACGCCGGCCACCTGTGGAAGAACACCTTCGACAAGGTCGCGGCCGAGTTCCCCGAGGTCACCACCGACTACCTGCACGTCGACGCCGCGACGATCTTCTTCGTCACCCAGCCGGAGCGCTTCGACGTCATCGTCACCGACAACCTCTTCGGCGACATCCTCACCGACCTGGCCGCCGCCGTGACCGGCGGCATCGGCCTGGCCGCGTCCGGCAACATCAACCCGACGGGCGCCTTCCCGTCCATGTTCGAGCCGGTGCACGGCACCGCGCCCGACATCGCGGGCCAGGGCAAGGCCGACCCGACGGCCACGATCCTCTCCGTCGCCCTCCTGCTGCGCCACCTCGGCTACGAGGCCGAGGCCGCGCGCATCGAGGAGGCCGTCTCCGCCGACCTCGCGGAGCGCGACGGGCAGAGCGCACGTACCACCGACGAGATCGGCGACGCGCTCGCGGTACGCGTAGCGAGCTGACCCGACGTCTCCACTTCGAAGCCGCCGGGTCGCAACCGCACCCGGCGGCTTCATCTCGCGGTCCCCGGGTGCCACCATCGACCTCAGGACCGCGTTCGCGTGTCGCGTCAGCGTCCCCGTGAACGACACCGCAATCGCATCATTTCGTGCAGAGCCGCCCCCGGGAGATAATCGAACGCGGGACCGCGGCTCGCGGTAGAGCTCGGACGTCCTACAACCCGCCCGGACCCCGGGCGGGAGCGGGCGTGAGCGCGGTCCATCACACACAAGACCGGTGAAGGACACGCACTCATGACGACGCCCACGATCGAGCTCAAGCCCTCCTCGAACCCGCTGTCCGACGCGGAGCGCGAGGCGATCCTGGCCAGCCCCGGCTTCGGCCGCTACTTCACCGATCACATGGTGACCATCCGCTGGACCGAGGGCCGCGGCTGGCACGACGCCCAGCTCGTGCCGTACGGGCCGCTGTCCATGGACCCGGCCAACATGACGCTGCACTACGCGCAGGAGATCTTCGAGGGGCTCAAGGCCTACCGGCAGCCCGACGGCACGGTCGCCACCTTCCGCCCCGAGGCCAACGCCGCCCGCTTCCAGCGCTCCGCCGCCCGGCTCGCGATGCCGGAGCTGCCCGTCGAGACCTTCATCGAGGCCTGTGACGCCCTGGTCCAGCAGGACCAGGCCTGGGTCCCGGCGCACGGCGGCGAGGAGTCCCTCTACCTGCGCCCCTTCATGATCGCCGCCGAGGTGGGCCTCGGTGTCCGGCCGGCCAACGAGTACCTCTTCCTCGTCATCGCCTCGCCCGCCGGCGCCTACTTCCCCGGCGGTGTGAAGCCGGTCTCGATCTGGCTCTCCCAGGACCGGGTGCGCGCCGTCCCCGGCGGCATGGGCGACGCCAAGACCGGCGGCAACTACGCCGCCTCCCTCCTCGCCCAGGCCGAGGCCGCCGCCCGCGGCTGCGACCAGGTCGCCTACCTCGACGCCGTCGAGCACAAGTGGGTCGAGGAGCTCGGCGGGATGAACCTCTACTTCGTCTACGGGCAGGAGGACGGCAGCAGGAAGATCGTCACGCCGACCCTCACCGGCTCGCTGCTCGCCGGGGTCACCCGTGACTCCCTCCTCACCGTCGCCCGCGACCTCGGCTACGCCTCCGAGGAGGGCCGCGTCTCCATCGACCAGTGGCGCGCCGACACCGAGAACGGCACCCTCACCGAGGTCTTCGCCTGCGGCACCGCCGCCGTCATCACGCCCGTCGGCACCGTGAAGTCCGCGGCCGGCGAGTGGACCCAGGGCGACGGCACCCCGGGCGAGGTCACCCTCAAGCTGCGCGAGCGCCTGCTGGACATCCAGCGCGGCGTCGTCGAGGACACCCACGGCTGGATGCACGAGCTCGGCTAGCCACCCCGCCGTACCCACTGAGGCCGCGCCCCGACCAGGGGCGCGGCCTTCGTCGTCCCCGCGTCGCCGCCCCGTGTGTTTTGAGCGTCGCTCAAAACCTGGTTAGAGTGCTGCTCCAACGCTCAACGCTCCAAGGCTCCAGTGCTCCAGTGCTCCAAGGCTCCACCGCTCCGACCAGGAGGTCCGTGACGTGCGACTGACCCCGACCGAACGCGACCGGCTGCTGCTCTTCGGCGCGGCCGAGCTGGCCCGGGCCCGGCGCGCCCGTGGCCTGCGGCTCAACGTCCCCGAGGCGACCGCCCTGATCGCGGACACCGTCTGCGAGGCGGCCAGGGACGGACGCAGGCTGGCCGAGGCGATCGAGGCGGCCCGTGCCGTGCTGGGGCCGGACGACGTGCTGCCGGGCGTGGCCGACGTGGTCACCGAGGTCCAGGTGGAGGCCGTCTTCGACGACGGCTCCCGGCTCGCGGTCGTCAGCGGCCCCCTCGACGGCGGCGGCCTCGGCGACGACGCCCCCGGCGCGCTCCTCCCCGGACCCGCGACGCCGGAACCGGAACCCGCCGTGCGGCTCACCGTCCGTAACACCGCGACGGTCCCGGTCAGCGTGACCTCCCACTTCCACTTCTTCGAGGCCAACCCCCGGCTCGACTTCGACCGCGCGGCGGCGTACGGGATGCGGCTCGGCGTGCCGGCCGGCTCCTCGGTCCGCTTCGGCCCGGGGGAGACCGCCGAGGCGGCGCTCGTCCCCCTCGGCGGCGACCGGGTCGCGATCGGCTTCGCCGGGCTCGTCGACGGACCGCTGGACGCGCCGGGCGCGAAGGAGGAGGCGCTGCGCAGAGCGGCGGCCTGCGGCTACCTCGGAGCGGGGGAGGAGCGCTGATGGACCCGTACGAGTACGCCTCCGTGCACGGCCCGCGCGCCGGGGACCGGGTCAGGCTCGGTGACTCCGGGCTGACCGTCCGCGTGGAGTCCGACTCCCAGCGGCAGGGCGACGAATTCCTCGCCGGCTTCGGCAAGACGGCCCGCGACGGGCTGCACCTCAAGGCCGCCGCCGTCCGGGAGACCTGCGACGTCGTCATCAGCAACGTGCTGGTCATCGACGCGGTGCTGGGCATCCGGAAGGTCTCGATCGGCATCCGGGAGGGCCGGATCGCCGCGATCGGACGGGCCGGCAACCCGGACACCCTCGACGGGGTCGACGTGGTCGTCGGCACCGGCACCACCATCGTCTCCGGCGAGGGCATGATCGCGACGGCCGGAGCCGTCGACCCCCATGTCCACCTGCTCTCCCCGCGCATCATGGAGGCATCCCTGGCCTCCGGGGTCACCACGATCATCGGCCAGGAGTTCGGCCCGGTCTGGGGCGTCGGCGTCAACTCCCCGTGGGCCCTGCGCCACGCCTTCGGCGCCTTCGACGCCTGGCCCGTCAACATAGGCTTCCTGGCCCGCGGTTCGTCCTCCCACGAGGCACCGCTGGTGGAGGCCCTCGCCGAGGGCGGGGCCTGCGGCTTCAAGGTCCACGAGGACATGGGCGCCCACACCCGCGCCCTGGACACCGCCCTGCGGGTCGCCGAGGACCACGACGTCCAGGTGGCCCTGCACAGCGACGGACTGAACGAGTGCCTCTCCGTCGAGGACACCCTGAGCGTGCTCGAAGGCCGTACGATCCACGCCTTCCACATCGAGGGCTGCGGCGGCGGACACGTCCCCAACGTGCTGAAGATGGCCGGGGTCCCGAACGTCATCGGGTCCTCCACCAACCCGACGCTCCCCTTCGGCCGCGACGCGGTCGCCGAGCACTACGGGATGATCGTCTCCGTCCACGACCTCAAGACCGACCTCCCCGGCGACGCCGCCATGGCCCGCGACCGGATCAGGGCGGGCACCATGGGGGCCGAGGACGTCCTGCACGACCTGGGCGCCATCGGCATCACCTCGTCCGACGCGCAGGGCATGGGCCGCGCCGGGGAGACCGTACGCCGCACCTTCGCCATGGCCGCGAAGATGAAGGCCGAGCTCGGCCCCCTGGAGGGCGACGGGCCCGGCGACGACAACGCCCGGGTGCTGCGCTACATCGCCAAGCTCACGGTCAACCCCGCCATCGCCCACGGCATCGCGCACGAGGTCGGCTCCATCGGGCCGGGGAAGCTCGCCGACATCGTCCTGTGGCGCCCGGAGTTCTTCGGCGCGAAGCCCCAGCTGGTCCTGAAGTCCGGCTTCCCCGCGTACGGCGTCACCGGCGACCCCAACGCGGCCACGGACACCTGTGAACCCCTCGTCCTGGGGCCGCAGTTCGGCGCTTACGGTGCGACGGCCGCCGATCTCTCGGTCGCCTTCGTCGCGGAGGCCGCCACCCAGCTGGGCACCGACCTCATGCCCACCCGCCGCCGCCGGGTCGCGGTCCGGGGCACCCGCTCCATCGGACCGGCGGACCTGCTCCTCAACTCCCGTACGGGGACCGTCGGCGTCGACGGCGGGACCGGCCTCGTCACCCTCGACGGCGAGCCCCTGCGCTCCCCGGCCGCCGAGTCCGTTTCCCTCAACCGCCTCTACTTCCTCTAGGACCCGCCATGACCTTCCGCATGCCGCCCGAGTGGGCCCCCCACGAGCGCACCTGGATGGCCTGGCCGGGCCCCAACCCCACCTTCGCCACCCCGGCCGAACTCCACGAGGCACGCCGGGCCTGGGCCGCCGTCGCCCGCGCCGTACGCCGCTTCGAGCCCGTCACCGTGATCACCGGCCCCGGCCAGGAGGACAGCGCCCGGGAGCTCCTCGGACCGGACGTCGAGACCGCCGTACGCCCGCTCGACGACGCCTGGATGCGGGACATCGGCCCCACCTTCGTCACCGACGGCCGGCAACTCGCCGCAGTGGACTGGACGTTCAACGGCTGGGGCGCCCAGGGCTGGGCCCGCTGGGAGCACGACCGGCACATCGCGCGGGGCGTCGCCGAGCTGGCCGGGGTGCCCGTGCACAGCTCGCCCCTGGTCAACGAGGGCGGCGCGATCCATGTGGACGGCGAGGGCACCGTGCTGCTCACCGAGACCGTCCAGCTGGGCAAGGAGCGCAACCCGGGCTGGACCAGGGAGGCCGTCGAGGGCGAGATCCACGCCCGCCTCGGCACCGAGAAGGCGATCTGGCTGCCGCGCGGTCTGTCCGGCGACTACGGGACGTACGGCACCCTCGGCCACGTCGACATCGTCGCCGCGTTCGCCCGCCCCGGCGTCGTCGTCGCCCACGTCCAGCCCGACCCTGCCCACCCGGACCACGGGATCACCCGGGAGACCGTCCGGATCCTGCGCGCCGCCACCGACGCGCGGGGCCGCCCGCTGGAGGTCTTGGAGGTCCCGGCCCCCACCGTGCTCACCGACCCCGACGGCGCCTGGGCCGACTACTCCTACATCAACCACTACCTCTGCAACGACGGCGTGGTCCTCTGCGCCTTCGACGACCCCAGGGACGACGAGGCGGCGGCCGTGTTCCGCGACCTGTTCCCCGGCCGTACGGTGACACCCGTCGACGCCCGTACGATCTTTGCCGGTGGTGGAGGCATCCACTGCATCACGCAGCAACAGCCCAGGATCTGAACCGTGCCCAGTAGCCAGCGCCGTCGCAACATCGCCCCGCCCCGGGAGGACGTGCTCGCCGCCGTCATGGCCACCGTCGCCGAGCGCGGGCTCGACGGGCTGACCATGGCGGGGCTCGGCCGCGAGGTGCGGATGAGCAGCGGCCACCTCCTCTACTACTTCCGGACCAAGGACGAGCTGCTCCTCCAGGCCCTGGAGTGGAGCGAGGAGCGGCTCGGTGCCGAGCGCCGGGCCCTGCTCACCGGCCCCGGCACCGCCCGCGAGCGGCTCGACGCCTACATCGCCCTGTACGTCCCCGACGGCCACCGCGACCCGCACTGGACGCTCTGGCTGGAGGTCTGGAACCGCTCCCGGAGCGCCGACGACGACGCCCGCGCCCGGCAGGCCGCCATCGAGGACGCCTGGCACCGCGACCTCGTGGAGCTGCTGGCCGAAGGCGTCGCGCGCGGCGAGTTCCGCGCCGTCGACACCGGCCGGGCCGCGACCCGCCTGCGGGCCCTGATGGACGGCTTCAGCGTCCATGTCACCGTCGGCATCCCCGGCACCGGACGCGGGCAGGTCCTGGACCAGATGAGCGCGTACGCCGACGAGACGCTCACGCCCGGCGGGGGCACTCCTGCGACGGACATCACGCCCGCATCCTGAGACGGGCCGGGACCGGGGAGCGCCGCTGTGCCAGACTGCGGGCGTGTCCTCGTTCGCCATGATTATCGGCAGCAGGCGCGCCGGTCCGCAGTGACCGTCCCGTATCACCACGTACGGAGCGGACATCGTGCCCCAGACCCGCGCGCAGACCTCTCGCACCCGCGAGGGGTTTTTTCGTTTTCCGGCCCACACCACGGCCGGAACGAGGCACGCGAGATGATGGGGGCAAGTGGAGCCGATTCGTCCGGATCCGCTCACCCGACAGGAGTCAGATCAGCATGACCACCAAGGCCACCGCCCCCGACGACACCTTCCATGTCTTCGACACCACCCTGCGCGACGGTGCGCAGCGTGAAGGCATCAACCTGACGGTCGCGGACAAGCTGACCATTGCCCGGCATCTGGACGACTTCGGCGTGGGCTTCATCGAGGGCGGCTGGCCCGGCGCCAACCCCCGCGACACCGAGTTCTTCGCCCGCGCCAAGCAGGAGATCGACTTCGAGCACGCCCAGCTCGTCGCGTTCGGCGCCACCCGCAGGGCGAACGGCAGCGCCGCCGAGGACCCGCAGGTCCAGGCGCTCCTGGACTCGGGTGCCCCGGTGATCACCCTGGTCGCCAAGTCCCACGACCGCCATGTGGAACTGGCCCTGCGCACCACCCTGGACGAGAACCTGGAGATGGTCCGCGACACGGTCGCCCACCTCCGGGAGCAGGGCCGCCGGGTCTTCGTCGACTGCGAGCACTTCTTCGACGGCTACCGCGCGAATCCGGAGTACGCCAAGGCGGTCGTACGCACCGCCCATGAGGCCGGCGCCGACGTCGTCATCCTCTGCGACACCAACGGCGGGATGCTGCCCGCCCAGGTCCAGGCCGTGGTCTCCACCGTCCTCGCCGACACCGGCGCCCGGCTCGGCATCCACGCCCAGGACGACACGGGCTGCGCCGTCGCCAACACCCTGGCCGCCGTGGACGCGGGCGCCACCCACGTGCAGTGCACCGCCAACGGCTACGGCGAGCGGGTCGGCAACGCCAACCTCTTCCCCGTCGTCGCCGCGCTGGAACTCAAGTACGGCAAGACCGTCCTGCACGAGGGCGCGCTCGCCGAGATGACCCGCATCTCCCACGCCATCGCCGAGGTCGTCAACCTCACGCCCTCCACCCACCAGCCGTACGTCGGTGTCTCCGCCTTCGCGCACAAGGCCGGACTGCACGCCTCCGCGATCAAGGTGGACCCGGACCTCTACCAGCACATCGACCCGGAGCGGGTCGGCAACACCATGCGGATGCTGGTCTCCGACATGGCGGGCCGCGCCTCCATCGAGCTCAAGGGCAAGGAGCTCGGCATCGACCTGGGCGGAGACCGCGCCCTCGTCCAGCGTGTCGTCGAGCGGGTCAAGGAGCGCGAACTCAAGGGCTACACCTACGAGGCCGCCGACGCCTCCTTCGAACTGCTGCTCCGCGCCGAGGTCGACGGCCGCCCCCGCCGTTACTTCCGCGTCGAGTCCTGGCGGGCCATCGTCGAGGACCGCCCCGACGGCACCCACGCCAACGAGGCGACCGTGAAGCTCTGGGCCAAGGGCGAGCGGATCGTCGCCACCGCCGAGGGCAACGGCCCGGTCAACGCCCTGGACCGGGCGCTGCGGGTCGGCCTGGAACGCATCTACCCGCAGCTCGCCAAGCTGGAGCTGATCGACTACAAGGTCCGCATCCTGGAAGGCCGCACCGGCACCGAGTCCACCACCCGGGTGCTGATCACCACGGGCGACGGAACCGGTGACTGGGCGACGGTCGGCGTCGCCGAGAACGTCATCGCCGCGTCCTGGCAGGCCCTGGAGGACGCGTACACGTACGGCCTGCTGCGGGCGGGCATCGAGCCGACGGACTGAGCACCCCCACGGCCGACCCGTCCCCGCCGGGACGGGCCGGCCGTCGCACGGACGGGTCCGCTACTGGAGTCGCCACTTCTGGTTGGCGGCTCCGGTGCACGTCCAGATCTGGACGCGGGCGCCGTTCGCCGTGGACCGGTCCGTCACGTCCAGGCACTTGTCGGCCGCCGTGTTGACGAGGTCGCCCGTCGCGGCGTCGTACCTCCAGCGTTGTGCGCCCGACCCGTTGCAGGTGTACAGCTGGACCTTTGCTCCGTTCGCCGTGGAGCCCCCGGTGACGTCCAGGCAGGCGCCGAGCACCGTGATGCTCCCGTCGCCGCCGATCGTCCAGCGCTGGTTGGCCGCGCCGGTGCAGGACCAGATCTGTACGGGTGTGCCGTCGGCGCCGGTGTTGCCCGTGGCGTCCAGGCAGGTGCCTGCCGCGCCCGCGAGGGCGCCGCTGCTGCCCGTGGAGCCCGACTGGGTTCCCGACCAGGTGAACGTCGCCGAGGTGCGGCCGGGCAGGGAGTAGGTGAACTTCTGCCCGCCCCAGTTGACCGTGACCTGCTGGGCCGACGAGGAGCCGTTGTAGGCGATCAGGGCCTTCGAGCCGTCCGGGTTGCGCCAGGCCACGTTGGGCACGGTGGAGCTGGCCGTGGAGGCGACGCGGGAGGCTCCGGGCCGTACGTACTTCGTGAGGTGGCCCATCGTGTAGTACTCGACCGTGTAGTCGACCTGGCCGTGCCTGCCGTCCCCGTTGTGCACGGTGACCAGCCCGTCGCAGGTGCCGCAACCCCCGTTGTGCGGGCCCCGGTTCTGGTCGACGGCCAGCGACCACTTGGTCACCGACTTCGCCCAGTTGCGCGTGTAGCCGATGATGTCGAGCATGTCCTCGCGCTGCTGGTCGGCGATCCACGTGCCGCCCGAGTGCTCGGTCTGGAAGGCGTCCAGCCCGGGGTACTTGTCGTGCACGGTGGTCTGCTTCGCGATGTCACCGCCGTACCCGTGCCAGGCGATCCCGCCGAAGTTCGGGTGGCTGCGCACCGCCGCGTCGTCGACCGTCGGGGCGGCGTACGCGTCGTAGGTGTCCCAGTTCCAGTCGTGCGCCAGCACCTTGGTGGTGAGGCCGGCGCCCTGGAGCTTCGGCAGCAGCTCGTTCTTGGTGAAGTAGGCGAGGCCCGAGCCGTTCCAGCTCATCGACGGGTAGCCGGAGCAGCAGGTCGGCTCGTTCTGGGCGGTGACGTAGTCGACCGGGACGCCCTGGGCCTTCCACGCCTGGAGGTACTTCACGAAGTAGTTCGCGTAGGCGCCGTAGTTCTCGGCCTTCAGCCAGCCGCCGTTGAGCTGTCCGTTGTCCTTCATCCACGCCGGGGCCGTCCACGGGGAGGCGACCGTGGTGAGCGCCGGGTTGAGCTGCTCGGCCTGCCTGGTGAGCGGCAGCACGTCCTGCAGATCGTGTGCGATCGAGAAGTTGGCAAGATTCGGATCGGTCTGCCCGGCGGGCATGTCGTCGTAGGTGTAGCCGAACCGCGCGAGGTCGGACCCGCCCATCGGATTGCGTACGAACGACAGCCCGATGCCCTCGGTGGGGGAGAAGAGCTTCTTCATCGTCTCGTCGCGGGTCGCCTGGCTCAGCGCCCCGCTGCCCTTCAGCAGCCAGGCCGCCGTGTCCGTGAACGAGGCACCGCCGCCGGTGAAGGTCTGGTAGCGGGTGTTCTCGTCGACGGTGATGTTCGTGCCGGAGCCGCCGTTGCCGGCGCCGAAGGAGGTCGGTGTCTGCGTCTGGAGACCCCGGGTGACATGCCGGCCCCCGGAGTCGTCCGTGGTGGTCAGCACGATGTTCACGGTCTCGCCCGCGGCTTGGGCGGTGCCCGAGGAGAGCCCGGCCAGTCCCGCGGTCGCGAGGGCCGTCGCGACGAGGACTCTTGCCGTTCTGCTGGTCCGGATCATGGCTGCTGCCTTTCTCGGCAGGGTGTGGGGAAGTGCCGTCGAACGAGCCGTGAGTGAACTGCTCTTACGTGCTCACGTCAAGAGGTTCGGTCGTTCAAGAAATGAACGCAAGCCTCACGGGAACTGCTGCGAGCATCGGTACGGACCAATCTCGGTGTGAAGTATTGACGCCTCTGTTCCGGCGGGGTTAACTCCAGCCGCAACGCCGGTACCGGTTCCGGAACCGGTACCGAACCCCGACCCGACCCTCTGTCCCGCCTTGTCCCCGGAGGCCCCGTTGCGTGTCACCATCGCCGATGTCGCCCGCGAGGCCGGCGTCAGCAAGACGACCGTGTCCCGGGTCATCAACCTCAAGGGCGAAGTGGACGGTTCGACGGCGGCCCGCGTTCGTGAAGTGATTGCGGACCTCGGCTACGTACCCAGCTCCGGCGCCGTCGGTCTGGCACGCGGTCGCAGCCGTACGGTCGGGCTGCTGGTGCCCTCGTTCACCTGGCCGTGGATGGGTGAGGTGCTCCAGGGGATCGTCGACACGGTCGAGGCGGCCGACTACGGGCTGCTGCTCTTCACGTGCACCCGGGGAGCGGAGTCCGTCAAGCGCTTCACCACCCAGGTGTCGGCGCGCGCCTTCGACGGGCTCGTCGTCGTCGAACCGGAGAACACCCTCGACCAGCTCACCGAACTGCACCGCTCCGGGCTGCCGATCGTCCTGATCGACGACCGGGGCCACCACCCCGAATTCCCCTCCGTCGTGACCACCAATCACGAGGGAGGCGCGTCCGCCGCCCGCCATCTGCGAGCGGCGGGGCGCACGAGACCCCTGGTCGTCACCGGCCCGCAGCACTTCGGCTGCGTCCGGGACCGGCTCGCGGGCTTCCGTTCGGTCCTCCCCACCGAGCTGGTCGTGGACGGCGACTTCACCGAGCGCCGCGGCCGTCTCGTCGTGGAGGAACTCCTGGCGGCCGGGACGGAGTTCGACTCCGTCTTCGCTCTCAACGACATCAGCGCGGCCGGGGTCCTGCGGGCCCTGAGAGCCGCCGGCCGCCGCGTACCCGACGACATCGCGGTGGTCGGCTTCGACGACATCCCGATGGCCGAACACACCGAACCGCCACTGACCACCGTGCACCAGCCCACGCGTCAGATGGGCGAGGCGGCGGCCCGCCTGCTCCTCTCCCACCTCGGCGGCACCGACGTACCGGACGGACCGGTCGTGCTGCCCACCGAACTGGTCGTGCGCCACTCGGCGCCGTAACGGAACCGGCTCCGCCGGTCACCCGTCCGCATCCCCGAAACCGCCGCACCCGGCGCACGCACCACCCGCACGAACCCCCGCACCCCGGCGCGTCGAGCGCTGACCACACCACCGGATCTCCCAGACCCGAAGTCCTCCTGGAGTCGCCATGTCCGTACGCCGTCGTCACACGTTGAGAGCGCTCTCAGCCGCCACTGCCGTGGTCGCGCTCGCCGCCGGCTGCTCGTCCGCCAACTCGGGTGCCAACAAGGGAGGCGGAGCCGGCGCCTCCGGCGTACTGACCCTCGGCAAGCCCGACGGGCCGCAGACGAACAACAGCAACCCGTTCCTCGCGACCTCGGCGGCGGCCGTCCTCGGCTACCGCGTCATGGTCTACGAGCCGCTGGCGATGCCCAACCAGATCCGGCCCTCGGACAAGGCGGACCCCTGGCTGGCGACCGCCTGGGACTGGGAGGCGAACTTCACCAAGGTCACCTTCACGCTCGACAAGCGGGCGAAGTGGGCCGACGGCAAGCCGCTGACCGCCGAGGACGTGGCCTTCACCTTCGAACTCCTGAAGAAGCACCCGGCGCTCAACAAGGACGGCATCCCCTTCGACGGCATCGCGGTCGAGGGCGGCAAGGTCGTCCTGACCTTCAAGGACTCCCAGTTCGTCAACCAGAACAAGATCACCTCGATCTTCGTGGTGCCCAAGCACATCTGGGAGAAGGTCGAGAACCCCGAGACCTGGCCGAACCGGACCCCGGTCGGCTCCGGCCCGTACAAGCTGAAGACGTTCACCCCGCAGACCACCACCCTGACCGCCACGCCCAGCTACTGGAAGGGCGAGACCAAGGTCAAGGAGCTGCGCTACACCACGTACAACGACAACAGCGCCGCGACCACCGCCCTGGCCAACGGCAAGCTGGAGTGGTCGTTCGTCTTCATGCCGAACTACAAGCAGCTGTACGTCGCCAAGGACCCGAAGAACCACAAGCTCTGGTTCCCCTCCGGGCTCGGCATCCACGGCCTGTGGTTCAACACCGCCCGCAAGCCGTTCGACAACCCGGCCCTGCGCAAGGCGATGGCCATGGTCATCGACCGCAAGGCCATCCACGTGCAGGCGCAGGCGACCCTCTACCCGGAGATCACCAGCCCGACCGGCATCCCGCTGCCCGCCGGCGAGAAGTTCCTCGCCCCCGAGTACAAGAGCGCCACCACGGCTCCCGATGTGGACGGTGCCAAGGCGCTGCTCAAGGACGCCGGCTTCCAGCTCAGCGGCGGCGTCCTGAAGGACCCGAGCGGCAAGCCGGTGGAGCTGACCTTCACCGACCCGGCCGGCTGGAACGACTACATCACCGGGCTCTCGATCATCAAGGACAACATCAAGCAGCTCGGCATCGAGGCCAAGGTCAAGACCCAGACCGCCGAGGCCTGGGGCAACGACGTCGCCACCGGCAACTTCGACGCCACCCTGCACTGGACCAACAGCGGTGCCACGCCGTACGACATGTACCAGAACGTCATGGACGAGGCGATCTACCAGCCCATCGGCAAGTCCGCCCAGACGGGCAACTTCGGCCGGTTCAAGAACCCCGAGGCGACCGCCGCGCTGAGGGAGTACGCCAACGCCGCGGACGACGCCACGCGCACCAAGGCGATGAACACGCTGCAGAAGATCATGGTCGAGCAGGCGCCGCTCATCCCGACCGCCGCGGCCCCGATCGGTGCCGAGTACTCCACGAAGAACTGGGTGGGCTGGCCGACCGAGCAGGACCAGTACGCAGCCCCGCAGCACACCCAGCCGGACGCGCTGGAAGTCGTGCTGAACCTGAAGCCCGCCAAGTAGTTACGGGAAGAACCGGCCATGACCACCGAACAGTCCGCAGACGTGCGCACCGGGACCGATGTGGTTCTCGAAGCACGCGGAGTCACCAAGCACTTCCCCGTACGGCGCACCGCCGGCGACCTCGTCGCCCGCAGACGCCGCCGCGTCCACGCCGTCGACGACGTCTCGCTGAAGCTCCGGCGCGGCACCGTCACGGCCCTGGTGGGGGAGTCCGGCTCCGGAAAGTCCACCGTCGCACGGCTGCTCGCCCAGCTCTACCCGCTCACCGCGGGCGAGATCGACCTGGGCGGCACGGCGGTGAAGGCCGGGCGTGGCCGGTCCTTCCGCAGATACGTCAAGCAGGTCCAGCTGATCTTCCAGGACCCGTTCGCCTCGCTCAACCCGGTGCACACCGTGCGCTACCACCTGACCCGCGCCCTGAAGATCCACGGCCGGGCGGGGAGCGGGGAGACGGAACTGGAGACGAATCTGGCCGCTCTGCTCGAACGCGTCCAGCTGACTCCTCCTCATCAGTACCTGGACAAGTTCCCGCACGAGCTGTCCGGCGGGCAGCGCCAGCGCGTCGCGATAGCGCGCGCGCTCGGCGCCGACCCGCAGGTCCTGCTCGCCGACGAACCGGTCTCGATGCTCGACGTGTCGATCCGGCTCGGCGTGCTCAACCTGCTCCGCGACCTCAAGGAACGCCTGCACCTCGCGATCCTCTACATCACCCACGACATCGCGTCCGCCCGCTACTTCGCGGACACGACCCTGGTGATGTACGCGGGCCGGATCGTGGAGGGCGGGGACAGCGAGACCGTCACCCAGCACCCCGCGCACCCCTACACCCAGCTGCTGATCGCCTCCGCGCCCGACCCCGACCGGGTGGCGGACGAGGAGGCGCAGGAGGAGACCGGGAGCGGCGAGCCGCCCTCGCTGATCGCCCCGCCGGACGGCTGCCGCTTCCACCCCCGCTGCCCGAAGGCCATGGAGCGCTGCCGCACCGAACTGCCGCCGCGCTTCGACCTGGCGGACGGCCAGTGGGCCGCCTGCTGGCTGTACGACGGCACGACCGCCGAGGGAGCAGCCAAGTGAAGTACATCCTCCAGCGGATCGCCTTCTACGCGATCACCGCGTGGGCCGCCATCACCATCAACTTCCTGATCCCGCGCCTGATGCCGGGCGATCCCGTCGAGGCTCTGATAAGCCGCTACCAGGGGCAGCTCGACACCTCCGCCATCGCCTCGCTCCAGGCGCTGTTCGGGCTGGAGGAGAACGCGTCCATCTGGTCGCAGTACACCGACTACTGGTCGCACCTGCTCGACGGCGACCTCGGGCTGTCCTTCACCTTCTTCCCGACCCCGGTCGGCGAGGTGATCTCCCAGTCGCTGCCCTGGACACTCGCGCTGGTCGGCATCACCACCCTGATCAGCTTCCTGCTCGGCACCGGCATCGGCGTCTACAGCGGCTGGCGGCGCGGCTCCTGGCTGGACGGGCTGCTGCCCGTGACCACCTTCATCTCCGCCATCCCGTACTTCTGGCTCGGCCTCATCGCCATCGCGGTGTTCGCGGTGAAGTGGCAGATCTTCCCGGCCGCCGGAGGGTACGACAACTCCCTGGTCCCGGCCTTCGACTGGCCGTTCGTCTCCAGCGCGCTCTACCACGGGGTGCTGCCCGGCGTGACGATCGTGCTCAGCGCCATCGCCGGCTGGATCCTCGGCATGCGCAACATGATGGTGACCGTCTCCTCCGAGGACTACGTCATGGTCGCGCAGGCCAAGGGCCTGTCCGAGCGGCGCGTGATGTTCTCCTACGCCGCGCGCAACGCCGTCCTGCCCAACATCTCCGGCTTCGCCCTCTCCCTGGGCTTCATCGTCGGTGGGACCCTGCTGGTCGAGATGGTCTTCTCCTACCCGGGCATCGGCTACCAGCTCTTCCAGGCCGTCGGGGCCAAGGACTACCCGCTGATGCAGGGCGTCTTCCTGATCATCACGCTCTCGGTCCTCGCCGCGAACCTGCTGGCCGACATGGCCTACGCCCTCCTCGATCCCCGCACTCGCAAGGAGGCCTGACATGTCCGTCACCACCACCACCGACGTCGTCGTCGTCAGCGACGCCGCGCCCGCCGCCTCGCGGGCCAGGTTCCGCTTCCTGCGCGGCGGGAAGACCCGCACCGGGCTGCTCATCCTCGCGTTCTTCGTCGTCCTCGCCGTGGCGGGCCCCTGGCTCGCGCCGTACGACCCGGACGCGATGAGCGACCAGCTGCTGCAACCGCCGTCCGGCGACCACTGGTTCGGGACGACGCAGACCGGGCAGGACGTCCTCTCGCAGATCCTGGTCGGCACCCGCGGGGTGCTGTTCGTCGGATTCCTCGCCGGCATCCTCGCGACCGTGCTGTCCGTGCTCATCGGGGTCAGCGCCGGGTTCCTCGGCGGAGCCGCCGACGAGATCCTCTCCATGCTGTCCAACATCTTCCTCGTCATCCCCGGCCTGCCGCTGATCATCATCATCGCGAGCTTCGTCGAGGACACCGGGGACCTGCTGATCGCCGCCGTCATCGCGCTCACCTCCTGGGCCTGGGGGGCGCGCGTGCTGCGCGCCCAGACCCTGTCGCTCCGGCGCCGCGACTACGTGGAGGCCGCCCGGGCCACCGGCGAGTCCACCTGGCGGATCATCCTGTTCGAGGTCATGCCGAACCTCACCGCCGTCATCGCGTCCGGCTTCGTCGGCACCGTCATCTTCGCCGTCCTCTCGGAGATCACCCTCGCCTTCATCGGCGTCGCCGACATCTCCCACTGGAACTGGGGCACCGTGCTCTTCTGGGCCCAGTCCAACCAGGCCCTGGCCCAGGGCGCCTGGTGGTGGTTCGTGCCCGCCGGACTGTGCATCGCCCTGCTCGGCACCGCGCTCTCGCTGATCAACTTCGGCATCGACGAGTTCGTCAACCCGCGCCTGCGCACCTCGACGGGCGCCTCCCGGAAGGTCCGGATGCGGGTCGGATTCACCCCGGTCGCCCGTACGGGTACGCCCACGCCGCCCGCCTTCACCCCGGTGGCCCGCACCACCGCGCCCGAGGCGCCGGCCGCCCCCGAGTCGCCCGGAACGCCCAGCAAGGAGCACAGCGCATGACCGCCGAGCCGATCCTCACCATCAGCGGCCTGAACGTCGACTACGGCACCGGCGCGAGCGGTGTCCGTGCCCTGCGCGACATCGACCTCACCCTGCACCGCGGCGAGGTCCTGGGCCTGGCGGGCGAGTCCGGGTCCGGCAAGTCCACGCTCGCGTACGCCGTCACCCGGCTGCTCTCCCCGCCCGGGGTGATCACCGGCGGCGACGTCCACTACCACCGGCCGGGCGCCGAACCCGTCGACATCCTCTCGCTCACCCCGGAGGAGCTGCGCGCGTTCCGCTGGCAGGAGCTGTCGATCGTGTTCCAGGGGGCGATGAACTCCCTCAACCCGGTGCACACCGTCCACAGCCAGCTCACCGACGTGCTCAAGGCGCACCGCCCCGACATGCGGCAGGCCGAGCGCACCGCACGCGCCGAGGAGCTCCTCGGCCTGGTCGGCATCTCCGCCGACCGGCTCGCCGCCTACCCTCACCAGCTCTCCGGCGGCATGCGCCAGCGCGTGATGATCGCGATGGCGCTCGCGCTGGAACCCGAGATCGTCATCATGGACGAGCCCACCACCGCCCTCGACGTGGTGATGCAGCGGCAGATCCTGCGCAAGCTGGTCGAGCTGCGCGAACGCCTCTCGTTCTCCGTCGTGTTCATCACCCACGACATCTCGCTGCTCATCGAGTTCTCCGACCGGATCGCCATCATGTACGGCGGCCGGATCGTGGAGCAGGCGGGCGCCGCCGAGATCTACCGCGACCCCCGCCACCCCTACAGCGACGGCCTGCTGCACTCCTTCCCCGCGCTGCACGGACCCCGGCGCGAGCTCAGCGGTATCCCCGGCTCGCCCCCGCACCTGTCCGCGATGCCCGCCGGCTGCGCCTTCCACCCCCGCTGCGGCAAGGCCTTCGAGCCGTGCGCCCAGCGGGTCCCGGTCCTCGCCGCGCCGGAGCCCGGCCAGGACCGCGAGGTCGCCTGCTGGCTGCACCACTGACCATCCGCACCGACGTTCACCACCCCACAGCAGAACCGGAGTTACGGAGAACCATGAACCTCGTCACGCCCCGCAGCAGCCTGCAGCCCGCCGCCGTCCAGGGACTCCCTGCCGACTTCCGCTGGGGCGTGGCCACCTCCTCGTACCAGATCGAGGGTGCGGTCGCGGAGGACGGCCGCACCCCGTCGATCTGGGACACCTTCTGCCGCGTACCGGGCGCCGTGCACCACGCGGAGCACGGCGACGTGGCCTGCGACCACTACCACCGGATGCCCGAGGACGTCGAGCTGATCGCGGGCCTGGGCGTCGACACGTACCGCTTCTCGCTGGCCTGGCCGCGCATCCAGCCGGGCGGCCGGGGACCCGCCAACGCCAAGGGCCTCGACTTCTACAAGCGGCTCGTCGACGAGCTCCAGGGCCGGGGCGTCACCCCCTGGATCACCCTCTACCACTGGGACCTGCCGCAGGAGCTGGAGGACGCGGGCGGCTGGCCGGCCCGCGACACCGCCCTGCGGTTCGCCGAGTACGCCATGCTCGCGTACGAGGCGCTCGGTGACCGGGTCGAGCACTGGACGACCCTGAACGAGCCGTGGTGCTCGGCCATGCTCGGTTACGCCTACGGGGCGCACGCCCCCGGCCGCACCGACCTGGGCGACGCCATGGGCGCCGTCCACCACCTGCTGCTGGGCCACGGCCTCGCCGCCCGGCAGATGCGCGAGGCCGCGGGGAGCAACCCGCTGGAGCTCGGCATCACCCTCAACCTCGGCACCGCCACCCCGGAGACCGACAGCGACGCCGACCGGGAGGCCTGCCGCCGCGCCGACGGCATGGGCACCCGCCTCTACCTCGACCCGATCGTCCACGGCCGCTACCCGGCGGACGTCGTCGACGACCTCGCGGCCCAGGGCATCGAACTGCCCGTCCAGGACGGCGACCTGGCCGCCATCGCCACCCCCCTCGACGTCCTCGGCGTCAACTTCTACCGGGGCGCGCTGTTCTCCGGGGTGACCGAGGACGGCTCGCCGACCGACACCGACGGCCTGCCCGTCGTGCGCGGCGTGGAGCGCGACCTGCCCCGCACCGCCATGGACTGGGAGATCACCCCCGGCGAGCTCACCGAGCTGCTGCTGCGGCTCCAGCGCGACTACGCCCTGCCGACCGTCATCACGGAGAACGGGGCCGCGTTCGACGACACCGTCGCGGCCGACGGGACGGTCCCCGACACCCACCGCACCGCCTATCTCGCCGACCACATCGCAGCCGTGTCCGAGGCCCGCAGGCAGGGCGCCGACGTCCGGGGCTACTTCGCCTGGTCGCTGATGGACAACTTCGAGTGGGCCTACGGCTACGACAAGCGGTTCGGCATCGTCCGCGTCGACTACGACACGCAGGAGCGGACGCTCAAGGACAGCGCCAAGTGGTACCGCGACACGATCCGCCTCACCCGGAACACCCCCACCGACTGACCGGTGTGGGACCGACCCGTATAGGAGTGCCCCCATGCCTTCTCGTACGACGTTACTCGTGACCACCGCCGCCGCCCTGGCCGCCCTCACCGCCCCCACGGCCCTCGCGGCACCCGCCCCCGACCCCGCCGTCCGGGCCGCCGCCGCGGCCTGGGACACGGACCGGGCGGCGGCCGCCTACGCCGCGAACCCCGGCGCGGTCACCGCGTCCGGCAGCGAGAACGGCGCGTCGGGCCCCGGAGCCGTCGCCGACGGTGACGCCGCCACCCGCTGGTCCAGCGACTTCGCCGACGACGCCTGGATACGGATCGACCTCGGCTCCACCCTCCGCATCAACCAGGTGAAGCTGGAGTGGGAGGCCGCCTACGGCAAGCGGTACGTCCTGGAGGTGTCCCGGGACGGCACGAACTGGACGGACTTCTACACGGAGGACGCCGGCACCGGCGGCACCGTCACCGCCCACACCTACCCGCAGGAGGTCACCGGCCGCTACGTCCGGATGCGCGGTGTGGAGCGCGGCACCGCCTGGGGCTACTCCCTGTTCTCCTTCCAGGTGTACGGCGGTGAGCCGGCCCCCGCGTCGACGACCCGCGCCAACCTCGCCCTGAACCACCCCGCCTACGGCAACCTCTACCAGCACGCCGGGAACTCGCCCGCGTACATCACCGACGGCGGCTGGCCCGCGGACCTGAAGGCCGACCGGTCGCGCTGGTCCTCCGACTGGAACGCCGACCGCTGGGTCGGCGTCGACCTGGGCGCCACGTCCACGATCAGCAGCCTCGACCTCTACTGGGAGGCCGCCTACGCCGTCGACTACGAGATCCAGGTCTCCGACGACAACAGGACGTGGCGCACCGTCCACCGCCCGTCCGCCGCCGAGGTGGCGGCCAGACGCGCCGACGTGAAGTCCCCGGGCGACGCCGTGGGCCGCCACGACACGATCACCCTCTCCACCCCCGCCACCGGCCGCTACGTCCGGATGCTCGGCAGGGAACGCCGCTCCTTCTACAACCCGGCGCCCTCCACCGCGCAGTTCGGCTACTCGCTCTACGAGTTCCAGGTCTGGGGGGCCGGAGGCAGCGCGGACGCCGCCTACCCGGCGCTGCCCCGGGACACCGGCGGCGCGTACCGGACGACGTTCTTCGACGACTTCACCGGCTCCGGCCTCGACCGCTCCAAGTGGCGGGTGGTGCGCACCGGTACGGAGATGGGCCCGGTCAACGGCGAGTCACAGGCGTACGTCGACTCGCCGGACAACATCCGCACCGAGAACGGCGCCCTGGTCCTGGAGTCGAAGTACTGCAAGGGCTGCACACCCACGCCCAACGGCACCTTCGACTTCACCTCCGGGCGCGTCGACACGAACACCAAGTTCGACTTCACCTACGGCAAGGTCAGCGCGCGTATGAAGCTGCCCGTCGGTGACGGATTCTGGCCGGCCTTCTGGATGCTGGGCAGCGACGTCGACGACCCCGCGGTGTCCTGGCCCGGATCGGGCGAGACCGACATCATGGAGAACATCGGCTACGGCGACTGGACCAGCTCCGCCCTGCACGGCCCCGGGTACTCCGCCGACGGGAACATCGGCAAGCAGCAGACCTACCCGGACGGCGGCCGGGCAGACCAGTGGCACACCTACGGCGTCGAGTGGACGCCCGAGGGCATGACGTTCACCGTCGACGACCGCGTCGTCCAGCGGACCTCCCGTCAGAAGCTGGAGTCCACGCGCGGCAAGTGGGTCTTCGACCACAACCAGTACGTGATCCTCAACCTGGCCCTCGGCGGCGCCTATCCCGCCGGCTGGAACCAGGTGACCCAGCCCTACTGGGGCCTCCCGCAGTCCAGCGTCGACCGGGTCGCGCAGGGCGGCGTGAAGGCGGAGATCGACTGGGTCCGGGTCGAACAGAAGTAGCCGCACCTCCGACACACGGAAGAGAGCCGCACATGCCCCGTACACCGCTCACCCGGGCCCGCCACCGCGCGAGACCGGTCACGGCCGCGCTCGCCGCGGCCACCGTCCTCGCCTCCCTGCTCGCCGGGGCCGTCCCCAGCGCGGCGGCCGGTGCCGAGGACGATCCCGCACCCGTCCTCGTCGACCGCTTCGAGGGCGAGGTCCCGCTCGGCGGCCCGCCCGCCGACTCCCTCTTCACCTGGGGCGGCGACACCGACGACCACCCCGCCCTCACCTTCGAGGAACGCGCCGACGCCCCCGAGGGCGCCAAGGTCCTCTCGGGCACCTACGACATCAGCTCCTACGGCGGGCTCAGCCACGAGTTCGCCGTCGACCAGCCCCCGAAGGACTGGACGGCCCACAAGGGCATCCGCTTCTGGTGGTACGGCCAGAACACCGCACCCCTGCCGCCCGGTTCGGGCAGGCGGATCAACTTCGAGATCAAGGACGGCGGAGCCAACGGCGGCGCCTCCGAGCTCTGGACCACCTCCTTCACCGACGACTGGGAGGGCTGGCACCAGGTCGAGATCCCCTTCGCGGACTTCGTCTACCGCGCCGACTACCAGCCCGTCGGCGGCATCGACCAGATCCTCGGCCTGAACGAGATGTGGGGCTACGCCCTCACCCTCCCGACCGGCGCCCCCGGCTCCTTCGCCATGGACGCCGTCGAGTTGTACGGAAAGGCCGACCCGGCCCTGAAGTCGAGCGTCGTCGTCGACTCCGCGGTGCACCCGGTCAAGGAGGGCGGCACGGCGGACATCAGGATCTCCGTCGCCACCACCGGATCGGCACCGATCGAGGAGCCCGTCACCGTCGCGTACACGACGAAGGGCGGCAGCGCCGAGGCCGGCAAGGACTACCGGCCGGTCACCGGCACCCACACCTTCCCCGCGGGCACCCCCTCCGGCACCACGCACACCGTCTCCGTGGCCACCGTCAAGGACAAGGGCGCCGAGTCGGCGGAGACGATCCCGCTGGAGCTGACCGTCACCGGGGCCAAGGCGCCCAAGGAGAACCCCCAGGTCGTCATCGACGCCCACGGGCTGCCGTACCAGAACGCGAAGCTCCCGGTGAAGACGCGCGTGGCCGACCTGCTCTCCCGGATGTCCCCGGCCGAGAAGGCCGGCCAGATGACCCAGGCGGAGCGCAACGCGCTCAGGTCCCAGGGCGACATCGCCACGTACGACCTCGGCTCGCTGCTCTCCGGCGGCGGCTCCGTGCCCACCCCGAACACGCCCGAGGCCTGGGCGAAGATGACCGACGCCTACCAACTGCGCGCCCAGGCGACCCGCTTCCAGATCCCGCTGATCTACGGCGTGGACGCGGTGCACGGGCACAACAACGTCATCGGCTCGACGATCATGCCGCACAACATCGGCATCGGCGCCGGCCGCGACCCGAAGCTCGCGGAGCGGACCGGAGCCGTCACCGCGAAGGAGGTGCGCGCCACCGGCATCCCGTGGGACTTCGCGCCCTGCGTCTGCGTCACCCGTGACGAGCGCTGGGGCCGTTCCTACGAGGCGTACGGCGAGGACCCGGCCCTGGTCGAGGCCATGGAGACGGTCATCACCGGCATGCAGGGCAGCCCGTCGGGCAAGGACCTCGGCCGCAACGACAAGGTGCTGGCCAGCGCCAAGCACTTCGTCGGCGACGGCGGCACCGAGTTCGGCTCGTCCACCACCGGCTCGTACACCATCGACCAGGGCGTCACGAAGGTCACGCGCAAGGAGCTCGAAGCCGTCCACCTCGCGCCGTTCGCCGAATCCGTGAAGCGGGGCGTCGGCACGGTCATGCCGTCGTACTCCTCGCTGGACGTCCTCGGCGACGACGTGGGCCCGGTGAAGATGCACGCCAACGCCGAGATGATCAACGGTGTGCTGAAGGACCGGATGGGCTTCGAGGGCTTCGTCATCAGCGACTGGCAGGCCATCGACCAGATCCCCGGCGACTACGCGAGCGACGTCAGGACCTCGGTCAACGCCGGACTCGACATGATCATGGTCCCGACCGCGTACCAGGACTTCACGAAGACGCTCCAGGACGAGGTCACCGCCGGCCGGATCGAGCAGGCCAGGATCGACGACGCGGTGTCGCGGATCCTCACCCAGAAGTTCCGCCTCGGCCTCTTCGAGAAGCCGTACGCCGACACCACCCACCTGGACGAGGTCGGCTCGGCCCGGCACCGCGCGGTCGCCCGTGAGGCGGCCGCCAAGTCCCAGGTGCTGCTGAAGAACGACGGCGCGGTCCTCCCGCTCAAGCCCTCGCAGAAGGTCTACGTCGCCGGGTCCAACGCCGACGACCTCGGCAACCAGGCCGGCGGCTGGACCATCAGCTGGCAGGGTGCCTCCGGCGCCACCACCACGGGCACGACCATCCTGGAGGGCATCGAGAAGAACACCTCATCGGCGACCTGGTCCCAGGACGCCTCCGCACCGACCGCCGGGTACGACGCCGGCGTGGTGGTCGTCGGCGAGAAGCCGTACGCCGAGGGCATCGGGGACGTCGGCAACGGCCATGACCTGGAGCTCACCGACGCCGACAAGAAGGCGATCGACACGGTCTGCGCCGCCATGAAGTGCGCGGTCCTCGTCGTCTCCGGCCGCCCCCAGCTCATCGGCGACCGGCTCGGCGACATCGACGCCCTGGTCGCCTCCTGGCTGCCGGGCACCGAGGGCGACGGGGTCGCGGACGTGCTCTACGGGAAGCGGGCCTTCACCGGGCAGCTCCCGGTGACCTGGCCGAAGTCCGAGTCGCAGCTGCCGGTCAACGTCGGCGACGCGACGTACGACCCGCAGTTCCCCTACGGCTGGGGGCTGACCACCCTGCGCAAGCCCCCGGCGGGCGGCGAAGCCACCCTCACCGGCCTCGCCGTCGCCGCCCAGCTCGCCGAGCGGGCGGGCCTCGGGAGGACCGCGGCCGGCAAGGAGATCGTGGACCGGGCCAGGCTCCTGGTCCAGCAGAGGACCGGCGGGAAGCTGACCGCGGCGGTGTCCAAGCCGTTCGCCGAGGCCGACCACCTGCTGCTCACCGGTGACCTCACCGGGGCGGTGGCGAAGCTGCGCGCGGCCTACCGCGCCGTGTAGCCGCTCAGCCGCGTAACCGCGTAACCGCGTAACCGCATGGAAGGGACCCGGGCGGGCGACGCATTCGTCGCCCGTTCGGGTTACTTTCGGAGTATGCGGAAGAGGCTGTTCGCTCCCCTGTGGGCCTGCCTGCTGCTGATCGTCTCGGCGGCCGTGCTGGCCATGATCCCCGCTGCCCAGGCCGCCGCCCCCTCGACCGTCGACGACGTGGCCACCGCCCTGCGCGAGGACCCCGTCTACGTCGACCCGGCGGCGTCCGGCCGGCTCTCGGCGGCCCAGGAGGCCGCCCTGGAGAAGAAGATCGTGGACGCCGACAAGCCGGTCTTCGTGGCCGTGCTGCCCGCGACGTCCGAGTACCCGCCCGACAACCTCCTGCAGAACCTGCGCACCGACACCGGGATCACCGGTGTCTACGCGGTGCGCCTCGGCGACGGCTTCGACGCGGGCGCCGACCCGCAGGTGATGCCCACCCGGGCCGTCGAGAACCTCACCACCGCCGTGAAGGCACCCGGCGCGGACACCTCCGCCGCCACCCAGCTCAACGCCTTCGTCGACCGTGCCGTGGACGAGGCCCAGGGCAGCGCCCCGGCCTCCTGGTCCGGCGGCTCCGCGGACGACGGCGGCCGCAGCGGCCTTCCCGTCGCCGGTCTCATCGTCCTCGGAGGCGTGGTCCTGCTCGGCGGAGGCACCGCGCTCGCGGTCTCCCGCCGCAACAGGAAGCGCAAGGAGGAGGAGGAACAGGCCTCCCTGGAGAAGCTCCGGGTCGTCGTGGACGAGGACATCACCGCGTACGGCGAGACCCTGGACCGGCTGGACTTCCATCCCGCCGAGAAGGGCGCGGACGACGCGATGCGCATCGACTACGAACGCGCCCTCGACTCCTACGAGGACGCCAAGTCCCGCATGGGCAACGCCCGCCACCCCTCCGACGTGCGCGGGGTGACCCAGGCCCTGGAGGACGGCCGCTTCTCCCTCGCCGTCCTGGAGGCCCGCCGCAAGGGCCGCCCGCTCCCGGCCCGCCGCCCGCCCTGCTTCTTCGACCCCCGCCATGGACCGGCGGTCGCGGACGTCCTGTGGACGCCGTCCGGCGGCTCGGCCCGCGAGGTCCCGGTCTGCGGCGCCGACGAGGTCAGGCTGCGCGAGGGCGAGGCCCCCCTGAGCCGCACCGTAGACATCGGCGACGGCCGCCGGCGCCCCTACTGGGAGGCGGGCCCGGCCTACGGCCCCTGGGCCGGCGGCTACTTCGGCGGCGGCCTCCTCCCGGGCCTGCTGGTCGGCACCATGCTCGGCTCGATGCTCTCCACCCCGGCGTACGCCGCGGAGTACGGCGGCGGTGACTTCGGCGGGGGCGGCGACTGGGGCGGCGGCGACTTCTCCGGCTCCGACTTCGACTCCTCCGGCTTCGGAGGCGGCGGCTTCGGCGACGGCGGTGGTTTCGGTGGAGGCGGCGGCTTCGACGGCGGCGGGTTCTAGGGCGTGTTTTGAAAGTCCCGCCTGCCCGGCGACGCCTGGCACGCACGCTCGCGGCGTTGCAGAAATGCCCTAGTAGCTCCGCTACGAGAACATTTCCGCGCCTTGCGATCGCACGCACCAGACGCCGCCGGGCCCGCCCTCCGGGCGGACGGCGCTACTTTCAAAACACGCCCTAGCCGCCCGCGATCCCTCCGGCGGCGGCTCAGGCCTTCCCGGCCGCGCCCTCCCACGTCTCCGGCGCCCACACGCCCGAGCGCTTCAGCGACGCCGGGCAGTGCAGATAGATCTCGTCGATCTCCACGACCAGCGCCAGGTCGGGGCGCCGGCCCTTCACCGCCATCGCGTCGAAGAAGGGGGCGTCCGTGAGGATGCGCGCGCGCCCGTTGATCCGCAGGACGGTCATCACGCCCGGTATCAGGTAGAGCAGGCCGACGTGCGGGTTGGACAGGATGTTGTGGAAGCTGTCACCGCGCCGGTTGCCCGGCAGATCGGGCAGGGCGAGCGTCCGCGCGTCCAGCACCCGGGTGAAGCCCGGCAGGCCACCGCGCGGCGAGGTGTCGCAGTTGCCCTCGGCGTCCGAGGTCGACACGGCGCAGAACGGCGCACGGGCCAGGAGGTCCAGGTCGGCGTCGGTGAGCTCGTCGTGGACCTTGTCGATGACCACCGGCCACGGCGTCCCGAGGATCTCGCGCAGCTGCTCCGCCGACCGCAGGGGCACCGCCCCGGCCAGGGGGTCTCCACCGGGGGAGGGCGCCTCGGCGGTGACGGTCACGGGCGCGGCGTTCGACAAGGGTATCTCCGTACCTTGTGGGGGGCGCGGCAGCGGATCGCTGACCTGGCACTGTTAGGCTCACCTTACTTATGCCTGCCGGTGCGCCCCGTCCCGGGGGCGACCAGCAAGGGTGAGGAACAGTGCACAACCGCATACCGCCGCTCCGGGTGCACCGGCTGTGAGCGGCCCGGCTCCCCAGGCGGCACCGGCGGCGAAGGAACACAGGACCGCGACGCCGGAGCCACGGCGTGCGCGCAGCCGCCCCGTCCTGGCCCTCGGACTGCTGGCCGCCGTGGCCGTTCTCCTGCTGACCGTGCTGGCGAGCCTCGCGGTCGGCTCGGGGGACGTGGCCCTCGGCGACGTACTGGACGGGGTGTTCCACCCGGACCTCGGGGTCAAGGGCCAGCTCATCGTCCAGGAGGTCCGCATACCCCGCACCGTGGCCGGGCTGCTGGCCGGTGCGGCGCTCGGCCTCGCGGGCACGGTCATGCAGGGGGTGGCCCGCAACCCGCTCGCCGACCCCCAGCTCCTCGGCATCAACGCGGGCGCCTCGGTCGCCGTGGTGTGCTCGATCAGCTTCCTCGGACTGACGGTCGCCACCCAGTACATCTGGTTCGGCTTCCTCGGCGCCCTGCTCGCCGCCCTCCTCGTGTACGGCGTCGGCTCGCTCGGCCGTGAGGGCGCCACCCCGGTCAAGCTGGCCCTGGCCGGCGCGGCGACCAGCGCGGTGCTCACCTCCGTGACCAGCGTGGTCCTGCTCCAGGACAGCGACAGCTACGAGCGTTTCCGCTTCTGGCAGCTGGGCGCGCTCACCGCCCGCGACGCGGACGTGCTGTGGCAGGTGTCCCCGTTCATCGCGGCCGGAACGGTCCTCGCGCTGCTGCTCGGCCCGCAGCTCAACGCCCTCTCCCTCGGGGACGACCTGGCCCGCGGCCTCGGCCAGCGGGTGGGCCTCGCCCGGCTGACCTCCGCGCTCGCCGTGGTGGTGCTGTGCGGCGCGGCGACCGTCGTGGCCGGCCCGATCGGCTTCGTCGGCCTCGCCGTGCCGCACGCCGCCCGGCTCATCACCGGCCCCGACTACCGCTGGGTGCTCCCGTACAGCATGGTGCTCGCCCCGGTCATGCTGCTCGTCGCCGACATCACCGGCCGGGTCATCGCCCCGCCCGGCGAGGTGCAGGTGGGCGTGGTCACCGCGGCGATCGGCTGTGTCCCCTTCATCTGGCTGGTCCGCCGCAGGAAGCAGGTGGAGCTGTGACCGGCACCCGCATCCAGGAGGCGCCCGACGACGCCGCCCGCCTCGCCGCCGCCGTACGCACCGTCGCGGGGGTACGCGGCCGGGGGCGCCGGCGCTCCGTGCTGGTGATGGCCGCTCTGCTGGCGGCCGTGGTCGCGGTCTTCGCCCTCTCGCTCAGCGTCGGCGACATGGTGATGCCGCTCGGCAAGGTCGTGGAGACCCTGCTCGGCGGCGGGGACGGCGGCTCCCGGTTCGTCGTGCTGGAACTGCGCCTGCCCCGCGCCCTGCTCGCGATCCTCGTCGGCATCGGCTTCGGGCTCTCCGGAGGCGTCTTCCAGTCCCTGCTGCGCAACCCGCTGGCCAGCCCGGACGTCATCGGCATCAGCGCCGGGGCGAGCGCGGTCGCCGTCACCGCCTCGCTGCTCTTCCAGGTCAGCGGCCTCGCCCTGTCCGGGAGCGCCCTGTTCGGCTCGGTGGCCGCCGGCGCCGCCATCTATCTGCTCGCCTGGCGCCAGGGCGTCGCCGGCCAGCGCCTGGTGCTGATCGGCGTGGGCTTCGGCACCGGGCTGAGCAGCGTCGTCTGGTACGTGATGGCCCGCTCCGACACCACCGACGCGCAGGAGGCGTACCTCTGGCTGACCGGCACCCTCAACGGCCGTTCCTGGGGCCAGGTGTGGCCGCTGCTGAGCGCCCTCGCCGTCCTCCTGCCGCTCACCGCCCTCGCCGCCCGCGCCCTGGGCCCCCTCCAGCTCGGCGACGACGCGGCGGCCGGGCTCGGCGCCCGCGTCGAGCCGGGCAGGCTGGCCCTGCTCGGCTGCGCGACCGCCCTCGCCGGGGTCGCCACCGCGGCGGCCGGGCCGGTCGGCTTCGTGGCCTTCGTCTCCGGGCCGATCGCCCGCCGCCTGGTCCCGGGCCGGGGCGCCGCCCTGCCGCACGCGGCGCTGACCGGGGCGCTGATCGTCCTGGTCGCCGACTTCGGCGCCCAGCACCTGCTGCCGTCGGTCCAGGTGCCGGTGGGCGCGGTGACCAGCCTCATCGGCGCCCCCTATCTGCTGCTGCTCCTGGCCCGCGCCAACCGAGGAGGCGTCGGTGGCTGACACACAGTCGTACGAGACCAAGGAAAGGCCAGGCCGCGCCGTGGCTGAGCACACCCTCCGAGCCGAGGACGTCCGCCTCGGCTACGGCGACCGCGAGATCGTCTCCGGCCTCACGGTGAGCGTCCCCCCGGGGCGGATCACCGTCATCGTCGGCCCCAACGCCTGCGGCAAGTCGACCCTGCTGCGGGCGATGGCCCGGCTGCTCGCCCCTTCGCGGGGCGCGGTGCTGCTGGACGGCCGGAGCATCCAGGAGATGCCGACGAAGGAGGTCGCCGCCGTGCTCGGGATCCTCCCGCAGAGCCCGTCCGCGCCCGAGGGGATCACCGTCTCCGACCTCGTGGGGCGCGGCCGTTACCCGCACCAGGGGTGGTTCCGGCGCTGGAGCGCCGAGGACGACGAGGCGGTCGCGCGGGCGCTGCTCTCCACCGGCACCCTGGACCTCGCCGACCGCCCGGTGGACGAGCTCTCCGGCGGGCAGCGCCAGCGCGTGTGGATCGCCATGGCGCTCTCGCAGCGTACGGACATCCTGCTGCTGGACGAGCCGACGACCTTCCTGGACGCCAGCCACCAGCTGGACGTCCTGGACCTGCTGACCGACCTGAACCACGAGCAGGGGGCCACGATGGTGGCGGTGCTGCACGACCTGAACCTGGCCTGCCGCTACGCCGACCACATGATCGCCATGAAGGACGGGCGGATCGTCGCCGAGGGCCGGCCCTCGGACATCGTGACGGAACCCCTGGTCGGCGAGGTGTTCGGCATGCGCTGCTCGGTGATGGAGGACCCGGCGTCGGGCACGCCGATGGTGGTGCCGCTGGGACGCCACCATGTGCGGGGCGCGGCGGGCCACCCCATGTCGTGATCACTCTTTAGGTGAGGCTAACCTAATCGGCATGAACGATTCCGCTCCCCGCTCCCGTCGCGCACGGCGCACTCCCGTCCTGATGGCCGGCGCCGTCGCCGCCCTCCTCGTCGGCCTGGCCGCCTGCGGCTCCTCCGACGACACCGGCTCCGACTCCGCCGCCTCCTCGGACGGAGCGGCCCAGGGCGCCTTCCCCGCCAAGGTCGCGACGAAGTTCGGCCAGATCACCGTCGACAAGGCGCCCCGGCGCATCGTCGCGCTGGGCTGGGGCGACGCCGAGACGGTCCTCGCGCTCGGCGGGCAGCCCGTCGGCGCGAGCGACTGGCTGGCCTTCGGCGGCGAGGGCGTCGGACCGTGGGCGAAGGGCATGTACGACAAGAGCCCGCAGATCATCGGCACGCTGGAGCCGGAGTACGAGAAGATCGCGGCCCTCCAGCCGGACCTGATCCTGGACACCAAGTCCAGCGGGGATCAGACGCGTTACGACACCCTGAGCAAGATCGCCCCGACCGTGGGCGTGCCGAAGGGCGGCGACCAGTACAAGCAGACCTGGGAGAAGCAGACCCAGATGGTCGCCGCCGCCATGGGCGTCCCGGAGAAGGGCGAGAAGCTCATCGCGGACACCGAGGCGAAGTTCGCCGCGGCCGCGAAGGCGCACCCCGAGTTCAAGGACAGCACGATCACCCTCGGCTCCCGCACCTCCGAGGGGTACGGCGCCTACGTCTCCGGCACCGGCCGGGTCGACTTCGTCGAGCGTCTGGGCTTCAAGAACAACCCGGCCGTCGAGGCCGAGGCCGGCGAGGGCTTCTCGATCTCCGTCTCCAAGGAGAAGCTCGACCTCCTCGACGCCGATCTGACGGTCATGGCCCCCATCGGCATCCCGGCCACCGACATCAGCGGCGACCCGCTGTACAAGGCGGTTCCGTCGGTGAAGGCCGGGCACTCCCTCGTCTTCGACGACCAGGGCATCAGCCAGGCCTTCGCCACCGACTCGGTGCTGTCGACCTCCTACGCGCTGGAGAAGGTCGTCCCGCTCTTCGCGGCGAAGATGAAGTAGCGAGCCGCAAGCCCCGCGCCCCTGTTGGCGCGGGGCGCCTGCGGGTGCCAGGCTTGGCCTGGTGGACCGTGACCGGATGGAGAAGCAGCTGCTGGACGGCCTGACCGTCGACACCAGCAGGCCGGAGCAGCCGATCCTGCTCGACGAGTCGGGCCTGCCGATCAGGACCTGGCGGGAGAACTACCCGTACGACCGCAAGATCCGCCGCAAGGAGTACGAGCGGGCGAAGCGCGTCCTCCAGATCGAGATGCTCAAGCTCCAGCGGTGGACCAAGGACACCGGCGCCCGGATCGTCGTGGTCTGCGAGGGGCGGGACGCGGCCGGCAAGGGCGGCACCATCCAGCGCTTCACCGAGCGCCTCAACCCGCGTGGCGCCCGCATCGTGGCCCTGGACAAGCCCACCGACCGCGAGCGCGGCCAGTGGTACTTCCAGCGTTACGTCGCCCACCTGCCGGCCCCCGGCGAGCTCGTCTTCTTCGACCGCTCCTGGTACAACCGGGCCGGCGTCGAACGCGTCATGGGCTTCTGCACCCCGCCGGAGTACGCGCTCTTCCTCCGGCAGTGCCCGGCCTTCGAGGAGATGCTCGTCGACGACGGCATCATCATGGTCAAGTTCTGGTTCTCGGTCTCCCGCGCCGAGCAGCGCACCCGCTTCGCGATCCGGCAGGTCGACCCCGTCCGCCAGTGGAAGCTCTCGCCGACCGACATCGACTCCCTCGACCGCTGGGACGACTACACCACGGCCAAGGTCGACATGTTCCGCGCCACCGACACCGCGCACGCGCCGTGGACCGTCGTGAAGAGCAACGACAAGCGCCGGGCCCGCCTGGAGGCGATGCGCAGCCTGCTCGCCCGCATCGACTACACGGCGAAGAGCGACGAGGCCGTCGGCCGGCCCGACCCCCTCGTCGTGGGCCCGGCCGCCACCCTGCTCGAAGCCGGCGAGGAGGACAGCGCCCTCTCGCCCACCCGGCTCGCCCCGCACGCCGAAGGGCCGGGCGAGCACCCCTGAGAGGCGGCTCAGTCGCGTGCGGCCGTGACATCGCCGTTGACGGTCGACAGCGTCATCTCGTGCCCGGTCCCGTCCGTGGCGTCAGGGACGGTGACCGAGGTCCGGCCGTTCCGCGCGGTGCCGGTGGTGCGGTAGGCGGGCGCGTCATGCGGCAGCGACACCCGCACCGAACCGTTGGTCGTCACGGCGGTGAGACGGGCCGGTGAGGAGGAACTCCCCAGCGTCACATCCCCGTTGACCGTCTCCGCGTGCAGCTGCGCCGACTTCAGCGTCCCGCCGCGCACGGAGCCGTTGCGGGTGGCGAGCCGGACGGTGGCGTCGTCCGAGCCGGATCGGGCGGCCGTCACGTCCCCGTTGACGGTGGTCAGGTCCAGTGCCGCCGCGACGCCCGCCACGTCGATGCCCGCGTTCCGGGCGGTGACCGTGACGGAGACACCGGCGGGGACGCCGACCGTCGGCATGCGCGTGCACGGCACGCCGTCGCCGTCCCCCTCGTTCCCCTCCTGGCCCGGGCAGGTCAGATCGAGGACCCAGGTGCCGTCGCGGTGGGACCACCCGCTGTCGACCCGCCCTCCGGCGACCACCCGGTCGTCGTCGGAGGGACGCAGACGCACCCCGTTTTCGGTGGTGATCACCAGATGCGAACCGTGCCCCAGCTCGGGCGGCCCTCCGCCCGGCCGCCCGCCGGGGTCGTGGCCGCACGCCGCGAGAAGGGGGACGACCGCCAGCAGTGAGGCCCAGCGCCGTCGGTGCGTGAAAGCCGTGATGTCCATGCCGACACGTCTTCCCCGGGGCGGTCCCTCCATGGCACACGCCCGAGGCCCCAACCCCGCCCGCGCCCCCGGCCGGGGCGAGTTCGTCTGCGAAGCTTCATGGTGGACAGCGGACTCGCGGGGGAGAAGGACCCGGCGGGAGGGGAGCGGGGATGGGTGTGGTCCAGCGGCTCTGGGCGAGCGGAGAGCTGCCCTTTCACGACGGGCTGTACCGGGCGGACGACACCGGCCTCGAGCTGTACGTGGACGGGCCCGGGGCCTACCACCCGGAAGCCGGACAGCCCATCCCCTTCCGGCTCGGAGGGCCGCTCGGCGTGGCCGAGGCCATCAAGGAGGACGGCACCACCGAGGCGTTCCCCTGCTTCGAGAGCCCGCTGCCCGACGGGTCGGGCTGGATGGCCGGGGGCGGCAGCGGGATGGGCAACATCGGCTACCTCGCCCGCCTGGACGCCGACCACTCCCTGCGCTGGGTCGCCGCGATGTGGGCCTCCAACCCGTTCGTCAGCGTGCGCTACGCGGGGACGACCGCCGTCCTCACCAATGACTGGCGCAACCATCTGACCCTGGACCTCACCGACCCGGCCCTCTCCTGACTCCGCGACCGCATCGGCGTCCGACGGGCCAGGTGCCTGGAGGGGTGTGCGCCGGGGCACCGGGGCGGGCGGTTCCCCCGGTGCCCCGACGGGCCGTCAGCAGTCCAGGGGCGCGGTCCCGACCGTCACGTCGTCGAACCACAGGGTGTCGTCGCCCGTCCCGTAGCTCTCCCAGCCCAGCCGCAGCGCGGTGGGCCTCGGCGGGGTGGTGCGGGCGAGCCACTGCTGGTCGATGTCCTGGGTCGGGTCACCGTCGGCGTGCAGACCCGGGACCAGTTCGTCGCCCAGCCAGGTGTCGAGACCGGGCGCCGTCGTGTCGACCGAGAAGCGCAGGCACTGCCAGCTGTCCGTCGGCAGCGGCCTGCTCAGCGCCACACCGGCCGGGCTCTGGGCCGGCAGGGTGGCGTCGTCGACCTCCCGGTTCCACTGCAGGGCGCCGTTCTGGCCGCCGACGCGCAGGCTCCGCCCGCCCTGGGAGGCGTCGGGCAGGGAGACGAACGTGACGTGCGCGGTGGGCAGCGCGGTGGTGTGCCGCACCCACATGCGTACGTGCACCACCGGACCGGCCGAGGAGAGGTCGGCGGTGGACGCCACGAAGGCGTGGTTGCAGTAGCCCGTACCGCCGTCGACCCGCAGTGACCTGCCGCCGCTGTGCGCCACGTCGGTGTCGACGGCTGCCGTGCCGGTGCCCTGGCAGTCGGGGGCGGTGAACTGCCAGTCGCCGGACGGCACGGACCCGGTCTGGTCCTCGAAGTCCGAACAGATCAGGGCGCCTTCGGGACAGCCCGCCTCCGCGCCGCTCGCGGCATGCGCCGAGAAGCCGGTCGTCAGCAGGGCGACCGCCGTGAGGGCCGCCGCCCATCGTGCTCGTGAGGGAAGGATGCGCACGTGTACCTCCGAGTTGGGGGTGAGGTTCCGCGCGGCGGGGCTCCTCGCCGGAGCCCCGCCGGGGGCGTCAGCTGGTGGGGAAGCTGTCGGGCGTGCTGATCCGGTTCTTGAGCAGCGTCCCGGACTCGGTCAGGACACCGCCGCTGCTGTAGTCGCCGCCCTCGCAGGTGCCCGGCCGGAAGGCCGCGCTGCTCTCGTCGGCGTCGGAGTACGTCCAGTTCGCGTAGCTGATCTTCAGCTGGTCGAGCAGGTCCAGCCAGGCCGTGGTGCTCGCCTGGTCCATCGCACCGCCACCGGTCGCGCTCACCGTGCCGAACTCGGTGACGAACAGCGGGAGTCGCGAGGCCGCCCGGCTCACCGTGGCACGGTAGGAGTCCTTGTGGCTCGCGGCGTAGAAGTGGAACGCGTACATCAGGTTCGTGGCGTCGACCGGGTTGTTGACGACCTCGTTCTCGTCGGACCCGTCCGAGACGCCCAACGAGGACCAGCCGCGGGTGCCGACGATGACGACGGCGTCCGGGTCGGCGGCCCGGATCACCGGGATGACCTGCTCGGCGTAGCTCTTGATCGCCGACCAGCTCACGCCGTTGGGCTCATTGGCGATCTCGTAGATCACGTTCTTCTTGCCGGCGTTACGGGCGGCGACGGACGCGAAGAAGGTCTTCGCCCGGTCGAGGTTGAAGTTCGGATCGCCCGGCGTCAGGGTGTGGAAGTCGATCAGCGCGTACATGCCCCGCGCCTCGGCCTCGTCCACGAGGCCGTTCACCCGGCTGGTGAAGCCCGCCGGATCGGTCTCGTAACCGTCCTCCTGTACGTACATGGCGATGCGCAGCAGGTCCGACTTCCAGTCGTTCGCCAGGGCGTCCAGCGACGCCGCGTTGTAGCACTGGCTGAACCACTGGATGCCGTGCGTGCTCATGCCCCGCAGCTGGACCGGGCGGTCGTACTGGTTGCAGAGGTTCACACCGCAGACGTGGAGCTGTCCGTTGACGTCCACGGGAGTGCCGGCGTCGGGGTCGGGCACGGGCTCTTCGAGGGCGCCCGTGCAGGCGACGCCGTTGAGCGTGAACGCCGTCGGCTTCGGGTTGGCGCCGGTGAAGGAGCCCGCGAACCCCAGGTCGACCGACCCGCCGGTGGCCAGCGTGCGGTTCCAGTCGAGGCCGGTGGCGGTGACCTCGGAGCCGGACTGCGACCAGGTGGCGTTCCAGCCCTGGGTGACCTTCTGCCCGGCGTCCGGCAGGGCGAATGCGAGCGTCCACCCGGAGGCGGGAGCGCCCAGATTGGTGACCTTCACCCCGGCTTGGAAGCCGCCCTGCCACTGACTGGCGACGGTGTACTCGACGGTGCAGCCGGCGGCGGCCGCTGCCGCCGGCCGGGGGCTGACTGCCGCGGTGAGGCCCAGGACGGTGGCGCAGGTCGCCAGTAAGGCGAGCAGGCGTTTCATGACGTTCCTCCTCGTACGAAGCGGTGGGGGGTGGGAGCGCTCCCAAGGTCCATCGGGCCGAGACCGTACACGGTGCGCCGATGCGCGTACAGACATCCGGCAGGCTTCGGTGAGGAAATCAGTTCCAGGACGAGGTGCCGTGGATGGTGTCCGTCGACTCGACGGGGCAGCCCATGAGTTCCACGGCCGCCAGCACGGCACGGCGGGCCTCCGCGCTGTCCGCGGGCGGGAACGCGACCCGGAGCTGATGGCCGTAGGCCGACTCGTACGTCATGAGCCAGCCGGCCCCGTCCACGGCGAAGTGGTCCTGCCGCTGACCGTTGCACGCGTATTCGCCCCGGTCCGACGTGGGGCCGAGTGCCTCGCGCAGGATCCGCAGGCGCTCGGCGTACGGGCGGGGGCCCTCGCCCAGCCGTACGTACACGTGGTCGAGCGGGATCCCGGGGTCGAACCAGGGGTCGAGCTCCGGTTCGTGGTGGAGGAGCTCCGAGGTGATGCGGCGGCTCGTCAGGCCGTCGAGGAACGCGCCGGCCCCGCAGTCGAACCGCTCGTAGTCGTCGTCCCGCGACCAGATCACCACGGGCCAGGACTCGGGACGCCCTTCGGTCAGCCAGCAGACCTGCGCCGCGCTCTCCGTCACCGCCCAGGCGAGCAGCCCGCCGGGCTCGGGGAAGAGCGGGTAGGGGTAGCCCTCGGGATGGTCGTCCCGCAGGGGGCCGTAGTCGTCCAGGAGATCCGCCGTGAGCGGGACCGGGTTGTCGTCACCGAACGGGGTGCACAGGCAGAGCGCTCCCCAGAAGTCCCCGCGCCCGTACGTCGCGACCAGCTGCTTGAAGTCCTCCGGCAGCGGGGTCCCCAGCCGGCGCTCGGCTTCCGCCCAGTCGCCCCGGCCGTCGACCGCCACGGCGGGCGGTCGCACGCGCGCGGCGATCCGGGCGAGGGGGTCACCGGTCATGCGGCGCCCCTTCAGACGGCGGAGGCGACGAACGCGGCCCAGGCGGCCGGGGGCACGGTCAGGACCGGGCCGTCGGTGACCTTGGAGTCGCGGATGTGTACGGCGGCGGGGTGGGCGGCGACCTCTACGCAGGCGCCGCCCTCGCTGGCGCTGTAGCTGGAGGTGTGCCAGTCGTAGGCCATTTCGAGGCAGGCGCCGCCCTGGTCGCTGCTGTAGCTCGACTTGCGCCAGTCGTAGGCCACTTCGAGGCAGTTGCCGCCCTGGTCGCTGCTGTAGCTGGACTTGAACCACGAGAGATCCGTGCCGTGTGCTGCGCGAGTCATGACTCTCCAAGCAAGTCGTCCAGTAGGCGCGCGCTGTTCTCCACGGAAAGCGCCTGCGAACGCAGCATCCCATATTTCTGCTGGAGGACGCTGACGTCATCCGGATCATCATGGAGCACGCTGGTCAGCTGGGCTTCCACGTAGGCCAGATGGTCGTGATCGGGGGTTTCCAGCAGGACCATCGGCCCCGCCAGACCTGCGTGCTTCGGGAGCCGCATCGGCATGATCTGCAACCCAAGGAAGGGGAGCTCCATGCACTGCCGCAGGCGCTGGATCTGCTCCCGGCGCACGGTGGAGTCCCCGATCTCGCTGCGCAGGATGCTCTCCTCCAGAATGAAGTGAAGCATCGGCCGTGGCCTGCGTTCGAGGAGCCGCTGCCGGTCGACTCGGGCTGCCACCCACTCCTCCCGCTGCTCCTCTTCGAGGGGCGGGAAGAGGCAGGAGAACACGAAGCGTGCGTACTCCTCGGTCTGGAGAAGCCCCGGCACCACCTGGTTTTCGTACGACAGCAGCGTCACCGCCTCCTGCTCGTACTCCACGAAGTCCTGCACGAACGCCGGGAACCGCTCCTTCTGCGGCACCTTCGCCACCGCGACCCCCAACGCCCCCTTCGTGTCCAGCAGTTCATCCAGCTGCGCCGCGAAGTCCGCCTGGAGTGCGCGGCGGCCCTGCTCGATCGAGGCGATCGTGTCCTCGCCCACGCAGAACCGGTCGGCCAGTGATGTCTGCGTGTGCCCCGCCGCGCGGCGGAACGCGGCGAGCTGCGCGCCGATGACATGCCAGGACGTGACCCGCTTGTTCCTCTTCACCGAGTGCATGACGTGCCTCTCCCCGTACGCGAACCCCGCCGGACCCGTCAGCGCTCGTACAAACGCGGTGTACGACCTGACACGGTGACCCAGAGTAGTGACGAGCTGTGACAGTCGTCCTGTGAATGAATCAACGCAACTCCCTTCCTTCCGTGAGGCGTTCTACCGCCTTGAGCGCAGGTCCGTACCCCTCGTGCGCCAGTTCGTCCGGGAGGCGCTGCTCGACTGGGCGTGCGAGGCGGACCTCGACGACGTACTGCTCTGCGTGAGCGAACTCGCGACCAACGCGCTGGTGCACGGCGTCCCGCCCGGCCGGGGTTTCCGGGTCCGGCTCACCTGCGGGAGCGTGCTCCGGATCGAGGTGCACGACAGCGGCGGGGGTCAGGTCGGGCAGCCGGAAGACCCCGGGCCCCTCGCCGAGTACGGGCGCGGCCTCGCGCTCGTCGGGGCGCTCGCCGACGCCTGGGGGGTGGGGGAGCGGGATCCGGGGAAGATCGTCTGGTGCGAGTTTGCCGGTTCGGCAAGCAGGTTTGTCGAATCGGGCCCGCGCGCGCACCATCTCCCGTAACAGGAGGTGTTCCGCATGAGCGAGAAGGACCAGCGGTACGACGTGGTGGTGATCGGGGGTGGGGCCGCCGGGCTGAGCGGGGCGCTCGCCCTGGCCCGGGCGCGGCGTTCCGTGCTCGTGATCGACGCGGGGAGCCCGCGTAACGCACCGGCTTCCCATGTGCACAACTACCTCGGCCGGGAAGGCACCCCGCCCTCGGAGCTGCTGGCGGCCGGCCGGGTCGAGGCGGCGGATTACGGCGCCGAGATCGTCCGGGGCCGGGTCGTCTCGGCCGAGAGGCTGACCGACGGCTTCCGGGTCGTGCGGGAGGACGGGAGCACCGTCCACGCCCGCAGGCTGCTCGTGACGACCGGGATCGTCGACGAGCTGCCGCAGGTCGAAGGCCTGGCCGAGCGCTGGGGCCGCGAGGTGCTGCACTGCCCGTACTGCCACGGCTGGGAGGTGCGGGACATGACGGTCGGCATCCTGGCGAGCAGCCCCATGGCCGTGCACCACGCGCTGCTCTGGCGGCAGTGGACCGACGACGTGGTGCTGTTCCGGCACGGGCAGCCCGACTTCGGTGACGAGGAGTACGAGCGGTTCGCCGCGCGGGGCATCTCCGTGGTGGACGGCGAGGTGGCCGCGCTGGAGGTGACCGGCGACCGGATGAGCGGGGTGCTGCTGGCCGGGGGCGCGGTGATCCCGTGCGAGGCGCTCGTCGTGCAGCCGCGCTTCACCGCGCGGTCGGCCGTCCTGGAGAGCCTCGGCCTGGTGCCCGCCGAGCTGACGGTGGGCGACCAGGTCATCGGCACCTACATCGCGGCCGACCCCGCCGGGGCGACCGACGTGCCCGGGGTATGGGTGGCCGGTAACGTCGCCAACCTCATGGAGCAGGTCGTCGGTGCGGCGGCGGCCGGGCTGAAGGCGGCCTCGATGATCAACATGGACCTCGTCACCGAGGACACCGGCCGCGCGGTCGACGCCCGCCGCGCACCCTTCTCGGCCGAGGCCGAGCGCCAGGTCACCGAGCGTGTGCTCGGGGACCGCCGTCACGGACTTCAGGAGATGAAATGACCACCGACAGCACCCGTACCGACGCCGAGATGTGGGACGACCGCTACCGCGAGAGCGACCGGATCTGGAGCGGGAACCCCAACGTCGTGCTCGTCCGTGAGGTGGAGGACCTGAAGCCCGGGCGCGCCCTCGACCTCGGCTGCGGCGAGGGGGCCGACGCGGTCTGGCTCGCCCGGACGGGCTGGCAGGTGACCGCCACCGACATCTCGCGGGTCGCCCTGGAGCGGGCGGCGGTGCACGCGGCCGAGGCCGGTGTCGCCGACCGGGTCGACTGGCAGTGGCACGACCTGGGGGCCTCGTTCCCCGAGGGGGAGTACGACCTGGTCTCCGCCCAGTTCCTGCACTCCATGGGCGACCTGCCCCGCGAGGAGATCCTGCGCAGGGCCGCCGGGGCCGTCGCACCCGGTGGCGTACTCCTGATCGTCGGGCACGCGGGCTTCCCCTCCTGGGAGCACGACCACCCGGACATGGAGCTGCCCACGACGGACGAGGTCCTCGCCGCCCTCGAACTGCCGGACGGTGCGTGGGAGGTGCTGCTCAGCGAGGAGCACGAACGCATCCAGAACGATCCCGACGGCAACCCCACCACCCGTACGGACAACGCGCTGAAGGTCCGCCGCACGCCGTCCGGCCGCTGACACGCCGAGCGCCCGCCGGCCTCCCCTACGAGGGTGAGGCGGCGGGCGCGCTCGGTGCGGGGGTGTCAGGCCTGCGGGGCGGCCTTGATCGCGGAGATGTCGAAGTTCAGCTTGACCTTGTCGCCGACCAGCACGCCGCCGGTCTCCAGCGCGGCGTTGTAGGTCAGGCCCCAGTCGGAGCGCAGGATCTCGGCGCCGCCCTCGAAGCCCACGCGCTGGTTGCCGTAGGGGTCGGTGGCGGAGCCGTTGAACTCCAGGTCGATGGAGAGCGGGCGGGTGACGCCCTTGATCGTGAGATCACCGGTGATCCGGTACGCGTCGCCGCCGAGCTGCTCGGCCTTCGTGGAACGGAACGTCATCAGGGGGAACGTCTCGGCGTCGAAGAAGTCGCCGCTGACCAGGTGGCCGTCGCGGTCGGCGATCCCGGTGTCGACGCTCGCGATCTTCACGTCGATGGACGCGGTGGAGGCGGAGGGGGCCGTGCCGTCCAGCGTGAGGGTGCCCTCGTGCTCACCGAAGGAGCCCCGCACATTGGTGACCATGGCGTGGCGCACGGTGAAGCCGATGCTGCTGTGGGCCGGGTCGATCGTGTACGTCCCGGTCAGGGCGGCCAGCGCCGGGTCCACCGGGAGGGTCGCGGTGGTGGACGGGGCGTCGTTGTTCTTGCGGTTGAACAGAGCCATGGCTCCTCCTCGGGGGACGGTTCAGACGAGTGGCCGTCGAAAGTGTTTGTTTAACCTTCAACGACATTGACTGTAGACCCATCTTGTTCAAAGTTCAACATCAAGGGTCCAGGCCGGTCCGAAAGTCGCGGGCGGGGCCCCCTTCACCCCCTGCCGCCCCCTGGCGGACGCGCGTAGAGCTGGGGCAGTATCTCCCTGCCCCCAAATTGTCATGAGCAGGAGGACTTCCCCCATGCAGACCCGTCCCCGACTCCGCTCGGCCCTCACCGCTCTGGCCCTCGTCCTCGGCGCGCTCTTCGCGCCCGGCGTGGGCATCCTCGGCGGCGGCGCCACCGAGGCGCACGCCGCCACCAAGCTGACCCACTCGCAGGCGACCTCCCGCTTCAGCTCGTCCGGGATCACCTGGTCGTCCTCGGGCGGCTGTTCCAACCGGAACGTCTCCACCTGCACGTCCTTCGACCAGCTCAACCTGACCAGCGCGCAGGGCGCCCAGACCCTGAAGAGCGCCACCGGCTGCGCGCTCAACATCACCGGGGGCACCGAGACCGGGCACGCCAGTGGCACCTACTCGCACTGGAACGGCTACAAGCTCGACTTCGGCAAGACGACCTGCCTGACGAACTACGTGAAGGGCACGTTCGCCTACATCGGGGTGCGCGGCGACGGAGCCCCGCAGTACCAGTCCGGCTCCGGCAACGTCTACGCGGACGAGGGCAACCACTGGGACGTGACCTACTACAACTGCGGCGGCTGCTGAGCCCCGTACGCACGACAGGTGCCCCCGTCCGGCCCGGACGGGGGCACCTCGCGTGTTGTGCCGCCCCGGTCAGACCTGGGGCTTCAGCGCCGGCCCGAGCGAGGCGAACTTCTCCTTGCTGATCACCCGGCGCGGCGGCCAGGTGATGTTCTCCGGCGGCCAGCTCTGGCCGGTCCTCTTCAGGAACCAGGCGGGCGGCTCGTACATCGGCGGCTCGTAGCCCTCCGGGAGGGCGGTCTTCCAGGTCAGGCCCTCGGTCCGCTTCTCGAACTCCTCCCTGATGCCCCGCAGCAGCTCCGGCTGGAGCAGGAGGTCCACGGCCGTCGCCGCCAGATACGCCGCGGCGGCCTTGATCGCCGCGTGACCGGGCGCCGATCCCGCACAGGAGGCGGTCGACCAGGTGTGCATCTTCGAACCGATCGGAGCCACGGCCGCCCCCATGGAGACGGTCGGCACCTGCCAGCTGATATCGGCCACATCCGTGGAGCCGCCGCCCAGGAAGACCGGGTCGGGCGGCTTCAGCTCACCGATCGTGTCGTGCAGACCGCTCTCCGGCAGCCCCAGCGAACCCTGGAGCTCCTTGGCCAGCCGCTGGGCGCCCTCGGAGAAGACCGGAGGCCCGATCTGCCGCATGTTGTCGTACATGAGCTCGGCGAACGCCTTCGAGGGGAGCTGGTTCCAGCACGCCGAGGTGATCCGGTGCCGCACCGACGTGCGGCTGGCGGTCGCGGCCGCCTCCGAGACGGCGATGACCTTGTCCAGCAGCGAGGCGACGCGCTCCACGCTGCCCTCGCGGACGTAGTACGAGATCTCCGCGATCTCCGGCGTCACGTTGGGGATGTCCCCGCCGTTGTTGATCACCCAGTGCAGCCGCGCCGAAGGGGCCATGCTCTCCTCGCGGAGGAACTCCGACATGGTCGCCATCATCACGGCCGCGTCCAGCGCGCTCTTGTTCCCCAGCGGGGTGCCACCGTGGCCCGCGACACCGAGGAAGGTGAAGGTGACGGCCGTCATCGCGTTCGACGTGCCCCAGCCGGTCGCGTTGCCCGTCGAGGGATGCCAGTCGAGGAAGGCGTCGAGCCCGTCGTAGACGCCCTTGCTGACGGCGTACGTCTTGCCGATCAGCTGCTCCTCGGCGGTCGAGCCGAAGAACTTCACCGTCACGTCGAGCTTGTGGCGCCGGGACGCCTCCGCGACGGCGGCCGCCGCCGCCGCGGCCGCGGTCCCCAGGGCGCAGTGCCCGCAGCCGTGGCCGGGCCCGTAGCCCGGGGCGAACGGGTCGTGGACGTACTCCTTGGGGTCGTGCTCGCCCACCCCCTTGTTCTGCGAGAGGCCGGGGAGCGCGTCGTACTCCCCGCTGAAACCGATGACCGGACCGCCCTTGCCCCGGGTGTAGGTGGCGGTGAAGGCGGTCGGGAAGCCGGCCGTGCCGAACTCCACGTCGAAACCGGCCTTGCGCAGGAAGTCGGCCTCGGCGAGGGAGGAGTTCCACTCCCGCAGGCTCAGCTCCGCGTGTTCCCAGATCTCGTCGTTCAGCCCGGTGATCCGGGACGCGTTCCGCTCGATCCAGCCGAGCGCGGTGCGCTTCGCCGGCGAGTCCTTGGCGAGGCCCTCCGGCGGGGTGTACGCGGCGGGGTCCACCGCGGCCCCGGCGGCCTCGTCCGAGGCCGCCGCCATCGCCGGATCCGCCGTCATGCCCATCGCCGTGGTGGCGATGCCCGCGGCCCCGAGCAGCTGCATGATCCGGCGGCGGCTGGGCCCGTCGCCTGTGTGTACCGCATGGTCGTGGTCGCTGGGGTCGTGCAAGTCGCACACGGGCGCCTCCGGTCCGATGGCATGTACAAGTACAGTGCCCGGCACTCTCCATTCCGCTTGTTGCGAAGTCAAGAGGCGTGCGTATCGGCGGAGTTACACGTTCCACCAGCGGTACGGGCGGAGCTCCCCGGTTCAGGGACGGAGCGGGGGCAGGAAGCCGTCGCCGAGGACACCGGCGCGGTCGACGGCGATTCGGCCCTCCTTCACCACGGCCAGGATGTGGGCCGGATCGCCCAGGGACGCGATGTCGGACAGGGGGTCGATGTCCGTGACCACCAGATCGGCCGCCTTGCCCGCCTCCAGGGTCCCGGTGACCTCGTCGACACCGCACAGCCGCGCGGCGTCACCCGTCGCGGCCACGATCGCCGCCATGGGCGACAGGCCCGCGATGTCCACGAGCAGCCCGAGCTCCTGGAGGTTGCGCCCGTGCCCGACGGCCAGGCCGCTGTCGGTCCCCATCGCGATCCTGACCCCCGCCGAGGCCGACCGGGCCACCGACTCCTGGGCGATCCGGTGCCAGCGCACCCCCTTCTCGTACGCCGACGGGGACGTGCGCGCCGGGTCCAGGTCCTGCGTCGTCTCCAGCAGCGTGGGCACCAGGAACTGGCCCCGGTCCACCATCTCCGCCCGCAGCTCGTCGTCCAGGGCGTAGCCGTGCTCGATGCTGGTCACGCCCGCCCGGACGGCGGCCTCGATCCCGGGCCGCCCGATGGCGTGCGCGGCGACCGGCAGACCGCCGTAGGCCCGGGCCTCCTCGACGGCGGCCCGGATCATCTCGGGGCGCAGCCCCAGCCACTCCGGCCGGTCGTGCGGGGAGGTGACACCGCCGCTGGTGGCGAGCTTCACGCAGTCGGCGCCCGCCGCGACCAGGTCGCGCACCCGGGCCCGCATGTCGTCGACGGAGCCGACCAGGCCGCGCGGACTCTCGGGAAAGGTGACGGCCAGGGCCAGCCCGTCGATCCCTCCGGCGAGGGTGAAGTCGGCGTGGCCCGCGCGCTGGCTGAGCATGGTGACCGAGACCAGCAGCCGGGGCCCCGGAATGCGCCGCTCCGCCACCGCCTGCCGGAAGCCGGCGTCCAGCCCCATCAGGTCCCGGGCGGTCGTCACCCCGTTCTCCAGGGTCACGCGCAGCCGGTCCAGGACCTTGAAGGCACGGTAGGTCGGCAGTTCGCCGAGCCCCTGGAGCGGGTTGCCCGCCGGGCCCGGCAGGGCGAAGTGCACATGGGTGTCGATGAAGCCGGGACACACCGTCCGGCCCCCGAGATCCAGCCGCCTCGCCGGTCCGAGCGCGGCGGGGAGCCCGGCCTCGGGGCCGGCCCAGCGGACCACCGTCCCCTCGACCAGCAGCGCCGCGTCCGGTACCGGGGAGCGGCCGGTGCCGTCGATCAGCCGGAGGCCATGGAGGAGGACCCGCTCAGCGGGGTCACCGACGGGTTGCTCACGGAGGGAGGACATCTGCCAACGATCCACCCCGGGGGCCGCCCGCGCAGGGTGCGCTGGGCCGCACGGGTGCCGGACGCGGTCGTGCCCGCCCGCCGCGGACGGGCGGCGGACGGGCACGGTGTCACGGGTGCGTCAGGAGCCGACGCTCACCGTGAAGCGACGCGGGTTGCCGTCGTGCGCGGCCCCCGACACGTCCGGCTCGCCGTCCGGACGTACGTCGTCGTAGGGGAACGCGTAGCCGATCGGGGAGTTCGCGTGGACGACGCGCGACCAGTGGTTGGTCACCGCGCCCTTGTAGTAGTCGGACACCGACGTGCCGTTCGGCTGGCTGGGGTGGCTGAGCATGATCGAGCGGTTGAAGCCCGCCGCGATCCTGGCCAGCAGCGCCTTCTTGTCGTCGGAGTCCGCCGGGTCGTTCGTGAAGGGCCCGTGGTTGCAGGTGAAGATGTCCTTCGACGTCGGCTTGACGAAGGTGTGACCGCCCTCGAACGTCAGGGTGTCACCGCTGACCCGGCCGGCGAGCGTGCCCCGGCCGCCCTGGAGGTCGATCTTCAGGTCGGTGGAGCGGTACTTCTCCCAGACCTCGTCGATCTGCGCGGTGAACAGGTCGCGGAAGGGCATCTCGTCCGGGCGGTCGAAGTACGGCGCCATCAGGTTCTGCGGCGAGACGACCCGCAGGACCTGCCCGTCCGAGCCGCGGGTGACCAGCTTGTCCCAGGGCTGCCCGTCGGAGGCGGCCTGGGCCGTGAGGTCGTCGGCGATGCGCTGGACCGCGCCGTCCGGGAGCGGGGCCACGGTGTGCGTCTCGTCGCCCTCCAGGGTCAGCCCGATCGGCAGCGCCGTCACCAGGTCGACGTAGCTGATGTTCGCGTACAGCTGCTGCGGGTTGAAGGTGAACTCGCAGAACGACCAGGTGCGGCCGTAGTTCGGGTCGGTGGGCGTCGCGAAGGCCGGCTCGACCAGGGACGGCCCCGGGTTGAGGTAGAAGTCCAGCTTGTCGTCGCGTACGAAGTAGACCCGCGCCCCGTACATCTGAGGCAGCGTCAGGACCACGGGCGCGCCGCCCGCGGAGTTCAGCGGGATGGCGCAGTCCACCGGCAGCGGGGTCTGCGGGGCGCCGGGGGAGTCGGGGCGGTAGACGCTGCCGTCGGGGCGCAGCAGCACCCAGCGGTCCGTGCCCTGCTCGTGCCCGGTGACGTAGGCGTGCACCGTGCCGGGCAACGACTTGTTCTGCAGGGCCAGTTCGCAGGTGGCGGCGGCCGCCGACGTGCGCGGGCTCAGGGCGCTGCCCCAGAGGGGGTAGGTGAGCGCGGTCGCGGAGGCGGCGGCGCCCGTCAGGAACATTCTGCGCGAAATCACGGAGGAACTCCCGAGGTGTGGGGGTCGCAGACAGGGATGTGGTGTGGTGCGGGGGAGGCGGAGCGGTGGGGCCGTCTGCGGTGCGCACCACTCTCGCGATGCCTCCGGTGAGCGTCAAGAGTTATGACTGAGAGCGCTCTCAAGAAGTCTCCGTTCTTCACAACTCGACGCTCCTGGCCGGGTTTTGGCCACGCGTGGTCGATCACCGCCTGCGCGGAGTGAACAGGAACTGAAGGCGGTGGCCGCCCGGGCCCGGTGTGTCTCCGGCCGACGGACGCGTACTGTCTCTTCCGTCCCCGGCGCGGCCCCGGCGCGTCCCGGGCGCGATCGCAGGAGTGGCCGCGGCGCCGTCCCGGCGTGGTCCGGGCATCGGGTGCGGGGTCACCGCCATACGGCGTGCGCAGTCGCCCGCCCCGGTGGATCCGCGGCGTGGCGCGCGGGCCGGCGTGTGGCCGGCGCCACACGCCCCTCTTTGTGGAAGCCCTACAACGCGGCAGCCCTGTGAGCTGGCAGATGGGTTACATGGTGCACGGCTTCTGTCAGGTGCCACCAGGAAACCGGGCAGGAGACTGTCCAAAGTGAACGGCAGGGTTTACGCGGTCGGGTTCGTAGGGTCGACGTATGACCGTTGTGGACGAAATCCCGGGCGAGCCCAGCGACACCCGTGGCCGGGTGGCCGAACTGCTGGCGCTGCGTGAGCAGGCCCGGCGTGGACCGAGCGACCGGGCGACCGAGGCGCAGCACGCCAAGGGCAAGCTGACCGCGCGGGAGCGCATCGCGCTGCTGCTGGACGAGGGATCGTTCAAGGAGGTCGAGCAGCTGCGCCGGCACCGGGCGACCGGCTTCGGCCTGGAGGCCAAGAAGCCCTACACCGACGGTGTCATCACCGGCTGGGGCACGGTCGAGGGCCGCACGGTCTTCGTCTACGCGCACGACTTCCGGATCTTCGGCGGGGCGCTGGGCGAGGCCCACGCCACCAAGATCCACAAGATCATGGACATGGCCATCTCGGCCGGTGCCCCGCTGGTCTCGCTGAACGACGGCGCCGGCGCCCGTATCCAGGAGGGCGTCTCGGCGCTCGCCGGGTACGGCGGGATCTTCCAGCGCAACACCCGCGCCTCCGGTGTCATCCCGCAGATCAGCGTGATGCTCGGCCCGTGCGCCGGCGGCGCGGCCTACAGCCCCGCCCTCACCGACTTCGTCTTCATGGTCCGTGAGACCTCGCAGATGTTCATCACCGGACCGGACGTCGTCAAGGCGGTCACCGGCGAGGAGATCACCCAGAACGGCCTCGGCGGCGCCGACGTGCACGCCGAGACCTCGGGCGTCGCGCACTTCGCGTACGACGACGAGGAGACCTGCATCGCCGAGGTCCGCTACCTGATCGGCATGCTCCCGTCCAACAACCGGGAGAACCCGCCGGTCGTCCCCAGCGACGACCCGGCCGACCGGCGCGGCGACGTCCTCCTGGACCTGGTTCCGGCCGACGGCAACCGCCCGTACGACATGCACAAGGTCATCGAGGAGCTCGTCGACGACGGCGACTTCCTGGAGGTCCACGAGCGCTGGGCCCGCAACATCGTCTGCGCCCTGGCCCGCCTCGACGGCCAGGTCGTCGGCATCGTGGCCAACCAGCCGCAGGCGCTGGCGGGCGTCCTGGACATCGAGGCGTCCGAGAAGGCCGCGCGGTTCGTCCAGATGTGTGATGCCTTCAACATCCCCATCGTCACTCTGTTGGACGTACCCGGCTTCCTGCCCGGCGTCGATCAGGAGCACGGTGGGATCATTCGGCACGGCGCGAAGCTGCTCTACGCGTACTGCAACGCCACCGTGCCGAGGATCTCGCTGATCCTGCGGAAGGCCTACGGAGGCGCGTACATCGTCATGGACAGCCAGTCCATCGGCGCCGACCTCACCTACGCCTGGCCGACCAACGAGATCGCCGTGATGGGCGCCGAGGGCGCAGCCAACGTCATCTTCCGCCGTCAGATCGCCGACGCCGAGGACCCCGAAGCCATGCGGGCCCGCATGGTCAAGGAGTACAAGGCCGAGCTGATGCACCCCTACTACGCGGCCGAGCGCGGCCTGGTCGACGACGTCATCGACCCCGCCGAGACGCGCGAGGTGCTGATCGCCTCGCTCGCGATGCTCCGCAACAAGCACGCCGACCTGCCGTCCCGCAAGCACGGCAACCCCCCGCAGTAGTCACGGCCGCACGCCGCCACCCCGGCTCCATCCGCGACCCACTGCCCAGAAGACGGAGACATCCATGAGCGTCACTCCCGCCGATTCGGTCCTGCGCGTCGAGAAGGGCCAGGCCGGCCCCGAGGAGCTCGCCGCCATCACCGCGGTCCTCCTCGCCCGCGCCGCCGCCCAGCCCGACGCCCCCGCCCACCGGGGCCGCAGCACCGCCGGATGGCGCCGCCTGGAACGCACCCCCGGCTTCCGGGCCCCGCACAGCTGGCAGGGCTGACAACGGCCGCCCAGGGCCCTCCGGGGCCCAGCGGGCCCGCCGCACGGCGAAGGCCCCGTACTCCTTCCGAGGAGTACGGGGCCTTCGCCGTGCGGCGGCGGGATCAGCGCAGGCGGGCCATGAGCGCGTGCTCGACCAGGGTGATCAGCGCGCTCTTGGCGTCCGCCCGGTGCCGGGCGTCCGTGGTGAGGATCGGGGTGTCCGGACCGATCTGGAGTGCTTCGCGTACTTCGTCGGGGGTGTAGGGCTGGTGTCCGTCGAAGCCGTTGAGGGCGATGACGAAGGGGAGGCCGCTGTTCTCGAAGTAGTCGACTGCGGGGAAGCAGTCGGCGAGGCGGCGGGTGTCGACGAGGACGACGGCGCCGATGGCGCCGCGGACCAGGTCGTCCCACATGAACCAGAAGCGGTCCTGTCCGGGGGTGCCGAACAGGTAGAGGATCAGGTCCTGGTCCAGGGTGATGCGTCCGAAGTCCATGGCCACCGTGGTGGTGGTCTTGTCCCCGGTGTGGGTCAGGTCGTCGATGCCCGCGGACGCGGACGTCATCACGGCTTCGGTGCGCAGCGGATTGATCTCCGAGACGGCACCGACAAACGTGGTCTTACCCACGCCGAAGCCCCCTGCCACCACGATCTTCGCCGAGGTAGTGGAGCGGGCCGCTCCGCCGCTAGAGCTTGCGAAGTCCACTGAGCACCCTTTCGAGCAGTGTCACATCTGGTTGGCCGCCGGCGGCCTCGTCGCCGCCGGGCTGATGGATAGCGACGAGTCCGGCCTCGGCCAGGTCGGCGACGAGGATCCGGGCAACGCCGAGGGGGATCGAGAGCAGGGCGGAGACCTCGGCCACCGACTTGATCTCGATGCAGAGCCGGCAGATCCGCTGGTGCTCGGGCAACTGCCCTTGCAGCCGGGCGGGATCGGCCGTGGTGCTGACCAGCGCCTCGATGGCGAGCTGGTACCGCGGCCGGGTCCGGCCGCCGGTCATGGCGTACGGACGGACCAGCGGGTTGTGCGCTGCGGGCTTCGCCGGCTGGGGGGCCTGCCGCTGCACCGGCTGGATGCGCGACGGCGGCGCCTCGTACCGCTGCGGAGGCTGCTGCTCGTGCTGCGGCTGCTGCTGAGGCCACCCGGAGCCGGGCTGCTGCTGCCACCCGGGACCAGGCTGCTGCGGCTGCTGCTGCCAGCCGCCCTGCTGGGGCTGCTGGTAGGGCTGATACGGCTGGTAAGGGTCTTGCGAACCCTGTCTGCCGGGCATGGAGGGGTTCTCGAAACGGTTGTCACCCTGTTCACCCGGGACCCGCTGACCGCCCTCGTACGGGTGTCCGCCTGTGGGTGCTGCCACGTTTCCTCCTCCGACTGCCGTTCGCCATCCCAGTGGTGCCGCGCCACCGCACCTTATGGCGCGGTGACGAGAAACGCACTGTCTGTCTATTAGTTAAGAAGACTTCCCTGGAGTTCGGCGCGGAGATCCGGGGTAAGGACACTTCCTGCACGGTCTACGAGAAGTGCCATTTCGTACCCAACCAGGCCGATATCGGCGTCCGGGTGGGCGAGGACGGCGAGTGAAGATCCGTCAGAGATGGACATGATGAAGAGGAATCCTCGCTCCATCTCCACAACGGTCTGATTCACGGCACCGCCTTCGAAGATCCGTGAGGCACCCGCCGTGAGCGACGTCAGACCGGAGGCGACGGCCGCCAGCTGATCGGCGCGGTCGCGTGGGAAACCTTCGGACATCGCCAGCAGGAGTCCGTCGGCGGAGACCACCACCGTGTGGGACACCCCAGGGGTGTTGTCCACGAAGTTGGTGATCAACCAGTTCAGATTCTGCGCCGCCTGGCTCATCGGGCTCACACTAACGCTCCTGGTTGTAGGTATTACTTGTGTCCGACCCCGCACGTCCCCGCAGGACACCACGTCGCAGGTTGCTCAACCTGCCCCGCACGTCCTCAGGGGCGCGGGAGACCTGTGGGCCGCCCTGCTGGGTCTGCTCCGCCGTGCCCTCGACCAGATTGGCCTTGGGCACGCGCCGGGGGAGTCCGGAAGGAGTGATCCCGCCCGCCTTCGGATCCCGGAGCTTCTCGGCCCGCTCCCAGCGCTCGTCGTTCGCCGAGCGCCAGTCGTCGGTGCCTTCGCCGTCGGCGTGCTCCGTCTGCTGCGCAGGCGCCTGCGGCTGCTCCGGCTGAGGCCGCTGCCGCTGCTCGGGCGGGGCAGGCTGATCGTTTCCGCGGCCGGTGGGCTGCCAGTGCTGCTGGCCCGCGCCGCGGCGCGGAAGACCCGCTTCGGTCAGTTCGCCACCGGGGTTCGGGGTGGGCCCCGGGCGGTCGAAGCCTACGTGCTCCTGTGTCTCCGCGGGAGCCGTCCGCACAGCTTCCGGTTCGGGCTGGGCCAGGGGCTCGAACGCCCCCTGGTACGCGCCCTGATCAGGCCAGTCACCCTGGTGGGGAAGGCCGTCCTGCGAGGCGAACGGGTCGGCGTACTGCTCCTGCCGGCCGTCCTGAGCGGTGTACGAGGCTTCCGCATAGGTGTTCTGCTGCGGATCCTGGTAGCCGTTCCCGTCGGTGTACGCGTCGTAGCCGCCCTCGTAACCGGGCTGCGCGTACTCCTGCTGCTGCTGTTCCTGGACGTACGGCTCGGGGGCGTACTGCTCCTGGCTGTACTGCTCCTGCGCGTACTGCCCCCGGGCGTAGTCCTGGTGCTGTCCCGCGCCGTCGTCCTGGAACGCCGGACGCTCACCGCCGGCCTGTGCCTCCAGGGCCGCCCGCCGCTCCTCGCGCATGAGGGAACGGTTCACCGGATCCAGCTGCGGGGAGTCCGCCGCCGGGGTCTCGTACCGCGAGTCGTCGAAGCCGAGCTCCGCCGCCGTACGCATCGGAGCCTGCTGCGGCACCGGGTCGAACGCCTGCTGCTGCTCGGGCATGATCGAGGAGACGGTGAAGTCGTCCTGCGGGGTCCCCTCGCCACCACCACCGTGGGTGATCGCGTCGGGCAGCATGACCAGCGACGTCGTCCCCGCCTGCTCGCCCGAAGGCCGCAGCTGGACACGGATGCCGTGCCGGTCGGCCAGCCGGCCGACCACGAACAGGCCCATCCGCTGGGACACCGCGGCGTCCACGGTCGGCGGGTTGGCCAGCTTGTGGTTGATGTCCGCGAAGTCCTCGGCGGTGAGGCCGATGCCCTTGTCGTGGATCTCGACCATCACGCGGCCGTCCGGCAGCCGGGTCGCGGTGACCCGGACCTTGGTCTGCGGCGAGGAGAAGGTGGTCGCGTTCTCCAGCAGCTCGGCCAGCAGGTGCACGAGGTCGGTCACGGCCTGGCCGTGGATCTCGCTCTCCGGCACACCGGTCAGCTCGATGCGCTCGTAGGACTCCACCTCGGAGGAGGCGGCCCGCAGCACGTCGACGAGCGGCACCGGCTGGTTCCAGCGGCGGCCCGGCTCCTCGCCCGCGAGGACGAGGAGGTTCTCGCCGTTACGGCGCATACGGGTGGCCAGGTGGTCCAGCTTGAAGAGGCTCTCCAGCTGGTCCGGGTCGGCCTCGTTGTTCTCCAGGTCGGTGATGAGGGTCAGCTGGCCCTCGATGAGCGACTGGTTGCGGCGCGACAGGTTGGTGAAGATCGCGTTGACGTTGCCCCGCAGCATGGCCTGCTCGGCGGCGAGCCGGACGGCCTCGCGGTGCACCTGGTCGAAGGCGCGGGCGACCTCGCCGATCTCGTCCTGGCTGTTGATCGGGATCGGCTGCACCCGGGTGTCCACCCGGCCCGGCTCGGTCCGCGACAGCTGGTCGACCAGCATCGGCAGCCGCTGCTCGGCGATGCCGAAGGCGGCCGTACGCAGCTGGCGCATCGAGCGGCTCATCTGGCGGGCCATGAGCCCGGCGATGACGAAGGCGGCCAGCAGGGCGATGATCACGATCGCGGCGTTGACGATGGCGTCGTTCCGGGCGTCGGTGGAGATCTCCGCCGCCTCGGTCACCGCCTTGTCGACGAGCTCGTTCTCGACCGTGGTGTAGCCGTCGAACTTCGCGGTGGCCGCGGCCATCCACGTCTCGGGCGTGATGCCCTTGGCCTTCAGCTCCGCCGGGGACTTGCCCTGGCCGATCTGCTGGGCCATGCCGTCGAAGACGGAACCGTCGACGCTCGGCGGCGCCACGAAGGGCTTGCCCGCGGCCTTGGCCTGCGCCTGGGCGGCCTTCAGCTGCTCGGCCCCCTCGGCGGCCTTGGCGGCCATGACTTCCTTGAGCCGCGCCGCGTCGGCCTCCGTACCACCGGAGACGAACTCACCGAGGGCGATCTGCTCCAGATAGTTGTAGGAGCTGAACGCCGTGACCTGGCCGTTGAACTTGCGCTCCTCCTGGCTCGGACGCACGAGGAGGTGCATGCCGATCGAGCGCTGCAGCGATTCGGCGGCCTTGGACAGCTCGATCGCGTACACGGTCCGGCCGTAGCTGGTGATGTTGCCGGTGCCCAGGCCGAGCTCGTTGGAGAACTCCATCAACGAGTGCTGGACCTTGGTGTAGCCCTCTTCCGTCTTCACCGGGTCCATCGCCTCGGCGTAGGCGGCCTTGCGCAGCTCGGGGAGGAGCGGCTCCTCCGCCTTGAACAGCTTCAGGCGGCGGTCGAGACCCGCCTTCTCCGGCATGTTCTGCACGGCGGCGTCGAACTTCTGCGCCGCGCTGTCCGTGGTCGCGCGGACCTTCTCCACCTCGGGAGCGGTGCGCTTGTTGGACAGCAGGGGCTGAGCGGTGAGGTCACGCTCGTTCAGCAGGGCCTGTCCGTACTCCGCGGCCGCGCGGACGACCAGAGCCGTCTTCTCCGCGTCCTGCGCCTCGTTCCAGGTGTCGACCGACCCCTTCACCTGGAAGCCGCCCATGACCAGGCCGACGAGCGCCGGGATCAGGAGAATCGCGTTCAGCCGGGTGGGCACCCGCCAGTTCCGCGGGGACAGCCGGCTGGTGCTGCCGGCCGCCGGTTCCGCCTCGGACGACGTGTCCGCAGGCGGGGACAGCGCGGTGCGCGGCGGTGGCGTGAAGTTGCCCCGCTCCGGCTGCGCCGCGGAGCCCTCGTTGCTTCGCCTCACTCGACCAACAACCTCTCGGCGTCGGCACCTACGTTGTGCCGGATTATCGTTCAGGGGCTGTACTACTGGGTAGTTCGAGGCATTGCAGCACGCGGACCGGTCGCGTTCCAAACAGTCGGAATGTGTGATTCCGGCTGTGACCCCCCGACGATAAAACGGGCATAAAGAGCGAGCCCCGTCAAAAGGCGAGGCTCGTATGAGCACAGCGGTACCGATCGTGCGCGTCGGGTATCGATGGGCCTGCAATTCTCTGTCGAAATGTTATGAACGCGGGGGCGGAGCGTGTCAAAGGACACAGGCCGCCCCCGCGCGTGACTACAGCAACTTCCGTAGATCGCTACCGACTTACGGCTACTTCAGCCGGGCCATCAATGCGTGCTCGACCAGCGTGATCAGGCCGCTCTTGGCGTCCGCCCGGTGCCGGGCGTCCGTCGTGATGATCGGGGCGTCGGGACCGATCTGGAGTGCTTCGCGTACTTCGTCGGGGGTGTAGGGCTGGTGTCCGTCGAAGCCGTTGAGGGCGATGACGAAGGGGAGGCCGCTGTT
>NZ_JBVJNK010000004.1:691636-700595 GCF_055583745.1 Streptomyces sp. NPDC104381
ATCACGGCTTCGGTGCGCAGCGGATTGATCTCCGAGACGGCACCGACAAACGTGGTCTTACCCACGCCGAAGCCCCCTGCCACCACGATCTTCGCGGACGTGGTGGCGCGGGCCGTACCGCCACTAGAGCTTGCGAAGTCCACTGAGCACCCTTTCGAGCAGTGTCACATCCGGCGCGCCGCCGGCCTCTCCGTTGCCCGGCTGGTGGATGGCCACCATGCCGGCTTCCGCCAGGTCCGCCACGAGGATCCGTGCCACGCCGAGCGGCATGGACAGCAGGGCCGAGACCTCGGCCACCGACTTGACCTCGCGGCACAGGTGGCAGATCCGCTGGTGCTCGGGAAGCAGCGTCCCGAGGTGGGCGGGGTCCGCAGTCGTGCTGACCAGTGCCTCTATCGCGAGCTGGTAGCGCGGCCGGGTCCGGCCGCCGGTCATGGCGTACGGACGTACCAGCGGCTGGTCGCCTTCACCGTCGTACGACGCGTGGTGCAGAGCGCCGTACGGATCAGGTGAGGCGGGTGGCGGGGTCATAAATCCTCCGGGCGTGACAGCAGGGTGTCGGCTTGCCGTCTGAAGGTGGCCGGTGAGGGGCTGTGTCGGCCGGACGGGTGAGGGTTTTGAGTAGTACCTGGGGGGATCGCGTCGAGTGTCTGCCGCATGGCCGTCTAGTGGAGCAGACTTCCTTGTAGCTCGGCGCGGAGGTCAGGGGTGAGGACGGTCCCCGCGCGGTCGACGAGGAGTGCCATCTCGTACCCCACCAGACCGATGTCCGCGTCCGGGTGGGCGAGTACGGCGAGTGAGGAACCGTCGGAGATGGACATGAGGAAGAGGAATCCTCTCTCCATCTCCACGACCGTCTGGCTCACGGCGCCGCCTTCGAAGATCCGCGAAGCCCCCGCCGTCAGCGACGTCAGCCCGGAGGCGACGGCCGCCAGCTGATCGGCGCGGTCGCGCGGGAAACCTTCGGACATCGCCAGCAGCAGGCCATCCGCGGAGACCACCACCGTGTGGGACACCCCTGGGGTGTTGTCCACGAAGTTGGTGATCAGCCAGTTCAGATTCTGCGCGGCCTGACTCATGGGGCTCAACTAACGCTCCTGCTGGTGAGTGGGGCCGAGTTGGAAACTGCCGGTAGACGAGCCTGTGTTGGCCTGTCGTCCCTGCTGGATGCCCCGGCGGAGATTGGTCAGACGGCCGCGTACGTCATCGGGCGCACGCGAAACCTGAGGTCCGGACTGATGATTCTGCTGCTGAGCAGTGCCCGGCACCAAATTGGCACGTGGGACACGGCGGGGCAGCCCGGAAGTCGTGATCCCGCCCGCGGCGGGCTTCTTGACCCGCTCCGCCTGCCGGACGAGCTCGTCGTTGGGCGAAGCGCGCCAGGAACTGGTGGCGCCGGTGTCGGCCGCGCCACGCCGGGGCATGGGCGGGGGCTGGTTGCCGGCGGGCCGGGGGGCGACCGGTGCCTGCGGCTCCGCGGCGGGCGGCTGCTGGCCACCCTGCTGCGGTCCGTGGAACCAGTTCGTCTCCAGCGTGTCGTACAGCGGCGTACGCCCGTCACCGGGACCGGCCGGCGGCAGCACCTCGGGCTGCTGCGGCAGGGCCGGACGCTGCGGCGGCTCACCCGCGGAGGGGGCCGGCGGACGCGGCGCGCCGAAGTCGGCGTTGTCGCGGTGCTGCGGTGCCTGCGGACGTCCCGGCGCCTGGGCGCCGAAGCCCTGGTCCTGCTGCGGACGGCCGAAGCCCTGGTCCTGCGGCATCGGGGCGTTGAAGTCCGGGCGGGCGAACTGCGCGGTGCTCGCCGGGTCCGGCGCCTGCGGGGCGTGAGGCGCCTGGGGCGCCTGCGGCGCCGAGAAGTCCGGACGGGCGAACTCCTCGGTGGCGCCCGGTCCCTGACGGTCGTTCATCGGGGGGCGCTGGTTCTGCGGGTCGAACTGCTGGTTCGGGGCCGAGGTGCCGGGCCGGGCGAACCGGCCGGTGTCGTGCTCCTCGTGACCACGCGGGGAGTCCGGCTGCGTACGCCGCGGAGCACCCTGCTCGCCGACACCCCAGCTGGTGCTCTGCGGGCGCTGGGGCTGCGGGTTGCCGCCGGGCAGCTCGGCCCGCGGTCCGCCGGACGGCGGCAGCTGGCGGCCGGGGCCACCGGGGTGCTGCGGGCCGCCCTGGCCGCCCTGGTTTCCCTGGCCGAGCTGGGCCTGCTGCGGAGCCTGCCGCGCGGGCGGGCCGCTCTGGCCGGAGTGGCCGAAGAGGTTGGGCCGGCCCGAGTCCGCGCCGCCCGAGGAGTCCTGCGGGGGACGCGCACCGGGACGGGCACCGCCGGCGAAGGCACCGGCGAGGCCGCCGCCCTGACGCGGACCCTCCGGACGTCCCTGGCCGGGCAGACCGGGGCCCTGCTGACCGGGGCCCTGGCCGAGACCCTGCTGGCCGAGACCCTGCTGAGGCTGACGCGGTCCGCCGTCGCGCGAGGGCAGCGCGGCCCGGGGGGACGAACCCGCGCCGACCTGGCCGCGCGGGGCGGTCGATCCCAGTCCCTTGGCGGGAGGCTGGCCGGCGGGGCCGCCGAGTCCGGGACGCTGCCCGCCCGCGCCCGCGGCGGGAGCGCCGCCGGCGAGAAGGCCGCCCGGGGCACCGCCCTGCGGGCCCTTGCCCTGCTGGCCGGGCTTCGACGGCTGCTTGCCGCCGTGCGCGACCTCCATGGGCAGCATGACCAGTGCGGTCGTACCACCGGAGTCGGAGGGACGCAGCTGGATGCGGATGCCGTGTCGCAGGGACAGCCGGCCGACCACGAACAGACCCATGCGGCGGGAGACCGAGACGTCCACGGTGGGCGGCGAGGCGAGCCGCTCGTTGATCGCGGCCAGGTCCTCGGGGGAGAGGCCGATGCCGGTGTCGTGGATCTCGACGAGCACACGGCCGTCGGGCAGCGCGTGACCGGTGACCCGGACCTTCGTCTGCGGCGAGGAGAACGACGTGGCGTTCTCCAGCAGCTCGGCGAGGAGGTGCACGAGGTCGTTGACGACGCGTCCGGCGACCTCGGTGGCGGGCACCGCGGCCAGTTCGATGCGCTCGTACTGCTCCACCTCGGAGGCGGCGGCACGGAGGACGTCGACCAGCGGCACGGGGCGGGTCCACCGGCGGCCCGGCTCCTCGCCCGCGAGGACGAGGAGGTTCTCGCCGTTCCGGCGCATACGGGTCGCGAGGTGGTCGAGCTTGAAGAGCGAGGAGAGCTGGTCCGGGTCGGCCTCGCGGGACTCCAGTTCGGAGATGAGCGAGAGCTGACGCTGGATGAGGCCCTGCGAGCGGCGCGAGAGGTTGGTGAACATCGCGTTGACGTTGCCCCGCAGCAGCGCCTGCTCGGCGGCCAGCCGGACCGCCTCGCGGTGCACGTCGTCGAAGGCCGCGGCCACCTGGCCGATCTCGTCCCGGGAGTGCACACCGACGGACTCGACGGAGGTGTCGACGTCCTGCGGGTCCGTCTCGGAGAGCTGGCGGACGAGCTCGGGCAGCCGGTCCTGGGCGACCCGGGTCGCGGTGTCTTGCAGCTGCCGCAGCGAGCGGATCATGGACCGGGCGACGACGAAGGCGCCGACCAGCGAGACCCCGAGGACGATCAGGATGATCGCACCGTTGAGGATCGCGTCGCGCTGCGACTCCTCCTTGAGCTCGCGGGCCTTGCTCTCCATCTCACCGAGGAGCGTCTCCTCGATGGTCCTCATGGCGTTGATCTTGTTGGAGCTCTGGTCGACCCAGTCCATGTACGTGCGGGTCTTGGTGCCGGCGCCCTCCATGCCCAGCGGGCTGTCGAGCACCTTCTTCGCGTACACGTCGGCCGCGGTGATCTCGGGATTCCCGTTGTCCAGCGGCGCCAGCAGCTCGGCGGAGCTCTTGCCCATGGACTCGTAGGTCGTCTCGAACGTCTTGAGGGTCGCGTCGCCCTTGTGCTGCGCGTTGCGCCCGAACGCCTGGTCGTTGTCGTTCAGGTGCGTCTCTTTGCTGTCACCGCCGGGCAGCGCCGCGGCGATGATCGCGCGCTCGATGGAGGCGTACTCCTTCGAGGAGGAGAAGGCGGCGAGCGCACGCGTCCGCTTGATCATCTCCGGGTTGCTGGTGGCCTGCGCCATGTCCTGCGACAGGCTGAGCAGCGAGGTGATCAGCTGGCTGTACTGGTCGATCGTGTTGAGACTCGGGCTGTTGCCGGCGTACGCGTCCTTGCGGATGCTCGTGATGTTGCCCAGCTGCGTGCCGATCTGGCTGACGCTCGAGTGGATGCTGTCCAGTGCCGCGTCGCCCGGGGCGTTGCCGATCTCGTCGGTGGCCTCGAAGAAGGCCGCCTTGGCGCGGTCGGTGCGCTCACGGGGCTGGATGACCTTGTAGTCGGTCGCCTTGGCGCCGTTCGACAGCGGCCCGGCCGACCTGTCGCGCTCCTCCTGGAGCGCGACGGCGAGCGCGGTCGCCTTCTTGGTCATCTTGGTCAGCAGCTGCATGTGCTCCAGCTGGTCCATGTCGTTCATGGACTCGTTGATGCGCAGTCCGCCCAGGGTGGTCGCCGCGACCACGGGGAGGGCGAGCAGGGAGACCAGACGCGTGCTGATGCGCCAGTTACGCAGGGCGACGCGTGAGCCGGCGGAGGTGGGGACGGCCGTCTTGGGAGCCGCGGTGGACTCCGCGCTGCCGGAGCTCGTCGAGCCGGAGCGCTGCGCACGGTCGCCGCCGTCACCGGCCGGACCGGGATTCTGGGCGCGCTGGGGCGAGGAACCGCGGTCGTTCCCGCCGCGCGGCTCCTGATCCGCCGGAGTTTCCCCTCGGCCCTGGCGGGGCTGGGGCGACCCCATGCCATCCCTCTTGAAACGTCCCTGCACTAGCGTCGCAACCTCTGGACCAGGCGTCCCTTCGCGCATGGCGCGCCGGGACGGTGTCGGCGTCGTGGGGCGCTGGACGCGCCCCATGGTGGTCGTGAGTGACCGGCGTACTTCCCCCTCCCGCCGCCACTCGGCGCTGCGTTGCGCCCCTGCGCGCTGGGCCTGAAACCCGCGGCGGTGCGTGGAATTCCAGCACAGTGGAGGATCTCCAACAAGGCCCGCGTACCGGGCTGTGACCTTGATGACACCGTGTGATGGCCGGGTAACAAGATGTGGAGCGTGTACACGGTCAAACCGGACGATTAAGGGTGTGCTCCCCGGGGGGAGCAGGTGTCCCAGACGCCATGATCGGGAGCGGAATGGCTGATTCAGCACCGTATTGTCGGGTTTGCATCCCATGGTCAAGTGCCTGGAATGGGCGCTTTGTCATCAACTTCGTGAGCAAACTCACATGATGATCGCCGTCTCATCCCGGCCAAGCCGGGGAATCGGATGTTTAGCCTGGCGCTTTACAGGGATAGCGAATCCGACAACCGGCGCACCTCCGAGTGGCGCCCCAGCGGCAAGGACCCGTACGGCAGATGAAGACGACGATGATGTTCCGCAACATTGCCAACCCCCGGCGCACGACGCTGGCGCACCTCGCGGACGCCGAGGCGCTGCGGACGCCGGAGCAGCGGGAGCACGCCGTCGACCTGCCCACCCAGACGGCCAACCCGCGCCGCACCATCCTCATGACGGCCCCGGCGGCCGCCACTGCTGCGGCTGAGTGATCCCGCGCCGCAGGGCCCCTCACCCGCGTCCGGCGAGGCGATAGCCTGGAGCGTCAGTCTTCAGCCAGCCAGCAAGTGAGGGGCGACAGCATCCCGTGCGCATCGCCAGGTTCTCCATCGACGGCAATGTCGCCTTCGGCGCGGTCGAGGGCGACAGCCCCGACAGCCTCGTCCTCGACATCATCAAGGGCATCCCGTACGCCGACTTCGAGCTCTCCGGGACCAAGGTCCCGCTGAAGAAGGTCCGGCTGCTGCCGCCCGTGCTCCCCAACAAGGTCGTGGCCATCGGCCGCAACTACGCGGAACACGCCGCCGAGATGGGCAACGAGGTCCCGGATGTGCCCGTCGCCTTCTTCAAGCCCACCACCTCGGTGATCGGCTCCGGCGACTCCATCGAGTACCCCTCCTTCTCGGAGGAGCTGCACCACGAGGCCGAGCTGGCCGTGGTGATCGGCCGCATGTGCCGCGAGGTCCCGCGTGAGCGCGTCAAGGACGTCATCTTCGGCTACACCTGCGCCAACGACGTCACCGCGCGTGACGTCCAGCGGCGCGAGAGCCAGTGGGCCCGCGCCAAGGGCTTCGACACCTCCTGCCCGCTGGGCCCCTGGGTGGAGACCGACGTCGACCCCGGGAACCTGGCCATCCAGGCCACGGTCAACGGCGAACAACGCCAGCTCGGCCGGACGAGCGACATGATCCGCTCCGTCGAGGACCTGGTCGTCCACATCACGGAAGCCATGACGCTGCTCCCGGGCGACGTGATCCTCACCGGGACCCCCGCAGGGGTCGGCCCCCTGCACGTCGGCGACGAGGTCGCCGTCACCATCGAAGGCATCGGCACTCTCACCAACAAGGTGATCAAGCGTGGCTAACGCACCTGTCCGTGTACGTTTCTGTCCCTCCCCGACCGGCAACCCCCACGTGGGCCTGGTGCGGACGGCTCTCTTCAACTGGGCCTTCGCACGGCACCACCAGGGCACCCTGGTCTTCCGTATCGAGGACACCGACGCGGCCCGCGACTCCGAGGAGTCCTACGAGCAGCTGCTCGACTCGATGCGCTGGCTCGGCCTGGACTGGGACGAGGGCCCCGAGATCGGCGGCCCGCACGCGCCGTACCGCCAGTCGCAGCGGATGGACCTCTACAAGGACGTCGCGGCCAAGCTCCTGGACGCCGGTCACGCGTACCCCTGCTACTGCACCACCGAGGAGCTCGACGCCCGCCGTGACGCCGCCCGCGCGGCCGGCAAGCCGTCGGGCTACGACGGGCACTGCCGCGACCTGAGCGACGAGCAGAAGGCGGCGTACGAGGCCGAGGGCCGCACCTCGATCGTCCGCTTCCGGATGCCCGACGAGGCGATCACCTTCACCGACCTGGTCCGCGGCGACATCACCGTCCAGCCGGAGAACGTCCCGGACTACGGCATCGTCCGGGCCAACGGCGCGCCGCTCTACACCCTCGTCAACCCGGTCGACGACGCCCTGATGGAGATCACCCACGTCCTGCGCGGCGAGGACCTGCTCTCCTCCACCCCGCGGCAGATCGCCCTCTACCGGGCGCTCACCGAGCTGGGCATCGCCAAGGACACGCCGGCCTTCGGGCACCTCCCGTACGTCATGGGGGAGGGCAACAAGAAGCTCTCCAAGCGCGACCCGCAGGCCTCGCTGAACCTCTACCGCGAGCGCGGCTTCCTGCCCGAGGGGCTGCTCAACTACCTCTCGCTGCTCGGCTGGTCCATCGCCGAGGACCGCGACATCTTCGGACGTGACGAGCTGGTGGCGGCGTTCGACATCGCCGACGTCAACGCCAACCCGGCGCGCTTCGACCTGAAGAAGGCCGAGCACATCAACGCCGAGCACCTGCGCATGCTCGACGTGAAGACCTTCACCGAGGCCTGCGGCCCCTGGCTGAAGGCCCCCTTCGCCCCCTGGGCGCCCGAGGCCTTCGACGCGGAGAAGTTCGCCGAGATCGCCCCGCACGCCCAGACCCGTGTGACGGTTCTCTCGGACATCACGGCCAACGTGGACTTCCTCTTCCTGGACGAGCCCGTCGAGGACGAGGCGTCCTGGGCGAAGGCCATGAAGGAGGGCTCCGACGCCCTTCTGGTCACCGCCCGCGCCGAACTGCTCGCCGCCGAGTGGAACGCCGAGGCCCTCAAGGCCGCCGTCCTGACCGCCGGTGAGAAGCACGGCCTGAAGCTCGGCAAGGCACAGGCCCCGGTCCGTGTCGCCGTCACCGGCCGCACGGTCGGTCTGCCGCTCTTCGAGTCCCTGGAGATCCTGGGCCGCGAGAAGACGATCGCCCGGATCGACGCGGCGCTGGCGAAGCTCGCCGCGTAACGCCCGGTTCGCACACGACGGGGTGGCCGCCCGGCAGGGGCGGTCACCCCGTCGTCATGCGGGGGCCGCCCCGGTAATCTGGCCGGCATGCCGATCCGAGCGGTTCTCTGGGACATCGACGACACGATCTTCGACTACTCGGCCGCCGACCGCACCGGGATGCGCAAGCATCTGGAGCACGAGGGCTTCCCCGAGGGCTACGACTCCCTGGAGCGCGCCCTCGACGCCTGGAAGGCCATCACCGACGCGCAGTGGGCGCGTTTCGCCGCCGGGGAGCTCGACTTCCCGGGCCAGCGCCGGGAGCGCGTACGCGCGTTCCTCGGGCGGCTGCTGAGCGACGCGGAGGCCGACGAGTGGTTCGGCCGTCACGTCGTCCACTACGAGGCCGCCTGGGCGCTCTTCCCGGACACCGTGCCGGTCCTGGACCGGCTGGCGGGAAGCTTCCGGCACGCCGTCCTCTCCAATTCCAGCATCCACAACCAGGACCGCAAGCTGCGCGCCCTCGGGGTGCGGGACCGCTTCGAGGCCGTGGTGTGCGCCGTCGAGCTGGGTGTCTCCAAACCCGAAGCGGGGGCGTTCCACGCCGCCTGTGAGGTGCTGGAGCTGGCCCCGCACGAGGTGGCGTACGTCGGGAACGAGCCCGACATCGACGCGGGCGGCGCGGTGGCCGCCGGGCTGACCGGGATCTGGCTGGACCGGGAAGGCCGGGGCGGACGCCCCGAGCTCGTACGGATCACCGGCCTGGACGAGCTTCCCGGCCTGCTGGCGGGCGATACCCGTTTTGGAGCGCCGGACACCTTCAGGTAATGTTCTTCCTGCGCCGCCCGAGCGGGCCGAAAGATCCGGCCGGGAAGCGCAGACAGAGACAAAGCCCCCAGGGGTTGCGTTTCAGTGGGCTATGGTGTAATTGGCAACACTACGGTTTCTGGTACCGTCATTCTAGGTTCGAGTCCTGGTAGCCCAGCGCAAGACCGAAGTAACAAGCCCCCG